>JAIYCW010000004.1 GCA_027487815.1 Burkholderiales bacterium
CCAATCACTATCCGACCGCCCCCCCCAAAATAGACCATGGCTGTCTGCTTGGCGCTAAAGTTCGCGGCAAAGGGTAGATCACCGAAACGGGAGTGGTTGGTTAAAAAGCGCCGCCATAATCCATGGGCATAAGGCATCAAGATAAAGGGGATCACACCCAAGCCAATAGCAAGGGCGAGCCCCAATGACTCCCCAATAGACTGGACGGAATCTTCATCGCCGCCTGCCCACGAAGCTAACCCGAATGCGCAGGCGAACAGAATCAGGGCTGGGCCCGTCAGCGCGAAAAACAGTTGATAGGTTTGGCCGGTGGTGCCATCAAATCCGAAGCGGATACCCCGGTAGCTGGTGTTGGCCAGCCGAAAGCGCAGGCTGTTGCGCAACATCCAGGGCAGCAAAACATACAGCAGAGCGGTTGCTGCAATCGCAATCCCGCCGCCCAGCCACTCGGTTTGAGTAAGCACCAGCAAGATGAAGGCAATCACCCGGCCGCGCAGGATCGTCCAGGGATTGGCGTGATAGTCAAAGCTGGCATCGGCGAGGATGAGTTGCTGATGAAAAAATTTCTCGCGCCGCACTTTTGCCCACGGCGAATACAGCCCCAGGGTCAGCAAGGTCAGCAGAAGATTGACGCTCCAGATCCGGAAGTATTCGCTACCCGTGCCTGTAAACCGAAAATGATGTGTGGTGACTGGTGATGGCGCTGGCTCGGATGTGGCTGGGGGGTAAGTGTCCACGGATTCACATCTTTCAAAAGGTTTTGGTAAGAAACATCACGTCACGGTCCAGCGGCATCAAATGCTGCCCGCCATCCACAATCATGTTGATGCCAGTAACGGCTTGTGCCTTACCCAGATAGGTCACGGCTTGTGCAAGGTCTTCAGGCAGTGATGAGCGCCCCAGCAGCGCATTGCTATTGGCCTGCTGGTAGCCTTCCTCGGATTGCTTCCATGAAATCATGGTGGCACCGGGTGAAACCGCATTCACACGCAATCTTGGTGCGAAGCTCATCGCCATCATTTGGGTGGCGCTCAGCAAGGCGGCCTTGGTCATGGTGTAGGAGAAAAAATCGGGATTCAGATTGGCCAGCTTTTGGTCGACGATATTGACTATATTGCCGCGCACCTCAGGAGCCTTCGTTTCAAGCCAAGCAAAAAGTAGCCGACTTAATTGGGCTGGAGCGCCCACGTTGACTGGCCAATGCGCAGCCAGTAGTTCTGTGGAAAAGCTCTTGGGATCATCATATTCAAACATTGAGGCGCAATTCACCAGCATGTTCAGTCCGGGCAAAGCTTCAGAGGCTTGCGCAAAGGCCCGCTCGCAATCCTCGGGCTTGGCAAGATCAGCTTGCACAGCCACAGCGAATTGGCCCGTTGCCTTGATAAGAGCAACCGTTTCTTGGGCTTCTTGGGCAGAGCGTCCATAGTGCACCGCCACGTTCCAACCGTCTTGGGCGAGGCCAATAGCAATTGCTCGGCCAATGCGTTTACCAGCCCCCGTTACCAACACCGCAGATTGATTGATATCCATGGTGCGATTCTAGTCTGCAAACCCCGCCTACAATGTGCGCCATGTCCTCCTCCGAACCTATTGCCTCTGATTCGTCGCCCTCCAATTCGTCTGGCTTGTTGCTTGAACATCTTGGGCAGGTGATCGAGCAAGCAGGAGGCTGGATCAGCTTTGAGCATTTCATGCACCTCGCGCTGTATGAACCAGGCCTGGGCTACTACGTCGCAGGAGCGCGAAAATTCGGTGCGGGCGGTGACTTTGTGACAGCTCCGGAGATCAGCCCGCTTTTTGGGGGTTGTGTGGCCAAGCAATGCGCGCAATGGCTGGAGGACGTGCCCGCGCAGATCCTCGAGTTTGGGGCGGGCTCAGGAGCTTTGGCCGCGCAGGTGCTTAATGCCTTGCAGCGCATGGGTCGCGATGATGTGCGGTATTCAATACTCGAGGTATCGCCCGATTTGCGGGCGCGCCAGGAGCAAACCCTGCGCACATTGGTGCCCCAGGCCCTTGATCGGGTAGTGTGGCTGGAAGCCCTGCCCGCAGAGATTCACGGCATCATTTTGGCCAATGAAGTGCTCGATGCGATGCCGGTGCGTTTATTGCATTTTGATGGCGCGCATGTGGTGGAGCGTGGCGTTAGCATGGGGGCAAACGCAGACCTTCAATGGGCGCATCGCCCGGTGGACTTTTCACAGATCGAGCAGCTGCGTCACATGCTCTCGCGTGTCGGGTGGGGCGAGCCCAATCAATGGCCGGCGCCCTACACCTTTGAGTTGCCCGACATGATGAGCGCCTGGGTCAATACTGTAGCGAGCCATCTCAGGCAGGGGGTCATGCTGCTGATTGATTACGGATTTCCAGCCGCTGAGCTTTACCATCCGCAGCGCCAGGGCGGCACGCTGATGTGTCATGCCCGGCATCGCGCCCATCCCGATCCCTTGATTCTGGTGGGCCAGCAAGACATCACCACCCATGTGAACTTTACTGCGGTGGCCGAACTTGGCCTGGCTGCAGGCCTTGATCTTTTGGGATATGCCACCCAGGCCAACTTTCTGCTCAACACCGGCCTGATCGAGCAGCTTTCTACGATGGCCGAGCAAGCGGGTGCGGTGCAGAGCTTGCCCTATATGCGCCAAGCTCAGGCTGTACAAACCCTGGTGACAGAAACCGAGATGGGCGAACTTTTCAAGGTAATCGCGCTGGGCCGCGGGATGCCTGATATCGCGATGGGCTTCCTGCAGGGCGACCGGCGCCATCACCTGGGACTGGATTGATTCATGCTTAAGTGGCTTATTGTGACTGCCCTGGCCCTGGTGATTTTCTCGGGGCTGCAGCCCATGTTGCGCAAGATCGGCTTGGGGCGTTTGCCAGGCGATTTTTCCTGGCGGGTTCGCGGGCGTGAAATCCAGGTGCCCCTGATGAGTACGATTCTTCTTTCCTTGCTTGCGATGGGCCTCACCAAGTTACTTTGACCCCGATCTTCAGCAGCGTCTGGGTGATTCGGATAAACAGCCTCTAGCTAGTTTGCGTAGCCGCACCAAGCATGAGTCGCGAGCCTTCCATGCGGCCCACGGCCTCAAGCATTTGTGGGCCATCCTGCGAGCGTAGTTGCATTTGCAAAAGCTCACCAGCCACCACCCCTGATTGAATCAACCAGCGCGCCCCGCCAGCCAGTGTGAGTTGGCCGCCAGTGATGCGTTGATAGGTTTGCTCGATGACAGCCTCAAACGGAGTGGCTTGCGCCGGATGGATCTGCATTGAGCCGCTGCGGCGTCCGGCAAACACCGCAGGCACCACCCACAGCATTAGCTTGGCTTCCTTGCGCAACCCCACGGGTTTGTTGGGAGCAGGCACCACGCGCTGGTCATCCGGTATCCAATCGCCCATATTCCAATCATGCGAAACCAGCCGGGTGCCTGGCTTGAGCTTGAGCAACGCAGGCCGCAGCTTCAGATTCACATCAGGCAGCAAATACATCGTGATGACGCTGGCTTTGGTGAGGTCGGTCTCAAACAGGTCCTGGGCTATGAACCGAACCCGAGCAGCCACGCCTGAGGCAAGCGCATTGCTTTGACTTTGAGCAACCAACCGCGGATCGATCTCAACCCCAACGCCCGATGCGCCATAGCGCAGCGCTGCGGTGATTGGAATACGCCCATCGCCTGAGCCTAAATCGAGCACCTGATCTTGTGATCCGGTACTCGCCAGATCAAGCATCGCGAGCACGACATTGTCTGGCGTGGTGACAAAAGGGACATCCAGCTCGGTGCTGGCCTGAGCCGCCGCTCTTTCAATCCACCCCGCGCTCAGTACCGAGCCCAAGGTGGTGTGAAGCGTGGCCCTTAACAAAGACCTTCGATGCATCAGATCAGGGGTTGGTTATGATGACTTTGCCAGTGACTTTGCGATTCATCATGTCATTGAGGGCCTGTGCGCCTTGCGCCAGGGGGTAGCGCCCCGAAATATGCGGCTTGAGTTTGCCCTGGGCTACCAGCGCAAACATCTCGCGCAAATCATTGGCAAAGGCTTTGGGTTCGCGATTGGTGTAGTTCCCCCAAAACACACCACGAATATCGGCACCCTTGAGCAGCGCGAGATTCAGGGGCAGCTTGGGGATCTCGCCATTGGCAAACCCGATGACGAGGTAGCGACCGCGCCAGGCAATCGAGCGAAATGCGGGCTCGGCATAGTGGCCACCCACCGGGTCATAAATAACGTCCGGGCCTTTGCCGTCGGTGAGCGCCTTGATCCGCTCGCGCAAATCCTCAGTGGTGTAGTTGATGGTGGCATCCGCGCCCGCCTGGCGGCACACCGCAAGTTTTTCTTCGGTGGAAGCCGCTGCAATCACGCGTGCGCCCAGGGCCTTGCCAATCTCGATGGCGGCCATGCCTACACCACCTGCGGCACCCAGCACCAGCATCGTTTCGCCGGCCTTTAGCTCCGCGCGATCTTTCACCGCATGCCAGGAGGTGCCATAAGCCAGGACAAAAGCAGCCGCCAAATCAAAGGGTGTGCCCGGGGGCATGGGAATCACTCGCCGCGCATCGCAAAGCACTTGCTCAGCAAAGGCGCCATGGCCCACCGAGGCGATCACTGCATCGCCTGGTTTCACATGCTGCACTCCTTCACCTACAGCAGTGATCACGCCCGCAAGTTCCGCGCCTGGCGCAAAGGGCAGGGCAGGCTTGAACTGATACTTGTTCTGGATAATCAATACATCGGGAAAGTTGACCCCGGCCGCCTTCATCTCCACTACGACCTGGCCCGGGCCGGCGATGGGGTCGGCCACATCCTGATAGTTCAGGCTGTCGGGCAATCCGTGGGCGTTGCACATCAGGGCTTTCATGAAGACTCTCCAAATATTGTATAAATGACGGCAGACCCATTAGCCTATCAGCATCCGGAGACCCCATGAGCGCCAAAGTCGAATTTTCCAGCCTGCAGGATCTATTGCCCTGGGTGGGCAAGGAAGTGGTGGTCTCAGACTGGGTCACGATTACCCAGGAGCGCATCAATCAGTTTGCCCAGGCCACCGATGACTTCCAGTGGATTCATATCGATGCCGAGCGTGCCAAGCAAGGGCCATTTGGAGCCACCATTGCCCATGGATTTCTGACCTTGTCGATGATTGCCGGATTCACCGACCGCACCATGGGCGTGAAAGCAAAGATGAGTATCAACTATGGATTGAACAAAGTGCGCTTTGTTTCGCCCGTGCCAGTGAATTCGCGATTGCGCGCGCGTTATACGCTTAAGGAGATCAACGAAGTGGCCGGGGGATCTCAGTCGGTCTGGCAAGTGACGATTGAGCGTGAAGGCTCGGATAAACCGGCTTGCATCGCCGAGACGGTGCGCAACGACTACTTCTGAACCAGCGCCCGGGCAATAGCCGCTTTACGCGCGGCTTGAATCGCCTGGCCAATATTTTGAGAGTCGCCGGGCAAGGTTTTTGCAATCGCGCCGCCATCCACTGAGCGAGCTGCATTTGCGGCCAGGGTGAGCAAGTCCGCGTCTGCCCAGCCAAGCGCGGCCCATGCGCGAATGCATAAGTCAAAGCGCGGCGCACGCCGAATGGCGTCGCACCTTTGCATGAGCTCGAGCAATACACTGGCCCGGGCTTCAGGTGAGTGCGTGGTTTTAATGGCCGCGAGCAGGTCTTGATGCAGGCAACACAACATCGCGAGCTGGGTGAATTCCAGGGGCACGCGCAAGCGCTCGCCAATCTCCGAAATGCTGGAGGCCGGGCACAGTGTCATAAGCCACGCAAAGCGCAGCAGAGCGAGTTGATCGGTATTCAGATCGGGCTGAAAGCCGGAACCCAAAGCCGTGTCGATCAAGCGAAAGACCTCGACAGCTTTTGGATCATCAAGCTGCAGCTCGGGCATCAAGCGAGTTAGTACCCTGGTTTGCTTAAGCACGGCCAGCATCCTTGAGGGCTGGGCTTGCTTCAGGCCACGCACTACTTCTTGCCAAACGCGCTCAGGCACTAGCGCATCAAGCTCACCGCTGGCCACCATGCGGTCCATCAGTTCGACGGTTTCCGGAGCAATGCTGAAGTCGGTGAACTGAGCTGAAAATCGCGCCAGGCGCAGCACTCGCACAGGGTCTTCTACAAAGGCTGGCCCCACATGCCGAAACACTCGTGCTGTCAAATCTTTTTGGCCGCCGTAGGGGTCAATCAAGACCCCGTCATCACCTCGGGCCATTGCATTGATGGTGAGATCACGCCGCTGAAGATCTTCCTCCAGGCTGACCTCGGGGCTGGCAAACACCTGGAAGCCTTGATAGCCTGCGGCGACTTTGCGCTCGGTGCGCGCCAGTGCATATTCCTCATGGGTATCGGGATGCAGAAACACTGGAAAGTCGCGGCCTACTTGCACGAAACCCTGCTGCAGCATCATCGGCACAGTTGCGCCCACTACGACATAGTCTCGCTCGCCTTGTGGCAGACCGAGCAGCGCATCGCGCACAGCACCGCCAACCAGATAAATCTGCATGCCGCTTAATCGTTGCGCCGAGGCTGCGCGCGCGCCAAATCGATGGCGTTGGAGCGGATACCCAGATACTGCGGTGCGATCAAGGACAGGGCTTGCGGTGTTACGCCCAATTCAAGCATGCGGGTGAGCGCATCTTCACTGCCGATGTTGTCAATCTTCATCGAGTCGAAGTTATCCACTGACATCAGCGTGGGGCCGGGCGCCATTTGCAGCCCAAGAGCTTGCAATCGACCTGCCCAATCAGGAAGACTGAGCACCGGGCGCTCATGGCCAACGGCGCGCCCTGCCAATCGCACCAAATTGGCCAAGGTGTAGATCTCCGGGCCCACCAACTCATAGCTCTTGCCCACGGTGCTGAGCCGCTCCAGGGCATTGCAAATCGCTAGCGCAACATCACGTACATACACCGGTTGAAAACGGGTGTTGGCCTTGGCCAGCGGCATCAATGGCGTGAATCCTTGAAGCTTTGCAAACAGGTTCAGGAACTTGTCGTTCTCACCAAACACGACCGAGGGCCGCAAAATCGTCAGCGCCAAAGATTTGTTCTGTATCAGCACTTGCTCGGCTGCCGCTTTGGAGCGCAGATACCGCGAGGGCAGAGTTTTCTTGCCGTTGTCAGTGACACCAAGAGCAGAAATCTGCACAAATCTTCGGCCTCCTGCACGCTCACAAGCCAGCGACAGTTGCAGTGCCAACTCAACATGCGCCTTGGCAAAATCGGGCCCGTAGGGATCATCGGCCGCGCCTGCGCGCCCGTGCAGGATGCCCACAAGATTCACTACTGCGTCGGTGCGTTGCACCAGGGTATCGAGGCTTGCGGGGGTGAGTGTGGTTTGCACGACATCAACCTGAGGCAGCGGCAAGAGATTACGGGCTGCACTTCGGCGGCGGGTGGGCACGACGCACGCGATGTTACGACGCGCGAGCTCAGCGGCTACTTCCTGGCCGATAAAGCCTGAGCCACCTATCAAAAGAACAGAGGTTGGAGTCATGAAACGATCAATAGAAAAATTCAGGGGTAGGCGGAAATTCAGGAGCGAAAATTTAGGGCAAAGCCGAGGTGGATGCCGCCTTGGGAACGACCCGGCCCAAACGCTGCTGGAGCGACTGGGGCTGGCCAGTGTTGAGCGCGGCATAGAAGGTGGCATTGGAGAGCACCTTCTTCACATAGTCACGGGTTTCAGTGAATGGGATAAGCTCGGCGAACAAGGCGCCTTCAACCGGGCCAGGCAGGGTGGATCGCCAGGTCCGGGGGCGGTTGGGCCCCGCGTTGTAAGCAGCACTGGCCAGGAGCGGCGAACCATCAAGATCATCAAGCACGCTTTTCAAATAGAAGGTGCCGAGCTTGAGATTGATCTCAAGATCATTGACCAGCTCGGGGCGGAAGTTTTCGATACGCGCCTGGCGTGCAACCCAGCGCGCGGTGGCTGGCATCAGTTGCATCAGGCCGCTTGCTCCCACATGTGAACGTGCATCCATGATGAAGCGCGATTCCTGACGAATCAATCCATACACCCAGTTTGCATCGAGGCTTTGTTCGCCAGCCGCCACTTTCATTTGTGCAACAAAAGGCTGAATGAAGCGCAGTGAGAAATCATGCTCGACTTGCGTGCGATCAGCAGTATTGACGCAGCGATCAAGAATTTGCTTGCTGCATGCCCATTGCGCAGCGGCGATGAGTTGCCGATCATTCATGGAGCGCACGTGATAGTTCCACTCGCGATTGCCTTCCGAGCGCAGTCCCAACTCGTAGAATTTCAGGGCGCGCGCAAAGCCGGGGATACGGCTTACTTCAGCGATCTCGGCATCAGTGGGTGGCAGTGCTTTGGGCGGCACTGTGGTGAGCTGGCCCAAGGCTTCGCCCGCAAGCTGACCATAGAAATGATATTGGCCAGCAATGCTGCGATAAAGCGTTTGGGCTTCCTCGTCACGCTTCAGGGCGCTGAGCGCTCGTGCGCGCCAGAAGATCCAGGTTGGGTCTTTTTGCGCCAGCGCACTTTGGCGCTGAGTGAGGGTGCGCACGCTATTCCAGTCCTGGGCGCGCAAGGCTGCGCGGATCATCCAGCTCAGACTATCGTCATTGGGTGCAGCGCGTAGTTCTGGCGCACTTGCGTTGGTCACAGGCTGCAAGGATTGGCGCAAATACTCGATGGCCTCGGGCTCCAGCTTGCGCATGCTGCCGCTTGCGACTTGCCCCCAAAGATAGCTGCGATCTGCAGCATGCAGACTCAAGGATTCGATGCGCTGTGCAAGCTCGCGGGGCTCCTGGCGAGCCCATCGAGTTAGTCCGATCAGGTCCACTTCGCGATCGCTACCTTGCAGCCTTTGTGGTTTGAGCAGGGCATTTTCAAGCGCGCCGGCGTCCAGCCCAAGCAGCCCGCCTAATCTGCGCACGGTGCCTAATGCTCCGGCTTCAGCTGCGCTGAGCGTGCGTTGAAATACTTCACTGCGGCTGATCAAACGTCGTTGCATCAGGGCTTGGGTCAGGGCTGTGCAGGGTTCGCCGAGATCGCGTGCCTGGGTCAGGGTGTCGCGCGCAGCCTGCACAACCAAGGTGTCACGTGTGATCGGTCCAGGCATTCGCTCGATGGTGGCGAGCTGACCGTAGCAGTGACTCGGCGATTCATCGCGCAAGACCCAAGTGGGATAAAGCGCTTCAAGCTGGACCCAATCACCCCGGCGACCAAGATTCAGAATCCAGTCGCGCCGCAAAAGGTCAGCCGCCATGGTGTCTTCAAAGCGGGCAATGTATTGGGAGACTTCTTTGTCCAGTCGGGCCCAGTCGCTACCTTCATCAGGACGCATCTGCGCCAGCGCAAGCCGCAAGCGCCAGTAGCTGACGAAATCACCCAGCACGGGTTGTTGGGCGGCTCGCGCTGCGAGCATCTCAAAGCGCGTGCGATTCTCCTGGGCTACTGCATTGCGCGCCTGCACAAAGGCCTCGTCGATACTCATCGCCTCCACGGGCGCAGCGGCACGACGGTTTTGCGCTTGGGGCTGGGCAGGTATGAGGCCCACCGCGATCACAGCCGCCACTAAGCCTGCCTTCAGGCCCACGCCGATTCGCCGGGCCCTGGGCTTCACAATCAAACGACCATACACTGCTGTTTATCCTTCAACGCTTAACCAAATGTTGCGCACCCGTGATTATCGCTGTTAAACCTCCCGGCATTAAAAATCCGGTGATTGGCCCAAGTGCCAGAAGGGATGCCCGCAAGCAGTTGGTGAGCTGGCGGCTGAACTTCGCGCAGCAATCGCCGGAGTGTTTTAACCAGGCCAGCCGGTTGGTTGGCAATCATCTCGGCTCACTTTTGATGGAACTGGCTGATGTGGCACCGCAATTGCGCGTCGGACTCTATTGGCCGTTTCGGGCCGAGCCGGATTGGCTGGAGCACGCCCATGATTGGCGCTTGCAGGGGATAACCATTCTTTTGCCGGTAGTACGGCCTGGTGAGCCTTTGAAGTTTCGCCGCTTTAATGCGGCGACAAGCCTCAAGCGTGACGCCTTTGGCATTGCCACACCGATGCGAGGGCCCTACTGGGCGCCGGATCTACTGGTAGCACCTTGTGTGGGTTTCGATCTGCGCGGGTATCGATTGGGGTTTGGCGGAGGGTTTTATGACCGGACGCAAGCGCAAAGGCGGTTGCCTATGATTGGCGTGGCGTTTGAAGCCCAGTGCGTTGATTTGCAAGTCGAGCCCCATGATCAACCACTCGATGGGCTGATCACCGAGGCAGGGGTCAGGTGGTGGTCACAGCCTGGAGTTGCACCGCACGGGCTTTGAACCAGGCGATGAAATCGTTCGATGGCAGGGCCTTGGCATAGGCCCAGCCCTGGCCAAGATCGCAACCCAACTCCCGCAAGAGGTTGGCCACACTCTCGTTTTCAATGCCTTCGGCCAAAGCCTGCATCTCGAAGGTGTGGGCAAGATCGACCAAGGCGCTTACGATTCGCCGATCTCCTTTATCACGCTCGATGTGCCGCACGAAGCTCTGATCGATCTTGAGCTCGTGCAGCGGAAACTGGCGCAAATAGGCGAATGATGAGTAACCGGTTCCGAAATCATCCAATGCGAGGCGGCAACCCTGATCGGCAAGCTGATTCATGAACTCAATGGCGATCGCCTCGTTTTCCACGATCGCACTTTCGGTCAGCTCAAGGGTGAGCATCTTCGGGTCGGCATCCCAGGTGGCAATCGCTTGCGCCACCTGAATTGGAAACGTGGAATCCGACAAGGAGCTTGCAGAGACGTTGATAGCGACCTTGGCATGTACTCCCTGCGATTGCCAGAACATGGTGTGGCGCAAGGAAGTATTCAGTACAAACTGGGTGAGCTGGGGCATCATCCCGCGCTCTTCGCAAAGATTGGCAATCAGTTGCGGGTTGACGAAGCCACGCTTGGGGCAGTTCCAGCGCACCAGCGATTCCACGCCGATGCATTGATTGGTAGAGAGCGAGACCTGGGGCTGGAAATGCACCTCCAGCTCATTGCCACTCAGTGCCACTCCCAAATCAGCAGCCAGGGTATCCATATCGACCAGGTCGGTATCGGTGTCCAGCCGGACGATCTCGACGTGATCCTCGGTCTTGCGGGCCCGAGTACACGCTCCTGCCGCAGCTTGCAGCAACAGCATCGGATCGGCGTGGTGATTTTTGGCCAGCAGCGCTGCGCCAACATGCGGCTGCAAGCGAACCGTGCTGCCATCGGGCAGAGCGATCGGGCGGGCCATGCTTTGCTGCAATGTGCGGGTGGCAAGTTCAACCAAAGCGCTGCTCGGGAGTTCACGAAGCAGCAGCCAAAGTTCATCGTGTGAGGCCATGCAGTAAAGATCGGCGGCGCGCAAAATGGTTTTCAGCCGGGTGAGCACCTCCAGCATGACCGGCCTGGCGCGGGCTTGTTGAGCGAGCGCGAAGAGGCGGTCGCCCCGGTTCAGCGTTATCACTACAAATGCACATCGACTGCTTTGTGCACCCTGCAATTGCTCGCGTGTGGCGGCAATCAGCTCGGATGCGCTCAGGCGCGTGCTAGTGCCCGTGGATGGCCCGGTGGGTGTCATAGTTGGGCATTGGCATCAACGATTGCGTCGGCATAGAAGTCGCGCATCTTCAGGCCGTATGCGCCCGATGGTAGCCCGCGTGCGATACGCAAATTGCGCAACGAGGCATCACTGTTCTTGGCGGTCATCAGATCGCGCTCGATAGGCTGGGGCAGGGGCTTTTTATCCGGCCAGGTGAGCACCAACACTTTGGGCTCCAGGCGACGCACGCGATTTTGTGCAATCACCACTCCGATTTCGCCACTCGACAGCTCAACCAGTGTGCCCACCGGGAACACGCCAATGGCCTGCACAAACTGTTCGATCAATGCCTCGGGAAACGAGATGCCCGACCATTGATACAGACTCATCAAGGCATCCTGAGGAGCCTGTGCATTGGCATAAGCACGAGGCGTGACCAATGCAGCAAATGAATCCGCAATACCTGCAATGCGGCCATACAGGCTGATTTCCGCACCCTTCAAGCCACGGGGATAGCCGCTGCCATCAAGCCGCTCGTGGTGTTGTGCAATACCCTGCTCAACCTCCTCACCAAGCTGACCAGTGCTTTTCAGCGCCTCGATTCCGAGCCGCACATGCTCTTTGATAACGCTGTGCTCAGATGGGCTCAGCATGCCAGGCTTATCGAGCAGGGCTCGGGGAATTTTGGTTTTGCCCACGTCGGCAAGCATCCCCACCATACCCAGGAGCGCGAGTTGCTGTTTCGGCAGGCCAATCTGCCTGCCCAGCGCAATCATGTACAGCGATACCTTGACGCCATGGGCATAGGTATTCATGTCTTCATCGCGCAGCCGCGCAATCCACATCAAGGCATCCGGATTGTCGATCATGCTGGCGACCATATCGTCAACAGCTTCCTGGACCTTTTCAACCTGGACTGCGCCGCCCTGGCGGATGTCGGCAACCACCGATTCCAGGACTTTCTCGCTCTTGGCCACGCTCTTGCGCGCCCGTGGCAGTTCCTGAAGCACCGGCACGGTTTCTTTGTGAACCACGAGCTTGACGCCCTTGGGCAGTTGCTCCTTCAGTTCTTTCGCAAGCGCAGGATCAAGCTGCTTGGGGCCGCGTTTCACTTTGGTCGCAGCGCCTGGCTTCGGTTTGGCCAGGCCCAGTTTGACCAACATCCGGTGCAGCCATGAGTTGTCCTGCCGGCTCGTGCTACCCGAGCCCACATCGCGGATAAAGTCGCGAAACTTCTGCCTGGTTTGGCGATCGACCTGCAGATCGCTACGCACCTTGAAGCTTGCGCCTTCCTTTTTGCGACGCTCGGGTGTGCCTGGTGGCGCCGCTTTGGCAAAGCCCCGGCGATCCACAGTGGGCTCGGCCTCCTGGATCGCTTTTAGTTCGGCAGTCTTGATGGCCTCGGCAACTTCAGGATTGGATAACTCGAGGTCCACCTTCACATAGCGGCAAAACCGGCGCACGGTTTCAAGTTCGGTGACCGAGTCGATTAAAAAGCCCTGAAGCAAGAACGGGGTGTCGATCCATGGCCGATCCAGTTCCGCCACAAACATGCCCACCGCCAACTCTTTCGAGGCAATGCGGTAATGCTTGGTTTTGATGCCGGCGGGTGCGCTGGCAGAGGCTTTGGTGAGTTCGGCGCTGGTGCTGGTCATAGTTTGGATTCCGTCACCTGATGCTACGTTGAGCCGGGGCTTACGCCCAAGGGTAAAAGTACCGCTTCGGCCCGCAAAGCAACAAGGCCCGACAAGCGGGCCTTGAATCATGCTGAGCGGCGAGCTTCAAGCCCTCAAATTTGCAATCACCTCAAGGCTGGGCAAGGCCTGATTCAGAGTGTAGAAATGCAAACCGGGAGCACCTCCCGAACGCAGTTGCTCGCAAAGTTTGGTCACTACTTCGGTACCAAACGCTCGGATGGCATCTCGGTCATCCCCATAGCTGCGAAGCCGGGCATCAATCCAGCGCGGAATTTCGGCGCCGCAGGTTTGTGAGAACCGCGCGAGTTGCGTGTAGTTGGTAATTGGCATGATGCCAGGCACGATCGGCACCTTCACACCTGCCGCGCGCGCTTCATCCACAAAGCGGAAGTAGGCATCGGCATTGTAAAAATACTGCGTGATGGCGGCATCCGCTCCAGCTTCAACCTTGCGCACAAAGGCATGCAGATCGTCGCCCGGTGTGCGGGCTTGGGGATGCACTTCGGGATAACAAGCCACCTCAATATGAAACCACTCCCCAAATTGCTCGCGCACGAAACTCACCAGTTCATTGGCATAATGAAAGTCACCATGGGTAACCATGCCGGAGGGCTGATCACCACGCAATGCCACCAGTCGCTTAACTCCTGCGGCCTTGTAGATGGCCAGAAGCTCGGTAATGCTTTGGCGGGTTGCACCCACACAAGATAAATGGGGCGCCACCTGATGACCCACTTGCGCGATGTCCATCACGACTGCCAAAGTTTTTTCGCGGGTTGAACCGCCTGCGCCGAAGGTGACGCTGAAGTATTCAGGCTTGACCGCCGCGAGTTTTTCGCACACCCCTTTGAGCTTGTCATGGCCTTCGGGGGTGTTGGGCGGAAAAAACTCAAACGAGACCGGCAAGCCACCCTCCGCCGCATTGTGGTGCGGCGAAAGCTGGTTTGCAACAGACATGGTGGCCTCGGATTAGTAGCGGTAAGTGTCGGGCTTGTAAGGGCCTTCAACCGTAACGCCGATATAGGCTGCCTGATCTGCACGCAACTCGGTGAGTTGGGCGTTGAGCTTTTTAAGCTGCAAGCGCGCCACTTTTTCATCGAGGTGCTTGGGCAGGGTGTACACGCCTACGGGATACTTCTCGGTCTGGGTGAAGAGTTCGATCTGAGCGATTGTCTGGTTGGCAAAGCTTGAGCTCATCACATAGGAAGGATGGCCTGTGCCGCAGCCCAGATTCACCAAGCGGCCTTCAGCCAGCAGGATGATGCGATTGCCGTTGGGGAAAATCACATGATCAACCTGGGGCTTGATGTTTTCCCAGGTGTACTGCTTGAGCCCGGCAACATCGATTTCGTTATCGAAGTGGCCGATATTGCAAACGATCGCCTGATCTTTCATCTTGGTCATGTGGTCATGCGTGATCACATGGTAGTTGCCGGTGGCAGTGACGAAAATGTCAGCCTTGTCAGCAGCGTAATCCATCGTCACTACGCGATAGCCTTCCATCGCGGCCTGCAGTGCGCAGATAGGATCCACTTCAGTGACCCACACTTGCGCAGACAATGCACGCAATGCTTGCGCCGAGCCTTTGCCCACATCGCCATAGCCTGCAACGACAGCAACTTTGCCAGCAATCATCACATCAGTTGCGCGCTTGACGGCATCAACCAGGCTCTCACGGCAACCATACAGGTTATCGAACTTGCTCTTGGTGACCGAGTCATTAACGTTGATGGCGGGGAATGCAAGCTTGCCTTCCTTGGCCATCTGATACAGGCGATGTACGCCGGTGGTGGTTTCTTCGGTCACGCCTTTCACCTGTGGCAAGCGCTTGCTATACCAGGTGGGGTCTTTGGCCAATGTGGCCTTGATCGAGGCAAACAGCTCAATTTCTTCCTCGCTGCCGGGATTGTCGAGAATGCTCTGGTCTTTCTCGGCACGAGTGCCCAGATGCAGCAGCAAAGTGGCATCGCCGCCATCATCCAGAATCATGTTGGTGTAACCACCATCCGACCATTCAAAAATACGATGGGTGAAATCCCAATACTCTTTCAGCGACTCGCCCTTGTAGGCGAACACGGGGATGCCATTGGCAGCAATTGCCGCAGCAGCGTGATCCTGGGTCGAGAAAATATTGCACGAAGCCCAACGCACTTCAGCACCAAGGGCTGTGAGGGTTTCGATCAGCACAGCGGTTTGAATCGTCATGTGCAGCGAGCCGGTGATGCGCGCGCCTTTCAGGGGCTGGCTGGCGGCGTATTCATCGCGGATGGCGATCAGGCCGGGCATTTCAGTTTCGGCGATCTTGATCTCTTTGCGACCCCAATCGGCCAAGCCCATATCCGCAATGCGGAAGTCAGCAAATGGTGCAGGTTTTAAAACAGCAGACATAAACACTCCATGGTTGAGCGTTATGCGCGGCAGAAGGGGAATGGATTCAGGCCCGTCTTTCACACATCACGCGGAAACACGAGCGCAGTTGAAACTAGGGATGACTCGAGCCTGGCAGTCGGGGTCAGCGTTTGGGCACCTGAAGGTGCCGGTTATCTGAGCCATGCGTCTGTCGCAGCGCTCCTCGAGCAGCCAGCATTGTAAATCAATGTAGTGTCGGGGGTGTGACAAACCCCCGACAAACGGTCAGTCTAGAGTGATGTTTTGAGCTTTGGCGATCCGGCTGAACAATGCTGCGTCACGGCGCACCAGTGCAGCCATATCTTCGCGGCTCAGCCCCAGCACTTCAACATTGAGCTCCTTGATCTTGGCCTGAACGCCCGCGTCGCGGCTGGCCTCCAGCATGGCCGCGTGGAAACGGGTCACGATGTTGGCCGGGGTGGCTGCAGGTGCCCAGATGCCGTGCCAGGACATCACACTCAAATTGGGAATGCTCTCGGCAAAGGTAGGTACATTCGGCAGGGAAGGATGGCGAGTGGGGCCGGAATAAGCAATCGCCTTGGCACGGCCGCTGGTAATCATGGGCACGCCGGTGGAGATCGGCTCCATCAGGGTATCGATCTGGCCGCCCACCAGATCGCTCATCGGATTGGTGCGGTATGGCACATGGGTCATTTCAATTTTTGCCTCTTCCTTGAACCACTCGGCAATCAGATGCGAGGGGCTGCCCGCTCCGTAGGAACCATGGGTAATGGTATTGGGCTTGGCCTTGGCGGCATCAATCAGCTCTTTGGGCGTATTGGGGGCGAACTTGGTGGGCGCCATCAATACAAGGCCCTGGCGCATGGTGGTCGCAACCGGCACCAGATCCTTGTCCGGGTTGTAGGGCAGCTTGGTATAGAGAAATGGGTTCAGCGTGAAGGCTGTGGAGAGCGCGTAAAGAAAGGTGTAGCCGTCGCCGGGCGCTTTAGCCACAAGATCGGTGGCGAGGTTGGTCGCGGCACCGGGCTTGTTATCAATAATGATGGTGGTGTTGAGCTTCTTGCCCACATAGTCGCCATACAGACGGGCGAAGATATCGGGAGCGGTGCCGGGCGGAAATCCCACCACCAAACGAATCGGCTTATTGGGCCAATCGGTGGCTTGAGCTTGCGCCACGCTGCTGGCAAGCGGGCTTAAGGTGAGAGCGGTGGTGGCCAATGTGGCCAAAAGTTTCAGGCGGGTTCTCATGGTGTCTCCTTCAGTGGGGGTTAAACAGAATTTATAGTTGGGGTTTCAGGACTGCCCCGGCATCACGCCGGTGTAGTTCACTTCGCGGGTGGCTTGATAGGACAAGGCAAAGCCACTGGGCTGCTCGGCTTCTTCTGCGAGATGTGCAATCAGCCCGGCAGTGCGTGCAAGAATCGGCACGCCCTTGAGCGAACTCACCGGAAAGCCGACGCCAAGCAATACGGCGGGGATAGCTGCAGACACATTCATGCGCAGCTCGCGCCCAACGATGCCGGGGATCACGGCTTCGATAGCCTGGGCGATCTCGACATAGCGCAGGCTGGCACCAGCTTGCTCGGCTACTTCAATCAAGCGATCCACTCGCGGATCGTTGGCTTTATGCAGCGGATGGCCATAGCCCGGGATTGGTTGGCGGGTGGCTTTCAGATGGCTAATCACCTCACTCGCCACAGCTTCAAGCGCTTCACCCGCATCCACCCGATCGGCCACTTGCTTGAACAAGCGCCCGGCGGTTTCAGAGGCCCCCAGGATCACTGAGCCACAGCCCAGGATGCCCGCCGCCACAGCGCCTTGCAGTGCATCGGGCGCTGCTGCATAAGTCATTCGGCTGGCCTGAACGCTTGGCACCAAACCATGCTCGGCAATCGCGACCAAGGTGGCATCCAGCACAGCCTTGCATGCTGCATCAGGTTTGCGCCCGGTGAGCAGCAGAAAGAAGTAGTCGGTGAAGGAGAGCTGGCCGATGAGGTCCTGACACAGATCATGCCCCCGCACGACGATGGTGTGCTCATCGGAGGTGCAGATCGCGGTGCTTGGGATCGTGGATTTGCCGATTTTCATGAGGCGCTTTGGGGCTCGAGGCGGAAGTCGTAATGGGCTGACCAGTAGGGGCTGTCCATCACCCGGCCATCGGGGGCTTTGCCCGGGGGCTGCTGCTCGAAGTCAACGATGAGGCTTTGGCGCACACCAAACACTGGATCAGAATCCAGATAGGGGCTGCTCGATACGAACAAGTGAGTGGTAAGACCTACATGCCCGGGCGCGCCCACCATCATATGAATATGGCCTGGCCGATTGGGATGGCGCCCCATGTTGTTCAGCATCGAACCCACCGGCCCATCCATCGGGATCGGGTAGAAGGTGGGCTTTAAGGACCAGAACCAATAGCGGCCCTCTGCATCGGTGCGTATGCGGGCGCGCGCTTGCATGCCTGCATCCTTAATCTGCAGGTCGTAAAAACCATCGCCATCGCCAGACCAGATATCCAGAAGTGCGCCAGCCAAAGGCTTGCCGTGGGTATCGGTAACGCGCCCGCTATAAAAAGTTGCGTCACCCTTCGCGCCTTGACGAATATCGGAGCCGAGCGGCAGGTCAGGGGCGCCGGGCCAATAAAACGGGCCTTGCACTGTGGCGTCGGTGGCTTCTGTCATCGCGTGTTTGCCGGTGCTTCGCGCTTGCTTGCGCATTTGATCAAGCATGACGACCAGCATCGAGACACCCAAGGTGTCCGATAGCAAGATGAATTCCTGACGCTTGTCGTCACACTTCTGGCCAGTCTTGGTCAGGAACTCGATAGCGGTCATCCACTCTTCGGGCTTCAAATCCACATCGCGAATAAATCCATGCAGATGCTTGATCAATGAGCGCATCACTTGGTCAAAGCGAGGATCGGTGGCTTCGTCGAGGCGGGCCAGGACGGCTTGGGTCAACAAGTCTTCAGGTGTAGTGCTCATGGGTTTGTCTCCAGTGAAGTGTTTTGGGTTGCTGCCAAGCGCTTGCGAATCGGCTCAACGATGCTTGCGTTGTCGGCTCCGAGAATTGGCGGGGCGGTCACTTCGAGCGGCCGTTCGCCATCAAAGCTCACCGGGCAGCGGATCGTGCGCCATTGCCCGCCTTCGGGATGCGGGGCGCTGACTTCGAGTTGCAGGTGAATCGCTTGAGGATCGCGCATGGCTTCCTCGGTGTCGTACATCGGTGCGTGCGGAACATCTTGCGCTTCAAGGCGTGAGCACCAATCGCATCGAGTGCGCTTGGCAAATAGGCCACCCAGCAACTTGATGAGATCGTTTTGATGCTTGATGCGGGCTTCGCGATTGGCAAAGCGCGGATCAGCAAACAGATTCGGTTGCTCGATAGCTTGGGCCAGGCCTTGCCAGAATTTCTCTGGCGAGGACATATGCAGTGCGATCCACAAGCCATCGGCACATTTCAAAACATAGGATTGCGAAACACTTGGGCGGCTATAGGGATGCATGATTTCGCCCTCGGAAAAGAAGTGGGTGAAGGCATCGAGATTGAAGTGGCACATCGCCTCCAGCATCGAGACTTCAACCGTGCGCCCCACGCCCGTGCGGCCGCGCTCGACCAGCGCGCCCATGATTCCGTAGGCTGCATAAAAGCCGGTCATGGCATCGGCAAGCGCAGGCCCGACAACACGCGGGTTTTCTGGATTGACCAGCAGCTTCAAAAACGCGCTCGAAGCCTGAGCTACCGTGTCATAGGCCGGGCGGCCTGCAGAAGGGCCATCCTGACCAAACCCACTGATCGCGCAATACACTAGCCGCGGATTGATTTCGCGCAAGCGTGCCGCGCCAGCGCCGAGCCGCTCAGCCGCACCGGGGCGAAAGTTCTGGATATACACATCCGCATCCTTCACCAGCTCTTCGAAGACGGCCGCATCTTCCGGCTGCTTGGGGTTCAGAGTGATGCTGCGCTTGTTGCGGTTATAGGTCTGAAAGTGGGGGCTGTAGAGGCCGCCCCGAAATGCACGAAACGGATCGCCCTGGCCAGGTTGCTCAATCTTGATCACATCGGCACCCAGATCGGCCAAAAACATGCCTGCGGCCGGCCCGGTAATGAACGTGCCCTGCTCCAGCACCTTGATCCCACTCAATACCTTGAACACATGCCACTCCTGTTGCGAGCCCGCAGGATGGACTGTCGCCGAAGACCTTGGAAATGATCAATTTTCATCGTTATCATTGATGGCATCGATCATTTGGGGGTAAACCCATGGAACTCAGGCATCTGCGCTACTTCATGGCTTTGGCCGGATCGCTCAATTTCACACGGGCCGCAGAGCGTGTGCACGTCACGCAATCCACGCTGTCTCACCAAATCAAGCAGCTTGAAGACGAGCTCGGTGTGGCGCTGTTTGATCGCGTCGGTAAACGGGTGACGCTGACTGCTGCCGGAGAGGTTTGGCAACATCATGTGCAGCGAGCCTTGGGCGAGATTGATCAGGGGCTGGGCGCGCTCAAGCAAGACACCCAGACCATGTCGGGCCAATTGCGGATCGGCTCGACCCACACCTTCAACATTGATTTCATCCCGGATTGCATCGCGGTGTTTCAGCCGCGTTATCCGCAAGTGCAGCTACTGGTGGAAGAGCTCTCTGCGCAAAGCATCATGGAAGGTTTGCAGCAAGGCACCCTCGATATGGGCATTGCCTATCGCCCCTCAACGCAAGAGAACTTATTGTTTGAGCCGCTCTACAACGAGGAGATGGTGTTGGTTGTAGCCAAGGGGCATGCATTGGCGCGGCGCAAGCGAGTGCGGATGGTGGAACTGCATCGCTTGCCCATGGTGTTGTTGCCCACAAGCTATGCCACGCGCACTTTGCTGGATGAATGCTTTGCTGCATGTGGCGCAAAGCCTTTGGTCGTGGCTGAAGTCAATACACCGGCACCGATGTTGCGCATGGTGGCCAAGGCTGATCTTGCGTGCATCGTGGCGCCAAGCGCGGTGGCCCTGAATGCCGATCTGCACACCATTAGGCTAGAAAGCCCAACCCCTGTGCGCACGCCTGGCATGCTTTGGGCGCCGGGGCGGCAGCATAGTTCGGCGGCTCGGGCGTTTGGCGGGATTGTTCGCAAACTCGCATTGAAGAGCAGCTTGCAGAGTATGGCGGGGCCTGCGGGATAGGCGGTCTGACAAATCTGCAATTCAATTGCAGATTTGTCAGAAGTGGTGCCGCAAACCATTGTGGCTAAGGTGCCGCGCTGACCAGATACTCGCGAGCGAGCCAATACCCCAGGGGGTTGTTCCACGCTTCCCGCATTGGCGTATCGCGCGAGCTCTTGCCACGGATGTCCCAGCGCTCGGCCACGATGCTGCAACCAGTGCAGGGGGCTTGGCCAGGAGCGCGTTGCACGATCACAAAGGGGTGGGTCTTGAGCAGGTTGCTGATATCGGCGTCAGACACCTCGTTGGGGAACTGAGCTTTATAGGGGGTGATTTTGGCTTCAGGCACCACCATTCGATAGCGTTCGAAGTGGCCCAGAAAACTATTGGGCACGGCGACCGCCTGGCCTTTGATTGGTTGGATAGCCTGATCGGGGTAGCGCCCCAGTGGCCCTTCCATTGGAGCGAACAGCGCCCATAAGCAAAGCACCCACACACTGCTAATGATGAGGCCAGCGGGACGCAACCATCGGCTGCGAGCCAGGCCAAGGATCGCCGCGAGAATGGTCGCGCCAGTGGTGAGCCAAATCGAAGGGCCGAACATCGCGCTGCCAGCCGTTGTTGCGGCAAACCCAAGTTGCATGCGCCACGCAATCAGCGTAATCACGGCGGCGCTTAGCAGGGCGGCGATCAAGGTTAGGCGCCACCACCACTTGCCGATGTGTTGCCAATAAAGAGCCACGAAGATTGCCATCGCTGGCATGAGCGGAATCAGATAGCGGGCCGAGCGCTGGGTGGGGATGATGAAGATCACTATGAAGGCGAATGCGAAGAGCAACATGACTTTTTCGCCATCGCTTAACTGCAAGCGATTGCGCCACATCCATAGCAGCGCGGCGGCCACCGGCAGGGCAGTCAGCCCCGCGTTGGTCACGTAACCAAACAAAATCGACCAGATGCTTGAGCTACCGGAAAGCGAGGTTTTCCAGAAGGTGCCGTGGGTGCGGAACTTGCCTGCGTTTTCGCCCACGATAAATTCGTTCCACACCGATTGTGGATCAGGGTCGAGCGCAAACCACAGGCCAAACACGGCAAGCGCAATCAGGCTAGCGAAAACGGTTTTGCCGAAGTCTGTGATTAAGCCGGGTCTGGTGAGTTGCCAAGGGGCGCTGCGCGCTCGTAGGAATTGGTAGCAAGCTCCAAGGCCCAGGGCCATCGGTGCGATGAGTGCAAAGGATTTGTACAGGCAGGCGAGCCCAATGCCTAGTCCCGCGAGTAATGGTATGCGCCAGGCTGATTGCAGCATGGCTTGTGGGTTCCATGCGATTAAAGCGACGACTGAAAAAATCCAGAAGGTTTCAGGCGAGGCGGTGATGAAGGGGCGGCCATAGCGAAAGCTGCTGAAAAATGCGAGGAATACGATTGCAGCGATGAGGGCTCGGCTTTTGGCGGTGTACGAGGACTCGCCGCGTTGCGTGCTGAGTCGCCAGGTGAGCAAGCCTGCGAGGGCAGCAATAGCCATCGTGTAGAGCACGCTTGGCACCCGCAGTGCAAACCAGCTCCACTGTTCGCCCCAGCCACCTGCCACCATCGCTTGCCAAAAGAGTAGCGGGGGTTTGGTGTTGCGCATCGCGCCGAGCTCGCTTTGCAGCGGCAGCCATTGGCCGGTTTGTGCGGTGTTAAAGGCGATGTTGGCGTAGATGAATTCATCGCCGAGCTTGGGGATATGCATGCCGCCCAGACCAATCCAATAGGTGGCGATGCTTAGGGCGAGGGCCAAGACGAGGAAGAGTTGGGAGGGGAGCGAGGAGCGGTTTGGGCCCATGGCCGAATTATGCATAAATCGGCCCCAGCTAAAGAACTGCGCGGGTAGGAGCGATTGCGGGCGAAGTTTACTATTGCCGCCATGAATGCTACCAAGCTGTCGATTTCGCTTGACCCTGCAGCCTTGAAGCTGCTTGACGAGTTTAGGCTAGCCTATGGGTGCCGTAACCGATCACAAGCGGTCGCACTTTCATTGCGGCTTTGTAACCAACTCCTCGAGCAGCAAGCGCTTGAGGAGGCGTACTTGCAAAGTAGAGGGCAAGATAAGGAAATGAACGCTCGATTTGCGACCGCGCAAGTTGATGGTCTTCAAAGATTTTTTTGATGTGTTTAATCAGCGCTTTGGCAGTCCGCTTTTGGGTTCCGGCCGCTCGCGCTGAAGCACTCGCTTAACTTGCCGCCCAGGAGGGCGACAAGTTAGCCTTCACCGGAGAACTGATTAAACGCCGGCGTCAGCGCGAAGCGCAGCCGCAGCTGGGGTGGTTCTTTTGGTTCCGGCCGCTCGCGCTAAAGCACTCGCTTAACTTGTTGCCTCGAAAGGCAACAAGTTAGCCTGCACCGGAAAACTGATTAAAGGCCGGCGTCAGCGCGAAGCGCAGCCGCCTTGTCAGTTCTCTCCCAACTGAATTCGGGCTCTTCGCGGCCGAAGTGGCCGTAGGCAGCGGTCTTTTGATAGATCGGGCGCAGCAGGTCGAGCATTTGCACAATGCCTTTGGGGCGAAGGTCAAAATGCTTGGTGACCAATGCGGCGATCTTGTCATCGTGGATCTTGCCGGTGCCTTGGGTGGTGACCCAGACCGAGGTGGGTTGGGCCACACCAATGGCATAGCTGATCTGCACCTGGCATTTGCTGGCCAGGCCTGCAGCAACAATGTTCTTGGCCACATAGCGTGCGGCATAGGCTGCAGAGCGATCCACCTTGGAGGGATCTTTGCCAGAGAAGGCGCCACCGCCGTGTGGGGCTGCGCCGCCATACGTGTCCACAATGATTTTGCGGCCGGTGAGGCCACAATCGCCCTGTGGGCCGCCGATCACAAATCGGCCGGTGGGGTTCACCAGATACTTGATGTCGCCCTTGATCAACTCCTTGGGCAATACCGGCTTGATGATCTCCTCGATCACCGCTTCGGTGAGTTTGCCGTGTTCAATATCGGGGTGATGCTGGGTGGAGAGCACCACGGTGTCGACGCTATAGGGCTTGCCATCAAGGTAGCGCAAAGTGACCTGCGATTTGGCATCGGGGCGCAGCCAGGGCAGGCGGCCATCGCGGCGCAGATCGGCTTGGCGCTCGACCAGACGATGCGAGTAATAAATCGCAGCTGGCATGAGCTCGGGGGTTTCATCGCAGGCATAACCGAACATTAGGCCCTGGTCACCAGCACCCTGATCCAGGTCGATGCCCTTGCCTTCATCCACGCCTTGCGCGATGTCGGGGCTTTGTTTGTCATAGCACACCATGACAGCGCAACCGCGGTAGTCGATGCCGTAATCGGTGTTGTCATAGCCGATGCGTTTGATGGTTTCGCGGGCCACCTGGATATAGTCCACATTGGCACGAGTGGTAATCTCGCCCGCCAGCACCACCAGCCCGGTATTGCACAGTGTCTCGGCGGCAACACGCGAAGTCTTGTCCTGCGCGAGAATTGCGTCAAGAATCGCGTCCGAAATCTGGTCAGCGACTTTGTCGGGGTGACCTTCCGAGACTGATTCCGAGGTAAAGAAAAATTCGTTCGCCATCTTCTCTCCAAACATTTAAAAAAAGTTTTGTGGTCTTGGCAACCACCCTAGGGCGTTGCCGATTCCGGAGAGGCGGCGACGCTTTAGCGGAATATTTGCGTCGCCCCGCAAGTTGTCTTTTAAACCGGCGACTTCATGATTATATGCAATTTGTATTACGGCTAAGCGAGGAACAAGGTCACAAGCCCGCGCTTGACCCTGTGTTTTCAGTCGGAGGCCGTGGATGCTTGTGATGATTTTGCGGCTTGTCAGCCGACTGCCTTTGGCTTGGGTGCATGCGCTTGGGCGAGTGGGCGGGCGGCTGGCTTATCGCTTTTCAGCTAGCTATCGGCAGCGCTTGCAGGCGCATTTAATACAGGCGCAAACCCATGATCCGCAACTGAGCACGGTGAGCTTCAGCGCAGCGGCTGCCGCGGCAGGTGAGTTTGCGACCGAGCTGCCTTGGGTGTGGTTTCGCAGGCGCAGCGAAGTTGTTGAAGCCATTGTTTGTGATGATGTGAGTGTCCTGGATCACGCCGAGGCCAGCGGTAAGGGCATTGTTTTTCTGACCCCGCATTTGGGATGCTTTGAGGCCACAGCGATGTTTTACGCCTCGCGTCGGCCCATCACGGTGCTTTTTAAGCAACCCAAGCAAGCGGCACTCGCCCGAACGCTCGAAGTGGCCCGAGGAGGTGAGAATCTTTTCACCGCACCTGCGACATTTGGCGGGGTTCGGCAAATGCTCAAGGCCCTGCGCAAGGGGCAAGCGGTGGGGCTGCTGCCCGATCAAGTGCCCTCCGAGGGGGAAGGGCAATGGGCTGAATTCTACGGTCGGGCGGCTTACACCATGGGCTTGCCTTTGAAGCTTGTGCAGGCGAGCGGGGCGGTGGTGGTGTTGGCTGTGGGTGAGCGGCTTGACCGGGGGCGGGGCTGGCGTTTGCACCTTCAAGAGATGACTGACGAACCTACTCCCGCTGCTGTGAATCTCGCGATGCAGCGTTTGATTCGTAAATGCCCGGAGCAGTATTTATGGGCCTACAACCGCTATAAGCGCCCCGCCAATGCGCAGGCCGCACCTCAAGCCATAACTCCCAAGGCCAGCGCGTGAGGGAGTGGGCGGCGAGCTTGGGCCTGTGGCTGTTGCGGGCGATTGCGGCCTGCCCCAATGGCGTCGCTCGCGGGCTGGGTCTTGCGGTGGGTGAGGTGATGTGGTGGAGCGCCTGGCGCCGCAGACATATTGCCCTGACCAATCTCGGACTCTGCTTTCCGCAATGGTCAAAGGCCGAGCGCAAGCGAGTGGCCCGCGCGCACTTTCACCTGTTCATGCGCAGTTTTTTTGAGCGCTTTATTGTCTGGACGCAAAGTGAAGAGAGGATTCGTGGGCTGGCAAGTCTTGAGGGTTGGGAGCATTTTGAGGCTCACCGTGGACGGCCGGTGATTTTGCTGGCGCCGCATTTTTGCGGGATTGATGCGGGCGGGATTCGCTTGCAACTGGAGTCGAGTTTTGCGGCGATGTATGCCCAGCAAAAAAGCCAGGTGCTCACTGAAGCCATGACCGCAGGGCGCTCGCGCTTCAATGGCGCGCGCATGCTCTTGCGCAACGAAGGCTTGCGGGCCGCCGTGCGGGTGATTCGCGAGGGTGTGCCGTTTTACTTCCTGCCGGATATGGATCTGGGGCCGCGTGATGCGGTGTTTGTGCCATTTTTTGGCCAGCCTGCGGCCACGGTGACTTCAGTTGCTCGCTTGGCCCGGCTGACTGGTGCGGCGATTGTGCCGATGGTGACCCGCATGACGGCGAAGGGCTACGTCGCACAGTTTTATCCGGCTTGGTTCCCTGCACCCGGGCATGGTCCGGAGGATGAAGCGCGGGAGGCCTTGAGGATGAATCAGTTTATTGAAGCCCGCGTGCTTGAGATGCCCGAGCAGTATTTATGGACACACCGCCGCTTCAAGTCGCGCCCGCCTGGCGCGGGGGCTGTGTACTGATGCATGTGACCTGAACCATGCGTTATCAGGTGTGTGCGGAGCCGCGTGAGCGATAATGCTGCAATGAAATTGCGATTTACCAAGATGCATGGCGCGGGCAACGACTTCGTCATGCTCAACGCTGTTGATCAGCCGCTTGACTTGAGCCCAGCACAGTTTCGGGCGATTGCGGATCGGCATTTTGGTGTGGGTGCGGACCAGATATTGATTGTTGAGCGGCCTACCGTTAGCGGTGCGGATTTTCGATATCGCATCATCAATGCCGATGGAGGCGAGGTTGAGCAGTGCGGTAATGGCGCGCGTTGCTTTGTGCGCTTTGTTCATCATGTCGGCTTAAGCGAGAAGCCTGCCCTGCGTGTGCAGACCGCGATGGGCATGATTGAGCCGCAGCTGCAACCGGATGGCCGGGTCCGGGTGGATATGGGCGCGCCGGTGTTTGATTTTTCGCGCGTGCCGTTTGTTCCGCTGGGCCTGGAAACACGCGGTGCGTCGCGAAAGGCTCGGCAATGGCAGCTGCCTTTGAGTGACGGCTCCTCACCATGGGTGAGTGTGGTCTCGATGGGTAATCCTCATCTCGTGCAGCTGGTAGACGATTGTGATCTGGCTCCGGTTCGCACTCAGGGCCCTTTGCTGGAGCATCATGCCGCCGTGCCTCGCAAGGCCAATGTCGGGTATTTGCAGATTGTGGATCGCAGCCGCGTGCGACTCAGAGTGTGGGAGCGCGGGGTAGGCGAGACCCTGGCTTGTGGTACAGGAGCGTGCGCAGCGGTGGTCTCAGGCATTGGCCTGGGGTTGCTGGATGATGCCGTGGAAGTTGAAACGCGGGGCGGTGCGCTGCTTATCGAATGGGGCGGCGAATGGGTTGGTGAACGGGCTGACGCAAGCGATTCCCAAGACCACGCCGTGTTCATGACCGGCCCCGCAGAATTTGTATTTGATGGCGAGATTGATCTCGCGGCCTTGCATGGGGCCACCACCATGAATGATTGAAAGAACACAAACCATGACAACAGCAGCAATTGACCCGGCCCAGGTAAGCGAGTTTTTACGCGGGCAGCCCGCGCTTGCCGAGCAGGTGGTGGCCGAGTATTTGATGCAGCATCAGGAGATGCTTGCGCGTATTCAATTGCCCTCGGGGCACACCGGGCGGGCTATTTCCTTGCACGAGCGCCAGCTTGAAGTATTGCGTGAAAAAAATAAGGGCCTGGAGCAACGGCTGGTCGATCTGATGCGCCTGGGGCAGGAGAATGATGCGATCAATGACAAGCTGCAGCAATGGACCCGGCAGCTTTTGCTCACTGATGATTCGCAAGCTGCGCCGGGGATCGTGTTGGGTGCGATGGAGCGAATTTTTTCCGTGCCGCAAATGGCTTTGCGCCTGTGGTTTGGCAGCTCTGCCTCAGCGAGTTATGTGGTCGAGCCCAATGAGTCGGCACGGGCCTGGGTGGATAGTTTGAACCTGCCGTTTTGTGGCTCGGTGGCTCAGGTGCCCAAAGAGCAATGGGCACGCCTGGGGCCGTGGCTCACCACACCCGGAGTGGAAACGCGATCGGTGGCAATCCTCGCATTGCGCAAGGGCATTCAACCCACCAGCTTTGGCGTGTTGATGCTGGGCTCGGCGGACCTCGCCCGGTTTGCGCCTGCGATGGGCACGCTCTTTCTGGAGCGGATTGCCGAGACCGCGAGCGCGGCCCTGGCGCGGCTGGCGGCCCAGGTTTAATCAGAGTGACCCTGCGCGGCGAGCTGAGGTGAGTGCATCGGCGCAAGTGGCCCGCTATTTGGAGCATGTGGCTCACGCTAAAGGCTTGGCGGAAAAAACCGTGCTTGCCTACCGGCAGGATTTAGAGCTGCTGGTGCAAATGCATGATCAGCTGGGCACCTGGCCGGACGCCTTGGTTTTGCGGCGCTGGGTGGCTGAGCAAAGCCGGGCCGATAGTGCGCCGCGTTCGATTGCGCGCAGATTGTCGGCATGGCGGGTGTTTTTTGATTGGTTGGTGTTGATTGAGCCTTCGCTCAAGGCCAATCCGGTCAAGGGCCTGCGGGGTCCGAAGGCGGCACGTCTGCTGCCAAAAGCGATTTCACCGGATCAAGCCGCGGCGCTGATGGATGGGCCGCAAGGGGCGGCTTTGCAGGATGTGGCGTTTATCAATGCGCGAAACCAAGCGATGCTGGAGCTGCTTTATTCCAGTGGGTTACGCCTGTCTGAACTGGTGGGGCTGGACGTGCACTGGTTTTACAAACCGGCCTCCTCAAGCTGGTTGGATCATGGGCAGGCGCAGGTGCAGGTGTTGGGCAAAGGGCGAAAGTCGCGTATGGTGCCGGTCGGAGTGATGGCTTTGCAGGCGCTTTCGCTTTGGATCCCGATGCGTGCAGAGCGTTTGCAAAACCTCGGCATTGGGGACCAGCGTGCGCTTTTTATAGGCCAGCAAGGCACCCGGTTATCGGCTCGCTCGGTGCAGAGCTGGGTTGAAAAGCTAGCGCGCGAGCGCGGAGTGCCTGCGCGAATTCATCCGCATGTGATGCGCCATTCGATGGCCAGTCATGTGCTTCAGTCGAGCCAGGATTTGCGCGGGGTGCAGGAGTTGCTGGGCCACGCGAACATCAGTACTACCCAGGTCTATACGGCCCTGGACTTCCAACATTTAGCCCAGGTCTATGACAAAGCCCATCCCCGCGCGAAAAAGAACCCCCCGTCTTCGGGTTAGTCCGATTGTGTCGCTTGTCGATGCCGTCACTCCAGTGCTGGCGGCTAAAGCCCCAGCTCGTTCAGGCGCTGCGACTCGACGCCCATCCGCCGCCCCTAGATCCAGTGCGTCAAAGGCTTCCAGCCGATCCTCCGGCGTAACTGGCGAGGTTAGCGGCGTGCCACGCCCGGCGCCCTCAGCATCCAAATTGGCGGCCAAGCTCTCGGGCGCCCTGCCAAAACTAGGGCATTCGCGGCCGATGGTGGTGCTGCTTGCTGGCAAAGACAAATCATTGCTGCGTCGCCATCCCTGGGTGTTTGCCGGGGCGATTGCTACCGTGCGCGCGGCCGATTCCGGTCGGCCCGAGCCCTTGGTGATGCAGCCCGGCGAGCTGGTGGATGTGGTGAGCAATGACGGGCGCTGGCTCGCAAGCGGCGGGTATTGCGAGGCCTCGAGCATTCGCGTGCGTTGCCTGAGTTTTTCGCGCGATGAGGTGATCGACGCGGCCTGGGTGACGGAAAAAATCGCGGCTGCCATAGCGCGCAGGGCAGGGCTGATTGAGCGCACCGATGCGCGTCGTTTGGTGTTTGGCGAGGCAGATGGGTTGCCTGGCTTGATCGTGGATCACTACGGGCCGTGGGCAGTGATGCAGATATTGTCTGCGGCCATGGAGCTGTGGCGGGATGCGATTGTGGCTGCGATTCAAGCAGCCGGATTTACCCAGATTTATGAGCGCTCAGAGGCGTCGGCGCGCCAGAAAGAGGGTTTGGAAGCACGCGAGGGCGTGGTGTTGGGTCAAGCTCCGGCAGGCCCCATGCCGATGATCGAAGACGGGGTGCATCACCTGGTGGATATTGTGGCTGGCCACAAAACCGGGGCATATCTTGATCAGCGCGATAACCGTGAGTTGGTGATGCGGCTCGCGCAGGGCAAGCGGGTTCTCAACTGCTTTTGCTACACCGGTGGCTTTAGCCATGCCGCGCGGCGGGGCGGTGCGGCGAGCGTGGTTTCCGTGGACTCAAGCGAGCCGGCTCTTGCCCAAGCCCGAGAGATCGAACTGCTCAATCTGGCACAAGGCGAAGCGGGAAGCTCAGGCCAGGAGGCTTCGGAGTGGATTGCCTCCAACGCCTTTGATTTGCTCAAAAGCTTTGAGCGCACCGGGCGGGTGTTTGATTTGATCGTGCTGGACCCACCCAAGTTTGCCCCTTCACAACATCACCTGGACAAGGCTGCGCGAGCTTATAAAGAGCTCAATTTGAAGGCCATGCAACTGCTGGCTCCGGGCGGTTTGCTTCTGACGTTTTCCTGCTCGGGGGCGGTGTCGGTGGAGTTGTTTCAGAAAATCGTGGCAGGTGCGGTGATTGATGCCGGGGTGCAGATGCAGCTTTTGAAACGGCTGGAAGCGGGCAGCGATCATCCGATGCTGATGACCCATCCGGAAGGCGAGTATCTGAAAGGGCTGATGCTGGCGCGCGTCTGAATTGCCGACTGTGCTGCCGATTCGAGCCTCAGATAACCACGCTACCGAGTTGCATGTGCTACAGATGCATTTGCCACCAAGAGTACACTTTAGTACATGTCTGCAGTAGAACGTTCCCATCTTGACCAGGCCCGTTCGCGTTTGCGCGAGCAGGGGGCCCGGGTTACCCAAGCGCGCACCCGGGTGTTGGCTGAATTGCTGGCAGCGGATTCAGCGCTGTCGCATGCCGATGTGTTGCGTATGGTTGAGCAGGCGCCGCTGGGCGAAGTGTTTGATCGGGTGACCCTGTATCGCGTACTGGATTGGCTGGTGGATCAGCATTTGGCGCATCGCCTGACGGGCGTGGATCGGGTTTATCGGTTCTCAGCGCATGGTGATGCTGAGCATGGACACGCCCCGGGCGAGTTTGCGCACGATGCCCACGGGCACTTCCGGTGTCGAATGTGCGAGCGCATGTTCTGCCTGGCTGAAGCCCCGGGGATTCAGGATCATGTACAGGCCAGCGTGCCCGATGGGTTTACGCCGGAAAAAGTGGAAGTTACCGTCCTGGGCCGCTGCGCGAACTGTGCGCACCAGTGAGGACGATGATCGATGTTGGCGGGCTAATGCCGCCTGAAGCAGGGTGTTTGGGTGCTTTTAACTGCGCCCGCCCTATTGAAATGAACTCGTGGAGCTAAACAAATGAGCCAAACGGCTGCCAACAAGCATGTACCAGTGACAATCCTCACCGGATTTCTCGGCGCGGGTAAAACCACTTTGCTCAATCGCATCCTGACCGAGCAACATGGCCAGAAGATAGCGGTTATTGAGAACGAATTCGGCGAAGAAGGCATCGATAACGATCTTTTACTGCAAAATCGCGACGAGCAGATTGTCGAGATGAACAACGGCTGCATTTGCTGCACGGTGCGCGGCGATCTGATCCGTATTCTGGGCGACCTGCGCGACAAGCGCCGCTCCGGCGAACTCAGTTTCGACCGGGTGATCATTGAAACCACCGGCTTGGCTGATCCGGGTCCGGTCGCCCAAACATTCTTTATGGACGACGATGTTGCGGATTACTACCTTCTTGACGCCGTAATCACGGTAGTTGACGCAAAACACGGCAATCAGCAGCTCGATGAACACAAAGAAGCCGCCGAGCAGGTCGGGTTTGCTGACCGCATCTTGATGAGCAAGATTGATGTCACGCCCGAGGACGAGCAGATCAAGCTTAAAGAGCGCCTGATGCGCATCAACCCGCGCGCGCCGATCAAACCGGTGAATTTTGGGCAGGCCGACATCAAAGACGTGCTGGATATCCGGGGCTTTAATCTCAATGCAATACTGGAGATTGATCCTCAGTTCCTCACCAGTGATGAGCATGAGCATGATGAAGCGGTGAGCAGTTTTGTGTTTCGCAGCACCAAGCCTTTTGATTCGATGAAACTCGAGGATTTCCTTTCAGGAATCATCCAGGTTTACGGACAGGACTTGTTGCGGTATAAAGGCGTGCTTTACATGAAGGGGTCGGACCGGCTCACCGTCTTTCAAGGGGTCCATATGATGATGGGGGCCGATCAGGGGCGTAAGTGGCTACCGGCAGAGAAGCCCTCAAGCAAGATGGTGTTTATTGGCAGAAATCTGCCCAAAGACACCTTTATCCAGGGCCTTCAGCAATGTTTGGCCTAGCAAGTTTTAGTGACGAATCATGGCAGCAGTAAAAGAAATCAAGTTACCCACCGAAGCCGAGCTTCTGAAGATGCCCGACTCGGCGTATATGAATGAGGCGCAGCTCGGATTTTTCCGCGCCAAACTGCAGCAAATGGAGCGCGACATCCTGCAAAACGCAGATGCCACCACCGAGCATTTGCGCGAAACAGTGATCGTGCCTGACCCGGCCGATCGCGCCACGATTGAAGAAGAGCACGCCCTGGAACTGCGCACCCGCGATCGCGAGCGCAAGCTGCTCAAGAAGATCGCCCAGTCGCTGGGCAAGATCGAATCGGGGGATTACGGGTATTGCGAAGAAACCGGCGAGGCGATTGGGATTCCACGCTTGTTGGCGCGCCCCACAGCCACCCTGTCGCTTGAGGCACAGCAGCGTCGCGAATTGCGTCAAAAGATGTTCGGAGACTGATCAGGAATTGATCAGGGCTTCCATGCGACGTTGCTTGGCGGCCGAATTCTCCAGATCTTGCTGCCGGGCGCTGGCAAACAGGGCCACCTGGCGATTGACCTGCTTGGTGTTGTACATCCTTCGATCAGCCAGGTGAAGCAGCTCCAACGGGTCATGGACCTGATCCTTGATGGTATCTGCCTGGCCTATGCTGGCGCCGACATGCAAAGCCACCCGCTTGTCACTGAGGTTGGCTGTGATCGTAGCGTTTAAGAATGGCATTAGCGCCAGACTAAGATCGGTGGCTTGTTGGGCGTCGGCTTCGGGAAGAATGATGCCAAACTCATCGCCGCCCATTCGCCCGACATACCCGGCAGCACCGATCTGACGCACCAGCCTTCGAGCGATGGTTCGCAGGACCACATCACCTGCGCTATGACCGTGTCGATCATTGACCTGTTTGAAGTGATCCAGGTCAATCAACAGCACTGCCAGCCGTTTGTGTCGCGTCAGGCAGGTGGTGAGTCGCTCTTCAAAAGCCCGGCGTGAAAGCACTCCAGTCAACATATCAACATCCACCAGGCGTTGCATTTCAACCGCTCGCTGCTTCAGGTTTGAACGCATCGTTTCGACGGATTGCGACAGCACGCCGAGTTCATCGTCCCGATCCAGGGTGATTTCCTGGTCAAGCTCGCCGCGGGCAATCGCATCGGTGGAGCGCACCAATCGAAGAATGGGTTTGATCAGGGTGCTACCCAGCATGAACATCAATGCAGGCAAGAGCAGCAGCGACACAAGCCCGATCACTAACAGGCGCTGATTGATACTCGCCAGGATGTCCTTGGTGAGCTCACTGCGCTCGGTGAAGAGCACCACGGCATCCTGTTTGGCGCTGCTGAGCGGAAGGCTGCGAAAACCCAGGGGGCCGTCGGGAAAATAAATCATTCCCTGCCACTGGGCGGCTTGTTGCCATGCCCGCACGGCAAGCTCCACCGAAGGCAAGCGATTCGCCGAATAGCTCGACACAGCGGGAACCCACTGCCCATCAGGCGTCTTCACAATGATGGCAAGGTCAAGCTCTGGTCTGTGAATCCACTGACCCAGGCTTTCCGGACTCAAGCGTCGCGTTACGGCGAGGGTTTGGATTTCCTGGTTACTCAGGCGCCTGACCTCGTAGCCAACCGTTGGGGCTTCGCCCCCAACAGACACGCTGAACTCGGGTTCAAAAGCGAAGTTGGTCTTTCTCTGCGTTTCCGAAGGGCGGCTACTGATGGAGACTACCCAGTTCGGATCAAGTTTTTGAATCAGTTCGCCAGTGGCATGCCAGTGTGCCAGCGCTTGCTGGGCAAAGCGGGCATCGGACTGCAGTGCCATAGTGAGTGCCGCCTGGGCCTGGTCAAGCGCTTCATTGCTGGATTGCTCCTGAGCTACCGATTCCAGGCTGCGCATCTGGAAGTAGGTAACAAGGAATAAGATCGCCAGGACCCCGGTACACAGTATGGTGAGCCGGACACGAAGGCGACGGGTCAGGCGGGGTTTTGAACTCCGAGACACAGTGGGCATGTTTCAAAGGCGGGAGGAACGCATAACCCTCTCACGTTAACCCGAGCGTCTACCAGCGACATCCAAGCGCTGACCCGTGGTTAATTTGAACCCTCTTAGCGGTTTTGCGATTTACGCATTCTCACAATTGCAAGACCTGCCAGCATCAAGGCCCAGAGCGGGGCTTCCGGGACAGGGGTCAGGATCACCTGGTCAAGGGTCAATGCCGAACTCACCGCATAGTCCCCAACATCCACGATACCGAAGCCGATTGTGGCCATGCCGGATTGTGAAAAGATGTGGGAGTGGATGAGGTTACCCGTGGTGTTGGAGTAGCCGCCGGAGGCAGCCATGATTGCCTCGTTGCTCTCGCCAAGACGCACAACAAAGTCTGGTTGTCCGGGTTGGGCGACCACAAAAAACGCTGTATCAACGCCGCCGATGCCTGTGCCTGTATTGAGAAGATCGTTTGTGATCAGGTTCCACCGGAAGGTAAGCCTGTCGCCTGCCTGAACTGCAAAGCTCTGCTGAATGGCAGAGCCTTCATAGGCACCCACCGCTGGGCTGAGGTCGAAAGTGGTAATGGGCAGTCCCAGGAAATTAGGCGCGAATGAGAAATCGACAGGTGCGGTGCCCGAGAGGTTGAGTCCGGTGGCGTCATCAAAGCCAGAGGGTGCGGCATTGGTCAACACAGCCATGAAACTGCCCGAGGCCGTTTGGCCACCAACTGAGGCTTGTGCGGACACATCTCCCGCAGCCGACCAGCCGGTTAACCCGCTTTCGAATCCACCATTGGTTTGTGCTTGAGCTGCTGCACTGCCAAGAACCAAAGGGGCAACCAGGAAGGCGCCGAACAGTACTTTTGTAAACTGCGTCATGTGTGTCACTCTCATTTATAGATACGCGACAGTAGGTGGCTTTTGTGCCGCCACGTTGACTGCGCTTGAAACATCATGGGTCACTACGGACTAATGGCATTGAGCTTTTCAGATAACCTCCGGCAGCCATGGCACCAACACCTGCATTAATCCGAACCCAAGGGCTGGGTTTGTATGGCCTAAGCTGGCCGGATCTTGAGATCGCTCAAGGCGAGCACTGGCTGGTCAGGGGGCCCTCGGGCAGCGGCAAAAGTACCTTGCTGATGATGCTTGCGGGATTGCGCACCCCCGATACAGGCGAGGTACACAAAGCCACTGCGCTTGTGATCGGCGTGGTGCCACAAGATCCAGGACTTTTGCGTGCGCTCAGCGTGATGGATAACTTGCTGCTCGCGCAACGCTTGCGCGGCCAGGTGGCAGATCGTGCTGCGGCGCTGGCGCTGCTGAATCAGCTCGGGATCGAGGCCACGGCTGCCCGGCGCCCCACGGCACTCTCACGAGGCCAGCAGCAAAGGGTTGCCATTGCCCGCGCCCTCTTGATCAAGCCTGGGCTCTTGCTTGCCGATGAGCCCAGCGCCAATCTTGACGACGACAATGCCCTGCGAATGATCGAACTTTTGCGCGATCAGGCGCGGGCCAATCGGGCCGGGCTGGTAGTGACCAGCCATGATCAGCGGATCAGTGCCGGGTTTGAGCATACGCTGGTCCTGGCTGCGCATTCGGATAACGCTGTGGAACAGCGGAGCGCGCGATGAATACGCTGGCGCTTGCTTGGGCGCAAATTCGGGACCGTTCGGGCGCGAGTGCGCTCAACGGGCTGTTGATTGCGCTTGCCGCTGCAGTCACTACTTTCACCTGGCTCGTGCTGGCCCAAGTCAATGGGGTGCTTCAGCGCGACGCCAGGGGCATTGATCTGGTGGTGGGGGCTAAAGGCAGCCCCTTGCAGTTGCTACTCGGGGGGGTATACCACCTCGATATCGTGCCGGGCACGATCAAGCTGGCTGAGCTTAAAGCGCTGGAGGGTAATCGTCTGGTGCGCGAGGTGATTCCGCTTTCGGTGGGAGACAATTTCAGGGGCTACCGGATCGTCGGCACCACTGCGCAATACCCCGAGGTGTATGGCGCAAAGTTGGCGCAGGGGGACATGTTTAAAGCCCCGATGCAGGCCGTGGTGGGGGCCAGCGTGGCGGCGCGCCAGGGCTTGACTGTGGGCACCACGTTTTTTGGTACCCATGGGCTAGCCGATGGCGGGCCTGTGCATGAGGATCATCGCTATACCCTGGTGGGTATCCTCGAACCCACCGGCACCGTGCTGGATCGGCTGGTTCTCACTGCGCTTGAATCGGTATGGTTACTTCACGAAGGCACCCCGAGCGATCCGGCCGAGCAGCAGGCCCTTGAAGACGAGCGTGAAGTGAGTATTGGATTGGTGCGTTACAAGTCACCGATCGCTGCAGCCACCGTTCCGCGCAGTATCAACTCTGGTGTGGCAATGCAGGCGGCTGCTCCGGCAGTGGAGTCCGCGCGCCTGATGCAGCTGGTTGAGCCTGTGCTGCTGCTTGTGCAAGGCTTGGGCCTGACGATAGCTGTGCTTGCCGGCCTGAGTGTGTTCCTGACCTTAAGTCAGGCGCTTGAGCGGCGCCGCCACGAGCTGGCGATTTTGCGCATGCTTGGCGCCTCGAAGCTGCGGGTGTTCGCGTTGCTGCTGATCGAGTCAGCGGGCCTGGCCTGGGTGGGCGCCTGTGTTGGGCTGTTGCTCGCTCATGGGCTTATCGCTTTGGCGGCTATCCTCGCTCCGAGTGTGGGGGCAGCTTTGATCGACCCGGCCTGGTTCGATACCATGGAGTTGTGGATTCCAGTGTTGGCGGTAGGCTTGGCCGTGATCGCGGCGCTTTGGCCTGCCTGGCGAGCGGCCCGAGTTGATGTGGCCTCGGTACTTACAGGAGATCAGGCTTGATCAAAGTGCAATATGGATTGGTAATTGCGATGCTTTCGATGTTTTGCATCGTTGCTCAAGGGCAAAGTGCGAATGCTCCCGCAGCCTCGACGCCACCCAAAGCAGGTGCGGAGCAAAAGCACCGTGCGGAAGACATCGCCCAGCATCGAGTCATGGCGCAAGCCCACACTGATGCGGCGAAATGCCTGGAGTCAGGCAAGCCGGAAAAGCAGTGCCAGGAAGCCCTTCGCGCGGCTTGTCAGGGGATTGCCCTGGGGCGGTTTTGCGGCATGAAGCATGCTCATTAAGGGTGAAGTCTTTCAAATGATCTCTTTATCAAGGTCACCATCATGAAACCTGTTTTTCAGCATGCCGTCAGCATGATTGGCGTTGCGCTCCTGGGCATGTCGGCGGCAATCGCGCAGATTCAAACCCCACCGGGTGCAACGGGGCGTCCGCAAGCTCCGGCGGCTGCGAGCCCCAGCCCGGCGGGTGCGGCTCCTGTTCCTGCATTGACGCCAAGCGGCCAACCGCCTACTTATCACGGCGGGCAGCAAACTGCGCCACTTTCCACTTATCTGCCACCCGAGCCGGGAGCAATTCCCTGGACCTTGTTAGGTAAGGTGAAGATGATTCAGAACCGCGGCAAATTCACCCCTGAGTTCGATAAGGAAGTGATGGCGCTCAACAATCGCGAGGTGAAGATTCAGGGCTTCATGATGCCGCTGGAAACCGGTGAAAAGCAGCGTCATTTCCTGCTGACCATCACCCCGCAAACCTGCGCGTTTTGTATTCCGGCGGGGCCCGAGGGGATGGTCGAAATTCGCACTAAAACCCCGATCAAGGTCACCTTTGAGCCCTTGGTGCTCACCGGCAAATTTGAAGTGCTGGCCAATGATCCCATGGGCCTCTACTACCGCATGCCCGATGGCAAGTCGGTGCGGTAGCAGGGCCGCGGGTTTTTAGAACAGGAAGTCGCGACTGATCTGCAGTTGCGCAGGCAGCACTCCGCGCAACACGATGAATGCCCGGCCAGCCAAGGGCCCGGCACTGCCGTCGGTGTCGATCATTACCACGGTGTTTGCGCCCTGGACAGTCAGGCTCAGGACTCCTTGCGATACGGCTTGCCCGGCGGCGACGCCAAGCGCGCTCATCAGGCCGCGCAGATCGATTTGATCCATGCCTGGCGAAAAGTCAGTGATCTGATCGCCCGCATCACGCATGTCGTTGTAGACCACGCGATCCCGACCTGCACCAGTGGTAATCAGGTCAGCACCGGCACCGCCGTTGATCACATCATCACCTGCAGTACCTTGCAGTACATCGCGACCGGCTGTGCCATTCACATCCTTGGTCAACTCGATGCCAACCAGCACCGGGTCGTGGTCGGATGAGCGAAATGGTGAGCTGGTGTAGAGGTCCTGGGTCTTGAACTCGGTGTTGTAATCGATCACCGAGGGCTCATCGGCATTGATCTTCCAATGCGTCACTGTGCGCACTTTAGACGTGAGCGCAGCACTTGCCAGCGCGTGATCGAGATAGCCTGCTTCGCCGTTAAACACGAATGAGTAAGCCTCTGGATCGGCCGCACCCAGCACATCGACAAACCCATTGTCGGTGAGCCGGCGGATCGGGTCTTCCTTGGCATAAGAGTTCAGATCGCCGAGCACCAATACGCGGTTGGTGCCGCTTGAGGAAGTCAAGCCATTGATGAAAGCCAGCAAGGCGTCGCTCTGGGCAAGGCGGGTGGCGTTAAAGCAGGACTGACCATCGTTTTGATCCTGGTCGAGCCCGGCAGCGCCATCGCATCGCTTGCTCTTGAAGTGATTCACGATCACGCTCAAGCGCTCCCCATTGGGGGCGGCAAAGGTTTGCGCAAGTGGTGGGCGGTTGTGTACCGCGGCAACATCGCTTACTGCATTGCCCACCGGACTTACCCGGCCCACCTTGTAGATCATGCCCATGCGAATTGCGTCAGTACCCGTGCCACCGGTTGGGAGGCTTACGCTCGCGTAGCTCGTGCCCGGGGCCACGACGTTTAGCCGAGCATTGATCGCGCCAACAAGATTGTTAATTGCGGTTTGCCCGTTGTTTTCGATTTCAATCAGGCCAACGATATCGGCATCCAGACCAATCATCGCATTGACGATTTTGTCGCGTTGGCGTGTGAATTCTGCGCTGCTATCGGCACCCCGGCAATCTCCGGCAGTGTTGCTTGGAAAGCAGCCGTTGCCAGCGGTATTCAGTGTGGAAAAGAAGTTCAGCACGTTGAAGCTGGCCACGCGCAGATTACCTCCGGTGGCCGGCGCGGTTAGCGAACGGGCATTCACGCGAGTAAAGACTGGAGTCACCGTGGGGTGCAAGCGATAGTCTCGCGTTGTCGTGTCGCTAGTGACGAGGCCAAAATCAATTACGCCGGTCACGGAGCTGGTGACATCGCCTGCGCGCAAGGTATTGTCCGCGCCGATGTAGGGAATCGGGTTGGGATTTTGCAGGCTCGCACCGTCATCCAGCACGATACGGCGCCGCGCATTGGCTTGAGCCAGCGCTTGGGCTTGGGGGCCTGGGGCGAACACATTGGTCGGGTTGAACAGGCGGCCATTGGCGGAAATCGTCACCTGACCGAAACGGCCCTGGAAAAAATTCTGCGACGCAGTCATCGGTGTGTTGATCGTAACCAACATGCCCTCATAAGCTTCCAGATCACCTTCATTGATTTCCGGGAAAGTAATCACTGTTGGCGAAATCGTCACCCCTGAGGCCAACACCTGCAAATCACTTGGCGTAGTCAGTTGGGTGAACGTGTTGAACTCGAACACCGTCCCGCGCAATCGCACGCGTTGCCCTTCTTGCACGCCGTTGAAAGCGGCGGCGCTATTGGTGAAGACATAGATGCCGTCCGAAGTCAGGGGATCACCGTCGCCAGTTTCGTCCTGCATGAAAAAGCCCTGAAGCTGCACCGGCGAGGTCTGGCTCAGGACTCGTTTGGTGATCACGCCTTCGGTCACAACTTCAGTACCTACCAAGGGGCTGGTATTGCCCGAGCCCTGAATGGTGTAGATGCGTGTGATGGTGCTGCCAGCGCCCAAACTGACACTGACAGCGCAGCTCGCCGATTGTCCGTCGTCATTCGTAAAGTTAACGGTGATTGAATAGTTGCCGGCTGCGACGCTGGCTGCCGCGCGCAGTTCGACCAAGGCCTGATCGCCGTCATTAATCGCTGAGGCAAATCCGCTGAGGGTGAACCCTGCGGGCGTACCGGCGGCAAGGCTCGCAGCGTTAACCCGGCTGTCGGCATCTTGAGCGCTCAGAATGCCGCTAGCCAGGGTGCCTACCGTGCCGTTGATGGCCGGGCAAGAAGGAATGATCGGTTGGGCGATTGGGCCACCAGAGCAAGGGTTCAGTGCTGTGGAGCCATTGCGCGGCGCGGGGGTGGCCGTTGAAAAGTCAGTACTGTTTTGGTTGGTATCCCCGCAGCCGAATGCGCTCCGAAATACCGCCGAGGTCGCCGAAGGCGCAGCAGTAGGGGCGGTGCCCTCGAAGAAATTCGCTCCTCCGTAGCCCACCAGGTCAATGATTCGGGTAATTGAGCTTGGCGCGCACACGGTTGATCCACCATTGCATCCCAAACTGCTTGTGCCAGAAACAAGTGCTACTTTGCCGCCGGTTGCGCTCAATGCAATAGCGGTCGAGTCAATGAGGTCCGGGGTCGGTAGAGCAGCACCCACAGCGGCAGTCGATGCTTGTTGAACCAGGTAATACTGACCCGGCTGCAGGCTGACGTTGGGTAGTTCTGTGAGCTGGTTGGCGTTTGCACCAAAGTTGCCAGTGCCAGAGGCGCTGGCATATTGCAGGGATAACCCGTTGAGGCTGCGTACCGCGTTCGAGCTGTTGAAGATCTCGATGTAGTCGTGGGTAAATGTTGCCCCGCTATTACCGCCTCCACCATAAACCTGACTGATAACCAGCCCGCTGGTTTGTGCCATTGCGGTGGAAACGCCGGCGGCCATGACCAAACCGGTCAGGGCGCTTCGGGTCCAGGATAAGCATCGAGTGATCAGCGTTTGCATAGTCGCGCCTAGCGGGCAAGGAAGTAAAACCTTGAGACTGCGCGATTCACGTGACCGGTAAATGATGGAGCAACCTGCTGGCTTGATCCTTGAGGGCTAAAGTTGATGAGCCGTTAGAACTGTGTCACTAAAACTGCGCGCGTAGTCCGGTCATCACGGATCGCCCGGGCTGGGGCGCGACGTCCTTGATATAGGAGGTGTGCAGACGAATCGTCTCGTTGAGCAAATTGCGCCCCTGCACAAAGAGCGTGAGCCGTTGCCGATCTGAACTCTTGATTGTGTAGGCCAGCTCGGCGTCTACGCGGGTGTAGCCAGCAGTAGCAGTCTCAAGCACCGCGAGCCGGGAGGCGCGTTGCACCGATTGCACCGACATGAAACCGCTCCAGGCTCCTGCTGCGTAATGAGTGCTTACACCCAAGCGAGATGGGCTCATTCGGGGTGCGTTGCCGGCGGCATCAATCGTGCCGCGGGCCACATCGGCGAAGCTGCGCAGGCTCCACGGCGAATTGAGCGGTTGCCAGCGCCATTGCAATTCCACGCCCTGAAAGCGAGCTCTTGCCTGAGCATATTGCAGCCTTGAAAACGCGCCTGCGTCGGGATGGCTCGGATCATTCTGAATGATGTTTTGATCATCTACCCGATCAGCCAAACCATCGCCGTTTGCATCGGTGCTGCTTCCGTACACATAATTCTTGAAGCGATTGTTGTAGAGCGAGGCTTGCCACTGCACCGGACCAGTGGTCTTGCGCAAGCCAACATCGATCGAGGTTGAGCGCTCGCGGGCCAGCGTGCTATTTCCTTGCTCAAAAGTGGCTGTCGCCGCGTGAGGGCCGTTGGCATACAGCTCTTCTACCACCGGGGCGCGTTGCGCACTGCTTAGATTCACAGCCAATGCCACGCCTGGCAGGGCCCACCCTTTGGGTAGCGGCATCAGCAGGCCAGTGGATAGGGAGTTCAACCCGAAGTTGCGATTGGTTAAACCAGTGGCGGCATCGGGCCGCAGTTCGGCGCGTTCGTGCCGGGCGCCAAATTCAATTCGACCAGGGCCCACGGGCAATTCGCCCACATAAAAAAGTCCGGTGTTGCTCTCTCGTGTGCTGGGGATATAGGCTTCCGCGCCACTTGCGCTAATCGTCCGGTCCCGCGCCTGCAGGCCAAAGGCGCCACGCACTCCCCCCCAGGGTTGGTGCACTACCTCGAGGCGCGAGTCGGAGCCGCGGTTGCGAATTTCCGTGCCGATGTCGCCGGTGGGGGCTTCGATTTCGCGATGATCGTAGCGGTTCTCAGCATGGGTTAGCTTGATGCGTTCAATGCCTGCTGCCGGCGCAATCCACTCCCCTAGCCAATCCAGCCGCTGCTGGCGCAAGCGAATGAATACATCGGCTTCGCTGGGAATTCCGTAGCGGTTATTCAACTCGCTGTAGCCCAGCCCTAAGGTAAAGTTTTGCCCGATGTAGGCACCACCGATCTGAGTCCCGTCGCCTTTGCTGAAACTGTTGGGCAGGCGGCCGCGTGCGCTCGAGGGATCGTTGACCACTGCCTGGCCAGCAATCGAGTAGTCGCCCGCCGCCCGATCAAACGCCCCCAAGCTGAATTGCCATGGCCCGGCTCCAGTTTGCACACTGGCCGCCGCATTTTGCCCCCGCGTTGCGCTATCTGATCCCAAGCGTGCCTGCCCGCGCACACCGCTGATCCGAAAGGTCGGGATTTGATCGGTAACCACATTCACCAGACCACCAATGGCACCGCCGCCATAGAGTAGTGTGGCCGGGCCCCGCAACACTTCGATGCGCCGGGCAAAAAGCGGCTCGCTGGTGATTGCATGATCGGGGCTGAGGGTGGAGGCATCCAGAGTTTCGAGCCCATTGTTAGTAACCCGCACCCGTGGTCCATCAAGGCCACGAATTACTGGCCGGCCAGCTCCGAGTCCAAATCCGCTGGAATGCACGCCCGGCAACCCGTTCAAGGTATTTCCGAGGTTAGGGCTGGCCGCTTGATCGAGGTCTGTACCCTTGAGCACCTGGACCGGTTGCACACTCTGCAGCTCCGGGGTAGCCAATGGTGAAGCTGAAATTCGTACTTCAGGCAGAGCCTCGCGGTTGGCTTGGGCCGAGGTTTGGGCCGTTGTCTGGGCGATCACCGGGGCGACGCCTAGCGGCAAACTCAAGCAGGCAAGGACTGCGCGATGCAGCGGCGACAGGGCAAGGTGTGGTGGTTTCATTACATCATTGTATGGCTTATGCAATGCAGTTGCAAAAAGAATCTTTCTGCCTCGGCTTGCGGAGTTCAAAGCGCCACCCAGATTTGCCGGCCGATCAGTGGTCAATGCATGCCGCCCAGCGGCCCAGTCGAAACAACAACAGGGGTTTTACCCGGTGCTAATATGCTTACAGCCATGGAGTTGCCACAACAAGAGGCGGAATTGCACCGCTTTTCCTCACCGGAATAAGGCATCTCGAGTGTTTTCTTCGATATTTACCCGTAAAGACAAGCCCGATCCTCGTAAAACGAAGGAGGCCGTGCTGCGTGAGCAAATGCTCGCGCAATCACCTTCGACGCAACCTGGCGTGGCGACCACAACCACTCAAGCGCCCGATCCGCGTGAAGTAGCGCGGCTCACTGCCGAGAAAATCGATCGGATCGAATCCGAAATGATTGCCGCCGGCCTGCCGGTGCCACCCCCTCCAAAACGCGTGGCCCAAGCCGCAGCAGTCGCTGCCGCCGCACCGGTAGCAGCCACAAAGGAGTCTTCGGGCGGCAAGACCTTGCCGATGCTGGATTTCGGTACCTCGGTGGTGCTTGGCGATCCGAGTAACGCCGATCAGATCCTGGTTTCGGGCTCCTCGCTCGATCCCCAGCTTGAAGAAGCGGCCATTCTGTATGCCAATAACCAGACTGAAGCCGCCGCTGCCACCTTGCGTGTCACGATCCAGAATCCGGGTGTTCAGCAGCAGGCATGGTGGATGCTGTTTGATGTGCTGCACTGCCTGAACGACAAAGAAGCCTTTGAAAGTCTTTCACTGGACTATGCCGCGCGCTTCGAGGCTTCGCCCCCGGCATGGCGGGACAACGCCTCACGCGCCGCGCCTGTTGAGCCCAAAACGAAATCCGGCGCCGGGCCGTCTGTGGTGCGCTTTCCCGCCCAGATTGATGGCAGTGTGACCCGGCTGATTGAGGTTGCCCACAAAGCTTCGGTGAACAAGCGCCTGGTGGTGTTTGATTTCACCAAGGTCAAGCAAATCGACGCAGCCGCAATCAACTTGCTGCAATCCGTGATTGAAGGCTACAAAAAGCAGAAGCGGGAGCTCTCGATCAATGGTGCCGAAATCCTGTTTCATTTGGTGCGCGCAACTGTTGAAGCAGGCGTTCGCGCGGATAACGAAACGCACTGGCTGCTCAGCATGGATCTTTTGCGCCTGATGGGCGCGCGCCAACAGTTTGATGATCTGAGCATTGATTATTGCGTGACCTTTGAAGTGTCGCCGCCCGCTTTTGAACCGATGCCTGATTGGATTCGCACTGAAAATGGCGAAGCTTTAGGCGGCTCCACGATTCACGCCACCGTTGGCGCAACCCAGTTTGACACGTCTCCATTGGCCGATGGCGGGCAGGCGTTTGCCTTAAGCGGCGAGCTGCTCGGGCGTCTTCAAAAGGAGTTGGCTGCTTTGAGGGTCTATGCCGCAGACCGCAGCGATGTCGTGATTGATTGCCGCGATTTGCTGCGTCTCGATTTCGTTGCAGCCGGTGAGCTGCTCAATGAATGCGTCACCATGCGTAATCAGGGTAAACAAATCTTGATCGTTGAGCCCAGCGCCATTGTGTTGGCACTGATGCTGGTCATGGGCATCCACGAACTCACCGAGATTCGCACCCGCAAGGCTTAAAACAAGGCGGGGAGCAAGCCCCGCCTTCACGTATAACAAGCCCCCTGCGGCACATCCGCTCTGGATGCGCCAAGTACAATCTGTGCATGGAACAATTTCACGGAACAACCATCGTCTCGGTACGCCGGGGCGATCAGGTGGCGCTTGGCGGCGATGGCCAAGTGACGCTCGGCAACATCATCATCAAGCATGGAGCCCGCAAGGTGCGCCGGCTGCACAACAGCCGCGTGCTGGCTGGATTCGCGGGCGGCACGGCCGATGCCTTCACACTTTTCGAACGCTTTGAAGCCCAGCTCGATAAGCATTCCGGCCATTTGCTTCGAGCAGCGGTGGAGCTGGCCAAGGATTGGCGCACCGACCGAGCCTTGCGCCGACTCGAAGCGATGCTCGCGGTCGCCGATAAGGAGCACTCGCTGATCATCACTGGCAATGGTGATGTGCTGGAGCCCGAGCATGGCTTGATTGCAATTGGCAGCGGTGGGCCCTATGCGCAATCCGCAGCAAAAGCACTTCTGGACGAAACCACGCTGGGCCCCGAAGCCATCGTGCGCAAATCCCTGGCGATTGCCGGTGAGCTTTGTATTTACACCAATGACCATGTCACGGTCGAAACGCTTTAAGGCACTACGCTTACCATGTCCATGACCCCCGCCGAAATCGTTTCGGAACTTGACCGCCACATCATTGGGCAGGCCCGTGCCAAGCGCGCGGTGGCCATCGCGTTGCGCAATCGCTGGCGTCGCCAGCAAGTCAGCGAATCCTTGCGCCAGGAAATCACGCCTAAAAACATTCTCATGATTGGGCCCACTGGTGTTGGCAAGACCGAAATCGCGCGCCGTTTGGCCAAGCTTGCCAATGCCCCATTTATCAAGGTTGAAGCCACCAAGTTCACCGAGGTGGGCTATGTGGGGCGTGATGTCGACACCATCATTCGCGATCTGATCGAGGTCGCCATCAAGCAGGTCCGTGACCAGGATAAGCGCAAGCATGAGCGAGGCGCAGCCGATGCTGCTGAAGACCGAGTGCTGGATGTCCTGTTGCCTGGGCCCAAGCCCTTCGGCTTCGGTATGGGCGCTGAGGCGCCCGATGCTCGCATCGACTCCGCTGCCGACAACACAACGCGGCAGAAGTTTCGCAAGAAGCTGCGCGAAGGCGAGCTGGATGACAAGGAAATCGAGATCGATATCTCCAGCCCGCTGCCCTCTATGGAGTTGATGGGCCCGGCCGGTATGGAAGAGCTCACCTCGCAGTTGCAAAACATGTTTCAGGGGATCAAGGGCGCCAAGAAAACCCGCAAGCTCAAGATCCGCGAAGCGCTCAAACTGTTGGCCGATGAAGAAGCGGCCAAGCTGGTGAATGAAGATGATGTGAAGCTGCGAGCGGTGCAGGCAGTGGAGCAAACTGGGATCGTGTTTATCGATGAAATCGATAAGGTTGCTTCGCGTGGCAACACCCAGGGCGCGGATGTTTCGCGCCAAGGCGTGCAGCGCGATCTCTTGCCTTTGGTTGAGGGCACCACGGTGACTACGAAGTATGGGCCGATCAAGACGGACCATATTCTATTCATCGCTTCAGGCGCGTTTCACCTTTCAAAACCCTCCGATTTGATTCCCGAGCTGCAGGGTCGCTTGCCGATCCGGGTGGAGCTCGACAGCCTGAGCGCCAATGACTTCAAGCGCATCCTGACCGAGCCGCATGCGAGCCTCACCAAGCAATATCAGGCGCTTCTTGCAACTGAGGATGTTTCGCTGGAGTTCACTGACGAAGGGGTGCAGCGGATCGCCGAGGTGGCGTTTTCGGTGAATGAAACCACCGAGAATATCGGCGCGCGGCGCCTGCACACCGTCATGGAAAAGCTGCTCGAAGAGGTCAGTTTCAGCGCTGGTAATGGCTCGGTGAAGGCTTTGAAAGTCGATGCTGCGCTGGTCGATGAGAAGCTTGGCGCTTTGGCTGCGAGCGAAGATCTTTCGCGCTATGTCCTCTAGCCCGGCCATGAACGATTCACCGATGTTTACCCGGCTGGAGCTTTTCACCGACACCGACGGCCGGGCGCGATTTCGTGAAACTGTTATACCTCTAAGCGAAGGTTCCAGCGCCGCAGCACTTTCGGCATTGATGCCAGGCGCAGGGTTGCAATTGCGGCAAAGCCCGGTAGGTTTTCGCAGCGAATTTCATTGCACCACCAACCCCCAATGGGTGTTTATCCTGAGCGGCCGGATGCGTATTGGCTTGCAGGATGGCAGCTCAAGGTCTTTTGGCCCAGGAGAGCATTTCTTTTCGGCTGATACGTTGCCCGAGGGGGCGAGTTTCGATCCTGAAGTGCATGGACATTGGAGCGCCCAGGAGGGCGAAGAGCCTTTGCGCACCCTGTTTGTGCGCGCCTAAGCCCTAAGTTTTCGAAGGCTGACCCTTGAAGTCGAGGCCTTCACCCATACAATGGTCTTACACCTGAAGGAATCCGCAAAGGAGGCGGGGCCCCTATGAAACGCATCATGTTGTTTGTGCTCACCAACGTAGCCGTCATGGCGGTGATTCTGATCGTTACTCGTTTGCTTGGCGTGGACCGCTACGTATCGGCCAATGGAATCGATCTGGGATCGCTGGCGGTATTCTCGCTGGTGGTCGGCTTTGCCGGTTCGATCATTTCCTTGCTGATGAGCAAGTCGATGGCCAAGTGGTCCACCGGTGCGCAAGTCATCAACCAGCCGTCCAATGCCGACGAGGCTTGGATCGTGGATACCGTACGCAAGTTTGCCGAGAAGTCGGGCATCGGCATGCCGGAAGTGGCGATTTATGAGGGTGCTCCCAATGCGTTTGCGACGGGTGCCTCAAAGAATAATTCCCTGGTCGCGGTGTCTACCGGCTTGCTGCAAAACATGAACAAGCGCGAAGTTGAGGCGGTTATTGCGCATGAGGTGGCCCACATTGCCAATGGCGATATGGTGACCATGGCCCTGATCCAGGGCGTGATGAACACCTTTGTGGTGTTTCTCTCGCGCGTGGTGGGTTACTTCGTTGATAAGGCGATCTTTCGCAATCAGGACGATAGCCCCGGGATCGGCTACATGATTTCAACCATCGTGCTCGATATTCTCTTTGGCATTCTTGCCGCGGTGATCGTGGCCTGGTTTAGCCGCCAGCGAGAGTTTCGGGCCGATGCGGGTGCTGCACATATGATGGGCGAGAGCAATTCGATGCAGGCAGCTCTGGCACGGCTGGGTGGCATTGAAGCCGGTGAATTGCCCCAAACCGTGAAAACCATGGGTATCTCCGGGCGCGGTGGCGTGATGGCGCTCCTCTCAAGCCATCCTCCGCTTGAAGTGCGCATCCAGGCACTGCGCGATCGCAAGTTCGCCTGAGCTTGAACTCAGGGCTGAACCGGGCTTGAGATAAACTCTTCGTATGAGTGCATCGACCCAGCCCGGTTCAATTCAACCCGGATCCATCCAGCCCTTCCACCTGGCTTTTCCTGTCCATAGTCTTTCAGAAGCTCGCCAGTTTTATGGTGAGCTGCTGGGGTGCCCCGAAGGGCGCAGTTCCCCGGAGTGGGTGGACTTCAACCTGTTTGGCCATCAAATCGTGGCGCATCTCGCGCCTGAGCAATGCCGTCAAGCAAGCACCAATGCGGTGGATGGCGATCAAGTGCCGGTTAGTCATTTTGGTGTCGTGCTGCCGATGGCGCAGTGGGAAGCATTGGCTGAAACCCTGAAAGCGGCCGGCACAAAATTCATCGTTGAGCCGCATATTCGCTTCAAGGGTCAGCCTGGCGAGCAAGCCACTTTGTTTTTTCTCGACCCCTCGGGCAACGCACTTGAGTTCAAGGCCTTTGCCGATATCGGGCAACTCTTTGCGAAGTAGGGCTGGCGTTTAAGTCGCCTGGCGCAGGCAGCGTTTGCCTGCGCTGAGCATGGCCTGGGTCAGGCGTGCGGCTTGAGGCGCTTCGCGCTTCCAGTGATGCCAAAAGAGCGGTACTTCAAGCCATTTTCCGGGCAGGGCCTCGACCAGCCGGCCGGCTTTGGCGTCTTGCGGGGATTGCAGCTCGCACTCCATGCCCCAGCCCAGCCCCGCCAGCAAGGCCTCATGAAACGCTTCCACGCTGCCCAGATAATGGCGTTGCAGACTCACCTGCTTTAATCCAAATACCTGGGCCAGGAACTGGTCTTGTAGCTGATCCTTGCGGTTGAAGCACACGACTGGCGTAGCGAGGAGCTCATGCACCGTCAGGCTGCGTCGCTTGTCGCGCACATTCAGTGCGAGCTCACGCGACATCAGGCATCGATAGCGCAGCTTGCCCAAGGGCTCAGACACGCAGCCGCGCAAGGTCTTGCTGGCCGTGCTGATGCAGCCCACAACCTGACCCTGCTGCAGCCATTGCATGGTGTGATCCTGATCATCGATCAACACATCAATCAGCAGCTTGTGGCGAATCAGGGTTGGAGAAATTTGCGGCACCACCCAGCTTGCAATCGAGTCAGCATTAATCGCCACGCTCAAGCTTTGCCAGTTGCTGTGTTCGGGCTGCAGCGCATTGGCGAGGTCGGACTCAATCAACTGCAATTGCCTGAAACTCGCCAGAACGGTATTGCCAGCAGCAGTGGCGATGGCTCGCTTGCCGCGCACCAGCATGCGTTTGCCGGCTTGGTCTTCAAGCGCGCGGATGCGCAAGCTGATCGCCGCCACACTTAAATGCAAAGCTTGCGCGGCCGCGGTGAGCGAGCCGGTGTTGACGCATGCGGCGAGAGCTTCCAACTGACGACGATCAAACTGCACTGCTGGCCTTAGGCTATTGAGTATTTATTAACAGCTATAAGTTTATTTGAATTTCATTTAAACACCCTGCATACCTTGCAATGATGCGGGCATGTCACCCTTTTTTGCTGGATTTGGCCTCAGCCTGTCTTTGATCATTGCAATCGGCCCCCAAAACGCGCATGTGCTGCGGGTAGCACTGCTGCGCCGTCACGTCGCGCTGACTGTGCTGGCTTGCGCCCTTACCGATGTCGCGTTGATCGCGCTTGGTGTTGCGGGCATGGCAAGCCTGATCGCGCAGGCGCAATGGATTGCCCCGGTAATGATTGCTTGTGCAGTGGTGTTTTTGTTGGTCTATGGTGCGCGTGCGGCCCGCGCCGCATGGCTGGGGCCCGACCGAGCGCTTGATGCAAGCGCGTCATCTGGCGAGGCTGGGTCAATAAAAAACCACTCTGCGTCGCAGGCGGTGCTCACCGCACTGGCGTTCTCATGGCTTAACCCGCATGCATGGATTGATACTGCAGTGTTGGTCGGGGGTGCCTCGACCAGTTATGCCATGCCGATGAATTGGTGGTTCGGTGTCGGGGCCATGTTGGGGTCCATCACCTGGTTTGTGGGGCTGGGCTGGGGCGCAAGTTTGTTGGCGCCCTGGATGGCCAGGCCTGGCACCTGGCGCGCGATCGATGGTCTGGTTGCGTTAACCATGTGGGCTACTGCGGCAGGCTTGATCTGGACGCAGTGGTTCAGCTCAAGCGCAGGCTGACCCCTTCAAACGGCAAGCCCTGAATGCGGGTGTTCCATTGCTGACCCGCCACTATTGGGAAGGCCTTGGTGACCGTGCCTGTCGTGATGAGATCCCCGGGCTCGATGCCTCTTGCATAAGCAGCGCCAGCCTCCGGATCTTTGAGCACTCCAGCCAGATGCCGAAGCACATTCAGCGGCCCATCCAGGACATCATGGGCCTCGCCGGTGTCGATGATTTTTGTATCGCAAAACAGATCCACGGAAAAACTCTTAAGCGCCTGCGCCCACTCAGATAGCGGGATCTGCTCGACTGCCATCAGCGGGCCAAGGACCATCCTGGCATGCAGGGCACCGGCAACCAAAGTGTCTGCCGCTGAAAACTTCCAGGCGGCATAGGGCGAGGTCACAATTTCAAAGCCCTGGCCGATCGCAGAAACACAGTTCAGCAGCTCGCTGTCGTCCATCTCCTGATTCGGGGAGCCGCGCATTTCAAACACAATCTCCGGCTCAATGCGGGGCTCGTGAATATGTTCGAGCGAGCAGCGCATGGAAGATGGGTCGGTGAAGCGCATGATTGATCGGGCATACATCGGCCCCACGATTGGCGCGTGTACCTGATACTGATCCCAGATAGTGCGGTTGGTAAACCCGACCTTCCAGCCTTTGACAAGATCGCCGTCTGCCTTTCGCAAGCGCATGACTTGCGCACCAATGCGGTAGGCTTCGGTAAGGCTCAACGGGTTGTCGATCAGCTTGCGAATCGCGTGGCTTGTGCCGGAAGCCAAAGCTCGGTGCATGGAATCGGCAAGCTGGAGATCCTGGGGTGGAACGTCGTCGGGTGTAAAGAGCGCGGGCATAACGATACGGCAAGCTAGAATTTGAAAGAGCGGCCGCGAGTTACCTTGTCGCCGACGCAAGAGTTGTCAAGATAATGCCGCACAAAACCCATGACCAGTAAAAAACCCCGTCCAACCAAAGCCCTTGGCACATCAGGCGCCGAGGTGCTGGTGATTCCCGCACCAAAACGGCGCAATGCGGTGCAGCGCGCCGCACTTCAGCAAAAGGCTGGCGAGCATGGACCGAGTCTCAAAGCGCAGCGCAAGCGCGCCAATGACACGTTGAAAAAACTTCCGATCAAGGATCTTCCAGAATGAATTACGGTGAACCCACGCGTCGATGGATAAGTTCGGGTTCGGTGTTTGAACAAGCCATCGGATATTCGCGTGCAGTGGTGGATGGGCCGTGGATCTTTGTGTCCGGCACCACTGGCTTCGACTATAAAACCATGACAATTTCGGATGATGTGATCACACAAGCCGAGCAGTGCCTGCGCAATATTGAGGCAGCATTGGCTGAGGCAGGTGCAAGTCTCGATGATGTTGTGCGTGTGCGCTACCTGTTGCCGCGTGCTGCCGACTTTGAAGCCTGCTGGCCGGTATTGAGCCGAGCATTTCAGCGTGCTCGCCCAGCCGCCACCATGATGGAGGTCGGTTTACTCGAAACGCGGATGAAAATCGAAATCGAGGTTACCGCGATCAAGCGCTAAGCGCCTCACTCTCCCAGGCAATCGTCGGGCACTTCAATAGTGCCCTCGGCCACCCAGACACTGGCCCCGCCGACTTGAATCATGAGCTGTCCTTCGGCTCGTCGCCAGCTGCGCGTTTTAATCACACTGGGTCGCCCCATCGCAACGCCTTGCTCGATCTGCAGTGCCAACTCGGAGTGCTTGGCCCCAAGGCGTTCAAGCGCCGAGCCGATCAGAGCCGCCGCAGCGCTCCCCGTGGCCGGATCTTCATTTACGCCCCAGGCTGGGGCGAACATGCGGGCATAGAGCGAGCCTTGATCGACCAAGTCTCCCGAAAACAGATATACCGAGGGCGAGAAGCGTTGGGCCAGCAGATTTTTCCAGGCCACCATATCAAGTTGCGCCCAATCCACGGCCTGGCGGCTGGCCAGTTGAACAAAACAAAACGGTGCGCCACAACTCGCAAACCAGGTCGCTTTGATTTGATCGGCGCTCAAGGAAAGAATGCTGGCCATCTCGGAATGCGCCATGGCTTTGTCGCCAAATTTCACGCCCTGATCCAGGGTGAAGTGCGCTTCATGCAAGCCATCACGCAGGCCGACTTCAACCGGCACCGGTCCGATCTGTTCTTCAAATGTCAGAGAGTGATTCGACCCCGTGCCGAGTCGTCCGGCCTTGGCCAAAGCGCAAGCCGTACCTACCGTGGGATGCCCAGCGAAAGCCATTTCGGTGGCCGGAGTAAATATCCTGACTTGGCAGGTGTGGGCGGGATTACGCGCTGGCAGCACAAAAGTGGATTCAGCGAAGTTAAATTCGCGCGCGATGCGCTGCATGCCTTGGGCGCTGATGCCTTGGGCCTGCGGCAATACCGCGAGCTGGTTACCGCCAAACGCCTGCCGGGTAAAGACATCAACGATGTAGTACAAATAACTTTTGCTCATGCACGAGTTTACCGCGCGAAGTGATAGTGCTCGCTTGCAGAATCCATGAAGCCTTGTTCGTCAAACACATGACGCAAATGGCCTGTACGCATCAAATGGATGCCAGCCGCCACTGCATCGGCTTGGCTCATCGCGCCAGTTCGCATCAGAGCTTTGACGATTGACCGACCGCTCACCGCATCGCGGTACTGAAGCAGTCCCTTGTTGCATATCCCCGGCCGGATGCCGTGGGGCCCTTGTAGCCAGCCAAGCCATTGTGCGGGATGCGCAGGATTGATGCGATGGCTTTGCATTGTTTCGCTCATCGCCGAGAGCGGGATCAATCGGTAAAAAAGAAACGCGTCTTCAAAATCATGTTCGCTGGCCACATGGGCGAGCCATCCCCGCGCAACCAATTGCTGGCCCAGCCGCAAGGCATGGGCCCGAGTGCAGGCCCGCTCGCGCACCATCCAGTCAATCAGCTGCGAGCCCACCATCACTTGCGTATAGCGCCTGAATCGATACCACTGATGCTTTTGCAAACTGGCCCGTGCAGCATCGAGCTGATGCATGACCTCGACCAGTTGTGCTTGCTCACGGGCCAATGCCGAGGCGCTTCGGCGATCCGAAACGCCTGGCTCAAGCCAAACCTCAAAATCGCTCGGCGGCAAAGGGCGGCTGAAGCGATAGCCCTGCAGGGCTTGCACCCCCGCCGCATGAAGGTAAGTTTGTTGTTGCTCGGTTTCGATGCCTTCGCCAATCATCTTCAAATGCAAGCGCTGGGCCATTTGGATAATGGCATCGAGCACGGGTTGACCATGAGGATTCTCGCTGATGGTCATGACAAATGCGCGGTCGATCTTTAGCAGATCAATACTGAGATCTTGCAACAGCGCAAGACTGGATTGCCCGGTGCCAAAATCATCAATTGCGATGCGAAACCCGAGTGCACGGATGCGGGTCAGCTCGTCGCGCACTTGATCATCCACCAAATCGCGTTCGGTGAGTTCAATCACCACGCGCTGTGGACCAATCGGTTGGCCATCGAAAATCTCCAGCAGGGTTTGGGCAAAACCGGGAGTGCGCAGCTGGGCCGGGGTGACATTAAATGAAAAGTACAAATGAGGGTGCGCGATCGCTACTTGAGCAAGCTGATGATGGGCTTGGCGCATGAGCAGATCGGACATCGGCACGATTAAGCCCGAGCGCTCGGCATAGTCGATAAACTCAGCTGGCGGCACCAGGCCTCGCTGGGGGTGTTTCCACCGCATTAGCACCTCCACGCCCAGACACGCGCCGGATTGAGCATCAACAATCGGCTGCACTACCGGGGCGAAGCGGCGTTTGCGCAAGGCACGCTGCAGTTTTACCGCGCGACTGGCCTGGGCTCGCAAGCGCAGGTTTACACGACGCACCACAAGCCCGCTGATCAAAGCCCATGCGCCAATCCAGCCCAAAGCTTGAGGCTTCAGGGTCTGCAGCCAGGCCTCCTTGCCGATCCTGGTTTCAAGGGTCACTGGCCAGTCATTGAGCTGGAGTGCAACGGACTGTGTGGGTTGCGAGGTGCGAGTTTCGCCAAGGGAAGCGAGCAGCATGCCTTGCAGATCGAGCATGCGAATACCCATCGCATGAGCTTGTGCGGGCAGGCGGTCGGTGAGTTGTCGGGGCTCAATGTAAGCCAGGCGGGTGGTTCCTCGGGCTGTGTGATCGGCCTGAGCCATCACGATACCGGCCCGAAGCTTTTCGGCTGGAAGAATCTGCACCTGGCCCTTGGTCAATTCGCCCGTGCTCCAGAATGGGGAGATCAATCCAAACGCGGAGCAGGGGTGTCCGCCCTGATCCTGGGACATGAATTCGCGCACCAGCAGTGACTGGATCGAAGCCCGAGCGAGGTGTTCGCGTAGCCCAATATCGCAACTCGGCTCGCTTGCCCGATCGATGTTTGGCTGGCCTTGGGCATTGCTCTGGGGATCGAGCTGAGCGAGCTCGGCACTGACTTCCTGAAACGCCTGAGCCAAGGCACTCTGGGCGGCTTGCAGAAGCGCGTGTTGATCCTGGCGGAGTTGCCATTGCACGGTGCCAAAAGCAGATAGAGCAACAAGTAACCCGACGCTCAATCCGATGCCAGCGCAAGCCAAGGGTCGAAGCCGGGGCGCGAGGCGCCGCCCCTCCCCGGACTCACTTCCTGCGCTCCATAAGGCAAGCAGGGGATGCCTGGAAAGTGTATGGGCCCGGTGGCGGGTGGCTGCAAGCCATGAGCTGAGGTTCATCAGTTGGCTATCGACCCCTGGCCGCGGGACTTGCGCAGCAATGGGCCTGAAGGCCCGACAAGCCCGACAAACGTTTAGAATGCTCGATTGCCTGAGGATTGCCGCATGACCGACGCTACCCCCCTGCCTGCCCGCGAACAACTCAGCGCCGAAAGCCTGGCGCAACAAACCGCGCCTGCCATCAAGGCGGAGATCCTCGCTGAAGCGATGCCGTATATCCGGCGGTTTCACGGGCGCCTGGTGGTGGTGAAGTACGGCGGCAACGCCATGACCGACGCCAATCTCAAGCAATCCTTTGCCGAGGATGTTGTGCTGCTCAAGCTGGTTGGGCTAAATCCGGTGGTGGTGCATGGCGGCGGGCCGCAAATCGAGCAGATGCTGAACAAGGTCGGTAAAAAGGGCGAGTTCGTGCAGGGCATGCGCGTCACCGATGCCGAGACCATGGAAATCGTGGAGATGGTGCTGGCCGGTCAGGTGAATAAGGAAATCGTTGAGCTGATCAACAAAGCGGGCGGCAAGGCCGTGGGCCTGACTGGTCAGGATGGTGGCCTGATCCGCGCGCGCAAGCTGCTGATCGATAACAAAGACAAACCCGGTGAACAAATTGATATCGGCATGGTGGGCGATATCCAGTCGATTGACCCACTCATCATCCAGACCCTCACCAGCAGTGGCTTTATTCCGGTGATTGCGCCGATTGGGTCAGGCGAAAACGGAGAAACCTACAACATCAATGCGGACGTGGTGGCGGGCAAAGTGGCCGAGGTGCTCAAGGCCGAGAAGCTGGTGCTGATGACAAATACCCCTGGCGTGCTCGACAAGCAGGGCAAGCTCATCACCGGGCTGACGGCGCGCAAGATCGACGATCTGTTTGCCGATGGCACTATCAGCGGCGGGATGCTGCCCAAGATCAGCTCGGCGCTTGATGCGGCGAAAGCAGGCGTGAATGCTGTCCACATCATTGATGGTCGGGTTGATCACGCGTTGTTGCTTGAGATCATGACCGATCATGGTGTTGGCACCATGATTCGCAGCCGCTGACCGTCTGCGCGCCAGCTCAC
>JAIYCW010000073.1 GCA_027487815.1 Burkholderiales bacterium
CGCCTGGCCGCAGGGCTTCAGGCAGATGGTAGCCTAGACGCAGCATCCCAAACTCGCGGCGCGGAGGCTTTGTTGCGATTTGGCGAGCGCTTGCGCTCGTTTTCTCCCTCCCGTGTGCGTGCAGTAGGTACAAACACGCTGCGTATCGCCAAAAACGCGCCCGACTTTTTGGCAACTGCGCAAGCGGCTCTGGGGTTTCCGCTTGAGGTGATTTCCGGCAGCGAAGAGGCACGCCTGATTTATATCGGCGCTGCGCATGCGATGGCCAACGACGGCCAACGTCGCCTGGTGATCGATATCGGTGGGGGCTCTACCGAATGCATCATCGGCTGCGACTATGAAATCGAGCAGCTTGAGTCCGTGGTGGTCGGATGTGTGTCGATGTCGCGGCAATTTTTCCCTGATGGCGAAGTGGATCGCAAGACCTTTGATCGCGCGGTCATGAATGCGCGCGAGTCGTTTGCGTCGATCGCAAAATCCTATCGGGCGCGGGGCTGGCAATATGCGGTGGGTTCCTCAGGCACCGCCAAGGCCCTGACGCAGGCTGTGCAGGCGCAGTTTCAGCATGACGAACTCACGCGCCACGGGCTTGATGAGCTCGCGCAAGCCCTGATACGGGTGGGCCATGTGGACCGCCTGAAAATGGACTCCATCAAGCCTGAGCGAAGGCCGGTGCTGGCGGGTGGCTTGGCGGTGATGCTGGCGGTATTTGAAGAGCTGCAGATCGAATCCATGAGCTATTGCAATGGCGCTCTTCGCCAGGGCGTGCTTTACGACCTGCTCGGCCGCACCGGCGGCCAGGATATGCGCCGGGTCACGGTGTCCCAAATGATGGAGCGCTACGGCATCGACCGCAAGCATGCCGGCCTGGTGGCGGATACCGCGCTGGCACTCTATTTGCAGCCTGCGCGCATTCCCGATGAAGAGCTCGAAGCCAATACCCAGATGTTGCGCTGGGCCGCAAAACTGTCGGAAATCGGCATGTCGATTGCCCATCAGGATTTCCACAAGCATTCGGCCTATATCGTGCAGCATGCCGATATGCCAGGCTTTGCGTTGGCTGAGCAGTCCCGCCTTTCATTATTGGTTCTGGGACACACTGGCGGACTGCGCAAGTTGCGTTCGTTGATTGCAGGTGATGATGAGTGGTTGATGGTGCTGGCCTTGCGCCTGGCCACAATTCTTCATCGCCGGCGCGACTATGAATCACTCGTGCCGCCAGCCTTGTTTTTCAAGCGCAGGAGAGTGCGCCTGGAGGTTGCCCGGGATTGGGCCTTGCAGCATCCCCTGTCGGATGCGAGCCTGGCCCATGAGATCAAGCTGTGGGATGATGCCCAGATCTTCGAGTCCATCGAGTATTCGGTCATCTAGGAAAGCTTGTTCGTTGAGCGTGAAAAAACGCAGCATCAGCTGGTATTACGATCTGGCTCAACGCGTGTTGCGTCTTTGGGTTCGCTTTCGCTCCTATCCAGAAACTGCGACCCATCTGGGCCTTTTGGCCGAGCCCGGCCCGCCGCTGGTCTATTTCATGCAGGTGCGCCAGCTTACCGATCTGCTGGTGCTTGATGAAGCCACCCAGCGCCTGGGCCTGAACTCCCCATTCTCGCCAAGTCCATTGGATAGCCGCAGCGGCTTTTATCTTTCACGCACCGGTCAGCCTTCGCCCTTGCAGCGGCGCCCCTATCGCTATTCCAAGCGTATGTTGCGCTTGGTAAAGGCCGTGCAAAGCGGCCAGATAGCCGCGGTAAGGATCGTGCCGGTCAGCGTGTTTTGGGGGCGCGCTCCAGAAAAGCAGGAATCCGCGCTTAAGGCTTTGTTTTCTGACGATTGGGGCACGCCAGGGCCGATCCGCCAACTGATGCGCTCGATTCTGCATGGCCGCCAAACCCTGGTGAAGTTTGGCGAGCCGATGCTGCTCGATCAGGCCAGTGTGCAAACCGAAGCGGCCGAGCGTCGAATCGCGCGATTGCTGCGTGCTGAGTTCAGACGCGAGCGTGAGCTCGCCATTGGCCCCAATCTTTCTCACCGCCAAACTCTGGTCAATCAGCTCATTGAGTCGGCACCGGTACAGGCTGCGATTGCGCAAGAGGCTGCAGACAAGCAGCTTGCTTTAGCCAAAGCTGAACTCAAAGCCCGCTCCATCGGGGTTGAAATTGCCTCGGATTATTCCTACTCGTTCATTCGTTTTTTCGATGTATTGCTCACCGCACTTTGGAACCGGATCTATGGCGGGGTAGCGTTGCACCGCATCGAAACACTTACCCAGATCAGTAGCGGCGCCACGGTGGTGTACGTGCCCTGCCATCGCAGCCATATTGACTACCTCCTGCTTTCCTATGTGATCCATCACCAGGGCCTGCCAGTGCCGCATGTGGCTGCGGGCGACAACCTGAATCTGCCGCTGGTGGGTAGTCTGCTGCGCAAGGGTGGCGCATTTTTCCTGCGCCGCAGTTTCAAGGGCGACAAGCTCTACAGCACGGTGTTTGAGCAATATCTGCATCAGATGATCACGCGTGGCTTTCCGATTGAGTACTTCATCGAAGGCGGACGCAGCCGCACCGGTCGGCTACTCGCGCCCAAAGCGGGCATGCTGGCCTGGACGCTCGAAAGCTTCATGCGCGATCACACCCGCCCGGTGGTGTTTGTGCCGGTGTACATCGGCTATGAGCGGGTGTTTGAGGGCAGCACTTATGTGGCCGAGCTCTCGGGTCAGCCAAAAAAACGCGAGTCGATAGGCGGCATCATCAAGGCCTTGCGCTCACTGCGCGAAAACTTCGGCAAGGTGCATGTGAATATTGGCGAGCCGGTGCGGCTGCAGCCGTTTCTTGATGCGACCCAGCCCGATTGGCGCAACAGCATTGAGCGAAGCACGGTGGCACAGCTGGCCAATACCTTGGTGACCCGGATCAATGATGCTGTGGTGCTCAACCCGATCAATCTGCTGGCCCTGGGGCTTGCGGGACAACAACGCCACACGGTGGATGCGGATCAACTTGAGATTCGGATTGACCTGCTGCGCCGCCTCGCGCTTGCCGTGCCCTACTCGGCTCAGCAGCATGTGACTGAGCTGGATGGCAAAGCGGTGCTCGCCTACGCAATGGACCATCGCATCATCAGCCGACACAGCCATCCTCTGGGCGATTTGATTGAAATCGAGCCGCAGCAGTTTGTGCTGCTGAGTTATTTCAGGAACAACGTGTTGCATGCGATGGCGGTGCCAGCGCTCTTGGCCGCACTGGTGAATCGCAATGAGCGAATAGAGCCGCGCCGGGTGCTGCAAACCGCGCGCAGCGTATTTCCTTTTTTGAAGAGCGAATACTTCCTCAGCCTGGATGAATCGAGTTTCGAGCTGCGCCTCCAGAGCATGCTGGATGCCTTCATTGAACAAGGCCTTCTCAAAACCAGCGGGGCTTGGGTGATGCCGCCTGCGCTGCATGAATCCGCGTCCATTGCACTGCATGGTTTGGCCCAGATGCTGCGCGAGCCTCTGGAGCGCTTTGCTATTGTGGTGGGGACCCTGGTGCGCTTTGGCTCAGGGCAAATTACCGCCAAACAACTGGAAGACACCAGCCATTCGATTGCGCAAAGGGTGGCCTTGCTGCATGAAACCAGCGGCCCGCAGTTTTACGACCGTGCGGTATTGCGCGCGATCATCGCGACGCTTGAGCAAATTGGTTTGACCCGGGTACAAGCGCAACCCCAGGCCGGTGCACTGGAGTTTGATCCTCAGCTCTCTTCCCTGGCCGAACAGGTGATGCTGTTACTTCCGGTGGAAACCCGCATTTCGATTTCGCACCTCTCTCAACCGATTCAGCCCGAACCTATCGCCCCATGAAACGCTCCTGATAGCGCGACTTGAGCTGGGTGAGATCCAGGAACATTGGGAAATCAACGCAGCCAAACTCATGGTCTACATGCGGCTCGCCCAAAATCTTCGCGCCGGCACGCAGATACCCTTTAATCAACGCAGGGGCCTGCACACCTTCAATCGAATCAAACTGTTCGATCGCCAGACGCTGACGCGGAAACACACGCATGTTTTCCGGAGCCAAATGCTTGGTGCTAAGCTGGCGATACAAGTTAGCCGCTTGATGGCCGCCATCGGCAGCACTCATACTTGCACACCCGATCAAATAGCGATGTGGGGTGCGACCGAGCAACTCGCCCAGGGCGGACCACAACAGCATGATCACGCCGCCTTTGCGATAGCTCGGCGCAATACAGGAACGACCCAACTCAATCATATGGGGGCGCAGGCTATACAAGCCATCAAGCCAGAATTCGCTGTCGGAATACAGGCAACCGAGGCTGGCCGCGCGCTCGGGCATCAAGACCCGATAGGTACCAACAGGCGAGCCGGTACTTTCATCCCAGGCCACAAGGTGCTCGCAGTAAGCGTCAAACACGTCCTGATCAAGGCCGCGGCGCATACGGGCATAGCTGGCATCCGAGGTGGCCGCCTTGCCAATGCCTACTGACCACTCAAGGGCGAACACTTCATAGCGCAAGCGCTGGGCTGCTTCGATGTCAAAGCTACTGCGCGCCAGCTTCACTACCAGTGAACCCGCGCGGGCTAGTTCTTCGTTACCGGCTTCGAGCGCTTCAGGTGCCGTCACCGAGCGCGTTACCCGAGTCATGTGCTGCATCATTCGAGGCTCCCATTGCACTTATTGAGCCGAGAATGCTGGGGACGGGTGACGGCTGGATGAAGAAATCGTTAAATTTCGATGACGCTGTTGGGTTGGTGCATGAGCGGTCGAAAAGAGCAGCTTATTCGGTCATCCACTGGGGGCTAAGCACAGCGCGCAGATCCCACACGTCGTCGAGATCCTCCCGCTCCAGATACCAGATCGCGGATTTTTTGACCGCCAAATCAACTGACTGCCCGGTCAGCAAACAGGCCGCCACCTGCCCGATCCAGGGCTGATGGCCCACCACCACCAGGGCAGTTGCGGCAAGAGGGGCCGCTTCCAACCAGTCAGTAATCTCAGAGGCGTGCGCAGCAGGCTGAAGCACAGTTTCAGTATGAATTACGAACGGGGCAATTCGCACCAGCGCAGCGCCGGTTTGCTGGGAGCGTAACGCCGGGCTGCATACCAGCTTGGTATCCACTGGGCAATGCGCCACCAGCCAGCGGGCCATGTGATCTGCCTGGGTGCGCCCGTGCTCGGTGAGAGTGCGCTGCAAATCGGGGCTCCCCGGATGCGCCTGCGCATGACGCCACAAAAAAAGCTGTTTGAGCATCACACCTCTCCGGAGCGCTGCACCGCAAGACGATCAATGCCGGCTTGCAATGCTTGATACTTGGCCAGCAATTCATCACGCGACTCTGCCCAGGCAGGATCAAGCGGGATACAGGAGACGGGGCACACCTGCTGACATTGGGGCTCATCAAAGTGCCCGACACACTCGGTACACTTCTTGGGATCAATCACATAGATTTCTGGCCCCATGGAAATCGCGCTATTGGGGCATTCGGGCTCACACACATCACAGTTGATGCATTCGTCGGTGATGATCAGAGCCATGGTGAGCTTACTTCGCCGGACGCGTTTGGCCGAGCAACTGGAGCTTGGTATCGATAGCGGCAAGAACAGCTGGTGATACAAACTTGCTCACATCGCCCCCTAGCGTTGCAATCTCGCGCACCAGCGTGCCCGACACAAACTGATGGTGATCCACTGGTGTCATGAAAATGGTTTCCAGCTCTGGCATCAACTGGCGATTCATCCCTGCCAGCTGAAACTCATAATCAAAGTCAGACACGGCACGCAGTCCTCGCACCACCACATCACCTTGGCATTCGCGCACGAAATTCACCAGCAATCCGGAAAACCGCCGCACCTCCACATTGGCCAAGGGGGCGAGCACATCACGGGCAATAGCCACGCGCTCATCAAGCGAAAAAATCGGCCGTTTGGCGCTCGATTCAGCAATGCCAACGATCACCTTATCGAACAGGCGCGCGGCTCGGGTCACGATATCTTCATGGCCGTGAGTCAGCGGATCGAAGGTGCCTGGATATACAGCGGTGACCATGATTCAACTCTCCTGCAGCTGCAGCAAATGATAATGGACCACCCCGGCCCGCTGATGCTTTCGCAATACGGTTCCGGGCCACGCGGCATGCTCTTCGCGGTCCTCCACATAGATCATCCCATGCGGACGCAAGCGCGCCAAAACTGCTGGGGCCACTTTGTCGAGCCAACCTTGGTCAAAGGGAGGGTCAAGCAAAATCAAATCAAAGGGCTCGGCGCGCTGCAAATACTGGATGGCATCGCCCTGCATAACCTTCATTTGCGAGGCATTGAGCTTGGTGGCGAGGGCTTGCATTGCCGCGACTGCCTGACGATTGTTGTCAACCAGCACCACATCGCTGGCGCCGCGTGAAGCTGCTTCGAAACCCAAAGCGCCGGATCCTGCAAACAAGTCGAGCACCCGCCACCCCTGCAGGCTCGGCCCTAACCAATTAAACAGCGTTTCGCGTACCCGGTTGGGAGTCGGACGCAAGCCCAACGCATCGGGGACATGAATCGGTGTGCGTTTCCATTGCCCCCCGATGATGCGCACTTCACTCAAGAACCGGCCCCCACCACTACCGTAACCAACTGATCCGGCTTCACATGGCGCGCCATGGCCTCGCGGATATCCTTGACTGTGAAGCTCGCGATCTCGGCGGTCCATGTATCGAGATAATTCAACGGCAGATTGTGAAAACCAATGTTGGCGAGGTTATCCAGAATCTTGCGATTGGAATCAATGCGCAATGCAAAGCCTCCAATCAGATTGGATTTTGCAGCTTCTAGTTCGGCCTCGGTGGGCCCTTGCTCCACATAGCGCCGCACGGTGTCGCGCACCACCTGCAATGCAGCGTCAGTTTGCTCCTTCTGGGTTTGCAGGCCGACCACGAAACTGCCTGCTTGAAGCTGCGGAGCAAAATAGGAATACACGCTGTAGGCCATGCCGCGCTTTTCACGCACCTCTGAATACAAACGTGACACAAACCCACCGCCACCGAGAATATAGTTACCCACCAGCAAGCGCAAAAAATCCGGATCGCTGCGCGCTATGGCACGCTGCCCCACCATGATGTGGCTTTGCGAGGCCGGATGCGCCACCCGCACATCGGCAGGCGAAGAAGTGGCGGCGAAAGGCGCCAGCGCAGGCGCTACGGGTGCGGCCACCTGATCATCACCGCGCGAGCGGCGGGCATCACGAAGGCTACTCATCAAGCGCTCGGCGATGCTTTGTGCTTCGCTCAGACTCAATGCGCCAATGATCGAAATCGTGGCTCGCTCAGGGCGATAAGCCGCTCGATAAAACCCCCGCATCGCCTCAACGCTGATCGCGTTCAGCGAGGCTTCACTGGAGTCAGCTGCATAGGGATGCGCTCCATATAACAAGGGCAAGAAACGCTGCTGCGCAATAGTTTCCGGTTTGGTAATCGCCTCGCGCACGGCCTGGATGGAGCGCTGCCTTTCGCGCACAAAAACATCGGAAGGAAAGCTGGGGCGACTGATCATGGCCGACAGCAAAGTCAAGGCTTGATCCAGCTCGGGCTTGGCGGTGAGACTGCGCAAACCCACCGAGGCGCGGTCGTTGCCTGCGCCACTGGAGCGCTGCGCACCCACCATCGCAAAGGCTTCGGCAATTTGCGCTTCATTCATTGCAGGCTGCTGCTCGCCGTTGGCTGCAAAGCCCTTGGACAACATCGAAGCTGTGAGCGATGCCAAACCCGCCTGAGCTTGCGGGTCAAAGCGCGCCCCCGCATCAAAATCAATATTGATATCGACCATCGGAATGCTCGGCGCGGCCACGAACAACACCTTGGTGCCAGTGGAAGTTTGAAACGACTGAATCGGCAGGCGGGCTTGGGCCTGGCTTGCAACAAACGCCCCCATCGCCATCACCACACTGCAAATCAGATGGGCTATCCGCCCGGGTTGAACCAAATTCATGATGTGTATTCGCTTAGGCAAGGGTGTATGCAAACTCAATGACGCGCGCCTGCTGGTGGTGCGCGGCGCTGGGCCTCAGGGTTAATGGGCTGGGGCAGCAACTCCACCACGGTGAGCTGGTCGTCGTTGAAGTACTTGCGGGCCACCGCCTGAACCTGCTCCGGCGTGACGGACTTGGTGCGCTCCAAAATGCGATCCGCGTCTTTCCAGGAAAGCCCCACCATTTCCAGGCCCGCCAGCTCATAGGCTTGCGACATGATCGAATCGCGCTGAAATACCTGGCCCGCCACATATTGCGCCCGCACCCGAGCCAGCTCCTGAGGCAATACACCGGTGTCCGCTATCCGCTTGATCTGTTCACGCAACGCGAGCTCGGCTTCGGCCACCGTTTTGCCCTGGGCTGGTGTGGCATCCAAATAGAAGAGGGTGGGGCCGCGCGAGGTCATGTCGTAGCTCGCCCCGGCTCGGTTAGCAACTCGCGTCCCCCGCACCAACTCACGCGTGAGGCGGCCATTCTCATCGCCGGCCAGCACAGCAGAGAGCATTTCCAGCGCATAGGCATCGTCACTGCCCTCCACCATTTCGAGCTTGGGCACTTTGTAGGCCATGATGAGATAGGCGTTTTCTGCAGGCGCTTTCACAGACAGCCGCTTGATGCCCCGCTGCTCGGGCTCCACTTGGGGTTTGCGGGCCGGTAGCGGGCGCGCACTGAGTTGCCCGTAAGTTTCGCGGGCCAGCCGCAGCACCTGCGCGGTATCGACATCGCCCACCACCACTACCAGAATGTTTTGCGGCACATACCAGCGCTCATACCATTCGCGCGCATCATCCACGGTCATGGCCTGCAGATCGCTCATCCAACCCACGATGGGTGCTCGCACCGGATGGGCAACAAAAGCGTTGGCCATCAGCTGTTCAAACACCAGGCCCTGAGCGCGATCCTCGGTGCGCCAGCGCCGCTCTTCCATCACAACCCGAATCTCCTTGGCAAACTCCTCGGCGCTCAGCACCAGATTGCCCATGCGATCGGCTTCAAGCTGCATCACCGTTGGCAACGCACTGCTCGGCACTTGCTGAAAATAGCCAGTGACATCACGCGACGTGAATGCGTTTTCACGCCCGCCAAGCGCCGCCACCCGACGTGAAAATTCGCCGGCCGGCACGGTCTTGGTGCCTTTGAACATCATGTGTTCCAACACATGCGCCACCCCGGTTTTGCCATTCACCTCATCAATTGATCCAGCCTGCACCCAGGCCATATGCACCACTGTTGGCGCGCGGCGATCCTCCTTGACCAACACCCGCACGCCATTGGGCAGCGTGGTCATGCTGACCCCGGCAGGCGCAGTGGTTTGTGCCCCGGCCGGAGCAAATAAAGCCATCGCAGCGAACCACGCGGACACGACACGAACCACGGACAACACACCAAACATTCTCATGAGCAAGGCCAATCCAGGGCGTCTAGGTACAATGGGTTTAGTGTAACTGCGCCTCCAATGGCCGTACGAATGTTCGGATTTCTTCGCAAACGTCCCCCAACCGCCGATAACCCCGCTGCTGCAACCGCTGTCAAAGGGGCTGACCAAGCAACCGATGCTGCGGCTGCATTGCCGACACCCGGCTCGATATCGCCGTCTGCTGCGACCGAACCTGCGCCACGCGCCGGGTGGATGCAGCGGCTCAAGGCCGGGCTCAAAAAGACCAGCTCTGGTTTGGGTGAGGTGTTTGGTTTTGCGCAAGTTGATGAAGCAACCTTCGAAGATCTTGAGACCCGCCTCCTGATGGCCGATGTGGGGGTGGACGCCACTGAGCGCATCCTTGATGAGCTGCGCGGCACCGTCAAGGAACAGGGTTTGCGCGATGGTGCCCAGGTGAAGGCCGCTCTGCTCACCATCATGCAACGCATCCTCGCGCCACTTGAGCGGGGTTTGCTGATTGACCGCGAAGCCCCCCTGGTCATCATGATTACCGGGGTGAATGGCGCAGGTAAAACCACCTCGATTGGCAAGCTCACCCATCATTTGCAAGCCGAAGGTAAATCGATTCTGCTGGCCGCTGGCGACACCTTTCGGGCGGCGGCACGCGAGCAGCTCACCACCTGGGGCGAGCGCAACGGCGTACAGGTGATTTCCCAACAAGGCGGCGATCCGGCGGCGGTGGCCTTCGACGCAGTCAGTGCCGGAGTGGCGCGCAAAACCGATGTGGTGCTTATCGATACGGCAGGCCGGCTGCATACGCAGAAGCACTTGATGGACGAGCTGCAAAAGATCAAGCGGGTACTGGGTAAGGCCCTGCCCGGCGCGCCCCACGAAACGCTGCTGGTGCTGGATGGCAACACTGGGCAAAACATGCTGGCGCAGGTCAAGGCCTTCGATGAAGCCGTAAACTTGACCGGGCTCATCATCACCAAGCTTGATGGCACAGCCAAGGCTGGCGCGATACTTGGCTTGGCGCACATGCGACGAAATGCCCCGATACCGGTAGTTTTTATCGGAATTGGTGAAGGAATTGACGATCTGCAGGGCTTTAGTGCGATGGAGTTCACACAAGCCCTGGTGGGTTGACCCAATAATTCGGGCAACTTAAGCAAGCAGAGAAACTGATATGAATGAGCAGCGTCGTCGATGGTTGTTGGCCGGTTCAGCAGCCGGATTGAGCTCGTTGGGATTGGCCGGTTGTGGCTCGGATACCTACGATGCACCCACGCTTGTCACCGGCAAGAATGCGGCGCTCGCCTGGAATGAAACCCTGGTTCAGGCGATTCGCTCAGGCACTTTGGGCCCACCCATGGTGGCGCGGGCGATCTCGATGATGCACACCGCCATGTACGACGCCTGGAGCACCTTTGATCCAATCGCCGTGCCATCGCAGCCGATCGGTAAAACCACCATCAAGTTCGCGATTCCAGAAATTGAGCGCGAAAAGGCGGCTTCGTTTGCGGCCTACCGCATCTTGCTGAATCTCTACCCGGCACAAAAGGCCCTCTTTGACTCAAAGATGACCGCAGTCGGGCTGGACCCCACAAATACCGCTACCGGCCTGGATACTGTTGAAGGCATCGGTAATCTTGCTGCCGCCAATCTGCTGGCGTTTCGCCATGCCGATGGCTCCAACCAGTTAGGCAATCTTGCTCCGGGCGCCTACGCAGACTACACCGGCTATGCACCAGTAAATGGCGCAGGCTCGGCAACCAGTGCAGGCGCGATCAATGATCCGAACCGTTGGCAGCCCCTGACGTTTTCCAATGGACGCACACCTGGCTTCATGGTGCCGCATTGGGGCAACGTCAAGACCTTCTCGCTGGCAAGTGGCTCGGCTTTGCGCCCTTCAGTTAACCTGCCGACCTTCGGTACTGCTGCCTATAAGGATCAGGCTGATGAAGTGCTCAACTTCACGGCCAACCTGAACGATCAGCAAAAAGTGATTGCCGAGTATTGGGCCAACGGCCCTGGCTCGGAAACACCTCCAGGGCATTGGTGCCTGTTTGCGCAGCGCATCTCGGTGCGTGACGGACACTCGTTGGAGCAGGACATCAAGCTCTTCATGATGCTGGGCAATGCCATGCTGGATGCAAGTGTTGTGTGCTGGGATTGCAAGCGTACTTACGACTCGCCGCGCCCCATTACTGCAATCCGTGCGCTTTACAACGGCCAAACCATCAAAGGTCTGGTGAGTACTTCGGCTGGTATTGGCGATATGCCCGGTGGTTTGTGGATGCCTTATCAGCTGCCCACTTTCATCACCCCGCCATTTGCCGAGTTCACTTCGGGCCACAGCACATTCTCGGCAGCAGGCGCGGAGATCTTGCGCATGTTCACTGGCAGTGACGCGTTTGGCGGCACTATAGCCACCTACACTGCTGCGCCCGGTTCAATGCTTCATCAGGTGGGCGTGCCTGCAAGCCCGGTCACCCTGAGCTGGCCAACCTTCACTGCAGCCGCTGAGGAAGCAGGAAAGTCACGGCTCTATGGCGGCATTCATTTCATGGCGGGTAACACCTTTGGCAAAAGCTCCGGGCGTTTGGTGGCCGATGCCGTGTGGAACAAAGCGCAAAGGATGTTTGCGGGCCAGGCGGTTTAAGCCACTGGCCCTGTTTTACAAGCCCTGACTTATAGACCCTAAGCCGCAGGCGCGTCGGGCTGCCTGGAAGGCTGCGCAGCATCAAACGCTGGCAGCTTCATCAAGCGCTCGAAAATGCCATGGGCAAGCGGATACTTGCTCATCTCCACCTGAAAGCGCACCGCGTTAAACACCTGCGGTACCAGGCAGATGTCAGCCATGCTCACCTGATCCCCGTGGCAATAGGTGCCAGCGCCGCCATCGGCGAGCAAAGCCTCGAAACCAGCCAGCCCCACATCACACCAATGCCGGTACCAGGTGTCGATCTCTTCCTGGCTATGTCCCAAGGGCTGCTTCAGATACTTCAAGATGCGCAGGTTGTTGATCGGGTGCAGATCGCAGGCAATCGCTTGAGACAAAGCCCGCACACGATGGCGGCCCAAGGCATCGGCAGGCAATAGCGCAGGTTGCGGATGCGTCTCATCGAGATACTCGATGATCGCCATGGATTGAGTGAGCACCTTGTCATCGATCACAAGCGCAGGCACCAGGCCTTGCGGATTGAGCGCGGCATATTGCGGCTCCTTATGCGCTCCTGCGACCAGGGACACCGCGACCGGGTCATAGGCGAGCGCCTTGTAGTTCAGGGCCAGGCGCACACGAAAGGCCGCGGAGCTGCGGAAATAGTTGTAGAGAGTGATCACAGCAATACCTTCAGGAGACTGATTCGCCAACTGACTCACGCCATAAATGCAGGGCTTTGTGAATCGGTCGATCCGAAAATGAAAACAATACACTTTGCTCAGAAGCATGTAGCCGATGGCGCATCCAAGACGGCACTACGAAAGTGTCCTTGGGCTTGAACTCGAAGCTGTGATCATCAAACTCGATGCGCCCCTCGCCTTCCACCACCGAATAGATCATCCCATCGGTGCTGCGATACGGCGCACCTGCAAATCCCTTAGGTAGCACCTGCAGGAATGCTGCAATGGTCGGAATCGGCGAGCCACCCGAAGCCGGATTCACATACTGCAGCTTGATGCCGTGGCAGGCATGCAACCCACCTTCGCCCACCCGTGAACCGGCATTCTCATGCAATTGCATCAAAGCTGCGCGACTCGCATGATAGGGATAGCAGAAGATCGGGGTCACGCCATCATGTGGCTGATAATCCAGCGGCAACATGTTGGCGCCAAATCGCGCGGCGGCATCACCTTCAGGCCGTTGCACGCCTTGTGTCGCCTCATGCAGGTTTTCGCGAAACTGAGCGCCCAGCATTCTCACCACTGCAATATCCAGCCCATCCAGCCAGGTCACGGCTTGATCGCCCGGATTGCCATGGTCATGCCAGGTCCATTTGGGAGTAATGATGAAATCACCCGGATGCATCGTCACCCGCTCGCCATTCACTGCGGTGTAGGCACCCTCACCATCCACGACGAAGCGCAACGCAGACTGGGTATGCCGATGCGCTGGTGCAACCTCGCCTGGCAGGATCAACTGCAAGCCTGCATATATAGTAGGCGTGCAGGTGTTTTGCCCAGGCAGGCCCGGATTCTCAAGAATCAGCACGCGCCGTTCGGCTTCCTGAGCCGTGATGAGTTCGCCGCTTTCGCGCAAAAAGGGCAAGGCATCTTCCCAGCGCCAAATCGCAGCCTGGGCATCAGTAGCAGGCAGTGGCGGCACCAAATTGGCCAACACCTCCCACAAGGGTTTCATCGCCTGGGTGCTCAAACGCTGGTAATAGTCGCGGCGCAGGCTGGCGGTATCAACTTTGGCATGCATGGCTGGGCTCCTTGGAGTGAAGTGCGCAGTGTAGGGCCAGCCCTTCCCAAGCGACCAACCGGCTCGCAAATACCCGTCATCATCGGGCTGCCTGCCGATTGTCAGGATCGGTTAGCACTCCCGACCGACGAGTGCTAAGATTTTATGTATTATATGACTCACGGGTTATTTAAACCTTCCTTGAAAGGAACCTCCATGATTGCTTCAGCTTCCGCTTTGGCCGTGGTTCCGACCGGCGCGATTCGCGCGGCTGTTGCGTTGCCCCCGGTCGGCAATATCGACGCCTATATTTCTGCGGTAAACCGTATTCCGCTGCTCACCGCTGAGCGCGAACACGAGCTTGCCCAACGCTTTCAGGCATCCACAGACCTGGAGGCCGCTCGCGAGCTAGTGATGGCTCACTTGCGTCTTGTAGTTTCAGTCTCCCGCCAGTATTTGGGCTACGGCCTGCCGCAAGCCGACCTGATCCAGGAAGGCAATATCGGCCTGATGAAGGCGGTCAAGCGCTTTGACCCCGAGCGCGGCGTGCGCCTGGTTTCCTTTGCCCTGCATTGGATCAAGGCCGAGATCCATGAATACATTCTGAAGAACTGGCGCATGGTCAAGGTGGCTACCACCAAGGCTCAACGCAAGCTGTTTTTCAACCTGCGCTCGCACAAAACCGATGGCCGCACCCTCAGCCCGGATCAGGTCGACATGCTCGCCAAAGAGCTGAATGTGCGCGAACAGGATGTGGTCGAAATGGAGATGCGCCTGGGCGGGCAGGATATTGCCCTGGAAGCGCCCAACGACGATGAAGACGATAGCTACGCGCCCATCGCCTACCTGCGAGCCAACTCAGGCGACCCCGAAGCCGCACTGGAATCCAGACGCCTGGATGCCATGCACGGCCCGGGCATTGAGAAAGCCTTGGAATCGCTTGATGCTCGCAGCCGCCGCATCGTCGAAACCCGCTGGTTGCGTGATGACGCCGAAGGTGGCTCGCTCACCCTGCACGATCTGGC
>JAIYCW010000017.1 GCA_027487815.1 Burkholderiales bacterium
CCCATCGATAAAATTTACGGCAACGTCGCGGGCCTGGCTGAAGGTGTTCCCTTCCATCCGGATGACCAGGGAGTGATTGCGCGCAGCATGCGCTGGACCATGCTCAAGGTGATGCGCGAGATGGGGTTCATGATGACGGGCGGCTCGGCCAGCATCAAGGATCTGTGGATCCCGCTGCGAGAAGCAGCCGCAATGACCCGCGCCAGTCTTGTCAACGCAGTGGCCAAGCACTGGAGCGTATCGGCCAGTGAAATCAAGGTCGAGCAAGGCGTGTTTAGTCATGCAAGCGGCAAGAGCCTGCCCCTGGGCGAGGTGATCAAACAGCTGGGCAGCAAGATCGAGCCTGCCAGTACCTATGCGCTCAAAGATCCTGCGCAGTTCAAGGTTATCGGCAAGCCAATCCCACGCGTGGATTCCGCGGCGAAGGTGAATGCCACTGCAGGATTCAGCATTGATACGGTGCTGCCCGGCATGCTTTATGCCGCTTTAAAGATGTCGCCTACCCTTGGGGGCGTCGTGGCGAGCATCGATAGCAGCGCAGCGGATAAGATGCCCGGGGTCAAGAAAGTAGTGCGCTTTGATGCGCCTGCCAATAGCAGCGGCGGCATTGCCGTGATTGCCGAGCACTACTGGCAGGCCCGAAAGGCCCTGGAAGCGGTCAAAGTGCAATGGACCCCCGGCCCGATGGCCAGCCTTTCCAGCGAACAAGTGCTGGCAACGTTGGCCGCAGCGACTGAAAAGGAAGAAGGTTTCGGCTTTTACAAAACCGGTGATCTTGAAGCCGCGCTCAAGGGCGCAAGCAAAACCCTCAAGGCGCAATACAGCGCGCCCTACCTGGCCCACGCACCGCTTGAGCCGATGAACTGCACCATTGAGTTCAAGGATAAGAAAGCGATCGTTTGGGCAGGAACCCAGGTGCCCGACTTCGCCCGCAACGCTTGCGCCAAGGCCCTCGGCATTGAAGCGCAGGATGTGCAGGTGAATGTGAGTTATCTGGGTGGAGGCTTTGGCCGTCGCCTGGAAACCGACGTCATCAGTATTGCGGCGAGTATTGCGGGCCAACTTCCTGGCCAACCGATCCAGACCATCTGGAGCCGCGAGGAAGACATGCGGCATGACTTTTATCGCCCAGCGGCCTCCTCTCGTTTTGAAGCAGGCTTTGATGGATCGAATCAACTGGTGGGATGGCGCAATGTCTCGGCTGGCCAAAACATCGTGCCGCAATACATGATGCGCAATGCTGGTCTGCCTGCCGCTGGCCCGGATAAAACGAGCTCTGAAGGAGCCTTCGACCAGGCCTATGAATTTCCGAATGCTCGGGTAGGTCATGTGGCTGTCGACCTGCCGACTCCCATCGGGTTTTGGCGTGCAGTGGGGCATTCGCATCAGGCCTTTTTCAAAGAATGCTTCATCGATGAATGCGCCACTCAAGTGCAGCGCGATCCTCTTGAGTTCCGGCTATCGCTGCTCAAGAATCACCCGCGCCATCGCGCCGTGCTTGAGCTGGCGGCCAGTAAAGCTGGCTGGGGTCGCCCCCTTCCCGCAACCAAAGACGGCCAGCCTCAAGCCCGGGGCATTGCCCTGCATGAATCCTTTGGAAGCATCGTGGCTCAGGTGGCCGAGGTCTCCTTGAGCAAAGACTCGACGATCCGGGTGCATCGTGTGGTCTGTGCGGTTGATTGCGGGCTCGCGGTGAATCCGCAGTTGATTGCGCAGCAAGTGGAGTCATCCGTGGTGTTTGGCTTAAGCGCGGCGTTTTATGGCCGGATTGATATCAAGGCTGGCGTAGTAGCACAGGGCAACTTCCATGAATACCAGGCGCTACGCCTGCCAGATTCACCCGCAGTAGAGACGCATATCATCGCGAGCACCCGCCCGCCTGAAGGGATTGGTGAGCCTGCCCTGCCACCCATCGCACCTGCCGTGGCCAACGCAGTGTTTGTGTTGAGCGGCAAGCGCTTGCGCACGCTGCCATTGACCCTCGCCTGATCCCAACACATTCGGAAATCATCATGAGCACCACCCTGAAAATCAACGGTAGCGTAAAGACCATCAACGCGGCTGACGATACGCCCATGCTTTGGGTCTTGCGCGACGAGCTAAAAATGACTGGCACCAAATTCGGCTGCGGCATGGCCCTATGCGGCGCTTGCACGATTCATGTTGAGGGTCAGCCCACTCGATCCTGCGTCACTCCACTTGCCGCGGTCGCTGGCAAATCCGTCACCACGATTGAAGGCGCAAGCGGTGCTGCGGTAGAGGCGGTCAAGAAGGCCTGGATTGCTTTGGATGTTGTGCAATGCGGCTATTGCCAGCCTGGCCAAATCATGGCCGCTGCTGCCCTGCTAGCCAGCAACCCCAACCCCAGCGATGACCAAGTGGACGCTGCGATGGCGGGCAATTTATGTCGGTGCGGCACCTACCCCAGGATTCGTGCGGCAGTGCGCTCGGCATCGCAAGCGCTCAAGGCCTAAGCTCAAGGTTTGAGACTCACACCTTGTGCGCCGCAGCACTACCTCCACCGATTCACCGGTACCATGCAAGGCCGTCACATATCTGTCATCTCAACGTAAAAGAATGGCGGCTTTTGTAGTCAACCTTGTCTCCGGGAGATCGACCATGCGTGCGCCTTCTGCACCCCTCAACAAGCTTCTCGCCAGCCTCACTGCCGCCTTCGCCATCGGCGCGACAGCATTGCCTGCCCAAGCGCAGCAACGCACCGAAATCCAGATGTGGATGGGCCTGACCGGGCAAGGCGGCGAACTCCTGACCAAGTACGCCAACGAATTTAACGCCTCGCAAAACGAGTTCCGCGTTACTGCAACCTTTAAGGGCCAATATCCTGAGCAACGCGCCGCTGCGGTAGCCGCGTATCGTGCAGGCAATCCTCCTCACATCATGCAGATGTTTGATGCCGGCTCGGGCGACATGACAGCGGCCAAAGGCGCAGTCGTACCCGTTAGCGAAGTCTTCAAAAAGGCCAATCTGCAATTCAATCCTGCAGACTTCATTGCGCCAGCGCGTGGCTATTACAGCTTGCCCAATGGCGACATGCTGTCGATGCCGTTTAACGTCTCCACGTCGGTGATGTTTTACAACAAGGATGCTTTCAAGCGCGCAGGATTGGATGCTGAGAAGCCGCCTACCACCTGGCCTGAGTTGATCAAGGTAGCCAAGACACTGCGTGAGAAAAATGCCTCGGCCTGCGGCTTCACCACCACCTGGCTCGCCTGGATCATGCTTGAGCAGTTCAGCGCTCGCCATAATCTGCCACTGGGCACCAACAACAATGGCAAGGCCGGCCCCGGCGCCTCGCTCGAGCTCAACACTGCATTGAATCAGCGCATGGTGCAAACCCTGGTGGATCTGCAAAAAGACAAGAGCTTTGATTACGGTGGTCGCTCCAACGATGCCGCAGCCAAGTTCATCAGCGGTGAGTGCGCGATTTTGTTGCAATCCTCAGGTGGCCTGGGCGCAATCGCTCGCGATGCCAAGTTCCAGTTTGGCACCGGAGCCCTGCCCTATTGGCCTGATGCGGCCAAAGATGGCAAGCCTTTCGCCAGCACCATTGGTGGCGCCTCACTCTGGGTTTTTAACGCGCCCAATCGCACTGCCAATGAGTATCGTGGCGTAGCGTTGTTCTTGAACTATTTGAAGTCCACCCCGGTAATGACCGACTGGGCCAAAGCCACCGGCTTTTTGCCAGCCACCAATGCGGCCTTCAAATCGATGCAAGACGAAGGCTTCTTCAGCAAAAACCCCGGGCGTGATGTTCCGGTGTTGCAGTTGATCAATGGCCGTCAGGGCGATCACACCGGTGGCTATCGTTTTGGCCGCTGGGTTGAGATTCGTGATGTCTACCATGAAGAAGTGGAAAAAGCGCTCCAGGGCAAGCAGACCCCGGCAGAGGCCTTGCATAACACCCAGCGTCGCGGCACAGCGCTGTTGCGTGCCTTTGATCGCTCGGCAAGCTAGGCACTAAGCCACGATCAAACAAGCCCACAAGCTTGATGCCCTACTGGCTGCGTGCCGTGTGCGAACCCCCGTTCGCCACGGCACATTCTCTTTCAAGACCCTAGATGCAACAGGTCGTCTTCAAACACAAGTTTCTGCCCTATTGGCTGCTCGCGCCGCAGATGGCGGTCACGCTTGTGTTTTTCTTCTGGCCTGCAGGCCAGGCGCTTTTTATGTCGGTGCTTGAGCAAGATGCGTTTGGCACCCAGGTGCGCTATGTGGGCCTGAAGAATTTCGAGATGGTGCTGAGCGACCCCGAGTATCTGGATTCGGTATGGCGCACTTTGTATTTCTCCGCCGCCGTCACCGTGCTTGCCTTGGTGCCCGCACTGATCCTCGCAGTGATGGCTGATCGTGTGGTGCGGCTCGCCACGGCTTACAAAACAGCACTCATCATTCCCTATGCGATTGCGCCTGCGGTGGCCGGTGTGCTTTGGCTCTTTTTGTTCAACCCGGCCACCGGCACGATAGCCTGGGTGCTCAAACAATTGGGTGTCGATTGGAACCCCGTGCTTAACGGCACCCACGCGATGATCCTCGTCATCATCGCCTCGGCCTGGAAGCAAATCGCGTACAACTTTTTATTCTTCCTCGCAGCATTGCAATCGATCCCCAAGTCGCTGCTCGAAGCCGCAGCCATTGATGGTGCCAACGAATCGCGGCGCTTTTGGACCATCGTCTTTCCCTTGCTGTCCCCCACCACATTCTTCCTGCTGGTGGTCAATGCCACCTATGCGTTTTTCGAAACCTTCAGCGTGATTCATGCGGTCACCTCAGGTGGGCCAGCCAAAGCCACCGAGATCCTGGTTTATAAGGTCTATTACGACGGCATCATCGCGCTCGACCTCGGCTCATCCAGCGCCCAATCAGTGATCCTGATGGTGATCGTGATCGGGCTGACCGCGATCCAGTTCAAGTATGTTGAGCGCAAGGTGCATTACTGATCATGATCAACGAACGCTCCAATTGGCTGGCGCATGTGATTCTGTGGTTTGGCGTGCTGGTCGTGGCCTTCCCGCTCTACCTCACCTTCGTCGCCTCCACACTCACCAATCAGGAACTGGCCCAGGCACCGATGCCCATGCTGCCAGGTGGTGAGGGCCTGAATAATTACACCACTGCGCTCGTCAAAGGCTCGGGCAACAAGCTTTCGCCCCCAGTGGCTACCATGCTGCAAAACAGCCTGGTGATGGCATTGGTGATCACCTTTGGCAAGATCGTGGTGTCGATCCTCTCAGCCTATGCGGTGGTGTTCTTTCGCTTCCCCGGGCGCATGATTTTCTTCTGGATGATCTTCATCACGCTCATGCTGCCGGTTGAGGTGCGCATCCTGCCGACCTATGAAGTGGTGTCAGATATGGGGCTCATCAACACCTTCACCGGCATCACCTTGCCGCTGATTGCCTCAGCCACGGCCACCCTGCTTTTCCGGCAGTTTTTTCTCACCATTCCCTCGGAGTATGTCGAGGCGGCCAAGATGGATGGCGCCGGGCCCATGCGATTTCTTTGGGATGTGTTGCTGCCGCTCTCCCGCACCAACATCGCCGCGCTCTTTGTGATTCTCTTCATCTACGGCTGGAATCAATATCTCTGGCCGCTCCTCATCACCACCGACAAATCACTCGACACCATCGTGCTGGGGATCAAGAAAATGATCGGCAGCTCAGACACCCTCACCGACTGGAATGTGGTGATGTCCACCACCATGCTCGCGCTTTTGCCCCCGGTGATTGTGGTGGTGCTGATGCAGCGCTGGTTCGTCAAGGGCCTGGTGGATTCGGAGAAATAATGGCATCGATCCGGTTAAGCAATATCGTCAAGCGTTATGGATTTGGAGCCAAAGCCAATCAGGTGATTCATGGCGTCAGCGCCGAGATCAATGATGGCGAATTTGTTGTGATTGTTGGGCCCTCTGGCTGCGGCAAATCCACCTTGCTGCGGATGGTAGCGGGCCTGGAAGCCATCACTGAGGGCGAGATATCGATTGGCGGCAAGGTTGTGAACAAGATTGAGCCAGCGCAACGCGATATCGCGATGGTGTTTCAGAACTACGCCCTCTATCCCCATATGAGCGTGTTTGAAAACATGGCCTATGGTCTGAAGATCGCCAAAGTGCCGCCGGATCAAATCCGCGCGCGGGTGGATAAAGCGGCCAAGATTCTTGAACTTGGTGCGCTGCTCGAACGCCGCCCAGGCCAGCTCTCAGGCGGGCAGCGTCAGCGTGTTGCGATGGGCCGCGCCATTGTGCGCGAGCCGCAAGCGTTTCTCTTTGATGAGCCGCTGTCCAACCTTGATGCCAAGCTGCGCGTGCAAACCCGGCTTGAAATCCAGAAGCTGCATCGCGATCTGGGCATCACTTCGCTCTTCGTCACCCATGATCAAGTGGAGGCCATGACGCTGGCCCAGCGCATGATCGTGATGAATGCCGGGCACATCGAGCAAATGGGCACTCCCGAGGAAGTCTATGCCAAGCCCGCGAGCACCTTTGTAGCGAGCTTCATCGGCTCGCCGCCGATGAACCTGCTCAAGCATGCATCACTAGCCAAGCCCGGCCAGATTCTCGGCATCCGCCCCGAGCATCTGCGTATTGTTTCCGGCTCCTCAGATGCATGGCAGGTGCAGGTCGAGTCCATAGAAATGCTGGGTGCAGAACGCCTGCTTTACACCCGCTTAAATGACGAGAGCCTGATCGTGCGGATTGATGAAGCGGATCGGGTGCCAGCGATTGGGGACCGTATCGAAGTGGTGCCGCGCCCTGATCGCCTGCATTACTTCGATGCCACCTCGGGCAAACGCACCCCCGATGAGCGAAAGGTCTAGCGCTCTTCGGGCAAAAACAAAACTGCGCTTAGCGTCACCAGCGCAATCACCGCCATCGCAGTGAGTAAGGTCTGAAAGCCAGCGGCCTTCACCACTGGCCCAAGCAGCCACACCGCCAATGAACTGATCCCAAAAGACACCGCCAGCCGCACACCCGACACTCGCGAGCGCAAACGATCGTCGATATAACGCGCGATCATCGCATCGGTAAAGGGTATGGCACCAAAGATCAGGATCATGGTCAGGATCAGCAGGCCATAAAGCCACCAGCCCTGGGCATAGGCCGCAACAAACAATACCGGCGCCTGCGCTACCAAAATCCATAGGAACAATCGCTTGATCGGATACCGATCAATCAGCCGGCCCACGATCAACTGGCTAAATGACGCCACCACATACACGAGCGCTAACAACACACCGAGCCAGGCAGGATCGCTCACGATGCCACGAAAACGTTCTTCAAGCAGATGGCCGTTACCGTTGGTGGTGAAGTTAAAGAGCAAGCTCGCGGTGATCGCCGCAATGGTCATCACCAAAAATGCGCGAGCCATATCTGCGGGGCTTAGGCTGACCGGAGCCTTCTTCGAGCGCTTTGCGGGCGCCTCAGTCTCGCGAGGGCAGACCTTCGCAAACACCACCCCGCATGCAATCGCGATCACCCCCGGCACAGCAAACGCCGCCCGCCATCCAACCCACTTGATCAGCAGGCCTGTGAGGATCGCCGCAGCGGCCACCCCAAGATTGCCTGCCAACCCATTCATGCCAATCGTGGCACCCGGATTGCGGGCATTCTGGATCAGCATCGGAATGCCCACCGGATGGTAGATCGATGCAAACGCCCCGATCAAAGTGAGCGCCGCCGCAAGCTGCCAGGCGTTGGTCACTATCGCAGTCAGCAGCGAAGCAATGCCAATCCCAAAAAAGAAGGTCAGCATCATCTGCCGCCGACCCCAGCTATCGCCAAGCTTGCCAGCAGGCAGCGAGCCCACACCAAAAAGAAAGAATGCGCCCACACCATAAGGCATCAGATCTTCCCAACGCGAAAAGCCGAATTCACTGGCTATTGATGCAACGGCGGTTGCAAAGATCAGCAGGAAAAGGTGATCCAAAGCGTGCGCTATATTGAGGAGGAGCTTTACTGCGCGGGGATGGTCGGTCATGGCCTATCTCGCATCACTCAGGTCTTAACACTGGTGGACTAATCGCCAAAGCCTTCACTCGTTTTGCGAATCGCCGATCATCAAAACTGGCGACATACCTGCAGGATGAATAGCTTGCATGATGATATGCATCAGCAAAGTCTAAGCCTCGCTTACTATTGACCAGCGCAGTTTCAAAACTCGGTCGATCCTCGATTTGGGCATGCGGCAAACTCAGCAGGTGCTCAAACACTGCCCACACCTCACTGGCCTTGAATTCATAGTGACCACGCAAAACCCACTCAAGCTCAAGCACCACGGTTTTGGCAATGCATAGCGGCTCACCCGAGTCGATCAATTCGCGAGCAAGCGCTGATTGCTGAACGGTTTTGGCATCCTCAGAAGCCACGTAATAACAGGCGAGGATATTCGTATCCAGGCCAATCATTTTTTCTTCTTCAGAAGACTCGCAGCATCAAAGTCGACGGGCACAGGGGCTTTGTTACTTCGCAGCATGCCAAAGCCCGACTTGAAGGGCTCAGCAGATCGCCCCTTCACTTTGAGTTCCACCCGACTATCAACTACCGTGAATTCGACCATCGTGCCCTGCTTAATCCCCAAACGATCACGGATCGCTTTTGGGATGGTCACCTGGCCTTTACTGGTTACCGAAGTAGCTTCCATGAGGATTCCTCACTCAACAAAGAAAATGTAATACTGAGTAATACTAGAGGTCAAGCCGCAAAAGTCAAGTATCTAATTCACCCGCAGTAGCAATTGTCATTCAGCAACTGTCTGTCAATGGCTATCAAATACGCAACTCACGCCGGTCGCGGTGTCAAAAGATTCCCTTGCCACTTAACATCAAGCCTATTGAGCACTCAAGAGGATATTCGCGATGGGGTATGTAATCGTATCTACACGATACAGTTGATAAGTGCTGTCTCGGAAGACGTGGTTACTGGCTCAATGATCTGAGTCGGAAGCCAAGGGCTTAATGAGACTGCCGCGCAGCATTAGGCCAAGGGACACATCGTTATGATAATCAAGTCGCTCATTAGGCAGGCCTGCGATTGCGCGGAATTGGCAATAGAAATCGCGCCTCTGCTGCGGTTTAAGAATTGAAAGTGCTTGCTTAGCATGCCGCGAAAGACCTCGCGGCGACCATACCTTACCGTGTTGGTCGATTTCAACTATTAGCGACCGATTGCTAAATGCGCTGGTGCCAGCGGTACGCTTGTTCGAATTGCCTCGCTCGTACTTCTCGACCTTAAGCGCAACGACAAGGCTACGTTTGGAAAGCCTGAGCAGGGAGAGTAATACATCACGACGGAAGATCAGGCGGTTTCCAGTTTCGCTTGTTGAGTACTCACCCCTACCACTCTCTGCGCCCCAAGCCTCGGCATAACAAGCTGCACTTCCATTGATTGACCAATTACGGACCACTACATCATCAGCGACTAATCTTAATAGGTCTCGTGTCCACTCTGACGGGGCAGGCCTTTCGAGTGCACTCCCGGCCCCAAACGGATCATGCCGATCAATCCGCCTCTCGGGATTAGCTTGCTTAAACAGCCAGGACTGTATCGTGTGACCGTCCTTACCAAAAAAACGGTCGATGTCGTCTGCATTGTCAGGTAACCACCTAAAGAACGGTTCAGCCGCTAACATTGTCATAACAACGGCTGAAACGTCAGCGGGACTAGTCAAAACGCTTTGTACCTTGACAGTCGTATTCTCGCTGATTGACCAACGTCCAGAAACGGGTAACCAATCGGTAGCAACATGAGTGCGATACACCCCAAGCAACGGCGCCAGTAGGCTTTTGTTCTTGTGAAGGAGACCTCGCTCATTGCTACCCGGCATAGGCATGTTCGCCTCCTTTGTTAAGTCGAGCGGAAACAAATCTGTCAGGTCAGCGAGCCACAAACCATCCTCCCTAGACAGCTTGTACTCCGTTAAGAACTCAGCCCATGGATCATCGCTCCACGGCTGAAGAGTCACAGGCTGTATTGCAAGCAACTCACCTGCAACGAGCATAAGCGCGTGAAATCCTAAATATCCACCATAACGATCTCTTTCCAGATAATGGCCAGAAGACCAGGATCCCTCGTCATGGGAGCCCTGTGGGCAATCATGCATTGATTCGATTACGGGATCCCAACACCGCACCCAGCGACTAATACGGTCTTTTACCTCCCAGCCTGGACAATCAAAAGCACCACACAAACGGCTAACCTCATGTTTGTTAAAGTCGTAGTCGAGTTGAAAGCTAGCCGCTGGCTGCGCCGAAGACTCCGGCCTTGGGGCATCCAGCAAGTTGTGCTGGGCGGTTCGCGCTGCAGGCGAAAAAGGGGATCGGTTCGCTGGGCCAAGCTTAGCGACTAGTGCTTCTTGTTCTTCGGCAATTAACATTGGAGCAATCTCGCGTAACACGTCAATTGCGAAAGCACGCATAGCAACGTGAGGAAACTCTTGCGAAAAGGCGATATGTTCGAAGAATGCCCTATGAGGCACGAACGCAAATGCAGCATCTTTCGCGACGCGCGCAAACGCAATCAATAGCCATAGCCGGGCATGCAACACATAAAAAGGTTGCTTCGGATCAACGAACGGCAAGCCCGAAGCAGATTCAAAACAGTTTATTAGGCATGCAACGAGATCATAGCGTCCCATGTGCATGAGGCGCCTTACTGCATGGGCGGCACGCCAGCGCATCGCAGCGATTGAATGGCCAAGCCTTGCCCACACCAGTCCCGCCACACATGACGGCTCATCATCAGGAACCGTAAACCGGGAGTCCCATGGCCCGTCTCCAACTTCACACGGGAGTGTTTCTCCCGAGGCTAATAAAAACCGATCGAGGCCTTGTCCAATAGCGGGAGCGTTAACCTCAGAAGCTAACCTCGCCGCCAGTGCAAGCCAAGCATCGCCACCAACGCTGTGCGCCGTGCTGTTAAGCCCTGATAACACACTGTCGATAAGGTCGAGGCGGTTGACACTAAAATATCGCTCCAGGTCACGCCAAGCGCGCCACGCATCATGCGTTGAACTAGCGAGTTCAGCGGCGTGCTTATTGGCTAAGCGTCGCCCGAGGCTAGGTAGCTCATCACGCATTGCAGCCGATTCATCACTCCACTCAGGTAGGTACTTGGACAGGGCATCCACTTTATCTACTAGCTGTGCAGCTGCTGCTTCAACAGCTGCTCTAACGAATCCTAAGCGCATAGCAGGTGAGTCCGCTTGCCCTGCCAAATCAACTAGCACTAGCATTGGCCATCGACGCCCCGATTGATCGACCTCCTGCGCGAGTATCTGTCTGTCGATCACATGTGGGTCAGTCAAGTTGACTACAAGGGTGGCCAATGCCGTTACTACGATCGGTCCTGATCTGACCGGTAACGGGTCGGAGTTAGGTGCCATACGAGCAAGCATGCCCTCTAGTCGGATTCGGGCAGGGGATGCAGTCGGCAGCTTACACGTCGCAAGCTCATGGAGTCCTTGGATCGTCGACCTTGGAGCATCCAATCGATGCTCCCGATCAATCTCTAAAAGAAGAATACTAAAGAACCACTCCCATCTGTTTTTGGGTAGCCTAATTAGCATCTCAGATGCGAAGCTTGAGAGTCGCCAGTTCCACGTCTCCTCTGGCGCTGCCAGCCCAAAAAGAGAAGCAGCGGCCTCAGCAGAAAGTTTTGAATCACGAACTAATATGGTGAGCACAGGCCCGAGCGAAAATCCTAAACTTGCTGCTTCACGAGCGTCTAGGCGCTCTAGCGCGGCCAACGTTGACCGACCAGAGATCGCCACCATCGATTTGGCGTACTCAATCCAGGGAAATTTCCCCTCCTCACTCAAATTCAATTCAAGGATACGCGCTAGCGTATGGCCTGCAGCCTGCGAGAGCTCTGTACCCGTGTAGTGTCCGGTGAGCTCAAGTAAATGATTGGTTCGATCAAAGTCATCCGACCCAATAGCTTCAGATAGATCGAGCGCACGGCGAAAATAGGCCCCGGCTTCTTCACTACTCACTCGCCAAACCGAACGAGCGAGGTCACCATATGCTGAAATTCTGGATGCAACATCGGTGTCGAGCTTTATCCTGTGCTCAACGTGGTTAGCCAGGCGGAGCGCAACGCGATGGCACTGCGACGCCCGCGACAGCCGCGCAACCATATCTGTAAGGTAAGAGATGGAAAGCCCGGGAGCCCGGGCTGCCCATTCAACCATGCGCTTGGCAAGTGAATCATTTAGCGCGCCCACAACTTCAGCAACATCGAAAATCAAGCGAAACCCAATACTCGCGAGATAAGCCTTGCCGTCCCGATAAGGATAGATCCCGGACTGCTCAACCTCCTGGACAAGCCGATTAAAGGCCGCCTCGACCACCTCAATCCGCGTGATTCCTTTTGGCGGACGAACGATATCGGCCACATGCCGGGCGTAGTTGAGCAATGGCCTGATGCGTACATCAAGCGCTTGGGAATAGTTAGATCGTTTTCCATCACCGATCTCATTTCGCCACTTGCTTCGCCGCGTTTTTCCAGCCGATTTTGGTGCCCCAAGCTTGTCGTCAAGCGCACGACTGAAAGCAGCTGGTCCACGAGAGCGAGCACTCTTTGGAATCAATTCGATAAGTTCGGTGGGCGCGATATCAATTAACGCAGGCGGCTTTTGGGACAAGGCAGCCCTTACACCGGCGGCAAGGATTGTAGTAATTATTGCACCGGTCCCGGAGCCATAACTGGAATAGTCAAAAATACTTGGTGAAGTTAGGCCAGCGTTCAAGAGGATGCTTCTAGCCTCTTTATCCATGCCGAGCCCCACACCCAACGCTGCCGCCAATACACAGGCCGTAGTGAAGGCTTCGCTTTTGCTAGTCGGTGGGGATGCTTGCGCAAGCATAGTGAGAAACTTATTGGTTTGAGACGGCTCACGACCAAAGCACGGAAGTGCTGCTACAAACAGCTCGGGACACGACAATCGACAACGTAACAGTCGGGCTAAAACGCGTGATTTGGGTGGATAGTTTGATCGTTCGTGTCGATCCAGCAAATCGAACAAGTCTCGAAATTTTGCGAACGCCGCATCGGAGCTTTGGCGAGCAAAAAACTCTGCAACTCGAAGCTCTCGTCCCCCCAGCATCTCCACGTAGGCAAAGCCAATCTCGTCCCATCTCTTGGAGACACCCGATCCACATACTTTGGTGCCAGAGGCATTCGTCGCAACCCAATTATGCCAATCGATTGATCGCCGCGAATGCCGATGCGCTTCGTCTCGGTTACCGAGAAGAACATTAGCGAGTGCAATCGCCGCGTGTTTACCTCCTGACCAGCCAACCTTGGTTTCAGAAAGCCTCCTAAGAGCTTCTGGGTCCCCTCCTACTGCAATGAGATCGGGATACTCATATAGGAACCGGTCGGACCGATCGTTACCGGCTGCAACCAGCGAAGCTTCCATTAACAAACCCATTAGGTCATCGCGCAGCTGAAGTTTTGCAGCCAGCGCTATTGCAGCAACGATCCTCGACAGCCTTATATCGCGTGCACTGACCTTTGAGGCGCCTTGGGGTACACGCTTGTCATATGCCAGTTTGATCAGCTGGCCGGTATCGCGTGTTAGGGTGAGTAACGGAGGTAACGCCCGAGCAGCGTAGCTTGAGGAAGTCTGCCGTTCTGTCAAAACTCGAATAATGCAATCTCGTCCAGTTTGGCGCTCGCCGTAAGTTTTTCGGACGAGAGACTCGGTGGGTTCATCTCGGAAAATAAGCCCATGCTGAGTTCGCTCTAACAAAGGCACAAGGTCAGCTGCGAAACTTTCCACCTGCTCGGGAATCAACCCATTAGCAGCAGCGAGCTCTTTGATCGGAACCGGCGGCACCAGTAACGCAATACCTGAAAGCAAAAGGTCAATCTCAGCATCGGTTACACCGCGTTCCCGAGCGGTGTTTCGAGCATCATCAAGACGCTTTTGAAGCAATGCGTCTAGTAAGTCTGGCGCGCCATCTAGTGCGCCAGGTAAAGGCAAAGTGTCAAATGGCCGCCCACTAACGATCATGCTTTCAATGCAGCGTGGGTTGCGCCCCGACCGTGCTAACAATGCGGTAATCTCAGCATCTGAAGCATTTGCATCCCGTTGCGTCACTAAGGTCCGGGCTTCTACCTCGGTGAAAGGTGGAATTGCAAAAGGACGATGCGAGGTATCGCCTGTCGCGAGCATTAGTCGTTCAGTTCGGCATGACACGACTATACGAATGCCTTCAATTGGATCGGCCCCCAAGCTGCGCATAAGTAGATGTGCAAATGATTGGGTTGACGTTTCCTTAGCGGCAAGCGCTGCATGGTCAATCGCATCCAGTACAAGTGACACACATGCGTTACCACGGGTTTGCCGAGCCGTCGCTACGGATTGCGTAAGCCTTCTTCGAAATGCTCTCACCAGGCCCGTGATGTCATTCACTGGCAAAAGAATGTCACACAGACCCCGTCCCGCCAATTGATTCGCAAGGTGAACGAGCGTCCTGTTTGGAAGGTGCCTGCCATCTGCGGGATCCCTCCAGCGGCCCGCTCCGAAGCCATCGAAAAGGACGACAGGGCCGTAGGCATCCAGTCGTTTTGCGAGACCTTGCATCAAAACCGTTTTACCCATTCCGCCTGGAGCATGAACAACCAGCGGAAAGCCCTCCTCAACTGCTTTGGTTAAAAGCTCATCCAGAATTTTGCGATCAATGACTGCATCGACGTTGGGGAACGCATCAGGGGTGGGATACAACCGATCCTCATGCTCCACATCCAACTCAGCCAAAACAGCAACACGGTCAATTCGTTTGTTAGTTTCGCTGCCAGAACCGGCCTTAACCCTAATGAGGTTGCGCAACTTCAACAAGCGCTTTTCTGCATCCCAATCGTCTGGGGCACTCCAAGAGGCGAGCGTCGCTGAAATCTCACGCTCGGTCTCGTTTAAGCTTCCTTTGTTACCAACCAAGTCTAATCTCTGTAGCAGATCGGCGCACGGGTAAGGATAGTCCTTTAGTGCGTCTACGATCTGACCAGCTTGGCGAGAGATATCGCCGTTTTCTTGTACGTTAGCGATGATTGCGGATAATGCGCGCGTTAAGTCCTCATGTATCGGTCTATTTGTCGCAAATTCATAGCGAACAACAGCAAGAATGTGATCGTGGGCGTGCTTTGCTCGAAGCTGCAAATCAGCTAGCGCAAACTTAGAAAGAGTGGAAGCCAGTTCAGCAGCTCGCACGGGCTTGTCGGCGCTTGCGATCGAATATTTAAACTGAACTACAGTGACCAGATGAGCACGCGCCACATCAGTGGCCCCATGATACCGAACTAGATCTGCGATCTCTACCGCGCCTCCCTCTAGGCTCTTTTCATCTTTTTCATCAAATCCCTCGAGCGTGATTGCTGTGAGGTCAGTTTGTGGCGGCAGCAGCTCAAGAGCAGTCCGCGCGGCCCAAGCCTCATGAAATGCATGGCCCGCTTTCGAAGCCCGAACTTTGTCGAGTCGGATCGGTGCTACGTTTGGGTCAAAATCATCCATGTTGAATCTTGTCCGGAGTCATGCTGAATGGCAGTGCGCGCATCAAGGGAAGTGCTGTGGGGCGCATCATGCCGATATTGACCACACCAATCACTTGAGACCCGCTTAAAAACGGCACCCCATTACGCCTGCCTATCGTTGGGCTATAGCTATGATATCAATAGCTGTATTTGTTTTCTTTTCGCTCCACACCTCAAGCAAACTGCAGCGCCAAAGGCGATATTGAAACCTTGGCAGGCTTAAAGCCCCAGTGAACTCGTACCTGTAGCGTTGTATTGAACGTCTCTCTGCTCACCCAAGCTGCGTACTTATTTGTCGGGGTGATGATTCAGCTCTAAGCTCGTCGCGCAACTGACCTTTGTCGTACCGTGTAAACCGATTTAATTTCGGCCTTGTTAGGTGTCTGCTACGCTGATCCGCGTTAATTGTTGCCCACTTACTCATGCTAAATCGCTTGCGATCTAGCCGGTTTGCTCGCTGCCTATTTGCAAAGAGCCTGCGCGTTTAACACGTCGTCATCTCCCAACGCGTTGCATCAATTGACTTGATTGTTCCTGGCCAAACAAGGCCAGCTCTTCTTAGGTTGGCAAGGCCATCGCGCTTGAAATCGGCGTACCGATCAAGGTCGTGAAACACCGCATCCAAGTCCTGCAGTGGATCGAGCAAATACTTTGTGCGAATCCGATTGCGCTTACTGATCGCGAGTATCAAGGCATCGCCAGCGTTAGGCGAACTAGAGGGCCACTCGGTGCGCAAATGTCCGTCCTCGACCCAAGCCTGAAGTAAGTTAGTGATCAATGAGACCAACACTGTAGAGCGTGCGCTCAACTCAGCGGAAGTGCGATCTGGAGCCACCCCGGGGGTATGGGGTCCGTTGCGCACTGCCGCCGCAATTGACTGCACTGCCACCAAGGATTGCATGTTCTGGATGGCCCCATGCGCAACGTAAAGGGCATCTCCCACATCTTTAGTCGACATTCCGGAGGGGCCAGATTCGAGATCTAGGAAAACATCCACTGCGCTCTTCAAATTCAGAAATGCGAGCACTGCCAAAAAGTCGCAACTTAGCTCGGTCAAGAGCGCTTCGTTGCCTTGTAAATGATGCCTATAAGTCAATAGCTGGCCCCTCATCTGCGAAACACTTAGCCCCAACTTTATACCGTCAGCTAAAGCCTTATCGTGCAATGCGCCCTCCGTGAGCGCCTCAATGGTTTTGTCGACGCGTGCCCTGCATAGATCTTTAAATTCAACGCTACGTGCCATGCCACTATCAAGCACCCTATGGGCAATCTCATGGAGCATAACCACCATAGTTTCCGCAGAACTGCTTTGTTGATTGATAGCCTTGATCCGCAGGGCGCGAATTCGTTCACGCCGGGGCAGAGCCCAACCGAGGCAAACAGCATAACGATCCAAGTCGCCTACTGTTCGGAAAGAATCCGCAAGCATTAAGATGCTCTTGTCATAGCCCGCGTCGATTGCGCTGGCGGGCAAAGAAAGCAGCCGAAGCTCGGCCAATGTGGCGGTCAATTCGTCGTCCGCTACTAGGCAGTGCTTGCCGTTGCCATCTAGCAGCACCTCCCAATTCCAGCCAGGCAGGCTGTGGATACGGATGCTTGAAAGTTCAGGAGCGCGACCGCGGTAAGCAAGTTTGGCAGTCCTCGAAAGCCATTCATGCCATTCTGCGGAAGTTGGGCGCTCGAGCCAGCGTAGGCGCGACGCTGTTAGTTGCGCAGAAATATGGTCATCAATCATTGCCCTCGGCCGTGCCTTCGAGAATCTGTTTAAGGATTCGCTCAATATCCTCTGGCGACGCTCCGGTTATTCGGACACCTCGAGCCTCGACCGAAACTTTGCCATTCCGAGCCCATTTCTCCTTAAGGATTCTGACAATTGCAACGGCTACGACCGGAGTCAACGCGATCAGCACAGTGACGAGTTCTGAGCCCCCTGTAATGCGCTCACGCACAACAGTTTTAGCTTTAATGTCCTCAGCGACGACAAGTTCATCCACGAGCGACTTATCACTTGCTTCCATCGAGAACATGACTGGCAACATCTCAATTCTCCTAAACCAGAGTCACGAGCAACGTAGTTTCTATCTCAACGGCGCAGTCTGGCCTCTCTGGTACTAAAACCACCAGTTGCGGTGCTTAAAATCGAGGGTGCAGAAGCCCTCCTGGACTGGCTTATCCCCTGAGTCGAACATACTGCTGCACTTGATTTCGACCACTCGCACCTCTGCGCAGTTTTCAGAATCAACAACACCTATACATCAACTCCGGAGACATCAGCGAGGCTGCCATACAGAAATACAATTGTGCGCCACCTACGTCCCGGTCCCTGGCAAACACTTGACAGAGCCATCATTCTCCCAGCAGTTTTTAGCAATGGACGACCGTACTGCTAGGTACATCAGGTAGAGGGTATCCTCAGCTTTCGGGAGTTTAACTTTCTGCCCCTGATAGTCCACATAACCTACTTCCATGAGGGTTTTGATAGCTTCTGCCATCACCCACGCTGTTGCAGGAAATGCCCAATTGTCATCAGGTGATTGCTTGCACTTCTTTGCAGTGAATAACCAGTCATGAATGATGTAAGCAGGCGCGTACCCCCAGGAAGAAAATTTCTTGAACCCACGCAAGGCTTGCGGAATTGATCCGCCGTCGGTATACATTAGCCCAGGCCGTATGACCCGACCACTATGCGTTGTGAACGCAAAAGCATGATGCTCACTAGGACTGAAAACGAAGTCGTCCATACCGTCCCAGATAAGGTGCAGCCGCCCCGTGAATTTTCCAGGCTTAAGCCTCTCGTAAAATGCATCTGCGAGGAATGCGGTCGCCACCGAATAAGGCTTCGGATCATCGATATCTTTAATTTCCCCGCTGAGAGCCAGCGCGTCAGCTTCGTCGATCTGATGCCCAATTTCTGTGGCTAGCTCCTCGGTAAAGTTCTCAGCGGCAACCCGCTTAAGGTGCTCTGACTGTATTTTCAATGAACACTCCTAGGTAGTTAACTTCCCAAACTTGAACACAACATTTGAACGAGAATTTCGAGGAACCCTCTTACTAATCAGTAGGCCTTTGTTTTGTTTCAGCTCTATGAAAGTTTTCTAACGGCGGACCTGACCAATCATGCTTAACTAATAACTCCTCTGAAGATGACCCTTCATGAGCTGGTATGGCAACAAGTGTTAGGCCTTTCTGGACAGCCGCTTGTAATGGTCCGGCGCTTCACCAAATCCAACGGCATCACCGAGGAATTCCATACCAAAATGGAGATGCTGTCGCGACGCGCATTCGGCTTCAGGAACTTTGAGAATTACCGCATGCGCGTCTTGGCCCAATGCGGTTGGGATGGTTTGATTAACCGGGTTTGATGAGTGCCATCCCCCGTTAATGGGGAAGAGCCGCTCTATTGGATGGCGGAAGCGGTGAGATTCGAACTCACGAAGGGGTTGCCCCCTCGCCGGTTTTCAAGACCGGTGCATTCAACCGCTCTGCCACGCTTCCGAGCCTGATATTCTACTTGATTCGGGTGCTTTCGAAGCCTACCCCGGCGTTGCGCGTCAGACGCTCGGTCAGAAATTCCCCCATCAACGCGGCAGGCGTCCAAAAACCACCGGCAGTGGTCTTGCGCCCTCGGGGCCCAACCAGATCGAGCGCGAGGCATCGCGCCGCCTCAGCAATCATCTTTGCAGTGGAGCCATAGCCAGGATCGCGATCACCGCTAACCAGCGTCATCGCGCGCTGCCCATCAGCGGTGGTGCCATGGATCTCGAACTCAAACGAGCCCTGCTCCTGCTGCTTGGCACTTGGCCCTTCGCCCGGCGCAGGCAACACAAACCGCTGCAACAACCAGCGCGAAGGAGGCAACACACTTGCCCCAACAAACGCCGCCAGGCCACCGGCCATTCCCATTGCACGAGCACGCCCCGCAAGCCCGCCACCCATGGCCATTGCCTCGTCATAGCGAAACTCGGCGCCCCAGCCTTGCCCGAGCAGCGCATAAGTTCTCAACACCACTTTGGTGTTCACTGAGGCCATCACAAACGGCGCGCACCATTGCCCGATCCGCGCATCGTATTCAGGCAAACGCACCTCATGCTGATCGAGTTTGCGCAATCCCTCCACATCCAAACACAAGGCATAGGGATCGGCCAGCACCCGGCGCAGCTGCCGATCAGTCAACGCCTGCTTCAAGACATTCAACATACTGGCCACCGTGCCACCAGACACGCCGCCCTTCATTGAAGTGACGCGAGTGCTGACGCTTGTGCAGGCTTGGCCGAAATAGCGCTGCGAGGCTTGCTGCAGATTCCACACCCCAAGATCGGAAGGAATCGAATCAAAGCCGCAGCAATGCACGATCCGCGCACCACTAGTCTTGGCGAGCGCGCCAAAGCGCTGGATCATGAGATGCACCCACTGCGGCTCTCCGGTCAGATCGCAGTAATCGGTGCCCTGCTCCACGCAGGCCTCGACCAACTTGGAGCCATATAGTGCATAGGGCCCGACACAAGACAACACCACTCGAGTGGAGCGGCAAAGCGTGCGCAAAGCTTCGGGGTCCTCGGCATCCGCCACCAGGCATTCCAGCCCCTCGCCCGCTGCACCCAAGCTTGAGCGTAATGCTTCGAGCTTGTCTTTGGAGCGCCCGGCCAAGGCCCAGCGCAAGGGTTCGCCCTGCCTCGCAAGGTAGGCCGCGATGATGCTGCCTACAAAACTGGTAGCGCCAAACAACACAACATCGAAACGAGCCGCTTTCATGGCTTGGGGCTACTTAAGGTCTGCACTGCAGGCGGCGTGATGAACTCGGGCCAAGGCCACTCGCCCTTGCGCATCCTTTCAAGCCAATGCACTGCAATCTGAGTCTTCACATCGGTGAGGCGGCCTGCGCGCAATTCATCGAGCAAAAACTCCAGCGTGACAGCTTCACACTCAATGAATTCACCAGCATCCAAGTCTCTGGGCGCGGGGCTCATGCCGCGGCATAAAAACAAATGGATCACCTCATTGGCAAAGCCAATGGCGGGATGAATCTTGGTGAGCACCGCCCATTGCTTCGCCTCATACCCTGTTTCTTCAATGAGTTCGCGTTGCGCTGTTTGCAGTGGTGTTTCGCCAGCGTCGATCTTGCCCGCAGGGATCTCGATAAACACCTCACCAACTGGATAGCGAAACTGGCGCTCAATCAGAATCCGGCCATCATCGAGCAAGGGGACTATCGCTGCGGCCCCAGGATGGATGATGTATTCGCGTGGGCCAGTGCTGCCATCGGGCAAAAGTGCCATATCTTTACGCAAGCGCAAAAACACGCCTTGATAAGCCAGCTCCGAGCTGAGGGTGTGCTCCTGAAGCCCTGGGGATACAGGCGGCCCACTCATGGGTGAATCACTAGGTGCCCAGGGCCTGCTTGATGGCCTGGAAGCATGCGGTCATGAGCGGGCCAGGCATGAGCCCCAAGCCCAATACCAAAGCGGCGTTCAATCCAATCAGAGCACGCGCATCAGCTGCGGGCCGGATCGGCGCGGTGTCAATTGGCTCATCAAAGAACATCACTTTAATCACTCGCAGGTAGTAAAACGCGCCCACCAATGAAGCCATCACCGCCAGCACTGCCAACCACACATGCCCTGCGGTAATGGTGGCTTGCAACACCATCAACTTGGCATAGAACCCCACAGTGGGAGGGATGCCTGCGAGCGAGAACATCAACACGATCATGACAAACCCAAGCCACGGCGCGCGCTTGCCTACTCCACGCAAATCATGAATATCTTCAGACTCAAATCCAGCACGCGCCAACATTTGAATGATGCCAAAGGTGCCCAGAGTGGTGAGCACATAAGTGATCATGTAAAACATCGAAGCGCTATAGGCATCCGGCGCAGAGTTGGTGTTGCCACCGACCACCCCCGACAGCAAGCCAAGAAGGACAAAGCCGATTTGCGCAATGGTGGAATAAGCGAGCATGCGCTTGAGGTTGGTTTGCGAAATGGCGACGAGGTTACCCATCACCAACGACAACACCGACAGCACCATCAGCATTTGCTGCCAATCGCGTGCGACACCGATCAAGCCCTCGCTAAGCAGACGAAACACGATCGCAAACGCAGCAAGCTTGGGTGCACCTGCAATCAGCAAGGTCGCTGCAGTGGGAGTGCCCTGATACACATCGGGCACCCACATATGAAATGGCACTGCGCCGAGCTTAAAAGCCAGCCCTGCGACAAGGAACACCACGCCAAACACAAACACAGTGCGGTTGGCAGCGCCAGAGGCAAGCTTTTGCGAAATCATGTTCAGATCAAGCGTGCCCGCTCCGCCATAGATCATCGACATGCCATAGAGCAAAAAGCCTGAAGCCAGGGCACCAAGCACGAAATACTTCATCGCTGCTTCAGTGGATTGCGCATGATCACGGCGCAAGGCAGCCAGCGCATATAGCGAAAGCGACATTAGCTCCAGGCCCAGATACACCACCAGCATATTGCTGGCCGACATCATGATCATCTGGCCGAGCAGCGCAAACAAACTCAGGCTATAAAACTCGCCTTTGAACATCTCACGATCACGGACATATTGCCGCGCATAGGTCAGGCTTGCGGCGGTCGCAAGGAACGCGCAGATCTTGAGCAGTGTGGCGAGATCATCTACCACCACCATGCGCGAAAAGGCATATTGGGTAGGCGTGCCGAACAGCAACAGAAGCGCGATAAACGCGGGCACCATGGCCATAAGCGCCAGCCGATCCACCCGCCAGATCGAGTTGTCGCTGAGCGATGCGCTGCCATTCACATCGCCGTCAGGCAGCCGCTTTTGCCGCGCCACATCCACGATCAAAACGATACAAGCAGCCACCAGCAACAGGATCTCCGGCAGGATAGCGGCAAGGTTGAAGTTTGGGGTCACAGGGCTCATGGCTTACTTCAACTTGGTTTGCGCAACATGCTTAAGCAGCGCTTGCACGGAAGGATCAATCACATCGGTGATCGGTTTGGGATACAAGCCCATCGCGAGCACCGCCAAGGCCATCACCATCAGCATCCAGAATTCACGGCGATTCAAATCCTGCAGCTTGGCCACATGATCATGGACCACCGCGCCAAACACCACCCGCTTGACCATCCACAAGGAATAGGCTGCACCAATCACCAGGGTGAAGGTGGCTGCAAGCGCAATCCAGAAGTTGTATTGCACAGCGCCAAGGATCACAAAGAACTCACCGACAAACCCTGAGGTTGCAGGCAAGCCGCAATTGGCCATGGCGAAGAACACAAACAGCGCGCCAAATTTCGGCATCGTATTGACTACACCGCCATAGTCGGCAATCTTGCGCGAGTGCACCCGATCGTACAGCACACCGATCGAGAGGAACATTGCCCCCGAAATAAAGCCGTGCGAGATCATTTGCACAACCGCGCCCTGCACGCCCATCTGGTTGAACATGAAAAAGCCCAGCGTCACAAACCCCATGTGGGCAATCGACGAATAGGCCACCAGCTTTTTCATGTCGGTCTGGACCAAAGCCACAAATCCGATATACACCACTGCAATTAGCGACAAAGCAATCATCAGGCTATCGAGCTCGCGCGACGCGTCAGGCGTGATTGGCAAGGAAAAACGCAGGAAGCCATAAGCACCCAGCTTCAACATAATCGCAGCCAACACCACCGAGCCGCCTGTGGGTGCTTCAACGTGGGCATCCGGCAACCAAGTGTGCACCGGCCACATCGGTACCTTCACTGCAAAGGCCATCAGGAAAGCAAGGAAGATCAGGATCTGCTCGTCCAGACTCAGCGGTAGCGCATGCCAATCCAGAATCGCAAACGAGCCTGACTTGAGATAAAGATAGATCAGGGCCACCAGCGTGAGGAGCGAGCCCAGCAATGTGTAGAGGAAAAACTTGAAGGCGGCATATACCCGGTTCGCGCCGCCATACACCCCGATGATGATGTACATCGGGATCAGGGTCGCTTCGAAGAACACATAGAAGAGCAAGCCATCCAGTGCACAAAACACGCCAATCATGAGCCCGGACAGGATCAGGAACGAGGCCATGTACTGCGCGATACGCTCCTCGATCACTTCCCAACCGGCAATCACCACAATCACAGTGATGAACGCCGTCAGCACCACGAACCACACCGACAGCCCGTCGACGCCGAGGTGATAGTTCACACTGAAGCGCTCAATCCAGCTCGACTTCTCCACGAACTGCATCGCTGCGCTGGTTTTATCAAAGCGGGTAATAAGAGGCACGGTGGCCAATAGACCGAGCAAAGCGCCAGCCAGCGAGACACCCCGAACAATGCCCGCATTCTGGTCACGCCCGAAGCACAACACCACCAGCCCGGCAAGGATCGGCGTCCAGATGGCTGCGCTTAATATCAGTGAACTATCCATCGTCTTTTTTCTTTTAGCGCTTGATCAGCGGCACAAACCACACCAACAACAGTGCCACCCCGGCAATCATCGCAATCGCATAGTGATAGATGTAGCCCGTTTGAATCCATCGCAAAGCCTGCGAGAACCATCCAATCAGCTTGGCGCTGCCATTGACTGCAACCCCATCAATCACAAACTGATCGCCATACTTCCAGAGCTTGCCCCCAAGCGCACGCGCTCCGCCTGCAAATACAAAATCGTTAATACGATCCAGGTAATACTTTTGCTCAAGCAGATGGTAGACGGGCTTAAAGGTACGCATGAGCGCGGCAGGCACGGCTGGATTGACCATGTAGAAGTACCACGCTGTGACCACACCACCGAGCATCAACCAAAACGGCAAGGTCACAAAGGCATGCAGGCCGTAGGAAAACCAATCATGGAAATGCTCGCCAATCGAGGCCATAGCGGGATGCTGCGGCAGCACCGTGATGACATCCTTGAACACATCACCGAACAGGAAAGGCTTGACCAGATAAAGACCAATAAACAGCGACGGGATCGCAAGCGCCACTAAAGGAATCGTTACCACCGCAGGTGACTCATGCGGCTTGTCATGCGGACCCAAGCCATGGTGATGATCATGATCGTCATGAGCATGGTCATCATGCCCATGATGATCATCCGCAGGCTTGTTCATCCAGCGCTCTTTGCCGTGGAACACCAGGAAATACATGCGCAGGGAATAAAACGCGGTAACGAATACACCGATCAGGACAGCATAGTAGGCAAATGTTGCACCCGGCACATCAGCAAACTTTGCAGCTTCAATAATGTTCTCCTTGGAGTAAAACCCCGAGAGAAAAGGTGTACCGATCAAGGCCAGCGTGCCGATCAAGGAAGTGATCCAGGTCACAGGCATGTACTTGCGCAGTCCACCCATATTCCGAATGTCTTGATCATGATGCATACCGATGATCACGGAGCCCGCAGCAAGGAACAACAGCGCTTTAAAAAACGCATGCGTGAGCAAGTGGAACACGGCCACGCTGTAGGCCGAAGCGCCCAGCGCCACTGTCATGTAGCCCAGTTGCGAAAGCGTTGAGTAGGCCACCACGCGCTTAATGTCGTTTTGAATGATGCCCAAAAAACCCATGAATAGAGCAGTGATGGCGCCAATCGTGATGACAAAGCCCAGTGCAGTCGGCGACATTTCAAAAAGAGGCGACATACGCGCCACCATGAAGATACCAGCGGTCACCATGGTCGCCGCGTGAATCAAGGCTGAGATTGGCGTGGGGCCTTCCATGGAATCCGGAAGCCAGACATGCAATGGAAACTGCGCTGACTTGCCCATCGCGCCGATAAAGAGGCAGATGCAGGTGACTGTAAGCAAAGACCAGGCTTGCCCGGGAATCAGCTCAAGCGTTTTGGCCGAAAGCGCGGGCGCAGCTTTGAAGACTTCGGCATAGTCCAGCGAGCCGAAATAAGCCAGCACCAAACCGATACCCAGTGCAAAGCCAAAATCCCCTACCCGGTTCACCAGGAAGGCCTTCATATTCGCGTAGATCGCAGTTGGCCGGGTATACCAAAACCCGATCAGCAGATAAGACACCAAGCCCACAGCTTCCCAGCCGAAGAACAACTGCAGGAAGTTGTTGCTCATCACCAGCATCATCATCGAGAAGGTGAAAAGCGAAATGTAGGCAAAGAAGCGCTGATAGCCGGGATCGTCAGCCATGTAACCCATGGTGTAGATATGCACCATCAAGGATACGAAGGTCACCACGCACATCATGGTTGCTGTGAGCGAATCGACCAGAAAACCCACCTCGAGTTTCACCGAGCCAATCACAGCCCATTCATACAAGCTGCCATTAAAGGTGTTGCCTGCCAATACATCCTGAAGCGTAGCAAACGATGCAAACATCGACACAGCCACACCGGCAATCGTGACATAGGCCGAAAGACGACGGCCGAGGGTCTTGCCAAACAGGCCTGCAAGAATCGCACCGACCAGTGGGGCAAAAGCTGCGAGAAGGTAAGCGGTTTTCATCGGCCTTAACCCTTCAAGCTATCGAGATCTTCGACATTGATCGTATCGAGATTGCGAAACAGCACCACAAGAATGGCCAAACCAATCGCTGACTCGGCAGCTGCCACGGTGAGAATAAAGAACACAAAGACCTGCCCAGCCATATCGCCAAGGAAATGCGAGAACGCGATGAAATTCAGATTCACCGCAAGCAGCATGAGCTCAATGGCCATCAGCAAAATGATTACATTGCGGCGGTTCATGAAGATCCCGACCACGCTGATGGCAAACAAAATCGCGCCTAGCACCAGATAATGAGCAAGAGTCAGGGTCATGTTGAGCTGGGAGGTTGTTTGGGGGACGCAGGCATCTTGACCAGACGGATACGATCTTCACGCTTGGTGCGCACCGCAACGCTTGGATCGTTGTAGCGCACATCCTTACGTCGGCGCAATGTGAGCGCAATCGCAGCAATGATGGCCACCAGCAAAATCACCGCAGCCACTTCGAACGGAAACAAATACTCCGTGTAGAGCAGTGTGCCGAGCGCCTTGGTATTGTTGAAGTTCGCGGGCATGGTGGGCACATCCGAAGCCTTCACTGTGTTGAAGGTATGCATCAAGACTGCTGCCAGTTCCAACACAATCACTGCACCAACAAATCCGGCAATCGGAAGAGACCGCCAGAATCCCTCGCGCATTTTGTCGGTGTTGATATCGAGCATCATCACCACAAACAAAAACAACACCATCACAGCGCCGACATACACAAGCACTAGCGTGATCGCAAGAAACTCGGCCTTGAGCAACATCCAGATGCATGCCGCCGAGAAAAAGGTGAGCACCAGAAACAGCGCACTATGCACCGGGTTCTTGGCAGTAATGACCTTCAGGGATGCCAGGACCGCAATCGTGGCAAACACATAAAAGAACAGAGTAGTCGAATCCATCAGCGGTACGGCGCGTCCTGTTGGCGGCGCTCGGCAATCTCGGCTTCATACTTGTCGCCTACTGCCAGCAGCATTTCCTTGGTGAAGTACAGATCACCGCGCTTCTCGCCGTGATATTCATGAATATGGGTTTCGACAATCGAATCCACCGGGCAGGACTCTTCGCAAAAGCCACAGAAAATACATTTGGTCAGATCAATGTCATACCGTGTGGTGCGGCGGCTACCGTCGTCACGCACCTCGGACTCAATCGTGATGGCCATCGCCGGGCACACCGCTTCGCAAAGCTTGCATGCGATACAGCGCTCTTCCCCGTTGGGGTACCGGCGCAAGGCATGCAGGCCACGAAACCGGGGAGACATCGGTGTCTTTTCCTCAGGATAGAGCACCGTAATTTTGCGGGCGAAGAAATAACGCCCGGTGAGCCGCAACCCCTTGAGCAACTCAAGAAGCATGAAGCTGGAGAAAAAATCGCGGACCGCTTGCATAGCGATTATTTCCAAATATTAAAAGGGGTTTGCATCCAGCAGGCGATCACCACCAGCCAGACCAGAGTCACTGGAATAAAAATCTTCCAGCCCAAACGCATGATCTGGTCGTAGCGATACCTTGGAAAGGAAGCCCGGAACCAGATAAAGAGCGACACGATGAAAAAGGTTTTGCCAAATAGCCAGAACCAGTTCCAGAACCACATCGAGCCTTCAATCCAGGCCGGCGTGCTCATACCGATGGCATCAAAGCCAATGGGGGCAACCCAGCCACCAAAGAACATGATCGCAGCCAGGGCAGAAAGCAAAATCATGTTCGCGTATTCGGCCAGGAAGAAGATCGCGAATCCCATGCCGGAGTACTCGACCATGTGGCCCGCAACAATTTCAGATTCGCCCTCGACCACGTCGAACGGATGACGGTTGGTTTCAGCGACCGAAGAAATGATGTACACAACCGTGATCGGCAGCAAAGGCAGCCAATTCCAAGAAAGGAAATTTAGCCCCTTCTCGGCAAACATTCCTTTATCCTGCTCAAGCACGATGTCGATCATGTTCAGGCTGCCCGATACCATGAGCACCACCACCAGCGAAAAGCCAATCGCCAATTCATACGACACCATTTGTGCCGAAGCGCGCATCGCACCAAGGAAAGCATATTTGGAGTTCGATGCCCAGCCCGCAATGATCACCCCATAGACTTCAAGCGAGGTAATGGCCAAAAGCAAAAGCAAACCCGCATTGATATTGGCCAGCACGGCATCCGGCCCAAACGGCATGACCGACCAAGCTGCCATCGCCGGCATGATGGTCATGATCGGCCCAAGGATATATAAGACCTTGTTGGCCTGGGTCGGAACGATGATTTCCTTGAGCATCAACTTGATGGCGTCCGCGATGGGCTGCAACAGGCCCATCGGACCCACCCGATTCGGGCCCACGCGAATATGCATGAAGCCGATCATCTTGCGTTCCCACAAAGTGAGGTAAGCCACACATCCAAGAAGCGGCAACACGATGCAGACAATCTTGAACAGGTTCCATACCACCGGCCATGCGGCACCAAGGGTGCCTGAACCGACCTGATGGATCATAGCCAGCGTGTCCATCAATCAGGCCTCCGCCATCACTGCACGAACCTCAAGCACCGACTCATAGGTTGAAAGCGCTGCCGTCAAAACGTGGTGAGACGACAATCGCATCACCCCTTGGGCCACTCGAGGATCGGCCTTCCACTGAATCCGAAGGCTCGTCGATTCACCGGCTTTTGCCGTGGCAATGCATTCGATAGGCTCACCCGCTTGCAGCCCCAACTGGCGAGCTGTTTCAGGATGCAGGCAAGCGACAGGTGCTTTGGCATCCGCCGTGAGCTGCAGGCTTTCTGCATGGCGCACCAACACGTCAGCCGCATAAATCGGAGTCTCCGATAAGCGTTCGACTGTTGCACCGCTATCGAACTGCACAGCTTCAGAACCGCTAGCTTGTGACTTTACCGAGTTGCTGAGTCCGGCCTGCCAACCCTCACTCAACAAGCTGTCGCGCAGTTGCTCAGAAGTTTCAAAGTTGAACCCTTGCGCGCCCAGCAAGCTGCCCAACACACGCAGAATCTTCCAGCCAGGACGAGCTTGCCCCGCGGGCTTGACCACACCTTGGAACGATTGAGCGCGGCCCTCGGCGTTGATGAAGGTTCCCGAGGTTTCAGTGAACGGTGCCAAAGGCAGCAGGCAATCGGCCGCTTCCAACAAGCTAGGCGTAACGAAACTTGACATGGCAATCACGGTAGCCGCCTGATTGAGCGCGGCTTGGGCCTGCGCACCTGCTGCATGGTCAAGCAAGGGTTCAATATGCGCAAGCAGATAGGCCTTGCGTGGCGACTCAATCATCGCGCGAGCATTCAACCCCCCCGCCTTCGGAACAACGCCAGCAATGTAGCCGCCGACGCTGTTGGCCGAATCAGGCATCACTCCGACGGTGCCACCGATGAGGCCCGCAAGCTCTTGCGCGGCAGCCAACAAGGCCGCGAACTGAGGATGCTTTTGAACAAGATTGCCAAGCAGAATTGCGCCTTGTTTGGCACTGCCTAGTTGCTTGGCGATGGCAAGCGCTGAAGGCGAGGCATCAGGCGCACTCAGCCCATTTTTGGTGGACTGCACAAGAGCAGTCACTTCGCGAAGGGTGCTAAGCCACAAACTTGGAGCTGAGATGGCTTTTGCGGCGACAGGCATCAACAGATCATCATCAGTCGCGTGAATCACGCTTACTTTGGTCCCACGCTTGGTGGCCTGACGCAATCGCGAGGCCAAGAGGGGGTGCTCTTTGCGAAGGGTGGAGCCAACCACTAGGACCCGATCCCGCGTGCTGAGATCGGCCACTGGCATACCTAACCAAAACGCGCCCTGGCGATTCGCATCCAAACTCACGTCGGCCAGCTGCGGCCGGAAATCCAGATTAGGGGTGCCAAGTGCTTCGGCAAGCTTGCGCAAGCCGATCATCTCTTCAAGAGTTGCCTGTCCAGTAGTTAGCACGCCAACACTATCCGCGCCGTGGTCAGCCGCCACACTTTTCAATGAAGTTGCTGCATATTCAAGGGCGGTTTGCCACTCGACCACATGCCATTGACCATCCTGCTTGATCATCGGCTGCAGCAATCGCTGCTCTGAATTCAGGGCTTCATAGGAGAACCGATCACGATCGGAAATCCAGCACTCATTCAAGGACTCGTCTTCAAGCGGCACGACCCGCAACACTTGATGCTGCTTGATCTGCGCCACGATGCCCGAACCCAAACTATCGTGAGGCGCAATGGTTTTGCGACGCGAAAGTTCCCAGGTGCGAGCGCTGTAGCGGAAAGGCTTGCTGGTTAGCGCGCCTACCGGGCACACATCAATCATGTTGCCCGATAGTTCGGACTCCACAGTGCGGCCCACAAAACTCACGATCTCGGAGTGTTCGCCACGGCCCACCATGCCGAGCTCCATCACACCCGCCACCTCTTGCCCGAAGCGTACGCAGCGCGTGCAGTGAATGCAGCGACTCATCTCCTGCGCCGACACGAGCGGGCCCATGTTCTTGTGGAACACCACCCGCTTGTCTTCCGAATAATGCGAGGCCGATCCACCATAGCCCACGGCAAGATCCTGCAGCTGGCACTCGCCGCCCTGATCGCAAATCGGGCAGTCCAGCGGATGATTGATCAGCAAAAATTCCATCACGGATTTTTGTGCCTTCACCGCCTTATCGGACGCCGTCCAGACCTTCATGCCGTTGGTGACTGGCGTGGCACAGGCCGGCATCGGCTTGGGCGCTTTTTCCACATCGACCAGACACATCCGGCAGTTGGCCGCGATCGACAATTTCTTGTGATAACAAAAGTGCGGCACGTAAATGCCCAGCTTATCGGCAGCCTGCATCACCATGCTGCCCTCGGCCACTTCGACCGGTTTGCCGTCGACTTCGAGTTGAACCATGTGCTGAGTGCTAAACGTAAGGGGCTACGAGACAACGCTTGTGATCAACGTGATACACAAACTCATCCCAGTAATGTTTCAGGAAAGCGCGCACCGGCATCGCGGCAGCATCGCCCAGGGCGCAAATCGTGCGGCCCTGAATATTGTCGGCCACCCGATTAAGCTGATCGAGGTCGGCCATCGTGCCCTCCCCGTGCTCTACCCGATGCACCATGCGATACAACCAGCCCGTGCCCTCGCGGCAAGGCGTGCACTGGCCACAGCTTTCTTCATAGTAGAAATACGAGAGGCGCTCGAGCGAACGCACAGCACAACGGGTTTCATCCATCACGATCACCGCGCCCGAGCCGAGCATGGAGCCCGCTTTGGCAATGCTGTCGTAGTCCATGTCGGTTTGCATCATGATCTCGCCAGGCAGCACCGGCATCGAGGAGCCACCCGGGATCACCATCTTGATCTTGCGCCCGCCACGCATCCCGCCGGCAAGCTCCAGCAACTTGGCGAACGGGGTGCCAAGCGGCACTTCGTAGTTGCCTGGCATCTCGACATCACCGGAAACTGAAAATATCTTGGTGCCGCCATTGTTTGGCTTGCCAGTTTCAAGAAACTTCTGACCGCCATTGCGGATGATCCAGGGCACCGCTGCGAAAGTCTCGGTGTTGTTGATCGTGGTCGGTTTGCCATAAAGCCCGAAGCTCGCTGGAAATGGCGGCTTGAAGCGAGGCTGCCCTTTCTTGCCTTCGAGCGACTCAAGCAAAGCGGTTTCTTCGCCGCAAATATAAGCGCCGTAGCCGTGGAATGCATGCAGCTGGAACGAGAAAGCCGAGCCAAGAATGTTATCGCCCAGAAAGCCCGCAGCGCGAGCCTCTTCCAGCGCTTCTTCAAAGCGGGCGTAGGTGTCCCAAACTTCACCGTGGATATAGTTGTAGCCCACAGTGATGCCCATTGCATAGGCCGCGATCGCCATGCCTTCGATCACGATATGCGGGTTGTAGCGCAGGATATCGCGATCCTTGAACGTGCCGGGCTCGCCTTCATCGGAGTTGCACACCAGATACTTCTGGCCAGGAAACTGCCTGGGCATGAAGCTCCACTTCAGGCCAGTAGGAAAGCCCGCACCTCCGCGGCCGCGCAAGGCCGAGGCTTTGACCTCAGCAATCACCTGCTCGGGCGTTAATCCTTCGGTGAGAATCCGACGCAAGGCCTGATAACCATCACGCGCCTGGTAGGCTTTCAGCGTCCAGTCATTTGCCGAGCTCAGCCCCGCATAAATTTGCGGGTTGATATGGCGGTTGTGGAAGCAGGTTTCCATCCAGGGCACCTGCATTTGAAGATCGGGAGCACCCATGATTAACGACCCTCCTGACGCAGTTGATCCAGCAAGGCATCGAGCTTGATGTTATCCATGAAGCTGCACATCTTCTTGTTGTTGACCAGCATCACCGGCGCATCACCACATGCCCCAAGGCACTCACTCTCCTTGAGAGTGAACAGGCCATCTGCAGTGGTTTCGTTGTAGTCGATACCGAGTTTGTTCTTCAGGTATTCGCCCGCCTTATTGCCATCGCGCAAGGCACAGGGCAAGCAGGTGCATACCGCAAGCTTGAATTTGCCTGCAGGCTTGAGGTTGTACATGTTGTAAAACGTGGCGACCTCATGCGCAGCAATCGGAGCCATGCCGAGGTAAAGCGCAACATCCTCAATCACCTCTTGAGGCAACCAGCCCTTTTCATCCTGTGCGATCGCCAGGGCGGCCATCACAGCAGACTGCTTTTGCTCGGGCGGATATTTGGCCACTTCGCGGTCGATGCGCTGATAGGCCGCCGCGCTCAGTAAGCCTGATTGGAGTGTTTCGTTCATTATCGGTCGATCTCGCCAAAGACGATGTCTTGCGTGCCAATGATCGTGACCACATCGGCAATCATGTGCCCACGCGACATTTCGTCAAGCGCCTGCAAATGCGGGAAGCCTGGCGCACGAATCTTCAGGCGATAAGGCTTATTGCCGCCATCCGATACCAGGTAAATGCCGAACTCGCCCTTGGGATGCTCAACAGCCGCATACGCCTGGCCTTCAGGCACATGCATTCCCTCGGTGAAGAGTTTGAAGTGATGGATCAGCTCTTCCATGTTTGACTTCATATTCACGCGCGATGGCGGAGCCACTTTATGGTTATCGCTGATCACCGGGCCCGGATGATTTCTCAACCACTCGACACACTGCTTGATGATGCGGTTGCTCTGGCGCATTTCTTCCACGCGCACCAGATAGCGGTCATAGCAGTCGCCGTTCTTGCCCACCGGAATATCAAAATCAAGCAGGTCATACACTTCATAGGGCTGCTGTTTGCGCAGATCCCAGGCAATACCCGAGCCACGCAGCATTGGACCTGTGAAGCCAAGCGCTTTTGCTCGTTCGGGTGAAACTACACCAATGCCTACCAGACGCTGCTTCCAGATCCGGTTGTCGGTGAGCAATGTTTCATACTCGTCCACATAGCCCGGGAACCGGTTGGTGAAGTCTTCGATGAAATCCAGAAGCGAGCCTTGGCGAGTTTCATTAAGCGCCTTGATCGCAGCTGCGTTGCGCATCTTCGAGGCACTGTGCTGAGGCATTTGATCAGGCAAATCGCGATAGACCCCGCCCGGACGATAGTAGGCCGCATGCATCCGCGCACCCGACACTGCCTCATAACAATCCATCAAGTCTTCACGCTCACGAAACGCGTAAAGAAACACCGCCATTGCACCCACATCCAACCCGTGCGCGCCAATCCAAAGCAGATGGTTTAAGACCCGCGTGATCTCGTCAAACATGACCCGGATGTATTGCGCCCGCAGAGGCACTTCGATGCCCAGCAACTTTTCAATTACCATCACATAGGCATGCTCATTGGCCATCATCGACACATAGTCGAGGCGGTCCATGTACGGCACGCTTTGCAAATAAGTGCGGGTTTCGGCCAGCTTTTCAGTGGCGCGATGCAACAGACCAATATGAGGATCGGCCCGCTGCACAACCTCACCATCGAGCTCAAGCACCAACCGCAACACGCCATGCGCTGCGGGATGCTGCGGCCCAAAATTGAGGGTGTAGTTTTTTATTTCTGCCATGACCGTGCCAATTCGCTGCGCCCGTTAGCAATTCGTTCACCCTCAATTTCGGAGAAGGCTAACTTGGCTTTGGACAAGTTAAGGCGCGCATCGGCGCGCCGGCCGAAACCAAAATCCGGGGTGTAGTTTTTTATTTCTGCCATGACCGTGCCTAACGACCTTCCCCGTAACCTTCTTCGCGAATCACTCGCGGAACGATTTCGCGCGGCTCGATGGTGACCGGTTGGTAGACCACCCGCTTTTGATCGGGGTCGTAACGCATTTCGACATATCCGGTCACCGGGAAATCCTTGCGGAAGGGATGACCAAGAAAACCGTAATCGGTGAGGATGCGGCGCAGATCGGGATGGCCCTCGAACATGATGCCAAACAAATCAAAGGCCTCTCGCTCGTACCAGCCCACCGCCGGCCACAAATCGATCAGGCTGGGCAGGACCGGGAAATCGTCTTCGGCACACGTCACCATCACCCGGACGCGCTGATTGTTTTTGACTGACAGCAAGTGGCTGACCGCTAAAAAGCGCGAGCCCTCGTGTGTGCCGTCGCGATACTCCAGCATATCCAGGCCGCACAGATCAACGAGGGTATCGAACTCCAACCCCGGCGCATCGCGCATCAGGCGCATCGCACCGATGTAATCCGCCGACCCGAGGCGCACCGTGATCTCGCCCAAAGCAACGTCAATGGTATGGCTGGCCTGCCCGAGCACTTCGGCCAAACGCGCCTGCAGGCTTTGCAATGCGGTAAGAACAACGGGGGTTATGGTTTCACTCATTAGCAGCGCTTAACGGGCAATGGTATGAGTGCGGCGAATCTTGTTTTGCAATTGCAAGATGCCATACAACAATGCTTCAGCAGTAGGCGGACAGCCCGGGACATAAATATCCACCGGCACAATCCGATCACAGCCCCGCACCACCGAATACGAATAGTGATAGTAGCCCCCGCCATTGGCGCATGAGCCCATCGAGATCACCCACCTAGGCTCAGGCATCTGGTCATACACCTTGCGCAGGGCTGGGGCCATCTTGTTGCACAGCGTGCCGGCCACAATCATCACATCGCTTTGCCGCGGGCTTGGGCGGAACACCACACCGAAACGATCCAGATCGTAGCGCGAAGCGCCAGCATGCATCATTTCAACCGCACAACAGGCCAGGCCGAACGTCATGGGCCACAAAGAGCCAGTGCGGGTCCAGTTCACGAGCTTGTCGACTTGCGTCGTGACAAACCCTTCCTGCAAAACACCTTCAATACTCATATCCGTTTGCCTTTATTCCCAGTCCAGGGCGCCCTTCATCCATTCATAGATGAAGCCCACCACCAGAATCGTCAGGAAGATCATCATCGACAAAAAGCCGATGAAACCAATCGAATCGAGCGACACCGCCCAGGGGAACAAAAATGCTATTTCAAGATCAAACAAAATGAAGAGAATGGCCACGAGGTAGTAGCGCACATCAAACTTCATTCGCGCATCCTCAAAGGCTTCAAAGCCGCATTCATAAGGAGACAGTTTTTGTGCGTCGGGCTTGCTGGTGGAGAGCAGCTTGCCGATAGCCATGGGCCCCACCCCAACAAGGATGCCCACGACAATAAACAACAGCACGGGAAGATACTGATCTAACTGCACAACTCTCTCTGCTCAGACGCTCATGGGCGCCTTGTTTTGAATATCAGGCCAATGCTTGGTGCCGACGGCGAGACTCGAACTCGCACAGCTTTCGCCACTACCCCCTCAAGATAGCGTGTCTACCAATTTCACCACGTCGGCATGTCAGCTTGCTTGCGCTGCACAAAATCAGTGCGCTTTATGTTGCAGCGCAATTAAGACTCGAATTCTAATGCTTCCTTATTTGGGAATATCACCCGCGCCCTGTTTTGGTGCGCCAGATGTTGCATCTTTTGCAGGAGCCGCAGGAGCCGTCGCAGGGGCTACAGCAGCACCGGCTGGAGCGGGAGCAGAACCTTGCGGAGCCGCTGGCTTGGAAGGATCCATTGGTACGCCTGAAGGTGCTGGCGCAGGCCCGGTTTTAACAGGTTGCTCCATAACACTGCCGCCCTGGCGAACCTCGGGATTCGAAGTTTTGTTGGCCAGGTATGCCAACAGCAGCGTGCACACAAAAAACACAGTGGCCAAAGCCGCTGTACTGCGGGAGAGGAAATTTGCAGAACCCGTTGCTCCGAACAGGGACCCGGAGGTTCCGGATCCGAATGCAGCTCCCATATCCGCACCTTTGCCATGCTGCAGGAGCACAAGCACAATAACTCCGATGGCAGCCAATACCTGCACGACCAACACTATTGAAGCAAAAACATTCATTCTGATATCCCAAAAAATTCTGATTAGCCCAAAGCGGCCCGGCAAATTGCGGTGAAGTCTTCTGCAACCAGACTCGCCCCGCCAATTAATCCACCATCCACATCGGCTTGGCCAAACAGCTCAGCCGCGTTGGCTGGCTTGACCGACCCACCATAAAGAATACGAATCCCATCCGCATCAAGCCCGGCCTGCCGAAGCTGTGAACGAATTTGCGCGTGTACTTCTTGCGCTTGCTGCGCTGTTGCAGTGCGCCCCGTGCCAATTGCCCAAACAGGCTCATAGGCCACCACCAGCGCTTGGGGATCAGCAGCGCGCATGGACTCCAGCAACGCTCCTATTTGCCGGCTGATGACCTCGCCAGTGATGCCGTTTTCGCGCTCAGCGAGACTTTCGCCAACGCATGCAATAACACCAATCCCTGCCTGCACGAGCTGGCCCAACTTCAGACCAACCAACTCATCTGTCTCACCCAAAAGCGCCCGGCGCTCTGAATGCCCAACCAAACACCAACGACAGCCCAAATCGGCAAGCATGGCGGCCGATGTTTCACCGGTGAATGCGCCGTTGCCAGTACTAGCCACATTTTGCGCGCCCAAGCCAATCCCGGTATCGCCCACCCAGGCCGTGACCTGCCCGAGGTAAACCGCAGGCGGACACACCACCACATCGACTCGCGAGGTCAGTGAGCGGTTAAGGGTGTTACGCAAGGCAGCCAAAAGATGCTCGTTGGTGACCAGATCACCATTCATCTTCCAGTTGCCCGCCACCATGGGAGTGCGGGATGTGTGCATAGCCAAACCCTCGATTATACAAAGTTGTCGGGACTTCTCCAGCCAGACCGTGTCTGGAGCAGCTTAAACCCCTGAAAGCGACGCCAGAAAGCGTTCATCAGCGGCACTTAAACGCCCCGCCCGTCTTGCCACATCGATCAGCTCCGGCCGATTCAATAAGGTCGCCCGCAAAGACTCGTTGCGCCGCCACTCTTCAATTAGCGCGTGGTTGCCGGACTGTAGAACCTCCGGCACTTCACGGCCTTCAAACACTGGCGGGCGGCTGTAGTGCGGGCAATCAAGCAGGCCATTGGCAAACGAATCCTGCTCGGCCGATTGCTCGTCGTTCAAGGCTCCTGGCAAACATCGCACGATGGCATCGATCAGCATCATTGCAGGCAACTCACCCCCGCTCACCACAAAATCGCCCACGCTGATTTGCTCGTCGACCTGAGATTCGATAAATCGCTGGTCCATGCCTTCATACCGGCCACACACGATAATCAGCGGCGCAGACTGACTGAGCGTGATGACCTTGTCATGCGTCAACGGCAAACCTTGTGGTGACATGGCAATAACCCGGGCCTGAGAGCCAAGTTGGGCTCGGGCACGCTGGACACTACGGGTCAATGGCTCAGCCAACATGACCATCCCAGGGCCACCGCCATACGGGCGATCATCGACCCGGCGATAGTTGTCCGTGACTTCATCGCGCGGATTGAAGTTATGCAGATGCCATAGCCCCTGACGAAGAGCCCGCCCGGTGATGCCAAGTTCGGTCAGCGCGGCAAACATGGGCTCGAACAGGGTAATGACACCGATTTGCAAGCTCACCGGCAACCTCGCTCAGTCAAAATACTCGGGCAACCAATCCAATACCAACTTGCGCGCAGCCAGATCCACTTCGAGGACATAGGCAGCCACGAAGGGAATCATCTGCTCACCATGTTCAGGAGTTGTCAGTACCAGGATCGGATGGGCCCCATGATCATCCATGGCCGTGACCTTACCCAGCGCCAAGCCAGCGGTATTAACCGCATCGCAACCAATCAGGTCAATCCAGTAGTACTCTTCAGCAAGCTTGATTCTCGGAAACTTGCTGCGGCTCACCCATACTGACGGGCGCCCGAGCGCTAGAGCATCCTCACGCGTAGGCACTTCGGGAAGCAAAGCAACAAAGTGGTCATGCGCGGCTCGTATTGATCCGACCTGAACCTTACGCAAAGGTCGATCAGTATCGCCAAGCCACAGCTCTTTTTGTGCGCGGATGGCTGAATCCAGAGGCGAGCTCGAGGGCACGATCTTAACGTGCCCGTTGACCCCAAACGCTCCCAGGATGTATCCAACCTGCACTAGATCGGCAGGCGGCTCCGACGCCTCACCGGGAAGTGCTGCCCCGGTTGGCATGGTCAATCGATCCTCAGGCCGCAGCCGGAGTCGTCGCTTTTGCAGCGAAAGTCTTGAGCAAGCGGGCCACTGTTGGCGACAACTGCGCGCCTTGACCAGTCCAGTACGCCACCCGGTCGCTAGCGACTGAAAGGCCATTCTCACCGCCTACGGCCAAAGGGTTGTAGAACCCCAGGCGCTCGATGAAGTTACCGTCGCGACGGTTGCGCTTGTCAGTAGCAACGATATTGTAAAAGGGCCGCTTTTTGGCGCCGCCCCGAGCCAGACGAATCACTACCATACATCCTCATGCCCAATGGGCGGTTGCTGTCAGCAAAGCCCACGATTATAGCGAGAGCCGCGTTTTTTTACAATTTCGGGAAGGCCAGACCGACTTTTTAGTGTGAAACATTCTCAAGCGAGGATGCCAGGCTTAAAAAAATGCCAACCGGCACGCAGGCCCGAATTGTCAATTTAACCGAACACTCGTAGTATCCAGTTATGTTGACACTACGCCAAAGTCTGGGCTCCGACCTAGCCGCCTGCCGCCGCCTGCTTCGTGGCGGGTCCAAAACCTTCCTGGCTGCCTCACATTTACTGCCCTCCGCTGTGCGGGATGCGGCTTGCGCACTTTATGCGTTTTGCCGGGTTGCAGACGATGCTGTTGATCTGGTCGAAGACAAGCACGAGGCCGTACGTCAACTTCAGCAAAGACTCGATGCAATCTATGCCGGAACTCCCTGGGATCACAGCGCAGATCGCGCGCTTCAGGCCGTAGTTAATAGATACGCCATCCCGCGCGCGCTGCCCGGCGCGCTACTGGACGGGTTCGCCTGGGATGCGCAATACCGTGAGTATCGAACACTTGCCGAACTGCATGACTATTGCGCTCGCGTGGCCGGCACCGTGGGGGCCATGATGGCCATGATCATGGGCGTTCGCAGCCCGGAAGGTCTGGCTCGAGCCACCGACCTCGGCGTGGCCATGCAGCTGTCGAATATCGCGCGGGACGTTGGGGAAGATGCGCGCGCGGGGCGCTTGTTTTTACCGCTTGATTGGCTGGAGGCCGAAGGGATTGATCGCGCGGCTTGGCTGCGTCAGCCGGCAGCCTCCCCTGCTCTTGGCCGAGTCATCGAGCGCTTGCTTGCCGAAGCCGATCGCCTCTATGGCCAGGTTGATCGCGGCCTGCACCTGGTGCCTGCGAATTGCCGGCTTGGTATCGCTGCAGCCCGAACCCTTTACGCGCAAATCGGCCATGAAGTGCGCAAGCGTGCCCTCGATTCTGTTTCACAGCGCGCCGTAGTCAGCACCCCGACTAAAGCGAGGTTGATGGCACATGCCTATCGACTCGCTCAGCAGCCCCGGCGCTCTGACGTGTTGCGCGCCGCGGCCCCTGCAGTGCCCGCTAACCTATACCTTATTCAGGCGGCGGTTGCTGAAGGTGCGGCTCCAGCCTTTATCAAAACCCCGTACCTACCCTGGTGGCACCAGGCTCGACGCGCAGTCTGGATGCTCGAGATGTTTGACGAGGTCGAACAACGGCGTCAATCCAGGCGACCACAAGCGCTGCCCAACGGGTTTTCCGGAATCAGCCAATAGGCCGGAGATGCGATGGGTGGCAACTTCAACTTGATTTGGCTGGAGTTATTGCTGGGCTTCATGCTTCCACTGGCCTTCGGGTTTTGGCAACTCCGATCGGTCAAAAAGGAGCGTGCGGAAAGCGCTCGACGCCGTGCGCTTCAAGAGTCTCAAGGCACCGCGCAAAAGTCTGATTGACGTTACACATCCCAGTGTCTATATTGTCTGACAGTAGAAGTTGTCCAGTGCAAACACTGAGCGCTCGGTGAGACAAATCGAGGCTCCTTCCGGAGAAGGTTGATGGATTCCACCGCGCGCATAGAACGCACCCTAGATGCAATTTTGCGTACCGGGGAACAACCCGGTGCCCCACCTCTTTTAACCGCTGCCCTGCGCCATGCGGTGTTTCCTGGTGGTGCTCGAATCCGACCCCAGTTGTGTCTGGCGGTGGCCTCAGCATGTGGAGACAACGACCCGGTCCTGACTGACGCCGCCGCGTGCAGCATTGAGTTATTGCACTGCGCCTCGCTCGTGCATGATGACCTGCCCTGCTTTGATGATGCGGATACCAGACGAGGCCGTCCTTCGGTGCATCGCGCGTTTGGCGAACGCCTGGCTGTGCTGGCAGGAGACGCGCTGATCGTCGAATCCTTCAGAGCAATCGTGCGAGCGGGCGCCGCGCATCCAGCACGCGCCCTGAAGCTTGTGGAAAGTATCGGCGCTGGCGTCGGCATGCCCTTTGGCATTGTCGCCGGGCAATCCTGGGAGTGTGAGCCCAAGGTTAACTTGCGCGATTATCTGCGCGCCAAAACCGGTGCTCTGTTCGGCTCGGCTACTGCGGCCGGCGCACTAGCTGCAGGCGCCTCACCGGCACGCTGGCGGGCTCTTGGCGACTGGCTTGGCGAGGCCTACCAAGTGGCCGACGACATTCGTGATGTGGTGATGGACCCTGCGCTGTTAGGAAAACCGGGTGGACAGGACGTTTCTCTCGGCCGGCCAAGCAGTGCCAAGGAGCTGGGCTTGAGCGGGGCCCTTGAGCAGTTCGACCGGCTGGTACAGAACGCTGTTGAATCAGTGCCTGAGTGCTTGGGAGCGCCCCGCCTGAGAGCGCTGGTACGGGCTGAGTCCGAGCGGTTGGTGCCGAAATCATGGTGCGCGGAACTCTCTCGCAACGCTGTACCGGTAGCCGCACGGATCAAGCCACCCGTTCCAAGCCCTGCGCCCACCACACAACCATGGTGAGTCGAGCCGAAGAAGGTGGCACAGCCTTGCCTCTAACTGAGGCGCGCAGCCCGGCAAATACCAGCTGGCGTGAACGTTGGCTTGAATGGCGCAATCGCCGCTACATCAGCAAACCGTTTCAGCTCGCCGCTCAGGAAAGCATCTTCACCCGTTGGCTGGTGCGCCGCCGCAGCAAGGCTTTGTTCGATCTTTTGGGCGGGTTTGTCTACAGCCAAGTGCTCTTGGCCTTCGTACGTTTGCACCTGCATCAGACCCTCGCCGAAGGTCCCCGCAGCCTTGAGGAACTGAGCACGCTGACGCATATGCCAATCGCGAGTATGCGCCGACTGATGCAAGCTGCGGTTGCCCTTCGGCTTGCAGAATCCCGGGGCCCTGAGCGCTTCGGCATCGGCGTGCTTGCCGCACCCTTGGTCGAAAATCCTGGCATCTGTGCGATGGTCGAGCACCACGCTGTGTTGTATCGCGACCTGACTGATCCGGTGGCTTTGCTGCGGCAAGACGAGCGCGACACCGAAATGGCACGCTATTGGCCTTATGCCGGACGCCACGCCACCACCGAAGCTGGTTCGCTTGAGACTGCAGATGTGGCGACATATAGCGAACTCATGGCTGCCTCGCAGCCGCTCGTGGCCGAGCAGGTCTTGAGCTCCTATCCCATCGAAAGGCACGCGCTCGTGCTCGACGTAGGAGGTGGGGCTGGAAACTTTATCGTTGCCGCAGCCCGCAAAGCGCCACGAACCAATTTCATGCTTTTTGATTTACCGGCGGTGGGTCAATTGGCTCGTGCCCGGCTTGCAGAACAACTCATACTTGATCGGGTGCAGATATTCGGCGGAAGCTTTTTCGCCGACCCGCTTCCTAAAGGCGCCGATCTTGTCACTTTAGTGCGAGTGCTTTTTGACCATCCGGATGAGCGCGCGCTCGCCATCCTGAAAGCGGTGCGGGCCGCACTCAAGCCGGGACAAACCGTCTTGATAGCCGAACCAGTCCAAAAAACCGATGCCAGCGAAGCTGTTGGCTCCGCTTATTTCAATATGTATTTGTTGGCTATGGGCCACGGCGAATTGCGCACGCCCGCCCAATTTGCACACCTGCTTGGCCAGACAGGTTTTGGACCGCTAACCCGCCACCCAAGCCCCTCGCCCTTGCAAACCGAGGTGTTCAGTGCAAAAGCCATTTAACCAAAAAATGCGAGGCACCAAAGATTTGTCCTGTTCATTCTGTCCATTTAACTTGACAAGTTTTTTTGTCCGCTTAATATGACACCAGAGAAGTATGGACTTAAGTCCGCACCCACAAGAGGCACAAGAGGAACAATGAAAACGCTGGCAGTAGTACTGCAATCACCCGAACATATCGGGCTGCAAAGTATTGATCTGCCGGCCTTGGCCCAAGACCAGGTGATGGTTGAAATCACCCACACCGGCATCAGCACCGGCACCGAAAAATTGCTCTACAGCGGCGAGATGCCGAACTTCCCCGGAATGGGTTACCCGCTGGTGCCCGGATATGAAGCGGTTGGCGTTGTTCGCCAAACCGGCTCAGCCAGTTCCCTTCAGATCGGCCAATCGGTGTTTGTGCCTGGCGCATCCTGTTATGGCGAGATCAAGGGGCTGTTTGGTGGCTCTGCCTCAAAAATCATTGTGCCCGCCAGCCGTGCAGTGGCTATTCCCGACACTCTGGGCGAAGAGGCAACGCTGCTTGCATTGGCCGCCACGGCTTATCACGCGGTTTCGGGCAACGGCAAACTTGATCCGGTATGCCCACCTGAGCTCATAGTTGGCCACGGCGTTTTAGGGCGTTTGCTTGCACGCATGACGATTGCCGCTGGATTCCCCGCACCTCGGGTGTGGGAGCTCGACACCAGCCGCTTTCATGGCGCTCAAGGTTATGAAGTGTTGCTGCCCCAGGATGATCCAAAGCGCGACTATCGCCATGTATATGACGTCAGCGGCGACAGCGCAATTCTTGATGTGCTGATGCAGCGCTTGGCTCCGAATGGTGAAATTGTTCTCGCAGGCTTTTACTCCAAGCCACTGTCCTTTTTGTTTGCGCCTGCCTTTATGCGCGAAGCCCGAATTCGCGTTGCTGCTCAATGGGGTCAATGGGACATGCTGGCCGTCAGCCAGCTGGTGGCCCAGGGGCAACTCTCGTTGGCCGACCTCATCACGCATCACATGCCAGCTCAGGCTGCACCTGAAGCGTACGCCACAGCTTTTAACGATCCGCACTGCTTGAAGATGGTGCTTGACTGGAGACACTGCGCATGAATGCAGCCTTACCCCTTGCCGCCACCCCGGTGCGCATGGTTATGAAAGAGCAGCTTGTAGCAGAAGCATTTGCCGAGCCTGATCCGGTCCATACCGGTCCCGTCACCAAAACCACGCAAATCATTGCGATCTATGGCAAAGGCGGGATCGGCAAGAGCTTCACTTTGGCAAATCTGTCTTACATGATGGCTCAGCAAGGCAAGAAGGTCTTGCTGATTGGCTGCGATCCGAAAAGTGATACCACCTCGCTGCTGTTTGGCGGCCGTGCTTGCCCCACGATCATTGAAACCTCGTCGAAGAAAAAACTTGCAGGCGAGCCAGTCTCCATCGGCGACGTGTGCTTCAAACGTGATGGCGTATTCGCGATGGAGTTGGGTGGCCCCGAAGTCGGTCGCGGGTGTGGTGGTCGAGGCATTATTCACGGCTTCGAAACCCTCGAGAAGCTTGGCTTTCACGATTGGGGCTTCGATTATGTGTTGCTCGACTTTCTGGGCGATGTAGTGTGTGGCGGTTTCGGACTGCCGATTGCACGCGACATGTGCCAGAAGGTGATTGTCGTAGCAAGCAACGACCTGCAGTCCTTATATGTAGCCAACAACGTATGCTCGGCTGTTGAATATTTCCGCAAGCTGGGCGGCAATGTTGGCGTGGCCGGAATGGTTATTAACAAAGATGATGGCACCGGTGAAGCGCAAGCTTTCGCTGATCATGCGGGCATTCCGGTACTCGCAGCAATCCCTGCACATGAAGATATTCGTCGCAAGAGCGCAGCCTACGAAATCATTGGTACTGCTGAGAGCCAGTGGGGAGGTCTGTTTGCTGGCCTTGCACAAAATGTTGCCGATGCACCACCTGTTCGCCCCAAGCCGCTTTCGCAAGATGGATTGCTGGGTTTATTTTCAGCTGATCAAACCGGTCGGGATATTGTTTTGCAGCCCGCCACTGTCGCCGACATGCTCGGACGCGAACATGTGGTGAAGCCAACGCTAGAAGTTGTTTACGACGCGGTCTGAGCATCGTGAAACTTACCGAAGCTGGATCGCCAGCCCCACTCGCCAATCCGCAAGCCCTCAAGGGCGACGGCGTTGGATGCCATTCAGGTGCAGAGCACTTGCTTGCGGCAGCTCGCGATGCGGGCAAGAGCGAAACGCTCGATCAATATGCCAAGGATTACCCCAAAGGTGCGCATGATCAGCCGCAGAGCATGTGTCCCGCCTTCGGTTCGCTACGAGTGGGCCTCCGCATGCGCCGCACCAAGATCATTCTCTCTGGTTCGGCGTGCTGTGTTTATGGCCTGACCTTTACTTCACACTTTTATGGTGCTCGCCGCCCGGTTGGGTATGTCCCATTCAACTCCGAGTCGCTAGTCACCGGCAAGCTCTTTGAAGATATCCGCGAAGCGGTCCATGAGCAGGCCAAGCCTGAAGAGCTGGATGCGCTGGTCGTCATCAACCTTTGCGTGCCTACGGCAAGTGGCGTGCCGCTGCAGCTGCTGCCTAAAGATATAGATGGTGTGAGGATCATTGGGATCGATGTACCGGGGTTTGGGGTGCCAACCCATGCTGAGGCAAAAGACGTGTTGGCTGCTGCCATGCTGCGCTATGCACGCAATGAAGTTGCTGCAGGTCCGGTAGCCGCACCGCGAAATGGCGTGAATGCAAGGCCCACCATAGGCTTGCTTGGCGAAATGTTTCCGGTAGACCCGGTGGGTATTGGGATGATGCTTGACCCCATGGGCTTGGCTGCGGGCCCCGTGGTGCCTACCCGCGAATGGCGCGAGCTCTATGAAGCCCTCGATTGCGCAGCAGTTGCGGCTGTGCACCCTTTTTATGCGGCCTGCACCCGTGAATTCGAAGCTGCTGGTCGAAGAGTTATAGGGTCAGCACCTGTGGGTGTTGACGGCACTGAGGCTTGGCTCCAGGCGATCGGTCAGGCTACCAACGTCTCGCAGGCCTTGATTGACGCGAGCAAAAATCGCTTCTTGCCGATGATCGAAGCTGCGCTAAAGCGGGTTCCAATCAAAGGCCGTATCACCTTGAGCGGTTATGAGGGATCCGAGCTTTTGGTTGCTCGCTTGCTGATAGAAAGCGGAGCCGATGTTCGCTATGTCGGCAGCGCTTGCCCCCGCACTGCGGCTAACGAATACGATCGCCAGTGGCTGGAATCCAAAGGGGCCCGCGTTCAGTTCCGCGCTTCGCTTGAGCAGGATATTGCAGCCATTGAAGAATTCAAGCCTGACCTGGCAATTGGCACGACTCCAGTTGTTCAATACGCAAAACAGCATCGAACTCCATCGCTCTACTTCACCAATCTGATTTCAGCGCGGCCGCTTATGGGTCCGGCTGGAGCAGGCTCGCTTGGTGCTGTGATCAACGCCGCAATCAATAATCAATCACGCTTCGATGCGATGGATGACTTCTTTTCCGGTGTTGGCCAAAACCATAGTGCCGGCATCTGGGAAGACATTCCCCAGGATCGCCCGGAGTTTCGCGAGCACACCAGGCGCCACGTCATCAAGCTGATGAAAAAGCGCAAAGCCGAGGAGATGATCTGATGTATCTCATCGATCATGATCGTGCGGGGGGGTATTGGGGCGCAGTGTATGTATTTACTGCTATCAAGGGCCTTCAAGTCGTGATCGACGGCCCAGTGGGCTGTGAGAATCTTCCCGTCACCTCGGTGCTTCACTATACCGACGCACTGCCACCGCACGAGCTGCCCATTGTTGTGACAGGGCTAGCCGAAGAACAGCTTGGGCGCGAGGGCACCGAAGGCTCAATGAAGCGTGCCCATGCCACGCTCGATCCAGATCTGCCATCGGTAGTGGTCACGGGGTCAATTGCTGAAATGATTGGTGGTGGCGTCACCCCCGAGGGCACCACCATCCAGCGCTTCTTGCCACGCACTATTGATGAAGATCAGTGGCAATGCGCCAATCGCGCGATGCTTTGGCTCTGGAGCGAATACGGCCTGCGGAAAGTGCCTGAGCGTAAGCCTTTTGACCAGCGCCCTGCTGGCGAGAAGCCACGGGTCAACATCATTGGCCCCTGCTACGGTACCTTCAATAGCGCAAGCGATCTGGCCGAAATTCGCCGCTTGGTTCAAGGCATTGGCGCTGAGGTCAATATGGTTTTCCCTTTGGGTAGCCACCTCGCCGATGTATCGCGTTTGGTTGAGGCCGATGTCAACATTTGCATGTACCGCGAGTTTGGAAGATTGCTTTGCGAAGCACTCGAACGGCCCTTTCTCCAGGCGCCGATCGGTATGCACAGCACCACAGCATTTTTGCGCAAACTGGGTAGCCTGCTTAACCTCGATCCCGAACCATTCATTGCGCGCGAGAAGCACACCACACTCAAACCGATCTGGGATCTTTGGCGCTCAGTGACTCAGGACTTCTTTGGCACTGCAAGTTTTGCAGTGGTAGCCAACGAAACCTATACCCGCGGCATTCGTAACTTTCTCGAAACCGAGCTTGGTCTGCCTTGTCAATTTGCAGTGGCTCGCAAACCTGGCGAAAAAACAGACAGCACAGAAATCCGTCGCTTGATCAAAGACAAGATGCCCTTGGTCATGTATGGCAGCTACAACGAGCGCATGTACATCGCCGAAGCTGGTGGCAAGGCGGCGTACATCCCGGCATCCTTCCCTGGCGCCATCATCCGTCGCCATACAGGTACTCCGTTTATGGGGTATAGCGGGGCAACCTACCTGGTGCAAGAGCTCTGCAACGCAATGTTTGATGCGCTGTTCCACATCCTGCCGCTGGGCACCGATATGGATAAGGTTGAAGCCACACCGATGCGCGCGGCCCAACGGCGCACCTGGGTGCCAGAGGCCTCGCATCTCCTGCAGCAGCTGATTGGGCAGCTGCCCGTCCTGGTACAGATCTCCGCAGCCAAACAGTTACGCGATCAGGCCGAGCGTGCAGCCCACGCAGCCGGTGAAGACGCAGTCACGGTGCAGCGCCTTGAGATGGTCGCCAATGAATTGAATTTTGGGGTGAGCGCATGACGGCGACGAATGCAGCTGCCCCCTCTTCGAATACGAATTTGTTTGGGGCATGTAGCCACAAACATCCAAGACCATGCGCCAGTTCGGGCAGGTGCCTTCCACGCGCGGGCTGGGCGCGGTAACGGTCGAAAGACTATTTTTCAGGAGCAGTTTCTATGGCTGATAGAAGGGGTTCGATTTCAGGCCTCACAGATGATGAAGCTCAAGAGTTCCATCAGTACTGGATGCAGGGCTTCATCATGTTTACGGTAGTCGCAGTCATTGCGCACTTCCTGACATGGATGTGGCGGCCCTGGTTTAACTAGGTCTTTTGTAACTAACGAAGGAGCAGGCAATGGCCTACACCACACACGCCCAACTCGATGAGAGTTTGCCCAATGACACTCGTGCCTTTGGATTGATTTTCATTCTTGGATTTGTCGTGCTACTTGCTGTGGCATGTGCCGCTGCATTGCTGACTTTGCCCTGGCGTTCCTGGCTTCCAGGGGCAGAAGGACAGTCCTCAATGTTTGGTGCAGTGAAAGCCGCTACCTACACCTTCATGTCATATCTCAATTAGGAGCTTTAGTCATGTGGAGAGTTTGGCGTTTGTACGATCCGCTGCGCGCAATGGTCATTCAGGGCATCTTCCTGTTTGGTCTGGCAGCGATGATTCATTTGATTCTCTTGAGTACCGATCGGTACAACTGGCTCGACGGCGCGAAAGCACCGGTCAAGACCCAGAACGCACCGATGCCGGCCAACAAGTAGCCCCCTTCAGGGCTGCTTCGGAGCGCGGGGTCGAAGCTTAGCTTCGGCCCCACTCCGACAACCGGTTGAGCAACCAGGAACCTAACGAGCACCAGTAACGAGGAACCAGAAATGGCCGTACTAAATTTTGAAAAGAAGTACCGTGTGCGTGGTGGCACGCTGGTCGGAGGCGACTTGTTCGACTTCTGGGTGGGCCCGTTTTTCGTCGGGTTCTTCGGTGTTACCGGCATGTTCTTCACAATTCTTGGCACAGCATTGATTCTTTGGGGTGCCTCACAAGGCCCCACCTGGAACCTGTGGCAAATCAGCATTGCACCGCCTGACCTAAAGTACGGGTTGGCGCTGGCGCCCCTCAAAGAGGGTGGCCTGTGGCAAATCATCACCGTCTGCGCGCTCGGAGCCTTCGGTTCCTGGGCCCTTCGAGAAGTGGAAATTTGCCGCAAGCTGGGCATGGGCTATCACGTCCCTGTTGCCTTCAGCTTTGCAATCTTTGCCTACTTCACTTTGGTAGTGATTCGCCCTGTTTTGATGGGTGCATGGGGCCACGGCTTTCCGTACGGCATCTTGTCGCATCTCGATTGGGTATCCAATACGGGCTATCAATACCTGCACTTCCATTACAACCCGGCGCATATGCTCGGGGTGAGCTTCTTTTTTGCGGCGACGTTTGCCTTGTCACTACACGGCGGATTGGTGCTGTCGGCTACCAACCCTGGCAAGGGTGAAGTGGTCAAGACCTCCGAACATGAAGACACTTTTTTCCGCGACACAATCGGCTACTCCGTCGGAACTCTTGGCATTCACCGCCTTGGCTTGTTTCTCGCCCTTTCTGCCGGCTTCTGGAGTGCAGTGTGCATCGTGATTAGCGGGCCCTTCTGGACACGTGGCTGGCCAGAGTGGTGGAGCTGGTGGCTAGCCATCCCGATCTGGAATTAAAGCGCGAACCCACTGGAGAACAACATGGCGCAATATCAAAATCTTTTCACGCAGGTCCAGGTGGTCGGCCCAGCTCAGACCGGGGTTTCGCTCGGCGACGCCCGCTCTGACAATGAACGCATCTTGCCAGGGCCGCTCGTCCATCTTCTCGGACGTATCGGTAACGCACAGCTTGGGCCTATATACCTGGGCTCTCTAGGTATCCTCTCGGCATTTTGTTTTGTCATCGCGTTTACGCTGATTGGCTGGAACTACCTGGTTGCCGTCAACTACAACCCGGTGATGATGCTCAAGGAGCTGTTCTGGCTTTCTCTTGATCCTCCTGCGCCTCAGTACGGCCTATCAATCCCTCCGCTGAATCAGGGCGGCTGGTTCCTCATTGTGGGTCTGTTTCTGACTGCATCGATCCTGTTTTGGTGGATGCGCATGTACCGGCGCGCTCGTGCGCTTGGCTTGGGCACTCACATTGCCTGGGCATTTCTAGCCGCTATCTGGTTGTTTCTGGTGCTTGGTTTGATTCGTCCAATTTTGATGGGCTGCTGGTGTGAGGCCGTGCCTTACGGCATCTTCTCCCATCTTGACTGGACCGCTGCCTTTTCCCTTCGCTACGGCAACCTGTTTTACAACCCCTTCCATATGCTGTCGATTGTGTTTCTGTATGGTTCCGCCTTGCTATTCGCAATGCACGGAGCAACCATCCTGGCAGTGAGCCGATTTGGTGGTGAACGGGAGATCGAGCAAATCGTTGATCGTGGTACGGCATCGGAACGGGCGGCTTTGTTCTGGCGCTGGACCATGGGCTTTAATGCCACCATGGAATCGATCCACCGCTATGCATGGTGGTTCGCCGTGCTCACCCCGCTCACCGGTGGCATCGGTATTCTGCTCACAGGCACTGTGGTAGACAACTGGTATCTATGGGCGGTGAAGCACCACGTTGCGCCGGGTTACCCCGTTCCTTGGGATGTCGTTATTGACCCAGCCCTTACTGGAGCCAAATAAACATGAAAACATCAACATTCAAAGCCCTGGTGGGCGTGGCCGCGGCCGCGCTCCTTCTTGCAGGATGCGAACGTCCGCCAGTCGATTCTGTCCAGGGTGGGTATCGCGGCACGGCAATGGGACTGGTCTATAACCCGCGCATCCTCGAAAAGCAGATCCCCCTGAATCAGCCTCCAGAGGCCTTGGCGGCAGTGCCAAGCGACGGACCAAAAGCCAAGGACGTTTATCAAAACGTCAAGATTCTTGGTGACCTGAGCGTTGCCGAATTCGCACGCCACATGGCGGCAGTTACAGCATGGGTTGCACCTCAGGAAGGATGCAACTATTGCCATAATCCGGCCAATCTTGCAGATGACAGCAAGTACACCAAAGTGGTCGCTAGACGCATGATTCAGATGACCCAGCACATCAATAGCAAGTGGAAAAACCACGTTGCCGATACCGGGGTCACCTGCTATACCTGCCATCGTGGGCAACCGGTTCCACAGTATGTCTGGTCTGCGCCAGCGCCTGACAAGAACGTATCCAGGCTATTGGGTGACCGCGCCGAGCAAAATGCTCCCTCACCTGTGGTTGGCTTGAGCACTCTGCCCAACGATCCGTTCACGCACTATCTCCTGGGCGATAGTGATATTCGGGTCGCAGGGACTACAGCTTTGCCAACGGGTAATCGGCATTCCATCAAACAGGCCGAATACACCTACGGGTTCATGATGCACTTGAGCACTGCGCTAGGCGTCAACTGCACCTATTGCCACAACACACAGTCGTTTGGCAGCTGGGAGTCCAGCCCACCACAGCGGGCCACCGCATGGCACGGCATCCGGATGTCGCGCGACTTGAATGTGGCCTACATGGACCCCTTGCAGCCGGTTTTTCCGGATAACCGTAAGGGAACTCAAGGCGATGTGCTGAAGGTGAACTGCCAGACTTGCCACCAAGGAGCTTACAAGCCGCTCTATGGCGCACAAATGGCGAAAGGTCATCCTGAGTTGCTAGCTCCGGTCATAGCCACCGCAGCTGCGGCACCGGCGGCCGTGGCCGCCGCAGGAACTGGAAATCTTGAGCCGGTGAAGCTGTATTTTGAAACTGCGAAAGCTGATTTGCCTGCTGACGTGGGCAAGCAACTGGAAGCCCTCATTGCTTACGCGAAAGCAAACCCTGATGCCAAGCTTGGGATCAGCGGGTACCACGACAAGCGCGGCAGCGTTGCAGCTAATGCGGAACTGGCCAAAAACCGAGCGGTTGCTGTTCGTGAAGTACTAAAAGCGGCAGGCGTAACGGAAGATCGTATCCAAATGCAGAAGCCCGTCGAAACCGAAGGCGGGTCTGACGATAAAGAAGCTCGCCGTGTAGAGGTATACGCAGCGAAATAGTGCGAATCGAGGAGTCTCGTCAGGCAGTTTCGCTGACGAGAATTAAACCTACTCAAAGGCCCGCTTTAGGCGGGCCTTTTCAATTGGCCTACGACTTTGTTGTCCTCAAGAGGCGTTTGGGTAATGGCCGCACAAACTAACTCCTGGCGGGCGTTTAATGATCGCTCTAAAGCGCTCGCTGTGCTCAGCCAATTTGCAGACAAGTAAGGCGATCAGAGCCTCTGGCACTACCGAAGCAAGGCGTTGCCGACGTTTACTGAGCAATTGAAGAACCAGCAGCGCTGATTGGGCAGCATAGGAATCTCGCTACGCTAGCCCGATCAGGTAATCGACCTTAGGCTCTGCGGCGGGAGGCGAAACCCCAATTCCAAATCGCATCAAGCTTTATGGGCAAAACCATCAACCAATGCTCGATGATCGCCAAGCTGAGCATGCCTACTACCAAGGTGGTAGCAGCCACTTGATAGGGTGTTACCCCATTCGCAGCAGCACTCCACATTGGAATGGCCAAGGCTGTTGCCAGAGTGACGGAAAACGGAAAAAGGAAATTGAAGGAGCGTTTGCTGAAATAGCTTTCGAGATAGCGCAGGTGACTCGGCAAAAAATGCCCATTCAGATTGCGCACGCCAAGGAAGATATTGAGCTTAGCGCTTTGCCGCATGATCCAAAGGACCAAAAACGTCCACAAGCCGGTGCGATTCTCAGCTCCGTAGGTGGCCCAATACACAAGACCAAACAAACCAAGCAACGCGATTTCATGGTGATTCACGGCACTCACCGCAAACTTCCAGCGACTCCAGCCTCGAGCCTCCTCGGGGCAAGCAACTTTACGGGATCCGGTGATGTAGCCCAGCAAAAAGCCAATTTCTTGCCACGACCAAATGAGAACCGCACAAGTAAACGCGCAATAGGCACCCGCTGCGCTAGCCATCTGACTGCTGTGAACCAGCCCGCCGATCGCAGCCACCAAGACGATGGTGGCACCACCCATCGTCCACGGAAAGGTGCTTCGCGGCAAACCATTGAGGTACAACACCGCTCCGGTACCGAACCACCACACAAAAAGTGCAAACAGCAAGGACCAGACGATATGGCTCATCGCCGTGACACCCGTGCTCCCAGGTCTCGCTTGAGCCTAATGAAGCGAACCTGGGCTAATTTCACCACGCAGGCGCCATACGCACGGTCGAGGGTAACTCGCTGCGAATAACCGGCATCATGTAAAGGCGGCCAAAGGTCCACAGACCTCGGACGGCTTGGATACCCATCTTGCAGGTGCCGATCAGGCCACCTTGTTGCTTGGCGGAACTAAATTTATTCGACACATCGAAGAGTGTCGATAGCCCCGCGCGGAACTTGGGATTGTTGGTATCCAACACAATTGGAAACACCTGCTTGGAAATCTCCGAGCAGATATCAAACACCTGATAGTCGTACTCGGTGGAGTCAATCCCCATCGCTTCATGCAACATCGGCCGCGTGTGATCCCGCACGAACATCGTGGCATAGACCGCCAGCAAGAAAAACCGCACCCAGAGCAGATTGAACCCCTTGAGCAGGTGCGGATTGGCACGCATGATCAATGCGAACGATTCGCCGTGACGATACTCGTCATTGCACCAGCGCTCAAACCAGCGGAAAATTGGATGAAAGCGTTTCTCAGGATGACGCTCGAGCTGCCTGTAAATTGTGATGTAACGTGCATACCCAATTTTCTCCGACAGATAGGTCGCGTAGAAAATGTATTTCGGCTTGAAGTAGGTATATGCCTTGGTGCGCTTCAGACCATTGAGATCCACGCCCAGGCCGAAATCTTTTAGCGACGCGTTGATGAATCCGGCATGGCGTGATTCATCGCGGGTCATGTAAGTCATGAGCTTTTTGATCTCTGGATTCTCGACGTTTTTGCGGATCTCGTTGTAAAGCACACAACCCGAGAACTCTGAGGTGACCGAGGTGATCAGAAAGTCCAAAAACTCTTTCTTCAAGGCTGGGTCTAGCTCATGGATCTCGCTTGTAAATTCCGCATTGCGCTGAAAGTGATCGATATTGTTATCGCCTTCGTACTCGGCCATCATCAAATCCCATTCCGCCCGCACCGGTGAGACATCGAGCTTATCCATCGCAGCATAGTCGGTGGTGTAGAAACGGGGGCTGATCAGCGTATTGGACTTGGCAAGCTCCATCACCTGTTGCGGGCTATCAATCGTTGCAGAATGTTCCATTATTTTCTCCCGTTCAAGGCGCACGCAGAAGTTGCGCAAACACTTGGGCGTTGGTGGGCCCAAACGATTCAAGATCAAGGCGTTCCCCGGTTGAGGGGTCTACCAGCGTCAATCGGCCATCGCTACGACCAATCAACTCAAAGGGTTCTTCAAGGGGCAACTTGCGCCGCTTGCGCTCACGGCTAAGGGCTCTCAACGCTCCACGCTCGAAGCCTCGTTCACCAGCCCATTGCGCCAAGGTTCGGCCTGAGATCGTATCGACCACCAGAATCGATCCTTCTGGACCGTCCGCAAAGCGAATCAAGCGAGTGGTTTGCGCGGCCGCGTCAGGCTCGCGGATCGGGGCCCCAACAAATCGAACTAACGCTGCAGCTGCAACTGATACCCCAGCGATTCCCAAGCCAATTGCAACTGCCCGGCGATCAATCACCGGCTTGTCGTGAGCTGGCGCGCTGGCCAGGGTGGGTCCGGACGAGTTCATGGGAGTACTACTGCTCAGGCCGAAAGTGGCTCAGGACGGCCCGAGACGATGGGCGAGGCGGATCGATCTACCGATTCGACACGTCCTTGCGCAGCCACGCCGGTTTGCTGCTGCCAAGCCTGAGTGAGTAAAGTCGCGACGTGCTTTGCCTTCGGGATGAAGCGAAGCATCGGCTGAGGATGTTTGAAATGCCAGGGCCTGGCATGAGGCCACAAGTGAAAGTAGGCAATCTTGTCCGAAGGCCGCAGCCGCAGTGCAATACTCCCTACTGCCTCGGGATCATTGGGTTTCATTGGCGTCCAGTCAGCTGCGACGATCTGCCGTAACGGGAGATTAAAACTGACCGTCAATACCACGCCGATACGCATCACCACCCGCTTGGTTGTAATCGTATAAAGCGTTGTACGCCAGCTCGCCCAAGCAATAAGAAGCATCAAGCCAAAACCAACTGCGCTCAAAAACAACGCAGGTGCAAAAGCTTTGGCAAAAGCGCCAACGCTTAAGCCTTCGCCGGCCAGCCACCATGCCCGCAGAGCAAGCATCACCACGAAATACAGCGCCAACTTGCGGACTTGGAACACCCTTGCTGCCAAGGCCGATCGGTCAGGCGCACCTTGCCACAACACGCGCTCATCTTCAGGCAAGGGCTCGGGTAACCCAAGCTCTGCCTCGAATTCATACTCTGGGGCTGGCTTGGGATAACTCACAGCAGTGTCTCAGTACGGCTGGGTTCTGCATAAAGAAGACCAGCTGCGTAATACGCGGTGATCTTGTCTTCTTCGAGCAAAGTCACTTGATCAGGCAGTTTAGTGGCTGGCACAGCGACAAACTGGCCCCCCATGATTGCTTGCACCTTAATTTCGCTACGGCCGATGCGACAGAAGTTGATCGGCAGCAACTTGCGGGACCCGCCCGCAACTTCAAGCTCAAGATAACGCACCATCATTTCTGCGTGGTCAATCCAGACCTCGCGCACCGTGCCGCCCTTAACGCCATCTGCTCCGACCACATCGAGCCCGCGCGGGTCAATGTCTTGGTGTGCCAGGCTGAATCCAGCCAATTTCGCCAAAGGCTTGATCAGGACGTCGCCGTTATGGCTATGTTCAGGATGATCAGCTCGCGCAGTGTAAGAACCCGGACCGATGTTATCGAGCATCGGATTGCCTGTTGGATCAAGCGGCGCCCCTGGAAAGCCTGCAGTTGGCACGGCAGCAAGGGGTACTTTTTGATCGCGCGAATGCGGCGCCAGACGCTCCTGGCCATTAGCCAGCTTATAGACCTTGGCGGGTGGGAGCGGCAGTAATCCGTCAACAAAATCGCGCCCTGGGCGGTCAGTATGCATCGGGTAGCCTTCACGCTTGCTTTCGCGTTGCAGCCAGTAAATCAAGATAAAGAAAAAGACCCAAAATGCATAAAGCACAAGCTGTGCAACATCAACATACCCTGTAATGGCTCCGGTACCCATAGGGTTCTCCTGTGGTGAATAGTGTTAACTCGGGAACTGCGAAAGTCCAAACTTCTTGGAAGGATCAACCACTTGAACGCGCTTGAGCCGCACCAGGGGGCCAAGCGCGATCAGCGTTGCAAAAAGCAACGCCAATTCGATGTGATACACAAAGCTGTATCCAGTTGCTGGGTTGCGAAGCGCCTCGCCTAAGGCACCCTGCATTGCAAACATGCTAACAATGTCCCGCACAGCGCCGCCGGCAGCAATTGCAAGGCCAGCCGCACAGGCTTGAACGGCTCCCCAGGCCCCGAGAGCAAGGCCGGTTAGCCCGCGTGTCTCCAGCCCCATTGCCGCAGTAAGTGACCCAACAGAAAACAAGCCGCCGCCAAACCCAATCAACAACACACCAGCACGAAACATCAAGGGCGAATTGGCGGGCTCGGCAAAAACCACCAGCGAAAACGCCACCAGGCCACTCATCACGCCAATAGCGCAAACAAGATAAGCCCCCACTCCGCGGGTGAGGCATCGGGCAGCAACAGCAAAAGCAACAATTGCCCCAAATGCCATTAATGCGGTGAGCGCTGTAGTGGCGCCAACCGACAGGTTCAGAATTTGGGCACCATAGGGTTCCAGGATCACATCTTGCATACTGAATGCGGCGGTCCCCATGCCTAATGCCACGAGATAACGGCTAACACCCCGTTGCTGCACAAAGGAACGCCAAATCTGACTAAACGGGGTAGTCTCGGGGGCATGCAAGTGCACGGTGCCCCCAGGGCGACGTGGCTCTTGCTTCCACAAAGCAATCATATTGAGCACGAAACTGACTTCTGCCGCACCCTGCACAACCTGAATCAGGCGAAACTGGGAAAAATCGGTCAACAAGGCACTGAACACAGTGCCAGCTACCAGCATGCCCACCAACAGCATTACATACATCAAGGCAACGACGCGCGGGCGCGCATGCTCAGGAGCAAGGTCAGTGGCAAGCGCCAAGCCGGCTGTTTGGGTTGTTTGAACACCTGCGCCGACCATGAGAAAAGCCAATGCGGCACCTAGCGGGCCAACCCAGGCTGGGCCATGGGTATCGCCTGACAGCAGGATCAAGGCAAAGGGCATGATGGCCAAGCCGCCGAACTGCAGCAACGACCCCATCCAAATGTAAGGGACGCGACGCCATCCGAGCACAGACCGATGAGTATCGGATCGAAATCCAACCAAGGCTCTCCACGGAGCCACCAGCAAGGGCAAGGCAACCATCAACGCGACCAACCAGGCAGCTACGCCCAACTCTACGATCATGACCCGATTCAAGGTTCCGATGAGCAGGGCTGTGCACATGCCGACCGACACCTGAAACAGTGATAGGCGCAAGAGGCGCCCCAGCGGGAGTTCCTGGCTCGCAGCGTCAGCAAATGGCAGGAATTTCGGCCCGATACGCCTCCAGATCTGTGAGGCCTTGGGACGTGCCGATTGCAGAGCAGCGCTCATCGCACCTGACTCACCAGAACTCATCGGGCGGACTCCTGCTCGATTGACTGAGAAGCTGATCTACGCTGAATAGCGAGCGCATGGGAGGTATAGAACCCGCTGCTTACCCGCTCGCTATGCACCACCTGCCAGTTGGCCAGTTGCGCATCTTGAGCCATCTCATTGAGCAGAAATGACTGGGCAACGGGCACGATCGAAGGAGCGCGATCGGAACGTGGAAACAGCTTTCCTGCCGTGTGCATAAGACTAAGCAAAGGAGTGCGGGGAGCGAAAGTAAAAATCATGCCGCGTCGAATACGGGGCTCAAGCTTGTGCAGGGCTTGCAGCATGTCGGTGGGCTGATAGTGAATCAAGCTATCCATCCCAACCACATAATCAAATTCACCGAGCCCCGCGTCGAGCATATCGCCCGAAAGAAAACGCACGCTGCCTTGCGCAGACCCGGCTGTCGAGACCTTGGAGAACTGTAGATGATCCGGCAATCGCTTGGCTGCGATTTCGACCATCGTGGGGGACAAGTCGATAGCGGTCACCCGTGCACCACGCAGGGCCGCCTGCTCCGCCAAAGCACCCGTCCCACAGCCCGCGTCGAGCAGATGAAGCCCGCGCATATCCTGTGGAAGGCAGCCGAGCAAAATCGCACGCATCTGGTCGCGACCTGCGCGCACGGTCGCCCGAATGCGGCCCACCGGCTCGTTGGACGTGAGCCGCTCCCAGGCTTGGGCAGCGGTGCGGTCAAAATAGGTCTGAATCTCGCCGCGACGCTGTTGATAAGACAGTTGGCTCATTTCAATCAAACCCGAGGAGATCAAAGATATCGCGATCCTTGAGCGCTTGAGCGATACAAGGATCGGTACCGTCCCACAGCGCTTGCGCAAGGCGCATGTACTCGGCGCGCACCAGTTCAAGTGCCGGAGTGCTATCCATTTCAAAAAGTGTCGACTTCTTCAAACGCGAACGGCGGATCTCATCGAGATCCTGAAAGTGCGCCATCAGCTTTAGACCCGTCCGTTCATTGAACTTGTCGATCTGGTCGGTGCCAGCGCTGCGATTTGCAATGACGCCCCCCAGACGCACGGGGTAGTTTTTCGCCTTGGCTGCAATCGCCTGAACAATTCGGTTCATGGCAAAAATCGAATCGAAGTCATTGGCCGTGACGATGAGGGCGCGATGGGCATGTTGCAATGGAGCGGCAAAACCACCGCACACCACATCACCCAGCACGTCAAAAATCACAACGTCGGTATCTTCGAGGAGATGGTGCTCCTTCAAGAGCTTGACGGTTTGACCGACGACATAGCCACCGCAACCCGTGCCTGCAGGAGGCCCACCTGCTTCAACGCACATGACGCCGTTGTAGCCCTCAAAAACAAAGTCCTCGACCCGCAACTCTTCTGCGTGGAAATCCACCGACTCAAGCACATCAATGACGGTGGGCATTAACTTCTTGGTCAGAGTAAACGTCGAGTCGTGCTTTGGATCACAACCGATTTGCAAAACGCGTTTGCCCAGCTTTGAAAAAGCCACCGAAAGATTCGACGACGTGGTGCTTTTACCGATGCCGCCTTTGCCATAGATGGCAAAGACTTTTGCGGTACCTATGCCAACTCCCGGATCGAGAGCAACCTGCACGCTCCCCTCCCCGTCCGGTGGGCTGCGACGGGGTCGCTGAATTTCGGTGATTGGCACCGAGCTAACATCCATCATGCTGTGGCTCCCTGATATGCGCCTTCCAGGCGGTCTTCGAGTTCTTCACCTGCGGCACGCAGGGCTTTTAATACTTGTTCATCGGGTTGCCAGTACTTGCGCTCCGAAGCTTCCAGCAAGCGATTGGCAAATCGCGCAGAGGCGGTGGGGTTGAGTTGAGCCAAACGATCACGCATCTTGGGATCGAGCATGAAGGTTTGCGTGAGTTGCTGATACACCCAAGGCTGGACCTGCCCGGTCGTGGCAGACCATCCGAGGGTATTGGTTAAATGCACTTCCAGCTGCCGAACACCCTCAAAACCGTGCTCCAGCAGACCTTCGTAAAACTTGGGGTTAAGCATGCGGGTGCGCGTTTCAAGGGCGACCTGCTCGCTTAAAGTCCTTACGGTGCCCTGTGCAGTTGTCTGGTCACCGATGTACACCGGAGCCGTGGCGCCATTGGGGCCTTTGGCTCGGGCAATGGCTCGACTGATCCCGCCAAGCGTGTCGAAGTAAGTGTCGATGGTAGTCACCCCGAGCTCTACCGAATCAAGATTCTGGTAGGCCAGATTGACCTTCGCCAACACGCTGGCCAAAAGCTTGGGCTGAGCCATCGCGTGACCCTCCACCCCATAGGCAAATCCTTTGCGCCGGGAGAAGGTCTCGGCGAGTTCATCTTCTTCCTGCCATCTACTGTTATCGATCAGCAAGCTCACATTGGCCCCATAAGCGCCATCTGCATTGCCAAAGACACGCAGCGCTGCGGTTTCAAGGTCACCGCCATGCTCAGCCTGATAGGCCAAGGCATGCTTGCGGATAAAGTTCTGTTCAAGCGGCTCATCAGCCTGCGCCGCCATCAGCGCAGCCTGAGCAAGCAGCTTGATTTGCAAGGGCAGCAAATCGCGGAAGATGCCAGACAAGGTCATCATTACATCAATCCGGGGCCGTCCGAGCAAGGCCAGAGGCACCAGCTGCGCGCCGGCCAAGCGACCATAAGTATCAAAGCGCGCTTGGGCACCAATCAGGGCCAGGGCTTGAGCAATTGGCGCGCCTTCGGTCTTGAGGTTATCCGTGCCCCAGAGCACCATGGCAATGGTCTCCGGCAACTCGCCACTATCTTGCTTGTAGCGATCCAGTAAACGCTGGGTTTGACGCTCGCCATCCATTACCGCAAATCGGCTCGGGATACGGAAGGGATCGAAGCCATGCAGGTTACGACCAGTGGGCAAAACCTCGGGGGTACGCTGCAAATCACCACCCGGTGCCGGTCGGACGAAATTGCCATCCAGCGCATGCACAATGGCCTGAAGCTCGGAGTCTTGCATCAGTGATTGATGCGCTTTCTGGAGCTGCTCGATCAGGTGAATCTGCTCCTTGGTACTGCTGCGTCCGGATAGATTCTGCACATCCGTTGCAGACTGGCCGTCCAGAAGGGCCTGAACCTGACGGCTGTTCAGATGCTCCATCGGTGCGACACCCAGTTTGTGGTTGTGCGCTTCGACTAGCGAGTTGGCAAGCAACTGCACCATTTGCTCGCTCTCTACCCGGCTAAAAGGCTGTCCCACGACATGCAGCCCATGCGGAATCAGGGTGTACTGCAGCTCAAGCATGCCGTGGTCGAGCTTTTGCAGCACATCATTGAGTTGATTGGGGCTTAGGGTCGTCCAGCCCGGAGTCGCTGAGGCGAGCTCAACCTCAACCGCCTGGCCTTGAAGCAGCTCAAGCAAATGATGCTGATCAAGTTTTTCAGCTGGGCCCAGTTGTTGCCAACGATCCAGTGCTGCCTTTAGATCGGCCAGTTGGTTATACAGATCCGCCTGTGCAAGCGGTGGACTGAGGTAACTGATGAGCGTGGCGCAGGCGCGGCGTTTGGCCAGCGTACCTTCCGAGGGATTATTGGCTGCATAGAGGTAGAAATTCGGTACATCACCAATCAGACGATCCGGCCAGCATTGGCCGCACAAACCACTTTGCTTGCCTGGCATGAACTCAAGCGCGCCATGGGTGCCGAAATGCAGCAATGCGTCGGCCGCGAAATCCTCACGCAGGTAGCGATAGAAGGCTGAAAACGCATGGGTGGGGACAAAGCCCTTATCGAACAGCAATCGCATCGGATCACCTTCAATCCCCATGCCAGGCTGGACTACCACCGCCACATTGCCAAACTGCGCACCAAGAATATGAATGCTTTGCCCATCGGCATTCAGCTTGCCAGGTGATGGCCCCCATTGAGCTTCAATCTGCGCAAGATACTTTTCGCGGCGCACATGATCATCAGCACGCACTCGGGCCAAGACGTTGGCATCACTGCCGTAGCGTTCGCGATTGCCCTCAAGTATTGATATGCGAAGCGCCTCAACATTTTCGGGCAGCTCGACCGAATAGCCTTGCGACTTGAGATGTTTAAGCGTGTTAAACACTGATTCAAACACCGACAGAAAAGCTGCCGTGCCAACTGCGCCTGCATTGGGTGGAAAATTAAAAATCACTAGGCCAAGCTTGCGACTGGCACGCTCACCCTTACGCAAGGCGATCAGTTTGCTGACGCGCGCTGCAATTGAATCAGCGCGTTCGGTGTCGACCTGCATATCCTGGGCGGCCTGCAAGCTATTGGCTGAAGCCACGCGACCGCCAAACACCATGGAGCCGGTAGCGCCATCGAGCTCAGGAATCGCCACCATCATGGTGGCTTCAACAGGAAGCAATCCGCGCTCAGAGTTGCGCCATTGCTCAAGGGTTTGAAACTCAACCGGGAGCAAAGCGACATACGGAACATCCAAAGCCGCCAACACTTTTTCAGCGGCTTGCGCATCGTTATACGCAGGGCCTCCCACCAAGGAAAAGCCGGTCATGGACACCATGGCATCAATAACAGCGCGGCCATCCTTCATAAAATATCGGTCGATCGCTTCGCGTGCATCAAGCCCTGAAGCAAAGGCCGGAATCACCCGCAGACCACGGGCCTCCAGCGCAGTGATCACCCCCGCATAGTGAGCTGCATTGCCTGCGAGCAAATAGGATCGCATTAACAGCAAGCCGACAGTGCCTGCTTTTCCACTACTCGCTACCCGTGGGAGATGCTCGACCTGCTCAACCAATCCAGCCAACTGGGGATGATAAAGACCCACCTCTGGATACTCCACAGGTGCGGGCGGCTTGAGTAATCCACGCAGGACCTCGCGCTCGGCAGAAGCGTAGCGATCAATCAGCGTCTGCACCAGCCCATTGATATTGTCTTGCGAGCCAGCGAGCCAATACTGCAGGCACAGGAAATAGATCCGCACGTCTTGCGCGGTGCCAGGAACATACTTGAGCAGCTGCGGGATACGACGCAGCATCTTCATTTGCTGAGCGCCCGCAGAACTTGGCGCCGATGCGTCCCGCTTGGGTTTGAGCTTCTTGAGCAAAGCCATTGGGCCGGAAGTTTTGCCGTCCATGGTGAAGCGCCCAATCCGGGTCAAGCGGGTCACTTCCGGGGCGGACATGATGCACACCATGGCATCACAAGCATCGCGGCGCGCAGCCAGCGCAGGCAACACCGGTTGGAAATGCTCTTCCATGAATAACATGGTGGCAATCACAATGTCGGCACTTTCAATCGCTGCGATGCACCGATTCAGCGAGGTCTTGTCATTGCCCCAATCCGCAGCTGCATGCACACTGAACTGCAGCCCGGGCAATTGGCGCAGCAGCGAGTCGCGCGCACGCTGAGCGGCGCTCGCCAAATGCGGATCCATGGTCACCAGGACCACCTGGATCGGTACGGCTGACCTAGCGGCTGAAGTGAGCTTTGGCTTCATACAAGGTCTCAACCGAGATCGATGCAATGCTGCGTTCGGTGGCATAGCGCTCGGTATTGCGCCTGGCCTTGCCACGTACAAAAAAAGGTATCTTTCCGAGCTCTCGCTCGGCTTCCGCGCTCCACTGAGCGGGCGTTGCAGGCCTATCCAGTACGGCAACCTCAGCGCTTGCATCCTCAGGCTCAACTTCGACAGCCATGGGACGAGCCGCTTGGCCGTGACCCAGATGCGACGCAGCGGCATCGCCATGAAACTCAAAATCATCCTTGAACATGGCCAGAAGATGCTCCTCCAGACCCATCATCAAGGGATGCACCCAAGTGTCGAACAAGACATTGGCGCCCTCGAAACCCATTTGAGGCGAATAGCGGGCCGGAAAGTCCTGAACATGAATCGGAGCCGAAATCACTGCGCATGGAATCCCGAGGCGCTTGGCGATATGCCGCTCCATCTGAGTGCCTAAAACCAGCTCGGGCTGCAGCTTGGCGACCTGCTCTTCAACTTCAAGATAATCGTCAGTAATCAGGGGCTCAAGGCCATACAACTTGGCCGCATCGCGAATTTCACGTGCAAACTCACGACTGTAGGTCCCCAGACCGACCACTTCGAAACCCAGTTCATCACTGGCAACTCGTGCCGCAGCAACTGCGTGGGTGGCATCGCCAAAGATGAACACGCGTTTGCCAGTGAGGTAGGTGGAATCCACTGAGCGCGAATACCACATCGAGCGCGAGTGCCCGGCCAGAAGTGGTCGTTGCATGACTTCGCTGACATCCAGGCCTGCCAGTGCGCAGACCTCTTCGATAAATGCCTTGGTCCCGCTTACCCCCATGGGAATTGAACGAGTAAAGGGTTGCCCGGCGTTACGCTGCAGCCAGGTTGCAGTGAGCTGCGCCACCTCGGGGTAGAGGACAACGTTGAAATCAGCCTCGCCCAATCGCATCAATTGACTTGGATCGGCATCCATCGGTGCCACCACATTGATCTCAACGCCCATGGCTGCGAGCAAGCGGCTGATTTCGGTGAGATCGTCACGATGACGAAACCCAAGTGCGCTCGGCCCCAGGATATTGCAACGAGGTGTACTCGTCACACCAGAGGCTACTTTGTCCAGGCGCGCCTGCTTGTGCCCGGCAACGTGACCGTGTGCCAATTGGCGAACTAATTGGTAAAACGTTTCGCTAGCGCCCCAGTTTTCTTTGCGCTGGTAAGCAGGCAACTCGAGCGCAACCACCGGAATCGGCAGATCCAAAGCCTTGGCCAAGCCTCCAGGATCGTCTTGAATCAGCTCAGCCGTGCAAGATGCGCCCACCAGCATCGCCTGAGGCTTAAAGCGCTCATAGGCCTGCCGCGTAGCGCTCTGGAACAAGTCGGCGGTGTCGCCGCCCAAATCGCGCGCTTGAAAGGTGGTGTAGGTCACTGGCGGGCGCCGATTGCGCCGCTCGATCATGGTGAACAACAAATCGGCATAAGTGTCGCCCTGGGGCGCATGCAACACATAATGCACATCACGCATTGCCGTGGCCACTCGCATCGCACCAACATGCGGCGGCCCTTCGTAGGTCCAGAGCGTGAGCTGCATCTTAGGCGACCAGCTTTAGACGACGCACCAGCGGGCGGCTAAACAACGCGGCGAGATCTGCCGCTTGCTCAAAGCCATGCACTGGGCTGAACACCAGCTCGATGGACCACTTGGTAGTGATGCCTTCGGCTTCCAACGGATTGGCCAAACCCAACCCGCAAACCACCATATCTGGTCGCAAGGCTTTGCAACGATCTAACTGCAGCTCGACATCCTGGCCTTCGGAGAGCTGAACCTGCGGCCCCAACGCGGCTAGCTCATGTGCCATTAAGCCGCGATGCAAGTAAGGTGTACCGACCTCAAGCAGCTGCATGCCCAGCTCGTCCCGTAAGAACCGCGCCAGGGGCAATTCGAGCTGGGAATCTGGAAAGAAAAAGATCGAGCGACCCGCTAGCCGTTGGCGTGGAGCTTCCAGAGCCTTGATCGCACGCGCCTTTGCGGAAGCTATCACTTCTTCAACATGCTCAGCAGCAATCCCAAACGCCGCCGCCGCCCGGGTAAGCCAGTCTTGCGTTCCATGAACACCAAACGGAAACAGTGCATCAATACGCTGAGCTCCACGCTCAAGCAAAGCACGCGCCGTTTCACCAAGAAATGGCTGAGCAAGGAGCACTTTGGTGGCTGGCCCCACAGCAGGCAAGGCCGTCGAAACCCTGGGCGGGAAAAACTCAACATTCGAGATCCCGATCTGAGCAAACAACCGCTTGAACTGATCTTCGACAATATCCGGCAAGCTTCCAACGACGAGCAAGTTGGGAGGCGCGTCGCTTGACGCTTGGGGCAGCAGCGGCACCCAAGCGGCGAGGCAGGCATCTTCACCCTGTGTAAACGTGGTTTCAATGCCGCTACCGGAGTAATTCACAATACTCACTCGCGGCGCAAATTGCTTGGACAAGCGTTCAGCGGCGCGCCCGAGATCAAGCTTGATCACCTCTGACGGGCAGGAACCGACAAGAAACAACTGGCGGATTTCCGGGCGCCGCGTAAGCAGGCGGGTCACCACTTTGTCGAGCTCTTCATGCGCATCTGCCAGACCAGCGAGATCACGCTCATCAATGATCGCGGTGGCAAAACGGGGCTCAGCGAAAATCATCACACCGGCGGCCGATTGAATCAGATGCGCGCAGGTTCGTGAGCCCACCACAAGAAAAAAAGCGTCCTGAATCTTGCGATGCAACCACACGATGCCGGTCAACCCGCAAAACACCTCGCGTTGCCCGCGCTGCTTGATGACCGGAAGCTCGCCGCAACCAATCTCTGAAGGCTGGGCGCTCATTGGGCCATGCCTTGTAACGAGGCGTTTGAGGTAGAAGCCACGCCCTGGGCAACCGCCGGTTCGGTCGCGGCAGCACCAGAAAGCCGTGCAGCACGTAATTTCAATACAAACTGCAAAGCGTTGGCCAAGTAGGTCGCGTAAGCCACCAAAGCAAGCATCATCATGGTTTGCGCAGGCAGGCTATCGGTGAGCCAGGCGACTAGGTAAACCGTGTGCAGAATCATCACAACCATGCTCACCATGTCTTCCCAGAAAAACGCCGGAGCAAACAGGTACATCCCGAACACCCGTTTTTCCCAGATGCAGCCGGCAATCATGATCGCGTATAGCAAAAGCGTCTTCACGACTACAGAAAAAGCAGCCAAACCAAAACCCGATCCGGTGGCCATATAGCGCAGCACCAAAACCAAGCTCGCAATAAAAACAAGAAATTGGATGGGGGCCAAGATGCCTTGCACAAGGGTCCAGACCGTGGCGTCGCGGCGGACTTTTTGTTCAGGCGTGTAGATCGGAGCTTTCACAAGGAGGAATCTAGTCGGCCTGATCACAGATGTCAACTCAGCCTGACGTTCTGACCACTAGACATTCAATGAATCGCAGTTGATAATCCTGTTCAATCTTTGTCTACATCACTTCAAAAATTTTGTTCATGGCCTTGTTCGATTCATCACTTGGTAGTTTGCGCTGGTCGTTGGCTGCTCAGGGGAGTAAGCTCGGAGCCTTGGCCGGCAAACTATGGAAGTCTTCCGCCGCTGCCGCTCACGGGGACAACAGCATGCAGGGCTTTCCACCACCATCGGGCAGTACACTGCGGATGGTTCAAAGCAGTTCGTCACTTGACACCGACTCGATTCCCGCCGCCTCTGGCGACCCTAAGATCAAGGCCCGGCAGACGCTCATTGAAACCATTGAACGTCAGGTGCTTCCAGCCTTGATGCAAACCCATGGCTTGGCGCCATGCGACACCGCAGCGATTGATCAGGCGTTGCAGCAGCCGTCGGACCGTACCACCCCGGCGCTCGCCTTGCAGGAGTTTATTTCCGCCGCGATGGCGGGAGACCAAGCCGCATGCGCCGCGGTGGTGAGCCGCCTAATGGAAGCCAAGGTTCCGCTTGGCACTATCTATTTGGACCTTCTGGCCCCCGCTGCTCGGGAAATTGGCGAGCGCTGGGACGACGATAGTGCAAGCTTCACAGAAGTTACGCTGGGTGTTGGCCAATTGCAGCAGTTGATTCTCAACCTTAGCCCGCGGTTTCTGGTGGAAGGCCATCGCGCCGTACAACCTCAAACCAAGCGTGCGCTGCTAAGTGTTTGCCCGGGCGGAGTCCATACGCTGGGCTTAACACTGGTTGCCGAATTCATGCGGGCAGCGGGCTGGCAGGTTCAACACCTTCAGCAAACCACTACCGAGCAGCTTCTAGCCGAAGTCAAGTCTCACGCCTACGACATCGTTGGCTTATCCGCCGGTGCCAGCGTGCAGATGCACGAGATGCGCGAATTGATTGCCGCCCTGCGCGATAACAGCGCTGAGGCTGGCATGCTGGTGCTGGTTGGCGGCCCGGTATTTGTAGCCAACCCACATTGGGCGATTGAATTAGGTGCTGATGGCAGTGCACCCGATGCCCGCCAAACCGTTGTACTGGCTGATCAGCTCCTCCGGGCCAAAAGGCCCACCCTCCTTAAGCAACAAGAACAGAAGTAACGTGAACCCACCTGTAAGACCTGCCACCACTGCCCCGCCCATGGGCACCGAGTCGACTATCCCGGCAGATGCCATCAAGCTGCTTCAAGCCAGCGCAGACATCACACTCAAACTGGATCCTCAGGGTGTTATCGAGCAGGTGCAAGTGACCCGCAAGGAACTCGCGCTTGGAGATACCGGGCAATGGGTAGGCAGACGCTGGGAGGATATCGTCACCCACGAGTCACGCCCAAAGGTACGCGAACTTTTGCAAGGCACCTCGCGAGCACTTTGGCGGCACATCAATTTTCCGACCAATCAAGCTGAGGATGCCCCGTTTGAGATAGCGCTCGTGCGGGCTCAGGAATCGGGAAGTCTGATTGCCTTGGGACGAGACCTCAGCGCGCTGGCAGCCCTGCAGCAGCGGCTGGTCGATGCGCAGCAGTCGCTGGAGCGGGATTATCTGCGATTGCGCCATCTTGAAACCCGTTATCGGGCTCTGTTTCAATCGATCAATGACGCTGTGTTGATGGTGGACGCAGCTTCGGAGGATGTAGTGGAGGCTAATCCAGCTGCGCTCGCGCTGCTTGATCGCCCACCAAAACTAGTGATTGGCGCACCATTTCACCAGTGTTTCCAAACCGGTGCCGCCTCCAGGCTCGACCAAGCGATGGCAGCAGTGCGCGCTTCCGGCAAGCCTGAATTGGTTGATCTTGCTGCAGTGCGCGGTGAGGCAGTGCAGTGTCACATCAGTATTTTTCGGCAAGAAGAACGCTGGTTCTTTCTGATGCGGCTGGGCGGGTCCCGAGGCAATCTCGAAGGTCAGGAAAACGAACAGCAAGCCAAGCTCCTTGATCTCATGCAACGCAGCCCCGATGGGTTTGTAATCACCGACGAAAGCGGCAGGGTGCAGCAATGCAATGCAGCTTTTGCCGATATGGTGCAGTTGCAATCTCAGCAGGCCTTGCGCGGTGAATCGCTGGAGCGTTGGCTGGGTCGCGCTGGTGTTGATATGAATGTTTTGCTGGCGAATCTTCGCCAACACGGCATCGTACGATTGTTCAGCACCTCGTTGCGCAGTGAATATGGATCGAATGTGCCGGTAGAAATTTCGGCGGTGCGTTTGCAGTTGCCTGCACCAGGGTCGATGGGCTTTACCGTCCGCGACATTGGTCGCAGGCTGGAGCGTGAGCCGCAAAAGAGTCGCGAGCTGCCGCGCTCGGCCTCACAGCTCACCGAGTTGGTGGGTCGGGTTCCCCTGCGCGACATTGTCAGCGAAACCACCGACCTGATTGAACAGTTGTGCATTGAAGCGGCTCTTGAACTCACACGCGATAATCGTGCGAGTGCGGCGGAAATGCTTGGGTTATCACGCCAGAGTTTGTATGTGAAGTTGCGGCGCTACGGATTGGGAGATCTGGGTGGCGAGCCAGACGCTTGAACGCCCCCCGAATGCTCTGCTTCACCCACCTGCGGACCGCCTAATAGCCTCAGCAGGCGAGCTATCCAGGCCCGCGTCCGCAACTCAACCCCTGACCTCCGAACAAACCACACTGGTTGTGTTGATGCGCTATGCCCGGACCAAGCGCTGGTGGGGAGCGTCCCGATTGGTGATTGGCCCGCGCGCCTGGCGCAATCTTCCCGGATTACAGTTTGTAAAGGTGTTGGGAAGCGGACATGAGGCAGGCTTTGGTGTGCGTCCGAGCTTGCTGCATCAGGGTCTTTTTATGGTGTTTGACACGGCTGCCAACGCGCGGCGCTGCCTCGCACAAGATTCCCGTTTCGCAACACTTAAGGCCAACACCGATGACATGCTGACTTGCTTGCTGCAGGCACATTCTGTGCGCGGTCGGTGGTCGGGCGCATCATTCGAAAGCGTGTCGCGACCCAGCCAAGGCGATTCCGCGTCTGATTCAGTCGAAGTTTCAATTACCCGAGCCTCGATTCGCCCGACCCAAGCTGCACAATTTTGGCGCCTCGCACCGGCAGCCCAGCAATCGCTTGAGTCTGCCCCGGGATGCCTGGTGGCTGCAGGCTTGGGGGAGGCTCCCCTGTTAAGGCAGATGACCTTCAGCATGTGGCGCAACGCGCAAGCGATGCATGACTTTGCTCGCTCGGGAGCGCACCAACACGCGATTGAGGCAGCCTACGCTAAGCATTACTTTTCCGAGTCGATGTTTGCCCGATACCGGCTAGTGGATGTGTCGGGGTCGTGGCGAGGGCAACACTATGGATAAACGGGTGGTGGTCATCGGGGCAGGGGTTGGCGGGCTGGTGAGTGCCCTGCTTCTGGCAGCACGCGGCGTGCAAGTCACTTTGCTTGAAACGCATGCCCAGGTTGGCGGCAAGATGCGCCAGGTCCGTCCAGATGGTGCGCCTTTAACCGGAAGCACTCCGCCGGTGGGTATCGATGCCGGGCCGACCGTCTTCACCATGCGCTGGGTCTTTGACGAAATTTTTGCTGCCGCAGGCACTTCCCTGGAAGACGAGCTGTCCATTGAGCCGCTTGAGCTGCTGGCAAGGCATAGCTGGGGGCCGGGACAGGAGCTCGACCTGTTTGCCGATGCCAACCTGTCGGCTGAGGCGATCGCGCAGTTCAGCGGGCCACGCCAGGCACGGATGTTTTTACGATTTTGTGACCAGGCCAAACATCTGCTCACAACCCTTCGGCAACCCTACATGGGATCGCAGCGGCCCACACTTCTCTCGATGACCCGTGGCCTGGGTCCGCGTGGGCTGGCCGCATTGACTGCACTGGGGCCCTTCAGCACCCTATGGCGCGCTTTAAGCCGCCATTTCGAGGACCCCCGCTTGCAGCAGCTGTTTGGCAGATATGCCACCTATTGCGGCTCTTCGCCGTTCAAGGCGCCCGCCACGATGATGCTGATCGCCCAGGTGGAAATGGAAGGCGTATGGTCGGTGCGCGGTGGAATGCACTCGATTGCGAAAGCACTGGCCGAGCGTGCCCGGGCACTTGGAGTGGATATCCGCTGTCTGAGTCAAGCCCAACGCATTGAATTGCGCCACGGAGCGGTGCATGCAGTGCATTTGTTGGATGGCACAAGTTTCGGTGCGGATGCGGTCGTGTTCAATGGTGAAAGCCACGCGTTGGCCGCTGGGCTGCTGGGCGATCAAGTCAAGCCTGCAACACCTGCTGTATCGACGGATCGGCGCTCGCTTTCCGCTCTCACCTGGGCTATGCATGCGCCCACCTCGGGCTTTAACTTGGCTCGCCACAATGTGTTTTTCGACGCCGATTATGCGAGCGAGTTTCGCGACATCTTCGAACATCGACGCCTGCCGCGCCAAGCGACGGTATATGTTTGCGCGCAGGATCGCCCGCAGCCTCAGCAAGCGCCTTCGCTGAGTTCAGAACGATTGTTATGCCTGGTGAATGCACCAGCTTATGGGGATGGCCCTCGGCCCAGCCCGGGAGAAATTTACTCATGCGAACAAGCGATGCTGCGCCTGCTGGCGCGTTGCGGCCTGCAGATTCGGCCCCAGCCGGAACACATTCTGCGCACCACGCCGCATCAGTTCCACGATCTGTTTCCGGGCTCAGCGGGAGCGCTTTACGGTCAGGCCACGCACAGCTGGATGGACGTCTTCAAACGCCCGGCAGCCACTACAGCGATTCCGGGGCTTTTCCTGGCGGGGGGCAGCGCTCATCCGGGAGCTGGGGTGCCGATGGCCGCGATCTCCGGGCAACTCGCGGCCGCAGCCCTGATGGCGCACCTCGATTCGACCAGCCGGTCCCGAACGGTGGCTACCTTTGGTGGTACGTCGATGCCCTCAGCGATGACGGACTCTACGGCCTCACCCTGATCGCTTTTGTCGGCAGCGTATTTTCGCCGTATTACCGCTGGGCACAGCGCAGCGGAAATGGGCAGGCTGAAAACCATTGCGCCATCAATGTAGCGCTTTATGGCAAGGGCGTGCGACGCTGGACGATGACTGAACGTTCGCAGGCCAGCGTAGCCCGCGGGCTTGATTTTTTTAGCGTAGGGCCGAGTCAATTACGCTGGCAGGGTGACCGACTCAGCATCCGGGTGGATGAACGCAATCTGCCGTGGCCAAGCGCCGTGCGTGGTGAGATCACGGTGCACGCCGCTAGCTTGAGCCGCTTTGTAGCACCCCTTGATGATGCTGGCCAACACTTGTGGGGGCCGATCTCGCCAAGCGCACGCGTGGAAGTCAATATGCTTCATCCGGGCTTGCGTTGGCAGGGCCATGGATATCTCGACTCCAACGAAGGCGCCGAGCCCATTGATCGCCCGTTCCGTACTTGGGACTGGTCTCGCGCCAGTCTTGCCAATGGCGAGGCCGCGGTGATCTATGACGTTCGGCAAAAACACTCCGATGATCGAGTGCTGGCCATGCGGTTCAATCGTCACGGTGAGGCCGAGCCGTTCGAGGCTCCCGGGCGTGTACGCTTACGGCGCAGCTTGTGGGGCATCGAGCGCAACATGCGCAGCACTGGCCCAGCCAAGGTGGAGGCTACTTACGAAGACACTCCGTTTTACGCGCGTTCAGTGGTACGCAGCGAGCTGATGGGCGAGAGCACGGTGTCGATGCATGAAAGCCTGAATGTGGCGCGCCTGATCGCGCCCACCACGCAGCTGTTGCTGCCCTTTAAAATGCCCCGGGTTCGCTAACGCCGAAGGGCCAGCTCCTGCGCTGCAGGTACAACCTGGTCCAGCACCTTGGCTGAAATCAAGGCACCGGGCACGCCCGCTCCAGGGTGCGTGGCTGCCCCCACCATAAACAAACGCTCGATATCTTCGCTGCGATTGTGCGGGCGAAAATAAGCGCTTTGCAGCAGGGTAGGTTCCAGGCCAAACCCACTGCCCTTGAATGACCACAACCGATCCTGAAAGTCCTGCGGAGTCGTGAGGATGGAGCACACCACTTCCTCTTCCAAGCCAGGCAACACGGTTTCCGACAAGCGCTGGGCCACTGCCTTGCGATAGGGCTCGGCGTGGGCATGCCAATCCGTGGTGCCTTCCAGATGAGGCACCGGCGCCAACACGTAAAAGCAATCACAGCCTTCGGGCGCAAGCGACGGATCAGTGGCGCTGGGGCGATGCAGGTACAAACTGAAATCGTCAGCCAGCACTTTTCGCTTGAAGATATCCTTCAATAACGCCTCATAGCGCGGACCAAGAACCATCATGTGGTGCGGCACATCCGGGTATTTTCGCTTGGTGCCGAAATACCAGACAAACAAGCTCATTGAGTATTGCCCGCGCTCGATTTTTCGGTCGGTCCAATGCCTGCGAAACTCAGGCGCAATCAAATGCCGATAGGTCCAGGCCGCATCGCCGTTGCACACGACAAGATCAGCCTCGTGGCGCTCGCCATTGGACAGCACCACTCCGGTGGCGCGGGCTTTACCGCCTATCCTTTGCACGCTGATGGTCTGCACCGGCGAGTTGTAACGCACCGCACCACCCTGCTCCACCAGCAGGCCCACTAGATGATCGATGATCCTCCCCGTGCCGCCCATTGCGGAATACACGCCAAAGCGCCGCTCCAGCGACGCAATCAGGGCATAGGCCGCAGTGACTGAAAACGGATTGCCTCCAATCAACAAGGACTGCAGGCTAAAGGCAGCACGCAGCTTGGGATGCTTGAAGTAACTCGCCACCAACTGGTGCAAGCTCAGCCAAGCCTTCATTTGACCGAGGATCGGAATCGCCTTGAGCAAAATACTGATGCGATCAAACGCAATCGGCCCGAGCTTCACGAAGCCCTTTTCGTAGCAGCGATCAGCCATCGCCATGAAGCGGTCGTAGCCAGGCACATCGCTTGGCGAAATCTTGGCGATTTCCTCGCGCATCGCTTGCGGATCACCGGTGTAATCGAAGTGGGTGCCATCATCAAATCGAATCCGATAAAACGGAGCCATCAGGCGCAAATCAATATCGTCTTGCAAGCGCTTGCCGCACAGGGCCCAAAGCTCTTCAAGCAAAAAAGGAACGGTGATGATGGTGGGGCCAGCATCAAACACGAATCCATCGCGCTTATGCACATAGGCCCGGCCGCCAGGACCATCGAGTTTTTCAAAAACCTGCACTTCATAGCCACGCACTGCAAGCCGGATGGCCGAAGCCAGGCCGCCGAAGCCCGTGCCAATCACAATTGCCTTGGGACGCTCGGACTGCAAGCCATGAGCACCTGCGCCCGCTCCCGATCCAGGCCCCGGAGGGGTGTTTCGGTCATCTGATCCCACCGGCGAGCGCAAGGTCAGGCCAGTGGTGGCTGCTGGATTGATGAGCACGCCGCACCCTTGTGTAGTGGTTAAAACCCAAGGCTAGTCGCCAAGCGCGATTGTGTCAATTTCAATTGACTATTGCTACTGTCAAGGGCACTATCGTGAAACAAGAAATCAGGGAAAACGGATGAGTAATCCAAGGATAGCGGGCGATCAGAATCAGTGGTCTGGCTTGGGTTGGTGGCCGATCATTCGGCTAGGCTTTGTACAAGCAGCGCTTGGTGCCGTGGTGGTGCTGGCCACCTCCACCCTGAATCGCGTGATGGTGGTTGAGCTTGCCTTACCCGCCCTCTTGCCAGGTGCCCTGGTTTGCTTGCACTACCTGGTGCAAATCACTCGGCCGCGCATGGGCCACGGCTCGGATGTCGGCGGCAGGCGCACCCCTTGGATCCTCGGAGGTATGGCAGTGCTGGCCTGTGGCGGCTTTCTCGCTGCGCTTGGCACCACCTGGATGGACGACCGCCTCTGGGCGGGCCAAAGTCTGGCCGTCCTCGGATTCTGTTTGATCGGATTGGGTGTTAGCGCTGCAGGCACCTCACTGCTGGTGATCTTGGCAAAACAGGTTGCGCCGGCGCGGCGAGCGCCCGCAGCCACCATCGTCTGGATGATGATGATCTTTGGCTTCGCAATGACTGCAGGCATTGCTGGCAAGCTGCTCGACCCGTATTCCGAAACCCGGTTGTTGATGGTCACCGGTGCGGTATGCGTCATGGCTTTTGTGGTGGCCACGCTCGGTTTGTGGGGCATCGAAAAGGGCGCTGAAAAGCAAGTTCGGCTTAGTGCTTCCGCCGCAACCCAAAGCAGCGCTTCCAATGCCGTACCGTTTTTGGTCGCGCTGAAAGAAGTCTGGGCCAACACCAACGCTCGTCGATTTACCGTTTTTGTGTTTCTCTCGATGCTGGCTTACAGCGCCCAGGATCTGATCCTGGAGCCCTTTGCTGGCGCCGTGTTTGCCATGACCCCGGGTCAATCCACTCAACTTTCCGGCTTGCATCATTCGGGTGTATTGATCGGAATGATTCTGGTGGCATTGCTTGGCCAGCGCTACGCAGGTCGGGCTGCGGGTTCATTGAAACTGTGGACAGTGATTGGGTGCCTCGCCTCAGCGCTTGCTTCGATTGGGCTGGCCGGCGCGGGCTTCGTTGGCACAAGTTGGCCTTTGCAGGCTAATGTCGTGCTGCTTGGCGCAGCCAACGGCGTCTTTTCGATTGCCGCGATTGGATCAATGATGCGCCTGGCGGGCGATGGCGGCGCAGGGCGTGAAGGTGTGCGGATGGGTCTTTGGGGTGCATCCCAAGCTTTGGCTTTTGGCCTAGGCGGCATGGCAGGCACCGGAGCGGCTGACCTTGCGCGCTGGCTTATTCAGGAAACCGGTCAGGCCTATGGCACTGTTTTTGGATTGCAGGCAGTGTGCTTTGTGGCGGCTGCATGGCTTGCGGCCCGTGTCCACACCCCGGCTTCCCAATCATCGTCTTCAATCGGTACCAACCCTTCCCGAGACGCCGCACCGCGCGCGCTCAACCAACCTTCCTGGAGCAGTTCATGAGTGCAAGCCAAGCGCCTGTCATGGCGCAGTACGATGTTGTGGTGGTCGGCGGGGGGCCAGCAGGGGCTACGGCGGCGGATGACCTTGCACGAGCGGGCATGAGTGTGCTGCTGCTGGATCGGGCTGGTCGGATCAAGCCTTGCGGTGGCGCAATTCCGCCGCGCCTGATTCGTGACTTTCAAATCCCTGAGTCACAACTGGTGGCACATGCCACTTGCGCGCGAATGGTGTCCCCCAGCAATGTGCAGGTGGATATTCCGATTGAGGGTGGCTTTGTTGGCATGGTGGACCGCGACAAGTTCGATGAATGGCTTCGGGTTCGCGCCGCCGAGCATGGTGCCACGAGGGCGACTGGCGTCTTTAGCGAACTCACCCGCGATACCGATGGCACCAGCATCCTCGCCTTCACCCAAGGCACTCAGCATGAAGTAGCCAGCGAATCCTGTGACGATGTGATCCGCGTGCGCGCACGCTGCGTGATCGGGGCCGATGGAGCCAAATCAAAAGTAGCTCGGGCCGCAATTCCGGGCTCAGAGCAGACCCCGTTTGTGTTTGCTTACCACGAGGTACTCAAGACGCCCGAGCAGCTTCCGGCGGGCTATGAAGCAAGTCGCTGTGACGTGATTTATCGCGGTACAGTATCACCGGATTTTTATGGCTGGATCTTTCCGCACGGCGATGCATTGAGCATCGGAACCGGAAGCGCCAACAAGGGGTTTTCGCTGCGCGATTCAGTGGCTCATATGCGCAAGGAAGCAGGCCTTGAGAATGCCGAGACGATTCGTAAAGAAGGCGCACCGATTCCCTTGAAGCCCCTCAAGCGCTGGGACAACGGCCGTGATGTGGTGCTGGCCGGCGATGCAGCAGGCGTGGTAGCCCCCGCATCGGGCGAAGGCATTTACTACGCCATGGCCTGCGGCCGGATGGCAGCCGAAGGCGCTCTCCTCTTCCTGAAAACTGGGCAACCCAAACATCTCGCTGCGGTTCGCAAGCGTTTTCTGGCGGAGCATGGCCGGGTGTTTTGGGTGTTGGGCATGATGCAGAAATTCTGGTACGCCAACGACAAACGCCGCGAGCGGTTTGTGAGCATTTGCCGCGACAAGGATGTACAGCAATTGACCTTCGATGCGTATATGAACAAGCGCCTGGTGCGCAGCCGACCGCTGGCCCATGTCCGCATCTTTTTCAAGGATTTGTTCCACCTGCTGGGGCTGGCCAGGGTATAACCCCTGGATGCTAACCCACGCCCCTGACCGCCCGGTATCAACAGGCCCTGCGCCGATCATCGTAGCGGTCGTGTGCCTGGTTGTGCTGGGCGCTTTGGGCGGCCTGGCCACTGAAATCGGCCCGTGGTACGCCTCCTTGCTCAAGCCTTCGTGGCAGCCCCCGGATTGGTTGTTTGGCCCGGTCTGGACCACGATCTACATCCTGATTGGCACTGCAGCGGTACGTGCCTGGCGCCGCGCCGATGCGGCAGCCAAAAATCAAATGCTTTGGCTTTGGATCATCAATGGCCTGCTCAATGTGGTTTGGAGCGTATTGTTTTTCACCATGAAGCGACCCGACTGGGCACTGCTCGAAGTCGTGGCACTTTGGTTATCTATCGCGGCTTTAGTGCTTGTACTGATGCGCATTGACCGGCTGGCAGGAGCGTTACTGCTGCCCTATTTGGCTTGGGTGAGTTTTGCGGCCTATCTCAACCTCACCATCGCGCAGTTGAATCGGTTCATCTGACGGGCTGGGGCGATTAAGCGCCCTAACAAGCGCCACAATCTCCTGAGCGAAAAACTCAGGCCGCTCCTCATGCATCAGATGCCCCACGGCTTCGAAATGCCTTATCTGCGCGCCCGGCACCTGGGCGGCGGTTTGATCAGCTTGCTTGGGCATCACCGTGCGATCCCGTTGCCCCACCCACAAGTGAAGTTCGCAGCGCAATTGCGGCAAGCGCTGCCACAACTCGTCAAGATTCCATTGGGCCATCAACTGCAAAGCTGCCGCGGCGTGATCCGGATCGCGCATCAGCCTGGCGTACCACTGCTGCCCGCGGTCATCCAGTACCGATCCCGTGCCATCCAGCAATCCACGCACGACGGAATCGCGTTGCGCACTCATCGAAAAGATCGCGGGTATCAGGGGATTAAGCGCGAGCACTTTGGCCATGGGCGAGAACCAGCGTTGGACCCGGCCCTGAAGCGGCACAAATGCGCCATTCAAGCCAAGAATCCTATGGGCATGCCGCCCCGCGCTGTGCTGCGCCAAACTCATCTGGGTGGCGATCGCCGCGCCCGCCGAATGCCCAATAACCCACGGTGCATGCCAGTGCTGTAGCTCGAGCAGGTTGAGGACCGCCTGCGCCACATCAGGCAGGCTGAAACTGCGGCTGGCCCGATCCGAAGTAAAACCGTGGCCTGGCAAATCAATGCACACCACGCCCGTGCCAAGACTTTCAGACACGGCCGGAGCAACATCGCGCCAGGAATGCGTGCTCGCGCCAGTGCCGTGCAGCATCAATATGATCTGCGCGCCTGGGCCACACTGACCGAAGCACTGCGTGTGCCATTGCCCGGCACCCATCACCACGAATTGACTGTGCTCGGCCTGCGGCCAGTCGTGAGCATGCTGTTGCCACTTCATGTTATGCGTCTTGGGGGCAAGAGCTCATGAATCGCTTACACCTGCGAATTTGCGCGAATCGAAGCGCTCATCTGGCGGGCATCAGCATGCGGCAGGGTGAGGTAGCGCGCACGCAATTGCCCGGCGAGCTCCTCGGCACGCTCGCTCGCTTGTGCGCTTGTATCCAGCACAATGGTGCGGACCTTGAGCACTGCCAATGAGCGCGCGCATTTCATCGCATCGGCATGCGCTGCCTCGCGGCCAGGCTGTCCATCCAGACCAATATTGGCGCGCCCATCGGTCAGTAGCACAATCAACGGCGTTTGCCCGGCGCGCTGGGCCATACGCACCTGGCGCAGGGTTTCCTGCAGTGCAGTGGCCAAAGGCGTGCCACCTCCTGCAGGCATTTGTGCCAACTGTTTTTTCGCAGCGACCAACGAACGGGTTGGTGCAAGTATGCATTGGGCTTCACGCGCGCGAAAGGCAATCAGCGCGACCTGATCGCGGCGCACATAGCAATCGGCCAACAGCAATTCCACCGCCCCCTTGGCTTCATTGAGCCGATGCAGCGCAGCCGAGCCGCTGGCGTCGACCACAAACAGCGTGAGCGTGGGTGCGTGCTGCTCAAACTTGTAGACGTGTAAATCCGATGGAATCAACATCAGGCGCTTCACCGCTCCCGGCGCTGGCGCCTGCGCCTGCTTGCGTCGTAGCGCTTGCCAAGGCGCTGCGGCGCGAAGGCTGGCAAGCACATGCAAACGCGCCCCGCCACGCGGCATGGCCCGGCGTTCCCCCACCGGGCGGCCACGATGCACTGTTCGGGATCTCGCGCCCGCAGTGCCCTGCGAGCTCGAAGCTCGGGCGCGCTCACGCTGCGCTTGTACCTGCAATAACAATTGCGCCGGAACGCTGGCCAGGCAGGCGGCAATCACCTGATCACTCAAGGCCTGGATCTGCTCGTCGCTAAGCTCACCTTCGGAGTTAAGGTCCGCATCGCTTGAAGTGGGGTCGGGCTCTTGAGGCGGCGGGTTCGTATCCTCAGGCGCAGACTCCAACGGATCTTGCGCAACCTCCTGATTTGCCGGGGCAGGTAGCTGGCGAGCCCGGCGCAACATCACCACCCCAAGCGTCCATTGCACCACGCCCTCATCCACCGCATCCAGACCCTGGCATGCGCAAAACAAACGAGCCACCCGCATCGCTGCAATCGGCAAACGCATTTCACTTAAACCGAAGGCCAACGCGCACTGCACAAATGTGGCAGGAATATGCTCGGGCACGGCGATGACATGCGGGGCCGTGGTGGGTTTCGTGGCTTCGAATTGAATCTGCGTCCTGGCTTGCAAGCTCCCCAAGTCACTGCCATCCAGCACTAATTCAAGCCGCTCAGTCAGTGAATTGGCTAACCCCGATGAAGGCTCACCCACAGCCTCCGAAACACTTTCATCCATCGCAATCAAGGTGAGATGCTGCATGTCAATGGCCTGCATGATGGCAGCCGCCAAAGCCCCGGAAACATGCTCGGCCATGCTGAGCACCAACACACCGCCGCGCGCGCGATTCAAGGCGCCCGTTTGCATCACCCGCTGCTGGCGCTGCAAGCTTGTCGCCAGATCGAGGCTATCTTGCACACGCTCCAGACTCACATGGCCTGCGATGCGCACCCAAGGCACGGCCCTATCTGGCTGCAGCTCAACCAAAGTTTCACGCAAATGCTTGAGCCAGGCTTCGCGAAGCTCACTGGCAGGTGCACGCAACCATAAGCCCCCCAGGGGTGCTCCACTGGCCACCCCGCAAGCAAGCACCTGAGCTACTTCGCGTGCGGTTGCGGAAAGTTCAAACATCACCGAGCACCACGGCTAAGCACCACGGACAAGGTCCTTAAGCCGCAAGCGGCAAGAGCTCATCAAGCACTTTGTGAACCCGGACCGAGGAGGCTGTTTCATCCAGGGGATCACGCCGCAACCGATGCCGCAGGCAGGAAATGGCCACAGCGCGCAGATGCTTGCGGCCCACCACTTTTTCTGCGTCCAACGCTGCTTGCGCACGCGCCGCACGCATCAGGGTTAGCTCGCCACGCAGGCCATCCGTGCCAAGAGCAATGCACAGACGAGCAGCATCTTCCAGCATCGCATCAGGGCACTCAATTTCACTCAAGAGCAAACGCGCCTTTTCGACTCGCTTGCGCAGCTTGTCCTGTGCTTTTTTCCAAAGCGCAGCAAATGCCACCCGATCGCGCTCGTAGTTATCACGTCGCTTGATCACTTCGACCCGCTCGCTCAACACGGTTGGTGTGGATACCTCCACCGAAAGTCCGAACCGATCAAGCAGCTGGGGGCGCAACTCGCCTTCCTCAGGATTACCGCTGCCTACAAGCACAAAACGCGCAGGATGGCGCAAGCTCAGGCCATCGCGCTCCACCAGATTTTCGCCAGATGCCGCCACATCGATCAACAAGTCCACCAGGTGATCTTCGAGAAGATTGACCTCATCGATATAGAGAAACCCGCGATTGGCTTGCGCCAGCAGCCCTGGCTCAAATGCTTTGATCCCCTGGCTCAGCGCCTTCTCAAGATCAAGCGCTCCGACCACCCGATCTTCTGTCGCACCCAAGGGCAAATCCACCACAGGCACCGGCATGCTGATCACCTCAGGCTTACTCTGGCGCACCACACCACATTCACTGCACTGCCCGGAAGGGCCAGCCGGGTCGCATTGATATCGGCACTGCGCCAAAGCCTTGATCGGCGGCAACAAACTGGCCAGCGCGCGCACAGCAGTTGACTTGCCCGTGCCCCGATCCCCCAACACCAACACACCACCAATCGATGCGTCCACAGTAGCCAGTAGCAAGGCCTGCTTCATCTCATCCTGGCCCACGATGGCGGCAAACGGAAATGCCACGCTCAAAGTATCGACTCCCCTACCCTAAACCGCGCGCAAAGCAAATGCGCTGATCATCATTCCGGACACGTATAGCGTGATGCCGGTGCCGTTGTACCAAGGCGCCAGCCCACGCGGATCCCGCAATAGCCTGCGCATCAACACGATTTGCGCAATTAACACTGCAGCCACGCCAAGTGCGTAAGCGGGATGCCCCCAACTCACCAGAAGTGCCACCACCACCACCTGCGGCAGCGCCATCATCCAGCATGCCACCCGCGCAGCCCGCCCAGCACCCAGTTGCACTGGCAATGAGCGCACGCCGGTGCGTTGGTCGCCTTCGATGGATTTGAAGTCATTCAGCGTCATGATGCCGTGAGCACCAAAGCTGTAAAGCAAAGCCAGGGTGATCGAAGCCATGGAAGGCATGGCCCCACCCAGCATCACCGCCGAGCCAGTGAACCAGGCAAGACCTTCGTAGCAAAGACCACAGGCCGCATTGCCCCACCAACCGTTGAGTTTCAGTCGAAGCGGTGGCGCGCTATAGGCCCAAGCCAGCGCCAGGCCTACTACCGTGGCGACAAATCCCCAGACACCCAGCGCCAGCGAAACCAACAGGGAAAGCAGCGTCCAACCAATTGCAACATACAAACCCCAAGCGCCAGGCATACGGCCGGAGGGAATCGGACGCAAAGGCTCGTTAATCGCGTCGACATGGCGATCAAACCAATCGTTTACCGCTTGGCTTGTAGCGCAAACCAGGGGCCCAGCGAGCACCATACCGAGTAACAAGAGCCACCAGCGACCCTCAAAACTCACCCCGGAAGCCACCACCCCGCAGGCAAACGCCCACATAGGAGGAAACCAGGTGATCGGCTTGAGCAGCTCGGCCACCGTCCGCAAAGACGGATATGAAGGTGGCGCGACATGATTAGATGTCAACATACGCTGACATTACAGACGGGAAGGACTGGCGTCAAACGATTGCCCCTCACTGTGCAATCGTTAATCACAACAAGTTATGGCCGACGCTGATCGGCCTTGTGGCGAAATCCGGTTTCGGGCGAGCGCGATTGATGTTTGGTAGCGCGAGCCGTGACCCGCTTTCGCCACATCAAAAAGGATGAGCCCTTGAGCTCGCTGCGCATCAAGGCAATCACCGCGCTTTCGTTGAGTCCGAACTGGCGCTCAATCGCATCAAAAGGCGTTCGGTCCTCCCAGGCCATCTCAATTATGCGCGAGGTATCCTCCGGCGCCAGATCAGCCCGATTCATTGTCAGCGCAGTCCCCCGCTCCCAGCGCTTGAGAACCCGCTTCCAATGAAGTTTGCCGGGCCGCCCGCACTGGCCACTCCTGGCGATGAGGTATAGGCCCCGGCACCATTGCCCAAGGCCCCAACCGGCGGGTTATTACCTACGCCGGGTTGGCCATTAAACCACCACGGACCGCCGCGCACGGGCACACCGACCGGTACAATCAACGTGCGGGCTTCGCGCTCGGCAGCAGCAATTCTTTCGCGTCGTTGCAGCTCCGCCTCACGATCACGATCCCGTTGGCGGGCAGCAAAGCCATCGGCCTGTTTGCGCCAATAATCCCGCTCGGCACGGGCACGCGCTTCGGTTTCTGCGCGGTTAACGGGGATGCGGATGACATCCTGGGATGTCTGCCCCGCTGCTGAACCGGGCCGCGAGGCGCCACTGCCCGAGCTTGCACCAGCGATGGGCTGATCCGAAAAGCTGACTCGGCCATCGGCTCCAACCGTGCGATAAATCACGCCCGTGGGCTCACCGATCACCAATTGAGGGGGCAGACCAACTTCGCGGGCTTGAGCAGCCGGCAGCATCAGCCCACCCATCAAGGTGACGACACCAAGGACGATTGCGGTTTGCGAAACACGATGATGAGTGGCCATGCCTATCCCCAAACTCAAAAATTGAACTCCCCAGTTGCCGCAAGACTCATGCCTGCCCAGTGCTAACTCCTTGTTTTACATCATGCCCTGTTCGCCAGGCGGCGAGCAGTGTAAACCTGACCGACATCAGGGGCACCTCGAGTCAATCAAACAGCACCCCCTGCGCCGCGTTGCCCAGAGCTGGCCCGCGAGCCAAAACCGGGGCGAAAAACCCGCTGCAATCCAGATCAGGCCGATCCCTGCGAAGTCCGAATCGCTTGGCGGCCAATCCAAAGCGCATGGCAATCAGGTCGGCCCAATGGCCCTCACCTTTCATTCGGGTGATAAACCGGGGGTCATTCAAACGCCCGGGTGACCCGTCTTTTCGTTTTGCCCCGTCCACCGGTGCGCGCAAATCACGCAATCGGGCAAGCACTCGTTGCGCTGCCAGCGGGCGATGCTCCTGCAGCCAATCCTGAAACACTTCCTTCAATTCAAAAGGCAGCCGCAACACCGTGTAATGGGCGCTGCGCGCGCCAGCCTGCGCGGCCTGCTCCATGATCGCTTCGATCTCATGATCGTTGATAAACGGGGTTATCGGCGCCACCATCACCCCCACGGGCACGCCGGCCTGCGCAAGTTTGCGGATTGTGTGTAAGCGCCGCCATGGCGCCGCCGCACGTGGCTCCCAAATCCGGGCGAGCTCAGGATCGAGCGTAGTGATCGTGACGAATACAGCCGCCTGGGAGCGCTTGGCCATTTCGGCCAGCAGATCGATATCCCGCTCTATAAGCGCCGATTTGGTAATGATCGTCAGCGGCTGGCCAAGCTCGCGCATCACCTCGATACATCGACGCGTGAGCTGATACTCGCGCTCGATGGGCTGATAAGCATCCGTGACCGAACCGATATTGATAGGCGAACACCGATAGCCAGGAGCCTGCAACTCAGCCCTTAAGAGCTCGGGCGCATTGGTTTTGGCAAACAACTTGCGCTCAAAATCCAGCCCCGGCGAAAGCTCCAGATAAGCATGGTTGGGTCGCGCATAGCAATACACGCAACCATGCTCGCACCCCCGATAAGGATTGATCGATAGATCAAAAAAGATATCAGGCGACCGATTACGCTGAATCAGAGAGCGCGCCTGCTCATGCTGAACACTGGTGTCGGGCGCGGGTGCAACATCATCAAGCTCGCGCCGCTGCTCCAGCCAATCACCATCCTGGCTGCGCTGGAGTTTCGCAAACCGGTGAATGGGGGCGGACACTGCCCCTCGACCCTTGAGTATAACTGGATACATATCCAGTATTCTGACCCAAGCCTCGCTGCGGATCAAGCCCCCTGTCTAGGAGGGGCCCCGAAGAACTAGAACGCCGCTTCTTCGAGCGCCAACACGCCCGCAGCGCCCGAGACGATCGAACTGCGGAGGCCGCTCACCCGCGACAAGATGTGATCGGCATAGAACCGCGCGGTGCCAATCTTCGCTTTCAGGAAGGCGGCATCGCCTTCACCTTGAGCCAATTGCTGATGAGCAACAAGAGCTGCACGCGCCATCTGCCAGCCGGCAAGCGCGGTGCCCGCCAGCATCAGATAAGGCACGCTGCCCGCAAACACGCCCTTGATATCGGCCTTGAAGTTGGCAACGATATAACCCACCACTTCGTCATAGGCCTCAATCGCTGCATCAAGTTGATGACGAATCGCAGCCAAATCACCGCCATCAAATGCAGCCAATGCCTTGGAGGTAGTGCGCATTTGGCCGATCAATCCGCGAGCAACTGCGCCCTGATCGCGCACGGTTTTGCGGCCGATCAAGTCATTCGCCTGAATCGCAGTGGTGCCCTCATAAATGGTGAGGATGCGGGCATCGCGGTAATACTGCGCCGCACCGGTTTCTTCGATGAACCCCATTCCACCGTGCACCTGCACACCTAGCGAAGTCACCTCAAGCGACATCTCGGTGGAGAACCCCTTGACGATGGGCACCAGATATTCATACACCGCCATGTTGGTTTTGCGCACCTCGGGTTCAGCGGCATAGTGGCCCGCATCAGAAGCCGCTGCTGCCACATAGGCCATCGCACGAGCACCTTCGGTAAGCGCGCGCTGCGTCATTAACATGCGGCGCACATCTGGATGATGAATGATCGAAACCGGGCCGCTTGAACCCGCCACATCACGGCTTTGCACACGATCGCGTGCATAGCCCACTGCCTTTTGGTAGGCCCGATCCGCCACGGCCACACCTTGCATGCCCACCGCAAAGCGAGCCGCATTCATCATCACGAACATATACTCCAGCCCGCGATTTTCCTCACCGATCAGATAGCCAATCGCGCCGGGTTTGCCGTCTTCGCCAACCCCGACATCGCCTTTGCCATCACCATAAAGCAGCACTGCTGTTGGGCTCGCCTTGATGCCCAGTTTGTGTTCGATCGACTGACACCACACATCGTTGCGTTTGCCCAGCGACCCATCAGCATTCACCAAGATCTTGGGAACGATGAAGAGCGAGATGCCTTTCACGCCTTCAGGGGCCTCAGGGGTGCGCGCCAACACCAGATGCACAATGTTTTCCGCCATATCATGCTCACCAAAGGTGATATAGATCTTCTGGCCAGTGACGCGGTAGGTGCCATCCGGTTGGCGCACAGCGCGTGAACGCACCATGGCAAGATCCGAACCGGCTTGCGGCTCGGTCAGGTTCATTGTGCCTGTCCATTTGCCCGAGATCAGGTTGGGCACATATTGGTCCTGTTGGGCCTGCGTGCCCGCCACCATCAAGGCTTCAATCGCCCCATCGGTCAGCAATGGGCAAAGCGCAAAGGAAAGGTTCGCCGCATTCAACATTTCGATGCATGGCGTGCCGATCAGCTTGGGCAAACCCTGGCCACCAAACTCTACCGAGTGTTGCACCCCTTGCCATCCACCCTGCCCGAACTGCTGAAAGGCCGCCTTAAAACCAGGCGTAGTCGTCACCACACCATTGGCTAACGAGGATGGCTGAATATCGCCAGTCCAGTTCAGGGGCGCGACCACTTCCTGATTAAAGCGCGCGCATTCTTCAAGCACCGCAGCGGCTGTTTCCTCACCCGCTTCGCTCATGCCAGGCAGTTGCGCAACCGCATCAATCCCCGCGAGTTCTTTCAACACAAACATCATGTCTTTTACTGGGGCGGTGTAGGTCATGGCGATGATCTCAGTGATGCGTAGTTAGAAGGTGAAACAGAAAAGAAAAATGAACTTAGAGCGCTTGCGCAATCTCGGGCACTGCAGCAAACAAGTCAGCCACCAGGCCATAGTCAGCCACGCCAAAAATCGGCGCTTCGCCGTCCTTGTTGACGGCTACGATGACCTTGCTGTCCTTCATCCCCGCAAGATGCTGAATCGCGCCCGAGATGCCAACAGCCACATACAGCTGCGGGGCGACGATCTTGCCGGTTTGACCCACCTGCCAATCATTGGGCGCATAGCCTGCATCCACTGCCGCGCGCGATGCGCCCATTGCTGCACCCAGCTTGTCCGCAAGAGGTTCGAGCAACTTGAAGTTCTCAGCACTGCCCATTCCGCGACCGCCCGACACCACAATCTTGGCTCCAGCCAATTCAGGGCGCTCGCTCTTGGCTACTTCGCGGCTTACAAAGCCGGACTTGCCTGAATCGGCCACCGCCGCAATGGTTTCAACCGCTGCCGAGCCACCAGCGCCCGCAGCATCAAACCCCGTGGTGCGCACAGTGATGACCTTGATTGCATCGCTTGATTGCACTGTGGCAATGGCATTACCAGCGTAAATCGGGCGGGTAAACGTGTCAGCGCTTTCCACCGAGGTGATATCGCTGATCTGAGCCACATCAAGCTTGGCGGCAATACGCGGGGCAATGTTTTTTCCGTAGGCTGTAGCGGGCAACAACACATGGCTATACCCGGCTGCAATCGCAAGCGCCTGGGCTGCAACGTTTTCCGCCAGCCCATCAGCCAGAGCCGCGCCGTCGGCCAGTAAGACCTTGGACACCCCGGCCACAGCAGCAGCAGCTTGGGCAACGGCTTGCGCACCACTGCCGGCGACCAGCACGTGCACATCACCGCCAATTTTTGAAGCTGCAGCAATCGTGTTGAGGGTGCTGCCTTTCAGGGCAGCGTTATCGTGTTCAGCAATGACGAGTATGGACATCTTGAGAATCCTTCAGACCACTTTGGCTTCGTTTTTGAGTTTGTCGATCAGCATCGCAACATCACTGACCTTGATCCCGGCCTTGCGACCAGCAGGCTCGCTCACCTTCAGGGTCTTCAAGCGCGGCGCAACATCCACACCAAGGTCAGCAGGTTTGAACACGTCAAGCTGCTTTTTCTTGGCCTTCATGATGTTGGGCAGGGTCACATAGCGCGGCTCATTCAGACGCAGATCGGTGGTGATCACTGCAGGCAGGGTCAGTGAGAGGGTTTCGAGGCCGCCATCGACTTCGCGCATCACCCGCACCTTGCCATCGGCCACATCCACCTTGGAAGCAAAGGTAGCTTGCGGCAGATCAGCCAACGCAGCCAGCATTTGGCCGGTCTGGTTTGCATCATCATCAATGGCCTGTTTGCCCAGGATCACCAGCTGCGGCGATTCTTTATCCATCACCGCCTTGAGCAACTTGGCGACTGCAAGCGGCTGCAATTCGACATCGGTTTCCACCAGGATCGCGCGATCCGCGCCAATGGCCAACGCCGTACGCAGTGTTTCCTGACAAGCCGCCAGACCGCATGACACCGCGATGATTTCAGTGGCCACACCTTTTTCCTTCAGGCGCACCGCTTCTTCAACCGCAATCTCATCAAAAGGGTTCATCGACATTTTGACGTTGGCTATATCCACGCCGCTCTGATCGCTCTTGACCCGCACCTTGACGTTGTAATCCACCACACGTTTGACCGGCACAATAATTTTCATCACACACCTTTATCCGTTGACAGCGTGAAGCCTAAGGGTTCAGAATCGCCTTGTCAACCTTGGTTGACGAGTTAGAGTCTGCCTTCATCCCTCATTTGAGTTTTCCACCGCCCATTATGCCCCCGGCCCCCGAAGTTTCTTCCCCGATGCCCCTGCTGGTTGATTCAGCCCGCAAGCCGCTGAATTTGAAGCAGCTTTTGCTGGCCCGATCGGATTGGTTTGCCGAGGAAATCATGAAGGGAATTCGCGGTAGCGATTACGCGTTCATCACGCCCGCCCAAAGCCGTCTGCTGGCGCACATGGCCGGTAAACCTTGTTCGATGGCCGAGTTGGCCAGGCGCCTGGGGGTGTCGCGGCAAGCGGTCCATAAGACTGTGATTGAACTGGTGCGGCGCGAAATCCTGGCTCTGCATGACGATCCGCAGCGTGGCAATTCCAAGCTGGTGGTCTACACTGAGCATGGCAAGCAAATTAATCGCGCAGGGGCGCACATCATTGAAAAAATCGAGCAGCGCTTAAGCAGGCAATTGGGGCCCCAGGCCCTGGATCAGCTCAAGCAACTGCTCGCTGAGCCGTGGAATTGAGCATGCAACGCGAAGCCTTGTCGTCCAAGCAAATGTGGCTGATCCTTGGCGGCGCAGCCCTCATGTTGACCCTGGCGATGGGCATGCGCCAAAGCATGGGCCTGTTTCAGCCTCACATCATCAAAGACCTGGGCATCACAGCGGCCGATTTTTCGCTGGCGATAGCGATACAGAATATTGTGTGGGGGCTCACCCAACCGTTTGTGGGCATGCTGGTGGATAAGCATGGCGCACGCCCGGTTGCGATGACCGGAGCAGTGATTTATGCGCTTGGGCTGCTCATCACATTGTTTGCCACCAACACCTGGGTGCTCACATTCGGTATCGGGCTGTGCGTTGGCCTGGCGCTGTCTTGCTGCGCATCCAATGTCGCAATGAGTGTGACCTCGCGCACCGTGTCGCCCGCGCAGCGCACCTTTGCGATGGGCGCGGTCTCGGCGGCGGGCTCGCTTGGCCTGATGGTGGCTTCACCACTCGCCCAAGGCCTGATTTCCAGCAGCGGCTGGCATGTGGCGATGGTTTCGTTCCTGATGCTTGCCATGGTGATGCTGCCTGCCGCATGGAATGCAGGCTCAGCCGATTGTATCCAAGCTGCCGTGGTCGCTGGCCCCGCCCAATCGATTGGCCAAGCGGTGCGTGAGGCCACCCAGCACCGTGGCTATGTGGTGATGGCACTCGCCTTTTTTGTATGTGGCTTGCAACTGGTCTTTATCACCACCCACCTGCCGACCTACCTTGCGATTTGCGGAATTGACCCCTCGGTGGGTGCCCAAGCGCTCGCATTGATTGGGCTGTTTAATGCCATCGGCTCACTGCTCTTTGGTTGGCTGGGCGGGCGCTATTCCAAACGCTTTTTGCTGGGTGGTATTTATGTGTTGCGCAGCCTTATTCTTACCGCGTATTTCATGACCACCCCCACACCTACCAGCACGCTGTTTTTTGCCGCAGCAATGGGAGCATTGTGGCTAGGTGTGGTGCCTCTGCTCAATGGTTTAGTCATCCATTTGTTTGGCCTGCGCTATGTTGCCACCCTCACCGGTCTCGCCTTCTTTAGCCACCAGGTCGGCTCATTTATTGGTGCTTGGGGCGGCGGCCTGATTTACACCGCGATGGGCTCTTATGAGTGGGCCTGGAAGTCAGCGGTGATCATCGGCATCCTGGCGGGCTTGGCGCAGATGCGGATGAATATCGAGCCGAGTTTAAGGATGCGGCAGGCAGTAAACCCGGCTTGATCAGGCTTTGCGCGGCGCCCGTTTCTCGATGAACGCCGCAAACCCTTCCTGTGCATCGGCCCCCATCATGTTGCAAGCCATGGTGTGACCGGCGAGCTGATAGGCCGCCTCGATACCCATCTCCAATTGCTTGTAGAACAATTGCTTTCCCAGGGTGATGGCTTGCGCGGATTTGGCACAGATTTGTTCAGCCAACCGCTGCACCTCAGCATCGAGTTGATCCGCCTCAACCACACGATTCACCAAGCCTTTTTCCAGCGCTTGCTGGGCATTGATGAAATCGCCGGTGAAGAGCATTTCAAAGGCAGCTTTGCGCGACACATTGCGACTCAGGGCCACTGAAGGCGTAGAACAAAACAGCCCGAGATTCACTCCACTCACCGCAAACCGGCTATCGCTTGCGGCCACCGCCAGATCACACATCGCCACCAGCTGACAACCTGCCGCGGTGGCCATGCCTTGCACTTTTGCGATCACGGGCTGGGGCAAACGCTGCAAGCTCATCATCATGCGGGTGCATTGATTAAAAAGCTTTTGATAGTACTCAGCATCAGGGTTAGCACGCATCTCGCGAAGATCATGACCCGCGCTAAACGCTTTGGGCCCGCCTGCCAGCACCACCACCCGCACGGAAACATCTTCGCGCACCCGGTCCAATTCGAGTTGTAATGCCGAAAGCATTGCGCTCGACAGGGGATTGAACTGCGCGGCCCGGTTCATGGTTAAGGTCAGCACCGCGCCTTGTTGATCACGCAAGATCCAGGGTTCATCCATGACGCCTCCTACCGAATGAAATGAACTAGCTTTTTGAACTCTTCATCCGACTCTATCACTACCGGCTATCCCCCAAGAATCGACCACTGGTCGAGCGCACCGTTGCGGAGCAGACGGACGTGCATTTCGTCTCAATGGCCCCCAAGGCAATCGATTACACTCAACTGATCCCTATCCGTGCCTCCTATGCTCGAAAAAATCCAGTCCGTAGCCGCTCAAGTAGGCTCCATTGTGGTGGGCAAACAGCCCCAGATTCGCCTGGCCCTGGCCTGTATGCTGGCCCGCGGCCATTTGCTAATCGAAGACCTTCCGGGTGTGGGCAAAACCACCCTGGCGCATGCGCTTTCGATTTCGCTGGGGCTGCAATTCAAGCGCGTGCAATTCACCAATGATTTGTTGCCTGGCGACATCGTGGGCGTGCAGGTACTGGACCGTGAGCACAGCACCTTTCGCTTTATGCCAGGCCCGGTGTTTTCCCAAGTGCTACTGGCCGACGAAATTAATCGTGCCTCGCCAAAAACCCAAAGTGCTTTGCTTGAAGCCATGGAAGAGCGACAGGTTTCCATTGAGGGTAGCGCTCACCGCCTGCCCGATCCTTTTTTTGTGATTGCCACCCAGAATCCGCAAGATCAGGTGGGCACCTTCGCGTTGCCAGAATCCCAGCTTGATCGATTTTTGATGTGTGTGGAGCTGGGCTATCCCGATCCCAAGAGCGAGCGCGCCTTGCTTGAGGGCCAGGATCGCAGGCCCCTTCTCGAAGGGCTTAAGCCGCGTATGAATCCGGCCGAGCTGCTGGAAGCCCAAGGGCTGGTTCGCACGATTCGCACCTCGCCCGCCTTGCTCGATTATGTTCAGAATCTACTCACTCAGAGCCGCCGCTCGCCTTTGCTTGCTGAAGGCTTAAGCCCACGAGCCGGCCTCGCACTGTTGCAAGCCGCGCGCGCCTGGGCAATGCTTGATGGGCGCAACCATGTGTTGCCCGATGATGTGCAGGCCGTGTTGCCAGCGGTGGGCGGGCATCGCCTGAAGCCCGCCAAGGGTGGAGGAGCCAGCTATCGCGGCCGCACCGAGCTCGTGGCCGAGCTGGTGAAAGCCGTCGCGGTGCCATGAATGATGCGCGCGGCCTGACGACCCTTTCTTGGGTTGACCGCATCGGCTGGTGGCTGAGTCAGCGCCGGCAGCCTGAGGGCGACCTCGAGCTCAGCCAAAACCGAATCTATATTCTGCCCTCCAAGCCCGGGCTGCTTTATGCCTCTGTGCTGGCTTGCATGCTGATCGCTTCGATGAACTACCAGCTTGCACTGGGTTATGGCCTGACCTTTTTACTCGGCTCGGTCGGGCTGGTGACGATCCTGCATACCTTTCGAAATTTGAATCGCCTGATGCTCCGGCCCGGGCGTGTTGAACCGGTGTTTGCCGGGCAGCTGGCTGAGTTCAGCCTGATGATGGTGAATCCCACCACCTTGCCGCGACACGCCATTGGGTTCATCGGCGAAGGCATGGCGGTGAAGCACATGGTGGATAGCCCGGCCAAAGCTGAAACTGTGTTTACCCTTGCCTTGCCAACCTCGCAGCGCGGCTGGATGACTGCACCACGCTTGCGCTTATCCACAACCTACCCCTTGGGCTTATGGCGGGCGTGGTCCTACTGGCGGCCAGGCATGCGTGTGCTGGTTTATCCCACGCCTGAAGGGGGCGGCCCCGGCCTGCCCGAGGGCCGGGTGGGCGTGGCCGATGGCACTTCCAGCGGCCCGGGCGATGAGGAAATTGCAGGTCTGCGGGATTATCAGGAGGGCGATAACCCGGCTCGGATTGCCTGGAAAGCGATGGCACGCCACCCCGGCGAAAACATGCTCACCAAACTCATGGAAGGCGGCGCACGCGGTGACCTGGCCCTGGATTGGTTTGCGCTGCCGGTGCAACTTGATCGTGAACTGAAAATCGCGCGCTTGACTCGGTGGGTATTACAAGCCGATAGCGAGGGCCGCCGCTATGGCCTGCGCCTGCCTGACCAAACCCTGGCGCCTGATCATGGCCCCACTCACCGCGCTGCGTGCCTTGAAGCCCTTGCGGTGCTTCCTCGCTAAGGGCAAGTGACGATGCAACTCAATTTGCCCATGTTCTTGCGCGTGCTCGGCGGCAGGCTGGGGGAGCAGTGGGAGCGTGAGCGCCGAGACACTCTGTTTCTCATGGCAGCCACCTTGCTCAGTGCGATGGGGCATTTCCGCCACTTGCCTCTGTGGGCGACGATTGCATTTTTAAGCTTGTTCTTTTGGCGTCTGGGGTTGGTGCTCTCCGGGCGTTGGCTGCCGCGAGATTCGATCCGCTGGGTAGCCGCTATCGCATGCACAGCAGGTGTCTACGCAAGCTACGGCACATTGATCGGACGCGACTCGGGCGTGGCGCTCCTGGTGCTTTTCCTGGGCCTGAAGCTGATGGAAATGCAGGCAAGGCGTGATTTATTCGTGGTGCTGTTTCTGTGCTTTTTCATGCTGCTCACCACCTTCTTTTATTCGCAAAGCCTGGGCACAGCGCTGTTGTGCGCAGCCGCAGTAATGATGCTGATGGCCACCTTGCTCACCATGCAATATGCCGAGCAGGAAGCGCCGATTGGCAAACGCTTTGCGCTCGCAGGCTCCTTGCTGCTGCAGGCCACACCAATCGCGTTGGCGCTTTTTTTCCTCTTTCCGCGCCTCGACACCCCGCTCTGGGGCGCACCGGCTGATGGCGGCGGTGGCCAGACCGGACTGAGCGAGTCGATGGCACCAGGCAATATCGGCTCACTCACCAAATCCGAGCAAGTGGTGATGCGGGTCAAGTTTGAGGGCGCAGCCCCCTTATCGGCCCAGATGTATTGGCGCGGCCCGGTGTTTGGGGATTTTGATGGGCGCACATGGCGCGCCCTAAGCTCACCACTCGCCGCTCCGCCACCGACCCGTATCGAGGTCAAGCCGCAGGCCACCCCAGTTCGCTACTCTGTGACCCTGGAGCCAATGCCCCGTGCCTGGCTCATGGCCTTGGAAGCCCCCACCGATGTGTTCGACCTGCCACAGGGTCAAGCCTTGATGGGCCCGGATATGGTGATGCTCACCTCGCAGCCTCCACGTGGCCGGATGCGCTACACGGTGGAGTCGCATCTGGACTATCAGTTGGGTAAGAACGAAACCCAGCTGAGCCGCCAAAACTGGCTTGAACTGCCGCCCGGATTTAACCCCCGCACGCTAGGGCTTGCAGCCCAGTGGCGCAACGAGGAGCTTGATCCTGCCAAGCTTGTGCAGCGCGCGCTCACCATGTTTCGGGAGCAGCAATTCCGCTACACCCTGCAGCCACCGGTGCTCGGCAAACACTCAGTCGATGAATTTTTGTTTTCCACCCGCGCGGGATTCTGTGAACACTACTCGGGCGCTTTTGTTGTCTTGATGCGCGCGCTTGATATTCCTGCACGAGTAGTCACAGGCTATCAAGGGGCCGAACACAATCCCGTCGACGATTACTGGATCGTGCGTCAAGCAGATGCTCACGCCTGGGCCGAGGTCTGGCTGGCCGATAAGGGCTGGGTGCGTATCGATCCGGTTAACGCGGTGGCCCCGGAGCGTATTGAACGCGGCTCACGCGCCCTGCAGTCGCAAAGTGTCGTCCAGCAAGCTCTTGAGCTTGGGATGGTGGCGCGTTGGCGCCTGAACTTCGATGCGCTCGCCAATGGCTGGAATCAGTGGGTGTTGTCCTATAACGGTGAGCGGCAACGCCGCATCTTCAGCAACTTCGGCCTGGACTTCAATGACTGGGGCCAGTTGGCCGCGATCTTCGGAGTGATCCTTGCGGTGCTGCTCGGTGCTGCAGCGCTTATTACCCTGCATCCGAAACGCAGCAAGGACCCCGTGGAGCGGGCCTGGATCGCGTTTTGTGAACGCATGAGCGCCCACGGATTACGCCGCTTGCCCCATGAAACCGCGCTTGATTTCTTCTCACGGATTCAGCCCGCACTTGAACCCGAACTTTGGGCAAGCGCCCGGCGTATTGTGGACACCTACAACCGCTTGCGTTACGACCACCCTGCAGCGCAAGCTGAAGGTGCGAGGGCTTTACAATTGATGGTCAAGCGCTTCAAACCCTGATGATCGAACGGTGGTCGCCGGGATGCGCTCCACCTTCTGGATCTCTCGCATTGAAACCTGTCTTTGTTTTCCTCATCAGCTTGATGGCCGCACTGGCCGGTCAAAATCCTGCCCACGCACAGAACACCTCCTCGCCAGCCCGCAATCGCGTGCCTGCAGTGGCCCCGCCAGCAGTCAGCAATTACGCCGCGCGCCCCGAAGTGCAGGCATTTGTGCAGCAGATGCAAGAGCGCCATGGTCTGGAGTCGCAAGCCTTGCTGGATCTGTTTGCCCAAGCGCGGTTCGATGGCAGCATCGTGCGCTTGATGAGCCCGCCCGCTCCCGGGTTCAAACGCTCCTGGGCGGTGTATCGGGCACGTTTTCTGGATGCCTTGCGAATTCGCGAAGGCGTGAGGTTCTGGCGCGAAAATCAGGCAGCCATTACGCGTGCCAGTGAAGTGTATGGCGTGCCCGAGGCCATCATCGTCTCGATCATTGGTGTAGAAACTCTTTATGGTCGTATCACTGGTGACTATCGGGTCCTGGATGCACTCACGGTGCTGAGCTTTGATTACCCCCGGCGCGCCGCGTTTTTTCGCGAAGAACTCGAAAGCTTTTTATTGCTCACTCGCGATCAGCCCGCTGAGCGCCTGACGCTTAAGGGATCGTTTGCCGGCGCGATTGGATTGCCGCAATTCATGCCGGGCAGCATCCTGCGGCACGCCGTGGACTTCGATGGCGATGGACGCATCGATCTGCGCGCCAGCCCCGCCGATGTGGTGGGCAGCATCGCGCGCTTTTTGGCCAATCATGGATGGCGGCGCGGTGAGGCCACCCACTTCTCGGCTACGCTTGGTGTCGATGCCCAAATCGAAGCCTTGGTTGCTGCTGGCATTGAGCCGCAATTTACGCTGGCTCAACTTAAGGAGCGTGGCATTGGCTCCACCGAAGCGCCACCCCTTGATATGCCACTGGCCTTGATCGATTTACCCAATGGCGATGACCCGACCAGCTATTACCTCGGCGCACCCAACTTCTATGTGATTACCCGCTATAACCGCAGCAGCTTTTATGCCATGGCGGTGATTGAGTTGGCGCGTGCACTTGCTGAGCGCAAGGGATAGTTGAATGCTAGCTGAGCAATCAATGGAGCCACTTACCTGCCGCAAGGCTGAGTTCAGTATCGATCCGGGTGTGACCTACCTGAATGCAGCCTACATGGGCCCATTGTCGATTGCCACTCAGAACGCAGGAATCGCGGCACTTAGGCAGCGCGCTTTTCCTACCGGGATTGTGCCCAACGATTTCTTCGCTCCCGCAGAACGTGTGCGCGCCTTGTGCGGGCAACTCATGAGTTGCAGCCCGGAATCCATCGCGTTTATCCCCAATGCTGCCAACGCAATCAGCTTGGTGGCCGGTAGCCTTGAGCTGAAACCTGGTCAAAACATCGTACTTCTCCACGAACAATTTCCAAGCAATGTTTATCCTTGGTGGGCTTGGAAAAAGCACGGTGTTGAGCTACGAACCGTGGGTGCCGTTGATGCGATGCGAGGCTCTGAAGTAGCGGGATCGAAACGCCGGACTGCAGTTTGGAATCAAGCGGTTCTGGATGCTATTGATACCAATACTGCTGTGGTCGCGATTGAATCGGCGCACTGGACCGATGGCACTTTGTTTGACCTGGAGGCTATCGGACGAGCGGCCAAGGCCGTAGGGGCCGTTTTTTTGATCGACGCCACGCAAACCGCCGGGGCGTTACCGCTGGATTTTCACGCAATTAATGCGGATGCAGTTGTGGTCCACGCGTACAAGTCGATGCTGTGCAACTATGGTCTTGGCTTTATGGCGCTAAGCGAAAGATTCGCCAATACGAAGCCGCTTGAGCAAAGTTGGTTGATGCGACGCGGCAGCGAAAATTTTGCCCGCTTGGTGGATTATCAGGAGAAGTATGCCGCCGGGATGCGTCGCTTTGATACGAGCTTGCGAGCCAACCCGATCCTGATTCACATGCTCGAGGCGAGTCTCGAACAACTTTTGGATTGGCAGGCGCCTCGCATCCAACGCTATCTCTATGGCATCGTGAACCCTTATGTGGAAGTGCTCAGATCTCTAGGCGTAGACATTGCGGATGAGCAGGATCGGGCTGGCAACATTTTCGGCCTAGGTCTGCCCGATCATGTTGACCCGCAGATGCTCAAGCAGCGTTTGGTTGAGCAACAGATCCATGTGTCCGTGCGAGGCAAGGTTTTGCGCATCGCGCCCCATGTATACAACGATGAGGCTGACATCGGGCGGCTTGCCGAGCAACTCAATATCTGTTTGGCCTAGAAGATCAAGATCAAGCCCAGGCGCTCTCGCCCGGCTTTCAGGACTCGGCGGGAATCGTGAGCGCAGCACGCTGATGGCTCATACGTCGCGCTGTCAGCAAGGCATTCACAACACCGGTTGCAGCAATCAGTGCCATGCCGACCAAGGCCCATCCATCAGGGAACTGGCCAAACACAAACCAGCCCAGCATCAAGGCCATGACGAGCTGGACATAGGTGTAGGGTGCGAGCGTGGAAGCCGGGGCGAAAGAAAATGCTCGGACAATCAGCCCATGCCCAAAAGCGCCGATTGCTCCTGTCGCCACAAACAAACCGACATGCTCCCAGGATTGTGGCGTGCGCCAAAAAAATGGCACCACCGCGCTCATCATCACAGCGCCAAATACTGCACCCAAAAAGAGCGTGGTGATCGGCTCATCGCGCCCTGCGAGCTTACGGGTGAGCAACTGATACATTGCAAAAAAACATGCAGTCACCATCGGGAACAGGGCGACCCAACTGAATATTCCTGCGCCCGGACGCACGATTAGCAATACTCCGGCAAAACTCAGGGCAAGCGCCAACGCAGCACCAGGAGGCGCAGTCTCACCCATGAATTTCACTGCGAGGACAGTCACCAGAATTGGGGCGATCAAGGTGATTGCTGAAGCCTCCGCCAGAGGCATGAGTGAAAGGCTGGTGAAGAACCACACCGAGGAAAACGCAAGTGCCGCGCCCCGCATCCACTGCAAGCGTGGGGAACCTGTGCGCCACAAACGCGCTCCACGCTGCGGCAGGAAAATCGCCAGCATGATCACCACATGCAAAAAATAGCGCGCCCACACGATCATCATCACCGGATAAAACTTCGAGAGGTATTTGGCAATGGCATCGAGCACAACAAACGAGCAGATCGCCAGCACCATCAACACAATGCCGCGCATCGGCTGGGCCGCAGGCGCACTCACGCGGGGAAAATGCCCATCGACAAATACCGATCACCGCGATCACATACGATGAACACAATCGTGGCGTTACTGACTTCCTGAGCGACCCGCAAGGCAATCACGCAAGCACCCGCAGCCGAGGGGCCACAAAAAATGCCCTCCTCCACCGCCAGGCGTCTGGCCATCGCTTCGGCCTCGGTCTGAGACACATACTCAAGTCGATCCACTAAAGCATGCTGATAAATGCGTGGCAGATAAGCCTGGGGCCATTTGCGAATCCCGGGGATCTGCGAGCCTTCTTCGGGCTGCGCGCCCACAATCTGCACTGCGCTCGATTGCTCTTTCAGGTAACGCGATACCCCAGTGATGGTGCCGGTAGTTCCCATCGCAGAAACAAAGTGAGTGACCGTGCCTGCGGTGTCGCGCCAGATTTCCGGACCGGTTGATTCATAGTGCGCGGCCCAGTTATCGTCATTGGAAAACTGGTCGAGCACTTTGCCGCGCCCTTTGCGCTGCATTTCTTCGGCCAAATCGCGCGCATATTCCATGCCACCGCTGGCCGCGGGCGTGAGGACCAGTTCAGCGCCATAGGCCCGCATGGATTGACGTCTTTCAATCGACAGGTTGTCCGGCATGATCAGAACCATGCGATAGCCCAGGATCGCTGCAGCCATCGCCAGTGCGATTCCGGTGTTGCCCGAGGTGGCTTCAATCAGGGTATCGCCCGGTTTGATTTCGCCTCGGGCTTGCGCGCGTTGGATCATCGATAGCGCCGGACGATCCTTGACCGAGCCTGCTGGATTGTTGCCCTCGAGTTTGCCGAGAATCAGATTGTTGCGCTGCTGATTTTCAAGGCCGGGAATACGCTGCAACTGAACCAGCGGAGTATTGCCAATCGTTTGATCAATGGTGAGGTAGTGGGCCATAAGCTTGAAATAACTTGAAGTTGGGCAAGCCCTTAATGAGGCACGGATGATTGAGGCACGGATGATTGAGGCATGGGAGGTTGCAGGGGCAACATCTTTACGCCCGGCAGTTGGCTGGCGAGAATGCCTTGACGCAAGGCTTCAAGCGCGCCCGAACGAGAGAAAGTTTTACGCCACACCAGCGAAACACGGCGGTGTGGTGCGTGGGACTGCGCATCAAAAGGAAGATATTTGAGCAAGCTGCGATCGCTGCCATCCATCGGCTTGGCTGATTGCGGCATCACGGTGATGCCTACGCCGGAGGCCACCATATGGCGAATCGTTTCAAGCGAAGAGCCCTCGAAGGTGCGTTGAATGCCGCTATTGGCCTGCGAAAAACGCGATAACTCCGGGCATACCTCAAGCACCTGATCGCGAAAGCAATGCCCCGAGCCCAGCAGCAACATGGTTTGCGCCTTGAGCTCTTGCGAATTGATGCTCTTGCGGCGGGCCCACTCATGATGCTTGGGAATCGCCACCACGAAGGGCTCATCGTAAAGCGCTTGGGTCATGAGGCCTTGATCAGAAAATGGGTCGGCAAGAATCGCACAATCAATTTCGCCTTGCCGCAAAAGCTCCAGCAACTTTACGGTGAAGTTCTCTTGAAGCAGCAGCGGCATCTGGGGCGTGCGCGTGATCATCAAAGGCACCAGATGCGGTAACAAATAGGGCCCGATGGTGTAGATCACGCCGACCCGCAAGGGGCCCGAGAGCGGATCCTTGCCCTGCTTGGCAATCTCCTTGATTGCACCAGCCTGCTCAAGCACATGCTGGGCTTGCTCGACAATCTGCACACCAATCGGCGTCACACTGATTTCGTTGGTGGCCCGTTCAAATAAATGCACACCCAACTCGTCTTCAAGCTTCTTGATTGCCACAGAAAGTGTCGGTTGGCTCACGAAACAAGCCTCCGCAGCGCGCCCGAAATGGCGTTCACGCGCCACCGCGACGATATAGCGCAGTTCAGTCAGGGTCATAAGCGCTCGGGATGCATCGTGGTGTTGGAGCCAGAAGGCGAGTTGAGCAAGGGTTGCTCATCCGTGCGGGCGGCTTTGCGTCGTTTACTCAGGACAAACAAGCCAGCGAGACACGCCACACCTAAAGCAATCGCCAGGCCAAAACGCTGCCAAAGCGGCTCGGCCTCCATTGGACCGACGGGCGTTGGGACCACAGCAGGTGCAGGCACTTCCACAGGACGGGCTGCCGGAGGCGCCTGGCTGCTGCTGACGGTGGGAGGCTCTTCGGCCGCGGCTGCTTGGGCCTGTGCAATCTTGCGATCTTGCAGTGTCAACATCTGCCGCAGCTTCAGCACCTGCTCATCAAGTGCGGCAGCGCGCGACTCGGCCTCTTGCAATGCAAGTTTGCGGGCTGTGTCCATCACCGCAGGCGCATTACGCGCGGCTTCGGAGCGATCCACCTTCAGGGTGTCGCGGGCGGGTGCCGACAAAAGCGTCTGAGGTGCAGGCTCGGCTGGTGTGCGGCGCGGCGGTGCCTGTCGATCAACTGGCCTAGTCGCTTCTTTCGGGGCCTCACCGGCTGCTTGCGGCGCAGTAAGCATTGGCGGGGCCAAGGCTAATGCGGGGGATGGCGCAATCGCTATTGGCGTACTCGGTTCGGCGCGCGCAGCTTCACTGCGAACTGGCTCGGTTGGCGACGCAGGCACGATGGGCGCCACGCTCACAATGGGCGATGGCGCAGCGGGCAAAGGTGCAGGCGGTGGCGCTGGGACCGCAGGAGCCGCAAGCGGGGCCGCCACGATTTGCGGCGTAGGCACGGGTTCGGCAACTGGCGCTTCAGCAACACTCTGGACAGCGGCGGGCGGCGAAGCTGGAGCCACAACCGGAGGCGGTGTTGGAGCGGCTGGCGCGATCATTGCAGGAGGCGGAACAGCGGCCGGCGCGGCTGGAGTGGCAACTGCGGCTGGGGGTGGAGTCTGGGGTGCAGGACCAGGCAAGGTCGGCACTTGCAGGATTTGCGCAGGACGCGACGGCACCACAATCGCTGGCGCGGCCGGCTCACTTGCAAAGGTGTAGAGCCGCTTGATGTAATTGTTGCCCCACACCACCACCAGTCCGATGCGCTTGAGGCCGGCAATCGGCGCATCAGTGCGCAACTCTACTGCGCGCCGGCCGTCTTCAAGGGTGATCACTTCAATATTGATCCGGGCGCCAGTGCCGGGCTGCTGGGGTGGCACGATATCGGCCAACCTCACCTGCAGTACCGGCCGCTTGCTGCGCTCGGTTTCGCTATCAATCAAGGGCACGACAAGGCGCAAGGGTTGATCAGGGCGGGTTGCGCGCAGCACGGTGCTGAATTGAACCTGGCCTGCCTGATCTGCAGGAACATTGGTTTCAACCGCGCCCTCCAGTGCATTCACTGGCTGAGCTTGCACTGGTTGATGCCACATGACTTGAGCAGCAAGTATCACGCCTCCCAACCTGATCAGGCGAACACTTCCTAGAAACCACCAATGCATCTTCAAGCGCTTGAATTCCCGAACAAGGCAGGTGATCCGAATGCGGGCACCCTGGATGCGAGTTTACTGCACTGCGTCACAGGGGCAGCGCCGTCTTGTAGCGCACCTGCTTCAGGGTGAAGCTGGAGCGGATTTTATCGATGCCACTGATTGGCGTGAGCGTATCGAGAATGAAGCGCTCAAGCGCCGCAAGATCGGCCACCACCACCCGGATCAGGTAATCGGCGTCACCGGTCATCAGGTAACACTCCATCACCTCGTCATGCAGCGCAATCGCTTGCTCAAATGTCTCGAGGGCCTCGCGGGTTTGCTGCTTTAAAGTGATTGAAATAAACACCGAAATCTGCAAGCCCAGTTGCTTGGCATCGAGCAGCGCAACTTGCCTCTGGATCAAGCCGCGCTGTTGCAGCGCCTTAACCCGGGCCAGGCATGGCGAGGGCGATAAATGCACCCGCTGGGCAAGCGCGAGATTCGACAGGCTGCAGTCTTCCTGGAGCACTCGCAGGATTCGCAGATCGGTAGCGTCGAGAGGTGGATTTAACAAAACAATATATCGTTGAACTCATCATTACGAGCATTATATGCTGCTTCAGACGATTTTCACAGTGCAACTCAGCATCTCATTTGGCAGCATTTTCTCTACACTTTGACATTCCACCTCTCTTTTTTTTCCTCGCCATGACTGACCTCTCCTTACTGCGCTTTTGGCAAGACCAGGACCTCGATCCGCTCGAAACCACCGAATGGGTCGAGGCACTGCAGGCGGTGATTCGCACACAGGGCCAGGAGCGGGCGGCCTATATTCTCGAGCAGCTGGCACGCAGTGCGCATGTGCAGGGCGTGAGTTGGCGTGCGCCGCGCATCACCCCGTATGTCAACACTATCGGCCTGGCCGAGCAGCCCATGTATCCGGGCGATCTGGCGCTGGAGGCGAGGCTCTCCGCGATCATGCGCTGGAATGCGCTTGCGATGGTGGTCCGTGCAAATCGGGCCTATGGCGAGCTCGGTGGCCACATCGCAAGCTATGCCTCTGCAGCAGATTTGTTTGAAGTGGGGTTTCATCATTTCTTTCGCGCGGCCAATGCGCAGCATCGCGGGGATCTGGTCTATTTCCAGCCGCATTCCGCACCGGGGGTGTATGCCCGTGCGTATGTGGAAGGCCGCTTGCCGGCCGAGGCTTTGGCGCACTACCGGCAGGAGTTGCGAGCTGAACAGCAGGGCCAACAGGGCTTGAGCTCCTACCCGCATCCGATGCTGATGCCAGACTTTTGGCAGTTCCCAACCGGCTCCATGGGCATTGGGCCGATCTCGGCGATTTATCAAGCCCGCTTCATGCGTTACCTTGAACATCGTGGCTTGTTGCCCGAAGCGCAAGAGCCAGCCCGCAAGGTCTGGGGCGTGTTTGGCGATGGTGAAATGGATGAACCCGAATCCACTGCAGCACTCTCGCTTGCGGCCCGCGAGGGGCTCGACAATCTCGTGTTTGTGATCAACTGCAATTTGCAGCGGCTCGATGGCCCGGTGCGCGGCAACGGCCGCATTATTGATGAGCTTGAGTCGCTGTTTTCAGGCGCGGGCTGGCATGTCGTGAAACTGGTGTGGGGTGCCAATTGGGATCCCCTGTTTGCGCGAGACACCACCCGGGCGCTTGCACGAACGTTTGCAGAAACCGTGGACGGGCAGTTTCAAACCTACTCGGCCAATGATGGCGCCTACAACCGCGAGCATTTCTTTGGCCGCAGCCCTGAGCTCGCCGCACTGGCTGGCACGATGACCGATGCTCAAATCGAAGCCCTGCAACGAGGCGGCCATGATCCGGTAAAAATTCATGCGGCGTTTGCCCGCGCCCTGGCGCATAAAGGCCAGCCGACAGTGGTGCTGGCGCAGACCATGAAGGGCTACGGCATGGGCACGGCAGGCCAGGGCAAGATGACCACCCACCAGCAAAAGAAGCTCGAAACCGGTGATCTGCAGGAGTTTGTGGAGCGCTTTGGCGTGCCGATTGGTCGCGAGCAAATGGATGCGCTTGAATTCATTCGGCCGCCGGAAGACAGCCCGGAGATGCGCTATTTGCGGGCTCGGCGTGAAGCGCTGGGAGGCTACCTGCCAGCCAGGCAGTCGGTGTGTGCGCCGATAGAGGTTCCGGCATTGAGCCAGTGGGGGCAGTTTGCGCTCGCCGCTCAGGGCAAGGAGATGAGCACCACGATGGCGTTCGTGCGCATGTTGGGCGGCTTGCTGAAAGACCCGGCGCTGGGCGCGCGAATCGTGCCGATTGTGGCCGATGAAGCCCGCACCTTCGGCATGGCCAACCTGTTCAAGCAAGTGGGGATCTATTCGCATCAGGGTCAGCGCTACGAGCCCGAAGATATTGGCTCGGTACTGTCTTATCGTGAGGCCCAAGACGGCCAGATCCTTGAAGAAGGCATCAGCGAGGCCGGGGCTCTGGCTTCATGGACAGCGGCCGCAACCAGCTATTCCACCCATGGTCTGGCGATGTTGCCGTTTTATATCTACTACTCCATGTTTGGGTTTCAGCGGGTCGGCGATGCCATTTGGGCGGCCGCTGATCAACGCGCACGCGGCTTTTTGATTGGTGCAACTGCCGGGCGCACCACGCTGGGCGGTGAAGGCCTGCAACATCAGGACGGCACCAGCCACTTGATTGCGGCCACTATCCCAAACTGCAAGGCCTATGATCCCGGCCTGGCTGGTGAGCTGGCGGTGATTGTGGATGCTGGCATGCGCGACATGCTGGAGGAGCAGCGCGATGTGTTTTATTACATCACTGCAATGAACGAGAACTATGCTCAGCCCTCCATTGGCAATGCTGGCGAAGTCAGCGAAAGCCTGCGCGAAAGCATCTTGCGAGGAATGTATTGTTTGCGGCCGGCGGCCAAGGCGCAGGTGCGCTTGATGGGTAGCGGTGCAATCCTGATCCAATGCCTGGAGGCGGCCGATAAGCTGGCTGAGCGAGGAATCGATGCTGAAGTGTGGAGCGTGACGAGTTATAGCGAATTAGCCCGCGACGGGATTGCTGCCCGCCAGACAAGCCAAACCGGCCTCGCTGTTGATTCGTTTGTGTCGAGGCAACTGGGTGCCAACCCCCTGCCCATGGTGTGCGCAAGCGACTACGTGCGGGCCGTGCCTGAACAAATTCGCGAGTTTGTGCCCGCGGGGATCCGCATGCGCAGCCTGGGCACCGACGGCTTTGGCCGAAGTGACACTCGGGCCGAGCTGCGGGCGCACTTTGGGGTGGACGCCGCCACGATTGCGCACACTGCGCAGACCCTGATTCGGGAGGCCTCAGTAGGCTAGAGGGGGCAGCCGGCCTCTCGGTTTGTCAAACAATGGCGCATACAGGACACGGGGCTTGCGTTGCTGCACAGCAGCAATCTACAATTGGAGCGACGTAATTTCATAGGGTGGGATACAATTTCGTTATGGGACGCCCTCGCACAAAGCCATTACCCGGTTCGGAAGACTCGAAAAGCGCCATTCAGGTGATCGATCGCCTGGTGGCCTTGCTTGATGCGCTCGCTCTTGAGCCTGAACCAGTCAGCCTGAAATCCTTGTCCGCCACCACCGGCCTGCACCCGTCCACAGCCCACCGCATCCTGAACGATCTGGTCGGCGCACGCTTTATTGATCGCTCGGAGCCTGGCACTTATCAATTAGGCATGCGCCTGCTGGAGCTCGGCAACCTGGTAAAAGCTCGGCTCAATGTGCGCGATGCTGCCCTTAACCCGATGCGTGAGCTGCATAAACAAACCCAGCAGCCGGTCAATCTTTCGATTCGTCAGAATGATGAAATCGTCTATATCGAACGTGCGGTATCCGAGCGCTCGGGGATGCAGGTGGTGCGCGCAGTGGGTGGACGCGCGCCTTTGCATCTCACCTCGGTGGGCAAGCTTTTCCTGGCCGTTGATGATCCGAAGAATGTCCGCAACTATGCTATGCGCACCGGCCTGGCCGGGCACACCCGTAACAGCATCACCGATTTGAGCCGCCTGGAACGCGAGTTGGCCCTGGTGCGTGCTCGTGGCTATGCCCGCGACAATGAAGAACTCGAACTCGGCGTGCGCTGCATTGCAGCCGGCATTCGTGACGATAGCCGACGCATTGTTGCTGGCTTGTCGATTTCAGCGCCGGCCGATTTTGTGCAGGACGACTGGATCGATCAGCTTTGCCGCACCGCGGCCCAGATTTCGAGCGCGATGGGCTACGAGCCCGAGCCTGTCTGAGGCAGTTTTCCGGGGCCGGGCTGAGCGAGTACGGTGCGCAAACGCTGTGCATCCGAGAACCTGGACAAGCGCCCTACGGCGTCCAGCAGCACCATAATCACTGCGCGACCCTCAACCTTGGCCTGCATGACCAGGCAATTGCCAGCCTCCGAGATATAGCCGGTTTTGGAGACCAGGATCTGCCAATCTGGCGAACTGATCAGGCGATTGGTATTGCGGTAATTCACGGTTTTGGAGCCGCTTTCCACCTGCTGATCCGGTGCAGTCGAATACTGACGTACCATCGGGTACTCGCCCGCCGCCTTGACCAGCAAGGCCAGATCCGAGCCAGTCGACACATTGGCGCTGGACAAACCGGTGGGCTCGACGAAATGGCTATCCGCCATGCCCAAGGCGCGCGCCTTGGCGTTCATGGCTCCCACAAACGCTGGCATGCCGCCAGGATAATGGCGGCCCAAAGCGTGGGCAGCCCGATTCTCAGAAGCCATCAGTGCCAGCTGCAAAAGCTCACCACGCGAGAGCTGTGAGCCTACCCGCAAACGCGAGCGGCTATTACGCTCAGTATCAATATCTTCTTCGGAAATCGAAAGCGACTCGCTAAGCGGCAACTTGGCATCCAGCACCACCACTGCGGTCATCAGCTTGGTGATTGAAGCAATTGGAAGCACCGCTGTACTGTTTTTCTCGAAAAGCACCTTGCCAGTGCTTTGGTCGATAACCAGCGCCACCGAAGACTTGAGATCCAGCGGATCATCCGCGGCATGCAAGCCAATCGCCTGACCAATCGAGGGCTTGGCGGGCTCAACCGGCCGGACAGCCGCAGTTTTCAGGCGGGTCTGACGCGCACTGAGCTTACCGTTTTGGGCCTTTTCGAGTCGCGCAGCCGGTGCAGATTTAGCCTTCGCGGATTTACCCGGGGCTGGCTTGCCTACTGCGGCTTTGCCTGCGGCCACTTTGGTGGCTGGCGCCTTTTCAGCCTTCGCCCGCACAGGCACTGCTTTTTTAGCACTGGCTGACTTGGCCAGAGCAGGTTTGGCAGCCGCTTCACGTTTTTGGGCAGCCTGCGAAAGCGCGGGAGCGCCGAGCCCTAACCCCAGCAAACCAACCAAAACCAGGCTCAAGGTCAGAGTTTTGACTCGCGGACCCAGCGCTTTCAGCCAAAAAGGTCGAGTTTGGCCTGCTTGTTGCGCTTGAAGATTTTGCACGCGTCATTCACCCTGAAGTCTGTTCGTGATGGAGTTTAACAAATACTCCAAATAAAACAACAGGATAGACGCAGTATTTTAAGTGCTATGGAAGGTTGTGAATTGGGAGACTGGCGCACGCTCCGTGCGCAGGGTATTGACCAGCGCCTGCTCATCGGGCCAGCCCAACGCCATACCGCATACCAACATTTGCTCAGGGCCGCATTTCAGGTGCGGCAGGATAATCCGGTGGAACAGGGTAAACGCAGCTTGCGGGCAGGTGGCCAGCCCCCGAGCGCGCGCGGCCACCATCACCGATTGCAAAAACATGCCGTAATCCAGCCAACTGCCCTGCTGCATCACCTGATCGATGGTAAACATCAGGCCGATCGGCGCGCCAAAAAAATGATAATTCTGGCCATGCTGGGCATGCATCTTTTCCTTGTCTTGCTTGCCTATCCCTAGCAGGGTGTAAAGATCCCAGCCCACCTTGCGGCGGCGATCAATATAAGGCGAGCGCCATTCCACCGGGTAATAGGCATAGGCCTCGGTATGCTGGGCGCGCTCAGCAGGATCATCAAACGCGGCCTGAATCTTGGCGCTCAAAGCCGCCTTTGATGCGCCCGTCAGCACATGGACCTGCCAGGGCTGCGTATTGGTGCCCGAGGGTGCCCAGGACGCCACCCGCAATACTTCCTCGATCAAGGCTTGCGGCACTTCCCGATCCAAAAAGGCCCGCGTCGAATGGCGCGACTCAATCGCATGGTCAACTGCAGCAGTGCTTTGGGGGGTGATTTCCAGGGGCGAACTCGACATGCGCATTTCCAAAAAAGGGGCCAGGAAAGTCAGACGGCCAGGGTTTGTAAAAATTCACGCAGTGCGGCAGGCAAGGCGGTGGGCCGGCGGCTCACCCGATCCACATACACATGAATGAACTGGCCCTGGGCAGCAGGCTCAGGCGTCTCGCCTTGAGCGGCTTGGGCAAACAGACCAATCTGGTAAGTCACCGAACTTGAGCCCAGTCGTGCGACCCGCAATCCTGCGATCACCGGCTCGGGAAAAGACAAAGGCGCGAAGTAATTGCACTGGCTCGAAACCACCAATCCGATCACTTCGCCATGGTGAATATCCAGCACGCCCGCCTCAATCAGGCTCGCGTTCACCACCGTATCAAAGTAGGAGTAATACACCACATTATTCACATGCCCATACACATCGTTATCCATCCAGCGCGTGCTGATCGGGCGTTGCAAAGGATAAAGCGCAAGCGGTGTGCGCTCAGCGATAGGGGCAGGTGGAGAAGTATTCACAACCGCCGATTCTAGCGCGTGGTGAGCGCCACTCCGATGGCAGTCACCACTAGCCCGGCCAAAGCCAGCCATCCAAAGGGCTCGGCAAACATGAACCAGGCCATCAGCGCGGTCACCGGCGGCACCAAATACATCAGGCTTGTGACCTTGGTGGCCGCACCGCGCTTGATTAATGTAAACATCAAAAATATCGCGCCAATCGAAAGCGCCAACACCGACCAGGCGAGCGCAGCCATGAAATGCGCATTCCAAACCACCGGCTCGCTCTCCAAAGCCAAGCTCAGGGGCAACACCAGGGCCAGGGAAGCGGCATACTGAATCCAGGCTCCAGTGCGCAAGTCAAAGGCGGGTACGAACCGCTTTTGATAAAGCGTGCCCACCGTGATCGTCATCAGTGCCAGTACCGCAAGCCAAACGCTGGCCCAGGGCATATCAATCGCATGGATTTTGTGAGCTACCACCAGCGCTACCCCACCAAAACCCAGCGCCAAGCCCAGCCATTGCACCGGTTTGACGTGCTCGCCCACCGAGCGCCCGGCAAACGCTGTCAACACTGGCTGAAGATTAACAATCAATGCAGCAATTCCCGCAGGCATCCCCAGCTTGATCGCGCACCATACCCCGCCCAGATACCCGGCATGAATCAGTAGCCCCGACACCACCAAATGCCCACTGAGCCGAGTGCTTGGCCAAGGTGCCCGTACAACAAGAATCAGGCATCCCAGGACCAGACAGGCGAAGAAAAACCGCCAACTCAAAAACGCAAGGGGTGGCGCGTAGGGCAAGCCATACTTGGCCACCACGAAGCCGGTAGCCCAGATCAGTACAAACAGGGTCGGTATCCACCATGCCGGGGATCGATTCAAAGGCAAATTCAAAATAGGACTCGTTTCAAGGCAGGGCTCGTTTCATTAAGGTGGCTTGGCGTAGCGTCTCGAAATGGATCGCGACGATTTGCTCGATATCCGGGCAATAGCCACCCCCCATCGCCACCACGACTGGCAGCCCCTGCGCTCTCACCCACTCAAACACCCGGGCATCGCGGGCCGCAACTCCTTGGGCACTGAGCGCAAGCTTGCCCAGGCGGTCGCCAACAAACACATCGGCTCCGGCCAGATAAAACACCATGTCAAAGGAGCCGCCTGCTGCCCCTACCCTGTCTATTACCGCAAGCGCTTCTTCAAGCGCGGCAAGGTACTCGCTGTCCGGGGTGGCATCAGGCAATCCGATATCCAGATCACTTTCAGTTTTGCGAAACGGGTAGTTGCTTTCGCCATGGATGGACACGGTAAAGACCGAGGGGTCATCAGCGAAAATCGCAGCGGTGCCGTTGCCCTGATGCACATCGAGATCAAGCACCAGCGCTCGACGCAGGGTTCCATCATGTTGCCCTTGGCGAATCGCCACCGCAAAATCGTTAAAGCAGCAATAGCCTTCGCCATGATCCGCAAATGCGTGATGGGTGCCGCCGGCGAGGTTGACTCCAACCCCGTCGCGTAATGCACAGGACAAAGCCCCAAGGGATGCGCCTACGGAGCGGCGGGCCCGCTCATGCATTGCCGGGCTCCAGGGAAAGCCCAACACGCGCTGTTCGGCAGCACTGAGCGTTCCTGTGCTCATTGCCGCGACATAGGCCGGGGTATGCACCCGGAGCAGGGCTTCATCGCTCGCTGCCACAGGAACGTCAAGTCTGACCCCCGCCAGTTCACTGCCCACGCGCTCACGCAGCCGGGCGTATTTCGCCATTGGGAAACGGTGCCCGGAAGGCAAAGGCAGGACAAACTCGTCGCAATAAAAGGCATGCATGGGGGGCCTAGGATACCTTCTCGGCCACGGGCCGACCTTGCCCGGACTGGGGCTGATTTCAGCCAGATGGATGCGTGCTTTTGTATCTACAGGGGTGTTGCTGCACCGAACAAATCTCGCCTGGATTGCGCGCGGAACCTTAATGCGCCGAAGCGATGAATCCCCGTCAAATTGATCTAAATCAATGCTTTAGGAAAATTAGGTGAGCTTACCCAAGCACGATGCTGCGATGCAACAAAACCGCTTGACACCACTTAAGCAAATCTGGAGAATTCGAATTGTTGCGGCGCACCATTGAGTTTAACGGATCGCCAAAGCAGTACGGATTTCCGAGCTTTTATTGTTTTCTATTTGTTTTAACGCCAGGCCCAGCCTGAATCACCAGCGAGATTAACCATGATGAATTTTCCAGACCAGTTTGTCCAAATGCAAAAGAACATGTTTGATGCCGCCCAGAGCCTGGCCGCCAAACAACTCGAAAGCATCGAAAAGCTTGTCGAGCTGAATATGCAAGCCACCAAAACCACATTGGCCGAGTCCACCGAGCAGGCCAAGGCGCTGATGTCCGCCAAGGATGTGAAGGCTTTTGCTGACGTGGCTGTTGCAGCCGCCCAGCCTAGCGCCGACAAGGCCACCGCATACGCCAAGCATGTCTATGACATCGCCCAGGAAAGCGGCGCCGAATTTGCCAAAATGATTGAGAAGCAGATTGCTGACAATCAAAAGCAGGTTCAGTCCGCTCTGGAAGCCTTCTCGAAAAACGCCCCCATGGGTTCCGAGGGCGTCGTGACTCTGGTCAAGCAAGCCATGACCGCCGCCAACAGCGCTTTTGATCAAGTCAACAAGGCTACCAAGCAAGCCGTTGAAATGGCTGAAGCCAACATGGTGGCTGCAACCAAAGTGACTACCAAAGCTCGCAAGGCTGCTTAAGTCTCAAACTTGGATGGTCGGGCCTTCATCAGGCTCGACCCAAGCAGGCTGCTCCTCCCTCCTCCGGTGGCCTGCTCAACCCGGACCCCACCTAAGTGCGGCCGGGTTTTTTTTTTCGCCCTCGGTGCTTCGTCCTAGGCCAATGCCTGGCTGGCTTCGCTTTGCACGCTCAGCACCTGAGCGCGCAATTCCTGCCAATGTTTCCGGGCCTGCGCAACATTGCGCTCCTTCACATGCCCGTAGCCGCGGATCTCCTCAGGCACTTTCGCCCAACAAGCCAGGGCATCACGCTGCGAAGACTGCGGGTTGGCCCCCAGCGCACCCATCAGCTCGATCAACTCGCGCTGATAGTCGACGATTAGGGCTCGCTCCATGCGACGCTCTTCGGTGTAGCCAAACACGTCCAGTGCGGTGCCGCGCAAAAAGCGCAAACGAGCCAAGCCAGAAAACGCGAACTTCATCCAGGGACCAAACCGTTGCTTGATTAATTGCCCCTGAGCATTGCGCTTGGCCAAAAGCGGAGGCGCCAGATGAAAGTTCACCTGAACATCGCCCTCAAACATCTGGGCGATCTGCCTCACAAACCGGGCATCCGTATGCAGGCGCGCCACTTCATACTCATCCTTGAAGGCCATGAGCTTGAAGCCATAGCGTGCCGCAGCCGCTGTCACTGGCCACTGAGCCTGCGAACCCTCGGCTCCAGCGACAGAGCCCCAGGCCTTTTCCAACCCATGCACCTTGCCAATAAACTCCTCATAGCGCTTGGCATAGGCCCGGTTTTGGTAGGCCACCAGGCGCTTGATCCGATCATCAATCAAGGCTTGCAGGGAACCTTTCCCAAGCGGATCGATGGCTGGGCTCGCGCCCGCATCATCCGTGGCTGGTGCACTTCCCGCTTGACCCGGCCCAGCATCCAGGCGAGCACCCGCAGCCTGTTCAACTGCTGCGGGCTCCACCACCATGCGTCGGCCCCAGCGGAATGCCGCCAGATTCATCTTCACACTTACTGCGTTGAGTTCAATTGCGCGTTCGATCGAGCGCGCCTGCAGCGGCACCAGCCCGCGCTGATACGCCGCTCCCAGCATCATCAGGTTGGCCGCAATCGTGTCGCCCAACAGCGCAACCGCCAGGCGATTGGCATCCATATACCAGGTGGCCTCATCGCCCAGCGCTTCATTGAGCTTGGTGCGCAGGCGAGTGAGCGGAAAGCTCCAGTTCACATTGCGGGTGAAATCAGCCGTAGGGGTTTGAGCGAGGTTGCCCACCAGCCGAGTGCGCCCTCGCGCCAGCTTGGCAAAGGCCTCGCGGCCAGCCGCCACCACCAAATCGCCGCCAATCACTGCATCAGCCCCAGCTTGCCCGATACGTGGCGCATGCAGTTCATCAGGGCCATGCGCAAATCGCACAAAGCTCATCACCGCGCCGTTTTTCTGCGCAAGCCCCGCCATGTCCAGCACGCTCACGGCTTTGTGCTCCAGATGCGCAGCCATGCCCAATATCTGGCCAATCGTGACTACCCCGGTGCCACCAATCCCGGTGACCAGCAAACCGTAGGAATTCACCATCGCGGGCAATTCAGGAGTGGGCAGACCATTAAAGGCAAACTCAAGGGCCAATGCAGCATCCTGGTTTGCTGCCGACCCCGCTTTGCCGGCGACCACGGGCTTGCGCAACTGGCCGCCCTCCACCGTCACGAAGCTTGGGCAAAACCCGTTCACACAGGAAAAATCCTTGTTGCAACTGCTTTGGTTGATCCGGCGCTTGCGCCCCAACTCGGTATCCAGAGGCTCGATCGACACGCAATTGGACTGCACGCCGCAATCGCCACAACCTTCGCAGACCTCCGGGTTGATCACCACCCGCTTGGCCGGATCGGGAAACTCACCGCGTTTACGCCGCCTGCGCTTTTCTGCAGCACAGGTCTGGTCATAGATCAGCACCGATACGCCGTTGTATTCACGGAGTTCACGCTGCACCTGATCCAGCGTGGCGCGATCAAACACCACCACATCCGAGGCGAAATAGTTGGGCGGATACTTATGCGGCTCGTCGGTGACGACCACAATCTTGCCGACCCCTTCAGCACGCACCTGCTCGGCAATACGCGCAGGCGTGAGCGGCCCATCATGCCGCTGCCCTCCGGTCATGGCGACAGCATCATTAAACAGGATCTTGTAGGTCATGCGGGTTTTGCTGGCCACCGCATGGCGAATCGCAAGCGAACCCGAGTGGAAATAGGTGCCATCGCCGAGGTTTTGAAACACATGCTCGGTGGTGCTGAAGGGCGCCTGGCCGACCCAGGTCATGCCCTCGCCACCCATTTGCGTGAAGGTCGCTGTGGAGCGATCCATCCACTGCGCCATGTAATGGCATCCGATTCCGGCCAGGGCACGCGAACCTTCCGGCACTTTGGTGGAGGTGTTATGCGGGCAGCCTGAGCAAAAGTAGGGAATCCGCTCAACGCTCACCGCATTTGTTTCAATACCTTTGAGGGAGCTGGCTACCACCAACGGCGCAGCAAGCTCCTGCAAGCGCTTTTCCACCCGCTCAAGCAAGGCGCGATCACAAGCGCCACTGGCATCATCGCTGCGCTTGGCGGCCTCGCGTAACCACTGTGCAAGCACCGGGGTCAACGAAGCTGCCGACAATTCCCCAGCCTCAGGCAAGGCCTCCAGAGCCAGCCCGGGGTCCACCCGTTTGCCTGCAATCCTGGGGCGCTGCACCAGAGCATATAAATGCTCCCTCGCCTGCCCTTCCATCAGCCCACGCTTTTCTTCCACAATCCACAGCGCCTCACATCCGGCCGCAAACTCGCGCAGCCCCTCAGGCTCCAGCGGCCAGGGCATCGCCACCTTGTAAACCCGCAGCCCGATGCGGCGCGCAGTCATGTCATCGAGCCCAATATCAGCCAGCATCTGGCGCAGATCCAGATAGGCCTTGCCGCTACTCACAATCCCCAGCCGCGCTGCTTCACCTGCGCTACGGCCCAACACCGCGGCATCAAGACGATTGGCGCGCGCATACGCCAGCGCCGCAGGCATCTTGTAGCGCACCAACCGCTCTTCCAGTTTTGGAAACGTGTCTTCAGGCCAGCGCAAGTTCAGCCCGCCAGCAGGCATGGCAAATTCGGGGCGCTTGAATTGCAGGCGCGCGAGACTTACATCAGCGACCCCCGCCACTTCAATCGTATCGGTTACCGCCTTCAAGCCGACCCACACCCCGGCAAAACGCGACATCGCCAGGCCGTGCAAGCCAAGATCAATATAGTCCTGCAACTGGGCTGCAGCCAGCACCGGAATCGATACCGCCTGAAAGATGTAATCGGTTTGCGCGGCTACCGTGGATGACTTCGCCCCATGATCATCGCCCGCCACCGCCAGCACCCCACCCAGTGGAGCCGAGCCCGCCTGATTCGCATGCCGAAACACATCGCCACTGCGATCCACACCCGGGCCCTTGCCATACCAAATGCCAAACACGCCGTCATAGCGTGAATCGCCAAAACAATGCATCTGCTGCGTGCCCCACAGTGCCGTGGCTGCAAGATCTTCATTGGTCCCCGGCTCGAACTTGATGTGATGCGCTTCGAGATGTTTGCGCGCTTTCCACAAAGCCTGGTCATACCCGCCCACCGGCGAGCCGCGATAGCCAGTGATGTAGCCCGCGGTGTTGTGGCCCGCCGCCAGATCGAGTGCGTGCTGCAGCATGGGCAAACGCACCAAGGCTTGGGTGCCGGTAATAAACACGGGCCCGTCGGCCGCCTCATATTTATCTTCCAGTGCTACATCACGCAGTTTTAACTCTGCAGGTGCATTCATGCCTTCGCTCCCGTTGATGCTTGCCCGCCCAGTGCTTGCCCGCCCAGTGCCACCCCGCCCAGTGCCAACGCACCAGCACGCAATTTTTCAAACGCTGCCTCGACCTGATCAGGCGCGCCTTTGACACCCAATTCGATATGCCTGCGCAAGCCGGCCTCGCCCATGGATGGCAAGCTAAAGACCTTGATCCCGGCAAACTCCTGCTCAATCGCTTCCATCAACGGCGTCGCGGTGGACTCGGCAAGCTCGGCGACCAGAAACGAGAGCTCGGCTTGGGGTCGTTGATGAAACAGGTGCGCGTAATGCTGATCCAGCACCGCCTCAATCATCGGCCAGGCCATCACCGGAAAGCCCGGCACAAACCAGTGATCGCCAATATTGAACCCGGGAATCCGGTTGTAGGGATTTGGAATGATGCGCGCGCCTGCCGGGAATTCCCCCATCTTCAGGCGTTGCTGGTTTTCAGGCAGGCTCATGTCGGGCTTGGCTTGGCCTTGCGCGGCTTGCTCCATCACCCGCTGGGTAATCAGCTCGGCGGCCTCAGGATGCAACACCACCTCCAGGCCCAGAGCTTGAGCCACGGCCTGACGGGTATGGTCATCCGGGGTGGCACCAATGCCTCCGCAGGAAAACACGATATCCGTGGAGGCCAGCGACTGGCGATATCCAGCTACCAAACGCTCGCGAGAATCGCCGATGTATTGCACCCAGCTGAGCTGTAATCCGCGAGCTGCAAGCAGCTCGACCACCTTGGCAAAATGTTTGTCCTGGCGCTTGCCTGAGATAATCTCGTCGCCAATGATGAAAAGTCCGAAGTTCATGAATCGGAGTGTAGCTTGAGCCGCCCTTTGCGTATTGCCCTGATCACCGATATCCACGGCAATCTGCCTGCGCTGGAATCCGTGCTAACCCATCTTGCCAGCCAATCGATCGACCAGATCGTGCAGCTTGGCGATGCAGTGAGCGGCCCACTTTGGCCCGCCGAAACACTCGCGCGCTTACAAGCGCTAAATGCGCAGCATGTGCTGGGCAATCATGACCTCGCCGTGCTGAATCCGCTTATGGCCGCTTTGAATCCAGGCGATGCCCACGCCAGAAAAGTGCTTGATGAAGCGCAACTCGCATTCATCGGCACTTGGCCGAAGTCAGTCTTGCTGCCGCAAGGGGGTTTCGCGTTTCACGCCTGCCCGCGCGCGATTGATCTATATTTGCTGGAGCAAGCCAATGCAGATCAGGCAAGACTGCGCCCCATGGCCGAGATCAGCGCCGAACTGCAAGACCCAAGCTGCATGGCGGCCCGCTGGATCGCCTGTGGTCATAGCCATGTTCAGCGCACCGTGCAGCTGCCTGACGGCCGCCTGGTGATCAATGCAGGCAGTGTCGGGCTACAGGCCTATACCGAGCCTGCGACCGATCTTTATCCGGCTCATACCCATGCCATGGGCAGCCCACACGCGCGTTACTCCGTGATCGAGGCCACAGATTCAAGCCTCACTGTGACGCAACACGCGGTGGCCTACGATTGGCAGGCTGCCAGCCATCGCGCCGCCGCTATGGGGCGAGCCGATTGGGCGCGGGCCCTGCTGACGGGCCACGGCTTTGCCTGAGCCGGTTGAGCGAATAGTGGCCAAACATGAGGGCCGAGAGCACCGGAGTCAGCAAGAAAAGCGGCGGAATGTAGTTGAGCGCGCTCACCATCATCGATAGCCCAAAAGTTTCCTTGCGGTGCGCTGCAATCAGGCGCTTGCGCTCCTCAGGATCCGCATGTTCAACCAGGGAGTCAAAGCGCATGATGCGGGCGGTCAGCCAGCTCCACCAGAGCCAGGGCACGATAAAAGCCAGCGGCGGAATCAACCACAGCGGCATGGTCAACACATAGCCCACAAAAAACATCACGAAGCTCGATAGTGCATTCCACACGCTGGCGCCCACCGACCACGAGCCGCGTCGCTCCACATCTTTGTAGGGACCCTGGCCAAGATGACGGTTGACCACCGGCATCGCCAGCACTGCCACCAGCACCAGGGCGAGCGCAAACAAGAGCGGAATAAACAGCAGCATCACCATCATCACGCTGACCAAGCCCTTGAGCCATTCCACGCCACCAAAGCGCGCGGTCCAGCCAAACACCCAGCCCAAGGCCCCTTGCGCTTCAAAAAACGTGCTTGAAACCCATTGCAGCAACGGATCCCACACCCACCACAACCCGATCACCCCAAGCGCGAGGCTCAATAGGAATGGCCCGACCAGCAAGGCCAGCATCGCCGGATGAAATTGCGATGCCACCCCTCTGAAGAAAGCTTGAATTACAGGCATAGCCAGCTCCCCGGTGAATGTCCCAGTCTCAATCGCCAATTCTCTTCAAGGCCAGCCATTGCTGGGCCCAAAACCCGCGCCCATAGTCGCGCCCCTCAAGCTGATCGCGCACGCCGGTGGGCACATAGCCCTCACGAAAATCCGCAGTGCCAAACAGCCGATCCCACACCGGAAACAACACCGCAAAATTGCAGCCCCGTCGTTCCCCCTCATGGCCATAGCCGATCGCATGATGCAGCCGATGAAAGCTCGGGCTCACCAGCAACCAGCGCCCGACCCATCCCAGATCAGTGCGCAGGTTGGCGTGCTGCAGGCTTTGCGCAACCCGGGTCAAGACCACGATCAAAAGATATTGCCCGGGTGCCACGCCGATGGCCAAGGCCAGCATCGCCAAAAGCGCGTCCCGTAGCAAGTCGTCCAGCAGGTGATTGCGATTGTCGCTCCAAAGCGTCATGTGCTGCTGGCTGTGGTGCAGCCCGTGCAAGGCCCACCACCAGCCCAGCCGGTGTTGGCCGCGATGAATCCAGTAATCCACCAGATCTAGCACCACGATGTAAAGCAAGAGGCTCACCCAGCCGATGTCGGTCACGCCAGGCCAGATACCATCGAGCTGCCAGCGCGAAATCCCAAGCAGACGCAACTCCCCGTCGATCCAATCCACCATCGGCTGCAGCAACAAAAACGCCACCACGGCAAAGCCACCGAGGCGATGCAATAGGGTGTACACCACATCCGTGCGAATCGCCTGGCGGCGCGCCTGCTTTTCAGCCTCGCTCAGGCCACTGACAATCTGCGCAGGCCAGCGACGCTCGGCCGCCCCGAGCACCAAAAACAGCAGCACGATTTCCAGCGCGCCAATCACGAGCCATTCGGTCGCATCAAATGCAATCTCTTCAAATTGCATCCAGCCCAATCCAAAGAGCACAGGCTGAATCAGGCCTTGGTATAACCCTTGCTGGGCCCAGGCGATCCAATGCAAGACAGCGTCAATCATGGGCTTGGCAAAATCCGGAATTCATCAAGGGTCACTTCTTTTGATAAGCCGGATGGTCGCGCAGCGTGGCAAAGCACAGGCCCCGTGCTTTCAGCCCCGCAATCAGCGGATCGAGCATCGGCGCATAGGGATCCTTGCGCGACCAAATGCCCAAATGCGCCATCAGGATATCGCCAGCCCGAATGTCTTTCAGCGCCTGCGCCAGCAGCTTGTCGTTGGGGTGCGTTTCTGAGGGCAGCTCATCACCCAAAAATCCAGCAGCTGCCCAATGCACATGCGCATAGCCACATCGCCTGGCCATTTGCATTGCTGCGGGGGGCGCCTTGCCCCCAGGCGCTCGCCACAGGGGATCGAGGCTTGCACCGGTCATCTGTTGGAATCGCGCCTGCACCCGCTGCATTTCGCCACACAACTGCGCCTCATCCCACTTCACTGTTTGTGAGGCTTGCGCCCCGAACTGCGGGCGCACGGTCAGCCGGCCGTCCGCGTCCACGCCGCGGAAGTACACATGATCGAAGGTGTGGTTGCCAAAGGCGTGGCCCTGGGCCTGCAGCTTGCGCCAATAAGGCTGCCAGCTATCGTCAAGCGAGGTGCCCCCCGTGGTGGTTTTTTCATTGGCCAGAAAAAACGTCGCCTTCACTTCATGCTGTTCCAGGATGGCACTAATGCGTTGCGCCTCACGCATGTTGCCGGTATCGAGGGTCAGGTACACCGGATTGCGGCAAGCCGCCAAGGCCTGCAAAGGCATCAGGGCAATCGCTGTAAACACTGCAACTGCAGCTTTCAGCCCGCAGACCGGATAAGTCATAGCAAGGCCGCGCGCCGATGCAAGTAGATGCCGTGCGGAGAGCGCCCCACTTCAATGGTTCGCACCACCTTGCGGCTGGCGACATCAACAATCGACACCTGCCTTGCAAAGCGCGAAGTCACCCAGAGCGTCTTCTGGTCTGCAGGCACTTCGATGCAATCCGGCCCGCCCGGCACGGGAAAGGTATCCAACACTTTGTGGGTGGTCATATCCACCGCACTCACGGTGCCGGCGACCCGATTGGTCACAAACACGGTGCGCTTGTCGCCCAGACCGCGAAAGTTATGCGCGCCATTGCCGGTTTTGATGCGCTGCACGGTTTTTTGCTCGCGCCAGTCAATCACCTGGACATAGTCCACACCCATGCAACCCACATAAAGAAACCGATCGTCTGGCGTCACCATAATTCCTGCGGCCAGCGACCCGGTAGGCATGCGCCAGACTACCGCCTGAGTCTGCATATCAATGGCCACCACTTCGTTGCTGTCCTGGAGGGTGACAAATACCATTTTGCTATCGGCGCTAAACCATAAATGGCTCGGCGCCTTGGCCACCGGAATGCGCTTGCTGATCTTGAACTCACCGCCCGAGTGCGTATAAACATCCACCCGGTTCAAGCGCAAGGCGGCGGTAACAAACCATTTCTGATCCGGCGAATACGCGATCTGATACGGATCGTCGATATTGCGAATTCGCTGGCGCACCTGACCAGTCAGCGGGTCGAGCAGATGCATGTCATTGGATACCGCATTGGCCACAATCAAATGCTGAAGATCGGGCGTGGGATAAAGATGGTGCGGCTCCTTGCCCACATCCACCCGACCCACTTCAATCTTTCGCTCGGTATCAATCAGGGAAACCGAGGCATCGCGTGAATTAAGCACGATCGCGTAGCCCTGCGCGGCCATGCTTTGAACCTGGGCCCATGCAGCACCGGGCCCCGCTGATACTGAAAAAGCTGCCGTTGCGCCTACCCGGCCGAGAACTTGCCTGCGAGAAACCAAAACTTGATCCAATCGTGAAACAGTTACACCTTCAAGACCCGGATTCTGCAGCAAAATCCACCTGTCTCGTGATCCGTCCCTCCTTTGGCGATGGGTCTAGGAGGTGAATTCATGAAAAACACCCTGCCCCTTCTCATATTGGTTCGCCTCGAACCCGCCCAACATGCCGAACAACTGTTCAAGCAGTTGAGCTTGCGACTGAATGATGTGCAGGGCTCGGTGATCGACGCGTCCACCCAGCAGGCCTTGTGGTACTGCCCCGATCCGCGCGAAGCTCTCGACATCATCAGTGCCTTGTTCGACCAAGGCGAGCGCCATCGATTTAAAGTAAGCGCCGGCCTGGTGCAAGCTGTGGCGGCGACCAGCCGGGTGCCGGACTCGCCTGCCGACTTTACCGAGGCCACCCTGTCCACGCTGCTTGAGCTGGCGGGCACGGCCGGCCCCCAGCAGGCTGCCATATCGGGTAAGTTGCTCAGCCTGCTTCAGTTCGCAGTGCCGCAGTACGCGCGCTGCTTTGAACCCAGCCCAAGCCTAAACACTGGCGGTGTGAAGATCAGGCAGGCGATGCTGATGAGTGCGCAAAGCGTGCGCCGGATGCGAGCCGAAGTCTGATTCAGTCTCGCCTCACCAGGGGAGTGCCAGCAGTATCGGCAAATGTGCAAAGTGCCACAGTTTTACCTGCCCGGCCAACATACAATCGCGTGCAATCGTTATCGAAGGTCTCCCGGATGTTCAAGCCAGCCCAGCATTTGTCTTTCCCCCCTGCTTCCAATGCCCCTCATGCCCGCCCACTGGCAGCAGCGATTCGCACTGGCCTCGCAGGCTTGGCCCTGGGCCTGATGGTGCTGGGAGGGTGTTCGCAAAAAGCCGATCCTCAACGCCTGCTGGCTGATGCCCAGGCCGCACTTGCCAAAGGCGATTCCGCCACGGCCGTGATTCATCTGAAATCGCTGCTGCAAGCTCAACCGGACAATCCTGCAGGGCGCGCGCAAATGGGCCAGCTCGCGCTGCAAGCCGGCGACCTGGTGAGCGCCGAGAACGATCTCAAGCGCGCCCTTGAGCTGAACGCCGATCCGGCAGTGATAGCCCAGCCTTATCTGGAAGCCCTGATATTGCAGGGAGCCACAGACAAGGTGCTGACCGCTGCAGCTGGCCTGTCCAAGGCCGCCCCAGGGGTGCAGGCGATCGCGCAGGTGTATAGCGGTCGAGCCAAGCTCATGGCCGGCAAGGTTGATGAGGCCCGTGAGCACTTTGCCAACGCACTCAAGCTTGATTCCGGCTCGCTCGCTGCGAAAGTTGGCAATGTTGCGACTGAACTCGTTCCGGGTGGTGATCTCGCCAAGGCCCGCGAGCAGCTGGCAGCGCTGCAAGCCAGCAACGCGAAAGATCCCGATGTGCTCGCATTGCAGGCCCATTTCGCACGCCTGGATGCCAAACCGCAAGATGCGCGGCAGTTTCTTGCCCAGGCTGCAGCGGCCAAACCTTATGATCAGGCCTTGCAATCCAGCCTGATTCAAACCAGCATTGAGCTGGCTGATTACGACACCGCGCAAAAGCAGATTGCAAGCGCCCGCAAGATCGCCCCAAACAGCATCGCCTTGAGTTACCTCGATGCGTTGGTGGCATTTCGCCAAGGCCGGATTGGCGACGCGCGCGAACGCGTGATGGCCACCGTAGCCGCAGCACCGGGCTATCTGCCTGCTGCAGAGCTTGCTGGTGAAGTGGCGCTGCTGACTCAGGAATATGCTCTGGCCGAGCGCTATGGCAAGCAGCTGATCGAGGCCAATCCCAAAGCGATGCCGGGCTATCGAATGCTGGGCAAGGCTTATCTGGCCCTGGGCAGCCCAGAGCGTGCCTTGGGCGTCATTCAGCCCTTGCTGGAAGCAGGCACCAAAGACACCGTGATCCTGGCGCTCGCGGGCGATGCTGCGATGAAAACAGGCGATACCAAGCGTGGCATCCAATGGCTTGACCAGGCGCGCGCCCAGGCTGGCAACAATGTAGCGCTCAAGCTGGCCTCCGCCAATGCCCGCATCTCCACAGGTTCGAGCGCTCAGGGCTTGCAGGTGCTCGACACAGCACTTGCGCCGAGCGATATCGCCGCTGCCGGCCTGTCGATTGCAGCAAGTTACGCTGCCGCCGGCAGCTTCGATAAAGCGACCGATGTGATCATGAAATACATCGAATCACGCCCCAAGGATCCGGCAGGCCCTCATGCTCTTGGAGTGATCGCCAGTCAGCGTGGTCAGGCCGACAAAGCCCAGGAGTATTGGGGCAAAGCGATTGCGCTTGATGCCGGGTTCATTCCCGCCGTGACCAGCCTGGCGCAGGCCGATTTGAATCGCGGTCAGGTGCCAGCTGCCAAAGGGCGCTTTCTCAAGGTGCTGGAAGCCCAGCCACGTAATGTTGCGGCGATGCTGGCGCTCGCCCGATTGAATGCCACGACCGGTGGCCCCGAGGCGGAGACCATGAAGTATTTCGAGCAGGCACGCGAGGCTGCTGGAAAAAGTGTGGTCCCGGTGGTGGCTCAAGCGCAGTATCTGATGCAGGCCAACCAGACCGAGAAGGCTATCGCTCTGCTCGAACCCCTGCTCCAGGGACAAACCCCTGACCCCTCGGTCAACAATATTCTTGTCGCGGCGTATATGGATCGCAGCGAACCCGCCAAGGCTCTGGCGCTGGTTGAAAAGCAATTGCTCGCCAACCCTACCTCGGGAGCATTGCATATCCAGATTGGCAATATTCGCCTGGCTTTGAACGACGCTGCAGGTGCCCTGGCAAGCTTTCGTAAAGCCGCCGAGCTGCAGCCCAACACCCTGGAGCCCAAAACCGCGATGGTGGGTGGCTTGTATCGCGCGGGCCAAAAGGCCGAAGCCCTGAAGTTGGCCCAGGATATTCAGCGCGATCATCCGGAAAGCCCGGCCGGGCACTTGATGGAAAGCGATATTGCGCTAGCCGAGCAGCGCTTGCCCGATGCACTGAACAGCGCGCGCAAGGCCTACAGCGTGGCTTCAATTCCCCCAAGTTTGCTCAAATTGCACCGCCTGCTTTATCTCACTGGCAATGACGCCGAGGCCCGCAGCCTGGTGCGCAAATGGTGGGGCGCAGGTAGCAAAGACTCCACCACCCTGTTTTTGGCCAGCCAGACCATGCTGGAGCGCAAGGACTGGAAAGAGGCGGTTGGCGCTCTCAATGAAGTGCTCAAGCTCACTCCAAATTCAGCGGCAGCCTTGAACAATGCTGCGGTGGCCATGCAGGAGATGAAAGAGCCCAAAGCCATTGTGTTGGCCGAACGCGCCTACCAAATCGAGCCCAACAATAGCTCGGTGCTTGACACCTACGGTTGGCTGCTCGTGCAAGCCGGCGACAATGACAAAGGGATTAAGCTTTTGCGTTCAGCCGTGACCCTTTCGCCCAAGCGCCCGGATATTCGCTTGCATCTGGCCCAGGCGCTTTTGAAGGCTGGAGACAAGCCTGGCGCGGCTAATGAAGCAAAAACGATTCTGTCGGGCAATCCACCGCCGGAAATCCGGAGTGCTGCGCAGCAAATACTTTGACATTGCGTGGCCGAAAGGCCACATCCTAGTGACGGGAATTTTGACACTCCAAGCACTCAAGCGCGTGAAAAAAATCACAAGTCTTTGATTTTGTTATCTGGCATGGACTTTGCATGATCTTGTGCAATCTAACCAGGAAGATGACATCATGAAAAAGATTTTTGTTGCAGCTGCCTTGGCGAGCGCTCTTGCCACAACGGGTGTCGCTAGCGCAGCCACCTACCAGCTGCTCAACAACTCGGCCAACTATTCGCCGATGCACAATTCGCATCCCTATTTCGCGATCAGCAGCTGGAACGCTGTGCTCACCGCCAACCCGACTGGCAACTCGACCTTGATCGGCACTGCGGTGGGTTCAAACGGAACCAACTACAACATCAACATGACGTTTTTCAATACCTACCTCTCGGCAGGCAATCAGTATTGGCAATCGTTTACCGGCACCCTGACAGCGGTGGGTTCCACAACCCCGCTGATCAATTTTTATGATGTAAGCGGTCCTGGCAGGTCGCCTGATGATGCTGTTTTGGGCATCAATGCAACGCCTTACAACAACGGCATCACTGGCGGCAATGCGGCCTATATGGAATTCGGCTTCTGGGGCACTCGCAACCCAAACGGTAGCTACGCCGCCGCCGAGCGCAATTCGGATGTCAATGTTCAAGTCCGTTGCACCTCCGGCACGGGCACTGCCGGCCCTGCCGACTCCCAGGGCAAGTGCACGACCGGCCCGAACCCCGTGCCGCTGCCTGGCACCCTGGCTCTGCTCGGCCTGGGTCTGGCCGCAGCTGGCTTTGCCCGCCGCCGCGCCTCACGCGTCTGAGTCAAACGCTGCTAACGGAGGTGCCAACCAGGGCACCAAGCGCTTGTATTCAAGGCCTCGCTGCAGCGAGGCCTTTTTCTTTGTGCATACTGACGCTCCATGCTGAAAGTTCTCGAGGTCACCTTCCCGGTGTTCGCGCTGGTGTTTTGCGGCTTTGCCGGCACAGCGCTACGCCTGCTGCCCGATAAGGCCGTCGATGGCATCAACGCCTTTGTATTCTGGTTTGCCCTGCCCGCCATGCTGTTTCGTGTGGTGGCCCTGAGACCGGTTGCCGAGATTTTTGAGCCGCGCTTTATTCTTGGCTATGTGTGTGCCGGACTGTTGGTGTTTTTCATCGTGGCCTGGAGCGCTTCAGCGGGCGCATTTGATCGATCAAAAGCCTTCGCCGCTCAGGGCACTATCTGGGCACTGAGCAGCACCCACGGTAATGTGGGCTATCTGGGAATAGCGCTGGTGGCCGAGTTGAATCGCGAATGGCTGCCCATCGTTGCGCTGACCATCATGTGCGACATCTTCGTGCTCATCACCCTGAGCATCGCTGTGCTTGAGCTCGAAACCCGGCGCGATCCATCAAGCAACATTGCAAAGACTGTAGGGCTCGGGCTGATCAAAAGCCCCCTGGTAGTGTCGCTCCTTGCCGGGCTGCTGTTTTCCCTGGCCCAATTCAAGCTGCCCTTGATCATGGAGAACTTCACCCGCCTGCTCGCCAATGCAGCGGGCCCCTGCGCTTTGTTTGCAATTGGCGCATCCCTAGGCGGCCAGCGTATGCGTGTGGATCAACCGGCGCTGATGATCAGTGCAGTCAAGCTGATCGTGCATCCTTTGGTGGCGGCGTTTTACCTGTTTATTGTGTTTAAAGTTGAGCCGGTGATGGCTGCAGTCGGCGTGGTGTGCGCAGCGCTACCGACCGCGAGTAACACCTTCATTATTGCCCAGCGCTACCGGCTGGACACTGGCGCGCTCACCACTGCGATTTTGTTTGGCACCTTCGCAGCCGTACTCACGGTATCTGCAACGATTTGGTGGCTGGGTTTGCGCATTTAGCAAGCCCCCGGGTTATCGCCCGATTAAACTCGCCCAGGCTTTTTCAAGCCTCTTTACCGATACCGGAGCCGGCGTACGCAGACCTTGGGCAAACAATGAAACACGCAGCTCTTGGAGCTGCCAGCCAAAATCAATCAGCTCGGCATCCGGCTCACCTTTTGCTGCCACCCAGCGGCGCTGCCATTGCTGAGCCAGGGGCTGCATCGACTGACTTAACTCAGCATCTCGCACAGGGTCCTCGCGCAGCTTATCCAGACGCATCACTGCTGCTTTCAGGTATCGCGGCACGTGCTGCCAGCGCTCTGCGGGCAAGCTGCGCACAAATCGCTTGGGCAACACCCACTGCAACTGATGCTCGATATCAGCGACCACCGCAGGCGCCGCTTTGGTGGCGTTGAGTTTCTTCTCCAGCACACCGAATTCGTCCAGGATCAGCTGCAAGCCACGCACCAGCGACTGCCCGAGCAGATTCAGACGGGTCCGGGCAGCACGGGCCGCCTCCTCAAACGCTGCCTGATCTTCAGGCCACGGCCCTTCCAAACAGGCGCGATTAAGCAAGGCTTCCTGCAGGTCTTCACGCAGCTGAGCGGGCTCACCAAAGCGTCGATATCCGAGGCTCAGGCGGGTAAAGTCGGGTACCGATTTTTCAAAGAACTTCAGCGGCTCGCGCAAATCAATCGCAAACAGGCGACGCAGCCCCGCCTGATGAGTGCGGCGCGCGACCAAGGGATCGTCAAACACCTGCAGGCTGACCGCATCGGTTTCATCGACCAGCGCCGGATAACCAATCAGGGTAGAGCCGCCTTGCTTAAGCTCCATCAGCTCAGGCAGCCGGCCGAAGGTCCAGCGGGTAAAGCGCTCCGAAGGTTCAGCCTGCGTAGAAACCGGCGAAGTGGAAGAAGAAGACGCGGCCGAAGAAACAGGTGAAGAAGCGGGTGAAGCTGAAGCGGCTTGCGTGACAGGAGCCACGGTGAGCGCACCAGCCAGCGCGGACTGAAAGGCATTCAAGGCCTGCCCGCCAAACTCTGAGCGCAATTGCTGTAACGAGCGCGACGCGCCCAACACCCGGCCATGCTCATCCACCAGCTTGAAACGCATCAACAAATGAGCCGGCAGCTGATCAAGATGAAAGTCGGTCAGTTGCGGTGCTGGCAAGCCCTGCTCGCGGGCATAAGCGATCACGCAAGCCTCCAGGCTTTGCGCTGGACGCTCGGCCCCCAAACCCGCGACAAAACCTTCGGCAAATTTGGGCAGCGGAACAAAATGCCTGCGCAACCGTTGTGGCAAGCCTTTGAGCAGGGCCACCACCTTGTCGCGCAACATCCCCGGCACAAGCCATTGCGCCGCTTGCGCATCCACCTGATTGAGTGCCTGCAAGGGCACAGTCAGGGTGACACCATCTTCGGGTGACCCCGGATCAAACAGGTAAGTGGCATCAAACTGCAGGCCAAACATGGTGATGCGCTTGGGGAAACTCAGGTGATCCACCAGCGCATCGTCCTTGCGAAGCAAGGTGTTTTTTTCGAGCTTGAGATCGGGCTTGGCTGCAAGCAAGCCGCGCGTGCCCACCACATCGGGCGGCACCCGCTGATCAAACCAGTCGACCAAAAATTGCTCATCGACCAGAAGGTCCGGCCTGCGAATCTTGTGCTCAAGCGCTTGCACCTGCTCAATCAACTTGCGGTTATGCACCACAAAGTCGGGCAGCTTCCCACCCTCTTCGGGCCATTGCCCCTGCACCAGGGCTTCCCGAATCAGCAACTCGCGGGCCAGCTTGGCATCCAGCGGCGCCAAAGGCACACGACGCTGGGAATACACAGTGAGGCCATACAAGGTACCCCGCTCATAAATCATGGCCTGACCGGATTTTTTCGACCAATGCGGCTCGCTATGACTTTTGCTCATCAAATGATGGCTCGCAGCCTCGATCCAGGTGGCCTCAACCGCGGCCACAGTACGAGCCAGCAACCGGCCAGTGTCCACCAGCTCTGCTGCCATTAACCATCGTGGCGCTTTGCGAGCCAGGTGCGAGCCCGGGTGCACCACAAACTTTACCGAATGGCTGCCGCTGTATTGCGTGTCATCGGCCGCTTTGGTGCCCAAATTGCCCAGCAGCCCGGTCAATAATGCGCGATGCAATGCCTCGGGGGTTGGAGCAGCAGTGTTGATCCGCCAGCCGAGCTCGCGCACGGTTTGCTCCAGTTGCTGATGCACATCGGCCCATTCGCGCAACTTGCGGTTGGAAAGAAACTCTCGCTCCAGTCGCTGGGCGAGTTGGCGATGACTCAGACCCAGCTCATTGCGCGATTCGATCAAGCCACGCCAATAGTCCCAGAGCTTCACCCAGCTCACAAAGTCGCTGCGCTCATCGGCAAATCTTTTGTGCGCCTGGTCTGCGGCCTGCTGCGCATGCATCGGGCGCTCACGCGCATCTTGCGAAGCCAGACCCGCCGCAATGATCAGCATCTCACGTACGCAATCGCGCTCTTGCGCCGCAAGCAACATCCGGCCGATACGCGGATCAAGCGGTAAACGGGCCAATTGCACACCGATATGAGTCAGCTCGCGCTGCGCATTGATCGCGTCAAGCTCATGTAATAGGTCGAGGCCATCGATAATCGCACGCCGCGGCGGCGGATCGAGAAACGCAAAGGCCTCCACTTCGCCCAAACCCAAGGAGCGCATGCGCAAAATCACCCCGGCCAGTGATGAGCGCAACACTTCGGGATCGGTGAATCGTGCGCGGCCCTGAAAGTGGGTTTCATCAAACAAGCGGATGCATACGCCGTTGGATACCCGGCCGCATCGCCCCGAGCGCTGATTGGCAGCAGCCTGGGAGATCGGCTCGATATGCAGCTCCTCAACCTTGCCCCGATACCGATAGCGCTTGACCCGGGCCAGCCCGGTATCGACCACATAGCGGATGCCCGGAACGGTAAGCGAGGTCTCGGCAACATTGGTGGCCAGCACGATTCGTTGTGCGTTTGAGCTGCTAAACACCCGATCCTGCTCGGCGGTGCTCAGGCGCGAATACAAAGGCAGAATTTCAACTGGCCCTCGCGCCAATGGCCCGCCCGAACCGGCAGGTTTGCTGCGCGCGCGTTGAATCGCACGCTGTAAATGATCAGCCACTTCCCGAATATCGCGCTCGCCGGGCAAAAACACCAGCACATCGCCGGGAGCCTCACGCCAAAGCTCCTCTATCGCATCCTCGATATGGCTGGGAGTATCGGTTTCCTCATCCTCATCGCTGTGCTCTGCATAGTTGCGATAGCGGATCTCCACCGGATACATCCGCCCCGACACTTCGATCACCGGCACCGGCCGCCCGGGTTGTTCAAAATGCTTGGCAAAACGTTGCGCATCAATTGTGGCTGAAGTGATGATGAGCTTCAGATCATCGCGCCGGGCGCCTTTCAGCAAGCCCTGGAGATAGCCCAGCAGGAAGTCGATGTTCAGACTGCGCTCATGGGCCTCATCAATAATCAGGGTGTCGTAGGCCGACAGCAACGGATCATGCTGTGATTCAGCCAGCAAGATTCCGTCGGTCATCAATTTGATCGCAGCGCCCGGCTGCACGGTTTCGGCAAAACGCACCTTATAGCCGACATGCTCGCCCAAAGGCGTTCCCAGTTCAGCCGCAATCCGCTTGGCGACAGTCGAGGCTGCAATGCGTCGCGGCTGGGTATGGCCGATCCGTCCCGCCCGCCCCTGCCCGGCAAGCCAGGCCAGTTTGGGCAGCTGGGTAGTCTTACCCGAACCGGTTTCGCCACTGATCACCACCACCTGATGGCCGGCAATAGCCTCAATAATGTCTGCAGCACGAGCCGATACCGGCAGTTGCTCAGGCAATTCGAAGGGGGGAAGCGGCCTGGGCGGTGGACGATTTACCACAGCGCGAGGCCCACGAGAGGGGCTAGACATCGCCTGAAATTATAATTGCGGAATGAATCCCCCTGAGCTGGTGTCCGAGCGCCACCAATTTGTGCGCTGGCTGCGTGATGTGGCCCCCTATATCCACCGCTTTCGCGGCAAGGAAATCGTGATCGCGTTTCCCGGCGAACTGGTGCAAGCCGGCCGCCTGCCCGCACTGGTTCAAGACGTGAGCCTGCTGCAGGCCATGGGCATGCGTATCGTCGTGGTGTTTGGATCGCGGCCCCAGATCAATGAGCAATTGAGGCTGCGTGGCATCGAGCCCAGCTATGTCAATGGCATGCGCATTACTGACCAGGCCGCCCTGGAATGCGCCAAGGAAGCCTCGGGCGAAATTCGCCTTGATCTTGAGGCTGCCTTCTCGCTGGGCCTGCCCAACACCCCCATGGCGCACTCATCCATGCGCGTGGTGTCAGGCAATTTTGTCATGGGTCGGCCCGTTGGGATTGTGGCTGGTACCGATTACCAGCACACCGGTCTGGTGCGCCGTGTCGACACGATTGCGATTCGCAACGCCATGCATGCAGGCGCCGTGGTGTTGCTCTCCAATCTGGGCTTTTCGGCCACCGGCGAGGCCTTTAATCTCACCATGGAAGATGTAGCTTCCGCCACCGCGCAGGCACTGGATGCCGACAAGCTCATCTTCATCACCGAGGTGGATGGCGTTGTCGACGAAGAGGGCGGGCTGATTGGCGAGGTGTCCGAGATCCGAGCCAAGCAGTTGCTAGCCGCGGGCCATTTGCCACCGGAAACCGCTGGCTACCTGCGTTCGGCCTTCGAAGCGGTGGATGGAGGAGTGGCGCGCGCCCACATCATTCCTTTCGGGGTCGACGGCAGTGTGCTGCTGGAGCTTTTTCAGCATGACGGCGTAGGCTCGATGCTGGTGGAAGAAACGCTGGAGGAATTGCGCGAAGCTTCGCTTGACGATGTGGGCGGTATCGTCGCCTTGATTCGACCGCTGGAGCTTGATGGCACGCTGGTGCGCCGCGATCGTGCGCGCATTGAAAATGAAATCGGCGCATTCAGCGTAATCGAGCACGACGGCGTGATTTTCGGTTGCGCGGCGCTCTACACCTTTCCAAAAGAGCGCATTGGCGAAATGGCCTGCCTCGCGGTTGATCCACGCACCACAGGCCAGGGCGACGGCGAGCGGCTGCTCCTGCATATCGAGCATCGAGCCCGCGCCCAGGGCTTGAGCAAACTCTTCGTGCTGACCACCCGCACCATGCACTGGTTCCTGAAGCGCGGCTTCGTACAAGGCAGTGTGGACTCTTTGCCAAGTTCACGGCAGCGCCTATACGATACGCAGCGAAAATCCCAGGTGCTGGTCAAGGATCTTTGATCCCCGGCAGCTCGCATTTGCCTTTAGCCCCATGGCCCCGACCTCCATTACCTTTACCCTTTCACCGACCCTATTTCAGGATTTCCCATGACCCGCGTTGTTCACTGCATCAAGCTCGATAAAGAGGCCGAGGGCCTCGACTTTCCTCCCTACCCCGGCGAGCTTGGAAAAAAACTCTGGGAAAGCGTCTCCAAGGAAGCCTGGGGTGCCTGGCTCAAGCATCAGACGATGCTCGTCAATGAAAACCGCTTGAACCTGGCCGACGCGCGCGCCAGGAAATATCTGGCGACCCAAATGGAACAGTACTTTTTTGGCGATGGCGGCGACAAACCCGCAGGATATGTGCCGCCGGGAGCCTAAGCTGCCGGGCTTTGAGCGGTTGCGGGGGCTGGCGGCGCGCTCACAGGCCGAACGCCAATAACCGTCCCCATCACCACCCCGACCAAGCCCAACACCACCCAGCGGGTCAGCGGCTCATCAAGCAGCGGCACCGCGACCAGGGCAGCTATCGGGGGTGCGAGTGCGGTAATCATGGTGGTGCGCACCGGCCCATAAATCTGCACCATGCGGCCAAACAGCCACATCGACAAAGCCAAGGCAATACACCCCTGAAACGCCCCATGCGCCAGGATCGTCAGCACCGGCACCGCATGCAGCATCTTCGGGGCAAATATCAGATAGAACGGGGCATAAAGCGCGAGCGCCACCAAAGGTGTGACCACAATCGCATCCAGCGGCGCGATGCCCCAACGTCTGGCATTGATCACATACACCGCCCAACTGGCTGAGGCGAGCGGAAACAAAACATCACCCCGCCATGCGCCTTCCACACCATGCGGGGCGCTGATCGCCTGCCAGGCCATGCAAGCCACACCGAGCATGATCAGGATCAGCCCCAACAATTTACGCCCGGCAATCCGATCACCCAGCACGATTGCACCAAAGATTGCGGTCCAAAAAGGCAAAGTGCCGGGCATCAACACCGCCCCGTGCGCTGCGGGGGCAAATCCATAGCCGATGAAGGCAATGCAGGTAAAGCCGAGCCCGGCAAAGATTCCAGTCGACCAGGCGCGCATTCCCCGCAACTGGCCCCACGCCGGTTGGCCCTGAGTTTTTCGCCAGACCATGATCCCAAGGGCCACCAGGCTTGCAAATGCAAAGCGTAGAAAAATCAGGTCCCAGGGCGTGAGCGATTGCTTGACTCCCAGCCTCGCAAACACCAGAAACCCCACCCAGATCAACACAGTGGCAGCAGCAATCATCAACGGTTTATGGTTTGAGGCTTTCATGCAGCGAAGAAACCTTCAAAGCCAGTTTCCGGCTCCAGACGCCCGTTGCGCAGATACAGGCGGGACGGGCCCACCAAGGCACGCTCGCGCACCGGATGCAACGGATCGCCCGGATAAGCAACGCCACGCAGGCCGTCGATCACAAAAGGCTCGGGTTGAATCACCGGCGCGGCGCGTCCCAGCGCCTCACGAAATACTGCATCCAATGAACCCCAGTGCATCAGGCTCACCAAGGTCATCGTCTGGGGGGGCGCAAGCGCCATCTCGCCGGCCCAATGCTGCTCCAATGCCGCACGCGGGCTGATCCAGATCCCATCGGCAGACTCACTCGCATTAAATTGTGCCTGCTGATTTTCGGGCATCCGCGCCAGGAAAAAACGGGTGTCAAAACGCCGGTTCATCATCTGGGGCGTCACGGGTGTAATCCACCGACTGAGGGGCACCAACGTATTTGCGGGAAGTTTCACGCCTGCTTCCTCGAAGGTCTCGCGCGCAGCAGCCACAAAAAGCGCCTGGGCGAGCGCAGCATCGGTTTGCGAGAGCGCGGCCGCAGCATCATCAGCCGCGGGCGCCTGCCACAACACCAACTGCTCCGGATCGTTGTCCGTGCGCTCGATCTTTCCCCCCGGAAACACGTAGGCGTTGGCGAGGACCTTGTCAGCGGCTGCACGCTTAAGCAGATAGACTTCCAGCTGATCAGCCTGATCGCGCAACAACACTACAGTGGCCGAAGCCCGCACTGGCAATTCTTCACTCATGGCTCAGTATACTTTCCTCAATGATTCCCCCCGCTGATCCGCGCTGGCGCCTGAATACCTCCGAGTCCGATCATCCGGTGATTGAGCTGGTAGGCGCATGGCAGCTCACCGCAGGTGTGCCGGCCGTGGGCCAGGTGATCGCGCAAATGCAGGCCCTGGCTCACCAAGCCAAGGTTATCCCGGTCGATGGAAGTGCGGTGGCCTCCTGGGATTCGAGCCTGCCGGCCTTTGTACTTGCCCTTGAGCGAGCGGCCAAACCCCTGGGTATTGAGATCGAGCGTCGAGCGCTACCCGCTGGTGTCATGCGGCTGCTAGCGCTTACCCGTCCCGCAGCGGACGCGGCAGGCAGTTCAGCTCCCCGGAGCTCCCGCCTTGAGGCTATGGGTCGGTGGGTATGGGCTCGCTGGCAAAGGGTATTGGCCTGGTGCTCACTGGCCGGACTCACCTTCATGGCTACCCTCAGGTTACTGACTGGTCGGGCAAAGGTGCCCTTCAAGGATTTGTTTGACCAGATTATTGAATGCGGCCCACGAGCCCTGCCGATTGTGACCCTGCTTGCATTCCTGATCGGCGGCATCACGGCGTTTGTTGGCGTCATCCAGTTGCGCATGTTTGGTGCCGAGCTTTATGTCGCCGATCTGGTAGGTATGGCCATGCTCCTGGAGATGGGGGCGCTGATGACCGCAATCATTATGGCCGGACGTGCTGGCGCGGCCTTTGCCGCAGCCCTGGGCACCATGCAAACCAATGAAGAGGTCGATGCCTTGCAAACGCTGGGCTTTGATCCAGTGGAGTTTTTGGTCATGCCGCGCGTTTTGGCGCTCACCCTGATGACTCCGCTACTCACCCTTTACGCTGATTTCATGGGAATTATGGGTGGAGCAGTCGTCGGGGTATTGCTGCTCGATATGTCACCGGCGATTTATTTCACCGAAACCGCAAGTGCAGTGCATCTTTCCGATGCGGTGAAGGGCCTGTTGAAGTCACTGGCCTTCGGTGCCCTGATCGGGTTTGCCGGATGCCTGCGAGGAATTGAGTGCGGCCGCAGCGCGCTCGCCGTGGGTCGCGCCACCACTTCAGCGGTGGTCACCTCGATTGTGCTGATTGTGTTGGCGGATGCCTTCATCACGGTGCTTTACTTCATTTACGACGGCGTGCTGTGAGCGCAGAGCCTCAACTTGCGGTGGACCAGCTCACCATGGCCTATGGCGATCGGGTGATTCAGCACGACATCAGCTTTTCAATTGCTGCCGGCGAGCGCTTCATCATCATGGGCGGCTCGGGCTGCGGCAAAAGCACCCTGCTCAAGCATCTGATTGGCCTGAATCAGCCAGCCAAAGGCACGGTCTGGTTTGCAGGTCAAGACCTGTGGGCAGGCAGCGAAGAACAGCGCCAGGCCTTGTGTCGCCAGTTCGGGGTGTTATATCAGTCCGGAGCGTTGTGGAGCTCGATGAGCCTGGCTGAAAACATCGGCATGCCGATTGCGCAATACACCGGCCTGCCAAGCGCGGATGTGGATGAGCTCGTGCAGCTCAAACTTGCCTTGGTTGGGCTGGCAGGCTATGGCAACTACCTGCCTTCGGAAATCAGCGGTGGAATGAAAAAACGGGCGGGTCTTGCCCGGGCGATGGCGCTCGATCCCCAGATCCTGTTTCTTGACGAGCCCTCGGCAGGTCTGGACCCGTTATCGTCCCGCCTGCTCGATGATCTGATCCTCGAACTCAATGCTTCTTTAGGCACGACTTTTGTCATAGTGACCCACGAACTTGCCAGTATTTTTGCGATTGGCAGCCGGGCGATTTTCCTGGATGCCAAAACCAAAACCGTGCTTGATGTGGGTGCCCCCAAAGAGCTTTCCGAACATTCCGAGCATCAGGTCGTACGCGAATTCCTGAATCGTGGACAATTCACCGCATGAGTAAACCGCGTTACAGCCTGTTGGGCGCCTTTTTGATTGGTGCGCTGATCATCAGCGTGATCGGCCTGGCCATGTTTTTTGGCGGTAATCTTGGCAGCGACAAAACCCGCGCGGTCATGGTGTTTCGCGGCAATGTCACCGGCCTTGAAATTGGTACACCTGTGCAGTTTCGCGGGATGAAGATTGGCGAGGTCAAGCGCGTACGCACGATTTATCAGCCCGATTCCAAGCAGGTGCTTTTCCCCGTCTACGCTGAGTTCACCGGCAAGATCGAAATCCCCGGTTACGACAAGCTCGCCAACTCCGATGGGGTGAGGGCCGCCTGGATCAGTGGCATGGTGGAGCGCGGTTTGCGGGCCCAGTTACAAACCAAGAGTTTTGTCACCGGTCAGCAAATGATCATGCTGGACTTTGTCGATGACAACGAAGCGGTGTATAGCAAGATTGAAGGTGATTTGCTGGAGATCCCCACCGTGCGTTCGCCCAATGAAGCGCTGGTCGATACGGTGCGTGAGTTGCCAGTGCGCGAAATTGTGGTGCAGGCTCAAGGCCTGCTCAGCAACATGAACAAGCTGATGGCTGGAGAGGGTGGCAAGCCCGGAGTATTACCCCAAACCCTGGCGCAATTCGCCCAAACTGCCAAAGCCCTGGAAACCCGATTGCCGCTGCTGACGACCGAGCTGCAGTCAACCACCCGTGAGATTCGCGAAACCCTCGCAGGCGCACGCACCGCCATGGATGGCCTCAACAAAACCGCGGCGATGATCGCGCAGCGCACCGATTCGCTCGGTGCCCAACTTGATACCGGTGTGCGAGATTTTTCTTCCCTCACGCAACGCGCGCAAACCAGCCTGAGCCAGTTTGATCGCTCGTTGGGGCGTATCGAGCAATCGTTGGGTCGCATGGATTCGAGCCTCGCACAACTCGATTTTGCCTTGAGCGAAGATGCGCCGCTTGGCTCGGGGCTGAACCAGACCATGCGGCAAATCGAGGCAGCCTCACGCTCCTTGCGATTCATGAGCGATGCCCTGCAACGCCAACCCAATAGCCTTGTGTTTGGAGCGCCTGTTGAAAAGCCCTGAAGTTCACGCCCCGCACCTGCTGCATGACTGGCCTCGCGCCCGGCGGGCAAGCGCGGTCCTTTGCCTGGCCTTGGTCATGGCGGGCTGCGCATTGCCCGGCCCACAAGCACCAGCTCAGCTGTATGCGCTAAGCCTGCCCACACCAAACCTATCGCGAGAGACCGCCGCCGCTTCTGCCACCCCCGTATGCAGCTTGCAGTTTGCCTTGCGCGAACTCGAGCTCGCTGGCGCCTTGGATCGACCCGAAGTGATTTTGCGGCGCGATGGTCCGAGGCTTCAGGCCAGTGCGATGCATCTCTGGGCCGCGCCCCTGCGCTCCGAGCTTTCCCGCCTGCTGGGTGCGGGCCTGGAGCAATCGCTGCGTGGTGCCAGGCAATGGCCCTATCCGCTTCGCTTCGGCCAACGCCCGGATGTGTTGCTCTCGATGACTTTTGATGACTTCACCCGCACCGGCGAAGCGATGGTTCTGAGCATGCGCTGGCAAGCCTGGACAATTCCCCTGGCTTCGCAACCCGCACGCTGGCTGGCTGGGCAAACCGTCCAGGTAACCCAATCAGCATCGCCTTTGAGCAACCAAGCCGGAGTTACCGATCAGGCGAGTCAAACCGTGGCGTTGATGAACAGCACTTTACGAAGCAGCATTGATCTGCTGGCCAAACAACTGATAAGCGATCCGGCAATCGCTCCCCTTTGCCAGCCTGCTACTTCGTCAGTCGGGTTACCCCGGAACTAGACCCGACCAAAGCCAGATCCGCGCCCTCAAGCGCAAACAACCCAACCGCCACCACACCGGGCCACTGATTGATGGCCGTCTCCATCGCGGCTGCATCGGTGATGTGCAGTCCACTGACATCAAGAATGTGATTGCCGTTGTCGGTGACTACCGCCTCGCGCCAACGCGGCTCGCCGCCCAATCCGCGCAGGCGTTTTTCGATCGAAGCCCGGGCCATGGGAATCACTTCAACAGGCAGGGCAAACCGCCCCAGCACCTGAACCACCTTGCTTTGATCAACGATACAAACAAACCGCTCACAAGCCGCGGCTACAATTTTTTCGCGGGTGAGCGCCGCGCCACCGCCCTTGATCATTTGCAGCGCCGGATTGATCTCATCGGCACCATCCACATACACCGGCAAGCGTCGCCCTTGCGCGACCACCTCATTGAGATCAAGCACCTCTATACCCAGAGCCTGAAGGCGAGCAGTGCTGGCAAGCGAGCTTGATACGGCTGCGCTTACCAGGCCAGGCTTTTCACCCAGCGCTTCAATAAAAAAATTAACCGTCGAGCCGGTACCTACACCGATAATCTCGCCCGGCACGACCTCGGCAAGTGCGGCACGGGCCACTTCGCGCTTGAGCGCATCGGCCGGGCTCAATTCACCTGCGGCCAGTGTTGAATGTGTTGTCATGGGCGAATTCTAGCCCGCTGGCAAGTCCGCTGTCTGGAGGGCACGCATCGCTGCCCGGTTGCACTGTTCAACCGAAAGCACTGCATTCATCAAATAGTCGGGTAATTCGGGGCTGGGGCCTTGTTCGATGGCTTGCGCAATCGCCAGATAGGGAGCATGCGGGCCATCACCATCCACCAAAGCGGCGCGCACCGAGTCAGGCACATAAAGCGTATTAAATAGCGTGGCGAAATTCTCTTTAAACAGCTTATCCAGGAAAGAAAACACGCCAAGAATAAACATCTCATCGCGCAACGATTCATCCTGCCCCTGCGCCACCAGGCTTTCAAGAAACAGGCCGCGCCGAAAGGATGCAAACATCAGGGGTCGCAAATTCTGATTCTTGCAGGAGTGTGCGAGCAGCAAAACCAACCAGCGCTTCAGATTGGCAAACCCCAGCATCATTACCGCATGCCGGAAGGATTGCACCTCTACCCGCAGCCCAAAACCCGGCGAGTTCACATAGCGCAGCAGCTTGAATGCCAGCGCCGGATCACGGCGAATTACTTCCTCCATATCAACCAGATCGGCTTGCTTGTCGATCAGCTGGATCAGGCGGGTCACGGTGGAGAAGTCGGCATTGCTGCTGGCGCTGGTGGTGTGGCGGGCGGTATCTTCCGCAGGCCAGCCTGCGATGGCGACAGCGCCAGTTGCGAAACACCGCTCCATCAGGGCAATACTGGTCACGCCAACCTGCGCATAGGGCACCGAGCGGATTGCAGAACCTACCGGGGGTGGCGCACCAGGCGGTAACTTCAGGCGGCGGTCATGGGCCACATCAATCATCGCCATGGTAAACATCGAGGCCAGCTCAGGCCCCAGGGGCGTGAGGGTTCGGCCACCAATAGTGAGCTTTAACTGTTTGCGCACCAGCTCGGGCACCAGGGCCCGAAGCTCGGGTCGCTCAAGCTCCAGGGCCGGCAATTCGAGCCACACATGGGGATGCGGCACCAGAGTACCGAGATCGGCGCCATACACCCCATCGCGAATGCTTAACAACACCGGAGTGGAATGTTCGGGCGTCATCGCCGCAAAATCACTGTAGATCGCAGCCACGGACATGTTGGCTTGCTGCGGCGCAACGACCACCCGCGAAGCCATGACATTGCGCTTGGCATCAACAATCGGGCTGTAACCGATCAGGCAATTGGCGAGAAATGCGTCACTCATGATTATAGGTAGTCAAACAATGACATCCGCGCCACCTGCGAATAGGTTCGCATCGCGGCTTCCTGCGCCGTTTGCAAGCCGCTCAGCTTGCTAATGGCCATGGCGTAGTCAAGATCGGTAAGTTCGGAGATCCGGGTTTGCGAATTCAGCGCACCGGTTTCAATCAGGCGTTCGCGGCTGTCCACCAGGCGCAGTTGCTCACCCACGTCTGTGCGCCGCAAGGCCAATCGTTCAAGCGCCGCATCTACCCCATTGAGACCCTGGTTTGCCGCTGCCAGCGAGCTGGCATTGGTTGCCGTGGGCGAGTTGAACGCGGCAATCGTATCGCTCAATGCTTTGAAAATACTGGTGGGTGTCCCGTTCACATCCAAATTCATGAAGGTCGCAGCGCCGTCCTGGGTCGTCGACAACACCGGATCTGTGCCCAACACCTGCTGACCGGTCTGTGGTGTGTAAGTCACCGTGGTGCCCTGCTGAAACGGAGCCTGCGCTGAGCCAGCGCCACCAAAGATGTATCCGCCTGCGCCATCGCGCCGATTCGCCACAGAAAGCAATTCATCATGAATGCCCTGCAACTGCTGGCCAATCAAACGACGATCTGCTGTTGTCAGCGTTCCGTTTGCGCCTTGCAGGAGGAGCTCCCGGGCATTTTGCAAAAGTTCCACGCCTGTGCCCAAGGCGCCTTCCGCCTGGCTTAACATCAGCTTGGCAAAGCCGGTCATGCGCTTTTCATTTTCCAGCCTCGATTGCTGCGCGCGCAAGCGTTCAGACTCTGCAGCAGCCGCCGGATCGTCAGCAAGACTCACCAGACGGTTGCCCGTGGATAGCTGATTTTGCAGCTTGACCATGTCGGTCTGGCGCTGCCCCATCGACGCAATTGCGCGGTCAAACGCTGTCGAACTGGCTACTCGCATTACGCCACCTCGTTAATGGTCATGAGTAAATGAATACGCAACATGCTTAGCCCGCCGTTTGAAGGATGGTGTCGAACAGGGTCTGCGCAGTTTGCAGAAGTTTGGCTGCCGCCTGGTAGGCCTGCTGGTACTGCATCAGGCGAGCCGCCTCCTCATCAAGATTGACGCCGCTGATGTTGTCGCGCACTGTTTTGGCATCGTTAAATGCCTGTTGCGACATGTTGGCCGACACCGAGGCAATACTGGCTCGCGAACCGACGTCGGCGATCAATTCAGAGAACCGATCGGTCAGGCTGCGACCGCCAGCGATATTGCCATCCACTGCTTCAAGCATGGCACGCGCATTGCGATTGTCGGTTGTTGCGGCCGCAGTGGGGTCCAGGCGCAAAGTATCGCCGGCTGCAGGATTGCCTTTCAGACTCAGGCTCCATCCGTTGAACTGCAGCGGGGTGCCTGGCGTGTAGGTCTGCCCAGTCAGATTCCCGGTGCCGGTGCCGGTAATGTTGTATGTGGTTGGGCTGGTAAAGGTGATGCTGACCGGCGCAGCGCTGTTTGCCGCCGAGGCGTCATGAGTAAAGGCCTGCAGAGCCACATCACCCTGATTGGTCGAGCCAAACTGAGGCATCAAACCATAGCCGCTGGCAATTTTGGATGAGGAAGACAAACTCATCGAAAACCCGGATGCCATCATCGAGCCCGAGCGCACCAAAAAGCGATCACCAATATTGGCGCTGCCGCCGGCTTGTGAAATCGTGAGGCCATCAATCGTTTGTGGCAGGCTGGTGTAAAGCGTGCTGCTGTTATCCGAGGTGCGGGTCACCAGCCAGCCTGCGCTTTGCCGGCTGATCGAATAATCCGAGGCCTGCACTGCCGAGCCGTCGGCCATGACCACATTCAAGCTGCCTGTGCCGGTATTGTCGGTCGCCGAGGTCACCACAGGCGGAGTGATCGTGAACATGTTTTGGCTGCTGGCACCGCTTGCACCATTGGCATCCACTCCGCGGCGTTGCAACTCGTTGAACTTGGTGGCCAGTGCCGCTGCCATTTGCCCCAGGCTGGCCTTGGCAGCAGCCAGATCGCTATCGCGAAACTCCAGCAATCCGGCCAACTCACCGCCACCCAGGGAGCCACCATCAACCGGCACCGCTGCACCCAGCGTGCTCATCACCAATTGCTGCTTGGTGGGATCCATCGGATCGGCCCGGGTGGTGAACTTGGCCACTGAGCCAGTGACCACAAGAGCCTGCCCGCCAGAAGCAAACAGGCTGACCGTATTGTCCGGATTGATATAGGCGTTGGCCCGGATCGACTTGTTGACCTCGGTCACCAGAAAGTCGCGCTGATCCATCAAATCATTCGGGGGTTGCCCGCTGCCACTTTGCAAGGCAATTTCATTATTCAGGGTCGATAAGCGGTTAAGCAAATCATTCAGGCGTCCGGCCGATCCAGCGATGCGGGTATCGGTCTGATACCCAAGTTCACGCAGTTGATTGTCTGCATCGCGAATACTGCGCGCCAGGCTATCGGCAGAGCGATAAGCCACCAGGCGCGCCGAAGCATCAAATGGGCGGTTGACCAGATCAGTGAGGCCCGCGCGAAAGTTATCGAGCCCTGCCCCCACTCCGGTTTCACGGTCGGCAAACAACTTGTCCAGGCGTGCCAGCTGCTGCGAGCGTGCGGTATCGGCGGCTGAAGAAGATTGGTTCAGCGCAACCTCACGTTCCACGAACTGATCGTAGCTGCGCCGCACAGTGGTGATTTCCACGCCGCGCCCGAAGAATCCAGCCCCCGTCATTGATCCATCGAGGGAATTCTGAATCCCCTCCTGACGATGAAAGCCCGGGGTATTGACGTTGGCGATGTTGTGGCTCACCACATTGATCTGGCGATAGGCCGCGGTCAGTGCTGTTGAACCAATATTTAGCAGACCCATCGATTACACCATCAGTCTGCGCAAGGCTATCGTGCGCTGAATTGTTTGTTCAAGTTTCTCGCCATAGCGTGGATCGGTGGCATAGCCCGAGCGCTGCATGCTTTGCGCATAGCCCTGCACTGAAATCGCCTCCTGTCCGCCACCCTGCTTGAGCACCTCACCGTAGCGGGCCTTGCCGGCCATCAGTCGTGACCAATCAGTGAACGCCTCAGCATAGGAGCCATAGGATCGGAATTTTTCAACCTGTTTGCGAGCCACGCCTCCGACATACTCGGTAGTCGTGACCTCCGCCACCGGCCCGGTCCATCCGGAGCCCGCTTTAATGCCAAACAGGTTATGTGCGCTGCGCCCATCCGCATGCCGAATCTCTTTGGCACCCCAGCCGCTCTCAAGCGCTGCTTGCCCCACAACAAACTCAGCCCGCACTCCGGTGGCTTTTTGCGCTTGCTCAGCATGCGACCACATCTTCTTGACGAACCCGGCCTGCTCAAGCTGGCCCGCGCCCGCCGCGCCGCGATACTCTTTTTGCAACTGTGCCGCAGCCGCCGCAGCCGCCGCAGCCATCGCTGCCTTTTGCTGATTGCCCATAGCCCCAACATCCGTAGTTGCGGGCTGATTGACGCTCAAGGGTGCGAGCTTGATCGCGTCACCCGAAGCCGCACTTGCCCCCATCCGCTGGCTGAGTTGCCGTGCAATGATATCGGCCAAACCACCGGGTCGGTTGCCCACCTTTTGTGAGAGCTGCTGATCCAGCATGCTTGTGGCCAGATCCTCGGTGGAGCTCGAAAACAATCCGCTTTTTGGCATCGCATCGCGCATGCTCTTGAGCAGCATCTGGGTAAACATCGCTTCGAACTGCGTGGCGGCCTGGCGTACAGCAGCCTGCGGGTCTTTGGCCGCCGCCTGCTTGAGTTGATCGAGCGAGCGCCCGTCAATCGCCAATTGCCCTTGCAGATCCATCAGATGATCTCCAGCTCCGCTTTCAAACTGCCTGCAGCCTTCAAGGCTTGCAAAATTGCTATCAAATCGCCTGGCGTAGCGCCCAGCGCATTAAGCGCCTTGACCACATCCGCCAGCTTGGGTGAGGGATTGATCATCATGACCGCGCCCCCATCCTGCTTAATCTGGATATCGGCACGCTCGGTGGCCACAGTAGAGCCCTGGGACAGTGCGCCGGGCTGACTAATCACCGGAGTTGTGGAAATTGTCACGGAAAGGTTGCCATGTGCCACAGCGCACTCGCTGAGCGTAACGTTCTGGTTCAGCACAATCGAACCGGTGCGGGCATTCACAATCACCTTGGCCACCGGCGCTACACCGTTGACATCCAGCGCTTCAAGATCACCCAAAAAACCCACCCGCTGGGCTGGATCGGCAGGTAGCTTCACGCGAATCACCCGGGCATCCTGCGCGACCGCCCCACTTTCGGGAAACCGGCGATTTACCGCATCAGCAACTCGTCTGGCGGTTGCAAAATCAGTCGTCACCAGCTCGAGATTAATCGTCTCGCCCTGCAAAAACTGATTGACTACTGCACGCTCAACGGTGGCTCCTGCAGGAATCCGGCCAGCGCTTAAATGATTCACCTGCACCCGGCTTCCGGCTGCAGCCGCACCCGCACCACTCACCAGCACATTGCCTTGCGCCATCGCATAAATTTGGCCATCCGCGCCCCGCATTGGAGTAAGCAGCAGGGTTCCGCCTCGCAAACTGCGGGCATTGCCCAGTGACGAGACGGTGATGTCAATCTGCTGTCCGGGCTGCGCAAAGGCCGGCAGCTGGGTGGTGACCATCACTGCGGCGGCGTTACGCAGCTGCGGCGTCACACCGGGGGGCAAGGTAATCCCCAATTGCGAGAGCATGGACGCCACCGATTGCGCTGTGAAGGGCGCTTGGGTGGTTTGATCGCCGCTGCCATCCAAACCCACCACCAAGCCATAGCCCAGCAATTGGTTGGGGCGCACGCCCTGGACTGTGGCCAACTCACGCAGGCGCTCGGCATGCGCAATACCTGGCAGCGTGGCGGCACTTACCAACATGCCACCCACAACAGCGAGCCAGCACAACTTGAAGGAGGAAAAAATCTTGTGCATGGTTTAGATAGGCGCAAAGCTCATGAAAAATCGGGTTAACCAGCCGCTGGTCTGCGCGCGATCAATATCGCCCTTGCCACGCACCTGCAAACGGGCGTCTGCCACCTGAGTTGAGTTGACGGAGTTGCCCGCCTGAATCGAGGTCGGATTTACCACACCCGAAAACCGCAAGGTCTCCGAGGTCTGGTTGATCCCCACCTGTTTATCACCGCTGACCACCAAATTGCCGTTGCCCAGCACTTCCACCACAGTGACGGTGATGGTGCCGTTGAAGGTATTGTCACTGCCGGTCTCGCCTGTGCCCTCAAACGCATTGCTGGAGCTGCCCTTGGCATTCAAGCGCCCAAGCGTGCTGGGCTTGAGAAACGGTGCCGCCGAAATGGCACCCTCGGCTTTGCCACTGCGATCCAGCTTGCTGCTCGAACTCTGGCGGGCACTGGTGCGCTCCTGAATCTGAATCGTGAGCACATCGCCAACATTGCGCGCGCGCCGGTCTTCAAAAAGTGGCCGGTGCGCCGCGTTTTGAAAGATGGCCCCATTCGACACCGCGGGCGCCATAATCGGCACCGGACGTGCAGACGTAGGTTCGAGGACGTCGACCTTGGGCGTGGCCAGTTGAGCGCAACCGGAAATCGCGCCCAGCATCACACCGACAATCGTTACCCGGATGAAAAACTTAGTCATGCGTTGGCTCACAGCTGGCTCAGTCGACCGAGCATCTGGTCAGAGGTCTGAATTGCCTTGGAGTTGATCTCATAGGCGCGTTGCGCCTGAATCATCGATACCAATTCCTCGACCACATTCACATTTGAAGTTTCCACATAGCCCTGGCTCAAGGTGCCCGCGCCATTGGCACCGGGCTGGCCCACGTTGGCCGTGCCTGAAGCCGGAGTCTCACCAAAAAGGTTTTGTCCGCGTGGATCAAGGCCCACGGGGTTGGTGAAATTCGCGAGCTGAATCGTACCGAGCGTGGTCGGGGCGCTGGCTCCGGGTGGTACTGCAGTTACCACACCATCCTGGCCGATCGTGACGTTGCGCGCATTGGTGGGAATGGTAATCGGGGGCGACATCGGCATCCCCGAGGCCGTCACCAGCTGGCCATTGGCATCCATGCGAAATGAACCATCGCGGGTGTAGGCCACGGTGCCATCAGGCATCTGAATGGTAAAAAATCCATTGCCGTTAATCGCCAGATCAAAGCTGTTGCCAGTCTGCTGGAGATTGCCCTGCGTGTAGGTGCGTGAGGTCGCAACCGGCCGCACACCGGTGCCCAATTGCAAGCCCGTAGGCAAGGTGGTTTGCTGGCTTGAGGAGCCACCCGCCTGGCGGATGTTTTGATAGATCAGATCTTCAAATACCGCATGCGAGCGCTTGTATCCGAAGGTGCTGACATTGGCCAGGTTGTTGGAAATCGTATCGAGCTGGGTTTGCTGCGCATCCAGGCCGGTCTTGGCAATCCAAAGTGAGCGAATCATAAAAGTTCTTCCCCAAGCCCTAGCGTTACATCCGCAAGGACAATAATTGTTGAGCCCGCTGCTCGTTGGTCTCGGCGTTTTGCATCATCTTCATTTGCATCTCGAATTGGCGCGAGACAGCGATCATGCCGATCATCGCTTCCACCACATTCACATTGCTGCCCTCAAGCACACCTTCAGCAACCCGAACATTGCCGTCATTTGGAGCGGGGTCGCCACTCTGTGTGCGCAGCAATCCATCGGTACCCTTGGTGAGTTCAGTGTTGGGCAAATTGACTAGCTTCAAGCGCCCGACCTGTTGCGGAGCCTGATTGCCCACGCGCGCGCTGACAGTACCGTCTTGCCCGATCAGAATATTGCTGTTGGCCGGTGCCACCAAAGGTCCGCCCTCGCCCACCACAGGCAAACCATTGTGGGTTTGAATCGTGCCATCACTACCCACGGTGAAGTTACCGTTGCGGGTATAGGCCTCATTACCGTCCAGCGCCTGCACTGCGAAATAGCCCGCACCACGAATCGCAACATCCATCGAGCGCCCGGTTGTCATCATCGGGCCCGCCGCATCATCAAAGCCTGCGGTTGCTTCCAGATTGGCCACCCGCGTGGTGGCTGTGCCATCGGCACGCACTGGCACTGCACGAAACGCTGTGAGCTCGGCGCGAAAACCCTGGGTATTCGCATTGGCGAGGTTATGCGATAGCGATTCCTGCCGTTGCATCAGGGCTTTGGCACCGGTCATCGAGGTGTAGATCAGGCGATCCATGGTGTCAGGCTTTCAGTGGGCTGTTAGCGCAGGTTCACGATGGTTTGCAGCACCTGGTCCTGCGCACGAATCGTCTGCGCATTGGCCTGGAACACACGCTGCGCGGTGATCATGTTCACCAGTTCCCCGGTCAAATCGATATTGCTCTGTTCAAGTGCACCGGCCTGCAGAACGCCCAGTGAGCCGCTGCCTGGTGCACCCACCAGGGGCTGACCCGAGGTCACAGTTTCGGCCCATTGATTGCCCCCCAGTGGCGCAAGCCCCTGCGGATTGGCAAAGGTAGACAACACCAGCTTGCCCTGGTTGAGGGTCTGTCCGTTGGTATAGCGCGCTTGAATCGAGCCGTCACCTGCCACCGAGAAGCCCACCAGGCGACCTGTGGTGAAGCCGTCCTGACGTAACTCGCTCACCCCAAAAAGCGATCCAAACTGTGTGACTTTGCTCATGTCGAAAGCCATGGTCTGCGTGCCGCCTGCTGAAGCACCCACTGGAATAGTGAGGTTGAACGGCATGCTGGTTGCGGTCAGGTTCATCGTGCCATCGGTGTTGAACCCGAGCTGCGTGACTGGCGTTGCACTGATGGGCGCGCCATCGGCAGCGGCGTGAACATCCCAGGTGTTGGAAGCATTCTTGCGGAAATACATCGACACCGTATGTTCCTGGCCCTGCTGGTCATATACCGTCAGTGAGGTGGCGCCGGAATAGGTCGAGGAATCATTCACATTGAATGCGGCTGTAGGCACCGTGGCACGAGCATCCAGATTCAGGGAAACCACCGCATTGGTGGTCGCAAATGGCGCCGTGTCGCGTGAGTTCAAACGAATATCACCCGGCACGCCCACATTGATATTGCCATTGGCATCAGCCACATAGCCTGTGAGCCGGCCATTTTGGCCATTGATCAAATAGCCATCCTTGTCGAGCTTGAACTGCCCGTTGCGCGAATACGTAATCGTACCGTTGGTCGACATGCGGAAAAAGCCGCGCCCATTGATGGCGAGATCCATGGGATTGCTGGTGGTCGCAATATCACCCTGTGTGAATTGCTGCGACACATTGCCTACAGTCACACCAATGCCGCTAAAACTTGCACCAGCGCCAGACAGTGAGTTGGCATATAGATCCGCAAACTCGGCACGCGAGGATTTCGCACCCACCGTATTCACATTGGCTACGTTATTCCCAATCACATCGAGGTTACGGGAGGCGGCGTTAAGCCCGCTCAGGCCATGTTGAAAACCCATTGACTACTCCTAAAGTGGTCGAAAAATACCGCGCACCGAATCGGCTGCGCGGGTCTGCCCGTCGGCGGTTTGAACTTGAGTCACTGGCTTGCCATCGCTGCCGGTGGCCTCGACAACACCCATCACTCGTTGTGCGGTCAGCGTAGTGGCATCCACTGTCCGACCCGCGCTGGTGGCGGCTACCCGCAATGAATACTGACCATCGGGGAGCACCGCACCACTGTCGGCACGCCCGTCCCACACCACGCTGTGAGTGCCCGCCGCGCGACGCCCCAGATTCAGGGAGTTCACGACCACCCCGCCCTGATCCAGCACTTCAAGCTTGACCTGATCGGCCTCCGAGGGCATTTCCAGCCCCAGGCGCAAACCCGGCCCGTCATCACGACGCCAGTCCACCTTGGTGCCATTGACCAAAACATCCTGACCAATCATGCCGACCGCATTGACCGCACGGTTGGGCGAGCTTTGCTCCATGTATTTGGCAAGCGTCTTGTTAAGGCTCTCGATGCCATTGACGGTGCTGATCTGCGCCATCTGCGATGTCACTTCCGCGTTTTCCATTGGATTAAGCGGATCCTGGTTCTGCATTTGCGCCACCAGCAGCTTCAGGAAGCGGTCTTCAGTCACGCTGTTTTCGCTGGTGGTCTTGGCCGTGGTGCCATTGATCGAATCAAACACCGCATTGGAGGCGCTGGCCTGATTGTTCGACAAGGCGGTCGATCCGCTAATCGTGCTCATCTTTACTGACCCATCTGAAGTGTCTTAAGCATGAGCTGCTGGGCAGTATTCATGATCTCGACATTGTTTTGATACGAACGGGAGGCTGAGATCATGTTGACCATCTCTTCCACCACATTCACATTGGATTGCGTGATGTAGCCGGTGTTATCGGCCATCGGATGCTTGGGATCGAAAATGCGTTTGCCCGGAGTGTTGTCCTCCACAATGTTCGACACACGCACTCCGTTGCTTCCATTGCCGGTAGCGTCCAGCACAGTTTGAAACACCACCTGACGCGACTTGTATGCCTGTCCGTCCGGCCCGGCCACGCTTTCGGCATTGGCCAGGTTGGAGGCCACTACGTTTAAGCGCTGACTTTGTGCGCTTACCGCAGTTGCCGAAGTTCCGAAGATATTCATGAGGCTCATAACAACTCCTATTCGCCACGAATTGCGCTGATCATCGAGCGCACATTGCCGTTGATAAAGCGCAGGGTCGATTCATAACGCACCGCGTTGTCTGCGAAATTGGCGCGCTCCCGATCCAGGTCCACAGTGTTGCGATCCAGCGAGGCTTGCTCGGGCGTGCGGTACTTCAACTGCACATTAGTGGCACTGCCCGCCGCTTGTCCGGTGCCGTTCAAGTGGCCCGGGCTCGAACCCGATAACCCCAACATAGGCGAAGGGTTGGTTGCGCCTGATCCAGACGCACCGGGCAACGAGCCAGCCGCTCCAACCTGCGTGCGGGCTTTGAGTTCAGAGGCGAAGTCGAAATCGCGGGCTACAAAGCCAGGGGTATCGGCATTCGCTATGTTGTTGGCGAGCACAGCCTGGCGCTGCGATCGCAATTGCAGCGCTTTGCCATGAAAATCCAGTGAAGCTGTGAGGCGGTCTAACATGAGTCCTCTCCTTTGACCCGATTGTTTTCCCGGATGGCCAAAACTTAAGCGGCGGTAAACGGCAGCTTTGCCTGGCTATTTGCAGCCTGCCTGTGACTTTCGTGAATGCACACTACCTGCACAATGAAAGCACCACACAGCCTGTTAAGCCCCGCCAAAGCGGTGGCCTTGGGGATCTCCGCCAGTCTTGGCCTGTTTTTTTCTGCAGGCATCCTGGCCAATCCCCAGCCCGATCTCGAGCGCCAGATCGAGGCGCTGGTTAAACCTTCACTTGCAAGCGGTGCCCGTCTGAGTCTGCAAGTGGGACAGCTCGATCCGAGACTCAACCTCGCACCGTGTGCGCAGGCCGAGCCGTTTGTACCGGCTGGCGCAAGGCTTTGGGGAAGGACCGCTATTGGTATCCGCTGCGTAAGCGGTGCGAAGTGGTCGGTGACTCTGCCGATCACGATTTCCGTGTTCGCACCAGCTCTGGTCAGTGCCCGCAACCTTGCTCCTGGTACCAGCCCTGGGCCCGCCGATGTAGCCACCCAGGAAATTGAACTAACCCGGGAAGCGTCCCAGGTGGCAACCGACCTGAATCAACTGCGCGGCATGAGCCTGACTCGTGCGCTCAATCCGGGCCAACCGATCCTGCTTGAGCATTTCCGCGTGACGCCTACTGTGAATCAGGGCGACCCGCTTCGAGTGGTGGTTTCTGGCAACGGTTTTTCGATGAGCACCGAAGGTCAGGCGATAGCGGCCGCTGGCGAGGGACAAACCGTACGGGTTAAGCTGGAAGGTGGCAAAGTGGTGGTAGGCACCCTGCGCGGCCGAACGGTCGAGATCGGGCTCTGAACGGCACCCGAAATGCCAACTAAAGCAAAAAATCGCACTTATCCGGGCTTAAGTTTGTCGGAGCTGCGCCGATGATGACAGGTATAGTCGTTGGTGAGCTTAGGAGGCAAGCCATGAAAATTGGGCCACTGAATATTGATTCCCCTCGTTTGGATCCTGCGGCGCGCTCGCCTGCTGGCCAGGCGGGTTCGTCTGCAGCTGCGCCTGCAGTTAAACCAGGTGCGATAGACCGTATCGAGCTTTCGGAGGGTGCATCGCGCCTGCTGAAATCGGGCACGGATTCTTTTGATGCCGAGAAGGTTGCTGCGATTCGCAAGGCAATTGAGGACAAGCAGTTCAAGATCAAGCATGAAGTGATTGCAGAGAAAATGATCACTGAAGCCGCTTCGTTTTTGCAGACAATAGCCACCAAACAACCGGGTGAGTGAGCCATCCGATGAAGCCAGCTGCGCAAGCTTTGGACCCGCTTTTGCAAGCCTTGCAAGAGCAGGCCAGTGCCTTGGCAAGTGGCAATCAGGACGATCTTGAGCGTGCCAATCTTCAATTGGCCCAGTTGCTCAAGCAATTGCCGGCCCCTGGAAGCTCACAAGCCCGGGAGTTGAGCCACCAGGTTGACGCGGCTCAGCGGGTTAGTCTGAAAAACACGGTGGCCGGTAACAGCAAGATGGTGCAGCGTAAGCGCGCTTCCGCGCAACAAGGCCTGGAAGCTCTTGGGCTCGCGTCCCTGACCTACACTGAAGGACGCTCCTCGGGGCAGGAAATCCAACGCAAGAAACGTAGCTTTATTGCCTGAACATACGGCCCGGCGCTATCGCGACGAGGTCCGGAGTTTTTTGGAGCAGCAAAAAGCCCGAATCTATCGGGCTTTTTTTTCGGACTTTTACTTTATCGGGCTTCAATTCTGAGCCCGGGCAAGCACTTCAAAACTGATAGGCCATGCGCAGATTGCCCCAATGGCGGCCGTGTACGCGGATCGGTGCATCCACTTCCTTCATCAGTACCGATTTGCCGCCTCCCATATCCCGGCGATAGGTCTGCATCAGGAATCGACGGTTATTCTGGGCCGCTGCCATACCGGTGCGATCGTTGAAGATTCTCCGGTTACGGCAATTGGCGGTATTCCAGACCGGATCACCGCCCTGGGGTTTGGAAAACTTGGCATTGTGGGTAGGCAGGAAAGCATTGCGATCCACCGCCGCACAAAACACCACTTTAGGACTCATGGCGGCCAAGGGCTCCTGAATTTCAGGCAGTACCCGATCCGTCAGCGCCACAAAACGGGTCATGTGTTGTGGGGGGTTGGTTCCGGCCACGGGCTGGTATGACTCGTCAAACAGGTCAGTCACATTAATCACGCCATCTTCGACCGCCTTTTCGAAGGCCTGGGAAATACTCAGCGCCCCGGCAATCACCGCACGAATATAGGTCGAATCTTCAGTGTCCACGCCGTCAACCACCGAAACTTCCATCAGATGTTCGGCCACCTTCAGAAAAGCTCCCGAGCGGTCTTTGGCAGACTCCAGTGACTGGGAGCTTTGTGCCAGCTCATTGGCAAGCGCCTGCACACTTTCCAGAACTTCCGCACACACTGCAGCGTTGGCTACTGCGGCCTGGGCAATGTCAGCCACGCCCTTCTCCGAGCGGGTTAGCGAAGCCTGAAATGAGCTGTGATTATCGGTGCCATCATCGCGAATCTCTTTGGACAGCAGATCAATCCGCTTATCGAGCTGGGTCACTGTGCTCATGATCAGCTTGGAGGACTCTTCCACCTTGGCGGCCAGATCCTTGACTGCCTCGGCCACAACCGAAAAGCCTTTACCGGCTTCACCCGCCCGCTTTGCCTCAACCGAGGCATTAAACGCAACCAGGCGGGTTTGCAGGGCAATCTGGGTGATGTCTGAAGCTGCCGAAGCAACCTGACGCAGTGTATCCACCACACCCGCTACCCCGTCGCCAATCTTGTCCACAGCCTGCCGTGCATCACTCACATGCAGATGACTGGATTCGGTGGCACTGTTAATCAATTGATTGCGCTGCGCCACCTCTCTCACCTGCTGGGTGAGTTGCTCAAACGCAGTCTGATTGCTGGCGAGCTCAGCAACGGTTTGCTCCAGCGCCACATTGAGTTCGGCCGCCTCGCGTCCCATCTGAGCCGCTTCGCGCGCCATGCGCGTCATCGATTCAATTGAGACCTGGGTGGTTTTGGGCGTTTCAGTACTTGATACTGTCACCCCCGCCGCCGCTGGTACTGCCTTCTTTTTGAACACCGCTAACACTTGCATTCTCCTTGCGAATTACTTGATCCAATCCTTCAGTCGCCCGCGCAGGCGAATCACCGCCTGGCTATGCAACTGCGATACCCGCGACTCGGTCACACCAAGCACGGCCCCGATTTCCTTCAAATTCATATCCTGCTCGTAGTACATGGCCATCACTTGCTGTTCGCGCTCCGGCAGATCTCCGATGGCACCTACCAAAGCCTGACGAAAGCGCTGATCACCAAGGGTCTCAAGCGGCTGCTCTTCCTCTGCTGACACATGCCGCTCAAGATAGTTTTCTTCATCGGCGTCATGCACCATGTCGTCCAGATACATGAGCTGCGCACCGCGAGCTTCACCCAGCAAGGTCTGGTATTGCGCCAGAGTCAAATTCATTTCGCGGGCGATCTCAGATTCGGTGGGCGGGCGATGCACCCGCTGCTCGGCACGCACGGTAGCTTGTTCGATATCGCGCTGCGCCTTGCGCACTGAGCGTGGCATCCAGTCGGTGGATCGCAATTCATCCAGCATCGCGCCGCGCACTCGCTGCATCGCAAAGGTTTCAAACTGCGCGCCCTGATCGGCTTCATAGCGCGAAAGTGCATCAAACAAGCCCATCATGCCCGCTTGAATCAGGTCATCAATATCCACATTGGCGGGCAATCTCACCATCATTTGGTTAGCTACCCGGCGCACCAGAGGTCCATAGCGCTTGACCGCTTCCTGGCGCGACATCTGGGGACTATGCGCCTGATAGGCTGCAGTCAGGCTCATGACAGGGCCTGCATGCTGTCGGGCTCCATCAGCATATGCGCCATATCCCGAAACGATCGGGTCTGGGCTTGCTCACGTATCAATCCAGCCAATTGCAAATCCACTCCAAGAAAGCGTCGCGTCATCTGGCACAAATAGTCATGCCCTTTTGCGGCCTGCAACATATCCCTCACCCGCAAATACACCATGGCGTATCGGTTCACACCATACCCGGCCTCAATTTGCTTGATCCGCTGATAAGTGGCACTCAACCCACTTTGATCCAGCCGGCCAAGCAGCAGCATGGGCAGATCGAAGCATTCACTGAGCGAGGCCACCGGCGCGGCATCACCCAGCACCACAATTCGGTCGGCTGACCAATGCTCAGTGCTTGTCGCGCGTACCAGATACCTGGCCCAGTCCCGGGCGAGCAGTCCCTGTTCGTGAGCGCGTCGAATGGAAAGCAGTTTGATCGCGGGGCCTTGCGCTACGCAGGCCTGATGCATGGACACCGCTCCGGTCAGGACTTGCGCCAGGTCAAAGCGTGTAGGTGCCCCAAGCGCCTGGGCAATCTGTCCACCGGATAGATCGAGCAAAAGCAGGCGTTGTCCAAGCTCGTTGAACCCATCGCACAGCCGCGCTGCAAACGCGATCTCGTCACGCACTGCGGGCTGCAGGCTGATGGCCAGCACTGGGGGGTCAACTTCAGCAAACATGGCGTGCAAGCTCATGGCTTGCGAAACAAAAGGAGTCGTCATCATTGAACTGTGGCCCGTTTCAGCGTGCGCCGGCCAGTGACCCCTGAAATTGCCGCGAGGCCGAGCTCGGACGGGTACGTTCTTCAACCTGGGTAAGAATCTCATCGAGTGAGTTTTCAAACACCGGCGAGCTTGAATACGCCCCGGCCTGCGAAATCAGCGCACTGGCATCAGGCGCTTGCCAGTCGTCCGGAATCCGCTGGCCATCAGCAACACCCAGCACTCGCAAGCGATGTCGAATTACCGCGTCCAGGGTCAGGGCCAATTGACTGGCCTCATCGGTTTTGGCCAATATGACTCCGCTGCATTGACTGGCCTGATACCTGTGCATGACCTGCTCAGTAACCTGGGCCTGGGCTGCACAATTCAGAACCATAATCCGTTGCACGCGAGGTGCACGCAGGGCCAAAAGCAGCTCATCAAGCCGCTGATCGTTTTGACCCATGCCTACGGTATCGATCAGCACCAGCCGCTTGTTCATAAACAGGCTAAGAAACTCTGCAAGGCTGCCGGCATCCTGCGCAAGGTGCACCGGCACGCCAATCATCCGCCCGAGTGTACGCAATTGATCATGGCCGCCGACCCGATAGGTATCCACAGTGATCAAGCCTACCGATTGGGCGCCATGGCGCAGCGCGAAATGGGCTGCGATCTTGGCAGTTGATGTAGTTTTACCTACCCCTGTGCTACCGGTTAATGCAACGATGCCGCCTTGCTTCATGAGGCTGTCCTGATGGGTGTCCACCAGGAGGAGTCGCTCGAGCGTCTTGCCCACCCATTGCAGCGCCTGGACCTCATTGAGGTCAACAGGCACACGATCAGCAAGTTTACGGCCAAGCTGGGCAGACCACCCGGCTTGATAGAGATAACTCAGGATGTTGGCCTTGATCGGCTGCGAGCGCATGCTTCCGGCCCACATGAGCCCATTCATTTGCTCGGAAAGCTGACCTCGCATTTCCTGAATCGCCTGCCAGGCATGCCGCTCCATGGGCGCGGCTTCGGGAGCCGTGGGGGTGGGACGCATCACATCGGTAAGGGTCGGCACCACCGGTTCAGCGGGAGATGCAGCAGCCTGCATAAGACTGATCTGGGCAGGTTCAGCCGGGGCCGCTGCCGGGCGAACCACCCTCGTACCAGAGGAGGGCTGACCCGCAGGAGCGGCTGCTGGTGTTTGAAGAGCACGCGCTGCAGGCTTGGCCACAGGTTTGGTCGCGGCCTCACCCTGAGCCATACGTTGGCGCACGAACTGCTGAAACGACAGGGTGCTCATTTCGGGAGCACTACGGCGCGCAGCCGTCGCGGTTGCTGGAGCGGGTGAGGTTACCCCGGATGCGGCTGCAGATGCCATGTCTTGTGCACCAGCCATCACCCTTGAATCCGAATCGCCTCCCACCTGCTCGGGCATTGCAAGAATTTCCACGCCTTCGGGCACCGAGCGGGTACGAATCAGGATCGCATCATCGCCCAGAACCTCACGCATTTTTTGCATGGCTTCACGCGCAGTCTGACCAACAAATTTATGCAGGTTCACTTCAACTCCCCTATCAATCTGGCAATCCGGATGCTTTGGGTCTCCGGCACTTCACTGTGGCCCAGCACTCGCAAGCGCGGGGCATTTTTCTTCACCAAACGCGCAATCGCGCTTCGTATCCGGTCGGGTACCAGCAGGCATGCTGCGATACCGCTTTCTTCCTGGGCGTTGGCGGCTTCGCCCGCGCTTTGCATAACGTAGTCGGCCACGCCCGGCTCAAGCGCCGAGTTGGCGCCTGGTGCCAAGGCATTGACCAACAGGCCCTCAAGACTGGGTTCAATAGCGATTACGGAAAGCTCGCGGGCCGGTCCGTAAATCTGTTGCACGATGGCTGGCGCCAGCGCCACACGAACTTCGCGGGTCAGTTCGGCGGGCTCCTGGGTGCGGGGAGCATGCTCGGCAAGCGTTTCGATAATCGTCTTCAAGTCGCGGATATGTACACCCTCATCCAGCAGGTTTTGCACCACCCGCTGAAACACCGGCATCGATACAAGTTTGGGCACAACCTCTTCGACCAGCTTGGGCACAAACTTGCCCAGATGTTCGATCAGCTGCTGAGCCTCAGCACGCCCAAACAATCGAGCTGCGTTGACCTGCATCACATGGTGCAGGTGTGTGGCGATCACAGTGGCGGCATCCACCACCGTGTATCCGTTGGATTGGGCAAGGTCGCGCTGATTGGCATTGATCCACACTGCAGGCAAGCCAAACGCCGGGTCAACCGTTGGCGTGCCGGGAAGCTGAATCGTTGCGCCCCCGGGATTGATCGCCATCATCATTCCGCCAAAGGCATCGCCCTCACCCACCACGACACCTTTGAGCAACACTCGGTAGCTGTTGGGCCGGAGGTCCAGGTTATCGCGGATATGCACCGAAGGCGGCAGGAAGCCTACTTCCTGAGCAAACTTCTTGCGCACACCCTTGATGCGGGCCAATAAGTCACCGCCCTGCTCCTTGTCCACCAGGCCAATCAGCCGATAGCCCACCTCAAGCGCCATCATGTCGACATGCGCCACATCATCCCAGCTGACTTCGCCAGTATTCACAGGTTCGGTTGCAGCCAGGGGTTGGGGTTCCAGCGCAGCCTTTTGTTTTTTCGTGAGCCACCAGGCCGAATAACCGCATACCGCAGCAAGAATCAGGAATGCCATGTTCGGCATGCCCGGGATCACACCAATAATGCCCAATACGGTTGCCGCAAGACCCATCGCACGCGGTACCGAGAACAACTGCTTGCCGAGCTGCCCGCCAAGATCATCATCCTTGCCCACACGCGCCACGATCAGACCGGCCGCAACCGAAACGATGAGCGCTGGCACTTGAGCCACCAGTGCATCACCAATTGCGAGCAGCACATAGTTATTGGCTGCTGTGGTGAAATCAAGATTGTGCTGAAGCATGCCGATCAGCAGGCCGCCGATCAGGTTGATAAAGAGAATCAGGATGCCGGCAATCGCATCACCCCGGACAAACTTCGAGGCACCATCCATCGAACCAAAGAAATCCGCTTCCTCGGAGACTTCCTGACGCCGGCGGCGCGCTTCTTCCTGAGTAATCATGCCGGCACTCAGATCGGCATCAATCGCCATCTGCTTTCCCGGCATCGCATCCAGGGCAAAGCGCGCGGAAACCTCGGCAATACGCCCCGCGCCTTTGGTAACCACCACAAAATTGATCACAGTGAGAATCGCAAACACGATCAAACCCACTGCGAAACTGCCCCCGATCAGGAAGTTCGCAAACGACTCGATCACCTTGCCGGCTGCCTCGGTTCCTGTGTGGCCATGCATCAGCACAGCCCGGGTTGAGGCCACATTCAATGACAAGCGCAGCAGGGTTGTCACCAACAATACTGCGGGAAATACAGCAAATTCAAGCGGCCTCACCGTGTAGGCGCTCACCAGCAACACCACCAGTGACAGGGCAATATTGAAGGAGAACAACAGATCGAGCATCAGGGGCGGCAAGGGCAACAGCATCATGCCCAGCACCAGCACCATCAGCAGTGGTGCAAGCAATGCCTGGACCGGCGGCAGCATCAGCTCGTAGCCACCGAGCGCGACCCGGATACCGCGCTGACGGCTGAATGCTGTTGAGGTGGCGGAGGAAGCGTCACTCATGCGCTGGGCGCTCCTGGATCAAGGTCAAGCGGCACGCCAAGGTCTTTGGGCTCTTCTGGCGCTTTGCCAAGCCCCGGAACAAACTGACGCAGTTGATATACATAGGCCAACACCTGGGCGACCGCGCCAAACAAAGCTGCGGGAATTTCGCTATCGACTTCCGAATGCTTGTAAAGCGCTCGAGCCAAGGGTGGTGCCTCCATCAGCACGACGCCAGATTCCCGCGCCACTTCCCGAATCCGGAATGCGAGCTCGTCCGCGCCCTTGGCAACGACACGGGGTGCCACCATGTTTTCAGGGTCGTAGCGCAAGGCCACCGAAAAGTGGGTTGGATTGGTAATCACCACATCAGCTGATGGCACGGCAGCTAGCATGCGCGAGCGCGACATCTCGCGCTGCTTGGAACGAATCCTTCCCTTCATTTGAGGGTCACCCTCGGCTTCTTTGGCTTCCTGGCGCTGCTCCTGATGCGACATCTTCAAATTGTCGCGATGCCGAAACCACTGCCAGGGCAGATCAATAGTGGCCACCAGAAATAACGCGCCCGCTAGCCATCCAAGTACAGAATGGGTGGCGGCAAGTGATGCGGTGCTGCTGGCGATGATGGTTTGTTCGCCAAGAGCCGCCACGTCGGGCAGCCGCTTGACCGCATACCAGAGCCCCAGGACCAATAACGCGAGGGCCACGATCACCAGCTTGGAAAGCTCAATAACAGATTGGCCGGAAAAAATTCGTCCAAACCCGGCCATGGGTGAAAGCTTGCCCCAATTGATCCCAGCCGCCTTGGGTGCCCAGTTGAATCCGCCAGGCAACATGCTTCCAATGGCACCAGCTGCGGCCATAAGCGCCATCATCGGGGCACTGAACCACAGCGCTTGCGCACCCAGATCAAGCAGCTGCGCCATCATCAATTCCGGGCGCTGAAACTTGGCTGGATTAAGCGCCAATGCCTGGCGGGTGAGCTGCAAAAGATCATCCGCGAGCTTCGGGCCCATATAACTGATGGCCATCAATGCAGCCACCATCACAAAGGCATGGGCGGCATCGCGCGAGCGGGCAACTTGCCCATCCTGAGCCGCGTCCCGGAGGCGTTTTTCCGTGGCCGGCAAATGCCGGTCGTCACGTGAGGTATCTTCACTTGCCATACGCCCGATTATTCAGGGGAGCGGTGCGGAGCAAGAAAAAAAAAGGGGGCCAATGCCCCCTTGAATTAAAGCTGCAGGCCAGTGGTCGACCTGTGCTTACCGTCAATCCGTCAAAAGCCCAAAGACTCCAGAAGATCATCCACCTGAGCCTGGTTCTGAATCACATCAACCCGTTTGCCAGAATCCACAACCGGTCCGTTGAGCCATGTGCTTTCCACCTTCGCGGCCTGGGACTGCGGCGCGGCCTCAACCAGCAACTGCACCAGTTGAATCTCAAGGCTTTGCGCCATCACGACGACCTTATTGATGACCTGCCCGGTCAGGTCATGAAAATCCTGAGCCATCAGGATATCGGTGAGCTCAGCATTGGTAGCCTCACAGCTGCCCCGGGTATCCTGAATAAATTGAAGGATCGCGCCACTGGCTATCGCTTGCGCGGGATTTTTCTTCAGAAGGGCTTCCACTTCATCGGTGCGTAGCGCCAATGCATTCTGTCGCTGGGTCGCACGCTCCACCGCGCCAATGGTGCGATTGGCCGAGTCGCCGCTGATCTTGGCGATATAGGCCAGGCGGGTGCGGGCATCCGGCAGGCTTTCCACGGCTGAGGCAATGTTCTTGTCATAGCCCAGCTCACTCAAGGCCTGGTGCAGGGTACGGGTGAGATTGCCCAGTCGGCGATACACATCTGGCATCTCCTGATTTGCCGTTTCGCTGGCCTGGGCCAGGCTTGCTGCATGAGAAGTAGTCATGAGTTACGCCTTTATTCCCATACGATCAAGAATCTTGAGAACTTTCTCCTCAAGGGTCGCCTTGGTAAACGGCTTGACGATATAGCCTGATGCTCCTGACTGCGCGGCAAGCATGATGTCCTCCTTGCGGGCTTCAGCCGTCACCATCAACACCGGCAAATGCTTCAGACCCGCATCGGCACGAATCGCCTGCAAGAGCTCAAAGCCATTCAGGTTGGGCATGTTGATATCCGATACAACAAAGTCGAAATTGCCCGCCTTGAGTTTTTGCAAGGCTACAGCGCCATCTTCGGCTTCATCAGCGTGTTGAAATCCTGCCTCTTTCAGCAAGTTTCGGATGATCCGACGCATGGTCGAGAAATCATCAACAATCAAAAACTTCATGTCCTTGGCAGTGGTCATACAAGCTTCCTACTTGGGGGTGGTCAAAGGTCTAACATCGGGTTTATTGGGTAAATCGAGCAAGGATCTGGCAGCGACCGCTTCAGCTTCCTTCTTTACACTTTCTGCATCTGCGGCGAGCGCCTGGTTGGCGGTCAGCACACGGGTTACCGCTTCCTGATTCATCACAATCAGTGAAATACGCCGGTTCACCGGATGGGTGGGATTAGCTGCATCAAACGGTAATGCGGCCGCCAGACCGACCACCCGCAGCAGTTTGTCTTCTCCCAAACCTCCAGCCACCAATTCACGACGTGAAGCATTGGCTCGATCTGCAGAAAGCTCCCAGTTGGAGTAGCCACGATCGCCCGCACCATAGGGCGTTGAATCGGTATGCCCCGACAAGGTCATGCGATTGGGTACCTCATTAAGCACAGCGCCAATGGTGCGCAAAAGTTGGCGCATGTGTTCTTTCACCGCGGCCGAGCCGGTATCAAACATCGCGCGGTTTTGCTCGTCGACGATCTGAATCCGCAATCCATCCGGAGTAATGTCGAGCATCAGTTGCGAGCGATACTCCACAAAGCGTGTATCGGCATTCACAATCGCCTCCACCCGGCCCTTGAGCTCCATGAGTTGCTCACGCTCAGCGCGTTTTTGGTCGGCCTTAAGGGCTTGCAGGTTATAGCTGCGCTGCTTGGCTTCGATATCACCCCGCTTCACATTACCCACCGTGCGGGTGAGATCCGAGCCGCCGCCTTGCAAGACGCTGGAGCTATCACCTGCGCCCGAACCGCCCGACATCGCCACTTTCAGGGGCGTATTGAAATAATTTGCGATCCCCTGCAAATCTCCCTTGGTCGTGGAGCCCAGCAGCCACATCAGCAGGAAAAACGCCATCATCGCTGTTACGAAGTCGGCATAGGCAATCTTCCAGGCGCCGCCATGATGACCATGACCGCCCTTTTTGATCTTCTTGACGACGATCGTCTGATTTTTCTTTTCTGCGCCTGCCATAGTTGTTTACCTGCGCAAGGCCTAAGCCTTCTTGCCTTTCACATGGGCTTCAAGTTCGGCAAAGCCGGGGCGCTCGGTGGAGAACAACACCTTGCGACCAAACTCCACGGCTATCGCCGGGGCATATCCCTGCATCGAAGCAAGCAACGTGGTCTTCACGCAAGTCAGTTCCTTGTGTGCTTCTTCGGCTTTTTGCTCGAGCAACTGGGCCAATGGGCTGACAAACCCGTAGGCCATCAAAATGCCCAGAAAGGTTCCCACCAAAGCGCCCGCAATCATTTGACCCAACACCGCAGGCGCGGCGCCCACCGAGGCCATGGTTTTCACCACGCCCAACACCGCAGCCACAATCCCGAAAGCTGGCAGGCCATCGCCCACCTTTTGAATGGCGTTCATCGGGGCATGAGCCTCCTGATGATGGGTTTCGATTTCGCTATCCATCAAGGCTTCAATCTCATGCGGGTTGAGCGAGCCCGAAACCATCATGCGCAAATAGTCGGTAATGAACTCCATCAGGTGATGGTCAGCACTGATGGTTGCGAACTTGGAAAACAGCGGCGATTTATGGGGATCCTCAATGTCGCCTTCAATCGACATCAAACCTTCCTTGCGCGCCTTGGAGAGCACCTCGTAGAGCAGGGCCATGAGCTCCATGTAGCGCGCCTTGGTGTATTTCGAACCCTTGAGCAGGGTTGGAATCGAGCCCATGGTGGACTTGATGATCTTGGAGGAATTGCCCACAAGAAAGGCACCAATAGCCGACCCGCAGATGATGAAGAGCTCGATCGGAGCCGCCTTGATGATCACCGCGAAGCTACCGCCAGCAATGGCATAGCCGCCAAACACGGCTATCAGTACGACGATGTATCCAACGATCACAAACATTGTGGGGCTGCCCTGACTCTGATCCTATGTAGGTGGTCTTCGGCAAATGTCACAGTTCTCTTGAGAAGCCGTCGGGCGGGCGATGAGCGGATCACAAATCGCCATGGGCGGCCGCGAAGGTCGATTCGCAAATGGTTGTAGCCCGAATTATCGGGCTATAACCACCCCCGCTTGGAGCGGGTGAAAGAGGCAAAAGCTCTTAAGGCTAGTGAATTGCGCCAGCGCGGCGCGCTTTGCCAGCACGTGCCGGAGGATTACACAGGCCGCATACATAATCACCGGTCAGCTCGAACGTGTGATTGATGAACTGCCCTTTGCATCGGGTGCACGTGGTGAGACACAACATGCTCGAGTCCACAAACTTGACCAAACGCCAAGCCCGGGTCACCGACAACAAAGCCTCCACCCCATGCGAGCGCACTTCGCTGGCATACAGCTGGTAGGCCTGCATCACGGCTTCAATCGTATCCAGATCACTGGTCTTGTTCAGATACTGATAGATATTGAAGAACAGGGATGAATGGATATTGGGCTGCCAGGACATAAACCAATCGGTCGAGAACGGCAGCTGCCCTTTAGATGGCGAGCGCCCGGTCACTTCCTTATATAACTTGAGCAGGCGCTCATAGGGCAAATCGGTTTCCGACTGCAGCACCTGCAGGCGCGCCCCCAGATTAATCAGTGCAATGGCACGCTGAATCTGCTTGTTGTCCTGGACCAGGCTGCGGGCGGTCATGATGGCATCGCCTCACTGTAGCGGCCCGACATCAGGATGCTGGCGTGCAGCTTGCTGGCGCTGCCTTCTTCCACCGCCTCATTGCGGCTGCCGTGATCGGTCAGAAGCGACCAGATCATCGAATCATCAAACCGGAAGCGAAACATCAACATATTGCTTGATGCCACTTTAAGTAACTGGCTCGGGGTCAACGCACCCAGCAAATCGGCCACTGGTTCGCTGATACCCAAGCGGAACAGGGCCTGGGCTTTATCCTGGCGCACCAGGTTCTGGGCAAGGATCAAATAGGAAAGGTTGGCTTCACGGATCTCGGTCAACAAGCGGCTGTCATCAATCATTTTTTATGAACTCCTGAACTGGTGAAGCCAATGTAGCCAAGCATGTGATGAACATCACAGTCCTCTCATCGGCCGATTAAAGGCGAAATGCCCGTCAGTAGATCGGCGAAGCAAAACCGGCGGTGTTTTTTCCGCGATGAACGGCAACGCGCCACCTTTTGTAACGATCAGATGACCGTTCGTGGGCTAATTGGCGAGCGCACGAGCGGTCGCTTAAGTGTTGTGCCGATGCTCCGATAACTTATCCATCGGGCTCATGCTCGTAACCCGCAAGCAACAGTTGATGCCTGCAACACGGGTTAACCGCTGGTTCCACCGGGCCAACGGCCAAGTGTAATGAGTGATTTAACTTAATTAACGGAGTAAGAGATGACCCAGATTAATAGCAACCTGATGTCGATGTCCGCACAGCGCAACCTCATGGCCTCGCAAGACGGAATTGCAAATTCGATTCAGCGCCTGTCGACAGGCCTGCGCATCAATAGCGCCAAGGATGACGCTGCCGGTATGGCCATCGCATCGCGCATGACTTCGCAGCTTAAGGGCATGGAAATCGCCCAGCGCAATGCCAACGACGCAGTGTCATTGGCTCAAACGGCTGAAGCCACGCTTGGCAAGGTTACCGACATGTTCCAGCGCATGCGCGAGCTGTCAGTCCAGTCCAACAACTCAACCCTGGGCACTGCAGACCGTGCCAACCTTGATCTGGAATTTCAGCAACTGGGTCAAGAGGTCGTCCGCACATTGGCCGGTACCCGCTTCAACGGCCTGGCCATCCTCGGCGCCAGTGCTGGTTCCTTGAGCTTCCAGGTGGGTGATCAGTCAACCGACACCATCAGCACCACAACCACACGCCTTGATAACCTTGCCGCAGTCACCAACGTAACTGGCGGCAACATCACCACGGCAGCCAATGCTGCAACCGCGATGGGTAACATCGATACAGCAATCACTACCATCAATACCCAGCGCGCCACCTACGGTGCCCTGCAAAACCGGTTTGAAGCCACGATTGCTAACCTCGGCGTGCAAATTGAAAGCCTGGGCGCATCACGTAGCCGCATCATGGACACTGACTACGCCAGCGAAACTGCCAACCTGACCCGCAATCAGGTGCTCCAACAGGCCGGTATCGCGATGCTCTCGCAGGCTAACCAGGCGCCCAATAGCGTACTGGCCCTGCTGCGTTAATCTCGATCTGAGGACTAGCAAGCCCCTGGGCTTGCTACCCACCGCCCACACCATTCGGCAGAAATGCCGGGGGGTGTGGGCGTTTTTCCGTGCTTTAAAGCCCTAAAGTTCGCCGTAATCTGGTTCACATATTCGTGGACCAGCTATGTCAACCCAAACAAGATCCGATGCCCTTTCGATTCGCGCCGACCAGTTAGCCCTGGCCCTGGAGCGCTTTGGTGCGGGCATCGAGGTGCTCTCGCTGGATTGCTTCGACACAATCATGTGGCGCTCCCTCTATGCGCCGGTCGATCTGTTTTGCGAACTGCCCCAGGTATCGTTTCGGCAACGACTATTCGCTGAGGACCGGGCCCGGGCTCGTCGTAAAGTGGCCCGCGCTGGCGCAGAAGTCCGCCTTGCAGATGTTTATAAGCAGGCCGCACCGCACGCGAGCGAGTCTGTACAACGCACCATGTGCCAGGACGAGATCGCCGCTGAGAAGCAGCGCCTGTTTCCTTTCACACCCGCCCTTGAGCTGATTCAGGCTGCCCATCGTGCTGGCCTGAAAATCATTGTGGTCAGCGACACCTATCTGTCGAGGGCTGAACTCCGTGATCTCCTGCAGCATGTCATCGGGGAACAAACCGCGTCAATGATCAGCGAGATCTTTGTGTCTTGCGATGTTGGGGTTTCCAAATCAGGCGGATTGTTCGAATCGGTATTAAAGAGCCTGAGCATTTCCGCAGGAAAAATCCTTCATATCGGTGATAACTACGAGGCCGACCGCGAAGGCGCGCACCGCTTCGGCATTCGAGCGGTTCATCTGCAACAGTTTGATGCTCAGCTTGACGAGCAACTGCGCCTTGAAGCAGTCGCTGGTGGATTTTTCGATCCCAAGCTTCGCGTCAGCCGGGCCACCCGCCAGGTTCACCGTGCGCAGCTTGCAGTGGCGAGCTCCGGGCTAAGCAGTGACGCTGCACGGCTGGGATATAACGTGATCGGACCAATCATCGACGGGTTTGCACGCTGGGTCGATGCGCATATTGGTGCCTTGCAAGGCGCGGGCCATAAGGTGCGCCCGGTGTTTTTGCTGCGCGACGGTCATTTGCCGGAGCAGGGCTTTCAGAAGATTTCCAGTCATCCTGCCTGCCGTGCCGAATTAAGCCGATTTGCGGGATTTGCAAGCAGCTTCGTCGACGAATCCAGCATCGTGGATTATCTGCAAGAGTTTGCACCAACCCGCCGATTTGATGCGGTGGCTCAACAGCTCCTGCTCACTCCGCAAGAAGCGCAAGCCGCCATCGCAACAACCCGCGGAAGTAACCAGCCAGTGACCGCGTTTACACGGCATATTCTCCAAGCCGAGTTGCAGGCCAGAATCATTGAACGCTCAACACAGTTCGCCTCGCGCATGGCCGCGCACATTCAGGCTCAAAGCGGTTGCGAGCCAGGTGACACCGTCTTGCTGGTGGATCTCGGTTACGCTGGCACTGTGCAGGATCGGGTGAGCCAGGTGCTTCAGCGCTTGCTCGGAGTCAAGGTTTTGGGCGCATACCTCGTACTGCGCGATATGCCCCAGTGGCAGCTCGATAAAGCGGCCATGATTGGCCCGGCTCAATATGACCATCGGGTGATGGATGCCTTGGCGGCCTACATTGCCTTGCTCGAGCAAGTCTGCACCGTCGAACAAGCCTCTGTTGTTAACTACCAGCCTGATGGCGAGCCGATTCGCAAGGCCTCCGATCTCAAGGCAAATCAGAGCAGTGTACGCAGCGAGATTCAGTCTGCTTGCATGAACTATATTGTCGAGCGTCAATCGATACTGCGCGAAGCGCCCAATCAACCCGCTGATCTGCCCGGCACCACCCAAACCGCGTTTGCCAGCCTGGCCCGTTTGATGTTTCTGCCCAGCCGCCATGAGTTAGCGCTGATTGAGGGCTTCGAGCACGATGTCAATCTTGGGGTGAACGATACGGTGCGCATGTTTGATTCCGAGGCCGCACGCAAGGGCTTGCTGGAGCGTGGCCTGTTTTACACCAACGACAATCCCAGGCAGTACCTGCCCGCTGAAATCCGCTCACAGGGCTTTGCTACAAGCCTGCTTTTGATGAGCCAACGGCGCCACGGATTTGATCTGCGGGCAGCTGATTTCGGACATTTTGCCGCTGATGTACCGGTGCTTCTCGCTAACGCCAAGACTGCCACCAGAGGCACTGCACAAGCTACTCCGACCCACGATGGTTATTGGCGCCTGAGTGTGCCGATTGGCCGCAATGAACTCGCGGTGGGCATTCATTTTGGTGCCATGGCCCAGGTGATTGAACTGCACAGCGTCCATATCGCACCGTCATCGAGATTCATGGCGCAAGGCGAGCAGGAGCGCCAGGTCAATGCGCGCAATCGAGTGGTGTTTGACGCCGTAACTGAGTTGGCGCCCGATCTGCTTCGTTTCGAATCCGCAGAAAGCTTCATGTTCGTTGCACCAGGCGAGCCAGCCACCTCTGAACAGCTGCTCCACATTGTATTTCGCCCGATTGGCGCTGCGATTGCAGCTAGCCAGGCACCTACTGCAGTAGCAGCGCAACCTGCCGAGGAGATCGCACAATGAGTCAGCTGCTGATTCATTCCATGAACGAATTTGCTTCCATCATCCTGCCAGCGCTTGAAAAGGCCGGGGTCAAGGATGTGGTTGAAATTGGTGCCGAACACGGCGGGCTGAGCAAAACCCTCGCGGCCTATGTTCAGGCTCACAACGGTTGCCTCACTACCATTGATCCCGCGCCCTCTGAACAATTCAGGCAGTGGGCTGCAAGCAATGGCATCGTTAACCATATCGAAACCACCAGCCTCGAAGCATTACGCGAACCCTTAAAGGCTCAAGCGTGGTTCATTGATGGCGACCATAACTGGTATTCGGTTTACCACGAACTCCATGCCATTCGCGCCCAGTGCCTGCGGCAATCTGCCCCGCTTCTGGCCTTTGTGCATGACGTGGGCTGGCCCAGCGCACGACGTGACAGTTATTACAACCCGGCGACTGTGCCTGAAGAATTCCGGCAGCCGCATAGCTATGAAGGCGGAGCGATCCCGGGGTATCCAGGCCTGCTCGCCCATCGTGGTTTTCGTGGCGCAGGCGCCTTTGCATTTGCTTTGCAGGAAGGCGGCCCGTACAACGGCGTACTCACTGCAGTGGAAGATTTTGTAAGCGATTGCGCAGGCGAGCAACAGGCTTTTGCCTGGGCCTTTATTCCCGGAGTCTTCGGCCTGGGGGTGCTGTTTGACCCACTTGCGCCCTGGGCCGGCTCACTTTCCGATCTGCTCGCGCCCCTGCATGAGCATCCCTTGTTACAGACCCTCGAAACCAACCGCCTGGCCAATTACCTGAAAGTCCTTGATTGGCAGGACCAGGCATCGGCGAGCACCTTGCACGCCGCAATTTAAGCCCACTGCCAATTTACCTTAGGAGTTATTACCATGTCCCAAATCATCAATACCAACCTGCCTTCACTCAACGCGCAACGCAACATTTCCCAGAGCAATACGGCTTTGGCCCAGGCAGTGCAGCGCCTTTCAAGCGGCCTGCGAGTCAATAGCGCAAAAGATGACGCTGCCGGCATGGCGATTGCCGATCGCATGGACGCGCAAGTTCGCGGCATGTCGGTTGCGATGCGCAATGCCAACGACGGCATCTCCATGGCGCAAGTTGCCGAAGGCGCACTTGGCACCTTGAGCGATATGCTGCAGCGTATGCGCGAGCTCGCAGTGCAGTCTTCCAATGCCACCAACGGCACAGGCGACCGTGCCAATCTGAACACCGAATTCCAGCAACTGATCCAGGAAATGAACCGTACGCTGAACGGCACACGCTTCAACGGCCTGGCGATTCTCGCGGGCAGCGCCGGCAGCCAGACCTTCCAGATTGGCGCAGGCACCAGTGCCAATGACACGTTGACCATCACCAGCACAAACGTTGCAACCAACGCAGCAATTACCACATTAAGCGCCAATTCGATCGGAACTGCTGCCAATGCCACGACATCGATTGGCTCAATTGATGCGGTGCTGGATCTGATCAACACCGAGCGAGCCACCTGGGGTGCAGTTCAGAACCGTTTTGAAGCGGTAATCCAGAATCTGTCGGTCGGAGTTGAGAACCAGACTGCGGCCCGCAGCCGAATCATGGATGCTGACTTTGCAGCTGAAACCGCAGCACTGACCCGCGCTCAGGTTTTGCAGCAGGCTGGCACTGCGATGCTGGCCCAGGCCAACCAGATTCCCCAGAATGTGTTGTCGCTGCTCCGATAAGCTCGAAATAGCGGCATAAAATCTTCTAAAGCCTGGCCTTGGGCTGCCGATAAGCTGAATAAGACTTGGAGTAGCTCAAATCATGGCCACAGTAGGTTCCAGCAGTATTGACGTCAACGGGATTGTTTCCCAGTTGATGCAGGTAGAGCGTCGCCCGATCACATTATTGAATCGGAACATCAGCGGCATTACTACCCAGCTCTCCAGCTTCGGCAAGCTCCAGTCGAGCTTGTCGGCTTTTCAGGATGCCGCCCGCACACTCAATCGCACCGACACCTGGAACGCTGCCAAAGGCACCAGCGGAGATCCTGCTTCAGTTGAGGTTACGGCAGGCGCCGGGGCGGGCACTGGCAAATACGCTGTAAATGTTTCCAGACTGGCGCAAAGCCAATCGCTCGCAAGTGGCAGCTTTACGGATTCAAGCGCCGTAGTGGGTGGTGGAAGCCTGCAAATCACCCTGGGCACCATCGGGACCAATGGTGTGGGCTTTACACCGGACGCGACCAAAACGCCCACCAGCATCACGATTGCGGCAGGCTCGACGCTGGCGCAGGTTCGTGATGCGATCAATAGCAGCTCGGCCGGCGTATCCGCTTCGCTGGTCAATGATGCTTCGGGTTCGCGGCTGGTGATGCGCTCCAGGGATAGTGGCGCGCTGGCTGGCTTTCGGATCGATGTTACTGACGATGATGGTTCGAATACCAACGCTTCCGGGCTGTCACGGTTTGCCTTCAATCCACTGATTGCCACCGGTGCCGGACGCAACATGAGCTTGAGCAGTCAGGGTCAGGATGCCGAATTTACCCTGGATGGCTTGCCACTCACCTCAAAATCCAATCAGGTTGAAGGTGTTGTTGATGGCCTGACGCTGAATCTCAAAAAGGTTACCACCTCTGAGGTGGCATTGACCGTCGAAACCGACAAGACCAGCATCCGAAGTAATGTCGACAAGTTTGTGAAGGCCTATAACGACCTGAACAAGCTGCTCCAGGATTCCACCAAGTACGACGAAGCAACCAAAACGGCCGGGGCGCTGCAGGGCAACCGGACCGTGCTGACGATGCAATCCCAGATTCGCTCGGAGATGCAGGCCATGATGGGCACCGGGTCACTGACCCGACTCACTGATGCTGGCATCACATTTCAGCGCGATGGCTCCCTGGCTGTGGACGACACCAAGTTCAACAGCGCAGCCAACACGCCTGCCAACCTGAAAACACTGTTTTCGAACAACGACGCTTCAGTCAACGCCAATCGCGGAATTGCCCGCAGGCTCGACACCCTTCTGACCGGATTGCTCGGTACGGACGGCGCGGTCAGCACAGCGCAAGAGAGCCTGAAATCACGTCAAACCTCGATTGAGAGTCAACGCTCACGCATTGAATCGCGCCTGGTGGATATCGAGGCCCGCTTGCGTCGTCAGTACACCAATCTGGATGCCACGGTTTCAGGCATGAGTTCACAGCTTGCCCAGGTTCAAAGGCTTGGATAAGCATTTTGAACGCCGATAGCTCTCAAGCCCTGCAATCTTGAACCGATAACTTGGTATCAGGGTTGATTGTGGAGCGAGTTCAAATGTTTGCCGCCTATCAAAATGCTGCCGCCTCATACCGGGGTTTGGCTGCTGAAACCGGGGTCACCGATGCATCACCGCATCAGTTGATCGCCATGCTTTATGACGGCGCCATCGGTGCAATACAAACCGCGCTGTACGCATTGAACAGTGGGGATATTGCTGGCCGTGGCACCGCCATCACCAAAGCAATCCGCATCATCAACGAAGGCCTTAAGGCTAGCCTGGATCCGCGCGGTGGCGAGATTAGTGTCAATCTTGGCTCGCTTTACGACTACGCGACCAAACGCTTGCTGCATGCCAACTTGCATGCTGATGCGAAAGCCCTTGAGGAAGTGATTCAAGTGATCAACCAGTTGCGTGAAGGATGGCGCGGCATCGGACCCCAAGCCAGACAATGACGCACCAAGTTCGCTTGATCGACTATTACCGAGCCATCGAAACCACCGCGCAGAACATGCTGGACGCAGCTTCGCGGCACCACTGGGATGAAATGCAGCGCCTTGAGCAGTGCTGCAAGACCCTGATCAATGAGCTGGAGGCGCAAAAGGCCCAACTCACGGATCAAAGCGGTCTGACCCGTGAAGAGGGCGCCGAAAGGATGCAAATCATGCTGCGACTGGTAAGAATTGATGGTGCAGTCCGTCATCATGCCCAGCCGCACTCGAAAATCATCGATGGCTGGCTGGCTCCGGGGGCAGGCTCCTTAACCAGCAGTCTGCACTAACCGCAAACCAGCCATGCCATCCACATCAGTTATGCCGGGTGCCAAACCGAAGAGTGCGATCCCGAGCAGAATCCAACGGCGCGAAGGGTTTCGGGTTGAGCCCTTATCCAGCGAACCGGTAAGCTGTGTAGTGCGCAATGCAGTTAACGAAGAGCTGCATTTACCTGTGCTGGATTTTTCAGCTGTCGGAGTCGCGGTGTTGTGGCCGCCCCAAGCACTTGGTTTACTCAAGCCCGGGATCAGTTGGCCACATTGCCGCATTGAATTCGGCCTTCGCATAGCGCTGCCCTGCGAACTTGTACCAAAACAGATCAGCGAGCCCCTCAAGGCATTTGGTGGGGCCGTGCGCGTAGGCATGGCCTATGTGCATCTGGCTTCAGAAGCCGAACGCATGCTTCAAATTGCAGTGATGGATATCGAGCGCAAACAACGCGCTTTGCGGCAGGCGGCTCAGGCCGAAGTCTGAGGCGAGATCATAGAACCTAGACGGGCATATTCATGATGTCGGTGTAGGCCGACACCAGGCGGTTCCTGACGGTGACTGCAGCCTGAAATCCAATCTGGGATTTCTGCATCGCGATCATGGTTTGCTCGAGTGAGACGTTCGGGTTACCCGTCTGAAACTGTTGCTGCAGGCCCGAGGACTCGGCCTGCGCCTGACTCACCGACTTCAATGCGGCATCAAGCGCTTTCGAGAATCCCGGCCCGGAGCTGGCTCCCGCAGCAGGCTTCAGGCCCTGGGCCTGGCTGAGCTGTCCGACCAGTGAAGTGGCGAGTTTTACATCCATGTCTCCACTTTAGCCAATGCGCCCGCGGCAAAAGCCCGAATAAACCGGTCAAGCAGGCGTTATTTCAAAGCTTTGTTTGCTCAAGGCAATCGAATAATGGCCGATATGGACACTACTCTTGGAAACGCCAATGGCGCGGGCTCGGCAAACAACCTCTCGGGGCTGTTGCAGGGTATGGGTAACAAACTCTGGCTGATGGCAGGCATGGCCGCCTTGGCAGGCACGATCGTAGCCGCCGCGATGTGGAGCCGAACACCGGACTACAAGGTGCTGTTTGCCAACCTCAACGACCGCGATGGCGGCACGGTGCTTGCGACCCTTTCGCAGATGAATATTCCGTACAAGTTTGCGGATGGCGGAAGCGCAATCCTCGTGCCTGCCGATCAGGTGCATGGCGCGCGATTGAAACTGGCTTCCCAGGGAATCCCCAAGGGCGGCACGGTCGGTTTCGAATTGATGGAAAGCCAAAAATTCGGCGTCACCCAATTCCAGGAGCGCCTGAACTTCCAGCGTGGACTTGAGGGGGAACTTGCGCGATCCATGATGTCAGTGGCGGCGGTTCAGAATGCCCGGGTGCACCTGGCGTTGCCAAGCCAATCAGGTTTCTTGCGCGATCAGCTCAAACCTTCAGCCTCAGTGCTGGTGACCCTGCACAGCGGCCGAAGCCTGGAGCGTCAGCAGATCGCAGGCATCGTGCATCTGGTCTCGTCTTCGGTGCCAGACATGAGTCCCAAGCAGGTCTCGGTGGTGGATCAGAATGGCAATCTGCTGGCCCCCCAGGACGGCACTGCCCAACAAGGCCTGGATGCAAGCCAGCTGGGCTATGTTCGCCAGATTGAAACCGTGATGCTGCAACGTGTGGTGGATCTGGTCGAACCGATTGTGGGTAAAGGCAACGTCCGCGTGCAGGTCAGTGCGGATGTCGACTTCACCCAAACCGAATCCACAGCGGAAGAATACAAACCCAATCAGGGCAAGGATGCACCAGCCACGGTTCGCAGCCAGCAGGTCTCGGAGAACAACGCACGTGACGGGGCTGCAGGCGGAGCACCGCAAGGCATTCCAGGGGCCCTGTCCAATCAGCCTCCGGCACCAAGCACTGCTCCAGTGAATGCTCCCGCACAACCGACTGCAGCGGCTGCAACTTCAGGAGCTGGCGCGGCTTCCGGGGCTGCGGGCACGTCGCGCCGCGACTCGGTGACTAACTTTGAAGTCGATAAAACCACCCGCGTGACCCGTAACGCCACCGGTCAAGTCAAGCGACTCACCGCCGCGGTATTGATCAATCATCGCAAGCAGGTCGACAAGGCCGGCAAGGTCACCATGGTGCCTTTGGCCGATAAAGAGATCGAGTCAATCACCGCGCTGGTGAAGGAAGCCCTCGGCATGTCCAAGGACCGTGGCGATTCGCTCAATGTCCTGAACACCGCATTCAGCGTTGAGGAAGCACCCAAGATCGATCCGATTCCGTTGTGGAAGGACCCCGAAATTCTCGCGATGCTGGGCACAGCGGGGCGGCACGTCGGTGTGATTCTGCTTGGCCTGCTCATTATCACCATGGTGGTAAGACCGGCCATGAAGCAACTCAACATTCAGCCTCCTGCACGGGTTAACCAATCAGTCTCCAATGATGTCGCGCTGCCCGCCCCGGTACCCACCAATGCCGCCGGACAGCCTGTGGATGTGTTGAAACTGGCCCGTGATGACCCGGCCATGGTGGCCAATGTTGTGCGCTCCTGGGTGACCAAGGATGCCTGATACCGATGTTGATGATGCCGCCATCCTGCTGATGGCCATGGGCGCCGAAGCGGCTGCAGAAGTTTTCAAGCAGCTCAGCCCCAAGGAAGTGCAGGCCATCGGTGAAGTGATGGCCACCCTGCGCACGACCAGCAATGAGCGGGTTGAAGAGGTGCTCAAACGCTTCGAGGCTCAAGCGAGCACCAGCCGCTCGCTGGTGGACGACAATGACCAGTATGTGCGGGATGTGCTGAGCCGGGCGCTGGGCGAAGACAAGGCCGGCATGTTGCTTGACCGCATCTTGCAGGGGGGCGATGTTTCAGGGATTGAATCGCTGAAATGGATGGATCCTGATTCGATCGCCGAGCTGATTCGCAATGAGCATCCACAAATTGTGGCCTCGATTCTGGTGCATCTGGAACGCGATCATGCCGCAGCAATACTCGCGAAATTCACCGACCGGATGCGGGCAGATGTGCTGATGCGTGTGGCCACACTGGACGGCATTCAGCCCACCGCCCTGCGCGAGCTCAATGAAGTGCTCACCAAAGTGCTGGCCGGTGGCGATCGGATTCGCAAGACCGCGCTGGGAGGCATCAAGCCGGTTGCCGAGATCATGAACTTTATCCCAGGCTCCATGGAAGCCGGGATCATGGATGCCATCCGTGGTCAGAATGAAGAGCTGGCGCAAAAGATTGCCGACAACATGTTCACCTTCGAGGATCTGATGAAACTCGATGACAAAGCGATCCAGTTGCTGTTGCGTGAAGTGCAGAGCGACCAGTTGATTGTGGCGCTCAAAGGGGCTCCAAGCGAAATGCGCGACAAGATATTCAAGAACATGAGCGCACGGGCTGCAGAAACCCTCAAGGAAGATCTCGAATCCCGCGGGCCAATGCGTTTGTCCGAGGTCGAAGCCGAGCAAAAAGCCATCATGAAGGTGGTTCGCAAACTCGCCGAGGATGGTCAGATCGCGCTCAGCTCGGGAGGCGGCGGTGATGATGCCTTCGTCTAATAAACCCACAGCGCAAATCGTCCGCTCAGAGCAGATTCAATCCGAGCGCAGCTTCCCGATGCGCTCGCTTGGGACTCGCGGTGCAAACGGCGAGAACCCGCAAGCCAGTGACCGTGACTCGTTTGAAGCAGGCTATCTGCAGGGGCTGGCGCGAGGCCGGGCCCAGGCACTCGCCCAACTTGAGGAGCAGGAGCAAGCGCGATCTGCACGCCTGGGTCAAAGTCTCGAACAACATATCGATGCGCTTGCAACCAGCATCCGGGCCGAGTTCGCAGCCGCAGAACAGCATCTTGCGCAGCAGCTCACCGAGCTGGCGCTAGGCGTGGCCAAGCGGGTTTTGGCACATCAACTGCAAGTCGAACCAGCCACCGTGGTCAGTGTGGTGCAGGAGATCCTGAGTGATATCGCGCCCAATCCTTTGCCCGGGCAACTGGTCGTCAATCCACAAGATGCTGAACTGATTCGATTGCATTGCGCCGCACTTCTCGAGCGCCACCACCTTGATGTAGTGCCCGACAGCAGAATTCAGCCAGGAGGCTGCAAGATTCACCATACCAGCCTGGATATCGACAGCACCATTGAAACCCGATGGGATCGCGCAACCTTTTCATTGCGGGCGCAAGACTGATGCTCGGCACTGACACTGCTCCCAACCGGTGGCAACGGCTTTTCACACGCCAGCAGGAGTTTCTCGGCGCTCAGCGCACCGCGTTGAAATGCGGCAAGCTGATACGGGTCAACGGCATGATGCTCGAAGTGGCCGGGCTGCAGGCACCATTGGGGGCAATCGTTGATATCGATAAGGTCGAAGGCGAAGTCGTCGGATTTAATCAGGATCGCCTCTACGTGATGCCGATTGAAGATACCGTTGGCCTGGGCCAAGGGGCCAGGGTGAAGCTACGTGAAGCAGCATTACTCCCCCCAACACTCAATCAGGCTGGCCATACCGGGCGACGCGCTACAGACCTGATGCGCCATTTGCCGCTTGGCCTCGGTTTGCTGGGGCGGGTCGTCGATGCCAGGGGCCTGCCACTGGATGGCAAGGGGGCGCTTGCACAGGTCGAACGCCAACCCATCCACCGGCGCACGATCAACGCCATGCAGCGGCAGCCTGTGCGTGAGCCACTCGATACTGGCGTGCGCGCTATCAATAGCCTGCTCAGTGTGGGTTTGGGTCAGCGCTTGGGCTTATTCGCAGGCCCCGGTGTGGGCAAGAGCGTGCTGATGGGCATGATGGCGCGCTACACCTCTGCAGACGTGACCGTAGTGGGTCTGGTCGGCGAGCGGGGACGCGAGGTCAAGGAGTTCATTGAGGACATTCTGGGTGAATCCGGCTTGGCGCGTAGCGTGGTTGTAGCCGCGCCTGCGGATAGTTCGCCGATTCTCAGGCTGCAGGGTGCGAGCTATGCCACTGCGATCGCCGAGTACTACCGCGATCAAGGCCTGAATGTTTTATTGCTGATGGACTCACTTACCCGATATGCGATGGCAGCGCGCGAAATCGCATTGGCAGTCGGTGAGGCACCTGCCACCAAAGGCTACCCAGCTTCAGTATTTGCCCGCTTGCCACAACTGGTTGAGCGCACTGGCAACGGTATCAATGGCGTGGGTTCGATCACCGCGATTTATACGGTACTTGCTGAAGGTGATGATCAGAATGATCCCATTGCCGATGCGGCACGATCATTTCTGGACGGCCATTTTGTGTTGTCCCGCACCCTTGCAGATTCGGGGCACTATCCAGCGATTGATGTGGAGCAGTCCATCTCGCGGGTGATGAGCGCTGTTACCACTGCACGTGAGCAACTGCTTGCGCGCAAGTTTCGCGAGCTCTGGTCAAGCTATCAAAACAGCCGTGACTTGATCATGGTGGGGGCTTATGTTCCGGGCAGTGATCTGCGCACCGATCAGGCGATACAGCTTTACCCTCAGATGCAGCAGTTTTTGCAGCAATCCGTGAGTGAGCCCGCTTCCTGGCAGCGTTCACAAGCCAGCCTCGAAGAGCTGGTCGGCCCCTTGCTTGAGTCCGAGGTACGTTGATGAAACCCCGCACCCTGCAGCTATTGATTGATCTGGAGCAGCGGCGCCTGGATCAAGCGCAAACCGCCTTTGCACAAATGCAATCTGCGTATCAGCAAGCCGTATTGCAAACCAGGCAACTGGAAGGCTATCGAGCTGACTATCAGGCCCGCTCGCCTGTGATGCAGAGTCTGCCCACACTGACTTTAAAACTGAATCAACAGGATCAGTTTCTGCAACGCCTGACCGAAGCCTTGAATTCGCAACGCTTGAAGCAAGACGAACTGGCCGGGCATCTTCAGCATGCCCAGGCCGAGCTCGCTCATCATTTTCAACGGGTGCACGGACTCAAAAAATTGCAGGTTCTTGAACATAAGCGCGGGATCCGCCAGGAGGCCCGGCTTGAACAACTCCAGCTGGACGAACGCGCCAGCCATCGTCACTTCCATTCCCATCAGGCCCTCACATGAGCTCTCTCTCCTTCAGTTTGCCGGTAGCCGAATCCCGGCCCGTCACGACCCGAAGCCCCGCAGCGAATCCGCTAAGTACTACCGATGACAGTTTGAGTAACGAGCGTATTCAAAGTCAGCGTTTTGCCGACCAATTGGAAAGTGCCAATGCTTCACAACGGGGCCGCGAAGGCCGCGCACCCGGGGCAGACGCACGCGATTCCGAACCCCGGTCGGCTGAACCAGCCCGGGATAGTCCAGCTGCAACCCGCACCGCTGCGCGGGCGACAAACCGCGGCGCCCAGCGGGCAGTGCGTGACACAAGCGGGCCTGGAGCAGAAAACGCAGCCGAGGTCAGCAAGTTGTCCAAAGGTGTCATCGCACAAACCCCAACACAGACCACGGCAGGGGCTGGTATCCCCAAGGATGGCGCCCAAGGCGCCCAGGAATCCAAAGCGGATTCGGCTCTTGCCTCCAAAGACCTGGCAACCCAGCCGGAAGCTTCAGACTCCAACAATCCAACGAGCCAGACCAAGTCCAAAGGGCCACAAAGCGCAGCACCCACTGAGCGCCCGGATACCCCCGCACTCGATGCTTCCGCGCAAAGTAAAGCAGGCACTCAAAAGCTTCGTAACGATGGTTCAAAAGCATTGGCGAAGGCCAGCGTGCAAGGCTCAACGCTTGCGATCAGCAGCGAGGCAAACTCGCGTGCCATTGATAATGGAATGGAGTCGGGGAAAGACAAAACAGTGTTGGCTGCATCGACCGGATCAAAATCCAGCTTCAGTACCGAACTTGCCAGCACCTTACAAATGCTGGATCAACAACGGGCCAGCACATCGGCGTTCCTGACTAGCCCGGGATCAGCCAGTGCTTTGGCCGCATCTGGGCTCGTATCCACGGACACGACAAGCGTGTCAAGCCAAACACTGAGCAGCCTGGTCGGCGCCATGAACGCCGGGCCTACCCCTGGCATGCTTGAGCCTTCGAACCCGAGCGCCTTACCCGCCGCGATCGCTGTTCCCACGCCGGTGTTCAGCGAGCAATTCCCAAGCGCACTGGCCAGTGAGCTCCGGTTCGCCATTCAGGGCGGGATAGAGCGCGCCAGTATCACCCTGAATCCTGAAGCACTTGGTCCCATCCAGGTGGAGCTTAAACTTGAGGGCACTGAGGCGTCGGTGCAGTTTCGAGCTTTGAACAGTGAAACCCGTGACGCGGTGAATGCAACTCAGGAAGTCTTGCGGGCATTGTTGGCGGATCAGGGCCTGAGCCTGCAGCAGTTTGATGTTGGCCAGCAGTCCACATCATTTGCCCAACACTTTGGACCCAATGAGCAACGGGCACGCAGCTCAGTGACCCCGTCAGAAGCACGCTCCGAAGCCAACAAACCCGGCGATCCCACCTTTGATACCCCCTCCCCTGCCTTTCGTCGCCATGGGCTCGTGAATTTGGTGGCCTGACCGATAACAAAAAGATAAGGCGGTATTTATCCGCCTTTTTGCGAGCTTTAGTGCTGCCGGGGATATCGATAATCGATTGAAAGAACCCTGGAGCACGTATGTCTGAAGCAGAGAAAGCCACCCCACCGAAAAAAAGCAAGAAAGGCCTGATCATTGCGATCGCGGCCGTATTGGTCCTGGGCGGCGGTGGCGGCGGGGCCTGGTTCTTTATGAAGGGCAAGGCCAAAGATCCTGCGGTTGCAGAGGCTGAAGCCAAAAAAGCCGCTCAGAAATCACGCGTCTTCATGCCGCTCGATCCCTTCACAGTCAATCTGACGGGGGAAGAGGAACGTTTTGCGCAAATCGCTTTGGTGCTTGAGCTCACCAACAACGAGACTTCCGAAGAAATCAAAGCGATCATGCCAGCGGTGCGCAACAAGCTTCTGCTGCTGCTTTCTTCCAAACAACCCCGCGAATTGTTGACACTTGAAGGCAAGCAAAAACTCGCTATTGAAATTGCTGATCAGACTGGCCGGTTGATTGGCTGGGCTCCGGCGCCTGCGAAGAAGGTCAAGGTGAAAGCACCCGATCCCGAAAAGGATACCGAGGCTTCCGAAGACAAGACAGCTGAAGCGGCCAAGGAACCGGACACTGAAGAAGAAACGCCCAAGCCCAAAGCCAAGCCCAACCCGGTAGAACGCGTGCACTTTGCGCAGTTCATCGTTCAGTAAGCGCATATGGCCGACCAGTTTCTTTCTCAAGACGAAGTCGATGCTCTGCTGACTGGCGTCAACGGTGATACGGCTGTCGAGGAGACCAATGAGCCTCTCGAAGGCCCTCAAGCTTACGACCTTGGCAAATCGGAGCGTATCGTTCGCGGCAGGATGCCCACGCTGGAAATCATCCATGATCGCTTCTCACGGGGGCTTCGGGTCGGGCTGTTCAACTTCATGCGCCGCAATCCCGAGGTGTCGGTCGGACAGGTGAAGGTTCAGAAGTATTCCGACTTTCTGCGCAACATCAGTGTGCCTACCAATATCAATCTGATGGCGATCAAGCCCCTGCGCGGCAATGGCTTGCTGATCTGCGAGCCTCAACTTATCTTCAGCATCATCGATAGCCTGTTTGGAGGCAACGGTGAATTTCCCACCCGTATCGAAGGCCGTGAGTTTTCACCCACGGAGAATCGCATCATTGAGCGTGTGGTTGAAGTGATCTCCCTGGCCTATGGCAAAGCCTGGTCTTCGGTGTATCCGCTGACCCTTGAATATCAACGCTCGGAAATGCAACCTCAATTAGCCAGTGTGGCCACGCCCAGCGAAGTTGTGGTCACCGCAAGCTTTGCGGTGGAACTGGGCGAGAGCGGTGGTCATGTCCACCTGTGCATTCCCTATTCAGTCCTCGAGCCAATACGCGAGGTGCTTTACTCAAGCACCAACGGTGAGGCGGGCGCCTCGGATCGACGCTGGGTTGGCATGCTCACCCAGCAAATCAAAACCGCACAGGTACAACTCGCTGTTGATCTGGCCACAACCGAGCTGACGGTGCGCGACCTGACCTCACTGAAGGTAGGAGACTTCATCGCATTGCCGTTAAGCCGCACGGTTCAGGCCAAGGTTGATAACGTTCCGGTGTTCGATTGCCAATACGGCACCAGCAACAATCATTATTCGGTGCGCGTTGATCGCATCATCACTCTCGAAGAAGAACATCAGCAGGGCAAGCACAATGAGCGATAACCAATGAGCGAAAACACTACCCCTCAAGATCAGGACGCCATGGCCGATGCCTGGGCCGCCGCCATGGATGAGCAACAAGCGTCTGCCGCCCCGGCCAACGCCGTCGAGCAAGTGCAGAGTGCTGATCATTTGTTTCCTGCAATGAACGCCACCACAAGAGCGCCACAAGACGGGCTCAACGATATCGCCATGATCATGGATATCCCGGTGCAGCTCACGGTTGAACTCGGACGCACCCGTATCCCCATCAAGCACATTCTTCAGCTGGCACAGGGCTCCGTGATTGAACTCGATGCCCTGGCGGGTGAACCGATGGACGTATTGGTGAATGGTTGCCTGATAGCCCAGGGCGAAGTTGTGGTGGTCAATGAAAAGTTCGGTATTCGCCTGACCGATATCGTGACACCGTCCGAGCGCTTGCGCCGCCTGAATCGGCCATAAGACCTCCCTAAGCCACTGCAGCCCCTAAATCATGTCCCAAGACTTCAGTATCTGGAATAGCTTGCTCAGCTTCATTGTTGTGCTGGTTTGTATTCCGCTTGCCCTGTGGCTCTATAAACGCACGCAGCTGCAACGCAAGGGCAGCAATGCCCAGTTGCGTGTGATCGAATCGATTGGCGTAGGTACGCGAGAGCGGGTTGTCTTGATTGAAGCCTGCGGCGAGAAATTGCTGATTGGGGTATCGGGTCAATCCGTACAACTGCTCAAGCCTGCTGCGATCAACCACACGCTTGTGGGAGCCTCGAGCCAAGACTTCGCAGCCCAATTACTGCGCGCAAGCCAGGTTGATCCAGCAAACATCTCGCCTATTCAGGGCACTCAACCCATAGGTCAGATATGAATCTCTTGCGCTCAATCACTGCTCTTGTGCTGTTCGCAGCACTCGGAGCGATGACCCCTGAGGCCTTGGCCCAGGCTGCTGGTGGCTCAGTGGCCTCGGTGCAAGCGACCCCAGGGCCTGGCGGCTCAACGACCTATTCCGTGCCGATCCAGACGCTGCTTCTTTTCACCGCTCTGTCGTTTCTTCCAGCGGTGCTGCTGCTCATGACCAGCTTTACCCGAATCATCATTGTGCTCTCGCTGTTGCGCCAGGCGCTTGGTCTGCAAACCACTCCGCCCAATCAGGTGCTGGTCGGCATGGCTCTGTTCCTGACTTTTTTCATCATGGCCCCCACTCTGGACAAAATCCATGATGAAGCCTTCAAGCCCTTCAGCGAAAACAAGATTGGGTTTGCAGAGGCTGCCACCAAAACTGCCGATCCGCTAAAAGCCTTCATGCTCAAACAAGTCCGGGAAGCAGACCTTGCCTTGTTTACCAAGCTCTCCAAATCCGAGCCCGTTGCCAAACCTGAAGACTTACCGATGAAAGTCATCGTCCCGGCGTTTGTCACCAGCGAACTCAAGACAGCTTTTCAGGCCGGCTTCATGGTGTTCGTGCCCTTTCTGATCATCGACCTGATCGTCGCAAGCGTATTGATGTCGATGGGCATGATGATGCTTTCACCCGTGCTTGTTGCCTTGCCTTTCAAGCTCATGCTTTTTGTTCTTGCCGATGGCTGGAATCTGCTGATGAGCTCACTGGTTGCCAGCTTCAACTAAACAAAGCGCTTTCCAAAAGCTCTAGCACCTATCCAGGATCCAGACCGATGACTCCAGAAACCGTAGTGAACTTTGGCCGCCAGGCCATGGAAATGATGCTGATTACCAGCGCACCCGTATTGATGGTGGCGCTGGTGGTTGGATTGGTAGTGAGCCTGTTTCAGGCGGTTACACAAATCAACGAAGCCACCCTGTCCTTTCTGCCCAAGCTGGTCGCCGTGGTCGTCACCATCGTGATTGTCGGGCCATGGATGTTGACCATGCTCACCAACTATATCCGCCAGGTGATCGGCTCACTGGCCACGGTAGCAGGCGGCTAAGACTCATGGTGCAGATCAGTGATGCTCAAATGCTGGCATGGTTGAGCACCTTTCTGGCCCCGCTGTTTCGAGTGCTGGGTCTGTTCATCAGCGCTCCTGTGCTTTCCAACCGCGCATTTCCGATGCGGGCGCGAACCGCACTCGCCTTGATGATCACCCTATGCTTGGTGCCGGATGTCACCGTGCCTGCTGGCTGGTCCATTGGAAGTTCCAATGGCATCTTCGTATTGGTCGTCGAACTTGTTGTGGGCTTGAGTTTGGGTCTGGTCGCGCGATTGGTATTCGCAGCATTCGAGTTCGCAGGCGAAGTCATTGGTTTGCAAATCGGCCTGTCATTCGCTGCATTCTTTGATCCCACTATTGGCGCAGCCAATCCAATGACCCGGATTATTCATACCCTGGCCCTGCTGGCTTTCGTAGTTTTGAATGGACCGCAGATGCTGATTGCCGCAGTGGCACACAGTTATAGCGTGATACCAATCATGGGCGATGGCCTGACCACCGCCAAGGCTTGGAATATTGTCGAAGCAGGCTCGGGCATTTTCAGCACCGGGCTCGCCATTGCCATGCCTTTTGTTGCTTTGCTGTTGATTATCAACGTCGTGCTGGGCGTTGTTTCGCGCATCGCGCCGCAGATGAACGTGTTTGCGGTGGGATTCCCGATCACTATCGGAGCCGGGCTAGTGCTGGTTGCGGTTGGCATTCCCCTGATCGAGGCGCCGCTTGCACGCCTGACCGAAACCATGCTGGGCACCTTGCTGCGTTAGACCCGGCCGGAAAACCCCGCCCCTTCACGCAAACGGTTAATCAGGCGCTGGCTAATCGCCTGCAAGGGCAGGCTCTCATGAACACCACCCGCAGCGACCGCTTCGCGTGGCATGCCATAGACCACGCAGCTCGCTTCATCCTGGGCAATATTAAAAGCACCTGCCTCTCGCATTCGGCGCATCGCTGCAGCTCCGTCGCCGCCCATCCCTGTGAGCATAACCCCGGTTGCGTTACCTCCCACCACGCGTGCGACCGAGTCAAACATCACCTCGACCGACGGCTTGTGGCGGTTTACCGGCTCGGTATCGAGCAAACGCAATACATAGTTTGCGCCGCTGCGCTCAACCACCATATGCATGCCACCCGGTGCAATATAGGCATGGCCAGGTAACGCGCGCTCGCCGTCCACCGCCTCCGACACTGCCATCTTGCAAAGTGTATTCAGACGATCTGCAAAGCTGCGGGTAAAGCCTGCTGGCATATGCTGGGTAATCAATACGGCGGGAAAATCGGCGGGCAACTGGGTCAGCAGCTCGCGAATGGCTTCGGTGCCACCGGTCGAGGCTCCTACCGCAATCAGCTTTTCGGTTGATACGCGCGCCTTGCTTGCTGGTGCTGCTGGCCGGCTGGCAATCATCCCCGGGGCCACCGCACTCAAACGCTTTTCCGCAACCGCGGGTTCATTGGCGCTTATACCGGCAGGCACACGGGTAACGATTGGCGCAGCTGCTTTTGCAGGAGCACCGGAAAGTGCCGCTGCAGCAGCCGCAGAGCGCCTGGTGAGCTTTGCGCTGGCGGCAATACGGATCTTCTCAGTGATCTCCGCCGTGGCCAGTTGCATACCTTGCGCAATGCCAAGTTTGGGCTTGGCCACAAAATCAATCGCGCCGAGCTCCAGCGCACGAATCGTGATCTCCGCGCCGCGCTCGGTCAGGGTCGAAATCATCACTACTGGCGTGGGCCGCAGGCGCATCAGCTTTTCCAGGAAATCCAGGCCATCCATGCGTGGCATTTCAACATCCAGGGTGATCACATGAGGATCGGTTTCGCGAATCAACTCGCGAGCCTGATAGGGGTCATGCGCTGCGCCGACACATTGCATATCGGGCTGGGAATTGATCATTTGCGTCAGCACGCTGCGCACCAGCGCAGAATCATCCACCACCACTACCTTGATCTTGCTCATGACTGCCTCAGGATCATATATCCACTAAAAAAGTTCGACTTCGCCAGCCATCGAAGCGCTGCTTTTTGCTTTCGCAAGGTAAGTGGTCTCGGTGGTCAGCGCGGAGGTTGCTGGCAATTTCTTCACCATCACCTTGGCAGACTTTGGAAACATCACCACCTTGCGTGAAACGGTATCCAGCACGTCTCGTGAGACTACGGGAATACGTTCGTCGCGCATGAACTGATCAATGAAGGCGACGTTTTGCCCACCCACGTTGATCGATCCCAGACCCTGGATCACCGCGCCGCCCCCAAACACCTTGGCCTCAAGACGTTCACGACGCGCCCCCTGGCGCAATACATTATTGATCAATACTTCCATCGCATTGACCCCATAACGCGCCGAGCTGCCATCACCCGAGGGCAGCAGGAAATGATTCAGGCCACCGACGCCAGCGGCGCGATCATAAATGCAGGCGGCCACACATGATCCCAGAACTGTCTGAATGGCAATGTCCTCGCGTGCCACGAAGTACTGGCCAGGCATAACCTTCACCGCTTCCACACCGAACATCGAATCGAAAAAGAAGAAGCTGGCCTCGCCTTCGGACCGAGGACTCATTTTGAGTGCTTGCAGACGAGTGGAATCCATCGGCTTTACGGACCGACCCTGCGATAAACCGTACGGCCCTGCAAAAGGAATTTGTCCCGGCAATCGTTAAAACTCTCGGAATGCCCCACGAACAACAGGCCATCGGGCTTCATAAACTGATGGAAGCGCTCAATCAGCTTAAGCTGGGTGGGGCGATCAAAGTAAATCATGACATTGCGGCAAAACACAATATCGAATTTTTCCCGCCAGCCCCATTGGGGCTGTATCAGATTAAAGGGCGCAAACTGGACCAGGCGTCGGGTGGAGGCTTGTACTTGCACCATGCCCTCGTTGCGTCCGACGCCGCGCAAGAAGTGCTTTTGCAGCATGCGGGCATCCAGTCGGCGCACAGCATCCACGGAGTACACGCCGCGCTTGGCCGTCTCGATGACGTTGGTATCAATATCGGTACTCAGCACCGATACCGGATGACGATCACCCAGCGCATCAAGTGCTGTAATTGCAATCGAGTAGGGCTCCTCGCCGGTGGAAGCCGCAGAGCACCATATCGATACCGGGCCGGACTGGCCCGCCCGCTCTTTGAGCGCCTGCGCCAGGATGGGAAAATGATAGTCCTCGCGAAAAAACGAGGTCATGTTGGTGGTGAGCGCATTAACGAAGGCTTGTTCCTCGGCCCCACCACCGTGGCGCAGCAGCCGCATATACGCTTCAAAGCCATCGAGCTGCAACTCGCGGATCCTGCGGGCCAGCCGGTTGTAAACCATGCTGCGCTTGGAGTCGCTCAGTTGAATCCCCGCGCGCTCATAAATCAAATCCCGTATCTCGCTGAATACCTCATTGCTGAATGTGTATTCAAGCACTGCAGGGCGATGGGAATCCAGTTGGTTCAAGACCTTGACCTAGTTAGTGAGCTTGGACTTAGGGGCTTAGCGCTTGAGCTTGAAACTCGAAACAGTTTTCACCAGACCACGCGATTGCTGATCCAGCACGGTCGCTGCACCGGCAGACTCTTCAACCATCGCCGTGTTTTCCTGGGTCACTCGCTGCAGATCCGAAATGGCCCGGTTTGCGCTCTCGATACCCTTGGCCTGCTCTTCCGAAGAGTGGCTGATCTCGCCAATCATTTCACTCAGGCGCTTCACCGAATCCACAACTTGCTGCATGGAATCTCCAGCCTTGTTGACGATTCTCGAGCCCTGGGTGGTTTCCAGCACTGAGCTTTCAATCAGGGATTTGATTTCCTTGGCCGCTGCCGCCGAGCGTTGGGCGAGATTACGCACCTCGGTGGCCACTACCGCAAAACCGCGGCCCTGTTCGCCTGCCCGGGCCGCTTCAACAGCAGCGTTCAGCGCAAGAATATTGGTTTGAAACGCGATGCCGTCGATCACACTGATGATGTTACCAATCCGCTTCGACGACTGGCTGATGCTGGTCATTCGGCCCACCACCTCAGTGACCATTTCGCCCGCGTTCACCGCCAAACCGGCAGATTCATGGGCAAGCGAACCCACCTGCCTGGAATTGTCTGCATTGGTACGTACAGTCACCGTAAGCTCTTCCATCGCCTGCGCAGTTTGCTCCAGGCTGGCCCCCGATTCCTCGGTGCGCACCGCAAGACTTTGCGCCGCACCGGCCACCTGATTGGACACGCTGCCAATCGCGTCACCTGCCACCCGGATATCTCCGACCACTACCGAGAGTTTTTCACTCATCGCATTCAGAGCCACCGCAAGGTCAGCGACCTCATCGCGCCCTTGCACTTGCATGGGAGAGGACAAGTCGCCCTCACCCACGTATCGGAGTTTTTCCGTAAGCATCACAAAGCCTTTGTGCAGGCTCAGGTACACACTGATGAACATCATCGCGGCCAAGGCAAGGCACAACCCCACGACTGCAAGATAGCTGCGAAGCTCATTGTTTTTGGCGTCAATCCGGTTCTGCAGCAGCTGCTCCAGCTCCTGGTTCCACGCACCGAGAGTGTCCCTTACAGATTCGTTGGTACTGAATACCTCAGCACCAAAACTCTTGGCATCAAACTCGACCATGGTGTTTGATCCAGCGCGATCAGCCCATTTATCCACCAGGCCCTGCACGCCACGAACAACCTGCTGAGTAGCGGCCAGCTTTTGGGCAGCTTTCGGATTTGCCGCCCGGACCTTAAAAAAATGTAACTCAATCGTTTCAGCTCGAGAGCTGATGTTGGTCAAATTTTTCAACACCTCAGCCCGCGGGCCAAAGCCTGACTCGCCGTCATAGGCCCGCAGGAAAACCACCCGACGCAGCTCGATTAACGAATGCATGAGCTGCGGCATCTGAACCAAGACCCCATCCATGAGGTAATAGGTGTCAGCATCCGGATCGAGCACGAGGCCGGATTTGTCGCCAACATACTCACGAAGCAGCTCAACTGCATTGACCAAGCGTAAATGCGCTCGATCCACTAGCTCCGGATTGCTTTCAGGCATCGCCTTGATCAAGGCCCAGCTCTTGCGAATCTCAGTAACTACTGCGCCACTCTCCAGGCTCGCTTCGAATTGGGGCTGCGCGGCTTCGAGCTTGGCCAATTGTGCATCCACTGCGCTGACCGCATCCGGCCGAAGCTTTACGGCAGAGTCAATTTTCGGAAATCTCATTGCGAGATGGTGCCGATGCAGCGGCAAGAGCAAAGGATCAACAAGGCGCAGATAGTTCGCACCAGTCAGTTCGGCTTTTGCAAAGTCAGTTACCGCCTTATTGGATTGCCATGCACCCCAAAGCAGCAAGGCCGTGGGAATAGCCATCAATGCGGCCAGAACCCCAAACTTGGTGGGTAGCCGCATCATCTTCAAAAAATTGGGGCTGGTTAGTGAAAGCAATTTTTTCATTAAAAGGTCTCCCAATCATCATCATTCAGGTGGCCAGTTGCAGCAGGCAGACTTGCAGCGGGCTTGGTAACAGGTACGGTTGCGCTTTGCGCGGGCGGTCGTTGTTCTGGGCGTGCGGCTGCGCGCTCAATGAGCGAAGTCGCGGGGGCGGCCACTGGTGCAGCGGTCTCCGGCGGGCGCAATACCGGGGTGCGTGAGACGGCCTTGCTCGCACCTGAATTCAACGGGCTTTGAGCGGCAGCGGCCTCCGGTCTGGAGGGCAAGGGCTTGGCTTGCGCGGGCTTGGCCGAGGGCGTTGTTGCTGCCGCTTTGGGGCCCACCGGTCTTGCGCTGGAGGCGCGGGCACCGCGGAATCGCCCAACTGTCAAGGTCAGCGCCGCAGCCTGATCTTTCATGCTTTGCGCGGCTGCCGCACTTTGCTCGACCAGCGCCGCATTTTGCTGGGTCATCCCATCAAGCTGGCTGATCGCACTATTGATCTGACTGATCTGGGTGCTTTGCTCTTCAGTGGCCGCGCTGATCTCACCAATAATGTCGCTCACTCGACTTACCGAGTGCACGATCTCGCGCATGGTTTGCGCTGCAGCATTTACCTGGCGGCTACCGGCTTCAACGCTATTGACCGAACCACTGATTAATGTCTTGATCTGGGCAGCAGCTTCGGCCGAGCGTTGGGCCAGGCTGCGCACTTCGCCAGCAACCACGGCAAATCCGCGGCCCTGCTCACCTGCGCGTGCTGCTTCAACAGCAGCATTCAACGCAAGAATGTTGGTTTGAAACGCAATGCTGTCGATCACCGCAATGATCTCAACAATCTCGGAAGAGCTTTGCGTGATGCTGCGCATGGTTTGCTCAACCTCACCCATGACCTCACCACCTCGCTTGGCCACCTCCGAGGATGAGCGCGCGAGCTGATTAGCTTGCCGTGCGCTTTGCGCGTTGGCGCTCACCGTGTTGGTCATGTTGGCAACACTCGAGCTGGTTTCCTGCAGATTGGCTGCAGCCGATTCAGTGCGTGCGCTCAGGTCGCTGTTGCCAAGCGCCACTTCCGACGCTGCAGTCTCAATCTGTTCGACCGAATTGCGAACCTGATCCATCACCTCCTTGAGACGCAGGCGCAATCCTTCCATCGCCTCGCCCAGCTGCCGAAGTTCAGCCGCGCCACGAGCCAGCACCGGCTGATCAAGATTATCTTTCTGCATCGCCTGGGCCGCAGACTTTATGTCTTCAACCGGGCGCAATACGCTGCGCAACAAACTCACTATCCAATACAAGGCTGCAAGTCCTGCGCCCATTCCAATCGCAGCTCCGAACAGCAATTCCTCTTGTTGGGCCGCGAGTTTGTCCCAATGCATGAAGGCCGAGACCAGCGGCCCGCCCAATGCCGCGATCACCACCAGGAAGGCAATGATCGATATCTGCCCGCGCGCTGAAAGCGCTGCCTTTGGAGATCGCACGCTCAGGCTCCTACGATGGCCATCTCGGGTGACATCAAAAGCTTCTCGATATCCACCAGAATAAGCATCCGATCATTCATGGTGCCCAGGCCCAGAATGTAGCTGGAGTCCACAATTGCGCTCATCTCGGGGGCATCCCTGACGGTCGATGGATCAAGCTCCAGAACGTCTGACACAGAATCCACCACCATGCCGATGACCCGGCCACCAACATTGAGGATGATCACTACAGTGAAGGTGGTGTACTCTGCCTCACCCAATCCAAACTTCAGGCGCAGGTCAATGATCGGCACAATCACGCCACGCAGGTTCACCACACCCTTGATGAATGCTGGTGCATTGGCAATCCGGGTCGGCTGTTCATAGCCACGGATCTCCTGCACCTTGAGGATGTCAATACCGTACTCCTCTTCGCCCAGACGAAAAGTGAGGTACTCACGCGGCCGAACTGTAGTGCTGGCGCGTTGTGGGGATTTGGTCATTTCTGCATACATGGGGAAAGACTCCAGACAAATTAGTGACGGGCGCGTTTGACAAGGAAACCGACATCCAGGATGAGGGCCACCCGGCCATCGCCAAGGATCGTTGCACCCGACACACCGGGCACCTTGCGGTAATTGGCTTCCAGATTTTTCACGACAACCTGTTGCTGACCCACCAGCTCATCGACCATCAGGGCCACACGAATGCCTTCGGCCTCGATAACGATCAGGATGGCGCTTTGCGGCTCCGAATGCCGGGGCACATTGAACAGATCGTCCAGCGCAAGCACCGGAAGATATTCATCACGCACTTCAATCATGCGATTCGCACCGGCAATGTGGCGCAGCTGTTGGTTATCGAGTTGAATTGACTCAACCACCGATCCAAGCGGAAGAATGTAAGTCTCCTCAGCAACCCCCACCGACATGCCATCCATGATGGCCATCGTGAGCGGCAGCTTCACCGACACGCGCGTACCGATACCTTCGGCCGAATCAAGTTCAACCGTGCCCCCCAGGCTCAGAATGTTGCGCTTGACGACATCCATGCCCACGCCACGCCCTGAAACATCGGTAACCGCTTCGGCTGTGGAGAATCCGGGTTCGAAGATAAGCTGCCACACCTCGGCATCGGGCATGTCCTGTGTTACTGGCAAGCCGCGTTCCATCGCCTTTTTCAGAATCTTTTCGCGCGACAAACCTTTGCCATCATCACGCACCTGAATCACAATCGACCCGCCTTTATGTTCAGCAAGTAATGTGATCTTGCCCATGGCTGGTTTACCCTGAGCCATGCGCTCTTCGGGCGGCTCGATGCCGTGGTCCAAAGAATTGCGAACCAAATGAGTCAGGGGATCAGTGATCTTCTCGATCATGCCCTTATCCAACTCGGTGGCCTCACCCACGGTTTGCAATTCCACCTGTTTATTCAGGCGCGCTGCAAGGTCGCGCAGCATGCGCGGAAACCGGTTGAACACGGTGGCCATTGGAATCATGCGGATGGCCATGACCGCTTCTTGCAACTGGTGGGTGTTGCGTTCGAGATCGCCCAGATTGGTCATCAACTGTTGATGCACCAAAGGATCCAGACCCCGGCCAGTTTGTGCCAGCATCGCCTGGGTGATCACCAGCTCACCGACGAGATTGATCAATTGATCCACTTTTTCAATCGATACCCGAAGGGTGGCTGACTCCGCAGCCGGTGCGCTTGAAGCTTTTGGCGCCTCGGCCTTGGGGGCAGGGGTGACCGCAGGCGCAGCTACAGGTGCCTTGGGAGCCACTGAACCTTGAGGAGCTGCCTGTACGCTGGGCAAGGGCTCGAAGAAGCCAAAGCCTTCATCAGCAGCAGGCTGCGCTTGGACCGGGCTCGCCGCTGGCTTGACGATGGCCTGCTTGGGCATCACTTCAGTGGCTTCTTTGCGGGCAGCTTCAACGATCTCGATGGCCTCGCGCGGCACATGAAAGGTAAACAGATCCAGCAACTCAGCTTGCGTGCTGCTCGACACCACATGAAAGCGACGCTTGCCGCGCTCATCCGGCTGGCCTTGATCAAGAGCCTTGATCGTGCCCAGGCCAGGGATCTCGTCAAACAAATCTGCGATGTTGTCGGCCATGGAGATCTTCTCCAGGGGCCCCACCACAAGTTCGAAACCCTCGGTAGGCAGCTCGACCGGTCCGACTGCTGTTTGCATGGTCTGGGTGGCCTTGGGTGATGCTGGCACGACCACCGGAGGGCCGCTCGCCTCGCCTGTGGCGAGCACTCCAATACGCTCGACCAGTTCATCATTGCGCATTCCGGAGTGATTGCCGGACTGATGCGTTTGCAGCATGGCCTTGAGGTTGTCACCCGATTCAAGAAGCACGTCGACCATGGTGCTGGTGAGTTGTAACTCATGGCGGCGCAAGCGGTCCAGCAGGGTCTCCATGACATGGGTCAGGCTGGCCAGGTCTTCGAAACCAAAGGTCGCTGCTCCACCCTTGATGGAATGGGCACAGCGAAAAATCGCGTTCAAATCCTCATCGGAGGGCGCACCAACATCTAGTGCGAGCAACAAGGACTCCATGTTGTCGAGATTCTCGGAGGCCTCTTCAAAAAAGACCTGATAAAACTGGGTCAGATCGAAGCCGGGATCCTCTCCTCCGGATGCGCTCGTTTGCATTTCAGCCATGGGTCGCACCTGCAGGTTGTGGCAATACCTTGGCAATTACATTGAGTAATTTCACCGGATCAAAAGGCTTGACCATCCAGCCAGTTGCGCCTGCTGCACGCCCCGCCTGTTTCATTGCGTCACTGGATTCCGTGGTCAGCATCAGGATCGGGGTGCGCTGATAGCCGGGCTTGCCACGCAGCTGCGCAACCAGAGTCAGGCCATCCATGCGAGGCATGTTCTGGTCAGTAAGCACAAGATCAACCTGGCGATCGCCGAGGCGCTCAAGCGCATCAACTCCATCAATTGCCTCGATTACCTGGTGGCCCGCGCTTTTCAGCGTGAAGCACACCATTTGGCGCAACGAGGCAGAATCATCAACAGCGAGGATTAGAGCCATTGGAGTGTGTCCCTACACAGTTCAAAACAACTCGACCGAACCCGCGTCCATTTCACGCTGGGCTACCGGGCAAGCACGGTTAACAAATTCAACAGGTAATGCAGGTTCTTCACCATCTTCCAGTGAAGCCCCGAGGAAATCGACTACGCTGGCCACGCGCTTGTGCACATGCCCGATCAGCTGCGCTGACATGTCATGAAACTGCAGAGCGATTACCGCCTGATCGATCACCTGCTTGAGATCGTCGAGCTGCTCGGAGTGCGGTGTCATCATGTCCAGCGAGTTTTGTGCCGCTGCAAACTTTTGCATCAGACGCAAGGCCGCATCGTCAATCAGCTGGGTCAGGCGCTCGAGCTCGGTGCTTGCACTCAGCAATTGATCCTGCAGCTCCACAGCCTGGAGCGGCGAGATGCGCAAACTCCCCGCTGCAAGCGGTGGCGTATAAGCGCAGTAGTTTTCGTCTTCGGAACTCAAGAATGGCCTCGTTGAGATGGAGCCTTCATTTTCATGGCTTGATTGTGTCTGCGAATGGGCCCTGCCCATCCTTCAAATAGCCCGGCTTTCATAGGCTTGATGTTGCTATCGAGCCAGACGCCGATGCCGGAACGCCTGTTTGATTGAGTCGCTGCACAGTGGCGATCACCTGATCGGCCGGCTGCGGGCGGGCAAAGAAAAATCCTTGGACCAGGTTACAACCCAGTGTGGATAGGGCTGCAACCTGAGCCTGGGTCTCCACGCCTTCAGCCACTACCGCGAGGCCAAGGGCATGCCCCAAACTGATGATGGCCCGCACAATCGTGTCGGCCTGAGGAGACTGACCTAGTTCGTTGACGAAGCTTCTATCAATCTTCAGTTTTCCCAACGGCAGGCGCGCGAGATAGGCAAGCGATGAATACCCGGTTCCGAAATCATCCAGCGACAGGGTTACACCGAGCCGATTGAGTTCATCAAGGCGGGGCCGGATTCGCTCAATGTCCCGCACCAGGTTGGTCTCGGTCAGCTCAATCTCGAGATCACCTGCGGCAAGTCCATAAGTTTCGACGGCGCTTTGAACCACACGACTCAGCGAGGGATGCTCAAAGTGCTCACTCGGTACATTGACTGCAACGCTTTGCAGACTCAAGCCTGCAGCACGCCATTGGTGTAATTGCCAGGCTGCCTGACCTATGGCCCACTCCCCCATCGGAATGATCAGACCGAGTTCTTCGGCCAATGGGATGAATTGGCCTGGAGGAATGAGCTGAGTGTCACGCCGCCAGCGCATGAGGGCTTCAACACCTACAACGCGGTGGCGCCGGGTATCAATAACTGGCTGGTAGTGAAGCTCAAACTGCCCTTCATCCAGCGCCCTGCGCAATGCAGTGGCCATTTCCAGCCGTATGCGTTGGGGTTGGGCCTCCTGCTTGGAGTACCAATGGACACCGGAGCGTCCGAGCGCTTTTTGCGTGGCAATAGCCAGATCGGCACGCGAGAGCAACAGCCCACTGCTGTCACCATCCCGCGGAAACTGGGCGATCCCGTAGGAGGCCGAAACCACGACACTCTCGCCATTCACAAGAAACGGGCTGACAAAGGCGCGCTGGCACTTTTCGATGAGATCATGCAGCCGCGAGCTGGTGTCGGACGCTGGCACCAGGAGTGCAAAGTCATCACCGGCTAGCCGAGCCAGGACAGGCCCCTTGGGCAGCACATCGGTACCGTAGGCCTGGCTATCGCTGGGGTCGAGATCCAGAAGATCGAGCCACCGACGAGTCAGCTGCACCAGCAAGTCATCGCCTGCAACCTGCCCGAATTCGGCGTTGATCATGCCGAACTTGTCCAGATCAATCGCAACTATTGCAAACTGGGCGTCGGGCTGCTGAGCCAATGCTGAGGCACAAAGCAAAAAATGCTGCCGATTCACCAAGCCGGTCAAACTGTCAAAGTTAACCAAGCGCTTGATCTCTGCTGCGCTGGAATGTTCGTGACTGACATCGCGGGTAATCGCACGAATTGACTTCACTCGCTGCCCGCGCATGTGCAAGACGCTCGCCCGATAGTGAAGCGTGCGCAGTACGCCGTCTGCCCCACGTACCTGCTGAGTGATCTCCACCGGCTGCTTGGTTTGAACCAGCTCCTTGATAGCGCTATTGATGCGATCGAGACCCACCGCCCCCATCAGGTCGGCTGTGACCTTGACCGGCAGCTCGGTGATGTCATTGGGCAGCCCATAGACTGCAAACGCCCCCGGAGCGCCCCACATCCGATTGGTTTCGAGGTCCATATCGATGGACCCGATCCGGCCGGCTTCCTGGGCAATTTCAAGCTGCTGCTGGCGTTCGCTCAGTTGCCCGCTCACGGAGCGCAGGCGAATTACGCTTCGAACGCGCTGCAAGAGAAGACTCCAGCGACTCGACTTGACAAAAAAATCGTCAAAGCCGGCATCGAACGCACGCTGAACCGAACTATCATCTTCAAGACCGGTCAGCATCAAGGCGGGTACGCTGGCACAAGTGGGGTCTTCACGGATCAGGCGACAAGCACCAAACCCGTCGAGCCCCGGCAGGTTGGCATCGATCAAGACTGCATGAGGTTGAAACTGTTTGATGACCTGGTTGAGCTCTTTCGCGTCCTCCCGCTCCAGAACCTGACAACCGCGCTCCTCAAGCCCCTGCGTGATCAATAGCCGCCAAAGAGGATCGTCTTCAACAACGATCAGCTTGAGGCAAGGTTCTGTCGGACTGAGGTCAGCAGCAGATTTGTGCATGGCAGGCCGGCGCAAGATTCAATTCCATGACGTGAGCTTCGCATGAGAATTTCTGGTGCTAACTGCGGATAAGCCGTGGAAAAAACCAGCTAATCCGGACCGACGCCAACGCCTGTAATCGTTGTGCGCAACCTAAGATGCAAAATCCAGATGGGCAAACCGTTGGATCATGCTGCTTGCACAGGCTTCGAGACTGCAAGATTGTTGGTGCGCCAGGTTCTGCAGCGCATTCAAGGCTGCTTCGCGATGAATCTGCTGCTCGACCATCAACATTCCGGTGGCGACATCGATTGCGCTAAAGCTGGTTGCAGGTTTCGCATGCGTCCCGCTTTCAGGGGTATGGCTGACCATGCGTGACTGCCCAAACTCAATCCAATCCGCTGTGCCCGCTTCGTCGGTGTTTCGCAAACTATGCAACAGCCGCTCGACCGCCTCAACCAATCGCATCGAGTTGATGGGTTTGAAGAGGTAATCAAGGGCACCAATCGCCCGCGCCTGACGAATAGTCAGAGGATCGTTGAATGCACTGATAAAGACAAACGGCGTACCCACAAAATCCCGCAGGTACGAAGCCACATCCATCCCGGTCGTGCCTTCCATTCGGATGTCGAGAATCGCGAGCACCGGGCGATGCTCGCGGGCCAACGCAATGGCCTCATCACCATCGTTGGCCTGCAGCACCGAATAACCGGCACCGCTCAATGCTGCCGCCGTAGTGGCAAGCACCAAACGATCATCGTCGCACACCAAAACTTTTTGACTGGTCATTGCTGCAAAAGAAAGGGTCCGCCCAAACCCGACGTTTGAGGCTAAGGAATATGACGAGTATCCCAAATGGCAGAGGCCAGAGCTATAGCGCTAACGGCTTACGGTGCCCATTCATCGGCGCCTGGGACCATTCGTCAGGAGCAGTGACTTGAACGCTACTGTGACGCTTGTTACGTCACACTTTTTAATACTGGAGGTGACAAAACAAGGCACACCCGCACCTGATCCTCATGGTTCCTGAAGCTTAGATCTACGCCTTTGCGTGGCAGCATGGCCTTAACCAATCCAAGACCTGTGGCCGAAAGCGGAACCTTCGGAAAATCAAATTGTGCCGGCATGCTCCCGGGGTTGGATAGGGTAATCAAACAAGTGCCCTGATCGGCCCAGGCCAAATCAACGCGAATTTCATGGGGATGGTCTTGAACTGTGTGGCGCACTGCATTACCGAGCAGCTCATTGAGTACCAGCGCCAGGGGTACCGCCTCGGCTTCGGAAATTCGACAGGTTTGCTGATGTTGCAAAGATGGCTCAAGGTGAAGTGAAAGCGTCAATGAAGACGGCAAGCCCCTTCGAATCACCTCGCACAGGCCCTCCAGCAACTTGGAAGGCAGCACGTCATCACTGTCCTTCACCTGCAAACCGTGCACCTGTGCAATGGCGTAGATCTGGTTGGCCGAGTCCTCCAGCGTTGAGCCAATCTCGGGCCGCGAGCGCGCGACTTGCTGAAGCAACCCGGCGACACCTTGCAGGTTGTTCTTAATCCGGTGATGCACTTCACGAATCAGGCGTTCGCGCTGCTGCATTGCCTCAAGTTGACGGCGTTGCTCAGACTCCCGCAGTTCGGTGATGTCTTCGCACACCAGCAATACCTGATCGTCTGAGTTCTTCAATACACTCAGGCGCACACGCAACAAGCGATAACCGTCCTGCCCCTTACGCTTGATCTGCAACTCGCAGGCCTGCACACGATTGCGCCGCACTACAGCAAGAGCGTTTAGCAGCTCACTGCCCTGAGCCGCAGGCATACAGGACAACAGCAGCCTGGGATCACTGGCAAGTTGTTCAAGGCTCAGCCCGAAGTGCTCCTCGAAGGCAGGATTGCCGTACGCTAGCCGTGTCAACCCCCGATCGACCACCAACACAGCATCATCAACCGAATCCCCGAGCTGCTGCAGTACATCCTCGGATCGCTCCAGAGCCGCTCTTGTTTGGCGATGTTCAAGGCTTGGTGAAAGATCCACCAAACTCAGAATAAAGCCCATTTGAGGCTGGTTCGAATCAAGGTACTGGATACCCAGTTGGCAGGGCAACGCTGATCGCCCTTCAAGCTGCAACATGACCTGCGCATGAAACACCGCGTCTTGCTTCAAAACGTTTATCGCCTGCGCATGAACTAGGCGCCAATCGGGATCAAGACGCAGCACCTCGTCGACGAGTTTGCCGGTAAGCACACCCTCCGTTTTGGAGGCCCCTGCGCCTCCAATCATCTGGGCAAATACGGGGTTGACTCGTAGCAACCGGTCATCACCAACATAGGCAATTCCAGCTCCTGCGTTACGCAACAACGCGGATTGCTGCAATACCAGCTTGCGCAATTCACCGGCCAGTACGTGTTCGCCAGTTACGTTGACTGCGCTTGTAATGGATCCGGCTGCCGAGCTGGTATCGTTAATACTGCGGCTGTGCAGATCAAACCAATACACCCGCCCATTGGTCGCAGCAATTCGAATGCGTGCCTGGACTAATTTGTCGGTGTTTGCCACACGCGCCCAGTGGCGCTCCAGGATTGCTTTAGTCTCATCATCCCCCATGGCAGTGAATGGATCTTCTCGTCCAACCAATTCGGCGCTGTTGCAGCCCAGCTGTCGCAACAGTACCTGATTAACTCGCGAGACCTTGCCCTTGGCGTCGAGCAAAAGCATGCCAACAGGGGCTTGATCGAAGCTTCGGTTCTGCTGCTCAACCTGCTGCTCAAGCATGCGTTGCGCCCAGACCTCCAGAGTGTTGTCAAAGATGCTGACATGAACGATTTCTTGTCCGCCAGCGGCCTTGAACCAGCGGTAAGCAAGGACATAGTGCTTTTCCCTCCCTTGGCTGTCACGCAGACAACGTCCCTTCAGCACACCTTGAAGCCCGGTGCGATCTGCCTTGCCCTTCAGCGTTTCATCCAGGTGTCTTACACGCTCACCTCGAATGAAAGGCTCATCGCCCGGAGCATGAAACTCGATGGGATCTCGCCCGATCAATTGCTCACGCGGGTAGCCGAGATACTCGACATAGGCGGCATTCACCTCCAGAAGCTTCATGCCATCATCGGCGGCTTGCAGGGTCTGCGGAACGGGGGAATCGTAGAAGAAATCCTGGGCCCAGGCCTCAGGAATGGGGAAAATGGGGTGGATGATGGGATTCGAACCCACGACGACCGGAATCACAATCCGGGACTCTACCACTGAGCTACACCCACCATTGATAACCTTGGCCTGCCCGACAGGACTCGAACCTGTGACCCTCAGCTTAGAAGGCTGATGCTCTATCCGGCTGAGCTACGGGCAGTGAAGGCCGCAACAGGATAAGACTAGTCGGTGCTCTATGCCCATCGGCGTAGCTTATAGCTTGGTCGGGGCGAGAGGATTCGAACCTCCGGCCTCCTGCTCCCAAAGCAGGCGCTATACCAGGCTAAGCTACGCCCCGGCAGGAAGATTATACCGCACCTGAAGCGGCTTATTGGTCGACATGCTCAATGAATCTCAATTCAGTGCATCGGCGAGTCGCTGCGCAGCACCATCGGCGAGTGTTTTATCTTGCGCCTCGACCATCAAACGCAACAGTGGTTCAGTGCCCGATGCGCGGATCAAGACACGCCCGCTCGACCCGAGTTCTTGCTCTACCAATCGCGTTGCTTCACGCAGGCCCGCATGGTTTTTCCAGTCGAGATCGGTACCGATACGCACGTTGATCATCCGTTGTGGATAAAGCACGAGCTCACTGGCCAACTCAGCAAGCGACAAGCCTGATCGACGCATGGCGGCCAAGATCTGCAGCGCACTTACCGTCCCATCGCCAGTGCTGTGGCGATCAAGGCAAAGCAAATGCCCGGAGCTTTCACCACCGAATAGCCAGCCTTGCTCACGCAAGGCTTCGAGAACATAACGGTCGCCTACTTTGGCCCGAATGAAATCCACGCCGAGCTTGCGCAGGCCCTGTTCGAGAGCGAGATTGCTCATCAGGGTGCCAACCACTCCGGGAACGGTCTGTCCGAGGGCGAGTCGATCGCGCACCATGATGTAAAGCAGCTCGTCGCCGTTATAAATGCGTCCTGTGGCATCGCACAGCACAATCCGATCGGCATCGCCATCCAGAGCAATGCCAAGATCGGCACCATGTTTAAGCACTGCTTCGCACATCGACTCCGGATGGGTCGCGCCGACATGGTCATTAATGTTGGTGCCATTGGGTTGCGCACCGATAACAATAACCTCAGCTCCCAGCTCGTGAAACACGGCCGGTGCGGTTTGATAGGCTGCACCATGCGCCGCATCCACCACCAGCTTCAAGCCTCGCAAAGTCATGCTTGAGGGCACAGTACCCTTGCAGAATTCGATATACCGCTCTGCCGCGCCTTCGAGGCGTTTGGCCTTGCCCAGATTCACTGAATCCACGCATCCCATCGGCTCGTCTAGGCGTGCCTCAATACGCAACTCAACTTCATCAGGCAACTTGTCGCCCTGGGCGGAGAAAAACTTGATGCCGTTATCGGCAAAAGGATTGTGCGAAGCACTGATTACCACGCCAGCGGCCAGTCTGAGCGCGCGAGTAAGATAGGCCACGCCGGGAGTTGGCAATGGCCCGGTCATCAACACATCAATACCCGCAGCAGAAAAGCCAGCCTCGAGAGCGGCTTCCAGCATATAACCGGAAATCCGCGTGTCCTTGCCAATCAGCACCGCCGGGCGATTGGCGCCCCCCGGTTCGCGATGAACTGCCAGCTCGCAGCCCGCAGCGTAACCCAGGCGCATGACGAAATCCGGTGTGATCGGTGCTTGTCCGACCGTACCCCTCACACCATCCGTTCCAAAATATCTGCGTCCCATGCTCGAATCTCTTATCGTTAATCTAATCGACGATAGCCCGCCAAACTCGCAGGGCATCTACCGTTTCCCTCACATCATGTACCCGCACAAAAGCAGCGCCTTGCGCCACTGAGGCCAATGCACCGGCAACTGACCCCGCCAACCGGCGCTCAACTGGCTGGCCGGTAAGCTGACCCACCATTGACTTGCGCGATAAGCCGATCAACACCGGCCGCTCAAACACTTCCAAGCAGGAGAGTTCGCGCAACAAGGCCAGGTTGTGATCCAAAGTCTTGCCAAAACCAATGCCTGGGTCGAGCACAATCCTTTCCAGCGCAACCCCGGCTAACTGCAGGATTTCCACCTGACGGTAGAGAAACGCGCTGACCTCGTCGACCACGGACCGATAAGCGGGAGATTGCTGCATGGTTGATGGATCACCTTGCATATGCATGACACAAAGCGCGCACCTGGATGCAACTACCGCCGCCACCGCCTGGGGATCACAAAATCCGCTGACGTCATTGATCATGTCGGCGCCTTCTGCAAGTACGGCTCGCATCACCGCAGGCTTGCGGGTATCTACCGAAATTGGTTTGCCAAGATCGCGTACCTGACGCAACACCGGCACCAGACGGGCGAGCTCGTTTTCAACCGAAATTTCCTGGGCGCCCGGGCGAGTGGATTCAGCGCCAATATCGAGAATATCGGCCCCGGCTTCAATCTGCTTGATGGCATGATCAATCGCTTCGTTGAGCGTGCCGAACTGACCACCGTCAGAAAAAGAATCGGGCGTGAGGTTAATCACGCCCATCACTAAAGGCCGGCTCAGCTCGAGATCGAACCGCCCGCAGGTCAGGCGAGGCGCTGGTGTCATCCAGCCGCCTTCACCCGGGCTTCAGGCTGCAGGGGTACTCGGTGAGGCAGGCCCCACCGCAGGAGTTGCCGCTGGAGCAGCCCCGGTTCCGGAACCACCGCTACTACCATTGCCAGTCGAGGGCTGCTTGGGAGGACGCGGCGCCCGACCCTGGCAAATATCTTCAATCTGCTCGGCATCAATGGTTTCCCATTCAAGCAAGGCCTTGGTCATCGCCTCGACCTTGTCGCGATTACCCTCAAGGATCTTGCGCGCTACACCATATTGCTCATCAATGATCCGGCGGATTTCGCCGTCCACTTTGCGCATCGTCTCTTCGGATACGTTGGTGGTTTTGGTGATCGAACGGCCAAGAAATACTTCGCCCTCGTTCTCCGCGTACACCATGGGGCCCAGAGCATCACTCATGCCGTACCTGGTCACCATATCGCGGGCAATCCCGGTGGCTCGCTCGAAGTCGTTCGATGCGCCGGTGGTCATTTGGTCCATGAACAATTCTTCGGCAATCCGGCCGCCAAAGAGCACGGCAATCGTATTGAGCATGCGATCACGGTCCAGGCTGTAGCGATCAGAATCGGGAAGCTGCATCGTGACACCCAAGGCACGGCCACGTGGAATGATCGTTACCTTATGCACTGGGTCTGTTTTTGGCAACAGCTTGGCGACAATCGCATGGCCAGACTCGTGATAGGCGGTGTTGCGACGCTCTTCTTCAGGCATCACGATGGAGCGCCGTTCGGCACCCATAATGATCTTGTCCTTGGCGCGCTCGAAGTCGTTCATATCCACCAGTCGCGCACTGCGACGAGCGGCAAACAGCGCGGCTTCGTTCACGAGGTTGGCCAGATCAGCGCCCGAAAAGCCAGGTGTACCGCGCGAGAGAATATCGGCTCGCACATCCGGACCAATCGGCACCTTGCGCATATGCACATTGAGGATCTGCTCACGCCCACGGATATCGGGCAAAGGCACGACAACCTGACGGTCAAAACGACCGGGGCGCAACAGGGCTGGATCCAGCACATCAGGACGATTGGTTGCCGCGATCACAATCACGCCCTGGCCGGTTTCAAAGCCATCCATCTCGACCAGCATCTGATTCAGGGTTTGCTCGCGCTCGTCATTACCACCGCCCAAACCAGCGCCGCGCTGGCGGCCGACCGCATCAATCTCGTCGATAAAGATGATGCAAGGCGCGTGCTTTTTAGCGTTCTCAAACATGTCACGCACACGGGCTGCACCGACACCGACGAACATCTCTACAAAGTCCGAGCCCGAGATGCTGAAGAAAGGCACCTTGGCTTCACCTGCAATCGCCTTGGCAAGCAAGGTTTTACCTGTACCGGGTGAACCCACCATCAATACGCCACGGGGAATCCGACCACCGAGCTTCTGAAACTTGGACGGATCGCGCAGGAAATCCACCAGCTCCTGAACCTCTTCCTTGGCCTCATCGCAACCGGCCACGTCGACAAAGGTGATGCTGTTGTTGGATTCATCGAGCATACGCGCTCGGCTCTTGCCGAAGGAAAATGCTCCCCCGCGCCCGCCGCCTTGCATCTGGCGCATGAAAAACACCCACACGCCAATCAGCAGAAGCATCGGGAACCACGACACAAACACGTTTAGCAGGAAGCTTTGCTCTTCTTCGGCCTTGGCCTTGACCTGCACGCCATACTTCAGCAGATCGGACACCATCCAGACATCGCTGGGGGCATATACCGAATAAAACTGCTTATCACGCGTGGTGACCTTGAGCTGGCGGCCTTCAATGCTGACAGACTCAACCCGCCCATCTTTGGCCTGGACCATGAAGTCGCTATACGACACATCGGCTCCGCGGACCTGGCTCTTGTCGAACTGTTTGAACACGGTAAACAGCACAAAGGCAACAACCAGCCAGATACCTGCTTTGGAAAACCATTGATTCACTGACAACTCCTAGAGGGCAGATAAGCCCTAACACGTTGATTCTACGCCGTTTCAATGCTGGTGCGGCCCGCCCATCCCGGCAAAAAGGCGATCAGCCATGACAAGACAACATCAGTGGGCCGGTTTGACGAATTTCAAGCCCCGTCCCAAGAGATATGTTTCCGCAGATTTGTCGCGGCTAGCCTTTGGTTTGCGGGGCTTTACCTGCACAAATACCTGTTTGAAACGCTCCACCAATTGGCTGTAGCCGCTGCCGTGGAAGCATTTCACCAACAAAACCCCATTGGGCTTGAGATGATCAATCGAAAACTGCAGGGCCATTTCGATCAGGTCGGCCATCCGCGCGGCATCGGCGATCTCTACTCCGCTAAGATTGGGTGCCATATCAGAAACCACCAGATCCAGTTTGTTCTCTCCGATCAGGCTCTCCAATTGCGAAAGAACCGCATCTTCACGGAAATCACCCTGAATGAACTCCACATCCGCTATCGGCTCCATCGGCAACAGATCGAGGGCAACGATTCGCCCGAATATCCCGCCGCCGGGGGCTCCTGCCAGGCGTTCGCGCAGCACCTGAGACCACGCACCAGGTGTGCTCCCCAGGTCGACCACCTGTATGCCAGGCCGGATCAAATGCTCCTCCTCATCGATTTCCAGCAATTTGAAGGCCGCACGCGCCCGATAGCCATGTTTTTGGGCCAATTTCACATACGGATCGTTGCGGTGCTGGTCGAGCCAGGCTTTATTGAATTTGTTTTTTTTCATGTTTCGGTTAAGTTCGGGCAATGACGACTAAACGACCTAGTGCGCCAGCCGCGCCTGCTCCAAGCGAACCCTCCGCAGCGCTGACATTATCCCAGCAAGAGCGCAAAGCGCTTAAAGCGCAGGCCCATCATCTCGACCCGGTAGTCATGCTTGGTGATTCCGGATTGACTGACGGGGTCCTGGCTGAGACCGATCGATCATTGGACTCCCACGGGTTGATCAAGGTGCGTGTGGGAGGTGAAAACAAGGAAGAGCGACAAGCCATAGCCCAGACCATGGCTGAAGCACTGCATTGTGCGGTTGTTCAGCAAATCGGCAAGCTGATTGTGCTTTGGCGCCCCAAACCACCGGAATCCGATAGCGCCAGCCGCCGCAAGCGCTCGCCGCGCGCCAATTTCAAGAAGACCCTGGCGGCTCAGGCAGAACTCGCTCCTAAAAAAGCCCCGGCCCGCAAGTCATTGGTGGCAATAACAGCAGCGAAAAAGCCACCGGCCCGCAAGCCCCGCTGAGCCGAAAAAAGCTTCAGAGGTAGCGCACATCCAGGATTTCAACCTCGCGCACACCGCCCGGGGCCTGAATCGCTGCAACATCGCCCGCGTACTTGCCAATCAGGGCGCGAGCAATCGGACTGGAGACAGAAATCTTGCCAGCTTTGAGGTCGGCCTCATCTTCGCCGACGATCTGATAAGTTTTCCTCTCCCCGTCGGCCAGGTATTCAATATCCACGGTGGAAGCAAACACCACCCGGCCTTCGGCATCGAGCAACTTGGGATCAATCACCTGGGCATTGCCGAGTTTGCCTTCCAGATCGGCTATCCGCCCTTCGATAAACCCCTGACGCTCCTTGGCGGCATCGTATTCGGCATTCTCGGAGAGGTCGCCTTGAGCGCGCGCCTCGGCAATCGCCGTAATCACCGCCGGGCGCTCAACGGTTTTGAGTTTGTGCAACTCGGCCTTGAGCAATTCGGCTCCGTGCACAGTAAGGGGAACGGTTGCCATTAAGCTTCTTTCAATATGTGGTTAAGCATGATCAGCGGCTGCAAATCACGCGGCCAGTCGGCGATGCAGGTCTTGCAGGCTATAAACATCCATGACCCCGAGCTGCTTCATGCCTTGTACTGCGGCCAAGGCTCCGGCAATCGTGGTGTAGGTCACGACCCGCTGAGCCAGCGCGGTGGTGCGGATCGCGCGTGAGTCAGCAATTGCACTGCGTTTTTCCTCAACCGTGTTGATGACCATGGTGATCTGACCATTTTTCATCTGATCCACGATATTGGGGCGGCCTTCCTGAACCTTGTTGATCGCAGTGACAGCAATGCCAGCAGCACTGATCGCAGCCGCCGTACCCTTGGTGGCCACGAGCTTGAAGCCCATCGCCGCAAGATCGCGCGCCGCCTCCACTGCCTTGGGCTTGTCGGGGTTTTTCACCGAGATGAACACCGTACCCTGGGTGGGCAAACGCACGCCAGCGCCCAATTGCGACTTCACAAAGGCTTCGCCAAAGGTGGGGCCCACGCCCATCACTTCGCCGGTCGATTTCATTTCAGGCCCGAGAATCGTATCCACGCCGGGAAACTTCACGAAAGGAAACACCGCTTCCTTGACGGAGAAGTAAGGCAATTCAACCTCAGCGCCAACGCCTTGCGCATCCAGTGACTGGCCCACCATGCAGCGTGCGGCAATCTTGGCCAGCTGCAGCCCCGAGGCCTTGGAAACAAACGGCACAGTACGCGAAGCCCGGGGATTCACCTCCAGCACATACACCAGATCTTCCTGGCCCTCGGCTCCGAGCTGAACTGCAAATTGCACATTCATCAACCCGCTTACATTCAGCGCTCTGGCCATCAATGCCGTTTGGCGCTTGATCTCCTCGACCAGCGTGGAAGACAGCGAATAGGGAGGCAGGGAGCAGGCCGAATCCCCTGAATGCACACCGGCCTGCTCGATATGTTCCATCACGCCGCCGATGAACACCCGCTCGCCGTCGCACAAACAGTCCACGTCGACTTCAATCGCATCGTTCAGGAAACGATCCAGCAACACCGGGCTATCGTTGGACACGCGCACGGCTTCACGCATATAGCGCTCAAGGTCGCGCTGCTCATGCACAATTTCCATTGCCCGACCACCCAACACATAGCTGGGGCGCACGACCAGGGGATAGCCAATTTCCTGGGCCAGGGCCAATGCTTCGGCCTCGGTGCGCGCAGTGCGATTGGCGGGTTGGCGCAATCCGAGCTTCACCAGCAACTTCTGGAAGCGCTCACGATCCTCGGCAATATCAATCGACTCAGGTGAAGTGCCGATGATCGGCACGCCTGCGGCCTCCAGAGCCTTGGCCAGCTTGAGCGGTGTTTGCCCGCCGTATTGCACGATCACGCCAAGGGGCTTTTCCTTATCCACGATCTCCAATACGTCCTCAAGGGTGAGGGGCTCGAAGTACAGGCGATCCGAGGTGTCGTAATCAGTAGAGACGGTTTCGGGATTGCAGTTCACCATGATGGTTTCATAGCCATCTTCGCGCAGGGCGAGTGCGGCATGCACGCAGCAATAGTCAAACTCAATGCCCTGCCCGATCCGGTTGGGGCCGCCGCCCAGCACAATCACTTTCTTGCGATCGGTGGGCTCAGCCTCGCACTCGTCTTCATACGTCGAGTACATATAGGCGGTGGAGGTCGCAAATTCTGCAGCGCAGGTGTCAACCCGCTTATAGACCGGACGAACGCCCAGCTTATGGCGCAGCTTGCGAATCTCATGCTCGTTGGTGTCCAGCAGATAGGCGAGGCGACGATCCGAAAAACCCTTGCGCTTGAGTTGGCGCAGTGAATTGGTATCCAGCTCAGCCAGGGTGCGCTTTTCCAGCGCCAGCTCCAGATCCACAATCTCCTTGATCTGGGCCAAAAACCAGGGATCGATATGCGTCAGGGCATGCACTTCATCCAGGGTAAAACCCTGAGCAAAGGCATCGCCCACATACCAAATCCGCTCCGGGCCGGGCTCGCCCAATTCTTCTTCAATCACCTGACGATCCGTGGTCTTTTGATTCAGCCCATCCACGCCCACTTCCAGGCCACGCAGTGCCTTTTGAAAGCTCTCCTGAAAGCTGCGCCCGATGGCCATCACCTCCCCCACTGACTTCATTTGAGTCGTGAGATGGGAATCGGCTTGCGGAAACTTCTCAAACGCAAACCGTGGCACCTTGGTGACGACATAGTCAATCGAAGGCTCGAAGGAAGCAGGCGTTGCCCCGCCTGTGATGTCGTTACGCAGTTCGTCCAGGGTGTAACCGACCGCAAGTTTGGCGGCCACCTTGGCAATTGGAAATCCTGTGGCTTTGGAGGCAAGCGCGGAGGAGCGCGAAACCCTTGGATTCATTTCAATCACGATCATGCGACCGTTGGCAGGATTGATTGAAAACTGCACATTCGAGCCGCCGGTATCAACCCCAATCTCACGCAGGATCGCAATCGACGCATTACGCATCAACTGATATTCCTTGTCGGTGAGGGTTTGCGCCGGCGCAACGGTGATCGAATCACCAGTGTGGATGCCCATCGGATCCAGATTCTCGATGGCGCACACGATGATGCAGTTGTCGGCAGTGTCGCGCACCACTTCCATCTCGAATTCTTTCCAGCCGATCAAACTCTCTTCGATCAGCAACTCCGATGTGGGCGAGGCTTCCAGACCGCGCTTGCAAATGGTTTCAAACTCTTCGGCGTTGTAAGCAATACCACCGCCCGTGCCGCCCAAGGTGAAGCTCGGACGAATCACCGCCGGGAACCCATCGGTGCCCACTTCTTCCCCAATGCGGCGCTGAACTTCCCAGGCCTCTTGCATCGAATGCGCAATGCCTGATTTGGCCGAAGCCAGGCCGATGCTGGTCATCGCATCCTTGAACTTCAGCCGATCCTCAGCCTTCTCGATCGCGGCAGGACGCGCACCAATCAACTCGACGCCGTACTTCTCAAGCACGCCATGCTTGTGAAGATCCAGCGCACAGTTCAGCGCGGTTTGGCCGCCCATGGTCGGCAAGATTGCATCGGGCCGCTCCTTGGCAATGATCTGCTCAACCACCTGCCAGGTGATCGGCTCAATATAAGTGACATCGGCCGTTTCAGGGTCAGTCATGATGGTGGCCGGATTGCTGTTGACCAGCACCACCTTGAAGCCCTCTTCACGCAATGCCTTGCAGGCCTGAGCGCCGGAGTAATCAAACTCGCAAGCCTGCCCGATGATGATGGGCCCGGCACCGATGATAAGAATGGTGTGGAGGTCAGAACGTTTTGGCATGAGAGGCTCGTTGTTTTGCTTTTTCTTGGCTCGGGGCAGCAACTGCTTATTGAGGCCGTGGTGTCGCGATCATCAGATCAATAAAGCGGTCAAACAAATACTGGATATCGTGCGGCCCGGGGCTGGCTTCCGGATGCCCCTGAAAGCAGAAGGCCGGCTTGTCGGTGCGGGCCAGACCCTGAATCGATCCGTCAAACAGGGACACATGGGTCACGCGCAGATTGGCTGGAAGACTTGAAGGGTCAACCGCAAAACCGTGATTCTGGCTGGTGATCGCGACTTTGCCGCTATCAAGATCCTTGACCGGATGGTTGGCACCATGGTGGCCAAACTTCATCTTGAGGGTTTTAGCCCCCGAGGCCAGACCCATGATCTGATGGCCCAGACAGATCCCAAAAGTTGGAATGCCACGCTCAATCAGGGCGCGACTCGCCGCAATTGCGTAATCGCAGGGCTCGGGATCCCCAGGGCCGTTGGAAAGAAAAATGCCATCGGGTTTGAGCGCCAAGGCTTGCTCTGCGCTCGCTTGCGCAGGCAGTACGGTGATATCGCAGCCCCGATCTGCCAGCAATCGCAGGATATTGCGCTTCACCCCGTAGTCAAAAGCCACCACCTTAAAACGGCGGCCCTGCACGGTAGCGGCCGAACGATCAGCATGGCCGACCCCGAGTTCCCAGGTACCTTCACGCCAGGCATATGGCTCCTTGACGCTGACCTCTTTGGCGAGATCCATGCCAGCCAAACCGGCAAATTCGCGGGCGGCTTGCAACGCTGCCGCTTCGTCGATGACTTCCCCGGGGCCCGCAGCAACCAGGCAACCCGCCTGCGCACCTTTTTCACGCAGGATTCGGGTGAGCTTGCGTGTATCCAGCCCGGCGATGCCAGGCACTCCGTGTGCAACCAGATAGTCGCCCAAACTGGATTGCGAGCGAAAATTGGACAGCAATTGCGGCACGTCTCGCACTACCAGGCCAGCGGCATGTACGCCTGAGGATTCTGCGTCCTCATCATTCACACCGACATTGCCAATATGTGGATAGGTCAGGGTAACGATCTGGCGGCAATAACTGGGATCGGTGAGAATTTCCTGATAGCCGGTGAGCGCGGTGTTAAACACCACTTCACCAACACGCTGCACGGCAGCACCAAAAGACCAGCCGCGAAATATCGAGCCATCTGCCAGAACCAGCAGGGCGGGGGGATGAGAGGCAAACACGAGAGGGCTCCGAGGCGCTGCTTTAACCCCGTTGCCAGGGCAAAACCGCCAGTTACCAAACTTTGATCAACCGGGCTTTGACTCACACAAAAGCGCGCAAAATCAAAACTCGACAACCCCTCATTTTAGCATGCGGCAAGCCTGCCCCCAGCCGCCTACTCAGCGCGATCAATGATGCTTGTGTTCGCCCGCCTTGGCTCCGCGAGCCTGGCCGCTCACGAGCATCTCAAGCTGCACCGCGCCCGCTTTTTCAAAATTCAGGGTGATCGGAACCTTTTCACCTTCCTTGAGCGGCTGTTTGAGACCCATCAGCATCATATGCAAGCCCTCGGGGTGGGACTTGCCCATCACCACGGTCTGGCCAGGCTTGATCTCCACCGGCCCGATCTCGCGCATGCGCATGATGTTGTTCTCCATCTTCATCACGTGAATCTCAACGCGCTCGGCGGCGGGGGTTGATGCACCCATCAATTTATCGGCCACCGAGCCCCTGTTTTCCAAAGTAGCCACAGCGCCGCCCGCTTGCGCGCCCGGAATGCTGGGCGAGGCAATCGCCTGGCGAATCCGCAAATCCTTTAACACCGCATCTTGCGCGTGTACGCCTGATGTCAGCAGCGCAACCGCCAACCCAATGCCAGCGATCCCGGCCGGAAGACCCGGCGTAAATTTGAGAAGCTTCATTTTATTGTCCTGCATAAAAACCAGAATGCTACCCCGAGCCCAGGCGCGATGGGTAAAGGCAGCATCCCCGGCAGGCTTGTCGCTTGAAAGAGCCTCAGGCCAACTTCATTAGCTCAGCAGCTAGCTCATTGGGCATGTCGACCATCACGTCATGACTAGTGGCAAGCTTGGTGACGTTCCAGCCCGCCTGGCCCGTGTGCTTCGCAGCAAAATGTCGAAACGGACTCGGATCCCAGTTATCGGCCAAGATATAGGTCTTGGGAAGATGGGCACCGTGCCCGCCGATCAGCAGGGGCATCTCAAAAGTGGCGAGGGATTGTTTGACGCAACGCCGATCCACCCAAGGTCGGTTTTCGGCTTTGATGCCAAAGACCTCAGCAGGAATCGGATCCATCATGCCACTGTTACCAGCTGCAGCCGCCCCACGAAAACCACCTACAAACACCGCAGCAACTTCCGGGGGAAGCGCGGTATTCAACAAGCTGATGAGCGATTGCCCATTCTCAGGCACAAATGCATCCAGGTAGACCAGGTGCTTCAAGCGATCTGGTATTCGATCAGCGACACCAGTGATCACCATGCCACCATAGGAATGTCCCAGAAGCACCACATCGTTCAATTCTTCAGCCTCAATCAATCCGCAAACATCGCGAATATGGGTTTCCAGCGTGATGTGTTGACCGCCCTGGTGGGCATACATACCGTTGCCGCTCAAAGTGGGCGCCAAAGCTTACTGCCCCTTCGCCCGTAGCGCCTTGACTGTGTCTCTGTAACACCAGCCGCCGTGCCAAGCGCCATGTACCAATACAAAAGTTGTCATGTCTTCCTCGCCCCGTGTTGAGTTATGGGACGCTTAGACTAAGCCGGAATGGCTAGGCCTGCAAGAAGGCTTCCCGGCCGCCCAGCCACTGGCGTAAATGCTGCTCAACTGCCTGGGCATAGGCCGCTGGAGCACCCGGGTCAAGAAGTTGGGCAGCCACTTCACGCGCCCGATCCGCAAGCTCAAGATCACGCTCGAGATCGGCGTAGCGCAACATCGGCACGCCCGACTGACGGGCCCCCAGCATCTCTCCCGGGCCGCGCATTTGTAAATCCCGCCGCGCCACCTCAAATCCATCGGTCGTTTCATGCAACACGCGCAAACGCTCCCGGGCTACCGCCGAAAGTGGCGGGTAGTAAAGCAGCACACACAAGGATTGCGTGCTGCCCCGCCCTACCCGGCCGCGCAACTGGTGCAACTGCGCCAATCCAAAACGCTCGGCATGCTCCACAATCATCCAGGAAGCCTGCGGCACATCCACCCCGACTTCAATCACAGTGGTGGCCACCAGAACCCTGAGCGCTCCACCGGCAAACGCGGCCATGGTTTGCTGTTTTTCTGCGGCATTCATTCGGCCATGCAAGATCCCCACGGGCACCGGACTAAAGAGCGCCTGCAATTCGATGTGGGTGTCGATCGCGGTTTGAAGGTCCAGGGTCTCGCTTTCTTCAACCAGCGGACAGACCCAATACACCTGCCGCTCCTGAGCCAGCGCGTCACGCACCCGCTCGATCAGTTCATCGCGTCGGCCTGCGGATACCAGACGCGTCACTATCGGCGTGCGCCCCGGAGGCAGCGCATCAATGACCGACACATCAAGATCGGCAAAGTAAGTCATGGCGAGGCTGCGCGGGATCGGCGTTGCACTCATCATGAGCTGATGCGGTAGCAGGGAGGTCTCCTGTTTATCCCTCAGGCTCAGGCGCTGGCTTACCCCGAAGCGATGCTGCTCATCCACGATGGTCAGGCCCAGGCGCGCAAACTGCACCTTGCTTTCAATCAGGGCATGGGTTCCTACCAGCAAATCGATCTCGCCGGCAGCCACAGCCTCACGTACCCGCTTTTTCTCGGACTCCTTGAGCGAGCCCGTCAGCCACGCCACCCGCACACCACAGGCTTTCATCCAGGGCTCCAGCTTGCGCCAATGTTGCTCGGCCAGAATTTCAGTCGGGGCCATGAGTGCAGCCTGCCATCCAGAGCCCACCGCACAAGCAGCAGCCAGGGCGGCCACCACAGTTTTTCCGCTGCCCACATCGCCTTGCAATAGGCGATTCATCGGCACCGCGCGCTGCAAATCGGCATGGATCCCCGCCCAGGCTCGCTGCTGCGCTTCGGTGAGCGCGAAAGGTAATGCATTGAGCAGTCGGACAACCGCCTGCTTATCCCCCATACCGGGCGCGCGTAAGCTATTGCGTTGCCTTCGGGCCTGCGTGAGGGAAAGCTGCTGGGCCAGCAGCTCATCAAAAATCACCCTGACCCAGGCGGGATCGGTGCGCTCCTGCAAAGCGGCAAGCGACACCTCCGGCGGCGGCTGATGCAAGCGTTGAAGCGCAGCCCTTGGCGGCATCAAGTCCAGCGATTTACGAAAGGCTTCAGGTAAAGCGTCAGGCCACGCTTCAAGCGCAAACGCCTGCCTTACCGCCGCTCTTAGCTGCACCTGCGACACGCCCGCTGTGGTGGGATACACAGGAGTCAATCGCTCGGGTACCGCAGTGGCGTCATCGGCGAGGCGATACCGGGGATGCATCATTTCCTTGCCGAGCATGCCGCCACGCACCTCGCCAAATGCTCGGATCGACACCCCAACAGCCAGCTGCTTTTGCTGCGAACCGTAAAAATTGAAAAACCGCAGCACCAGCGAGCCACTGGCATCTTCTATTTCCACCAGCAACATACGCCGACCGCGGTAACTCACCTCGTTGCGAATCACCCGGCCCTGCACTTGCACCTGCTCGCCAGAGCGTGCTTCAGCAATCAGCGTGATGCTGGTTTCGTCTTCGTAGCGCAGCGGCAAATGCCGCAAAAAATCAATCGGAGTGTGCAGACCAAGCTTGGGAATCGCCCGCAACCCACCTGACGGAGACTTGACGGCCATCGTCAAGCGTCAGTATCAGGCCGCAGCACGCACCACAATCGCCTCAACCTCGAACACCGCTCCTTTGGGCAGACTCGCCACGCCAATCGTTGAGCGCGCTGGAAATGGCGCAGGCACATAGGTGGGCATGATGTCGTTGACCTTGGCGAACTGCGCAAGATCGGTAAGAAACAGTGTGAGTTTGGTGGCATCTGCAAGGCTTGCGCCCGCTGCGGCCGCTACTGCTGCGAGGTTGCTGAACGCCTGATGCACCTGCGCTTCAAATCCTTCGGCCATGAGGCCCGTGGCCGGATCCAGACCAATCTGACCCGACAAATAGACCGTGTCGCCAGCTCGAATCGCTTGGGAATAGGGGCCAAGGGCGGCAGGTGCTGAAGGTGTGGAGATGACATGTTTCATGACAAGCGGGCCTTTTGCGAAAGGTGGGAATATATCCAGTATATCCAAACCTTACGGCGCTAAACGTTTCGGCGGGGCATTCCCCGGCCTGCAAAACCCTCGGCTATGCTGCGCGGCTATGAATAAACCTCTCGATCTCCCGGCGCAAGCTCTTCCCGCAACTGATGGGGCCTATTTGGGCCAGGTCATCAAATTGCGTGGTGCGCGCCAGCACAATCTCAAGAACCTGAACCTCGATATCCGCACTGGTGAAATGCTGGTGGTTACTGGCGTGTCAGGCTCGGGTAAATCTTCGCTGGTGTTTGACACCTTATATGCCGAGGGGCAGCGCCGCTATGTCGAAACCTTTTCGGCCTATGCCCGCCAGTTTCTCGACCGGATGGACAAGCCCCAGATCGACCGCATCGAAGGCGTGCCGCCCGCGATAGCCATCGATCAGACCAACCCGGTGCGCACTTCACGCTCCACCGTGGGGACGATGACCGAGCTGAATGACCATTTCAAACTGCTGTTCGCCAGAATTGCGACGCTGTTTTGCCGCCAATGCGGCCAGGCGGTGCAGCGCGACACACCCCGCAGCATCGCGGACGATATTCGCAGCCGGGCCCTTGCTGCAGGTGATCCGCGCCTGGTCATGACCTTTGCCTTGCATGTGCCGGCCAATTTTGGGCAAGACGAAGTCGATGGTTTTCTTTCAGCGCAGGGCTACACACGGGTGCATCAGCGCCGCGAAGTCCCGGGGGCAGACGGGCAGATGGCGAGCGAACTCGCCGTGATGCAGGATCGCTTTCGCGCAAGCTCGGTAGACACCGCAAGACTTGCCGAAGCCATTGAAGCGGCATTGCGACGCGGCCAAGGCGAGCTTGCAGTGCATGTGCTGAACGACGAGGGCGCTGACCTCGAAGTCTGGCGCTTCAGCACTGCACTGGCCTGCGCCACCTGCAAAATCACCTACAGCGACCCCACGCCTGCGCTTTTTTCCTTCAACTCTCCGATTGGTGCTTGCGAAACCTGCCGTGGCTTTGGCCGGGTGATTGGTGTTGATCTGGGCCTGGTAATTCCTGATGAGCTCAAAACCTTGCGGCAAGGCGCCGTCAAGACCTGGCAAACCGCATCGTTCAAGGAGTGCCAGGCCGATTTGCAGCGCCAGGCCACCGCCATGCAGATCCCGCTGGATGTGCCGTGGCGCGATATGGGTGCCGAGCACAAACGCTGGGTGATTGAAGGCGGCACTGACTGGAAAGGCAACTGGACCAAGCAGTGGTACGGCATTCGGCGCTTTTTCGATTGGCTCGAATCCAAAGCCTACAAAATGCACATCCGGGTGCTGCTCTCCAAGTACCGGGCCTACACCGAATGCGGCACCTGCCATGGCGCACGTTTGAAGCCCGATGCGATGCTTTGGAAACTGCCCGCACTGCAGGGTCGCTGGCTCGGCGTGCATGAACTGATGCTGCAGCCCATCAGTAAAGTACAAGAGCTCGCGAAATTCTGGCGCAGTGAAGCCGCCAATGCCGGGCGCAGCGCGGTAAGCCATGAAGCCATGGATATGTTGCTCACCGAAATTGAAGCGCGAGTGAATTTTCTGGATCAGGTGGGCCTGGGCTACCTCACCCTGGATCGGCAGGCGCGCACGCTTTCAGGCGGCGAGGTGCAGCGTATCAATCTCACCACCGCGCTTGGCACCTCCCTGGTCAACACATTGTTCGTGCTTGATGAGCCCTCGATCGGCTTGCATCCGCGCGACATGGGCCGAATCATCCAGGTGATGAAGCGACTGCGCGATGCAGGCAACACACTTGTGGTGGTGGAACATGATCCGCAGGTCATGTTTGCAGCGGATCGGTTGTTGGATATTGGCCCCGGGCCGGGAGCACGCGGTGGCAATATCGTCTATTACGATACCCCGCAAGCGCTTGGTGGAGCGGACACGCTTACCGCGCAATACCTGCTGGGTAAAAAACAGGTGGCTGCAATTGAGCCACGAGAGGTGTTACCCAAAACCCCAAAACTGATCCTCGAAGGCGCGCGTGAAAACAACCTGCGCAATATCAGTATCGAGATTCCACTGCAGCGTATGGTGTGCCTCACCGGCGTATCGGGGTCGGGCAAATCAACCCTGATGCAAGGCGTATTACTCCCCGCATTGCTAAGAGCCAAGGGCAAAGCAACCGAAACCCCCGGCGTATTTGATCGACTGCTTGGACCCGACTGGCTCGAAGACGTGGCCTATGTGGATCAATCCCCGATTGGCAAAACCGCGCGCAGCAACCCGATAAGTTATGTGGGCGCATTTGATGGAATTCGCAAGCTGCTTGCGGCCACCGAAGCAGCCCGTGAGCGGGGCTATACCGCAGGCACCTTCAGCTTCAATTCGGGCGATGGCCGCTGCCCGACTTGCAGCGGCAACGGCTTTGAACACGTCGAAATGCAGTTTCTTTCGGATGTGTATCTACGCTGCCCGGATTGCAGCGGCACCCGGTTTCGCGCACAAACCCTTGAGGTCAAACTACCGACGCCCAAAGGCGAGTACTCGGTAGCCGATATTCTTGACCTCACCGTGGAGCAAGCACTTGAGGTGTTTGATCCTTCCATCAAGGGCAGCGCTGAAATCCGCGCGCGTCTGCAACCCCTGGCTGATGTGGGCTTGGATTACTTGAAGCTTGGGCAGCCGGTGCCTACTCTTTCGGGTGGGGAAGCTCAGCGCCTGAAACTTGCGGGCTTCCTGGCCGACAGCCTTTCCCGCGAGCCTGCCAAAGCGGTGGGGCTCGCTCGCAAAGGCACCCTGTTTTTATTTGATGAGCCCACCACCGGCCTGCATTTTGAAGATGTGGCCAAACTGATTCGGGCCCTGCGCAAGTTGCTGGCTGCGGGTCATTCGCTCCTGATCATCGAACACAATCTCGATCTGCTCGGCGCGAGTGATTGGCTGATTGACCTGGGCCCTGAAGGCGGCACTGCCGGAGGGGAGATCGTGGCGCAAGGCAGTGTGGCCGAGATCATGGCGCATCCCAGTTCCCACACTGGATTAGCGCTGCGCACTTACCGTGAGTCGCTCGCTTCCCTGGCTGCCCAAGCGCAGCATTTTCAGGATACTGGCGAGGTGCAAGAGCCCCAGGGCCGGCCGCTGCAATCAGCGCTGCGTGACCGGGCCCGGCAATCCATCGTGGTTCATAACGCGCGTGAAAACAATCTTAAATCGATTGATGTGGAGATTCCGCGTGATGCCATGACGGTGATTACCGGTGTATCGGGATCGGGCAAGTCGACACTGGCTTTTGATGTGATTTTTGGTGAAGGCCAAAGGCGTTATCTTGAATCGCTGAATGCTTATGCAAGGCAATTTGTGCAGCCTGCCTCGCGCCCCGATGTGGATGGGGTGTATGGCATTCCACCTACAGTGGCGATCGAGCAGCGCACCAGCCGTGGGGGGCGCAAAAGTACGGTAGCAACGCTCACCGAGATTTATCACTTCCTGCGTTTGCTCTTCGTTAAAACTGGGACTGCATATTGCCCCACCTGCAACATTGCCATCACCCCGCAGTCTTTCGACAGCATCGTCGCGCGGATCAGCGAGCAGTATCGCGGGCAGCATATCGGCTTGCTCGCGCCATTGGTGATCAACCGTAAAGGTGTTTACACAGACCTGGCCAAATGGGCGGCGGGCAAAGGCTTCACCCATTTGCGCGTGGATCAAAATTTCCTGCCCACTGGCAAATTTCCGCGCATTGACCGCTTCATCGAACACTCCATCGAACTACCCGTCGCCGATCTCGTTGTAGGCCCAACAACCGAGCACGAACTGCGGCGGGCGCTCGCGCAGGCGCTGGAGTTTGGCAAGGGGCTGGTGATGGTGCTGGCTGAGCTGCCCAAGCTGCAAGCCGCGATTGACGCGGGTCAGGCGAACGCTGCCGAGCTTGCGCTACCCACTCAGCTTTTCTCAACCAAGCGGGCGTGCTCCAATTGCGGCACCTCGTTTCCCGAGCTTGATCCCCGCCTGTTTTCCTTCAACTCAAAACTTGGTTGGTGCGAAAGCTGTTTTGGCACAGGCATCCAACTACCCTTCACCCCGGAGGTCGACGAGCGCCGAGGCGACAATGATCAAACCAGTGGCGCGGTTGGTGTTTTGGCGGAGCAATTAGCCGGCAAAGTAGCCGATGAAGAAGGCGGTGGCGAGGGCGCTCAATGCGTAAGCTGCGACGGGCAGCGACTAAATCGCACCGCACTTGCAGTGAGGATTGGGGATCAATCGATTGCGCAAGTGGGCGCACAGTCGGTGATTGATGCCGGGCAGTGGGTGCAAAGCCTGAGCCTGAGTGAGCGTGATCGTCTGGTGGCCCAAGACCTTCTTACTGAGATCCAGGCGCGCCTGCAATTTCTCGACAAGGTTGGCCTGGGCTATCTTGGTCTGGATCGCAGCGCCCCCACGCTTTCAGGCGGCGAAGCGCAAAGAATCCGGCTGGCAGCGCAACTCGGCTCGAACCTGCAAGGCGTGTGCTATGTGCTGGATGAGCCCACGATTGGCCTGCATCCGCATGACAACCAGATCTTGCTGGAATGCCTTGCGCAGCTGCGTGCCAAAGGCAACACCTTGTTGGTGGTCGAGCATGACGAAGACACGATTCGTCGCGCGGATCATGTGATTGATATCGGGCCCGGCGCGGGCAAACTGGGCGGTCGCATCATCGCAAGCGGGCATCATGAGGCGCTGGCCTTGCAGCCGGAAAGCCTGACTGGCCGCTATCTTGCCCATCCGGTAAAACACACCCTGAAGCGTGAACGCAAGGCGGGCGCTTCTGGCTGGCTGGATATTCAATCGGCAAGCCTGCACAACCTTCGCAATGTAAAAGCAAAAATCCCCCTCGGTTGCCTCACAGTAATTACTGGCTTATCGGGCTCGGGCAAAAGCACGCTTGCCCGGGAAGTCCTGATGGGTAATGCGGCCAAGCAGGTTCATGCCCGCAATCAGAGGCAGACGGCCCCCGCGTGGCATGGCGTGAAACAGATCGCCGGGCTGGAGCAGATTGATCGAGTGCTGGAAGTGGATCAAACCCCGATTGGCAAAACCCCTCGCTCGTGCCCCGCCACTTACATCGGATTTTGGGACACCATCCGGAGGTTATTTGCTGATGCCAATGAAGCTCGTGTACGCGGCTACAGCCCGGCGCGCTTTTCATTCAACACCGGCAATGGTCGCTGCTCGGGCTGTGATGGGCAGGGACAGCAAACCATCGAGATGAATTTCCTGCCGGATGTGAAAGTGCTTTGCGAGGTTTGCAATGGCCGGCGCTTCAATCGCGAAACCCTGCAGATCCAACTGCGTGAGCGCAGCATCGGCGATGTTCTTGCCATGAGCGTGGATGAAGCGGTGGAGTATTTCGCAGCACATCCCAGCGTGCGAAACCCGCTCGCCTTGTTGCAGGATGTGGGGCTGGGCTATCTGACGCTGGGCCAACCGAGCCCGACCCTGAGCGGTGGTGAGGCGCAGCGCATCAAGCTGGTGGCCGAGCTTGCCAAGGTGCAAGGCAAACTCGCCAGCATTGGGCAGCGCACGCTCTATGTTCTGGATGAACCCACGGTGGGTTTACATATGGCGGATGTTGAAAGACTCAGCGCGGTGTTCCAGCGCCTGGTCGCCGCTGGCCATACGCTGGTGATTGTTGAGCACAACATGGATTTATGGGCCCAAGCCGATTGGATCATTGATATGGGCCCTGAGGGCGGCAAGGGCGGAGGCGAAGTGGTTGCTATGGGTTCGGCCGCTGATCTGGTGAAGCGGCACAAGACTCACACCGAGACCATGCTGGCCGAGTTCATGAAAGAGCGAACGGCAGTGAGTTAGCTGCGCCGCGCCAACCAGGGCGTGAGCGCGACCAGAGCCATTCCGATCAGCGCGATCTGATCGGGGGCCTGGCCAAAAATGGCCCAGCCAAGGGCAATTGAAAGCAGGAGCTGGGAAAACATCCAGGGTGAAAGCACTGCGGCTGGCGCCAGGGCAAAGGCATGAGTCAGCAGCCAATGGCCCAACATGCCCAGCACCCCGGTGCCAATCAACACCACTACCACCAGCGGGGGGGCGGCAAATCGTTCAAACCAGAACGGCATCGACAGGGTCAGCACAACACAGCCGGTGGCCGCGGCATACAGCACCTGCGTGGGAGCTGCATCGCTGAAGTTGCGCGCTCGGGTCAGGGTTTGGTAACTCGCATTGCCAATTGCGGCCATCAACACCAGCAACACCCCAAGCAAAGGAAGGGGCTGATCCTGCATCATTCCCGGGCGCACCACCAAGAGCACGCCAGCAAACCCCAGCAGCAGTGAAAGCCAGGCGCGCAAGGGCACTTTCTCATGCAAAAAGGCCCAGGCCATGAACACCGCCAACACCGGGGTGAGATAAAAAATCGCGGTGGCCTGCGCCAACGGCATGGTCTTGAGTGCTGCGAAGTAAAGCAGTGTGACCGTAAGCATTAATACGCCACGGGTAGCCTGCAACTTCGGGCTTGAGGTGTGCAGCAATTTACGTAAGCCGAGGCGGGGTACAAAGATCAGGAGCACCAGCGCCAAGTGACCGCTGTAGCGCGCCCAGGTGGTGAAGGCGACTGGCACGCCCTGGCCTCCCAGCCATTTTCCTGAGGCATCCAGGCACAACAAACACACCATCGAGGCAAGCAGCAAACCGATCGCAGCAGGCCAACGGGCCCGTTGATCCCGCAGCGCCGCCGCAGCTAGAGCATTGGAAGACATCCACGTATCATAGGCTAATGGAGTATAGGCCCATGGAAAACACTACCCTGCCAACCGGCCTGCATGAGGCCAACCCCTTCTTGCTCGACGACTTTTTTGCGCCAGTGGCCATTGAAGCGGAAGTGCAACCCAGCGCGCTCCAGATTGAGGGCCACTTGCCCCTTGATCTCGAAGGCGTGTTTGTGCGGAACGGGCCCAATCCTGCGCTCCCACCGCAGGGCCGATATCACTGGTTTGATGGCGATGGAATGTTGCATGCACTGCATTTCTCCAAGGGCTCGGTCAGCTATTGCAATCGATATATTCAAACCACCGGATTGGCCGAAGAGCGCAAGCAAGGCCAGCCGATCTGGCGAGGCATTCGGCAAGCCGCCAACCGCGAGCGCCGCGAGCAGCCCTTTAAGGACACCTCGAACACCGATGTAAAGTTTCATGCGGGCAGCCTGATCACATCCTGGTACTTGTGCGGCACGCCCTACCGACTTGATCCGCTCAGCCTGCAGACGCTTGGCCCCGATAACCGCTTTGAGAGCAAAGTGTCCGCGCATCTCAAGGTGGATGAAGTCACGGGCGAGCTCATGTTTTTTGACTACGGTATCCGCAAGCCCTTCATGACCTATGGCGTGATGAATCGCGAGGGTGTCAAAGTGCATCATGTGCCGATTGATTTGCCAGGCCCACGCTTGCCACATGACATGGCCATCACCGAGCACTACTCCATCCTGATGGATCTGCCGGTGTTTCAGGACATGGAAGCGGCCAGGAATGGGCGCTGGAAAACCGATTGGCATCCGCAATTGCCCGCGCGCTTTGGCGTAATTCCGCGTCATGGCAAAAGCGAGGAGATCCGGTGGTTCGAAGCAAGCTCCTGCTACATCTATCACAGCGCTAACGCTTGGGAAGAAGCCGGTCAGATTGTGCTTGAAGCCTATCGATACAAGCGGCCCTTTGCCGACTATCCCGAAGGCTCCACTGAGTTCGACAAGATGTTGCTCAACAACCGGATTGCCGCAACTTTGGTGCGATATCGAATGGATCTCAACACTGGCGCATGCACCGAAGAAGAGCTCACTGCGGATAACGGCGAATTCGGCATGGTGGATCAAGCCCGGCTGGGTCGCCCCACTCGTTATGTGTACGGCATTGGTTTTGATGAGCATGAACTCCCGATCCGCTTTGCCAGCTTAAAAAAATGGGACACCACCAAGCGCGAAGTGCAAACCTTTGCCTTTGAGCCTCACCTGTGTGGCAGCGAGCCCCAATTCGCCCGGCGGCCCGGCGCCACTCAGGAAGATGATGGCTATGTGGTTGTTGCGCTGGAAAACAACGCGGCTAGCCGTGGTGAGGTATGGGTGTTTAATGCCCAATCCATTGAGGCAGGGCCTGTGGCCAAAGTGCTTTTGCCGGTACGTCTGCCCGCCGGATTTCACGGGGTGTGGGTTCGAGGCGATCAACTCAACGCCCGGGCCGGACACTAGGCATGGCGATTCTTTATCTGGTGCGCCATGGGCAAGCCTCGTTTGGAGCCGCCAATTATGATCAGCTCTCGCCCTTGGGGGTCGTTCAGGCCGGGCATGTTGGGCGGTGGCTTGCGCAAGTCGTGACTTCCGCCGACCGGCTGGTGGCTGGTTCGCTGGTGCGCCATCAAGACACCGCTAACGCAGCCATCGAAGCTTGGCGTGCTGCGCATCCGTCGGTCAGCCTGCCCTCGCTGGATACTGACCCACGCCTTAATGAGTACGACCATGTGGACTTTCTCGAAGTGGCACAACGCGAGCTAGACCCCGCCAGCTTCAAGCTTGATCCGAGTTTGTCGCGCGCTGAGTTTCACCGCATGTTCGAGATCGCTTTCGCCCGCTGGATGGACCCAGACCACGCCCATCAATATCGTGAGCCATTCAGCGAGTTTCAAAGCCGGGTGCTGCATGGCCTTGAAGACTTGATGCAGGGCGATCTTCCCACCACGGTTGCTTTTAGTTCAGGCGGCAGCATTGCCACGATCGTGCAGGCCATCATGGGCCTGGATCGCACTCGCATGATGGCGGTCAACACACTGATGGCCAACGCGGCTGTGACCAAGCTGGTGTTTAGCGGCAAGCGGCGCAGTGTGGCGTTTTTGAACAACTACGGATTTCTTGAGGCGCTTGATCCAGCGCTGGTGAGCTTTCGCTGAACCAGGGGTTGGCTTTTGCGAACCAGCCAGCGATTCTGGTCTTAAAAATCCTGCATTCAATCTCGCATTCAATCTCGCAAAAAATTTAGCATAAATACACGATTTCGTTTTAGAATCATGTAATTACTAAGTTTTTATATCTCGCGACTTTTTAATCTTAGGACTGATATTGAGTTTATCAGCCATTCCTTAATGATATTGTTTAATCACCCCTCCCAAATGGAGCCGATGCTTCCGTCGGAGGCCCATAGCGGAGAGCTTTTTGAAGCCGCCAGTGATTTGCTCCGTCACGCGCATCAATTGAGCGCCAGGTGTCGGCCTGAAGCATTGGAGGGGCTGAGGGAACTGTTGCGGGCCATGAATTCGTACTATTCCAACCGGATTGAGGGGCAGCACACCCTGCCGGTGGAGATTGAGCAAGCTCTGCGAGCAGACTACTCAACCGATGTCGATAAGGCCTACCGGCAACGGCTCGCTCTGGCCCACATGGCTACTGAGCAGCAGCTCGAGAAGCTATGGGGCCACTGGCCAAATGAAAAGATATGGGACAGCCAGACGGTGTCTGAGATTCATCAGGATCTTTTCGCCAGATTGCCAGCCGCTGATTTGCATACCGCAGGTGTACAGGCCATCCGCCCGGGGGCCTGGCGCGATCAGCAAGTAAAGGTTGGTGAGCATGTCGCTCCTGATGCAAGCTGTTTGGCGAGCTTTATGTCCAGATGGTCGCAGGTTTATGCAGGCGCTCGGCGCGGAGAAATGGCACTGCTTGCGGCAGCGGCCAGCCATCATCGCTTGACCTGGATTCACCCCTTTGCTGATGGCAATGGGCGTGTTGCACGACTGCATCTCTTGCTGGTGATTGGGCAACTGGGGTTGAGCAATGGCTTGTGGTCCCCGCTTCGCGGATTTGCCCGCCAACAAGACGCCTATTACCGGGCATTGGCTCTGGCTGATCAACCTCGCCAAGGTGATCTCGATGGGCGCGGCAATCTTAGTGAAAAGTATCTGATCGAGTGGATCCGCTGGGTACTCGAGGTCTGTCTTGACCAAGTTCAATTTATGCAACAGGCGCTTGATCTCGACAGCATGCAAGACCGCATCAGCGCCTGCCTGAGCTTTGAGCAAGAGGTTATCAAACAAGGTGTGCGTAAAGAGTCAGTGCGCCCATTGCATTATCTGTTTGCGATGCAGGGAAGTTTGAAGCGGTCTGATTTCAAGGCCATGCTCGGCTTGGGGGAGCGCCTGGCCAGCGCCCAAATCAGCGCCCTATTGGCTCGGGGATTACTACGTACCCCGTCGCCCTATGGCGATCTCAGCTTTGGCGTGCCGCAGCATGCCTTGCGTTTCTATTTCCCACGCCTATGGCCTGAAGCCGAGGCTGGTGCGCAATGAAGCCACGCAACCTTCTGGCTGGAAATGCGCTTACCGCAAACGGGGCCGCAATCCCTTCGGCGCGGGGGTCATCGGCTAGAATGACCAGATGAGTTTATCTACCCCACACCCCATGCTCAATCCGGCCATAGACACCCTGCGCAAGCTGGTGGCTTTTGATACGGTAAGCGCCAGGGACAACCTGCCGCTTATCCATTGGGCTGCAAACTATCTGCAAGCCGAGGGCTTGCGGGTCGAGGTTCAGGAAGGCGATGAGCCAGGCAAGGCCAACCTACTGGCCAGTATTGGCCCGATCGACCAGCCTGGCCTTTTGTTGTCCGGGCATAGCGACACGGTACCGGTAGCAGGTGAGGTCTGGACCAGCGATCCTTTCACCCTGACCGAGCGCAACGGCAACCTTTATGGCCGAGGTTCGGCGGATATGAAGGGCTTTATCGCCTGCTGTATGACAATGGCGCGCGAGTTCAAACGCGGCGGCCTGAAGACGCCTTTGCATATCGCCATGTCTTATAACGAGGAAACCAACATGCATGGCATGAAGGTTTTGGCGCGCCACCTCGACAGCCTGGCGATCAAGCCACTGGGATGTGTGATCGGCGAGCCCACCACCATGCAGGTCGTGGTTGCGAATAAAGGCGCTGCAATCTGGCGTGTGCAGGTGCGCGGTAAGGGGGTACATTCCTCGTTGCGCGACCAGGGGGTCTCGGCTGTCGAGATCGCCGCAGAGGTGATTGTCTTCATCAACGCGCTTCAGCGTAAGCTCAATGAAGCCGAGCGCCATGATGGTTTTGAGTACCCCTTCACCAGTGTGCATGTGGGCAAGATTCAAGGCGGCACCGCGCATAACATCACGGCTGTGGATTGCGAATTTGTATTTGAGGTTCGTGCTTTGCCTGGTGTCAGGGCGGCATTGATCGCGCAGCAGGTTCGCGATTACTGCACCCAGGTGTTGCTGCCGCCGATGCGAACCGTTTCGGCTGAGTGCGATATCCGCGTGGACGAAATCGTCGATGCGCCCGGGCTGGACGAGCGCCAAAACATTCATCTCTCGCAGCGCATCATGCCACTATGTGGGTGCCTGGCACCGAGCCGGGTGAGTTTTGGCACCGAGGCCGGAATGCTTCAGGATGTGGGCGTGCCGACAGTGGTATGCGGCCCTGGGCAAATTCGGGTGGCCCATCAGCCCGACGAGTTTGTCGAGATCGAACAGCTTTCGCGTTGCCTCGACTTTCTGCAATCCCTGGATGCGCAGCTGCGACTTGCGCCCATGCAGCTTTGAAACGGGGCCTGTTTGTTCGAGTTCTCTGATTTGCTGACCAGCCCGCTGGGCTTTCTTGCCCTGCTGATCCTGATGAGTGTTGCGGCTATGGCAGCTGTGGCCTGGCCTTTGATTCGCAAACCGCGCGCCACTGACGACGAAGCGCAGCGATTGATCGTGTTGCGTGATCGACGCCGTGAAATCGAAATTGATCGCGAGCAAGGCAAGCTGAGCGAAGCGGAAGCAGCACTGGCAATTGAAGCACTGGCCCAGGATCTTGCCACTGCCCCGGCTGTAGCTCCTAATACTGCTCAGGCCTTGTCGCGCTGGTGGACGGTGCCCATGGTTTTAATCGTGCCAATCCTTGCCTGGGTTGTGTACGCTGCGGTTGGCGCGCCCGCTATTGTCGGGATCGATCAGCAAGCCATGCAAGGCGAAATGAATCCGGCAAGGCTGCAAGAGGCGATGCAGTCGCTGCGCGAGCGGGTTGAGAAGAACCCGCAAGATCGCGAGGCTTGGCTGTTACTCGGACAAGCTTATCGCCTGGCGGAAGATTTGCCAGCCGCTGCAAATGCTTATCGCAAAGCGGCTGATGACCCCAAAGTTTCTGCACGCCTGCTGGCCGAACTCGCCGAGACCGTGGTGCTGCAAAACCAGGGTAACTTTCAAGGTGAACCGCTGCAGTTGCTTGAGCGCGCTTATCAAATCGATCCCAAAGAGCCTAAAACCATGGGCTTGCTTGGTGCGGCGCTTTATCGCACTGGCCAACCTGACCGTGCGGTAAAGGTACTGCAAGCCTTGATCGCCTCGCTGCCCCCTGATTCCGAGCAAGCCAAGCAAATGGTGCAGGTGGTTGAACGGATCAGGGCCGAGGCTGCTGGCGGCCCCTCCGCCTCTGCCCCAGCCCAGACGGCGGCCCCGGTGGCGGCCAACCGTGAGATACGGGTGTTGGTATCGATTGACCCCTCTGCACTGGCGCAAGCCCCAAACACCGGAGCCTTGTTCGTCACCGCGCGGGCGGCAGAAGGGCCCCGCCAGCCGATTGCTGTGCAGCGCTTACCGATCAACGCAGAGTTGCTCAAGCAACTGGCCGCAGGACAAGTCGCGGTGACGCTAAGCTCGGCCAATTTAATGGACCCGCAACGCGGCTTTGATGCGGTGCCTGCACTCATGATCGACGCTCGACTCAGTGCTTCCGGGCAGGCGATCCGCCAGGCTGGAGATTGGCTCGGCAGCGCCGCGCCACAGCGATCAGATGCGCAGGAGCAGGCGCGGGTGGTGATCCGCGAGCGGGTGCAGTAATGCTTCAGGTGGCGCAACTGGCCTGCGCTGCTGGTGACCGCACCCTGTTTCGGGACCTCAGCTTTATTGTGCAGCCGGGCGAAGTGCTGCAGCTGCGCGGCCCCAACGGCGTTGGTAAAACCACCCTGCTGCGAGCGATAGCAGGCCTCGGGCGCCCGATCGAAGGCTCGATATCCTTTGATGGCGAGCCACTTGATGCGACCCCCTACCGATGGGCCGGGTTGATGCTGATGCAAGGCCATCTTAGCGGCTGGAAGCAACACCAAAGCGTGTGGGACAACCTGCGCAGCCAAGCCCAGCTGGATACCGCACAGCACACCCTCGCCCCGGAGCTGATCGAACATTGGCTTGGCGAAGCTGGCCTGAGCAAACAGCGCCACTTACCCGCCGGCCGTTTATCGGCAGGGCAAAAGCGTCGCATGGGCCTGGCCCGGCTCGGCCTGAACCTCGCAGGCTCACGCAAAGTCTGGCTGCTGGATGAGCCCACCACTGCGCTTGATCACGCGGGTCAAACCTTGCTTGTGGACTTGATCGCCCGCCTTGTGGAATCTGGCGGCATGGTCGTTGCCGCAACCCATCAGTCTTTGGGCTTGGAAACTCGGGCTATTGAACCCCGAACGCTCGAGATCGAGCCCGCACAGCGCAGGGCAACGCGCCATGAGTAGGGCCGGCGCGGGCGGCGCAGCCCCCCTGCAATCCGAGCCCATGGGGGTCGTCCAAGCGATTCTCTGGGCGGCCGGTCGTGATTTACGGGAGGCGATCCGCAGCCCCGGCGAGCTGGGATTGGTGTTGGTGTTTTTTTTACTCGTAGCGAGCCTGTTCCCCTTGACCATCAACCCCGAAAAACCACTGCTGCAAGCGATTGGCCCCGGCGTGATCTGGGTGGCCGCCCTGCTGGCGAGCCTGATGGGCCTGCCGCGCCTGTTTGCTCAGGATATGGCTGACGGCACGCTTGAGCAATTGGTAATTGCGCCTGCACCGTTAGGTGCGTTGATCAGCGGCAAGGTGCTGGCGCATTGGCTGGCCACTGGCTTGCCACTGGTGGTGGTTTCGCCTTTGATCGCCCTGCAGTATTCGCTGGATCAAGCGGCGATGCTTGCCTTGGTGATGGGTCTGCTTTTGGGCACACCCATCCTGGCTTGGATCGGTGCCATTACCTCGGCGCTGACCTTGACCTCGCGCGCGGCCAATGCGCTGTTGGCCCTGCTGGTGTTGCCCCTCGCAGTACCCGTGCTGATTTTCGGAGCTAGCGCGGTTCATGCCCAAAGCGCGGGCCTGGGCCTGGGCGCCCACCTCTCGATTCTTGGGGCCGGGCTGATCGTCTCTTGTGTGCTCGGGCCCCTGCTGGCTGCGCTGGCCGTTAGAATTGCGGTCGAATGATATTTCGCTACTCCTCTCCTGCCGTGTTTTATCCGCTTGCCGGCCGCTTGGCCCCCTGGTTTATGGGGATCGCGGCAGTGCTCTGCATGATCGGTCTTTACATCGGCTTTGCAGTGGCACCCACCGACTACCAGCAAGGCGAGTCCTACCGCATCATCTTTATCCATGTCCCGGCTGCCTGGATGGCGATGTTTACCTATCTGGTCATGGCAGCGTGGTGCGCGGCTTCACTCATCTGGAACACCCGCTTGTCTGCCATGATGGCCCAGGCGCTTGCGCCCACAGGTGCGATGTTTGCCTTCATTGCATTGTGGACCGGGGCCTTCTGGGGGCGCCCCACCTGGGGCACCTACTGGGTATGGGATGCGCGCCTCACCTCCACCCTGATTCTGCTTTTTCTCTATCTCGGGTTTATGGGTTTGCGCGCCTCCATGGACGATGCCCGCCGGGCCGACCGGGCTTGTGCGGTGCTGGCCTTGATCGGGGTAATTAACGTACCGATCATCTATTTCTCGGTGCGTTGGTGGAATACTCTGCACCAGGGAGCGAGTGTTTCGCTCACTTCCGCACCAAAAATGGCCCAGGTGATGTTGAGCGCAATGCTCATAATGGTGTTTGCGGCATGGGCTTACACGATTGCTGTGGCGCTGTATCGGGTACGATCCTTGATGCTGGCTCGAGAAGCGGACGCCCAGTGGGTGCAAGCCCTCATTGGCCCGCCCCGCCGATAACTTCGGAATTCATTGACAACATGACAGATCACAGTTTTTACATTGCATGGAGCTACGGTGCGTTGGCCGCTGCGATTGCATTGGAATTGCTGTGGTTGAGGCGCTCGCGCCAGCAGGTTCTTAAACGCTTGCACGACGATACTGAAGACGAGTCCCGAGCATGAGCCTGAAGCCCCGTCACAAACGCATGCTCTGGATCGCGCTGGGCGTCGGTGCGCTTGGCATCGCGGTGGCGCTTGTATTGAATGCGTTTCAAAGCAATCTCGTGTTCTTCTTTACCCCAACCCAGGTCGCTAAAGGTGAGGCGCCGCAAGGCCGCTCGTTTCGAATTGGCGGATTGGTGGAGCCTGGCAGTTTGAAGCGCGAAGCCAGCTCGACCAAGCTGGAGTTTCGCGTCACCGACAACGCGCAAGTCATCACCGTGCGCTATGAAGGCATCCTGCCCGATCTTTTCAAAGAGGGCCGCGGCATCGTTGCACAGGGCAAGATGACAGCCCCCGGTGAGTTTCGCGCAAGCGAGGTCCTCGCCAAACATGATGAAAACTATATGCCACCGGAAGCGGCGGAAGCCTTGAAGCGCGCAGGCCATCCGGTGGGCGCGCCCGAGCAGTTTCAGAAAAAACCATGATCGCTGAACTCGGGCATTTTTCCCTCACCCTCACTTTAGGTCTGGCCGTGTTGCTGGGGGTTGTGCCACTGGTAGGCGCGTGGCGCAACAATTCGGCAATGATGGCACTCGCAAGGCCGCTTTCATTAGCGATGTTTGGTTTCGTAAGCTTTGCCTTCGCGGTGCTGATGCTGAGCTTTGCCAACAACGACTTTTCGATTGAGCTTGTTGCGCAGCACTCCAACTCCGAGCTGCCAGTGCAATACCGCATAGCTGCCACCTGGGGGTCGCATGAAGGCTCGATGCTGCTGTGGGTCATGATGCTGGCCGGCTGGACAGGCGCAGTCGCCCTGTTTTCAGGCAACCTTGCTGCGAGCCTGCGCGCGCGTGTTCTGGCAGTGATGGGCCTGATCCAGATCGGCTTTTTGCTGTTCTTGCTGTTCACCTCCAATCCGTTCGGTCGTTTGTTTCCGATGCCCGCCGATGGCCGAGATCTCAATCCCCTGTTGCAAGACCCCGGGATGGTGTTTCATCCACCCCTGCTTTATATGGGCTATGTAGGATTTGCGGTGGCCTTTGCATTTGCAGTTGCCGGTCTGCTGGAGGGCCGGTTTGATGCCGCGTGGGCTCGCTGGGCCCGCCCTTGGACCACGGTCGCCTGGGCCTTCCTGACCCTGGGTATTGCGCTGGGCTCCTTTTGGGCCTACTACGAACTGGGCTGGGGCGGCTGGTGGTTTTGGGACCCGGTCGAAAACGCCTCCTTCATGCCATGGTTGGTCGGCACTGCACTGATCCATTCCCTGGCCGTCACTGAAAAGCGGGGAGCGTTTCGCAGCTGGACGGTATTGCTCGCGATCATGGCCTTCAGCTTGAGTCTGCTCGGCACCTTCCTCGTGCGCTCGGGTGTCCTCACCTCGGTCCATGCATTTGCCACGGACCCCGCCCGGGGCGTCTTTATTCTTGCATTTTTGGGCATTGTGATTGGCGGCTCGTTGGCCTTGTTTGCCTGGCGCGCTCCGAAGATCGGGCTTGGACCGTCTTTTGGATTGATCTCGCGTGAATCCGCGCTGCTGGCCAACAATGTGGTGCTGGTCGCTGCGATGGGTGCTGTGCTGCTGGGTACGCTCTATCCGCTGGTGCTCGACACACTTGATCTTGGCAAGATTTCGGTGGGCCCACCCTATTTCGATGCGGTGTTTTATCCACTCACGGCCCCCGCGATGTTCCTGATTGCGGTCGGTCCGCTGGCCCGATGGAAACAAGCGGAGGTGCCTGATTTGGCGCGCCGCCTGCGCATGGCTTTGATCATCGCTGTGATTGTTGCATTGCTGGTTCCAATGATCGCCATGGGGCTGGGAATAGACAACCAAGCGTTTCGCCCCAAGACCAGCCTGGGGATGCTCTTTGCCCTTTGGATTGTTGCCGGTGTTGTGACCAGCGTGCTCGAATCGCTGCGGGTGCCACCAGGTGGTGTTAATGCGGGCTCGATCAGGCTCGAGCGGATGCGCCTGCATCCGGCCTCCCACTGGGGTATGCATTTGGCTCACCTCGGCTTGGCGATTTTTGTGATTGGCGTCACATTGGTGAAGAGCTATGAAACCGAAGTTGAGCAACGCATCGAAGTCGGGCAGCAAGTTGCGGTGGGCGCCTACACGGCCCGCTTCATCAGCCTGGATCAGGTTAAAGGCCCCAACTACGACGGGGTACAAGGGCACTTTGAGCTAAGTCGCTCCGGCCAAGTCGTTGAAATCCTGCATCCGCAAAAACGCATCTACCGCGCAGGCAAGCAGCCCATGACTGAGGCCGCTATTGACCGCAGCCCCTGGCGTGATGTCTATATCTCGATGGGCGAACCGGTGGGAGACAAAGCCTGGGCGGTGCGGCTGCATGTGAAGCCCTTCGTGAACTGGATTTGGGCTGGTTGTGTATTCATGGCTTTGGGTGGCTTTGTAGCGATTGCTGACAAGCGCTATCGCCGCCGGGCCGCAGCCACTGCGCCTTCCCGGGCAATGCAATCGGCCTGAAGGGTTGATCTGAATGTTGCGTGCGCTCAAGTTCCTGATTCCTCTGGCCGTGTTTGCAGGCATCGGCTGGTTTTTGTTCCAAGGACTGTCCAGAGACCCCAAGGAAGTTCCCTCGCCCCTGATCGATAAGGCGGCTCCGGCGTTCAGTCTGCCGCTGCTTAACAATCCGCAAACCGAGTGGACTCCCCAGGCGATGCGTGGCCAGGTGTGGCTTCTCAATGTGTGGGGCTCATGGTGCGCGGGCTGCCAGGTCGAGCATCCCTTGCTGCTTATGATTGCGCAGCAAAAACAGGTGCCGATCGTTGGTTTGGCCTGGAAAGATATGCCTGCCAACGCCCAGGCCTTTCTGCAAAAGCTCGGCGATCCCTACGCCACTGTGGTGATGGATTTTGCGGGCAAGGTGGCCATTGACTATGGAGTGTATGGCGCGCCCGAAACCTTCCTGATTGACAAGCAAGGCGTGATTCGCCTGAAGCATATCGGCCCCCTGACACCCGAGGCGCTGCAAACCCGCATCATGCCGCGGGTCAAACAGCTGCAAGCGCTATGAGCCAAGCCCTGATTGCGCTCGATAAACCACTCGAGGCACGCTATAAAACGCTGGCCGAGGAGTTGCGCTGCCTGGTGTGCCAAAACCAAACCTTGGCTGATTCCCATGCCGATCTCGCCATGGATCTCAAGCAGCAGGTGCGCGAGCAGTTAAAAGCAGGTCAAAGCGATGCTCAGATCCGCGCCTACATGGTTCAGCGCTATGGGGATTTTGTGCTTTACAAGCCGCCAGTACAGAGCAATACCGCCTTGCTGTGGGCCGGGCCTTTTGTATTGCTTGGTGTGGGTGCCTTGATCGGCTGGCGCGTGCAACGCGCTGGAAAGCTCAGGCAATCCCAGGCACAGGCCAGCCCGGTTGAAGCACCTTTGCCAGCTCAGGCGCAACGCCTCAGCGAGGCGCGCGCCAAACTCAAGGACTAGGACCGAATCAGGATTCGGCAGTAAACCCGATCTGTTTGACGATCGGCGCCCAACGATCATGATCGGCCTTCAGAATCCGGCCGAGTTCGGCGGAGGTGGTGCCCACCGCTTCAAGACCCATCAACTCGAGGCCCGCCACATAGTCTGGATGCGTTGCTGCAGTACGAATCTGGCTCGAAACCGCCTGGACCACGGCATCAGGCGACCCTTTGGGCATGAAAAAACCAAACCATTCGCGCGCTGAAATTGTCCCGAAGCCCTGCTCGGTGTAAGTAGGTACGTTCGGGGCAAACTTATCGCGCGTTGTTCCTGAGGTCGCCAGGATCCGCAGCTTGCCGGTTTTGAGGTGAGGCAAAAACTCACCCACTGGTGCGCTCACCGAGGCCACCTGCCCGCCCATCATGTCCAGCACGGCAGCCTGCGAACCCCGAAATGCGACATGCTTGATTTCAAATCCGGCGGCCTTCTCAAGCAAGGCTCCGAGAAAGTGCGGGACAGAGCCTGCCGCAGGCGAACCATAGTTGGCCTTATCGGGATTGGCTTTGAAAAAAGCGATCAGCTCACGCACATTGCGCACCGACTCTGGCACCGCTGGGCCCACAGCCAATCCGTGATGAAACGCGCACCCCATCGACACCGGAACCACATCTTCAAACACGTTGTAAGACAGCTTGGGATAAATGTGCGGGTAAATCATCAGGATCGAAGCAGGGGTGAGCAGCATCGAGCTGCCATCTGCAGGCAAGGTCTTGAGGGTTTCCACTGCAATCCTGCCGCCTGCACCGGCCTTGTTGTCAACGACAACATTGCGCCCCCAGGTGCCACGCAAGCGCTCTCCCATGCGCCGCGAGGTGGTGTCCGAGGTGCCTCCGGGAGGAAATCCCACAACAATGCGTGTGTTTTCAAACGGCAAAGCCTGAGCGCGCGCGCCCGAGGCAGTGAGCAATCCACCAGCAGCCGCGGCAAGCGTGAGCGAACGACGGGTGGGATCAACCAGATTTTGGGCAAGGGTGGGCAACATGCAGGTCTCCTTTTATTGATTACAAAATATAACTACTTTTCACCCGACTGCGCAAGTGGTGCCCCCTTAGAGCCCTCGGCCTTCCCTTTAAAGCCCTCGGCCTTCTCCTTTAATGCCCTCAGTCTTACCCTTCACAACTCACAGACGCCTAGCCCCACACTTCATTGGCGGTATCAATCACCAAACGCAACTTATCGCGCTGCGCCTGCACCGCAATGTTGTTGCCATGAAAGGTGCTTGAGAAACCACACTGAGGCGAAAGCGCCAGTTGCTCAAGAGGTGCGTACCGGGCCGCCTCTTCGATCCGCCGCTTGAGATCATCCTTGGATTCAAGCTGATCCAGCTTGGTGGTGACTAACCCGAGCACCACGGTCTTGCCCTTGGGAAGATGGCGCAGCGGCTTGAAATCGCCAGAGCGGGCATCGTCATACTCCAGGAAATATGCGTCCACATTCATCTCGGTAAGCAAGGCCTGGGCCACTGGCTCATAGCTGCCCTGCGCCGCCCAGGTGCTCTTGAAGTTACCCCGGCATAAGTGCACAGCGAGCGTCATCCCGGCGGGTTTGTGCGCGACCACCTTATTGATAAAAGCGGCATAGCGGTAGGGCAATTCATCGGGATCATCGCCCCGCGACTTGGCAGCCGCCCGCATCCCGTCATCGCACAAATAAGCCAGATTGGTGTCATCCATTTGCACATAGGTGCATCCGGCCGCAGCCAGGCTTTGAAGCTCAGCCCCATAGGCGCGCGCCACATCGTCGTAAAACGAGGGGTCAAGCTCGGGGTAGTGAGTCTTGCTGATCCCTGCGCGGCCACCGCGAAAATGCAGCATGGTGGGTGAGGGAATCGTGACTTTGGCGCGTACGCCTTGCCCTGGCTGGATACAGCTTTGCAGATACTCGAAATCAGCACGCTGAATATCTTTCACATGGGTCACCTTGTCCACCACCCGCATGACCGGGGGCGCGAGTTCTTCGCTGCCATCGGGTTTGCGGATCGTGACCGGAATATCGGTTTTCACCCCACCAAGCTGCTCAAGAAAATCGATATGAAAATAAGCGCGCCGAAACTCCCCGTCAGTAATGCTCTTCAGACCAACGTCTTGCTGAAAGGCCACTATTTCCGCAATCGCTTGATCCTCAATCACACGAAGCTGCTGCGCCGTGATTTTTCCAGCGGCTTTATCTGCGCGCGCTTCGAGCAAAACTTTTGGCCGAAGAAAGCTGCCGACATGATCAAAGCGGGCAGGAAGCTGGGAGGGGGTAGACATCAGCGAACTCCATAAATAAAAAAATTCTCGCCTATTGTATACAATCGAACCTCATATGCGATCCACCCTTTCATTTCAGGATGCCTCAGCCAACCAGACCCTGCGGGCACTACTCGGACTACGGGAATTGGTGCTTGCCGGAGAACTTGCGCCGGGCGAGCGAATCGCAGAGCTCAGCATGGTGGAGCAGCTCGGCGTGTCTCGCACCCCGGTACGTGCGGCGCTGCAAAGGCTCCATGAAGAGGGCTTGCTCGAGGCGCTGCCCACTGGCGGATATGCTGTACGCAGCTTTTCTGCATCCCAGGTGCGCGACGCCATTGAGATTCGCGGCACGCTGGAAGGTCTGGCTGCGCGCATGGCAGCAGAACGGGGCGTGAGCCAGACGCAACTCGACCTAGCGCAAACCATCCTCAATCAAATTGATGGCATCGTGGCCATGCAACGATTGAATGAAAAGCGCTTTGCTCATTACATAGCGCTAAACGCTCAGTTCCACAGTCTGCTGCTCGAGATGGCCAACAGCGAGCCCCTTACCCGTGAGCTGACACGCGTAGTGCAGATGCCTTTTGCAGGGCCCAACGCGTTTGTTCAGGTGCAGGGGCACGGCCCGGAGGCCCTGGGCGTATTGATCATCGCGCAGGCCCAGCACCGTGCAGTGATCGAAGCCATCGCCCAACGCGAATCCACCCGCGCGGAAGCCTTGATGCGTGAGCATGCCCGAATCGCGCACCGCAACCTTGGCACCGCCCTGCAGCAACATCGGCAATTACGCCAAGTGCCTGGTGGCACGCTGATCCAGGCCTGAGCGCTGCTTTACCCGTGCTCGACTACAACTCAAACCCCAACCAGGAGACACTCCGATGAGCCTACGCTTCAACCCTTTACCCAACGTTGCTCGTCCGAGCGCAATATTGGCTGGCTGTGCCCTCGCGCTTGGCGCCTGGCTGCCCGTGCCTGTGGCCCATGCCCAGCCCGCCGGACAGCCAGTCACTTTGAGAATTGCTCACCCCCTGCCCCCGGTGGCCACAGCGCATGCACGCTTTCTCGGCCCGTGGACGCAAAAGGTCGAAGCGGATTGCGCAGGGAAAGTGCGTTTCCAGATTTTTCCGGCCATGCAATTGGGCGGCACACCACCGCAATTGTTTGATCAAGCCCGCGATGGTGTAGCCGATATGGTGTGGACGGTGCTTGGCTATACACCGGGGCGATTTGTTGCCGCCGAGGCCTTTGAGTTGCCTTTCATGACCAAGACTGCAGAAGGCTCAAGCCGCGCATTCTGGGAATATGCCGTGGCCAATAATCTGATGAGTACCGGTGAACTCAAGGATATCAAGCCGCTGGCCTTGCATGTGCATGATGAGGGCCTGATTCACACCTCATCCAAGCAAATCCGCACGCTGGCCGATTTCAAAGGCATGAAGCTGCGTGGCCCGACCCGCCAAACCACCAAGATGCTGCAAGCTTTGGGCGCCACCCCGGTTGGCATGCCAGTGACCCAGGTCGCTGAATCATTGAGCAAAGGGGTGATCGATGGCGCCGTGGTGCCGTGGGAGATCGTGCCCGCAACCAAGGTGCACGAACTCACCAAGTTCCACACTGAAACCGACCCCAAGGCGCGTGCATTGTATACAGCCACCTTTGTTTTTGCGATGAACAAGGCTAGCTATGATCGCTTGCCCAACGAGGTCAAAGCCTGTATTGATCGCAATAGTGGTGCCGAGTTATCTGCAGCGGTGGGCAAGATCTGGGATGAATCCTCCAGTGGCGCGCGCAAGCTCGCAGCAGACCGTGGCAACACGTTTTACACAGTGCCCGCCTCGGAATTGTCGAACTGGGAGAAGGCCTCAGCCGGCGTGGCTGAAGACTGGGTGAAGGAAGCTGGCGCAAAAGGCCTCGATGGCAACGCCTTGCTGCGCAGTGCGAAAAGTCTGATTGAGCGCTTTGATCAGCGCTGAGGCCATAAGGCCGCAAGCCGGCTAGGGGGCTAGACGACGGCCTTAAACCGCTCCACGCAAGTGTGCAATACCTCTTGCATGGGGCGCTTCCACCAGTTGTTTTGCGAAAAAATCTCCACCTCCACGATGCCTTGGTACCCCGCCGCCTCAACGCTGGCTCTTAGCGCTTGAAGCTCAATCACGCCATCGCCCATCATGCCGCGATCGAGCAATAAGTCGGTGGTGGGCACGAGCCAATCGCACACATGAAAAGCCTTGATCCGAGCCGCCCCGGCTCTTGCGATTTGCTGATGCACCTTCGGATCCCACCACACATGGTAGGCATCCACCGCGACGCCTAACCATTGCCCGGAAGGATCGAGCAACTCACATACATCAAGGGCTTGCTCAAGGGTGTTGATGCAGGCGCGATCAGCGGCATACATCGGGTGCAAGGGCTCAATCGCCAAAGGCATCCCGACTGAGGATGCATAGCCAAGCAAGTCCTGGATACCTTCGATGACTTGAAGGCGCGCTGCAGCAATATCGCGATGCGCGGGCTTAGCCTCCAGAGCGCCGGGCAAGCCACCCACAACCAACACCAGGCAGGGCGCGCCCATCTCACAAGCCTCGTCCACTGCACGGCGATTATCATCTCGCGCCGCCTCCAGCCCTGCAGCATCGGCCGCAGTAAACATACCTCCACGGCAATATCCGGATAACTGCAATCCCAATGATGCGACCAAGGCTGAAGCTCGCTTCAGGCCAATGTCTTTCACCTGATCGCGCCAGGGCGAAACCGCAGAAATGCCTTGCTCCGCACAAGCATTGAAAATATCTTCCAGGTTTCCTTGGGCTCTGACTGTAGCGGTGTTGATCGAGAGCAGCTGCGGCTGGCTGGCCAGATCGCGCAAACCCGAGGATCGAGCCTTGGGGGCCGAAGATTCGATGGGGTCAGCCACTACTCGACACCATGGCAAGCCAATACATGCTGCATCCGGCGCACTGCCGCTTGCGGATCATCCAGCAGATGAGCCTGGTCGGCCAGAACAAAAAGCTGCGCCAGATGCACGATGCTGCGCGCGCTGTGTTGCCCGTTGATCATGATGGTGTGCGATTGATGGCCGTTCAAATATGCAAGAAACACCACACCAGTTTTATAGAACCGGGTGGGCGCACAAAAGATGTGGCGCGATAGCGCAACTGTAGGCTCCAGGATCTTCTGAAAGCCAGCAACATCGCCTCTCCCAAAAGCGCTGAAGGCAGCACTTGCTGCAGGCGCAATCGCATCAAAGACTCCGAGCAGTGCATCGCTGTAACCCTGACTGCCGGGGCCATGGCCGTCGCCAGCGATCAGCGCGGCATAGTTGAAATCATCGCCGGTATACATGCGAACTTTTGCAGGCAACTGGCGCCGCATCTGGATCTCGCGATCCATATCAAGCAAGGAAATCTTGACGCCATCAACCTTCAACTCATGCGCATGAATAATCGCAAGAAGCGTGGCCATTGCCTTATCAATCGCTGCATCGCCCCAATACCCCGCCAGCGCAGGATCGAACATATCGCCCAGCCAGTGCAGGATCACCGGTTCGCGAGCTTGGGTAAGCAAGCGGTCATACACCCGCCAATAATCCTCCGGCCCCCGCGCCACTTTGGCCAGGGCTCGTGAAGCCATGAGTATTAATCGCCCGCCGGTCGCCTCGATCGCCTCCATCTGCTCGAGGTAGGCCGCAAGCACCTCGTCCACGGTGCTCACCTTTTCAAGATTCAGGTGATCGGTCCCGCAGCCGCTGGCCACCAATGCAAAGCGCCCTTCCCGCTCGCGCGCCTTGGCTGCACGAGCGGTGCGTTGGATCAACTCAAGCGATGTTGGCCAATCCAATCCCATTCCACGCTGAGCTGTATCCATGGCTTCTGCCACACCCAAGCCCAGATCCCATAGGCGCTCGCGATAAGCCAGGGTTTGGTCCCAATCGACTGCACATTGCAGCCAGGGGTCGATGGCGGCCTGAGCATCTGCGACCACATGAGCAGCTGAATAGACCACGCGATTCCAGGCGCTGCGCGGATCAACTGGCGCTGCTTGGGCAAACAGCGCCTGACCACGCAACGAATAGCTTTGGACCCGTACACCCTCGGGACCAACCAAGGGCAATGGGAGGCTCAAACTCATGTCAATGCACCTTTAATCAAATAGGCAAGGCGGGCACATCAACCCAGCGACGTTCGCGCCAGCTTTGCATGGCCAACTCCACAAGCTGTACGCCTTTGGCACCTTCTTCCAGCGTCCATGAATACGGCGCATCTTCAGCCACATGGCGAATGAAGGCTTCCCACTGAGTCTTGAACCCATTGTCAAAAGCGGTGTAATCAGGCACGGCCTGCCAATGATCAAAAAAATTAAGGGGCTGCTTCACATCCGGATTCCATACGGGCTTGGGTGTATTGACCCGCGCCTGTGAACGCACATCCCACAATCCTGCAACCGCCGATCCATGCGTGCCATCCACATGGAAAGTCACCAGATCATCACGCCGCACCCGTGTGCACCAAGAGCTATTGATTTGAGCAATCACCCCGCCTTCAAGCTCAAAGGTGGCGTAGCAAGCATCATCAGCGGTGGCCTCATAAGCGCGGCCCTGCTCATCAAACCTCTCAGGAATATGGGTGGCTCCGAGGCAAGACACTGACTTCACTGCACCAAAGCAGTTATCCAGCACATAGCGCCAGTGGCAAATCATGTCGAGGATAATGCCGCCACCATCCTCGGCCCGATAGTTCCACGAAGGCCTTTGAATCGGCTGCAAATCACCTTCAAACACCCAGTAGCCAAACTCACCGCGCACCGACATCATCCGGCCAAAGAAGCCCGACTTGCGCAGCATCTGCAGTTTCTGCAAACCCGGCAAAAACAACTTGTCCTGCACCACGCCATGCTTGATGCCTGCACTGCGGGCCAACTCAACCAACTCCAGAGCTTGCGCGAGGTTAGTCGCTACCGGCTTTTCGCAATAAATATGCTTGCCTGAGGCAATCGCTTGTGCGAGCAGCTCGGGACGCATTTGCGTGGTCGCCGCATCAAAGAACACCTGATCATTGCGATTCGCCAGTGCAGCCTGCAGATCGGTGCCCCAGCGTTCGATGCCATGCGCTTGCGCAAGCGCCTGCATCCTCTCCGCGCCGCGCCCAATCAGAATCGGATCGGGCATGACCCGATCACCATTAGCAAGCGCTACCCCACCTTGTTTGCGGATCGCCACAATCGAGCGCACCAGATGCTGATTCAGGCCCATGCGCCCGGTGACTCCGTGCATGATGATGCCCAGACGTTGTGTTGCCATGCTTAGTTCCTTGTAATAGAAAATGACGCATCATCTGCCTGAAGCATTGGCCTGACATGCCCAGCAAATCCGACCCCGGCCAGTGAATCAAAATGCAATTGGCCGTGCTTAATGTTTAGCTCCACCCGGTCACCGTTCATGGTGTACAAATCCGGATACTCGCGGCAAAAGGCCATCCGCTCCTCGCGTGGCGCTATTGACATTCCATCGCCGTAAAAATGACCGTTACGCTCGACATGCTCAAGCCCTATGAAACTTGCCAAAGCCAGGTCCTGTTGCAGCGCAATCCCGGGCTGCATGGTGAGATCCTCGCCTGAAATAAACAAGGCTGTACCATCGCTTGACAGGACATCGCAGCGCATCCGGTTGATGAGAGCCTTGTAAAGGCCTTTGCAGCTTTTGCTTGATACTGCTCGATATCCACAGGCGATGGCTTGAGGAAACCTTGCCAGACTGTCATCCGATTCATCAATCATGATTGGCCAGGGCATATTGGGGAGCGGGCCTTCTAGCGCAACATCACGATGCAACGGCTGCTCCACGTACATCAATGCCCTCTTAATACTTCGCAGATCGGGGCGGTTCGAGATTGCGACTAAAAGTTCCTGGCAAGTATCGGCACTCTGGAATTGTTCGTTACCGTCGAGCGTGCACTGCCAACCCGGCGCAGCCTTATCAAGCACAGAGGAAATCTCAAGCAAGCGCTCAATATCCGCCGGGACATCGCCTTGAAGTTTTAGCTTGAAAAAATGATGCTGCCACTGGGTGGTGGCTTGCTCAAGAGTCAGAGGTAAACCATCAGCGCTTTCAGCCTGATCTGGGCTCGACAATACGTCGGCCAAACCAACAGTATGGCGCGCATGAATGCTGGCACGCGGCTGGCGGGCGGCCAGCCAAGCGCCCACATCCATGCCTTGCAAGTCTGCAGGCAAGCCAGGTGTGTTTATCCCCATCAGGTTAAGCTGCAAAAGCTTGCTCCAATCGACATCACAAAGCTGCGCCAAACCATCAAGCACCGCCCTTTGCAGGATCGCAGGGCCAAAGTGGGTAACGAGACCAGGCTCCTCCAAACCTGCGGCCAAAACACACTCGCTTTCGACAGCCAGATGAAGGTCCCAGGCACTACGCGGCAACGGTTGACCAAGCCCGGCGTTCGCAGCACGCTGAACCGAGGTGCGAAGTTGATCGATGTTTTGCTCGGCAGTCAATTGCGGCCGCTTATCAAACCATTTCGGAATCATCATCTCTGCGGCATACCCCATCACGCTTCGTCCGCGTTGATCAGTCACTCGCGCTGCGATGAACAGCTGGGGCGCCTGGGTCAGAGTAATCACACCAAACCGAAACGGCAGGCGCAATTGCACCAACCTTTCCCAGCACAGGACTTCCTCAATTCTCAAGGGCAAGGCTTGCATCAGTGATCCAGGCTGCCTTGCGAAAAAAAGTGCGCGCGAATCTGGCGCGAGTACTCGCCAAATGCTGCACTCGCCATCACCTCGAGCGTACGCGGGCGAGGCAAATCGATCCGGTACTCGGCCGCAATGCGGCCCGGGCGCTCACTCATCACCAACACCCTATCGGAAAGAAATATGGCTTCCGGAATGCTATGGGTGATCAGCAGTACCGTCTTGCGTGCTTCAAGCCAGATACGCTGCAATTCGAGATTCATCTTTTCACGGGTCATTGCATCCAGCGCTCCGAAGGGCTCATCCATCAGCAGCAATGGCGGGTCATGAAGCAAAGCCCGACAAATCGCGGCGCGTTGCTGCATGCCACCGGACAGTTGCCAGGGATACTTGCGCTCAAAGCCCGCCAGGCCCGCCATCTTCATCAGTTCGGCGGTACGCTTACGCGCCGGCTCCATCGGCAAATCACGCATCTGTGCTTGTAGAAGGATATTGTCCTGCACATTTCGCCAGGCCAGCAGCACGGCACTTTGAAACACAATGCCTACTTGGGTCTGTGGTCCTTTGACCGCTTGCTCGCGAATCGTAATTTGTCCACCCGACACAGGCAGCAACCCGGCTATGAGTTTTAACAGCGTGGATTTGCCACAACCGGAAGGGCCCACAATCGACACAAACTCGCCTTGGGCAATCTCAAAGCTCAGCGGTTTGAGCGATTCCACAGGGCCATCCTTGGTGGAATAGATCTTCGTAACCGCATCACATCGAATCAGGGGTAAGCGTGTGGCGGTGTCACCCACCACACGAAGTTGCGCTGGCGAATTCATTTACTGAGGCAAAAACTCATTGGTGTAGTAGTCCTCAGCCTTACCCGAGTTTTTCTCCAGGCCGCCAAACTCCTGCAGCATGCTGAAAGACTCCGCCATGTTGCGCGCCGAAACGCGGAAGGGCTTGCCACCCTTGGTATCGTCTGCGGTGTATAGCGGAGTGGTCATGCGCAAGCCTGCAATCAAGGTATCGCGCTGGCCTGCTTTTGCATTCGCCTTAAGCATGGCATCTACCGCAGCTTCCGGGGATCGCACGGACTCTTCAAAAGCACGCGACGAAGCGCGCATAAAGCGTCGAATGAGATCAGGCTTGTCCTTGATCATGTCACGATGGGCAATCACCCCCGAGCTCACCAGGTTCACCCCGTAATCTGCAAACCGGATCGCATTGGTGGGCTTTTTGGTGGCATCGGTGATCCGCATGGTTTGATCCATTACATAGCCCAGCAAAAGATCAGCCTGCCCATTGATCACCGCATTGAGTTTGGTTTGGCCGTCACCGGAAACAACTTTGTAATCGCTCTCCACCAGGCCGGTCTTTTTCAGGAACAGGGGCCAAATCTGCGACATCGAATCGCCCGGTGTCATGGCGACGGTTTTACCCTTGATATCGGCAGGCAGGCGAATATTCTTTTCGCTCAAGCCAATCACTGACATCGGCGAGGTTTGCAAGGCCACGCCCACCGAGCGCACTGGAGCGCCCTTGGCCGCAATCTTGATCATCGTGGGCACATCAGCGTAACCAAACTGCACGGTGCGGGCGGCTACCGCCTGAACTGTGGGCCCGGAGCCGCGCCCTTCCTGAATCTCAAGATCGATACCTTCGGCATCAAAAAATCCACGCTCCTTACCCAGAAAAAACGGTGCATGTTCGCTATACAGATACCAGTTGAGCATCAGCACCACTTTTTCCTTGGGCTGAGCCATCACCGGCAAGGCACTACTCAGTATCACGGCGGCAGCCACCCCTCGAAGGGTATTGCGCTTAGAGAGCTTCGGGACCAGGTTCATCATGTCTCCTTCGTCGTTATGAAATATTCAAGCTGAGGGCAACACATCGGCACGCTGGGAAGCATGCCAGGGAATCATCATCCGTTCGACCACATCAATGGCGATAAACAGCACCACGCCGATCAATGACAACACCACCAAACCGGCGAACATCAGCGGCAAATCAAAATTGCCATTGGCCTTTTGCAACAGATAGCCGATACCGGAGTTCGAGCCGACAAACTCGCCCACAACGGCACCAACGACGGCCAGCGTGATGCACACCTTCAAGCCAGAAAAAATCGACGGCAATGCCTGGGGCAGGCTAATGCGCCAAAACATCTTCCAACGAGAAGCGCCCATGGATCGGGCCAGATCAATCATGTCGGGCTCCACCGATTTGAAGCCCATCACTGTGGACACCACAACCGGGAAAAAACCGAGGAGGAAAGCAGAAATAATCTTGGGCACGATGCCAAAGCCGAACCACACCACAAACAATGGTGCAATGGCGATCTTGGGAATGCTTTGTGAAAACACCAGCAACGGATAAACAAAACTCTCCACCACCCGCGACCACGCAATCAGCATCGCAACAGGAATACCAAAAAGAATAGACAGTGCAAAGCCACCGAGGGTTGCCCAGGTGGTCACCATGCACTCGCGCAGCAAGGTGGGCCACTCCTTGATGATCTGTTCCACCACCGCAAGCGGCGTAGGGACCAGGTATTGCGGAATCTTGAAGAGGCGTATGGCGAGATCCCACAAGATCAACAGCAACACAACCATGATGATCGGCCGCATCCATTGCGCTGCAAACAAGCGTTTCAGGCTCATATCAGACCCTCAGGAGACACGCCGCTTCAGGCTATGATCATAGGGCAGCGCGGGCTGGGCAAACACCGTATCACGGCGAACATAGTGCAAGGCCACTGCGCGACGCCAATGCCTGGAATGGTTGGCCCCGGATTGGTGGAAAGTGTTGCCGTGATGAAATGACACACCACCTCGCGGCACCGGCGCTGGCTGCATCGGCTGACGGGCCAAAATCTGCTCGGGTAACTGGAGATTAAAGGGCTCATCATCCGGCGCGAAGTGTTCATATACCGGACCAAGATTGGTACCGTCGCCGAAATACAGGCAGCCATTGTGCAAAGTGGCGTCATCAAGCGCAACCCAGGCTGTCACCACACCATCGAGATCATCAGGGCCAAAATAAAAATTGTCCTGATGAGCCGGCTTGGGCCCGCCGCCTTCGGGTGGCTTGAAAAACACCTGACTGAAGTACAGATCCACCGGACCCTGAACAAAGGCTTCCGCGATACGCACCAATCGGTGATCACATGCCAAATCAAACACGGCATCGCGATGCGCATGAGGATTATCGAGCTTGCGCAACACCGTGCGCGCACTGACACCGCCATCAACATACCAGGCACGTTCTTCGGGCGCGAGATCGGTCAGGAACTGCTCACCCCACTGCTCAATGTCATGGACCACATGTTGCATTTGTTCGGCCCGGAATACTCCAGGCACAGTCAGATGACCCTGCAGCGAATAAAGGGTTTGGTGCATGGCATTGATCAATCCGGCCTCCTGATTCATACGGATTCAAAACACACGGACTTCACATCCGTTTTGTAACTATTTGGTGAAAAGATGCGCCTGTCGTCCTTGGATGTCAAGCGTTAATTCATGCTGCACCGCGCAATACGAGGAAAACTTACCCATTGACGAAGGAGAATTGATAGGAGCACAATTTACTTGTAACGTTTTGGTGAAAACATGGCCCATATTCAGACTACAGTTGTTGGTTCCTATCCGATCCCAGACTGGCTGGTATCCGCCCCCAGCGAACAAGCCTTGATTGACGCCACGCGGGTGGTGATGAGCACCCAGGAACAAGCGGGTATTGATCTTGTTTGCGACGGCGAGCTTTATCGCTTCGATATCAATCATCCTGAAACCAATGGAATGATTGAGTACTTCGTGCGCCCACTTGATGGGGTACGCACGCGTATTGGCTTTGAAGAAATGATCGCCTACACCCGAAATGCGGGAATGAGGTTTCGCGCCAAGCCTCCCGGCGTCGTTGAATCAGCACTGGGCAGTGGCACCCTTGATTTACCGGGGGCTTGTGCACGTGCGCTCAAGCTTACCTCGCGGCCCCTGAAATTCACCGTGACCGGGCCGCATATGCTGGCCAAAACACTGATCGATCATCACTATGGCTCCATAGAAATGCTCACCCAGGGCATTGCTGATGTGTTGGCGGCCCAGGTCAGTCATTGCAATGCGCAAGTGATCCAGGTGGATGAAGCCAATCTGCCGGGCCATCCCGAAGAGTGGCGTTGGGCCCTGAGAGCCATGAATACCGTGCTGGATACGATTCCTGGCAAGTCGGCAGTTCACTTATGCTTTGGAAACTATGGCGGCCAAAGTGTGCAAAAAGGTGCCTGGGATGCCCTGATGGAATATCTCAACGGCCTGCATGCTGACCATATCGTGATGGAGGTAGCGCACCGACCTCCTTCGGAGCTGGCAGTGTTCAAGGAGTTGCAGCCACATATTGGGTTTGGTATGGGCGTTGTGGATATCAAGCGCACCGATGTGGAAACGGCCGAACAGATTGCCAAAGCCATTGAGCAGGCCGAAAAGTTGTTGGGAACCGGTCGTGTGTCCTACATCCATCCCGACTGCGGATTCTGGATGCTCAAGCGCTCAATTGCTGATGCGAAAATTCGCGCGCTGGTAGCCGGGCGGGATCTCTTTGAACGCGCAGGTGCCTAGCGCACCAAATACCCAAGCACCAGATCATTCATATGCGACAAGCGCTCAAGCTGCGCTTTGGGGGCCAGCAGGTTGCGTCCAAAGATGGCACTCAGGGTATGGCAGTTACCGATATAAAAATACGATAAAGATGCTATCGAAATATAAAGCTGCACCGGATCGACGCCAGGCCTGAATACCCCGTCGCGACGACCCCGCTCCAGCACAGCATCGATCATGCTCACAAACGGCGAGTGCATTGTTTTGACCCGGCTGGATTGACTGAGGTGCACCGCCCGGTGCAGGTTTTCAGTGTTAAGCAGGCTGAGAAATTCCGGATGCTGCAGGTAGTAATTCCAGGTGAATGCGATCAGGCGGCGAATAGCTTCCACCGGGTCTACTTCATCCAGTTTCAGGCCGCGTTCCTGTTGGCGAATCGCTTCATAGGCATGCTCAAGAACCGCTGTAAACAACTCGTCTTTGCTTCCGAAATAATAGTAGAGCATGCGCTTGTTGATGCCTGCGCGTTCGGCGATCAAATCGACGGTGGCGCCATTTAAGCCATGCTCGGCAAACTCGGCTCCTGCAGCTAGCAAGATCGCTTTGCGGGTGGCCACCGGATCACGCGTTGTTGGCAGGCGGGTGGCCGCTTTTTTTACTGCGGGCTTGGCCAGCGGCTTGTCCTTGGCCAAAGGCTTTTCTGTTCGGCGTTGAGTCATGGGCGCTCATGATACTTCGCGCAGCAATTGACGGGCAGCAGTTAAGGGGCAGCATGAAGCGCACGCCCCATGAGCCAAGCCGCCAGGATCACGCCGCAGGAAAATAGTGAAGTCGCGATCCAGGTGTTGCCCCAGCCCAGCGATTGAGCCGCGACCACAGCAATGATCGGAGGCCCGAGTCCTTGCCCCAATGCACTGCCCTGCTGCATCAGGCCGACGGTGGTGGATACTGCAGCCGGCGATGCTGCAAGCCGCGCGCTCATGATGAAGAGCGTGCCGGGGATCAGGCCACCCACTGAAGAAAACACCAGCAATGCACCATAGCGCCAGGCAAGACCCACCTCGACCGGTGCACCGAAAGTAACCCAGGCACAAGCGCTCATTAGCAGAGCCGTCAGCATGAGCACCCGTGAAGGGGAAATCCAGCGATTGACCCATCCGGCGGCACCATTACCTACTGCGTTAATCAATGCTGCAAGCGCGGTGAGCGCGCCAGCAATGGCCGGTGAAATCCCCGACTGCTCATAGATCAATGGCAAGAAGGTAAACACCGACATCCATTGCGCGGCATAACATCCAAAGGCTAATGCGAGCGTCCACGGACCCAGGCGTCGGACAGTCATGAGCACCAGTTCAAGCCATGCTGCGGGTTGCCCGTGTTGCGTGGGCTGAGGGTCGCGAGGCAAGGTCCTCATCATGATCAATGGCACAAGTGCCATGGCACTGGCCACCCACCACGCGAGCCGCCAACCACCCTGTTCGATAAGCAAAGGTCCGATCAAAAGCATCAGGCCCATGCCGAGCGGCATATACATGCCCCAGGCACCAAGCCATCGGATGAGTTTGTCGGGAGTCACCAAGCGCCTAAGCAACATCGGGCCCGGGAGCACAGCCAGCAAAAAGCCTGCACTTTCCAGAGCACGCAAGGCCAGCACGGCAAGCGCGCTGTAGGCAAACGTCGAGAGCGTACTGGCGAGCACGATGATCGCGAGCCCAAGACTCATCACCCGGCGCGCGCCAAAACGATCAGCCAGCATTCCGCCGACAATGCCCACCGATACCCCGGCCGCCTGAAACATCGTGACGAACAGACTGGCCTGAACAATCGACAGGCCAAACTCAAGCTTCAGTGCTGCGAGAGCGGGCGGCAGCTTGCCGACCTGCATTCCTGCGGCAATACCAGCCAATAGGACCAGCCCCGCAGCAAGACGTGGCGAGGTCAAATCCTGATCTAACGCGAGGCGGCTAGCGCCGACTCAATGGCCTTGGTCACCGAGGGTGCCAGCGGATCGGTTGAGGACTCAAAGCTCACCACTTTGCCTTGCCGGTCAATCAGATACTTGTGGAAATTCCAGCGTGGCGACGAGCCGCTTGCCTTGCTAAGCTGGGCAAACAAGGGGTGCTCGTTGATCGGCTGCGCGAGCTTGCCGAACATGGGGAACGAAACCCCATAGTTGATAGCGCAAAACTGCGCGATCTGTTTGTTGTCTCCAGGTTCCTGGCCGGCAAAATCATTGGCTGGGAATCCGAGAACTACCAGCCCGTGACGCCGATATCGGTTGTAGAGCGTGTTCAGGGACTCATACTGAGGCGTCAGGCCGCATCGACTCGCTGTGTTGACGACCAGAACCACCTGACCGGCGTATTCGCAAAGTGAGCGGGGCTTTTCCTCGAGCAAAGGTGTCGCCTGAAACTTCAGGGCTTCAGGACACCCGCCTGCCGGTTTTGGAAGCGCCGAAGTGGCTCCCGATAGTGGATTGGCCTGGAGCGGAGCGCTTAGACAAACTGCGCTTAGGGCTGCAAGACCGATTAACCAACGAGTACCGAATATTTTCATGGTGGGCGATTGTGCCAATAAAGTAGTCAAAGGGAAACGCGCGGACGTTGTAATTCGTGCACTTTGTAGTCCCATTGACTTGAAAGCTCCGTAAAAACCGCGGAGGTTTGCTTCCGAACTCACTTCAGGGGCATGCTGCTTTTCCAGGCAACCGTGGGATAATTTTGTTGTCTTGAGGGGCGGCGAGCTTGGAAAGTTCCGATTTGAAGCTGCCCTGATGACAAAAGTCTTGTCGGCAGGAATTACACTTACCTGGTGGCCCGACTGTAAAGAATCCTGTAAGTCATTGATTTTTTGTGATTTCCATAAGTGGCACAATTCTCGCTTGGGTAAGCCGAGAACTCGGAAAACCATGAAAAAAAGCGTTGTCATCTTTGCAGCTGTATCCATGACCGTGGCGGGCGTCACCCTGGCGTCGAACGTGTCTCTGGGTAAGCGCGCCGGTGCGATGCTGGCTGAGGTCTTCGAATTTGTGGGGCCCATGAGCGGTTTGATCAATGCCTTGGTAAAGCCCAACGATCCGCCGGCCAAGCGCGCCATCGTAAGCTTTGAGCCGGAGTCACCGGTATCCAGCACGCTGGCCCTGTCCAACTCTGCACAGCGCGGAAAATCCGCGAGTCCATTTGAACTGCCGCTCTGGCAATCGATGTCGGCTGCCAATACTGCCCTCTTCAACGATCCGTCGCGCTCAGCCGAATCGGGGAGCCGCGCCAGAGAATCCAGCGCTCGTGAATCGGTTCAGGTGCTTGCCGAAGGTCCGGCGGTGAGCCCGATTACTCTGGCGGCCAACGGTCAATCGGGCAATGCGATTCAAACCGCTGAAAAGCTCGCCTTGATGGACAACGTCTTGAAGTCGCTTACAGGTGGCGGCCCGGCTTCCCTGCAAAAAACTGATGATGTTTGGGCGTTTATGACCCAGCGTCCCTCCGCCTTGGACAGCTCGGTTGGTGCGCTTGCTGCCAACTCGGAGCGTGCATCCAAGGAATCTGTCGGGCAAGTCACGATTCCTTCGCTCGCCGCCAACGGTCTGACCTCAAGCACGTCTGCGCTGAGCGGTTCGGATGCAGGCCAGATTCTCAGCAAGGCAAACGAAGCGGCTTCTGCCAGTTCGGGAAATACCGGGTCACCGGGCAGTGGGTCGGCCGCAACCGGAGCGTCGGGCACCCAGACAGGATCACCAACCGATAACGCTCAACCAAGCGCCAACAAATCCACGGTGGCCAAGGTGCCGCTACCCGGCACATTAGCCTTGATCTTGCTGGGCATGGGAGCGGTGGGACTAGGTGCATATCAACGTCGATCCAGCGCCGTGGCATCATCACGGCATGAAGCTTCCACCCGCACCTGATTCCCGGCCGGCCGCAGCCGATACTGCAGCCTCGGCTGCGTACTACGATTCCCAGTACAACAACCGCCTGAGGGTTCCTCACGCACCCGAGCTGCTTGCCAGCTGGACAACACAGTCCACGCAGGTAAGAGCAGCCAGCCCGCGCCTGCGCGAGTTCGGATACGGGGCACCGGCTAGCGAAAGACTTGATTTTTTCCCGGCCTCAAGCCGCGGACGCCCTTTGGTGATGTTCATTCACGGAGGGTATTGGCGCTCGCTCGATAAAGACGACTTTTCCTTTATCGCGCCCGCTTTTGCGCAAGCTGATCTCAACCTGGCGGTCGTTAACTACTCGTTGGCACCCGAGGTCAGCGTCCGGCACATCGTTCAGCAAATGATTGCCGCACTGGTATGGCTTTATAGAAACGCCAAAGCCCTGGGCGCGGACCCGAGGAATATCCATGTGGTCGGGCACTCGGCGGGCGGGCATCTCAGCGCGATGATGCTGGCTGTGTTGTGGAAGCAGGTCGCGCAAGATTTGCCCAGGCAGCTGGTGAAAAGTGCGGTGGCGATGAGCGGGCTGTTTGATATGCGACCCATTGCCTCGTGTCCTTACCTCAATGTGGATCTCAAGCTCAGCCAGCCCGAGGCCGTCGCGCTCAGTCCGGCCTTAATGCCACCTGCCAGCCGCTCGCCCTTGCTTCTGGCTGTTGGGAGCGAGGAAAGCCCTGAGTTTCATTGGCAAACTTCAGCTATCGAGACAGCTTGGAGTGGGCACACCGCAGTGAGTCGGGTTGCCCAACCCGGGCACAATCACTTCACCATCTGTGAGGCGCTGGCCGAGCCCACAAGCCCGCTATTCGCCGCGGTGCTTGCTCAAATTAACGCTAAAGATTAAGCAGTTTGGGTAACCACAGGGTAATCGCCGGAAAGGTGATCAGGATCGCCAGGCGCAGGATGTCGGCGTAAAGAAACGGCATGACCCCGCGCCAGATACTGGCGGTCGGGACGTCAGGCAAGACGCTGCGCAATACAAACACATTCATGCCCACCGGCGGGCTGATCATGCCGATTTCAACAACGCACACAATCAGAATACCGAACCAGATCGGGTCAAACCCCAGATGCACGATCAGGGGAAAGAAAATCGGCACCGTAAGCAGAATCATGGAGAGCTCCTCCATGGCAGTGCCCAAAAGCACATAAATCACGCAAATCGCAATCACTACCGCCAGTGGATGAATCTGAAACTGCGTCACAAAATCGCGCAGATCCACCGGCAGGGTGGTGAAGTTCATGAAGTTGGCAAATATCGAGGCGCCAATCACGATGGTGAAAAGCATCGCTGTGGTTCGCGAAGAATCCACCAGGGTTTGCATCAAGGTTTTGAAGGTCAGCGCCCCCCGAGCCAGGGCAAACAAAAAACCGCCCATCGCTCCAACCCCGGCAGCTTCGGTAGGTGTAAAAAAGCCACCGTACATCCCGCCCATCACCAGGCCGAAAAGAAGTATCACCCCCCAGATGTTGCGAAGCGCAATCCAGCGCTGCCGCCAGCTTGAGCGCTCTCCGGGCGGCCCCAGCTCCGGATGATGCTGGGTCACGACACCTGCAGCAAAGATATAAAGGCTCGCGGCGAGGATTCCTGGCACGATGCCCGCAGCGAACAAGGCACCGATGCTGGTCTCGGTCATGATGCCGTAGATCACCATGATCACCGAAGGCGGAATCAGAATGCCCAGCGTGCCCCCCGCGGCGATTGAACCCGCTGCGAATGAGTCCGAATAGTTAAACCGGCGCATCTCAGGCATTGCGACCCGCGCCATCGTGGCAGTGGTAGCAATCGATGAGCCGCAAATGGCACCAAAGCCTGCGCACGCCGCGACTGTTGACATAGCCAGCCCGCCCCGCCGATGGCCAATAAAAGCGTAAGCGGCTTGATATAGCTCTCGCGACAACCCTGCGCGAGTGACGAAGTTACCCATCAGCACAAAAAGGGGGACCACCGACAAGGTGTATTTGGCGATATCGAGAATTTCGGTAGTGGTGCTGGATACCGCAGCGGGCCAGGACCGTATCAACCCCAAGCCAATCAGGCCAACCAGGCCCATGGCAAAAGCAATCGGCACACGCAGCGCCATCAACAAAAACATAGCGGCAAAACCGAGCGCGGCTTCAATCATGCGCCCTGCTCCTGGGATTCACCGCGAGGCTGAAACGCAAGCCAGCCATGCGCCGCGGCGCACGCCAAAAGCATAAGGGCAGTCAGGTAGTAAAACGGGCCTAGCGGAAGATGCAGGGACGAGGTGGTATCACCCTGCTCAAGGGTGCGACCGGCACGCACCCAAACCAGCCATGCCGACGCCGCCAGCAGCCCAACACACAAAAAATTAGCCAGCCGGTGTTGCCAGTCCAATGCGCTTTCTGGCAAAAACTTGTCGAGCAGATCAAACAGAATATGCTCGCCATGCAACGAGGTGAGCGGCATCGCCACAAAAATCAACAAGAGCATCAACAGCTCGGTGACTTCAACCACGCCAGGAATCGATGAACCAAAAGCCTTGCGGCCCACCACGTCGCAAAAGGTCAGCACCATCATGGCAAACAACATCAGGGCTGCCACCGCACCAAGGGTGGTTCGCAAGGGCTTCATGGGGGAGGTTCCGAAAAGAGCCCGCCTCACAGGAGGCGGGGATACTCTAAAAACATATCAAAGAAGCAATAGCACTCTTCAAAGCTTGCTGATTTCGGCGCGATACTCTTTCAACACGGCTTCGGGATTACCAAGGCCCTTGGCTTTGGCGTCGGTAGCCCACTTTTGCTCCAGGCCAGCAGTTTTTGCCTTCACTTCCTCAACAAACGCTTTGGAGGCAGGCGTTACTTGTACGTTGTTGGCCTGCATGAAGGCTGCGCCGCGCCGATCCACCTGGTCCCAACCGCGCCCAAACAAGCGCGCTCCAGCCTCGCCGCTGAGCTTGCTGATGATGTCCTGATCCGCTTTGCTGATTTTGTTCCAGGTGGCTTCATTCATCACGAATGCAAAGCTGGTGTTGTAGAGGCCGCCAGGAAATGTGGTGCGATGCTTGACCAGCTTTTCAAGCTTGAAAGACTCCACTGATTCGGCAGGGAAAAACACCCCATCCATCACACCGGACGAGAGCAGCTCATAGGACTCAGGCGCAGGCTTCAGAGTGACATTGGCACCAATGGCTTTGCCCATTTCATTGACCATGCCGCCGCCCACACGAAACTTCAGACCTTGCATGTCAGCCAGAGAATTCACCTGGCGCTTGGTATTGATGATCATGCCAGGGCCATGGGTGAACACGGCGAGCACTTTGAGCCCTTTGTGTTCATTGAGTTTGGCCAGATGCTTGTCAAACACGCGCTGATAGGCCACCGAGGTTGCCTCGGCCGAATCGCCAGCAAATGGCAGCTCGACCATCTGTGTCAGGGTGTAACGCCCGGGGGTGTAGCCATGCACCGAAAAAGAAATATCTGCCAAGCCATCGCGCACCGCATCAAAGGTTCCGGGAGGAGCAACCACGGCCTTTGGCAGGATATTGCACTTGACCCGGCTGCTGGTGGCTTTGGTGACTTCCTCGCACCATTTGGCCTGACTTTGCGACAGGGTGTGGGTTGGAGGCAGCCAGCTTGAAGCGGTCAGCGTGACTTGGGCTTGTGCCACGCCACCGAGGGTCAACCCGGCAAGCAGTAGCGATACACGGAAAGAAATCGTCATGAACAGACTCCAAAAAATTGTGGGCAAAGCTTAGTGGGCGAAGTATAGCGGGCAGCCCGGTTGCGTTAGGTGATAAGTCCGAGGGCTCGGGCCCGTGCATAGGTCAACGCCGCCACATGCTCGATGGTTGGCACAGGCTGATGAACCCGGGCGGCCAACTCAATCACCGAGCCCAGAAGACCTTCCAATTCGGGGCGACGGCCCTTCTCGAAATCCTGCAAGGTGGATAAACGAGCACGCCCGATAGTGCGAGCCATGGTGATGCGGGTTTCTGTGTCGATCCCGGTTTCCACACCCAGAGCCCTGGCCACCTGGTTGCTTTCCTCAATCAGCCGCCGGGCTAACGCGACCAGGCCAGGTTGCGCGAGCATTTCATCCATGCGCATTCCAGTGAGCGCGGCCAGCGGATTAAATGCCAGATTACCAATCAACTTGACCCAAAGATCGCGGCGGATATCAGCCGATACCACCGCTTCAAAGCCAGCCTGATTCAGCGCCAGCCCAAGAGCCTCAAGCCGCTTGCTCGTGCCACGCTGCACATCGCCGATAATCAGTTTGCGATGCGCGGTTTGCGCAATCACACCCGGCGCCATCATTTCACCGGCCACATGCACGACGCAGCCGACCAGATGCTGCGCCGGAATCAAGGTCAGCAGATGACCACCGGGATCGAGTGCTTTGATCGGCTGCCCGTCAAACTGACCGCCCTCCTTCAGAAAGTACCACCATGGCACGCCATTGATGGCGGGCAACACCATCGTGTCATTACCTAGAAGTGGCCCGATCTGAGGCAATACCTCGGCCATCGCTGGCCCCTTCACTCCAAGCACTACAAGATCCTGATGGCCCAGCCCAGCGGCTGAGTTGCGAGCATCGACTCGAACTGTGAAATCGGACCCCGCAATTCGGTCCTCCAGCTGGAGCCCGCGGGTTTGCAAAGCCGCGAGATGATCTCCACGCGCTACGACTTTGACCTGATGGCCGGCCCGGGCTAACCAGGCTGCGATCACGCCACCGATCGCACCAGCGCCGATCACACATACCCGCATCACGCAGACACCTTGGTATCCGATTGAGGCATCATCAAATCGATGAAGGTTTGAGCAAACCCGCGCAAAAAGGTGTCCTTGCGCACCGCTAAACGAACCTTGTTGCTACCAAAGAGATGCCCTGCAGGTAAGGCCACAAGCCCACGATCAGCTTTGGGATCGTAGGCCAGCTGAGCCATGATCCCCACCCCCAAGCCAATACTCACATAGGTTTTAATCACATCGGAATCAATCGCGGCCAGCACAATATCGGGCTGTAATCCCGCTCGCGAAAACGCGGCGTCGATTCGGGTGCGCCCGGCAAACTCCTGAACATAGGTCACCAGCGGATAGCGCGCTAATGCCGCCAGACTCAAAGCTTCAGGACCGGTTTGTGCCAGGGGATGTTTGGCAGGCACAACCACCACATGCTGCCATTCAAACAGGTTCACCACCTGCAGCTCGGTCTGATCGCTGGGCACCTCGGTGGCAATGGCAAAATCCACTTCACGCTCCAGCACCTGAGCCACGATCTGACGCGGGCTGCCCTGCAACAGGGTGAGCCGCACAGCCGGGTAGCGCTTACGAAACTCGCGCACTATGGGTGGCAAGGTGTAGCGCGCCTGGGTGTGCGTGGTGGCAATCCTGAGTTCACCGGCATCACGCGCTCGAAAGTCTGCAGTGGCTCGCTCAATTGAAGCCACCTCGCTCAGCACACGGTCCGCCTTGCCCAGAATCATTTTGCCGGGCTCGGTGAGGCCCAGGATGCGTTTGCCATGCCGCTGAAAAATATCCACCCCGAGCTGAGCCTCCAGCTCAAGGATGCCCCGTGAGACGGCAGGCTGAGAAGTGCCGAGGGCTTTTGCGGCAAGCGTAAGGGAAAAGCCTTGACGCACACATTCACGCACAAAGCGAAGCTGTTGCAAATTCATCGATGACAAGCCAATTGCGGAAAATACCGGGCACAGAAATAACAGGGAGCAGTAGACCACCGCGCCAGCCACTGCGGCACCGCGTAGTACCGTTGGCGCACTGCATCCAGCACGCCATCCCGGTAGGGTTCATAGCGAAAGCCCTCACCCAGGGTAAGCTCGAAGCGGGCCCCTTCAATCTCGATGCTTTTGAATTGCACCCGCTCAAAATACTTCGCATCATCGCTTTGGCGCGCGGCATCGCGTCGAATAATCAGGATATTTCGGCCCTGGGCCAATCGCCAATCAGTGAGGATATCGTCATGTCGAGCATGCGAGGAACCGGGCCCAAACACCACCACTCTTCGCCCGAGACCCATGCTCATTGTTACCGCCGGTGAATAGCCATCGCTGGCAAGCACCCATTGCTGGGGGCTGGCAGGCAGCCAATCCTGAATCGGCGACGGGCGCTGCTCAACATGAGTGGCGACTTGCGGATCGAGGTATGGCGCCAATGCTTGCCTCATCGCCTGCGGCGCAAGCGTCATCACCAGCCCAGGGTACAGGCGCGTGTGTTGCCAGGTATTGAGTGGCGCGCTGGCTGCGCCAACAATCAACCCCCAATGCAATGCACCAAATAATGCGCTTAGCCCGATAGCGGTCCCGAGCCTGCGGCGGGCTGTGCCAGACCCAGACGAAACACTGGAGCCCGGGCGCTGCTCGATTGCCATTGCCAACCCCATCACCCCGGGCAGCACAAAAGCGGCCAGCCAATGAAGACCTATCGGTTTGATCAGCGATAGCGCCAGGAAAAGGACCAGTGGCACCCCGGCAATCCAGGCCAACGCCTCTTGGGTCTGACCCGCTTCGTTACTCACCACCACAGTCTTGGCACGCGAACGAAAGATAGCCATCGCTGCCAGCACTGGCCCCATCACATACAACACACTAGTAATGTAGAGCGCCGTATTACGCCAACCCAGCCCCGCATTGCCATGCCGGTTGACGAGATTGAACATGAGATTGGGCCAGCATTGCTCTGCGTTCCAAAGCCCCTGCCAAATCGCAGCGGGCACACTGAACATCACCAGAAGTGCAAGCGGCACCCAGCGACGCCGAACGCGGCCAAACAACAAATGCGCTGCAAACCCCAGAGCAAGCAGGCCGGCGAAATACTTAGACATGAGGGCTGCACCCAATGCCAATCCCGCCAGGATGTACCAGATGTTGCTATCAGCGGCTGCATTCCTCGCCTGGGCCAGACGATGCGCCTGAAGGTAGGCAAGAGTGGCAAGCCCGGCAAAAAACATCAGCGGCACATCGGTAGTGATGGCCACGTTCCACACATTGAGTGGGGCGAGTATCAACAGCATCGCAACGCCATTGGCACACCATTGATCACACCATGGCTGACGCAGCAACCAGAGGCGCAACAACCAGGCCAGCACCACCGGCACTAAAAGCGCAGGCAATCGCAACACAAGCGGATGATCAGAAAGCAGATTCAGGCCGGCGAGCCACCATCCCACCATGGGGGGGTGATCATAAAACCCGCCCGCCGGATAGAGGCCCCAGAAATAGAAGTAGGCTTCATCACCCGTCAAGGGCAGCCACCACGCAAGCCAGGTGCGCATTCCAGACAGGACGATAAGCGCCAGCAGCCACCAGCGGGCTCGATCAGTATCAGGAGACATGATCATGGTTGGAGCACTGGAGAGCGAGATAGTGCAAACGGCTTGGACCAAAGAAAAAGGCGCACATTGCTGTGCGCCTGAAACGGCAGCAGGGCTGCCTCTCCTCCTCCTCGATACACGCTGCGAACTGTACTCAGTTTTGTAATAATCGTCCAACCCTTTGTTGTCTTGGACATGATCAGACACACAACACTTCTCGGATTCATCGCACCCGATCCACCCAAGCCAGCATCCCAAGGGCAAGCATCATCGCCAAAACACTGGGCAGCCCCGCACTCACCCACGCCGGCCAGGTGTTGAGCAGCCCGAGGTGCGAGAACAAACCGTTGAGCAAATGAAAGGTCACCCCCAGCATGATGCCTACGAATACCTTGTAGCCGATGCCACCAGCCCGCACTTGCAGGTAGGCAAACGGCAGGGCAAGCGCCATCATCACCACAACCGCCAAGGGATACATCAACTTTTTCCAAAGCGCCAGGACGTAGCGATCGGTAGCCTGCCGGTTATCCTGCAAATGCCGGATGTATTGATATAGGCCAAGAGCCGCCATTCGCTCCGGAGCCACCAGCGCCACATTAAAAATGTCTGGCGTGAGTTCGGTATCCCAACGCGCCTGCGCCCTGACTTGGCGCTCTGCGGCCAACGGGGCGGGAGCCACTGTGGGTCGGGGCTTACCCGCTGGGTCCGGAACCAGAGTCTCGCCAATCGCACCAGCCGCGCGGGGGTCAACCTCGATGGTTTCCACCTCGTATAACTGCCAGCCTGTGGCGGAGACATAACGGGCACTTTTTGCGTTGAGCACCTCGATCAGCCGAAACTGCTGATCAAACTCATAAACTTGAACTCCCTGCAGGGTTCCGTCTGGCTCAAGCTCCCGGATGTTGATAAAGCGGCTGGTACGCGAACTTCCATCCGGCGCCCGGGCTGTGTCCTTGATCCAGATGCCTGAGCGAAACTGGCCCACAACGGCGGTGCCCATGGCGCTCAGTCGAATCTGCCGGGCCAACTTTTCTGACTGCGGCGCCACCACCTCTCCAAGCATCAGCGTGATCAGGGCAAACACCAAGCCCACCAGCCCCACTTCCAACAACGCTCGAGTCCGGCCCAGCCCGGCCGCGCGCATTGCGGTGAACTCCGAGTGCTGGGCGAACTGCGCCAGGGCGTAAATCGCGCCAATCAAGGCAGCAATCGGCATCAACTCATAAGCCCGATTCGGCAAACCCAACCCGACATACAGGAGTGCATGCTGTAAGCGATAGGTCCCCTTACCCAACTCATCGAGCTCGTTGATAACATCAAAAAACGCAAACAGCGCAAGAAATCCCAGCAAGACAAACAGCACTGCCGAGGCTATCTCCCGGCGCATGTAGCGCCCGATCAAACGACTGCTCATTGCCGCTGCCGCCTCAGCACGCCCAAAACACGCTGCAACCAAGGCAGGCGGATCAACGACACCCGCCAATAAAACAGCAGCGCCACCAAGCCCAAGGGGATCAGATGAACCAGGGCAGCGCTTGCCCAGTCAGCTTTACCCTGCCCCATCCAGGCTTGGATGATCGACAGAAAATTGTTGTAAACCACATAGACTAAAAGCGCGAGCACGAGATTGATCGAGCGACCTACCCGTGGATTGAATGCGGAAAGCGGTATTGCCATCAGGGCAAGCACTACGGCACTGATCGGCACACTCAGACGCCACATCAACTCGCCTTGGTGGCGCAGGGTCGGAGCAGCGATCAGAGCCCATGTGGATTGGGCCCGGGTAGATTCATCGGTCAGGTCCGGAGTTTGCGGATCAAGCCGCACGCCATAGCGCTCGAAAGACATGATGCGAAACCCAGCCTCACCCTTTGCACTGTCGTATCGGCGCCCCTCGTTGAGTACCAGAAACCGATCGCCATTGGGCAAGATCTCAATACCTCCGCCACTTGAAACCACGACACTGACTTCATTGCCCACCCGCTGGGTCACAAAAACATTGCGTACTTCAGCCTGATCCTCACTTACCGATTCAACAAAGAACACGCGACCGCCCGATCCAGATTCACGAAACTGCCCGGCCGACACCTGCGAGACATCTTCACGCTGCTCGAATCGCTTTTGATACTCGCTGCTTTGCCGGGCGGCCCAAGGTGCCACGCCCAAGGAGATCAGCCCAATCAGCACCACAAATGGCAAGGCAAAACGCAATACCGGAGCAATCCAGTCGAGGATCGAGCGCCCGCTGGCAAACCAGATCACCATCTCGGAGTCGCGGTAAGCCCGGGTCAGCGACATCAGAATCGCGACATACAGCGTCAACACCAGCAAAATCGGCAGGAAATTCACCGCGGCAAAGGCGATCAGGGGTAAAACCGACTGCGTATCCACCGTACCAACCGCCGCCCGCCCGAGAATACGGATCAGGGTCACGGTAACCATGATGGTAAAGAGGGCCGCAAAAACAACGCCCGCGAGGTTGGTGAGGTCGCGCCGCAGCGCCTTGACGAAGAGCATGAATATAATTTTGCTTCTAACCAAAACCCCACAAAGCGAACCATGCAATTTAGCACGAAGACCCTGGCCCTCGAACGACTGCGCACCGAACTGCTGATTCTTCCGGTGGCCGCGGGCCAAACGCTTAGCGCTTCGGGCAAGCAACTTGACGCTTTAACCGCCAAATCCCTGAGCACTGCCCTGAAAGCTGGCGACCTTCCTCCAAAAGCCGGCTCAACCCTGCTGCTGCGCATCAGCCATCCGGTGACCCGTGTTTTATTGGTGAGTCTGGGCGAACAGGCCGAGGCCAGCGCAAAAGAGTTTCAGGCCGCAGCAGATGCGGGCTTGCGCACATGCTTAGCCCTGCAAGTCGGCCAGGCAAGCAGCCTGCTGCATGAAGCCTCCGTGAAGGGGCAGGCTCTGGGCACCAAATTGCGCACTCAGGTGCTGGCTGCAGCCCAGGCCACGTACCGCTTTGATCAGCTCAAGAGCAAGAAGGAATCCCCCATCAAGCTGGCGGCACTTGAATTGCCTGTCCAAGCTAACGAACTCAAACTGGCCCAATCCACCATTAAGGCGGCCAGCGCTTTGGTGGAAGGCATGGCGCTGACCAAGGATCTGGCCAATCTACCCGGCAATATCTGCACCCCGACTTATCTTGCAGATGCGGCCCGGGCACTGGGGCGCAGCCATAAGTTGAAGGTGCAGGTGCTGGACACCAAGCAAATGGAAACGCTGGGCATGGGAGCTTTGCTCGCAGTGGCCAAAGGCTCGGCACAAGCGCCCAAGTTCATCATCGCCCAGTGGCTGGGTGGCCCGGCCAAGCAGGCGCCGGTGGTGCTGGTGGGCAAAGGCATCACCTTCGACACCGGCGGAATCAGCCTCAAGCCCGCCCCTGAAATGGATGAGATGAAATACGACATGTGCGGCGCCGCCTCGGTACTCGGCACCTTGCGTGCTGTGGCGACGATGAAGCTTCCGATTAATGTTGTAGGCCTGATTCCGACTTGCGAAAACATGCCCAGCGGCACCGCGACTCGTCCAGGTGATGTAGTGACGAGCATGTCGGGCCAGACCATCGAAATTCTCAATACTGATGCTGAAGGGCGGTTGATCCTGTGCGATGCGCTCACCTATGCCGAGCGCTTCAAGCCGGCCGCAGTGATCGATATCGCCACTCTTACTGGCGCTTGCGTGATTGCGCTGGGCCATCATCACTCCGCGCTTTTCACCAACGACGAAACCCTGGCCAGCGACTTGCAAACCGCCAGCCGCGAATCCCTGGATACGGTATGGCGCATGCCGATGGACGAGGAGTATCAGGAGGGGCTGAAATCACCGTTTGCTGACATGGCCAATATTGGCGGGCGCGCCGGTGGCGCAATTACAGCCGCTTGTTTTCTGGCCCGCTACACCAAAGCCTACTCCTGGGCGCACCTGGATATTGCAGGCACCGCCTGGAAGTCTGGCGCGGCCAAGGGCGCAACCGCGCGGCCAGTGGCGCTACTCACCCAATATTTGAGCGCACGCGCTGCGAAAGCCTGATCAACCCCCATGACCCGGATCGACTTTCACTTCAATATTCCTGACCCATTGAACTACGCCTGCCGACTGGCCCGCAAGATTCATCGCGGCCAGCACAAGGCTCTCTTTTACCATCCCGATGCTGCGCAGCTGGCCAAATTGGATGAAACCCTGTGGACGTTTTCAGCGCATGATTTCATCCCGCATGTGATGGCAGATGATCCGATAGCGCCGCAAACCCCGATCTGGCTCAGCACCCAAGCCTGCGATGGCCCCGATGCGTCATTGATCATCAACCTGGGGCCACAAGCCCCCGACTTCTTTAGCCGTTTTGATCGCCTGATTGATGTGGTTGGTGCCGATGAGCAAGATCGCCAGGCCGGCCGTATCCGGTTTCGCTTTTACAAGGATCGCGGCTATCCAATTGAGGCTCATGACATGGGCGCCAAGACTGCAGGGGTCCCGGCATGAATCCTTTTAGTCCCCGCGCGGACACCGCCCCCGCCACGGAAGATGCCACGGCTGCAGACGCGATCCCGATGCTCACCGATGTTGTGCAGTTGCCGCGTTACTCTGGCAACGAGCTTCCGGCCCAGCTCAATGAAGTTGACTGGACCGCGCTTGCCTTGCGGGTGCGGGAAAATGTGATGGAGCGCTTGCTGCGCCGCTCGGACATGATGCTGGATGCCCAGCTCCGATCCACGCTCAAGGTGGTCATCGAGCGCACCACCGAAACCCTGTCGCTCGAGCTGCATGATGTGCTCTCGCGTATGATCCGCGATCTGGTTAGCAAGGCGGTCAGTGATGAGCTGACTCGCGTGCATACCGAGATGGCCCGACGCGCAAGCGATGCCCAAGCCGCTCTTCCAAGCGACCCAAAACACTCCCGCGCCAGCGACGCTTTGCGCACTCCACCGCCCGTTTCGAATCCATGACGCTTCTCTCTCCGACCCCCTTGGCGCAAGCCCTGGCGAAAAGTTTTGAACCCGCCCCGATCGAGGCCTGCTGGTATCCGCTGTGGGAATCCCGCGGATTTTTCGCTGCAGGGGTTTCTCCTGATGCACCGGCCTTCAGCATTCAGCTGCCCCCGCCGAATGTGACCGGCACGCTTCATATGGGGCATGCGTTTAATCAAACCATCATGGACAGCCTCACCCGCTATCACCGGATGGCGGGGCACAACACCCTGTGGCTTCCGGGCACCGATCATGCGGGTATTGCCACTCAGATCGTGGTGGAGCGCCAGCTCGAGGCCCAAAAAATCTCGCGCCACGACCTGGGTCGGGATGAATTCATCAAGCGGGTGTGGAGCTGGAAAGAGCAGTCAGGCTCGACCATCACACGCCAGATGCGCCGTATGGGCGCCTCAACCGACTGGTCGCTCGAATACTTCACCATGGACCCGAAGCTTTCGCAGGTCGTGCGCGAAGTGTTTGTGAGCCTTCACAAGCAGGGCCTGATTTACCGGGGCAAGCGCCTGGTGAATTGGGATCCCACTCTAATGACCGCAGTGTCCGACCTCGAAGTGGTGATGGAAGAAGCCGATGGCCATATGTGGCACATCACCTATCCATTCAGCGAGGGCCCACAAGCCGCCCATGATGCTGAAGGCCAGCCCGCAGGCGAGCTTTCGGGCATGACGATTGCCACGACCAGGCCTGAAACCATGCTGGGCGATGGTGCGCTCGCGGTGCACCCGGATGATTTGCGCTATCAGCATCTGATCGGCAAGCTCGTCGATTTGCCTTTATGCGACCGGCAAATTCCGATCATCGCCGATAGTTTTGTTGATCCCGCGTTTGGCAGCGGCTGCGTCAAGATCACTGGCGCACATGATTTTAATGACTACGCTTGCGCAATGCGGCACGGTATCGCGCTAATTCCGATCATGGCGCTGGATGCCACCATGAACGAAAACGCGCCGCAGAAATATCGCGGCATGGATCGCTACGCGGCCCGCAAGCAAGTGGTGGCCGATGTTGAGGCGTTGGGCCTTTTGGTGAAAGCCGCGCCCCACCGCAATATGGTGCCCAAGTGCGAGCGCACAGGCGTTGTGGTCGAACCGATGCTGACCGATCAGTGGTTTGTCGGCTTGAGCCAACCGGGCCCTGAGAATAGTCATCTGCGCGGCAAAAGCATTGCGCAACGCGCCATCGAAGTGGTGGAGCAAGGCCAGGTGCAGTTTGTGCCTGGCAACTGGGTCAATGAATACAACCATTGGCTCAACAACATCCAGGATTGGTGCATCTCGCGCCAGCTGTGGTGGGGCCATCAGATTCCTGCCTGGTACAAAGCCGATGCTCAGGGCCAGGCGATTCACGATGGCACCGTGTTTGTTGCGCTCGAAGAAGCGCAGGCCATTGAGCAGGCTCGAGCGGCGGGGTATCAAGGCGAGCTGGTGCGTGATGCTGATGTGCTCGACACCTGGTTTTCCTCCGCGCTAGTTCCCTTCTCTACACTCACAGATGGCGCACAGCCCTTCATCGCTGGCGAGCCCAATTTGCGGCCCGAACTCGCGCAATACCTGCCTTCCTCGGTGCTGGTGACGGGCTTTGACATCATATTTTTCTGGGTCGCCCGGATGGTAATGATGACGGTCGCTTTTACCGATACCGTGCCGTTTCATACGGTGTATGTGCATGCGCTGGTACGCGATGCCGAGGGCCAGAAGATGAGCAAGTCCAAGGGTAACACCCTGGACCCGATTGATCTCATGGACGGCATTGATCTGGATAGCCTGATTGCCAAACGCACCTCGGGCCTGATGAATCCGAAGCAAGCCGAGTCGATTGCCAAGCGCACCCGCAAGGAATATCCCAACGGAATCGCCGCATTCGGTGCGGATGCGTTACGCTTTACTTTCGCCTCGCTCGCAAGCCCCGGGCGCAACATCAACTTTGATCTGAACCGCTGCGAGGGGTATCGCAACTTTTGCAACAAGCTCTGGAATGCCACGCGCTTTGTCCTGATGAATTGCGAGTTGCCTGAAGAGCAGGCCCAACCGGCAACCGCTGATCGCTGGGCAGCATTGCAGGAACACTGCGGTTTGGCCAGCCATACTGCAGCTCAATGCGTGCCAGGCGGCTACCTGTTTTTCTCGCAAGCTGACCGCTGGCTGACCTCCACCTTGCAACGTGTCGAAGCTGAAGTCGAGCAACGGCTAAAAGAGTACCGGTTTGATCTGGCAGCGCGCGCGATCTATGAGTTTGTATGGAACGAGTATTGCGACTGGTATCTTGAGCTTGCCAAAGTGCAACTTGCGGACCCCGATCAGGCGGTGCAGCGCGCCACTCGCCGAACCATGCTGCGCACCCTGGAAACCGTATTGCGTCTGGCCCATCCGATCATTCCCTTCATCACTGAAGAACTGTGGCAGAAAATCGCGCCTCTGGCCCAACGTTATGGTGAGCGCGGCGAGCAAACCCTCTCAGGTGCCGAGCTGGACCAAGCGCTTGGCGAGCAGCGTTTCTCACTGATGATGCAGCGCTATCCCAAAGCGGAGCCCGGCAAAATCGACGAACAGGCCGAAGCATTTGTGGCTGGCCTCAAAGCCATGGTCGATGCCAGCCGTGCCTTGCGCGGAGAGATGAGTATTGCGCCGAGCCAGCGGCTGCCACTGATCCTGGCTGGCCCACAAAACAGCGCGCAAGCCTATGCTCCCTACCTGCGCGCATTGGCCAAACTTGAATCAGTGCAGGTGCAGCCTGAATTGCCCGCGGACTCACTTGCGCCAGTGCAGATCGTGGGTGAGTTTCGCTTGATGCTGCAGGTCACGATTGATGTGGTGGCCGAGCGCGAGCGCCTGGGCAAGGAAGTCACTCGCCTGAGCGGGGAGATCACCAAGGCCCAAGCCAAACTCGCCAACGAAAGTTTCGTGGCGCGCGCGCCCGCCGCAGTGGTGGAGCAGGAAAAAGCCCGGATCGCCCAGTTTGGTGAAACGCTAGCCAAAGTGCGGGAACAGCTGGCCAAGCTAGGTTGATATGCAGCGGCGTGAATTGTTAAGAAGTGCGCTGGCACTTCCGCTTGGTGTGGGAGCAGGGCTGTGCCTGGGCGGGTGCAGCAGCGCGCCCAAGCGTTATGAAGGTAATGATCCGCCCCAACCCATGCCACGCTGGTCTGGTCCACCCCCCAAGCTCGCTTTAGTGCTGGGTTCAGGCGGGCCGCGCGGATTTGCCCACGTGGGTGTGCTGCGCGCGCTTGAATCGCGCGGTATCACACCCGATCTGATCATTGGCACCTCCATGGGTGCGCTGGTTGGTGTGCTGTACGCCTCGGGGATGCCTGTGCGACAAATCCAGAAGCACCTCTGGCAAGCCAGCCCGAGCGACTGGTTTAGCGACATTACCTGGCACCGCTTTGCATGGCTGACGGGTGCCGCGCTGCAACGCGATGTGAATCAGGCCCTGAGCGGTCGCAGCATTGAGCAACTGCCCACTCGCTTCATCGCGGTTGCAACCATGTTGCCTACAGGCGAACGGGTGGAGTTTGGGCGTGGCGATGCCGGAGCAGCGGTGCGCGCATCGAGCAGTGTGCCCGGCCTGTTTGTGCCGTTCCAGATCGGGGAGAACACCTATGGCGATGGGGATCTGGTAGCCCCGGTGCCAGTGGCCACCGCCAAACGATTGGGCGCACACAGAATCATTGCCGTGGATGTTTCAGCCGACCTGCGCGATACGCCAGACTGGAGCCGTACCCGCATCGATTGGATTACCCAGGGTATCCAGCGCAAAACACTGGTGGATCGCGAAATGGTATTGGCCGACTGGCCGATTCAGGTGCGAATGCAGTACTACGCTTCGGCGACCAAAGACTACAAGAACTACGCTGCCGATATGGGGGAACAAGCCACGCTCAAGGCCCTCGAGAACTTTCGCTGAGGAGAAGCTGTCAGCCTACCGAGCAGTAGCCGCCGTCCACCAACAGGGTTGAGCCGGTGATATAGCGCGCCGCGCTTGAGCACAAAAACAAAATCGGGTCGGCAATCTCGGCCGTGTCGGCCCATCGCCCGATGGGAATCCGCCCCATGATCTGGGCATTGCGCTCCGGATTTTCCCGCGCACCTCGCGAGAGCTCAGTCACTACCCATCCCGGAGCCACAGCGTTAACCCGAATACCATCGGCCGCATAAGCGGTGGCCAGCGACATCACCAGGTTTTTTACCCCGCCTTTGGAGGCCGAATAAGCCGGCTGCTTCGGCCCGCCAAAATACGACATCACCGACGCAATAAATATCACAGACCCGCCGCTTGCCTTAAGCCACGGGCGAGCTGCCGCCGACATACGCATGCCGCCATTCAGATTCACATCAATCACCTTGGCAAACATGGCAGGATCATGCTCGGCATCGCGCGCAATCATGCCTGCGCAATTCACCACCACATCAATCTGGCCATGCTGCTGCCCTACTCGCTCGATCAAGGCCTTCACAGCCGCATCATCGGTAACATCAAGGGACTCGATCTGCGCTGCGGCAAATTGCGGATCAGTTTTCGCGCGATCCAGCTCAGCTGGGGTCAGGCCGCAAGCAATAACCCGGGCACCTGCCGCCTGGAAAGCCAGCGAAGTCGCCGCACCAATGCCGGAAACGCCGCCAGTAACCACGACGACCTTGCCACGATAATCAAAGTGAGCATTCATGAGCAATCTTCAGTCGAAAAGATCAGCGGCGCTTGAGATAAAAGGCCCAGTCGGCCGCGCCCGCATCCACTTTTAGCAGATCATTGCCGGTTTGTTTGGCAAACGCCTGAAAATCGCGTTGCGAACCGGGATCTGTGGATAGCACTTTGAGCACTTGGCCGCTGCTTAATTCTCCAAGGGCCTTCTTGGCTCGCAAGATGGGCAACGGGCAGTTGAGCCCGCGCGCATCCACTTCTTTTGTGACTTCAATGATATCCATAGGCAGTATTGTAGGCACTCCGGCCTAAAAATCAGAAATAGCCCTGACGCAGGGACATTCACGAAGCGCTTGGCGCAGGCCTCGCAGGAAGGTCCACCCACTCCACCTCGAGGCCACGGGCAGTCATCCAGTCGGCCACCGCCATCCCGGTGCCTGCACGCCAGGGCTTGAGCTTTTCGGGCCGCACCATTTTGTACTCCACCAGTTCTTCGGAAAGCGTCACCGACCCGCTGGCCGTCACATGGTAGGCCATGATCACTTCATTCTTGCGCTTGAACTCGTATACACCGATCAGCTCGACATGCTGGGCATCCAGATCGGTTTCTTCCTTGAGCTCGCGCACGATGCCCTCGCGCGGATCTTCGCCAGGCTCAAGAAAGCCAGTGATCAGGGCAAACATCTTCGGCGGCCATGCAGCATTACGGGCCAAAAGAATCTCTTCGCCCACCTGCACCAGGGCAGCCACCACTGGGGCAGGATTGTTCCAATGGGTAAAGCCGCAGGCCGGACACACATTGCGATCCGTGCCACCTAAAGGTTTGACCTCCAGTGCGGTGGCGCAACGGGGGCAAAATTTATAGTCAGGATGTAGCATGCCTATTAGCTTACCCGAAGCCGCGCTGGGCCAAACCCCAGCCGATTCCCGTCGCGGCACCAAAAAAAATCATCCACATCGGATTGATCCTGAAGCGCACCACAACCGGAATCACAAACGCCGTGAGCATCCAGGCGGGGGCTCCGGCTTCATTACTACTGGCCACCACCCAGCCCGCGGCTGCGGTGAAGCCCACTGCGAGCGGAGCGAGACCAACTCGCAAGGCGCTTACCAGGGCTGTGTCTTCGTTGCGTTGTTTCCAGCGATAAAACAGCAGGGTCATGAGGCTTGAAGGAAGCATGATCGCAACCGTACAAATCAGTGCGCCCACCCAGGCTGCCGCCTGCCAGCCCAGCAATGTCACGAAAAGAATGTTGGGGCCCGGCGCCGCCTGCGCCAAGGCAATCGCATCATTAAATTGCTGATGGGTCATCCACTGATTTTGTTCAACAAAAAACCGATGCATCTCGGGTGCAGTCGTGATTGCACCACCCACGGACAACACGGACAAAAACGCAAACAACAGGCCCATCGCCAGCAAATCGTCCGGGCTCATGCCTTTTGCCTCCAGGCCAATCCAATCAGCACAGGCAGCATCACCAGCAGCACCCAGCCCAAATGAATTCGCAACCCTGCAACCGCGATAAATGCCAGCGCGGCACCAACCATCCAACCCCAGTGGATACCTCTGGAAAGCTTGATGGCAGTGCCAACCATCAAGCCCGCTGCCACCGCTGCCATCCCATCCATGGCATCGCGCGCCATAGGAATCGTGTTGAGCTGAGCATAGATCAGCGCCAGACTCATGACCACCACAGCCGGCACGGCCAACATGCCTGCGAGCGCCACCAATGCGCCGCGCAATCCGAAAAAACGATCACCGATCATCAACGCCAGATTGCACACATTCGGGCCAGGCAACACCTGCCCAAAAGACAACAGCTCCCGAAACTGGGCGAGGCTCAACCATTTCTTCTCTTCAACCAAAGCCGCCTGGGCAACTGGCAACACCCCGCCGAAACCTCGCAAGGCCAGCCAGGTGAAGGTAAAAAACAAATCGGCCAAACCGTTGGGGGCCGAAGCTTCTTTGTCAATGGATGTCATTTGGCATCGTCCAGTGAATCTGTTGCAGCCGCAGCTTGGGCTTGCTGCGAGTCGCTAAGGCGCACCCCTCGGATTACATACAAAGCCCCCGCCCCTACCATCAGAGCGCTGCCCCAAAACATCACCCCCAAGCCCAATGCACCACCCAAAGCCCCAAAGGCGGTGGGCAAAATGGTTTGCGAGCCTGCTACGAGGGTCAGCCGCAAGCCCACTGCTTCACCGATTCTGCCCGGTGGTGAGCGCTTATGCAGGATCGACAGGATCATTGGCTGGCACACGCCCAGGCCCAGACCCAGCACAAACGACAGGCCCACCATCGGCATGATGGTGGGGAAAAAGGGATAAAGCGCATACACCGTGGTGGCAATTGCCATCGCGCCGAGAATCATCGGCCATTCGTTATAGCGCCGCACAATCCAGGGCATCGCCAAACGCACCAGAAAAGTGGCCGCTGCAAAACTGCCGAGCACCACCCCGATACTGGAGGCCGACAGGCCCAGACTCGCCCCATAAAGCGGCACCAAAAACTGATGCACATCCCATGAAGAAGAGATGAGCGCAATCGCTATGTAAAGGCGCCGCAGCTCGGGATCCTTCAGCAAATCGAGCACCCGTTCGGGAGGGGCGTCGGGAGAGGGCCGCTCGCGAGGGGTATGCGGCAATCGCTTGGCAAAAGGAAAGCGCCAAAATCCGAGCGCTGCAAAGAGCGGGAACACGGCGAGCACCAGGAACACCGGCCGATGCCCAATCGCGTCAATCAAAAAGCCCGCACCGGAAGGCCCGCAGAACCCTGAGATGGAAAAGCCCAGAGCCAGCAGGCTGAAGTTGAGCTTGCGCTGGGTCTCATCACCTTTCACATCAAGCTCACCTGCGGCCCGCTGCAGCCCCAAGTGCACCACCATAAATGCCAGCCCGAGGCACACACTGGCCAGATAAAACGCACCAATATCCCAAGCCAAAAACGGCACCACCGTGCCGAAGGCCAACAGCAGCGCTCCGCCCACCAGGGGCCGGTGAATTCCCACCCGATCAATCCACTTGCCCGAGGACACCGACAGGGCCAGCGGCAGGAGGCTGTAAAACGACAGGATCAAGCCGATTGCAAATGTCGACGCTTGCAATTCAAGACCGCCAAGCGCAATCGCCACCCGGCTTCCTGCAAACGCGATGTGGCACAGGATCGAATAGATCACCAGAGTGCGCATCGCTAGGCCTTGCCTTCCGATTGCACCGTGCGCCAAATCTCGTCGGGTTTGATACTAACCGGCCAGCCGCTCGCTCACCCAGGCTTGCACTGAGGCCAGGGCCTGTGGCAAAGCTGCCGGGTCAGTCCCACCGGCCATGGCCATATCCGGCTTGCCGCCGCCTTTGCCACCCACCTGCTGGGCAACAAAATTCACCAGCTCGCCCGCCTTTACCTTGCCCACCACATCAGCGGTTACGCCAGCCGCAAGCTGCACTTTGCCGGCTTCAACAGCGGCCAGTACGATCACTGCACTTTTGAGCTTTTGCTTGAGCTGATCCAGGGTTTCGCGCAACGCTTTGGCATCGGCACCTGGCAAGGCGACGGCCAAAAACTTGGTGGCTCCGAGGTCAATCGCCTGGCTCATCAACTCGTCGCCCTGCGAAGCGGCCAGGCGGGACTTCAAAGCCGCCAGTTCGCGCTCCAAGGCTTTGCTGCTCTCAATCAGCTGGGTGATGCGCTCAGGCACCTCTTGGGGAGCGCTGCGCAATCGGGCTGCCGCCGCCTGCAATTGCTGATCCTGCTCGCGCACCACGCGTAATGCATTGTCGCCGGTAACGGCTTCAAGCCGCCTCACACCGGCCGCCACACCACTTTCCGCCACAATCCTGAAGAGGCCAATATCGCCGGTGCGCGCTACATGAGTGCCACCGCACAGCTCGCGGCTGCTGCCAATATCCAGCACCCGTACGGCATCGCCATACTTCTCGCCAAACAACATCATTGCACCGGTTTTCTGGGCGCTGTCGATATCCATCACCCGGGCCTGCGTGGCGGTGTTAAGCAGGATTTCTGCATTCACCATATCTTCCACCCGCTCAAGATCCGTGGGGCTCATCGGTGCTGAGTGCGCAAAGTCAAAGCGGGTGCGCTCGGCATTCACAAGCGAACCCTTTTGCTGCACATGAGTGCCCAGCACTTCACGCAAGGCCTTGTGCATGATGTGGGTCACGCTGTGATTGCGCATCGTGCGCGAGCGCGCCTGCACATCGACCCGCGCATCCAGGCTATCGCCCACCCGGATGCTGCCCTCGATCACCCGGCCCTGATGGCCATGCACATCGGCTTGAATTTTGATCGTGTCTTCGACGAGAAACCGGCTGGTGGCGTTGCGCAATTCACCAATATCACCGACTTGGCCGCCGCTTTCAGCGTAAAACGGCGTGGCATCCAGCACGACCACCGCATCATCACCTGCAGAGGCACTGTCCACAGGTGCGCCACCAACATAAACAGCAGTGATCTTCACCGCCTCCTGCGTGAGATGCTCATAACCCGAAAACTGGGTGGGCTCGCCCGAATAACTCAAGCCCTGAGCCATTTTGAATTTGCCAGCCGCGCGCGCCTGTTCGCGCTGACGCTGCATGGCCGCCTGAAACCCGGCTTCATCCACTGCAACGCCACGCTCACGGCATACATCCGCAGTGAGATCCAATGGAAAGCCGTAGGTATCGTGCAGCTTGAACGCGGTTTCGCCATCGATGAGCTTGGCATTGTTCGCCAGGGCGGTTTCCAGAATTTCCATACCGTTGGCAATCGTCTGGAAAAAGCGCTCCTCTTCCACGCGCAACACCTCGGTGATGCGTACCAGATCACGCGCGAGCTCGGGATAGGCCAGGCCCATTTCCTCGGCCAGCGGCTTGACCAGGGTGTTAAAGAAAGGTTTGCGAGCTCCGAGTTTGTAGCCGTGGCGAATCGCCCGGCGCGCAATCCTGCGCAGCACATAACCGCGGCCTTCATTGCTTGGAATCACGCCATCGGCGATCACAAATGAGCAAGCGCGGATGTGATCAGCAATCACCTTGAGCGAAGGCGATTGCGCATCAATTTCCGCGCCCGAAGCCCCGGCCTTGACCGCAGCCTGAGCGGCTGCCAGCAGGTTCTGAAAGAGATCAATCTCATAGTTTGAATGCACATGCTGCAGCACCGCCGCGATACGCTCCAGCCCCATCCCGGTGTCCACGCTGGGCTTGGGCAAGGGATGCATCACACCATCTTCGGTGCGGTTGAACTGCATGAAGACATTGTTCCAGATCTCGATGTAGCGATCCCCGTCCTGCTCGGGTGATCCGGGGGGGCCGCCCTGCACATCCGGGCCATGATCAAAGAAGATCTCACTGCATGGCCCGCACGGCCCGGTGTCGCCCATCATCCAGAAGTTGTCCGATGCGTAATGCGCGCCTTTATTGTCGCCAATACGCACAATGCGCTCAACCGGCACGCCCACAACATCGCGCCAGATATCAAACGCTTCGTCGTCTTCAGCATAAACCGTGACCCAAAGCTTCTCAGCAGGCAGTTTGAGCACGCCTGTGAGCAGCTCCCAGGCGTAGGTAATCGCATCGCGCTTGAAATAATCCCCGAAGCTGAAGTTGCCAAGCATCTCGAAAAAAGTGTGATGCCGGGCGGTGTAGCCCACGTTTTCGAGGTCGTTATGTTTACCACCCGCGCGGATACATTTTTGCGAGGTGGTTGCACGCGAGTAGCTGCGTTTGTCGAAGCCCAAAAATACGTCTTTGAACTGATTCATTCCCGCATTGGTGAAGAGCAATGTGGGATCGTCACCCGGCACCACCGGGCTGGAGGCCACGATCTGGTGACCTTTGGATTCAAAGAATTTCAGGAAGGCCTGACGGATTTCTGCCGATTTCATGGGGCTCATTGGGAAGCTTGGGGATAACCCTCGATTGTACCGAAGGCCCTGACCCCAAGCGTCCTGCCCCCGGCCCGGCCGCCGGGAAGATAGATCAGCGGCGCTGCGCGTCGTGCTTCTGGCGATTGATCTGGCGGCTTTGACGGTCTTGCGCACGCTCAATATTAAGGCGCTCGCGAGCCGAGAGAGAGCCGTCGGAGAGCGCACGATTTTCCATGCGATCAATGCGATTCTGTCCAGCATCCAGCCGGGCAGTTTCGCGGCGATTCAGTTGCCCCGATGCGATACCCTGATCAATGCGTTGCTCCTGACGAATCTCACGATTGTCAATCCGGGTCGCCCCCGGCAGTGCGGTTTGAGCCATGGCACTGGCACTCAAGGCCATGCCGAAGGCGGCGCGGGTGGTCCAGAGCAGGCTTGTGCGAACCAGGCTGGCTTCAGGCTTGCTGGGATTGAAGAAAAGGCTCATTGAGAAACTCCAGGTGTTGGGAAGGAGCCTTCAGTCTGGCTCGGGTACGCTCGTGCTGCTAGAGTGGCCCCTGTAAAGAATGTAAGCGGCAGTAACCGGATCAATCAGGCCAGCAGGAGCTCACACTGATCAGCATGGGAACGATTTTCGAAAGCTTTTTAGGCAGCGCGGCCTGCGATACGCATTTCAGCGCTTCGGGATTCGTGGGCGCCATGCTGAAATTTGAGGCGGCGCTAGCGCAAGCGCAGGCGCAACGCGGCGAGATTTCTCAAGACGCGGCACTAGCCATCACCCGGGTGTGTGAACAAGCCCTGGAGCAAGGCTGGATTGATGCCCAGGAGATTGCGAAGGCCAGCAGCACCAGTGGATCAGTGGCCATCCCGATGGTTGCAGGCTTGAAGGACATCCTCGCGCAGCGCCACCCGAGCGCCGCGCCTTTCGCGCATCGCGGAGCTACAAGCCAGGATGTTATTGATACCGCGCTGGTGCTCGGCATTAAAGAGGTGGTGCAGTTGGTTATGCAGGATGTTCGGCTATGTGTGGCCAGCCTGCGCAGCCATGCAACGGCGCATTTGGATACCCCGGTTCTGGCACGCACCCTGATGCAACCGGCCAGTGTAACGAGCGTCGGGATGAAATGCGCCCAATGGTTGTTGCCCTTGGAACGAAGTCTGGCCAGCCTTGATCAAATCGCGCCAAACGCATGGGTACTCCAACTCGCAGGCGCGGTGGGTACGCGAGCGCAATTGGGTCCGCAAGCCGATCAAATTGTAGCCCTCATGGCGAAGCAACTCGGGTTGGGAATTGCGAGCGGTTGGCATACCCAGCGCGATCATCTAGGCAGGCTTGCCGCAGAACTCGCCTTGGTCAGCGCCGCGCTTGCAAAGATTGGCGGCGATGTATTGTTGATGAGCCAGTTTGAAATAGGTGAAGTGGCTGAACCCCATGAGCCCGGGCGCGGCACATCATCGGCCATGCCTCACAAGCAAAACCCTGTGGCCTCAATCGCGGCACAAGCGGCGCATTTACAAGTGGCAGGCATTATGAGCACCCTGAGTCTTGCGATGGTGCATCCCCTGGAGCGGGCCGCAGGACAGTGGCAAGCCGAACTAGTAGCTTGGCCCAGATTGCTGGCTGCGGTGCACGCCTCCAGCTCGGCGATGGCCGGAATGCTTCCAGGCCTGGTGATCAAACGCGAACGTATGGCCGAAAACATTGCAGCGCTCGCAAATCAGGTGGATGATCAAACAGCGAGGGATTGGTTTGATCCCCAGCTTGCCCAAGTCGCGGGCCATGAAGCGGCGAAGATGCTGGCAATGGGCAACACCTGATGACTAGCCCAGGCCCGTATTGAGTTCAGCCTGAGTTGAGCACCCCCTCATGAAGCGATTGGCCGCCCTTAAACCTTCACTGTTGATGGTGCTGCTGGCCACTCTTTTCGCCGGTCTCATAGCGATTGTGCTGTGGCTCTCCCGGGCCTATGAGCAACAAGCACTTCAGACCGCCCAGGAGCAACAAACCAGGCAAGCGGTCCAGGCCTTGCGCACTCATCTGAGTGAAACAGAGATGGGACTGCAACTTGCAGCCCAGCGCGGCTCATGGCTGGAAAATCGCGAGGGCTTTGTTGATACCGCAAAACAATTTATCGCTGCTGACGCAGCCATAGTCCGCATGGAGCTGCGACATGGGAATGGATCCCTGATTCAGGCGGTTGATGCCGGGCCACCGCGTCCAGCCCTGCCCCCGGAAGCACGTCTGCGTCAAAACTTCGAAACCTCGGTAGCGTTGCGCTCCGCTATCGAGTTTGACCGGCCGGTGTATTCGCGCCCCTATTACGTGCAGCTGAGTCCCGATGGCGGATTTGAGCTTATCGAGCTGCTCGTGCCGCTGCGCAACGACCCTGGCGAGAACGAAAAATCCCAAGCTGCTGCACTGGCCGTAGTGTTTCCCATGCCCCGTCTACTGGCAACGCAACTGCCCGCCAATTTCCTGTCACGCTATGAGATTAGCGCAACGGAAGCAGATGGCACCCTGATTGCACGCGCCGGGGCAGCCGTTCGCGGAGAATCCTTCGTCACAAGCGCAGCGCCGCTTGATCTGCCTGGTGCCTCTTTGATTATTCGAGCACGCAGTGCCCAGCAGGCCCTGGCCTGGGTACCCAGCGTGTTGACAGCAAGCCTGGTGTTGCTCGCTCTGGCGCTGATCATTTGTGTGCAGCTGCTCTGGCGCCACCTGCGATTGCGCCTGGCCACCGAGGTGGCGCTGCGTGAACAACACGCTTTTCGCAAGGCCATGGAAGACTCCCTGGTGACTGGCCTGCGCGCACGCGACCTGCGAGGCACGACTACCTATGTCAACCCCGCCTTTTGCGCGATGACCGGTTACACCGAAAACGAACTCCTGGGACGCAGCCCACCGATGCCCTACTGGATTGCCGAGCGAATCGATGAGCATGAACGCCGCACGGCGCAGATCCTGGCCGGACAGGTCACTCGGGAGGGCTACGAGTCGGAGTTTCAGCGCAAGAATGGCGAACGTTTTAACGTACTGATTTTCGAGGCGCCTTTGATTGACGGGTCGGGTCAACACACCGGCTGGATGAGCTCAGTGGTGGATGTGTCAGAAACCCGCCGCATCGAAGCGATCAACCGTAAACAATTTGAGCAGTTGCAAACCAACACCCGCCTGTCCATGCTGGGCGAAATGGCCACGGCCATGTCTCATGAGCTGAATCAACCGCTCGGAGCCATCACAAGCTACGCCGCGGCCTGCGAAAATCTACTTGCCCAACAACAACTTGGCCCCTTGCAAGGCGCCCTCTCGGCGATCCGCCAACAAAGCGAACGCGCCGGGCAGGTCATTCGCAGTGTGCAGGCCTTTGTCAAACATCGTGAGGTTGAGCGCATGAGCGTGGAGCTCGATCGAATGATCGAACGGCTATTGCCCCTGATCCAGCTGCAGGTGCGCCGTGTGCAGGCCCGGCTCGAACTTGACCTGCAGCCCGTGACCATACTGGGAGACGAGACCTTGCTTGAGCAGGTGCTCCTCAACCTGACCCGTAACGCAATCGATGCAATGCAAGCGGTGGACCCGGTTCGGCGTGTTTTGCGAATTGAATTGCGCGAGATTGTCAGCGCCATTGATTCCACTTCTGGAGCTGCCGAGCTCAGTGTCCTGGATCAGGGCCAGGGCATCAGTGCGGAACATGAAGCCAAACTCTTCTCGCCCTTTTTCAGCACCAAAGCGGCCGGCCTTGGCGTTGGGCTGTCCTTTTGCCGGTCTGTCATGGAACGACTGGGCGGCCAGATCGCCTATGCCAGCCGCAGCGGCGGCGGATCATGTTTCGTGATGACCTTTCCCCTGACCAAACCGGCGCCCCTCGCGGCAACGCGCACAAACCTGTCTCAGCCCCAGCATGAATCCATTGGTTTTCCTGATTGAAGATGATCCGGCGCTGCGCGATGCGCTAGCGCTCCTGCTGCTTTCGCGCGGCCTGGGTTGTCAGAGCTTTGATAGCGCTGAAGCCTTTCTCGCTAGCTTGGCGACGCATCCCGAGTGGTTCGAGCAGGCCGCTTGTGCAGTGATGGATGTGCGTATGCAACGAGTCTCCGGCATTGAGGCGTTTGCCCGGATCAATGCCAGTTTTCCCGGGCACGCACTGGCAGTAATTTTTCTGACCGGACATGGCGACATTGGCATGGCGGTACAAGCGCTCAAAGATGGTGCATTCGATTTCCTCGAGAAACCGCTCAATGACAATCGATTGGTCGATCGGGTGGAGCAAGCCCTCGTGACATCTCAACGCAGGATCGAGCAGCAATCCCGGCAACGTGATATCACACAGCGTGTCACCCGGCTATCGACCCGAGAGCGCGAAGTGATGGAATTGATAGTAGCGGGCAAGCTCAATAAGGTTGTAGCCGGCGAGCTCGGCATTAGCATGCGAACAGTTGAGGTGCACAGGGCCAGTGTGTTTGAAAAGATGCAGGTGCGCAGCGCGGTGGAGCTCGCCAATCTGCTTGGGCGCGATGCCACCCAGGCCAAAGATGCCTGAGGCTGTGGATTTCCCGCATTGGTGCTTTGGACGAGGTGGGCTATCCTTGCGGGATAAGTAAACCATAGGAGGAGTGCATGCAAGTGCGCAACCAACGCGACTTCTGGTCCGGCATCATGTTTGGCGGGATCGGCTTGTTGTTCATGATTCTTTCGCGTCAGTACACCTTGGGCACCGCAGCCAAGATGGGCCCGGGGTACTTCCCCACCATGCTTGGCGGCTTGTTGTTAGCGCTGGGCTTGCTTGTGGCCATTGCCGCTTTGCGCAAGGGCTCTGCGGAAACCAAACTTTCTGCGATCGGCTGGCGCGAAATCGTTTTGGTGCTGCTTGGCGTAATTCTTTTTGCCGCACTACTGCCGCAACTTGGCATGGTGATCGCACTGATCGTGCTTTTGCTGGTTGCCGCACTTGCCAGTCATGAATTCAAGCTGCGTGACACGCTGATTTCAATCGTGGTGCTTGGCGCCTTGTCCTACGTCGTGTTCGTCTGGGGTCTGGAACTGCAGTTTCCGGTCTGGCCCAAGTTTCTGACAAAATAATTCCAGTCTCAGGGAACCCCCTTCATGGATCAGCTGTTTTCAAACTTGGCGCTAGGCTTTGCCACCGCCGGCACCGTCGATAACCTCTTATACGCCTTTATCGGCGTAGTGTTGGGCACGCTGATTGGCGTGTTGCCGGGCATCGGCCCGCTGGCGACGATCGCGATGTTGTTGCCTGCCACTTACAAAATGAGCGACCCGACCTCGGCGCTCATCATGTTGTCGGGGATCTACTACGGCGCCCAGTACGGTGGATCAACCACCGCCATTCTGGTGAATTTGCCAGGTGAGTCTTCCTCTGTTGTGACCACGCTGGACGGCTATCAAATGGCCCGTCGCGGCCGCGCAGGCGCAGCCTTATCGATTGCCGCTATTGGCTCATTTTTCGCGGGCACGGTAGCCACCTTTTTGCTTGCTGCGTTCGCGCCGCCTCTGGCCGAGATCGCCTTCAAGTTTGGCCCAGCTGAATACTTCGCCTTGATGGTGCTTGGCCTGATCGCTGCGGTGGTGCTGGCCAACGGATCGATTGTCAAAGCCCTCGCGATGGTGATCTTCGGCCTGCTGCTTGGCATGATCGGCACAGACGTGAATTCCGGTGTCGCGCGTTTCTCGTTCGAAGTTCCGGAGCTTTCCGACGGTATTGAGTTCGCAGTCGTGGCGATGGGAATGTTTGGCTTTGCCGAAATCATCATCAATCTTGAGCAGCGAGAAAGCCGGGAGGTCTTCACGAGCAAGGTGGGGCGTCTGCTGCCGAGCATGGAAGAGTTCAAGAAATCGATTGGTCCGATGTTGAGGGGTACTGCGCTAGGCTCGGTGCTGGGCATCTTGCCGGGTGGCGGAGCAATTCTCGCTTCATTTGCCACTTATGCCATGGAGAAGAAAATCTCCAAAAACCCTGAAGAGTTCGGCAAGGGGGCGATACAAGGCGTGGCTGGCCCCGAGGCAGCCAATAACGCGGGCGCACAAACCAGCTTTATCCCGATGCTCACTCTCGGTATCCCGACCACTCCTGTGATGGCGCTGATGGTCGCGGCGATGATGATCCACAACATCCAGCCAGGCCCTCAGGTGATGAGCAGCAATCCGAGCCTGTTCTGGGGCCTGATTGCCTCTATGTGGATCGGCAACCTGATGCTGGTTATCCTGAACCTGCCTCTGATTGGTCTGTGGATCAAGTTGCTCACCGTGCCGTATCGCGTGATGTATCCGGCAATCCTGCTGTTTTGCTGCATCGGGGCCTATTCGATCAACAACAACGTGTTCGACGTATTCATGACGATTCCGTTTGCAATCCTGGGCTATATCTTCAAGAAGCTCGACTGCGAGCCCGCACCATTGCTTCTGGGCTTCGTATTGGGCAAGCTCATGGAGGAGTATCTGCGCCGGGCCATGACCATTTCCCGAGGCGACTGGTCGGTGTTCTTTACTCGCCCCTTGTCAGCAAGTTTGTTGGCGATTGCAGCGCTGATGCTGATCGTAGTATTCCTGCCAGCGATCTCCAAAAAGCGGGCCGAGGCCTTTGCTGGAGATGATTGATCCCCTGCTGCAGGCGCCAGGATTGGCGGCCTGAATGAATTCGCCCCCGCTGAATTACTTCACCGGGGGCGTTTTCTTGAGTGCACCTGACTTAATCAAATCAACTCAGCTCAATTCCACTTAACGCGGCATGATGACGGTGTCGATCACATGGATCACACCATTGTCAGCGACGATGTCGGTTGCTGTGACCTTGGCGTTGTCCACCATCACACCACCCTTGGTCGCCACAGTCATCTGCGAGCCTTGTACGGTCTTGACCTTACCGGCCTTGACATCCTTGGCCATGACTTTGCCTGAGACCACGTGATAGGTCAGCACTGAAGTGAGCTTGGCCTTGTCAGCCAGCAACGCATCGAGATCCGCCTTGGGGATCTTTGCGAAAGCCGCATCGGTGGGCGCAAACACGGTGAATGGGCCTTTGCCCTTGAGGGTGTCGACCAAACCGGCGGCTTGCAGCGCTGCAGCCAAGGTATTGAAGTTGCCGGCAGCAACGGCGGTGTCGACGATATCCTTGGCTTGAGCACTGGTCAAACCAAAAGCGAGCATAGAGGCGAGGAGGAGTTTTTTCATGGACGACCTTTGATGAGTGTTACAAAACGAGCAGCACCATCGATCCAGGAATTGGTTTGCGGCGCTGCTTGGCGCGACGAAATAGCTGCGCCTAAGCTTGGTACGGTTGGTCATGTCATGACTTACAAGTCACCACATCTTTATTTTTCATTGATTTTCGACCCCCGTTTGTTTGCTTGAGTCGGCGCCGCTGCGCTTTCGCGGCGCAATCGTTTAGGATTTCGTAATGAATCGTTCATTTCGCCGTCAATTTCTCCAGCGTTCCGGCGCGCTTGGTGTTCCTCTGGTCCTCGGCCAATCCCTCACCAGCTCACCCGCGCAGGCGCAAGCTCAGGCGGCAAGCAATCGCCCTGTGCGTCTAATCGTCCCGTTTCCGGCCGGTGGGGCCACAGACATCATCGCGCGGGTCATGTCGCAGAAACTTGCTGCGAGCCTCGGGCAGCCTGTGACCGTTGAGAACCGGCCAGGCGCGGGGGGCACCATCGGCGCGGACGCAGTAGCCAAAGCGAGCCCGGACGGAACCACGCTTTTGATGGCCACCAGTTCGACCCACTCCATTGGCCCGGCGATCAACCCCAAGATCCCCTACGACGCTTTTCGCGATTTCACCCCCATCGCGCATGTCGCCGATGCACCGTCGGTGTTGGTTGTTGGGGCTTCAGCTCCAGTCAGTACGCTGACCGACTTGATCAAGCTGCTCAAATCCGCGCCTGGGCGCTACAACTTTGGCTCAAGCGGCATCGGCACCTATCCCCACCTGGCCGCAGAGTTGTTCAAATGGCGCGCCGGGGGCTTGTTTGTCGTGCACATTCCCTATCGCGGCACCGGATTGGTCATCCCCGATCTGGTAGCAGGGCAGATCATGTTTCTGATGGACTCGGCGGTGTCTGCCCAGCCACATATTAGAGATGGTCGGGTCAAAGCTTTGGCAGTAAGCGGTGCACAGCGGCTGAGCAGCCTGCCCCAGGTGCCAACCTTCGAAGAGCAGGGTCTGAAAGGGATGAGCATCAGTAATTGGTTTGGGCTGTTTGGCCCGCCCGGCTTGCCCGCCGAGCTCACTGCCCGCTTGAATGCCGAAACCAACAAGGCGCTTACCCAAGCCGACACCGTCGAGCGCCTGGACAAGGTGGGTGCCTCGATAGGTGGCGGAACCCCGGCCCAGTTTGCGAGCCTGTTTCGCCGTGAGTTCGAAGACTGGAAAGCTGTGATTGCACGCGCAGGAATTAAACCGGAGTGAGTGCTTTGAATCCAAGAATGCAACCTAGAGTACTGGCCTTCGATGTGTTTGGCACATTGGTGGATTGGTTTGGCTCGATCGAGCGTGAAATGCAAGCCCTGCTCGGTCAGGAGCCCCCGAATCGAAGCCCCGCGGCGTTTGCGCTGGCCTGGCGCGCGGGATACCAGCCTGCCATGCAACGGGTGCGCAGCGGCGAGCTGGGCTGGACCCGGATTGATGATCTGCATCGCATGATTCTGGATGGCATCTTGCCGCAGTTCGGATTGCAGTCACTGGATGAGCCAACACGCCAAGAACTCAACCTGGTCTGGCACCGCCTGCAACCCTGGAACGATACGGCTGACGCCTTGCGCCGCTTGCGTACCAAGTACCGGCTATGCACCCTGTCAAACGGCAACCTGGCGTTGCTGGCTGATCTTGCCCGGCATGGCGACCTGTCTTTTGATTTGATTCTGTCGGCTGAAGTCTTCAAGGCGTATAAGCCTGATCCCGCCACCTATCTTGGTGTGGCCCAGGTATTCGATTTAAAGCCCGAAGAAGTGATGCTGGTGGCTGCGCACAAAGATGATCTGGCTGCTGCGCGCGCTTGCGGATGTCAGGGGGCCTATATCGAACGACCGGCCGAGTTTGGCCCTGCGGGCCACAAAGACCTCAGCCGCGACCATCCTTTTGAGCATCATGCTCGGGATCTGCATGATCTTGCGGATCAACTGGGGTGCGACTAAGCGCTTCACCTGCATTACCCGCCTTAACTGGCTCCCGAGCCAGCTGCGCCAGCAGCCACATGCCCGCCAAAGCATTGATCAGCGCCACCACACCAATTCCCAACTGTGCGGCCACAGTGAAGGGCTTGGTCTGCATGGCATAGACCAGGAATGCATTGAGAATATTCAGGGCAAGCATCAGCCAGAACCGGGAATCATTAAATCGGAAAATGCGGGCAAACATGGCGGTGGCTTGAAATCCTGGAAAAATCAATGCGTCGCCGGCAGGCGATCCTAAAACCTCCGCTATCATGCCAGCACCATGAAATTTGACTATCACGTTGGGTATCCGACCCGCCGCATTCCCGTGTTTGCCCGCAACGTCGTGGCAACCTCCCAACCCCTCGCCGCAACTGCTGGCCTGCGCATGCTCGCTGCCGGTGGCAATGCGATTGACGCTGTCATTGCAGCGGCTGCCGCCATCACGATTGTCGAGCCCGTGTCTTGCGGGCTGGGCAGCGATGCGTTTGCGATAGTCTGGGATGGCAAATCACTGCAAGGCCTCAATGCTTCGGGCTGGTCGCCTGCCACCTGGACGCCTGAGTATTTCAAGCGCAAGTATGGCGATAACCCGCCGCTGCGTGGCTGGGATTCTGTCAGCATTCCGGGGGTCATCGCAGGCTGGGCCGCGCTGCACAAGCGCTATGGCACCCTGCCCTTTGAGCAATGTTTGCAACCTGCTATTGAGCTGGCCGAGCAAGGCTATTGCGTCACGCCGGTGGTGCAGCGTAAATGGGCGGCACAGATCGAGCAGCTCAAAGGCCAGCCGGGTTTTGCACAAACCTTCATGCCCAAAGGCCGAGCCCCGGAAATTGGTGAGCACTTTGCAATGCCCAACGCTGCACTGACCCTGCGCCGCATCGCGGCCAGTTACGGGCGCGACTACTACGAAGGCGAAACCGCGGCCGGCCTGGTCAAGCACAGCGCGGCCAATGGCGGATCACTGAGCCTGGAAGATCTCGCGCTTTATCAGCCGCAATGGGTCGAGACCATCAGCAAGAATTATCGCGGACATGAGCTCCATGAAATCCCCCCCAATGGTCAAGGCATCGCGGCATTGATGGCGCTGGGCATGCTGAATCATGTTGACATTACTGGTATGCATCCGGATAGCGCCGAGCTGCGCCACTTGCAGATTGAAGCGATGAAGCTTGCGTTTGCCGATGTCTACCAGCATGTCGCTGATGAGTCTGCGATGCAGGTTTCTGCCGCCGACTTGCTCAATGACGGCTATCTGGCTGAGCGCGCCAAACTGATACGGCCGGGTCACGCAGGTGACTTCAATCATGGCCTGCCACCGAAGGGCGGCACGATCTATCTCACCGCAGCCGATGCCAACGGCATGATGGTGTCGTTCATTCAATCCAACTACATGGGCTTTGGCTCGGGCGTAGTGGTTCCTGAGCTCGGGGTTTCACTGCAAAACCGCGGCCGCGGTTTTGTGTTTGATCCCAAGCATGTCAATTGCGTCGCCCCGCGAAAGCGCCCGTTCCACACCATCATTCCGGCCTTCCTGATGAAAGATGGCGCGCCGCAGATGAGCTTCGGAGTAATGGGCGGCAATATGCAGCCGCAAGGCCATTTGCAAACACTTTCGCGCATGCTCGATTTCGGACAAAACCCGCAAGCCGCTTGCGATGCCCCGCGCTGGAAAGTCAACACCGGCCGCTCAGTGGATATTGAAGACACGATGGAACCGGCGGTGTTTGACCAATTGCGCCAATGGGGCCATGTGGTTGAGCATATCGACGATCCCTATATGGACTTCGGCTCCGGGCAGTTCATCTGGAAACTCGATCACGGCTATGTTGCGGCCAGCGATGCACGCCGTGACGGGTGTGCGGTTGGTTTCTAAGCCGCAACGCCGAAGCATTTGCAAAGCCGCTGCGGCGGCGCTTACTCCCTTATCCTGGGGTGCGCTCGGGAGTGCACTGGGTGGTTCGCTTGTTGGCTGCGCCACCGATCCAGTCAAACCTGGATCATTTACTGGCGCATGGTCTTCGCCCTATCGCCCCCTGGCGTTTCAAGCGCTGCTTGACGAGGGACGAGAACTCACTGTTCTAGGCGGCCTGCACTCCGGGCTACCGGGCTTTTATCCCCTGCCCGGCGCATTACACAACATCTGGCTGCGTGCAGATGCGTTGATGATCGAGATTGATGCGCAGGCGCGTCATGCCGCATTGGTCGAAGCCTTTCGGCCCGTGGTTCGCCTGCCGGAGGGCATGACGCTTGAACAACTCATCCCTGATCCATTGATCGCTCAAGCCCGGGCTTTGTTCGGTTGGAGCGAAGCGCGCTGGGCCGAGCTCCGCATCATGCAGCCCTGGTGGGTTGCCAACTTTGCGTTCACCGCCCCCTTGCCTGATAAGCGCTGGAGCCCGACAGCGGAACAAGGCCTGGAGCGCATCATGCTTGGCGAGGCTCGAAAACGAACCATCCCCGTGCTGGAGCTCGAGCCTCCGATAGCCCAGGTGCAAGCCTTGAGCTCGCGCCCGTTAGCCGAGCAGGGCGATCAATTTGTGGCATGGCTCAGGGATATTCAGCGCTACGGCGCCATGTGGCCACAACTGCTCGATGCCTGGCGCTCGGGGGATGCAGGGGCCCTGGCCCAGCTCAAAGCGCGATGGTGGGGCCACCCGGATCACCCCATGCTTCGGGCACTGCACGAATCCGCTTTTGTGGAGCGCGATCAGGCCATGGCCCGCAGCTTGATCGAGCAAATGTGGCTCGTGCCCGCACGCCGACCTTTTGCTCTGGTTGGTGCTTTTCATCTGGTCGGCCCGAACAACCTGATCGAGCAGCTGGCCGCATCGGGCTTGCTCCTGCGCCCACTCAATTACAATACCGGGCTATGACTACCAGTATCAATACCAAAACATACGAGGCCAGTGCGCCTCAATCCGTGGCGTTTTTAGGCCTTGGCGTCATGGGCTATCCCATGGCCGGCCATCTGGCACGCGCCGGGCATCACGTCAGCGTCTATAACCGCACCTTCGCCAAAGCCGAGCAATGGGCCCAGGAATTTGGTGGGCAGGCGGTCCGTACCCCGCGTGAAGCTGCGGCTGCCGCAGACATCGTGTTTGTCTGCGTAGGTAACGACCAGGACCTGCGCAGTGTCTTGCTGGGCGAATCGGGCGCATTTGCAGGACTGAAGGCAGGCGGTATTGTGGTGGACCACACCACTGCGTCAGCTGAAGTAGCCCGTGAGCTTTATGCATTAGCCAAGCAGGCGGGCAAACACTTTGTTGATGCGCCGGTATCAGGCGGGCAGGCAGGCGCTGTAAATGGCATGCTCACAGTGATGTGTGGCGGGGACCTCGCCGCGTTTGATGCATCGCGTCCAGCAGCCATGGCGTTCTCGCGAGCCTTTACCCGGATCGGCGATTCCGGCGCGGGGCAACTGGCCAAGATGGTGAATCAGATCTGCATTGCCGGGCTGCTGCAGGGCCTGTCTGAGGGTGTGAACTTCGGAATGCAGGCCGGGATCGACATGAATCTTGTGCTGGATGTGATTGGCAAGGGCGCAGCGCAAAGCTGGCAAATGGACAATCGCGGCAAGACCATGGTGCAGGACAAATTCGATTTTGGCTTTGCCGTGGACTGGATGCGCAAGGATCTCGGGCTATGCCTGGATGAAGCCAAGCGCAACGGCGCCCCGCTTCCGGTCACAGCCCTGGTTGATCAGTTTTACGGCGATGTGCAAGCCGTGGGCGGCCAGCGATTCGACACTTCAAGCTTGATCAAACGCTTGAAAAAGCAATAGGGCGGGCGCTATGCGTTGGCTGAAATGGCTGGGCCTTGGCCTGGCTTTTGTCATCATCATTATCGGAACAGGATCACAAATGGGATTGCTCACTGGCAAACGACCCGAAAAGATTGGCGTTATCGAGGGCAAGCTCCATCCAGCCAGAACCCATGCACAAAACGCAGTGAGTTCAACCGCGAGCAGCGAGTATCACCGGATCGACCCCCTTCCCCTAGGCCCTGACCCAAAAGCGGCCATGGCAGCCCTGGTCAAGGTGGTAAGCAGCTTTCCTGGCGCAGCAATCATCAAGCAGGACGACACCTATCTTTACGCTGAATTCACCACGCCGCTGATGAAGTTTGTAGACGACGTGGAATTTCTTGCAAGCCCCGCTGATGGGGTGATTCATCTGCGCAGCCAGTCGCGTCTGGGCCGCAAGGATTTCGGCGCAAACCGTAACCGTATCGAAGCGATTCGAACCCAACTCACCTCCCTGCTGCCTGCGGGCAGCACCACCTCAAGCAAAGGAACCCCTGCCATGACATTCACGACCACTGCCTCCGGGCTGGGCATTCACGATATCGAAGTTGGTACCGGCGCTGAAGCAACGCCTGGCGCCAATGTCAAAGTGCACTACACCGGCTGGCTTTATGAAAACGGCGCGGCCGGCAAGAAGTTTGATTCCAGCAAGGATCGCGGCGATCCCTTCACCTTCCCATTGGGCGGTGGCCGAGTCATTAAAGGCTGGGACGAAGGCGTGGCAGGCATGAAGGTCGGCGGTAAACGCCACTTGTTAATCCCGGCCGAGCTCGGCTATGGCGCACGTGGTGCGGGTGGTGTTATCCCCGGCGGCGCGACCTTGCTGTTTGAAGTCGAACTGCTTGGTGTTTGATCGGCTCGTCTTCACAGCTCTCTTGGTGTTGATGATCCATGTCTGATTCCCCGGCGGGCACCCGGCCGCAAAACTTCATCCGCGCTGCGATTGATGCCGACCTCTCACGAGGAAAGTTCCAGCATCGGCGTTGGGCCGGCCTGCCTGGCCCGGCGGCGGTTCAGGCACAGGGTCAGCCGGATCCTGCCGCGATACGCACCCGGTTTCCACCCGAGCCCAACGGCTATTTGCACGTCGGGCATGCGAAGTCGATTTGCCTGAACTTCGGCCTGGCGCGTGATTATCAGGGGCGCTGTCATATGCGCTTTGATGACACCAACCCGGTCAAGGAAGACCAGGAATATGTCGACTCCATCCTGGATGCAGTGCGCTGGCTGGGGTTCGATTGGATTGCCCCGCCGGAGCAAGACTCGCGCAGTGAGCTCTTTTTTGCGAGCGACTATTTCGAAGCCATTTACCAGTTTGCCTGCCAGCTGATCGAAGCCGGGCATGCCTATGTGGACAGCCAGAGCGCCGAGCAAATGCGCGCTAATCGCGGCACACTCACCGAGCCCGGCCGAGATTCGCCTTTTCGCTCTCGCCCGGCAGCTGAAAGCCTGGCGCTGTTTCAAGATATGCGTGCCGGTAAACATGCCGAAGGCAGCCACATCCTGCGTGCGCGCATCGACATGGCATCGCCCAATTTTAATATGCGCGATCCGGCGCTCTATCGCATTCGGTTTGCCGAGCATCACCGCACCGGCAATCAGTGGCCGATCTATCCGATGTATGACTTCGCACACCCGATCTCGGATGCGCTGGAAAACATCACGCACTCCCTGTGTACCTTGGAGTTTGAAGATCACCGGCCGTTTTACGATTGGGTGATGGCGCGTGGCGTCGAGTTGGGCATCCTGGCTCAGCCTGTGCCGCAGCAGATCGAGTTTGCCCGGCTCAACCTGACCTACTGCATCACCAGCAAACGCAAGCTGCAAGAGCTGGTTCAATCGGGTCGCGTCCAGGGCTGGGATGATCCCCGCATGCCCACAATCGTCGGATTGCGCAGACGCGGCTATACGCCTGAATCGATCCAGCTGTTTTGCGAGCGTATTGGCGTGTCGAAAGCCGATTCATGGATCGATATGGGCTCGCTGGAGCAAAGCCTGCGCGATGACCTCGATCCGCGAGCTGAGCGTGCAACCGCAGTGCTTGACCCGCTTGAGCTGGTGCTCACCAATGCGCCACCGGATTGGCGCGATACATGTGTTGCGCCGATCCATCCGCACCATGCCGAGCGCGGACAGCGGGAATTCGAAATTGGCGCACGTTTATGGATCGAACGCGATGATTTTGCGATTGAGCCACCCAAAGGATTTCATCGCCTCACTCCGGGCCAACGAGTGCGGCTTCGCTATGGCTATGTGATTGAGTGCACCGGCTTCGAGCTGGATTCAAGCGGCCAACCGATTCGCGTGCTGGCGACCTATTTCGCTGATTCGAAATCCGGCACCCCTGGCTCGGATACCTACAAGGTCAAGGGCGCGATTCATTGGCTCGCGCAGCACCAAGCGCTTGCCGCGCAGTTTCGCATCTATGATCGACTGTTCATTGACCCCCATCCCGATGCTGGCGGCAAGGATTATCTGAGCAGCATGAATCCGCAAGCCATGATCACACAGCAAGGCTTTGTGGAGCCAAGCATGGCCGGGTTTGTTGCAAACACAGAGCGCCGATTATTGAGCCTGCAGTTCGAACGACACGGCTATTTTGTTGCAGACCGTGAGGATTGCAACCCCTCGAATCTGGTCTTCAACCGCGCGGTGACGCTCAAGGATTCCTGGGCGAAAAAGTGATCAGCGGCCCAGCGCTGCATCACTCACATAAGGGTTGGTGCGGCGCTGCTCGCCAAACGTGGACATTGGCCCATGACCAGGCACAAAGGCCACGTCATCGCCCAAGGGCCAAAGATTGGTAGTGATGGCATCAATCAACTGCTGATGATTGCCACGCGGAAAATCGGTGCGGCCAATGGAGCCATCAAACAACACATCGCCAACAATCGCCAGCTGCGCCTTGCGGTGAAAGAAAATCACATGCCCCGGCGTGTGCCCCGGGCAGTGGTAAACCTCAAGCTCCTGCGCTCCGAACCGAACAGTATCGCCCTGATCAAGCCATCGATCAGGAGTAAACGCATCGAGCTTGGGAAAGCCAAACATTTTGCCTTGGGTGGGCAGCTGATCGATCCAGAAGCTGTCCTCCTGATGCGGCCCTTCCATCGGCACCGCATGGCGCTTGGCAAAGATCATCGATTGACCGCAATGATCGATGTGCCCGTGGGTCAGAAACACCTTTTCGAGTTTGGCATTGGCGTTGTTGATTGCAGCCTCAACACGGTCCAAATCTCCGCCGGGGTCAAACACCGCGGCCAGGCGCGTTTCGCCGCAAATCAGCACCGAGCAGTTCTGCTCAAATGGGGTCACCGGCACAATCAAAAGCTCAATAGTCATGCGAGCATTCTAGCTTGCAGCGATCAAAGTTCGATCCACTGGTCCAAGGTGCCGCGGGAGCGAGACGTGACCTTGATGCGCACCGGCATCCATTGCTGATCCGGACCCAGCCATACCTCAATATTGGGTTCGTCCGCCCCAGTGGCTACCCGCACCAGCTTGATTGCATTCATCGGTGCGGCGCCCGGCAGCGCAAGAGTCTCTGGGCCGGCGTTTCGATAACTGGCACGAGCGACGCCAGATGAGGTCATTTCGGGAAAGCTCACCACCTGACCACTTTCCTGCAGGGCTGGCACGGCCCTTAGCACCAAGCCGAGCTGAATCAGGGTTGATAAGCGATCCTGTATTCCCGGCTGCCAAGCGGCCTGGGCACCACCAGTTCCAAACCGGACTTGCCCGGTTGCCCGATCCACGGTAGCCACCCGCGGTCCACGCTTGCCGCGCTGTTCGTTAAAAAGCAAGGGCTCCAGTCCGTCCGGGCCAGTGATCCCTTCACTGACTTGAGTGACGACCCCGGAATACACCCAAGCCATCACCCCCTCAGCGCGAGCCTCGGTGCTCATCGAGTATTTTCCCTCGTTTACAGCCATCCGAAATTGCAGGCGAGCGATCGGAGCTGCATCCGTGGACTCTCCATAAAACACTTTATAAGCCAGCTGCACCGACACGGGCTCAGGCAATACCGCAGCCCAAACCCGCGGTAACCCGTCGCGCGCCTGACTCACCGGCACTGACGTTGCTTGCCCGGCTTGCGCTGGTTCACTATTTTCAACTGAAGCAACTGCTTCTTGATTGGCGCCAGCGGCTGGTGCGTCCGTCTCTGCCGGGGAAACGCCGGCATTCTCGCCAGTCGCGGCAGCCGTGGAGGTACCCCCGTTCGGCATGGCGTCAGGAGCAGCTTTGGCTGGCATCGGCTGTTGGTTTACCTTGGCCACCTGGCGCAGGGGCGTGATATGTGCAGGCTCCGGTGCCACCGGCTGCGGCGGCAAAACCGACACCCTGGTCAGTTGCTCCATCACCTGAGCGTCTGGTTCTGCTTCAGGCTCATTGATCAAGTCTCGCCAAAGAAATGCCACGATTAGATGGAGCAAAACGACGCCCAGGGCTATACTTGCGGCACGGGAATGGCGTTTATTGGCTGATAGACGGATCGCAGAAATCACAGCGATAGTGTCGGTTAAATTTACATACCCAGTCAAAACAAAAGGTGAAGTCAGGTTAACCGTCGACAAATCAATAGGTTACAACGCTGGCACAGCACTTGCTTAGGTTAGGCATCTCAAACAGTTATCGGAGAGTGAATATGAAAAAAATTATTTTGGCTAGCCTGTTGGCAGCAGTTGGCGCAGCGAATGCTGGCACCATCGTTTTGGATGACTTCAACACCGCATCGTCGGTAGTTGACACCACAGCAAACGGTTCAGCTGCAACTTCTGGCGCAACAGCCATTAGCGCCGGCACCCGTACAACCACCGTGAACTTGCTTGCGCCTACTGGCACATTCCTGAACAACTCGGATGCAGCAACTGCCGCTATCGGTGGTGGTCTTCTTAGCATGAGCAACGGTACCGGCAACGCAAACGGCGGCTCAAACAGCGAAATCAGCCTGGCTTACAACCTGAATGCAGGTTTGACCTCCGGCCTGAACGCAATCACATACGCTCAAGTCGCGATGAATGTGATTTTTGCTGATCCAGGTCAGCCAAGCGGTGTGGGTCTGCCAAGCGGTTCGATCGGCTCGCAAACCCGCGCAGCCACTTCGGGCGGCAGCATGGTTTGGACACTCTCGCCAGCTTTGCTTACCACTGGCGGCTCGTTTGCAATTCAGTTTCTGGGTAACCCTGGTTGGGACATGAGCGCAAGCCTGTTGAGCATCCAGTACACCTGCGCCTCAACTGGCCTGCCCGGTACTGGTCAGACCCTTGCCACCAACTCCGGATTGTTCGGTTCGAGCAATAACGCCGACAGCTGCACCCCCACGAAGGTTCCCCTGCCAGGCACAGTAGCTCTGCTCGGTATCGGAATGCTTGGTGTGGCAGCTGCCCGCCGTGCCAAGCGTGCCTAATTAGCCGCTTTGCAAATCAAAGGCCGCCGCGAGGCGGCTTTTGTTTTTGTGGGCCAGAACTGATGCGCATCAGTCTCCTCAAGCTTCCGCTCTTTCCACCCGCTGTGCTGGTGGTGCCCAAGCGCCTGCCGGGACGACTGATCGGGTTGAGCCTGGGGCCCTTGATTGTGATCGAGCAGGCCTCCGCCACTGATCACCCCACCTTGATTCATGAGCTGGAACATTCCCGGCAGTTTTGGTGTGGCGGACTGGTTTTGCATTTTCTACGCTACTGGCTTTCGAGGCAGTATCGCCTAGAGGCAGAACTTCGGGCATTTACTCTCGAACTCAGCCATTGCTCCATCAAGGAGCAGGGTATTCGCCTACCGCTATCCGCCGGAGCTCTTGCCAGCGGCTACAGCTTGGAGCTCACCGCTGATCAATGCCAATCGCTTTTGACAGAACGCCTGAAAGAACTTCAGAGCAAAACGGGCTTGTTGGATAGCTCGTCCGGATTGGCCACTCGCGGCGGATAGTGGCCCGCCAAAATGGCATGTACTTCCTCGATGGCAGACACAATCGCCGTGGTCCGGGCCCCAACATCTGAAGCGCTGCGATAGGCCTTGCTCAATCCTTGGCAAATTGCGTCCCATTGCGCCTGCGGTACGCGCCGCACCACCCCACGGTCTGCGATCAGTTCGATCGCATGATCGGCACTACATATATATAGCATCACTCCGTTATTGTTCTCTGTGTCCCAGACCCCGAGCTGCGCGAATACTGCAATCGCTCGTTCGCGTGGCTGCAGGCCCGAAGAAATATCTGCTGCGCTTAATCCGGCTTCCACCACAAACCGCACCTCGGCGTCATGCGAAGCCTCGCCTTGAGTGATCGCGGCCTCGATCCTGGCCAGTTCCGATATACCGAGACCGCCATGATCTGAAACCAGGCGTGCCCACCAATGACGCAACATGCGCGAGAAGCGAGAAGTGTTTTGCTGGGCCATGTTTACCAATCCCCCGAGGCGCCGCCGCCTCCAAATCCACCGCCCCCGCCGCCGCCGAATCCACCACCGCCTGAGCCGCCACCCCAACCTCCGGAGCCCCATCCTCCGGACGGAATAAAGACTGGTCCGGAACCGCCGCGCCGTCTGGCCCCCGCTGTTCTGGCCAAGCTGCCAGGTCTTAGAACAAACACCATCACAGCAGCCGCAACACCTAATCCCACCGCAATGGGCAAGGCCAAGCCAGACGAACCTGCGACCACTCCAGCTGCCAGTCCGCTGGCGGCTGAGCCTGACCAGCGGCCAAGGATTAATGAAGCAAAAATCGCAAAAAACACGAATAGCACTAGGTATTCGCCCAGCCCCCTAATCTCGTCGGCACTTCTCGCTCCGGTCGGTGCTCGCCAGACTTCGGGCAAGGCCTCACCTTGAATCAGCTTGATCAGATCATCCACGCCCGCGTCGATGCCACCCGCAAAATCACCACGTTTGAAGTGCGGTGCAATCGATTCGGTAATCACTCGCTTGGCCCGGATATCGGGAATGGCTCCCTCCAGACCGTAACCCACTTCGATCCGGATTTTGCGATCCTGCTTGGCCACCAGAAGAATCACGCCGTCATCAATCCGGGTCGCCGGACCTGCGCCCGGGTTTTGTCCACGCCCAATTTTCCATGCCTGCGCCAGCCTGATCGAATAATCCTCAATCGGCTCGGGCAAGGTGCTTGGCACCATAAGCACCACAAGTTGCGAACCCTTGGCGGCTTCAAGCGCTGCAAGCTTGGTTTCTAGCGCTTGGACCTCACCAGCCGACAGGGTCGAGGTAAGGTCTACCACCCGCGCACTTAATGGCGGCAAGCCCTGTAAAGGTTGAGCCGAGGCCGGTAGACCCAGGGCCAACAAAAGCAAAACCATCCCAAACATCTGGCCGAGCATCCATTGCAAGCGACCCGCCAGAGTCTGCCGCCCCATCCAGGGCGATACTGCGAACCGTAAGGTGTTCAACGAAGCGGCTTACTTCTTGTTGAAGTCAACACTCGGCGCTTTGGAAATTTCACGCTCGTTTTCCACCGCAAACTGGGGCTTGTCCTTATAGCCAAACACCATGGCCGTCAGATTCACCGGAAAGGAGCGCACCGTCACGTTGTAATCGCTGATGGTTTCGATGTAGCGTTTGCGGGCTACGGTAATACGATTCTCGGTGCCTTCCAGCTGGGTCTGCAAGTCGCGGAAATTTTGATCGCTCTTGAGCTGCGGATAGGCTTCAGCCACCACCAGCAAGCGCGATAAGGCGCTGCCCATGTCGCGCTGCGCGGCCTCAAACTGCTTGAGCGATTCCGGGTTGGAGGGATCAACCTTCACCTGCCCCACCCTTGACCGGGCTTCCGTCACCGCAATCAGCACATCCTTTTCCTGCTGGGCATACCCCTGAACCGTTTTGACAAGGTTCGGAATCAGGTCGGCCCGCCGCTGATACTGATTGACCACCTCGGCCCAGCTGGACTTGGTGCCTTCATCCTTTGCCTGAATATCGTTGTAGCCACAACCTGTCAGGCTCAGTGCCATGATCAGACCCAGCAGGCCCATCAGACCTCTTTGGTTCGACCGCAATAGCTTTTTCATGATCCGATTCCCTCCACTTCAACAAAAATAGGCTGCGCCTTGAATATGGCGATCCCGCGTAAGATAACAAGATGCTCGCAAACTTAGGTAAATTCATGTTGAGCGCTTGGCTGGCGTTCACCCCTTGCCACATGGTGTGGGCCCAGACAAGCAATGCGCCCCCAAAAGCGGCCAAAGTCACCCAGGCCGACCAATTCAGCGAGCAGGCCTTCGTGGCCTATGAGGACGGCCAAATCAATCGCGCCGCGCAGCTTTACCTCCAGGCTGCCAAGCTCGGTCATACGGTGGCCCGGTATAACCTGGCAGCAATGGTAGTGCGCGGCCAAACTCGTGCAATTCCGATGAACCAGGCGATCGCCATGCTGCGGGCAAGCGCCGAGCAAGGCCTGCCCCCGGCGCAATTCATGCTGGGATCGCTGATTGATAACGGCCAGCATCTCAAGAAAGATAAATTCGCGGCCACCGCCTGGTATGAAAAGGCGGCCCTGCAGGGGCATGCTGATGCGGCTCTCGCCCTCGGCACCCAGTTTTTTCTCGGCCGTGGCGCTCCGCAGGACAACGCCAAAGCCCTGCGGTGGTATTTGGTGGCCGCCGAGGCAGGCGACGTTGCCGCGCAATACATGGTTGCATCCATGTACGACAAAGGCGATGGCGCCTCCCAGGATCTCGAACAAGCCCTATATTGGTATTCCGCAGCCGCTCGCCAGGGTGACCCCGCTGCACGGGAACAAGCCCGCCTGATAGCAGAACGCCTCGCTAAAGAACGCCAATCCTGACTCACCACCATGCAAAATGCTGACCCATCAAGTTCTGCCACCCCAATAGCTGATTTGCGGCGCGACTATCGCCGCTCTGAGTTACTGGAAGCTCAAGCGCCAAAAGATCCACTGGTTCTCTTTGATCAATGGTTTGCGCAGGCTCAACAGGCACAAGTGCCCGAGCCTAACGCAATGACTTTAGCCACCGTCAATGCGCAAGGGCATCCAAGCGCTCGGATTGTTTTGCTCAAGGGCCGCGAACAGGATGGCTTCAGCTTCTTTACCAACTATCTGAGCCACAAAGGCCAAGAGCTTGCCGCGAACCCGCACTGCGCATTGGTATTCCTGTGGGATGAGCTGGAGCGCCAGGTGCGAATCGAAGGCGTTGCCACCCAGCTGCCTGCCGCTCAATCCGATGCTTACTTTCTTTCGCGCCCGCTTGGCAGTCGGATTGGCGCCTGGGCCTCGCCCCAAAGCCAGCCGCTGAGCTCGCGTGCCGAGATTGAGCAACGCTACGCCGACATGGCCGAGCGCCTGGGCGATGCACCGTCGCGCCCCGAGCATTGGGGAGGGTATAACGTGCGGCCGACCATGATCGAGTTTTGGCAAGGACGCTCCTCGCGATTGCATGATCGTCTGCGCTACGAGCGCAGCGGTGAAGGCTGGCAACGCCAGCGCCTGGCTCCCTAAGCTCACACCGATGGTTGAGCCCTCGCTCGACCTGTTCGGCCCGGTGCCCGAGGGGCGAACTGAAAGGCCAGCTGAGGGGCCAACTCGGGGACCAACGCGGGCGGCCGCTTTATCGCGTGCCAGGCCTCAACCCGCGTCGCTCCTCCTTCAACCTCAAAAACTGGAGACGCAACACCTCTGGCTGGGCTGCTCCTCCTGGTCGTTTGAAGGCTGGAAGGGTTTGGTCTATGCAAAAGACCAGGCCTCCCAGGGCACTGCAGCACTCACAGAATCAGCCCTCGCGAAACATGGCCTACCCGCCTACAGCGCTCATCCTTTACTCAACGCTGTGGGCATCGATCGTAGCTTCTACGCTCCGGTCCCTGTGGCTGACTACGCGCTTTATCGCGAGCAAACCCCCGAAGCGTTTCGCTTCCTGGCCAAAGCACCTGACGCAGTGACCGGCAGCCAGAATCGCGCAGGTGCCCTGAACCCAACCCATCTTGATCCCGCGCTCGCGATCCGAAGTTTTATCGAGCCTGCCCTTGAGGGCCTGCAAGACAAGCTCACTGCGCTGGTATTTCAGTTTTCGCCCCTGCCCCGCCCCTGGGTGCGCGACACCGCCCATTGGCTCGCACGCCTCGATACTTTCTTGGCCGCCCTGCCCGGGTTGCCCGATCACACCTGCTACGCAGTTGAGGTGCGTGATCCAGAGCTCATCACGCCGCGCCTGATTAAAATTCTCGCGCGCCATCGCGCCACTTACTGCCTCGCGGGCCATGCCCGACTGCCCAACATGCAGCGGCAGCTCCAAGCCTGGCTGCTGCTGCAATCCCTGACGCCAACGCCCTTGATCGCGAGATGGACACTCTTGCCCGGTCTGGGCTATCAAGAGGCCAAAGCCCGCTTCTTTCCGTTTCACACATTGCAGGTGCCTGATCTCGAAACTCGCAGCGCTTTGGCACAAGCTTGTGTTGGGGCGATTCGAGCAGGCAAGACCGCGCTGGTCATCATCAACAACAAGGCCGAGGGCAGCGCACCGCTTTCAGTGCAGGCGCTGCAAGCCGAGATTGCCCAACAAATTACCGCTTGAGCTGCCCGATAAACTGCTTGCGAAACTTGGCCACCTTCGGCGCCACCACCGCCATGCAATAGCCCTGGTAAGGATGCTGTTCGAAGTAACGTTGATGGTAAGCCTCGGCGGCGTAGTAATTGGTCAGCGGGCTCACCTCGGTCACCACCGGGGCATCAAAAATCTGCTCGCGCTCCAAGGCTTCAATCACAGCCTTCGCGGTGGCCGCTTGTGCGTCGTCGGTCGCAAAGATCACGGATCGATACTGCGGCCCCACATCATTGCCTTGTCGATTTAAGGTCGTGGGATCGTGGGTTGCAAAGAATACCTTGAGCAGATTTTCAAAACTGATCTGCGCAGGATCAAACACCACGCGCACTACTTCAGCATGCCCGGTGCGTGCCGAACAAATCTGCTCATAAGTGGGGTTCACCACATGTCCGCCGCTATAGGCTGACTCCACCTCAACCACGCCCTTCAAATCAAGCATCACCGCCTCGGTGCACCAGAAGCAGCCCCCACCCAATACTGCTTGGGAGAGTCCGGGTTGAGTCAGCACGGGAAGGATTGAGGAGCTCATCAGTTCACACTTTCTTTTTAGCCAGGCCATAGGCCTGCGAAGCACCCGTTTCATATTGCACTGGCCAGGCCATCCCGGTATACCCCGCAGCGGCCGCCGCATGCAAGGTGAAATAGGGATCAGCCAAATGAGGCCGGGCCAAAGCCACCAGATCAGCGCGCCCGGAGATCAGAAGGGTGTTCACCTGATCCGCCGTGGTAATCGCGCCTACTGCCATCGTCGCGATGCCCGCCTCCAACCTTACCTGCTCAGCAAACCCCGCTTGGTACATCCTGCCATAGACCGGTCGGCTTGCAGGATCGGTTTGGCCTGAGGATACATCGATCAGATCACATCCTGCTGCCTTGAAGGCTCGCGCCACCTCCACAGAGTCGGCACCCGATTGCCCGCCGGGCATCCAGTCCGTAGCCGAGATCCTTACGCTCATGGGTTTGTGGGCTGGCCACACCTTGCGCACAGCGGCAAACACCTCCATTGGAAAGCGCAGGCGATTGGCGAGGCAGCCGCCATAGCTATCAGTGCGCCGATTGGTGATTGGCGAAAGAAAACTGGCCAGCAGATAGCCATGCGCCATGTGCAGTTCCAGCATGTCGAAGCCCGCCTGATCGCCCAGCGCCGCACTATGCACAAACTGCTCGATCACTTCATCCATGTCCTTGCGGGTCATTTCGCGAGGGGTATCGCTAAGCTGCGGCAAATACGGCAGCGGCGAAGCAGATACCAGCGCCCAGTTGGGATCCGCCCCATCGGCAGCACGAGGCAAGGGCCGATCCATCTTGTCCCAGCCCACCTGGGTGGAGCCCTTGCGCCCGGCATGGCCCAGTTGCAAACACATCTTGGCCTGAGTATTGGAATGGACAAAGCTCGTGATGCGGGCGAAAGCATCGCGCTGCTCATGGTTCCAGAGCCCGGTGCAACCTGGCGTAATTCGGGCCTGCGCAGAAACACAGGTCATCTCTACAAACACCAAGCCAGCGCCACCTAGCGCCCGCGAAGCGTAATGCACGAGGTGCCAATCGTTGGGCACACCATTAATCGCGCTGTACTGCGCCATGGGCGACACCACAACCCGATTAGCCAGCACCATCTCGCGCAAGCGCAAGGGTGCAAACATCGGAGGCGTATCCAGCCAGGGCTCGGAGCCTTCCGGTGCAAGCCCCAACTCCAGCGCGCGCTCATGATTCCATCGGCGAGTTTCAGCATCTACAAGGGCAGCATCGCGCATACGCAAATTGTCATACGTGATTTGCTTGCTACGCGTGAGCAAGGAAACATTAAATTGCTCGGGGCTCATCGACCAAAACCGCGCCACATTCTCAAACCATCCCAAGGACACATTGGCGGAGTGCTGAATTCGCGCTACCTCATCGCGACGCCCGGCCTCATAGTGCTTGAGCGCTTCGCTGATATCCGGAACAGCAACCAGCGCACTGTGCAAAGCAATCGCGTCTTCAAGAGCAAGTTTGGTTCCCGAGCCAATTGAAAAGTGCGCAGTGTGGGCTGCATCGCCGAGCAATACGATGGGCACACCGCGCCAGTGATGCTGCCACGACCTGCAACTGATGGTCGGAAATTGCCTCCAGTAAGAACGGTTGGTAAGCACCTGCGCACCCTTGAGATCGTCCGCAAAGAGCGACTCAACCCAAGTTGCTGTGGCCGCCTCATTGTCCACCGCCAAACCACTGGCTGCGAAGCCTTCAGCAGTAGTCTCAATCACGATCGTCGATTCACCAGGCCGGTACTGATAGGCATGCATATTCCAGATATGGCCTTGTGCATCCTGCCGAAAGCTGTAGTAAAACGCGGGCAGGCTCATCTTCGCGCCGAGCCAGGTAAAGCGGTTGGGCCGCAGATCCACCGAGGGCTCAAACACTTCACCAAACCGCTCACGCATCGCGCTATTGATGCCATCGGCAGCAATCACCAGATCAAGATCCCCGAGCGCTTCGAGGCTCGCATCATCTACCCCAAGGCTTTGCTGATAAACGATCTCCACTCCAAGCTCAAGCGCACGCTCCTGCAAAATTTGCAGCAACACCAAACGCTGCAAGCCGCTAAACCCATGGCCGGTAGACCGCACCACCTGAGAGCGATACTGCACCTGGATATCGTCCCAATAAGCAAACTGGGCAGCGATCCGGGCGTGGCTTGGCGCATCAGCCTCGCGCAAGTTAGCCAGCGTTTCAGCCGACAGCACAATGCCAAAGCCAAAGGTGTCATCGGCGCGGTTACGCTCGATCACCCGAATCCGCGCATCGGCAAAGCTTTTCTTCAAAAGAATTGCGCTGTAGAGCCCGGCCGGCCCGCCCCCAATCACGGCAATATTCATGAACACCCCGCCCCTCAAAGCGATGAAATTACTTCAAGTCTAAAGTATTTTTGCTACACTGGACCGGCTTTTACCTTCACTACCCCTCATGAATTACGGCGATTACCTGCATCTGGATCAGGTGCTCCAGGCCCAGCACAGCCTGTCGGGCGACCATAATGAATTGCTGTTCATCGTGCAGCATCAAACCAGTGAGCTCTGGATGAAGCTTGCCTTGCATGAGTTGCGTGCAGCGCGCGAGTGCCTGCTTGCCGACACATTGCCAAGCGCGTTCAAGCACACCGCCCGGGTCTCCAAAATCATGGAGCAACTGGTGCATGCCTGGGATGTGCTCGCCACCATGACGCCCAGCGAATACACCCGGATGCGGCCCTCCCTGGGATCGAGCTCAGGATTTCAGTCCTACCAATACCGCATGATTGAGTTCATGCTGGGCAACAAAAACGCCGCAATGCTCAAGCCTCATGCTCATGATGCCGCGGTGCATGCGATGGTGGAAACTTCCCTGCATGAACCCTCGCTTTACGACTGCGCTATCAGCCTGCTCGCGGCACGCGGGTTTGCGATCAACCCTCAGCGCCTGACCACAACTGACCAGGCTACCCAGTTCGATGCTTCGGTCGAAGCTGCGTTCTTGCATATTTATCGCCATCCCGATAGCCACTTCGATCTCTATCAACTGGCCGAGGAACTGGTGGACCTTGAAGATGCATTTCGCCTGTGGCGCTTTCGGCATGTCAGCACCGTGGAGCGCATTATCGGCTTCAAGCCTGGCACTGGCGGCACGGCAGGCGTGGCCTACTTACGCAAGATGCTGGATGTTGTCCTGTTTCCAGAACTCTGGAAGGTCCGAACCGATCTATGAGAACACCATCATGAAAACCATACTTCAACCTGCCGGGTGGGCAGTGCCCCGAGGCTACTCCAACGCGGTGATGGCCAGCGGCACGACTATCGCTATCGCAGGGCAGATCGGCTGGAATGCCCAATGCCAGTTTGAATCCGATGACTTTGTAGATCAATGCGCGCAGGCTCTGCAAAACATTCATGCACTGTTGGCTGAAGCCAAGGCTGGCCCCGAGCATGTGGTGCGCATGACCTGGTATGTGGTCGATAAGCGTGAGTACCTTGCTGGAGGCAAGCGCTTGGGGGCGGTGTACCGGCAGTGGATGAGCGATGCGCATGGCGTGGTGCACTACCCTGCGATGACCGCCGTGCAGGTCGCAGCCTTGATCGAAGATCGGGCACGGGTGGAGATCGAAGTCACCGCAGTGTTGCCTTAGCCCTGAGCCTTTGGGCCGACCCATGGACATTGGCACATGGCCTTTGACCCATACCTCACCCGAAACCGCTAAAATCAGACGATCACATTCAAGGACCAGCCATGCTCAAGCCCGTAAGACTCAAAGCCAGTTTCAAGTGGGACGACCCGCTCTTGCTCGATGAGCAGCTGACCGAAGACGAGCGCATGGTGCGCGATGCGGCGCGCGAATTTTCCCAGGGCGTGTTGGCCCCCCGAGTGCTGAACGACTTTCGCCATGAAGTCGCCGCACCCGAGCTCTTCCCCCAGATGGGTGCCGTAGGCCTGCTCGGCCCCACGATTGGCGAAGAGTATGGCGGTCCAGGCCTGAGCTATGTGGCCTATGGTCTGATTGCACGCGAAGTCGAGCGGGTGGATTCGGGCTATCGCTCGATGATGAGTGTGCAGTCCTCGCTGGTGATGGTACCGATCCATGACTTTGGCACTGAAGCTCAACGCCAGAAGTATTTGCCCAAGCTTGCCAGCGGCCAGTGGATTGGCTGCTTTGGCCTGACCGAGCCCAATCATGGCTCCGACCCGGCTTCGATGATCACCCGCGCTGAATCAGTGAACGGCGGCTATGTGCTTACCGGCTCCAAAATGTGGATCAGCAATTCGCCTTTTGCCGACGTGTTTGTGGTCTGGGCAAAATGCGTAGGCGGTGAATTTGATGGCCGCATCAAGGGCTTCATCCTGGAAAAAGGCATGAAAGGCCTGAGCGCGCCTGCGATTCACGGCAAGATGGGTCTGCGAGCCTCCACCACCGGTGAAATTGTGATGGACCAGGTGGAAGTGTCTGAAACCCAGCTTATGCCTGGCGTCGAGGGTCTTAAGGGCCCCTTCACCTGCCTGAACAGTGCGCGCTATGGCATCGCCTGGGGCGCCCTCGGTGCTGCTGAAGACTGCTGGTTCCGTGCGCGGCAGTATGTAATGGATCGCCATCAATTTGGTCGCCCACTGGCCGCCAATCAACTGATCCAGAAAAAACTGGCCGATATGCAAACCGAGATCACTCTCGGTCTGCAGGGCTGCTTGCGCTTGGGCCGCATGAAAGATGAAGGCAGTGCGAGCGTGGAAATCACCAGCATCATGAAGCGCAACTCCTGCGGCAAAGCGCTCGACATCGCCCGCATGGCCCGCGACATGCATGGCGGCAACGGCATCAGCGATGAATACGGTGTCGTGCGCCATATGGTCAACCTCGAAGTGGTCAACACCTATGAAGGCACGCATGATATCCACGCCTTGATCCTTGGCCGCGCACAAACCGGACTTCAGGCGTTTTATTGATCCCCGCCATTGAACCAAGTTATAGGCGCTGGTCAACACGCCAGCCCTGATCCCCAAGCCGCCGATCATCCGGAGTACTCGGATCAGAGTATTCGCAGGGTGGTCTTTGGCTTGCTGCTGGCGATCTTTCTTGCCGCCATGGATCAAACCGTGGTGTCGATTGCCCTGCTCGCAATAGCCACTGATCTCAAGGATGCCAGCCTGATGGCCTGGCTGATTTCAGGCTATTTGGTGGCTGCCACGGTATGCGCCCCGCTCTATGGCAAGTTGTCCGACATCTTTGGTCGCAGACGTATGCTGATGGTAGCCATCGGGTTGTATCTTTGTGCATCCACCGCCTGTGCGCTGGCGCAAAGCATGCCGCAATTGCTCGTGTTTCGAGTGATTCAGGGTATCGGCGGTGGCGGCCTGCTGGTGTTGTGTCATGCCGCTATTGCCGATGTCGCGCCCGGGCCGCAGCGAGGCCGGTATCAGGGCTACTTCTCAGGTGTCTTTGCCACAGCTGCTCTGCTTGGCCCGGTCGTGGGTGGCCTGCTTGCCCAGTATGTGTCGTGGCGGGCGATCTTCTGGATCAATGTGCCGCTGGGTATCCTCGCCTTTGTCATGTGTGAGCGCCGGCTGCGGGTGCTGAATCACAAGATGCAGGCGGTCAGGATCGACTTCATTGGCGCGGCCCTTCTCACCACTGGCCTACTGCTGATTCTGATTGCGCTTGCCCGCATAGGCCAGGGCATAGCGTGGAATGATCCGAGCATCCTTTGGAGCATGGTGGGCGGGGCCTGCATACTGGTTGCCTTTGTGCTTTTCGAGTTTCGCACCGCCCAACCCATCATCTCCCCCAGCCTCATGCGCAATCGGACAGTGATGGTTTGCTCGGGTGTGCTCTCGCTGATGTTCTTTATTCTTTACGGCTGCGCGATTCTCCTGCCCCTTTCAATGCAAACGCTTGAGCACCTGAGCCCCGGCGAAGTCGCTCTCAGGATGCTCCCTCACACCCTCGCCACACCGTTTGGCGCATTCTTCGCAGGCCGCTGGATGCTCAAGCATCCGAACTTTCGCAGCCTGGTGCTGACTGGCACCACTGTAGGCACCTTCGGGCTGATCGCTATCGAAACACATGCGATAGCGCTACGGGAAGGCTGGCTCGTGGGTTCGGGCGGTCTTACCTGGCTGACACATTCTGCGGCGGTGGCCATCGCGGGCTTTGGCTTGGGGTTGACCATGCCAGCGGCCATGGTTGCGGTGCAAAGCGCAGTATCAAAAAGCGAGGTTGGGATTGCCACTGCCATGAGCAGTTTCTTCCGACAACTCGGAGGGGCTGTTGGTATCGCGGTTCTCACCTCCGTGTTGTTCGCGGCCTTGGGGCCGGTCATAAGCCAGGGAAAAGTCCAGCAAGCCTCCTCGCCCGCGCAACTGCTGTTGGATATCGCCCAAAGCCAAACCAATGACCCGCAAGCACAAGTGCGCAATGAAGCCGCGCTGTCCAACGGATTTCAGTCAGCCTTCATCCTTTGCATCGCAGCAGGCTTGCTCGGTATCGCATTGGGCACACGGGTGCCACGCCGCTAATGCTTGGTTCCGAAGATGCGATCACCCGCATCGCCAAGCCCGGGCACGATGTAAGCCTTCTCATTCAGATGGCTGTCAAGCGCCGCAACATACACAGGCACATTGGGGTGCGCCGCCTGAAACACTGCACAACCCTCTGGTGCGGCAACTAGAGCGAGGTAGCGGATCGAATCAGCAGCAACGCCGTTTTTGATCAGCACATCGACCACATGCACCGCGGAATTACCGGTGGCGAGCATGGGATCGCACACGATAAACAGGCGGCCTTCTACCTCGGGCAGGCGCACATAGTACTCAACCGGGCGATTATCGGCCCCACGATACACACCCACATGGCCTTGCCTGGCCGAGGGAATCAACTCCATCAAGCCATCGGCCATCCCCAACCCGGCGCGTAACACCGGGACGATCGCGACCTTCTTGCCTGCAATGACTGGCGCTTGCATTTGCGCAAGTGGCGTGTTGATCGTTTGTGTCGTCATCGGCATATCACGGGTAATTTCATAGCCCATCAATAGCGTGATCTCACGCAGGAGCTCGCGAAAGGTTCGCGTCGAGGTTTCCACATCGCGCATGTGTGAAAGCTTGTGCTGAATCAGGGGATGCTCCAGCACAAACAGGTTCGGAAAACGGGGATCTTTCTTCACAACTTTTTCTCCAAGGGGGCTAGCCCGCCAATAGCTGAATTCGATGGCTCAGGCCGGCCAGAAAAAACGTGTGGTGGACGGCCGGTCTGGCAACGACAAGGTGCTTATCCGAGGTGAGGATTGGGCAAGCACCTTGCCACGCCGCATCACCATCAAGCGCTGCGGGCGCAAACGCAAAGCCTCAAACACACTGCGCGCCTGCAACAGCACCATGTCAGCCGGGTGACCAACTTTCAGACCATAGTGTGGCAGATGCAAAATCTGTGCTGCATGTTGGGTCACCGCAGCAAAACATTGCTGCATCCCCTGCTGGCTGGTCATCTGGGCCACATGCAAGCCCATCATGGCCACCTCCAGCATGTCTGCAGCCCCAAAGCTGTACCAGGGGTCCATCACGCAATCATGGCCAAACCCCACCGTGATGCCTTGCGCCATCAGCTCAGGCACGCGGGTCATCCCGCGACGCTTGGGATAAGTATCATGCCGCCCCTGCAGGGTAATGTTGATGAGCGGATTGGCCACCACCGAGAGACGCGCCTGCCTCAATAGACCCATCAACTTCGAAACATAGTAGTTATCCATCGAATGCATTGAGGTGGCATGGGAAGCGTTCACTCGGCCCTGCAATCCCAGGCGAACCGTCTCAGCCGCAAGCGTCTCAATATGACGCGACATTGGATCATCGCTTTCATCGCAATGCATATCAACGAGCAGTCCGCGCTCGGCCGCCAATTCACACAGCATACGAACTGAATCAGCTCCAGCTTGCGAGGTGCGTTCATGATGAGGAATCCCGCCCACCACATCCACCCCAAGATCAAGCGCCTGAATCAACAAGTCGAGTGCGCTATGACTGCAACTCGGATCGCTGGATCGCGGGTTGTAGCGCAGTACTCCATCTTGCGGAAACGCCACCAATTGGAGATCAATATAGGGAGCAACGCGCTTCTTGAGCTCGAGCATGGCCCGCACTGCGAGCAAGCGTGGATCGCTGGTATCCACATGCGACCGGATCGCGAGCAATCCCTGGGCGACTGCCCAATCACAATAGGCCAGCCCGCGATCCAGCAAGGCTTGCATGGTCAGGTCAGGCTTTAACTCGCCCCACACCTGAATGCCCTCAAGCAGCGTGCCGGAATCATTCACCCGGGGCAAGCCATAGGAAAGCGTGGCATCCATATGGAAGTGGGCATCCACAAAAGGCGCACTCAGAAGCTGCCCTTGGGCATCAATCCACTGGGTCAGATCGTTTGCCCCCAATGCACGCACAAGCGCCCCCTCACCCGGGCCGATGGCGCCGATCTGCCCATCGCGCACCACCACATCGACATCCGAACGCCCATCGGCCAACGTGGCGTGTTCAATCACCAGCACAGGCACGGTCACGCTCACAGTTAAACAATCACCACGCTGGATGCCTGCACCGACGGTTTGGGCAATTGCGGACTCATGTCGCGAAGCCGTTGCACCAGTATTCGCATCACGGCCCAATCGCGAAACCACTTGAAATTCGCCGGGATGATGTGCCATGGAGCAAACTCACGATCAGTCTCGCGGATTGCATCGGCATAGGCCACCATGTAGTCGGCCCATTTTTCCCTCTGCACCAGATCATTGGGATCAAACTTCCAAAGCTTTTCTGCGTCATCCACGCGGGCTTGCAGGCGTTCTCGCTGCTCCTCCTTGCTGATCATCAGGCATAGCTTGACGATGTGAGTGCCCTCATCATGGAGCATACGTTCAAACTCGGTGATATGGCGATAGCGCCGTTTCCATACCGCCTTGGGCACCAGCTTTTGCACCCGCACCACCAACACATCTTCGTAGTGTGATCGGTTGAATATGCATATCTCACCACGCTTAGGGCTTGCCGCATGCGCTCTCCAAAGATAGTCGTGAGACAGCTCAAGGGAGCTGGGCCTTTCAAAATGCGCCACCCGCACGCCCTGGGGATTGACCCCAGAAAACACCTTACGAATTACACCGTCCTTGCCAGCCGTGTCCATCGCCTGAAGCACTATCAACAACGATTGCTTGCGCTCGGCATAGAGCCGCTCTTGCAAAGCAATCAGTTCATCGCGCAGTGCATCGGTTTGCTGGCGCACACTGGCTTCCAGCTCGCCGGTTTCCAGCACGCGGCGTGAGGCTTTAAGGCCAGGCAAGGCAGTGTGATCCAGTTCATCAAGGCTGTGCGCCTTGCCAAGATCAAGCCAGACCTTCTGTGTAGTGAACTTTCCCATGGTGAGCCCCTGCGCCCGAAGAACGAAACCAACAGGCTACCGCAGTCGTTGCCTTGGGGCCAGTTCCGCAGGGCGACCTACACTGGCATAGCGTCAAACTCCTCTTCCTGCTCCTGTGCAAACGGCCAGGTAGTGACCCGATTGCGCCCGCCTCGCTTGGAAGCATAAAGTGCCTGATCAGCCAGCTCCAGCAATTGCTTGGGCTCCACCGTTGCGACCGGCAAGGTGGCAACACCAAACGACGCGGTAATGCGCTGCGCTTGCGGGTTACCCAGCATCACACAGGCGCGCGTCTCAATGCTTTGCCGGATTCGCTCCGCCCGCTCACGGGCTTGCACCAGACTCATGCCTCGAAACGCAATGCAAAACTCTTCCCCGCCCATCCGCACCAGCAGGTCGGATTCACGGCAGCCTTCTTGCAGCAACTTGGCCATGATCTGCAATACCTGGTCACCCACCGCATGACCAAAGCGATCATTAAAACTCTTGAAATGATCCACATCGCACATCACAAAAGTCAGGTTCTGTTGCTTGTCACCAGCGGCCTTGCGCATGACATCAAGCGCCTCAAAAAACGAGCGGCGGTTCAGGCATCCGGTCAGGGGGTCACGTGAAGCCAGGCGCTGCAGTTCCACCGCCTTGTTTTGCACTTCAGCCTTGCTGGTTTCCAGGGCCTTCAGGGTTGCCTTCAACTTTTCATTGACTTGCTGCAGTTGCGTCACATCATCGAAAGTGAGAATACAGCCGCGGGTTTGCTCCCGGTTATCCACAATCGGGTTGGCCTTGAGCACCAAATGACGCTTTTGCCCCTTGCTATCAGCACCAGCAACAAAAGCTTCCAGGGTGATCACCCGGTTCTCGCGCATTGCCCGGCTCCAGGGATAAAGCGCCGGGTCAGCGCCCAGTGATTCGGTTAACCAGGGGATACTTGCCGCGCCGCGCCCATTGAGATGTTTTTGGTTAGCCGGCAACAGGTTACGCATGGCCTCATTCACCAGCACCACCAGCCCCTTGGTATCGATCACCATCAGGCCTTCAGACAAAGTATCAAACGCGGCCCGCACCCGCTCTGGAACGGCATTGGTGGGATCAAGAAACTGCAGGGCACGACGCAAATAAAGATAAAACGCCAACCCCCCCAGGGTGCCCATCGACAGAATGCCGAGGATCACGGGCTCTTTCAGCCAGCCGAAAAGGGTCTTGGGCGTGACCGGCTCAAAACCAAGTTCCACCACGCCCCATTGCTGCGCACCCGCCATAATCGGAACACGAATACTGTTGATCGTGGAGCGATCATTTGCCGGGGCTTCCCAATACTTCGCATGATCACCAATTTCCAGCCAAGGCGGCATATTGCCAGCCCCGGCGCTTTGCGACGCCAGGGTACGTATCGCAACCGAGCGCAACTCCGGCGTGCGCAGCTGCGCTTGGGTGATCACATCGCTAACCAAGGTTTTACTTTCGCTTGGCAGCACCAACGCCACCTGAGCGCCCAAGCCCTGCGCGACCGCTTGACGCAGTGGCTTGGCCTGCGCGACCCGATCTGGAAACAGCCCCAGAGTGAAGTCCAGCATCAACAGCAGGCACACAGTGAGCGACACCAATCCCACGGCCAAGCGCCCCAAAGGCGACATTCGCCTTGCCAGCAGGCTAAAGGGATTGATGCTTCGCAGAAACGATTTCATGGTGTTGATTTACTGGCCTGCGGAATGTGCAAAGCTCGTCCGCCCACCCAGCAATTCGCTAATGGCGGCTTCCTCACTTCCGAACTCGGTATTCAGGGTCTCCCCCCAAGCTTGCTCTTCATCATCCCCGTCTTGTAACAACACCAATGGGTCCATCGCCTTCCAGGTTGGAATGCTGGTCATCATGGCGGCAACCAGGGTGCCAGCACGAGCCACCCACAGCACAACCCCGACTGTCAGGAATACCCCGCCCACTTGAACTGTTTCAACGGCAATCCGATAAGACTTGAAGCCCGCCGCCTGAGTGGTCTCCTCCAGTTCAACCGGCACCACAGAAGCACTGCTCAGGGTGGGGGACAACCACACAGCTGGACGCCCTTGCTGGGTCTCGCCGTCCGCCAGTCGCAGCTCTCGAAGCATTCCAGCGCTAACCTGGCCCACATTCTTGCTTTCGGTTCCACCACCACGCAGCTGATGGACTTGAAGTTCGCCTTGCAAGCGACCCAGCCCGTCGAACTGATCAGAACGGGTCGCTTGTTGGGCATGTTGGGCCTGAGCGGAGGTCGGTTCGGGCGAAATGGCCATACCCGCGAGGAACTTCTGTACGCCAGCCGAGCGCCCCGAACTCCCGCCACTCGGCACCGCCCCCATGGCGCGGCCTCGCCAGTTTTCAGATTCCCCGTCTTCCCGACCGCCAATACCGCCCCCGGACGGGGCAACCGGACTGGGGCCCGGCGTCACCCCGCCGCCCGGAGTCACGCCCCCCCCTGACCCCGAGGTTGTCCCGGTGCCTCCCGAACCCCCGGTGCCTCCAGGCACAATAAACTGGCCAACCTGAACCGTGATTGCGCGCTCGATGATGGCTCCAGCCGCATCGCTCACCCGGACATTCAGCACATAGCGAGAGGCCTCTTCAAAGCCCAACAGTCCTGGCCCAGCCACGCGAATCTCGCCACTCATGTTGTCGATGGCAAACCTGCCAGAAGCCGAATCAAGCAAATCGAAACGGAACCCGGTCGTGTCATCCACATCGGATACCGCCAGATCGCCAACAACCGTGCCAGCCCCCGAGCCTTCCAGGACCAGCGCGGGCTGCCTGAGCACCACGCCGTTGGGGGCGTCATTCACCGGGCGCACATCGATGTTCATGGCATCACTGTCCCGCAAATCCTCGCCGTCCAGGCTGGCGCTTACATCGACCACACCCACCGTTATTCTGGCCACGCCGAAATAGTCCGGGTCCGATGTGAAGGTCAGGCCCCGAATTGCGGCTTGAATATCGGCCAAAGTGCCCGTGAAGCTCATGGCCCTGTTGCCAACCCCGCTGCCGCCATCAAAACTTAGCCCGGTGATTTGGCCCAGACTGAGGGTGCCACGTTCGGCTGCAAGCGAAACGCGCAACACGTTGGTATTGCCATCGACATCTTCAATAAACGCCAATGCCGATTGCAGTGAAGCAAATACTGGCGTCGCAACGTCTTCGTTGACCACGACTTGTAAGGGCGTGGTGATGCGCGGTGCATCATTGACCGGATCAATCACCACCGCCACCGATTGGGTGTTCAGGCGAGCGCCACCCAGCCCCGAAGACCCAAGATCCGACACTTCAAAGAAGATCTGTGCGGGGCCATTAAAATTCGGATTGCCGATACCCGTCAGGTTGAAATCAGCAAGCCAGGCGTTCAGCACATCCATTGTCGCGGTGATTACGAGGGTGCTCGACCCGTTACCGCTGATGCTGACATTGGCCCCGGGCACACCGAAGAATCGAATTTGCGCCGAGCTCAGGGTGAGCCGTATCGGCGCAGTACCCGCATCGCTGTCGCTAACCTGTACCTGATCAATATAAAAGCTCAAATCCTCGGTAGCTGACCAGCCCGACATCGGGACGGAAAGCACCGGCGGGTCGTTAACTGCAGTTACCACAATCGGTACGGAACCACTCACGACTGTGTTGGCATCTTCCACTCCAACATCCAGCGAGTCCGCCCCGGAGAAATCAGGATCGGCACGATAGATCAGCGAGCTCAAAGCAGCGTTGATCTGAGCCACCGAGCCACTCAGCACAAATCCTGTGCTGCCCAAGGCTCCGGCGCTGACGGTTGCTCCCGCCAGACCAGCCAGAGTTAATGTGCCCTGCCCCACCTGCAAAGACAAACTCACCAACGTCGAGTCAACATCGGCAATACTTAGGCTCAAGCTCGTAGTGGTGTCCTCAATCGCCGAGATAGTCACTGGAAGATTCAGGCTTGGCGGGTCGTCTACCGTGAGAATGTTGATGGTTGTTGATGCGGTAACAAGGTTGGGGCCGCCCAAGCCTGTGTTTCCCTGATCGTTCAGGGTGAAGTCGAGCATCACCGAAGGCGAGGGGTTAAGCGAGGCATTAAGGTAGTTCAAGGTTCCACCGGCGGTTCCACCCAACCAGTTGTTGATCTGCATCACACTGCCAGTGATCACCAGATCCGACGACCCATTGCCACTTAGCACCAAAATCCCGCTGCTCCCGGCAGCAGCACTCAGCCTGCCTTCGGTGACCTGCACCCGAAGCCGCAGACTGCTTGCTGCAGCATCAGGATCAGCAATGGCCAGCCCAGTGCCCCGCAACTCCAGAGTGCCTTGTTCAGCAACGCTGTAAGGACCCGGGGGCAACCCGATACTGGGCGCATCATTCACAGCATTCACTGTCACAACCGTATTGTCGACATCGATCCCACCCTCGGCATCGCGCGCGGTATAGACAACAGTGATCGATCCATTGAAATTTGCTGCCGGCACCAACGTGATGAGCGCAAGCGCACTGTTGATTTGGGCAAGCGTGCCGGAGAGCTCCACCATGGCAGAGTTGTTGGCGCCGGCCGAAATGCCAGCACCTGCGGAAAGATCGAGGCTAATACTGCCGCTTGAGACCGCGATTCGCAGGGATTGAAGCGCGCCATCTACATCACTTACCGACGCCGAAAATGTTGCCACGCTATCCTCGAGAATGGAAAGCGTCGCCGGGACAACCAGCACCGGAGGCAAGCTGGTGTTACTGACATTGAGCAACATGGAAGTATTCGACACCAGAGCGCCGCCACTACCGCTATTGCCGAGATCATCCAGTGTCAACGAGAGGGTGACGGGGCCGGTTGGGTTCAGGATGGATGTATAGGTGAGCGCCCCACCCAGAATCAGGGAATTCAAATCAGCCACTGACCCGGTTAACACCAGGTTTGTACTGTTTCCCCCGATCGTGACCCCGGCCCAGGGGCTTGCAGCAAGCGCCCCCTCAACGACTGAAAGAGTTAAGCGAACCGCAAGACCGGCCGAGTCCGGATCACTTAACGAAATCACGCTGATCGGGGAAGCAATAACCTCGGTAACTGTTACTGAAGGTGGGGTCGCAATAAATGGGGCGTCATTCACCGAATTGATGGTGACCGCTACCATCCGGGAGGTGGAGCCGGTACCGTCGCTCACGGTAATGTTGAGAGGATCAGAACCATTGAGATTGAGGTCAGGCAAATAGGTAAGCGCCTGCAATGCGCTGTTGAGCTGGGCAATCGTGCCGCTCAGGGAAAAGGATGCCGATCCGTTCGTGCCAAGGCTAACCACTGCACCTCCAGTCAGGTCTGCGGTGACCCGGCCAAAAGAGGCCTGAATGCTCACGTTCAGAACGCCTGAGTCCACATCGCCAACCGTCATCGCGGGCAGGATAACGGGCGTATCTTCGGTAGTGATCTGCGGCCCAGGCACTGTCAATGTTGGCCCGTCGTTTACTGGATTCACCTGAATTTGAGCGCCCACCGAAGCGGCGCTATAGACACCCTGATTATCCCGGGCCTCAAAGGTGTAGCCCAGAGTGCCATTGAAATTCAGGGGTGGGCGGAAGTAAAGCGTGAGCTGATTTGCAGTCGCCGTCATGTCAGCGCCGATACTGACCAGCGTGGTCAGCCCGGCATCAACATAAAGCTGCCCCACACCCGGCGGCGCAGTTATCCGGAAACTCGCCACGGAGCCATCGATATCCGTACCAGTCAGCACTACCGGAATCGACGGGCTGTCTTCATTGCCTGAGGAGGTTGTACCAGGCGCATCTGGTGCGTCATTGACCGCCGACACACTCACGGTAACGAAGTAGGGGTTGCTCAAGCCAAACCCATCATTCACCCGGAACTCAATGCTTCTGGGTGACACGCCGGGCGCATCGCTCAGATTTTCATAGCCCACACTGCGCAGGGCGGCAGTGTAATCAGCCAGACTGGCCGTTCCAGTCAAGGTCAGCACCCCAGTGCTGCTGTCATAGACTCCGGTAATGCCAGGCAGGTCGGCAAATACCAGCTCGTCCTGGCCAACAATAAAACCAGTGGCGATCCTGATGCTTGCGCCCTCCAGCATGGTGCTGTCGCCATCGGTGACCACAATATCTGCCGAAATTACAACCGGCGCGGCGTTCTCAACATAACTGGAAATTGCACCCGATCCGCTCAGGCTGGGTGGATTGTTGAAGGCGCTTGCAAGAACAACCTGGGAGAACTCTGAAGTAGAGCCTGTAGCCAGATCAGTTGCTGTTGCGCTGATGTAGGCCCCGACAAAGCCTGCGTTGACGACGATGTTGTAAGTGCCAGTGACATTGCCAGAGCCATCGGTCAGCACGTCGACATATCCTAGGTAGATTTCGCCTTGTCCAAATCCTGAGGCATCCGGAAAAGGTGAATCAAAAAACTCAATACGATAGTTGCGATTCGCAGCGCTGTTCAGGGACAGTGCGATCGCCAGCTGGGTGCCATTCACTACAGCACTGATCAGACTCGGGAAATTTTGCAGGCTGTTTGCGCCAGTATCAGCATCATTGACGTCATTGAGCGTTACCGAATTGGCTCCAAGATCAATACCCAACCCCGTGTTTTCATAGATCCTATTGCCGGATAGCCGGTTGCCAAGGGCGTTGATTCCGTTCACAACAATGCCGGCGCCATCATTGAGCGCAATCGTATTGCCTTGCCCGGCAAGGTTGCCACCAATGAGATTGCTTGAGGCTGACCCCGATATCTCTATCCCGGCCACGGCGTTGCCGCTGTACGCAAAAGGATCAACAGCCAGGGTACCTATGAAATTGTTCTGTACCGAGTTACTGCTGGCACTGCCCCGCAGGCTCACCCCGGCCTGGCCGAGGTTTGCCGAGATCACATTGCCCTGGCCAGCGCCGATATCACCGACCCGATTAAGCGATGACGTACCACTGATGCGAACTCCGCCCTGTGCGTTGCCAAGCGCTGTCTGACCATCAGACGCAAGACCGATCAGATTGCCAGTCAAGCTGTTACTGTTGCTGTTGTCGATCAACACACCTTGTGTGGCATTGCCAGAAATGGTGTTGTTTGAAACAGTGTTGGTATTCGAGCCTACAGTAATCGCAACCCCGGCCTGACCATTGCCCAGGGCAAGTTGCCCGGACGCATCCACCCCAATCAGGTTACCGACTACCGAGTTGTTGATCGATCCTACCGTGAGGGTTACGCCGTTTCCGGCATTGCCGCTGATGAGATTTCCATTGCCCAAACCGCCGATGGCGTTGTTTTGACTCCCACCAGATACGCTTACGCCACTACTGCCATTACCTGGCGCCAATGTCCCGCTTGCATCTGTACCAATGAAGTTGCCGACAACACTAGCCGACTGGGATGCATTGAGATCGATCCCGGCTTGGTCAAAGCCGTTGATGATCAACCCGCTTATTGCGAAACCCGAGGCACCGTTCACCCGCAAGCCGCTCGCCCCAGTGGTGGCCGAACCATCAAGCTCAACCACCGGGCGATTGAGGCTTGCACCAGACTGCGTGAACCCTTCAATCGAAACGCCGCTCGATATTGTGGGCAAGGCTGAGGTTGGCGCGATTCTCCACCAGCTGCGCGCGGTACCAGCCAGGTAGTCAGCATCAAAGTCAGTAATTGCGGCTTCAGCCAAAGAGGTGCTCACCGGAGCAGAAAAGCCAGCGGCGCCATCTTCGCGGTAGTACAGACGATTCGGGTCATTTAAAGCCAGGGCGAACTGAATCTGATCGACGCCCCCAACTCCGTTGGCCGTCAAATTCGCCGCGCTTATTGCCTCGCGCAAGGAGATCAGGCCATCAGCTCCCCGGTTGGCCACCAGGGCAGCAATAGAGGAGGTGTCACCATCAGCGACATCGGAAGTTGTGTCGACAACGATGATGTTGCGCGTGTCGTTATCGGTGTTGTTGAGAGCGACCGGGCTGATTGCAAGCGCTTGATAAGTGGCATCCGCGCTTGCCACCGAGAATTGCAAATTGAATCCGATGGTGCCATCGATAAACAGATCATCGCGGCCCGTGATGTCAACAAACTGGGGCGTGCTCCAATTCAGGGTATCAAAGGTCAGGGAGGTGACTGAAAGCGTTGCCTCAGTTGTGTCCGAGAGGCTGAGCAACACGGTGACTGATGCTGTTGGCGGAGTGGCAAGGCTGATTTGTACTCGCGCGCTTGCTCCCGCCTCGGAAGTGATGTTACCGCCTACCAGCGACACATTCACTGCCGCCGCATCGGCAATCGTGCGATTGGCGGCAAGCTCCGAGGTACCGCTGTAGACTCCCGCACCGAGTTGACGGGTCGCTGTCGCGGTAACAAATGCACTTCCTGGTGGCCGTGTGAAACCCAGGTTGGAGAAACTTGCATTACCGCTCGCATCTGTAGTCACAACCGTCGCGCCGAGATAACTCAAAGCGCCGCCATATCCCCCGCCCTCCGATACCGACCCGCTGAAGAATTCAATACGGTACTGGGCGTTGGGTTCCGAGTTGATGGTACCGCTCACAAGAACGGTTCCAGCATTGCCCACCACCGAACTGATAACCGGAAAATTCTGACCCGCATTCGGCCCGATATCCACATCCAGCGTATCGTTCGCCAAAACCGTGCCATTGGCTCCCAAGTCAATGGCTTGGGGTCCAAAGGAAAAAATGCGATTCCCCAGAATCGAATTGCTGGCTCCCGCACCTGCGGCCAGACTCACTCCACTTCCAGCAATATTCGCCAAGATGTTGCCCAGTCCGGCCGTGTCACTTCCCACTCTGGTGTTATCGGCTCCCGTCTCAATCACAATCCCGCTGCCAGTCAATCCAAGATTCAGCGTGCTTGCAAAATTAGTGCCTATTGCATTGCCCCAAATCAAGGTGCCATCGCTGCCGGTGCCCAATCGAATTGCCGTGGCGCTGGTGCCGATCTGATTGCCTTGCCCGATGCCACCAATCTGGGTGCCCACAGAATTTCGGATTGATATCGCATCACCGGGAGATCCCGAAAGAACATTGCCCAGAATCACGTTGTTATTCGACCCGCTGGTGATGTCAAGCAATGCACTTTCCCCGCCGAGCAATCCACTGCCGCTAAAGGTGTTGCCGAAAAGCAGATTGTTGTTGGCATTCGTGTAAAGCTCCACCGCATTGCCGCCCGACTGGGAAATCAGGTTTCCAGCGATTTGGACCCCACTTAGATCGCGCATCGCAATACCTGCCGATGTATTGTTTACCTGGGCCGGACGCGTAATTTCATTGCCTTGAATCAGGGAGTTACTGGATCCGGCCTCAAGCGAAATTGCATGACCGTTAGACCAACCGATCAGGTTGTTTCGAATGGTCACCTCGCCCAGGGCACGGATACCCACCGCCTGAATGCGCAATGCCGCGCCAGGATCTGAATAGCTTGTAGCACTCACCCCGATCAGGTTGTCTTCAATCACGGTGCCACTGGCTGCACTGACCCGAATCGTGGCTGTTGCCGCGTTTCCGGCTGTACCACCACCCAACAATGAGAGCCCGGCTATGCGGGTGCCATTGCCTGCCGTGATGTCGAACAGGGCTGACGAATTGGCAACACCCACGATTTCAATTTCCGGTCTCTGATAGGTCGTCAGGCCGAATGAAGGGGCACCCACCCCCACCGTGCCCCCAGTTCCGAACACTCCAGGATTCGTATTGCCATTCCATGCGGTTTGCGTTGCACCATTGATCACCACTGCGTCGCTTAGTGCTGCCAGGCTGCTATTCAATGTAAATCGGGCGACCCCAGAGCTGTACCCCGGATCACTGGAGATGACTCTAAAGCTTGACGACTGCACGCCAGTCAGGGCATTGCTGTTGTTTACAAACTGCCGCAAGCTGCCTTGCGCAAAGCGATTGGTGGAGCCATCCTGATCGGTATCGCCGGTATGGGTAATTGCGTTATAGGAAAAGCCGAAGTCAGCGCCAGTATGGTTATCCGTATTGAGTTCAACGCGAATCACATGCTCTGCACCTATCAGGCCACCAGGTATCACATTGTCGCTAGCGCTTGCACTCGCCCCACCGAAAAGTGCGCCTGCTGAAGCGCTAAAGCTCGGGCCGCCCGCACCATTGCGCAGGGCGCCTGCACCAGCGTAGGTTTGCTCGGCCCAGATATCCTGGGGCACATAGCCTGCAGCAGTAGTGAGATTCGCAGAGGCAAGTTCAGTAGACGAGACCACTACCCAGTAGGTCAACCCCTGCCGAAGCGCGGCAACACTGTAGTTGCCCATTGCATCGGTAAATACTGTCCCAACAAACGTGTCGCCAGCTCCGGGCGTGCCGTCGCCATTATCAAAAAAGATACGTACCGGCACATTAGCAAAGCGCTGGGTTTCAGGGGCAGAGATGTTTCCCTCGCCCGCGACGTCATGAAAGATCGTGCCCGAAAGATCCCGCCCCTGCTCTGCGGCAATTCCGTTGGAAAACTCCGAACTCTGTCCTGCGCTATTGGTCACGATTGCAGTGACAAACTCACCCACGGCCACCGATACGTTGAGCGTATGGCGAAACGCCAGAAGCCCCGGTCCACCACTGAATGTTTCACTACCCAGATAACGGGCACCTTCTCCTGAGCCCGATACATGCACCGAAACACTGGCGTAATAGTCGACCTGATAGGTGCCACCAGCACTTTCGAAGGTGGAAGCGATAGCCACCCTGCCTGCATTGGTGCCTACAGCGGAAATGGCCAAGGTGTTTTGCAACGCGTTGGGCCCGCTATCTGCATCCAGGCTATCGTTAGGCGTCACGCCGTCATCATTAAGATCAATCCCCAGCGCCGTGCTGTTTCGGATGCTGTTGCCCCGAATCTCGACGCTGGCGGTGCCTCGAACCTGTATACCTTGATTGCGGGCGTTTGCAATTACATTGCCTTGTCCGGCAAGCACCGAGCCAATGACCACATTGCTGGCATTTTCTGCCACAACGCCGATTCCGATGCCTGCTTGAGCACCCTGCGCATTAACGCCAATGGTGTTCCCAAAAATTCCGATGTTGTTGGCACCGGTATCCACACGCACACCTTGAGTATTGGGTCCAAAGCCTACGATGGTATTGCCTAGACCCACCCCGCCAACGGTGATGTTGTTAGCTCCGGCACGCGCATAAATCGCGCCACTTCCGTTATCGCTTGACGGGCTGCTCGAACCATCTGAAAACTGGCCGAACCAATTGCCCTGGACGCTGATTGCGTTAGACGCCGCATTGGAGAGTTCCAGACCCCAGGCATTGTTTGCCGCAAACACGTTGCGATGCTGAGCACTTGAACCGCCGATTTGGATGTTGGATCCACCAACAATCTGGATCCCGTTACCGCCGTTACCCAGCGCAGCCATGCCCAGAGCATTCAGTCCGATGGTATTGCCAGCGATGACATACCCCGATCCGCCGACGATTTGAATACCGCTTAGGCCATTGCCCGATATCAGATTTCCGGCGCCTGGCTGGTTACCGCCAACAGTCACCGGGCCGGATTCGATACGAATACCGAAGTCACCATTGCCGAGCGCCGCTGTGCCCGACACATTGGTACCAATGTAGTTGCCCTGCAAAACTACATTGCTCACAGCATTCAGGATGTTGATCCCCGTGAAGCGATTGCCCGAAATCAGATTGCGCTCCAGAGCGCTTGTGCCCCCGATCTGGATATTGCTGGAGTTGCCACCAATCACAATGCCGTCCTCGTTGTTGGGACGGGCCAACTGTCCGGTCACATCAGTGCCAATGAAGTTGCCCTGCAAGGTGATGTTGCTGGCATCCCAAATGATTATCCCTTCATCGCCGGCTTGATTGAGGACCAACCCGCGCACACTCGAACCCGAGCTGCCGCCGGCAAACTGCAGAATATGGTTGCCCGAGCTACGCGGCAGGCTGCTGCCATCCAGCACGACAACTGGCCGCGAAGACCCATCCGGGCCAAAGCGATAATCCGCCTCAGTGCTGCCATCAATGCTCAAGGCTGATGTGATCATGGGCAACACACCCGCACCAGTGCTATTGATATTGATCGTATGGGCTCCAGCAACCAATGGATCGCTGATCCGAAACTCAATGCGATCCGCCCCGCCGATGCCATCAGGCGTTGCATTGGCAGCCGCTATCGCCTCGCGAAGACTGATGCGTCCGTCAGCGCCCATATTTGAGTACAGCGCTTCAATGCTCGACGTGTTGCCGTCGGCCGTATCGCTTGTGGTGTCGACAAAGAGGGTATTGAACGTATCGTTATCCGTGTTGGTCAGCACAACATCGGCGATGTTCAGACCGGAATAGTTTGGATCCGTGGAGATCAGGGCATCCGTCTGCAACGAGTAGCTTATGGTTCCATCAATAAAACTGTCGTTCAGCCCGGTGATGGTGATCACCCTTGGGTTATTCCAATTTCCGTTATCAAAGGTAATGCTGGCCATTGAGAGCGTTGCTTCAGTAGCATCGCTCAAACTGAAATTGAGCGTCACATTGGCGGTGGGTGCGGAAGTGAGGGCTACCTGAAACTGAACACTGCTGCCGCTTTCAGAAGTGCTATTGCCTCCCAGCGCAGTAAACGAAACACCGGCACTGGATGCACTGGCAAGAATATTGGCGGAGAACTCCGAAGTGGAGCCAAAGACACCCCCACTCAAATCACGCGTTGCAGTCGCGCTGACACTATGGCCCACGGGAATCGTGACGCCGCTTAGGCTGGCACTGAAATTGGCATTGCCGGCGCCATCGGTAGCAACGCTGGTTGACCCCAGATAAACCCGACCCTCGCCGTGCCCGCTGGAATCACCGCTCGGTGATGAGAAAAACTCAATACGAAATGCCGCTCCAGGACTGGAATTGATCGACCCGGTAATCGTGGTATCACCAGCCGTCGAGATCGCGCTGATGAGCACCGGAAAGTTCTGCAGATCGTTGGCACCGGCATCGGCGTCACCGGCATCGTTGCTGGTGACATTGGCTGCGTTTTGCGAGCCTCCCGCCAGATTGATTCCGAGACCGCTGTTCCCGAAAATGGAGTTGCCCAGGATGCTGTTGCCGGTAGACCCGGACCACACCTGAATACCACTGTCTGTTGAGGTGTTGGCAATGATGTTGCCCTGCCCGGCCACCACGCCACCGATCAACGCATTGCTCGACCCGCCGAGCGCACGTATGTTGATGTCGCCGTTGCCCAACCCGGCTTCGCCAAGCATGGTTGTGCCAATCGCATTCGCCTGAATCACGGCACTGGTCGTGCCGTTGTTCAGATCAATGCCGCCTTGAGCATTGCGGGTAAATTCATTGCCGCGCCCAATCCCGCCGATTTTCACCGAAGAGGCACCCTGCACATCAATGCCCAGGCGCGAGAATCCATCGATACGCAGGCCATAGATTTCCGAGCCATTGGCTGCCGTAGCAAGTGCCAGCCCCGAGGCGAGCCCGGCCACTGACGAGCCATCAATCATGACCACTGGCCGGTTGAGAAAGTCTGCGTGGGTCGACCCATCGATAATCACCCTGTCAGTGATGACAGGCAGGGCCGAGCTTAAGGCAATCGTGTGATATCCCGAGACCAAGGGCCCGCTGATATCAAACCCGACAAAATCGGCGCCGCCCGTCCCATTGCTGGTGTTGTTGGCGGCAAGCAGCGCCTCTCGCAAGCTGATCACACCATCAGCGCCCCGATTGGCCAGCAGGGTACTGATCGAAGTCGTGTCGCCGTCCAGTACATCGCTGGTAGTGTTTACCGTGATTGAAGATTGCAATGCGCTTGTGGCGACCACGGCCTGGCCAAGCTCCGAAGTGTTGCCAAACACGCCCGGCGAGATTTCAGCACTTGCAGTTGCGCTTACATATTCACCAAGTGCCACGACTCCTGCCAAGCTTCCGGATGCACTTGCGGTGCCGGCGGGATCAAGCAACAGGTTGATCGCACCGACAAATCGTTGCGCCTGACCACTGCCTGCGCTACCTGGAGTCGACGAAGCAAAGAACTCAATCCGGTATGTGGTGTTGGGCTGCCCGGTCAGCTGCAGGTCATAGGTCATCGCTCCACCATTGGTGCGTATATCCCGCAGCACCGGATAGTTTTGCAGTGTATTGGGACCAATGTCAGAATCCGGTGCGGGATCGTTGGGTGAGACCCCGTCTACCGCAAGATCGATGGCAAGACCGGTGTTGTCGCGAATTTCATTGCCAAGCACTGCAGCCGAAGATGCGCTGCCAATCACTCCAACCCCCAAAGCGTTAAACGCGATGAGATTGGCTTGCACCGCAGAGACACCGCCCACTGAGGTGCCCGTCGAGCCGGCCTCTATACGAATGCCGTCTCCAAGGTTGCCACGCGCTTGAGTGCCTGTGCGGTCCGTCCCGATGTAGTTGGCTTCAATAAGGGTGCCTTGTGTACCCGAATCGGACACCATGACACCCGCCTGACCGTTGGACGCGATGATGTTGCGATCCGCTGCGGCCGACAAGCCGATACGGGTATTGGTGGCGCCGGCGCCAACCCAAACCCCATGCAGGGAATTGGAAAGGCTGGTGGTGCCATCAACCGCCAGTCCGATCAGGTTACCGGCAACCGAGTTTCTATCAGTGCCAGGATCAAGCACCACCACGCCATATTGCGAATTGCCAGAGATCACATTGCCGGAAAAAGCTGCCGTGCCGCCTATCTGATTATTGGTTGCGCCAACAAAAAGCCCAACTCCGCTCATTCGATTAGCGATGGCTTGAGACCCAGTGCGATCGACGCCGATATAGTTGCCAAAAATCCGGTTGTCGGTGGCATTGCTTCCTGCAGCAATCACACCATAGGCGTTGCCACCAATGACATTGCGATCTGCCGCATTAACCCCGCCGATGGTGTTATTGGACCCCTGTATTTCGATCCCGTCACCGCCGTTCTCGAATGCAGCGCCCAGAGTGGCGCCAGAGAAATCAATGCTACCGATATAGTTTCCTGCGATCAGGTTTCCATTGGAGCCTGCAGCGACATAAATACCATCTACTGCGAAGTTTCGAATGATCAGACCACGCACCACACTGTTGTCCGCACTGCCATTCAACCCCAGGCCAGTGACCCCAACAAGATCGTTACCATCGATTGCTACAACCGGGGTGCTGGAAAATCCAGTTTGTGTCGTAGCATCCAGAATCACGCGATCGGTGATCGTTGGAAGTGCATCTTGCAGCGTAATCACGTGATTTGATGCACCCGCGATTCGGAACAAACTGGTTTGCGTTCCCGTTAAGGCATTGGAGTTCCGGATGAACTGATCCAGGGAGCCCTGAACGCTTCGATTCTCGCCCCCTCGGTCATCCCCGTCACGAACCGTGGTAATGAGGTTGGCCGAGAACCCGAAGTTCGCATCCACAGGAGCGGCATTGGTGACCTCCCTGCGAATCACATGCTCTCGTGAGCTCAAGCTTGCCAGGCCGTCACTGACATCCCGTCGCATACCTCCATACAAAGCGCCAGCACTGGAGCTGGTTGAATAGGTCGAGCCATCAAAAGTGACCCCACCAGCGCTCGCATAGGACTGCTCAAACCAGGTGTCCGCGTTGCTAAAGCCACCGTTGAGCGCTCCACTGATGGTCATTGACTCAACAACAACCCAGTAGGTGCCAAAAGCGGGAGTCACAATCTCGTAGCGCCCGTCAACTCCGCTGGTGGCTGTGCCGCCCAGCAAATCACCATCATCGAGCACGCCGTCACCATCATCCAGATAGGCGCGCACTGTCACCCCGGCGAGACCTGTTTCGCCGGATTCATTAACAATCGCGTCACCATCAACATCGTGATGAAGCGTCCCGGTGATGACATTGAAGACTTGAACCGTGCGGCTGAACTCCGAGGTTTCAACCGGAATCCCTGCTGCGATTCGGGTAGTGGTAATACTGATCCACTCGCCTGCTTGCACCGAAGCGTTAAGCGGCACACTGAGATTAATGGTTCCAGTGGTGACACTGCTGATATCGAAGTAACCGACAAATCGCGTTCCTTCGCCATACCCGCTGGCATCGGGGCCAGCATTTGCAAACACCTCATACCGATAGTTGGTGCCCGCCTGGACATCAAGAGTGAGATCCATCTTCAGCAGCGAACCGGTACTGCTTGCGGAGTTGATGGTGACGAAATTCAGCTGGTTATTGGGGCCACCATCACCGTCACCTGGATCATTGAGCGTGACACCATCTGCCCCCAGATCAATGCCAAGACCGGTGCTGTTCCGGATGGAATTGCCCAGGATTGCTGCGCGGGCTGTGTCGCGCACGATGATTCCCGGGCCCTGGTTAAAGGCAATCAGGTTGGCCTGAGCGGCCTGAGTCCCGCCGATCAGAACATTGCTGGAGTTTCCTTCAACATTGATTCCGGTTTGCGAATTCCCGAGATTTAGGATGCCCGCGGCGTTGGTGCCAATCCAATTCCCCTGGATGGTGACATCGCTGGTATTTGAAACGCGAATCCCGCCCGTGGCAAATGCACTGTTTCCCGCGATAAGATTGCCCTGATTCAGCCCGCTGCCCCCAATCACAATACTGCCTCCGGCAGCATTCAGATCAATACCTTCCTGACCATTGCCAAACACCACAGTGCCATCGGCAGAAGTACCAATCGTGTTGCCCTGGATAGTCACATTGCTGGCACCCTGGCTGATGGCAATGCCATCTGCTCCGTTTGCACTGAGGATGTTGTTCGTGACCATTGAGTTGGCACCCTGGCGAAGCCAAATACCCACATTGCCATTGCCTAGCGCCGTAGCCCCGCCATAAGCAAGACCAATCGTGTTCATGCTGATGGTGTGTCCACCGGACTCGGAATCAATCCCTGAGTTCCAGTTCGCCGCAATCACATTGTTTGTGATGGTTGCGCCGCCAGCGCTGTTACTTAGGAAAATGCCCTGATCCCTGTTGCTTGCAGCCGAGCTGTCGCGACGCAGGCCAATAAAGCTGTTGGTGATCGTCACGTTGGGCGCAAATACTGCAAAGCCCGAAAACGCATTATTGACACTTATCAAGGCATTGATCGACACATTGGCTGCATTAATGGTGAGGCCGGATGAGTTGTTAAGGGCGCCATCAATTTCGATCACCGGGCGGCCATCACCCGCAACAAAATCTGGATCAGTGGCACCATCAATCACAACAGCATCGGTAATCACAGGCATCCCAAAGGGCGACCGGATGCTGTGTACGCCATTGACCAGCGCGTCAGGGATATTGAAATGAATCCGATCCCGAGACGTCCCATTGGGCGTGGAATTGGTGGCCTGGATCGCTTCGCCCAGGCTGATCAGACCGTCAGCGCCCGGATTGGCGATCAAGGCGGCAATCGAGGATGTATCGCCATCGCGAACATCGTCCGCCGTCGTGACTGTGACAGTGCTATGCACATCTGCATTAAAGCGGCGAACAAAAACGCCTTCGCCATCCCCTAGTCCATTGCCACTCCACACCACCACGAGACGGTTGGCCTCGTATAGAAGTGATACCCCGCGCTGCTCGCTGACCAAGGTGCTTGGCGGGGACAGTTCACCGCCCAGTTTGTTGCCCAAGGGATCAAACTGCTGAACGCGAACATCGTAGTTGCCCACCGAGCCACTTTGCCATGCAACCGCAAAATAACCATCGCCCCGCATGGCCAGGCTGCTCTGGTTTTGATCGGATGCATTGGCAAGATGCACCAGGATGTCTGATGACAGCGCTCCACCATTGGCGTCAAAGCGCCGCAGATACACATCAAACTGGCCCGCCGAATGATTCGAAGCCCAGGTGGCTACAAAGCTGCCGTCATCTGCAATACCGATGGACTCTATAAACTGGTCGCCATTGGTGGTCGCACTGATCCTGAACTCTCCACCCTGCGCCACGCCTGCTGCATTGAAGCGCTGGGCATAGGCCCCCCAGCTCGCACCATCATCCTGGTTAAGCGAACTCCAGCCGATGATGAAGCTTCCATTGCCTTGCATGGCAATCACGGGCGTTGTTTGAAGGTTGCCAGTTGAAGCATTAACGCGGAAGCTCGCAGCTTGTGGGTTCCCGGCTGAATTGAAACGCCGGGCGTAAACATCTCCAAGATTCGCGTCGGAGTAAGCCACAACAAAACTGCCGTTGTCAGCGATTGCAACCACAGGCTGCTGCTGATCCCCGATTGTCAGGTCATTGACAATCGTAGACGACCGTACAGTGCCGTCAGCGTTAAAGATACGAGCCTGCACCCCAGCCCCTGCGCCTTCATCCAGGGTCCAGACCACCACGAACTCACCGGCTGCATTCATGGCCACCTGAGCCTGAGTCTTGGTGGAACTACCGCCAAGACTGATCTGAAATTCGTTGTCTATGGCCTGCCCGGCCGCAGTAAAGCGTTGGCCCCAAATTTCTGAAGGAGCGGTCCGCGAATCGTTCCACACCACAACATAGTTGCCTGCCGCATCTGCTGCAATCGCGCCGCCTCGAGTAGCGGTCTGTGCGTTTGTCGTGGTGGTGTTGACCAGCTGCTCGGCGTTTGTAACCGGTGTCAAATCGAGGACGCCTCGATAGCTCTCCTGGAATGTGGCGCTAGGTACTATCATGGCTTCGATGGAGCCCAGGCTTTCCTCCAGCTCCCAATCCCCACCATAAGCGCGTGCGCCCGTTGCATCCCAGCTTGCAGCGATATCAGCGCCAGTAAGCGCAGCAAGCCCTTGCATGACCACACGTCCTGCAGTGGTGGCGGCAAAGTCGCAACCGTAAAGCAGGATATCGGCATCCGCATCCAGATGATCTGCCCATTGCGAGATCACACTGGCTTCATTGCGCAGGGCCTGCTGGTCTAGCACCGATTGGCCCAATTGCATCCTGGCCGCATCACCATGACCAATCAGATGAATCGCTGAAACCGCTTCATGGTTTTGCAGCCAATCATTGATGAGTGCAAACGCATTATCCTGGGCGCGAACTAGCAAAACATCTGCGGGTCGTCCTGCATCAATCTGCGACCGAATATCCGCAACAAGTCGCGCTGCATCGGGCACTCCAGTATCGATGACTACCAGCTCGCGGGGGACCTGTGATGCTTCGGGTCCAACGGCATTTTGGCTGGATTGGGTCGGGGTGCTCGGTACTGCGGGCAGCGCTTGCGTTGAAGACTCTGCGGGCGGCGGTGGCACCGCCATGGGCGAGTCAGCCGAGAACAGCAAACGCGGCTCGATTAACTCGAATACCGGTTTGCGCCTGCGGCGATAGCTCACGCTGGTGCCAGTGGGCACGGACTTTTTCATGTCTTATATGGTGGCGCAAGAGCTATGCCAAATGGTGGATCTGGCAGGGCCACCAGTCGGTGGGTTTGGCCCGCTTATCTACCCATGAAAAAGCCGGGGCGAACCCGGCTTTAATCGGCCATTAGAATCAGATTGAATTACTGCGCAGCGATTTGCGCTTTGCAACGCACTCCGGCAGGTACTTCACGCTTGGGATTGGGTAAGGCCATGCGTACCCGGAAGGTTCCGCTCGCAGCATCAATCAATCTGTCGATCTGCTGAACCTGGGCCTGCATCAGGTCGGCGCCAGCAAAATCGGGTTGCACCCCGATCGATTGACCTTCCTTGAATTGGCCATACATTGTGGCGGGAACAATCACTTCAACCTTCAGCGGATTAAGCATCGCTACGCGCAGCAAGGGGCGGCCATCGGCTCGCTCTCCGGGTTGGGTCAATCGGTCAATGACTACACCGTCAAACGGAGCACGCACGACACGCTGACGCAGTTGAGCCTCGGCACTTTGCAGCTCACGACCAGCAACTACCTGAGCTTCACGGGCCTGGGCCAAGCGTTGGTCGGCCACCTCAAATTCACCCTTTGCGGTATCGAGTTCAAGTTGAGATGCAAAGCCCAGGGTCAGCAGCTCCTGGGTGCGACGCATCTTGATCTTGGCCACATCACGGGTGGCCGCAGCAGCTGCGATTTCAGCTTCACCAGTAGCACGTTGGCGGGCGGCATCCACATTGGCCTTTTCAACCTCAGAGCGCAGCAGCACCAAGGTCTGGCCTTTGCGCACGGACTGGCCACGCTCAACCAAGACCTCTTCCACAACCCCATAACCGGGTGAGCCAACTTCAGCCATACGCTGAGGCTCGATAAGGCATCCAAGCATTGCATCCTTGGAGGCTGCGCTTGTGCTTGCCGCTGCCGGCTTTGGAGCCACGTTAGCGGGGGCGTTTACAGTGGCAGGGGCGGTTGTGGCTGCGCGCGCGGTTCCCTGCGCTTGAACACTAGCTGTCCAAGCAGTCATGACGAGGCACAGGCCTACGCTCCAGGAGCTGGCGAATTGTCTGGCAGATTGCCCAGTGAACACGGACGACGGAGTCATAGCAAACCCACTACTCATTGATTTGTGCAAAATGTAGCGCGCGAGCCCATTGGCGGTCTGCCCGAAGGGAGGAACGGCGGATTTGGGCATCCTCGCGTTCATTATGGCGTTGCGCCATGGTCACAACCCAGGGCAAAAGACTCGGGACCTGACGACTGATATAGGCAAATGAACGTAGCCATGCGGGCCATTGGGCCAGAGTTCGCTCATCCAGGCATAACCATTGCTGCACACTGCCAGGCTCACCTTGACGCGCTGCGCGACCCGCGATTTGTCGGTCCTGACGGCGATTGCGATTATTCTGGAGATTCAGCACATGCAGGCCACCGGCTTCAAGGACCGCTTGGCTGAGTTTGATATCCGTGCCCCGTCCTGCGAGCTGAGTCGCCACCGTGATCACACTGCTCTTGCCCGCCTTGGCAACAATGTTTGCTTCGTCGGCCTCGGTCGCAGCATTAAGCGCCACAGCAGGCAGTTGGGCTTCATTCAAAAGTCGAGTGATGGATAAACATTGCTCAACCGTGTCCACGGTAAGAAGCACAGGCCGCTTGGCCTCAACCAAAGCTCGCAATACAGGAACCAATGCGGCATCGCGGTCGGCCCGGCTACCAAACACCTTCAAAGCCTGGACCTCGCGCTGACAAGGGCGATGCAGGGGCACACGAATCATATCCAGCCCATAGCTGCGCCGCATCTCGGGGGCAACCTCAGCAATCGTGCCGCTTAACCCGCTCAGATGATGATAGCGCGCGAACAAACGCGGGTAGGTAATACGCGCCTGGGTATCCGTCGCGGGTGGAGTGTCCAGCCCTTCCTTGAGTGCTACTGCGCAATGCAGACCTCGCGACCACATGCGTCCTGGCGCTGCGCGGCCGGTGAGGCTATCGATGATCACAACCTCCCCGTCCTGAACCAGATAGTCGACATCTTTTTTCAAGGCGTATAAGGCGCTCAACGCTTGCTCAGTGAATTCCTCACGATGCAGCCGGTTGAGCCAAGCCGCCCCATACTCATGACAAAGCTCTTCAAGGCGCGCTCGCCCGGCCGCGGTAAGCACCACTTGATGCTCATGCGCGATCAGCTGATAGTGCTCAGCGGTGAGGCGCTTGGCGATATCCAACGATTGCCAGACCTGAGCCCGAAGCGCCGGATCCTTATAGCCCACGCTGATGATCAAGGGGGTCTTGGCCTCATCAATCAGCACGCCATCCGCCTCATCGACAATCGCCACACACAACCCGGGCAGAAAAGTCGCCTGGGTCTGCTGTGCTCGGGACTGCTGATCATGCACCGCAGATTCAAGCGCAAGTCGATCTCGCAAATAGTCAAAGGCCACGGTGCGCGCAGTGCTGTAAACAATGTCGTTGCGGTAACGCTGCCGGCGCTCGTCTTCAGACTGCGTATAGGCCACATCGATGGCCTGCAAACCCAGAGCCTTGAAGAGCGGTTGAAGCTGCTCACAATCGCGCGCGGCAAGATACTCATTGGCGGTGAGCACATGCACGGGCGCACCGGCAAGCGCACTGACTGCAGCGGCCAAACCCGCCGCATAGGTTTTGCCTTCCCCTGTGGCCATTTCAGCCAAACGCTGATCAAGCAATGCAGCTGCACAGATCAGCTGACTGGGATAAAAACGAATGCCCAGAGCGCGATGTGCGTGCTCATCAATGCAAGCCATGGCTGTGACCACATGATCAGGCGTCAATCCATCCCGACGCATGCGGGCCGCATGCCTGCGCGTCAGTTGGTTGAGCCTTGAAGAGTCAAGCTCAAGCCAAATCGCTTGCTGCTGCCGGGCTCGCGTGGCCAGCTCGGCATACCGACCGACTCCATCGGCACGCAACCAGCGCGCCACAGTGCTGCCAAATGCGCGGCGCGGGGCGATCTTCTCGCTTTCTTCACGCTGCGGATAGCGGCCCCATTGCACACCGGGCTGAGCCAACCCCATGCCTGGCAAGGCCGATCTCATGGTTCAGGATTCGATGGGTGAGAAGCGCGCAAGCACAGTGCTGCGCACTTCGCGAATGATTTGCCAGGCGAGCGGTTGATACCCGAGATCAAACCGAGTCCACACTCTTGCGCCGATCAGGCTGGCGGCAAGCTTGCGATGCTCGGCTTGCTCAAGTCCGAGGTCAACCAGAAAAACAGGCTGCGCGGGTTTCAGATGCTTTTTATCGGACGGGTCGGTGGCTATTGCACCACCGAACTGCTCGGACAGTGCGGCACTGGGCAACTCCTGCGATGCGCCGGGCACTTGCCTGAGCCAGCGAGCCGCCAGCCCATCTCCGAGCCCCACTAGTTCGCCACCCTGGGCCAGGCGCACTTCAACCCCACGGATTGCTTCAGTGGCCAGGCGCGGTCGTTGATCCTGCCCGACCGCAACGCGGACCACGGCTGCCTCACCCTCAACAATGACGCCGACAAGATCGCCTTGCTTCAAGAAGCGACCGGGCAAATCAGCAGGCTGTTTAAGCACCACCTTACCTGCCACTTGAGTACTCAGCGCGAGATGCTCAATGCGCTTATCGATGATCGAAATCTCTCCGTTAAGCGCATCGATTTCATCTTTAACCTGGCGGCTTTTGACTGGCTCAGTGCTCAAAGTTTGAAAGAAGCTCGCCTCCAGGCCTTGCAGACGGGCAGCCAATCGTTCCCGCTGGGTGCGCAAGGCCGGGTCGTCCATCTGGATCACCTGCGAGCCTGCATCCACCTTGACATTGTCGCGAGGAATGGTTTGTACAAAGCCAGGCTCTGCAGCCCGCAATTGCGCAGCATCAGGCAGCCACACCACACCTTGGGCAATCACACGATCCGGCACTGGAATCACACACGCGCCGACTACAACAGCAAGCCCCAGCCCTGCGAGTCGCCACTGAGCTGTTGAGCGACTTCGGCCTGCTGGCAGATCAGAGAAAAACTGGCGTATGGCTGCACTCAGGGGCAAGCCAATCATCCAGATCAGACAACTCAACCCCACCGCCAATCCAAGCATGGCGTGCATTGAGCCAGCCCAGAGGGTCAACCACGCAGTCAAACTAATCCGATATACCCAGGAGGCCGGAGAGTAAGCCAGCAACCAAAATCGTTCGCCTGGGTCGACATCCATCCCGTTGGCAGAGTAGTGAGGTACAAAAAAACGCTTGAGTATTTGTTGCCACCACTGCCCAGAACGCGTCGCGAGATTGGGCAATTGCGCCATGTCGGTGAGCAGGTAGTAACCATCGAGCCGAATCAATGGATTGGCGTTAAACATCAAGGTCGATACGCTGCCCACCAACGCAGCACTAAAAGCAATGTCGTTGATAAGCCCCGGGCTGGTTATGGCCCACACCAGCAAACTGAGTGACGCAACCAGCAATTCCGCGGCAATGCCCGCACCACTGACCCAGGCGCGCTGATAGCGATGGGCAAAGCTGCCAGCAGCAGACGCGTCCACATAGGGCAAAGGCATGAGCAGAAACAAGCTCACACCAGCTTCGCGCACCTCGCCGCCCCACCGCTGCACCGCCAGGCCATGCGCCAACTCATGAATGAACTTGATCACGGGATAAAGAATCCAGCCAATCAGCAAATATCGTGGGGTGGCCGACCATATGGTGGCCTGATGCCAAAGCTCCGGGCCGTTAAAGACAGCAAGTACCAGGCCACACATGACCATGCCAAGCCAGAGCCAACAAAACAAGCTGCCAAACAAAAATTTACCCATGCCCCGCAAGCGGGACAAATGGGTGGAGGGATCCCCGATACCGACCCGAAACGCAAACGGATTGAGCCTGGATCGTTTTTCCTTGCGGCGATCCTCCCGGGTTTGCTTCAGCATCAGCTCCACATGCGGGGCCCGGTCGAAATCCAGAAGCTGCGCGCGGTAGAGCTGCGTGAGCAACTGAATCACTTCATTTTGGGTTGGGACATCTTCGGGCTCGGCAGCTAGCATCTGGTCCCAGACATCCTGCACGGTGAGCTCACCATTGCATCGCCCCACAAAAGCCCAGGCCGCCTGGTTCAAGCGCTGGGCTTTCACCTTGGGCCCCGCACTGAGCAATGACCACACCTGATCGCGAACCACCTGACGATGCACCCGCACATTCATGCGCAGGCGCGGCTTCAGGCTCACCACCCGGTACCACTGATCACTGAATAAGGAGGCTTTGCTCACCGCATGGCCTCAATACACCCAGCGCCACCACAAGCGCTGCGCGTGCTCGATCAAGCGGCGGCTCCAAAGCGGTAACGGCGCTGCTGTTCCGGCTTCGAGGGATACCACACCGCGCTGGCCATGGCGCAGGTCAGTAGTCGCCTCGCCCTCCAATAGCCGCGCTTCAACTTCAAACGCATTGCGATCTTCAATCTGGCTGGCCATCGGCGTTATACGCACGACTTCAATAGCCAGGCGATCCCAGGGCATGGCGGACAAGGCGAGGCTGCCGCGCTGACCCATTTTCAGGCTCAAGATATCGCGCTCATCCACTTCAACAATCACGCGATGCTGATTCGCGGGCGCAATCAGCATCAGGGTTTGGCCTTTCTCCACCGGGGATCCCACCATCTGGGTCAGGTCGCCTTGGATGATTTGCCCATCAATCGGGGCGGTAAGCTGCACCCGGCTCAATTGCTGATCAATCAACTCGATCTGGGCGCGCGCTTCAGCAAGCTTGGCCTGGCTAACCATCATCGCAGCGCGATCCGCTTTAGCCATCGCCGAGGAGTAAGCGCTTTCATGCTGAGCCAACTCGGCATTGATTTTATTGCGATCGATCTGCAAATCGCGATCCAGCATCTCGGCAATCACCTGGCCTGCTTTAACAGTATCGCCGGGACGCACCGCCACGGACTTGAGAAATCCAGCTGTTGGTGTGACCACCGATCGCTGGGTTAGACCCTCAATTCTGGCAGGTGCGCCAATGCTGAAAGGCATCGGCACCACTGATAAAACAATCAACGCAATGGCAGCTGCCGCAAGCGCCCACTTGAAGCGTTTGCTCCACGAGTCGCGAGCCTGAGCAGCCGGGCGCAAACGACGCCACCAAGGCAGGCTATCGCGCCTTAACACCATAAAGAAGCTGCTGAATAAAGCACTGGCGTCTTCACAAAGTGCGATCACCGCCGCCGTTTCCATGGCGACCGTTTCAAACTCAAGGGTAATTGCGCCAAGCACCTGCTCATTCACCGCCATCGGCACAGTGATCACCGTGCCATGCGAGAGTTTTTGTAACTGCGCTTGCGCACGCACAATGCGGCGTTGATCGCCGCCCTGAGGCACCACCAATACGGCTCGCTGATCGGTGCACTCCTCCATCGCAGCACATATTAGTTTCAGCACTGGCGTTTCAACTTCAAGTGCTGTCCCGGTGGAAAGCCCCTGAACCTCGCAAGTTGATCCTTCGAGCCAGCCCAGCGCTACCCGATCGGCCCGCACTATCGCCGCGAGCTCGGCACAAAAGCCTACGGCTGCCGACTCGAAATCAGCGTGAATCAAAGTGTTGGCTTGTAGGCGCAAGAGCGCCTGTGAACCGGTGGGTAAACCAGGGCCTGCAGGCGGGCTCGGTGATGTTTGGGGTCGCGAAGAAACCGGCGCCTCAGCCGATGGGCTGCGCCTGACGCTGCGCACCTCGATAGTATCGACGGGCGCTGATGATGGTGCGGCACTGGTGCCCTTGAATGGGGTCTGGGTGCCGCGCTCAACGGACTGGCTCAAGTCCGACTCCTTGCTCTGGTCACCCAAGTGTCTCCCTTGCGCGGGCCAGCGACCAGTCTTGCAGCCTCAATGACCGACCAGTGGCCCCTGACGAAGCACTGGCGGCAAAGCATGTCGCACAATATCGGGATGACCGCCCCGCTCGATCCCGACCCGACCCGACCGCGCCGCATCGCCCACCTGGACATGGACGCGTTTTATGCATCCGTGGAATTGCTGCGTCGACCCGAATTGCGCGGGCAACCGGTTGCAATCGGAGGACGTGCTCAGCCGGATGGCTCAGTGCCCAAGCGCGGCGTGGTGACCACCGCGAACTATGAGGCGCGGGCGTTTGGCGTGCACTCGGCGATGTCGCTGCATATCGCTTTGGAGAAATGCCCGCAACTGGTGGTGCTGCCGGTTGATTTTGGGCAATACCGATTGATGTCCCGACGCTTCAAGCAAGCCGTACTCGAGCTTGCGCCAGTGATGGAGGATCGCGGGATTGATGAGGTGTATCTGGATTTGAGTGAGGTGCCAGGGGTTGAAGAGAATCATGGAGAGGTGCTGGCCCAACGTTTGCAGCACGCTGTTTTCGAAGCCACCCAACTCACCTGCTCGATTGGCCTCGCACCAAACAAACTGCTCGCCAAGATTGCCTCAGATTTCAAAAAGCCCGGCGGCTTGACCCGCCTGGAGCCAGCGGATTTGCCTGAGCGGCTATGGCCTTTGCCAGTGCGCAAACTGCATGGTGTAGGGCCAAAAAGCGAACAACGATTGCAAGGCCTGGGGCTCGGCACGATTGGTGATCTTGCAGCGGCGGAGCCTTCTTTATTGCAAGAAGTGTTTGGCGCACGCTATGGGCGCTGGCTCCATGACGCCGCCCACGGCCTGGATGATCGCCCCGTGGTGACGCACAGCGATCCTATCTCGCGCTCGCGAGAAACCACCTTCGGCCGCGATCTGCATCCCCGCCACGATTGGACGCTGATCGCCCGCACCCTGGATGAGCTGACTCAAGAACTATGCGCTGATCTGGATCGCCGCGCCTGGGTCGGGCGCAATGCGGGCGTGAAAGTGCGCTTTGATGATTTCAGAATCGTGACGCGTGATGTGGCCCTGCGCGAACCGAGCAATGATTTCAAGGCGGTGCGTCGGGCAGCGTTCGAGGCGCTGGCACGCATTGATCCGCAGCGGCGGATTCGGCTGGTCGGGGTTCGGGTGGGTGGGTTGATTTGCTCAATGCCCATGTTGGACAAACCCCTGCAGCCGATCGTTGCGCCACGCTCTGAACCGATGCCGCAGCTTGAGCCTGGATCGCAACTCAGCCTTGATGTGTCCGATGGCGGGAAATAGTCATCGGATTGTCATAATTCGTAATTGCCAGGCGCGAAGTTTTGTCAATAGCCAAAACATCCAACGCCACAATCCTGTCGGATAAATTGACAAACCGTGGGCTTTAAGTGCCAAAGCCTGGCGGTTTTTTTCCCGCGCATCCACTCTGCCTCGCAAATCCCAAGCGCGGAGGAAATCAAGAAGTTATTGAATTAAAAGGGATTTCTATAAAAATCTGCCGATCGAAAGTAGCTGTCGGCACAACTCCCGCGCCAATCATCTTTGCAACCTGGTATGACAATTGCATAAACCTGACGTGGCTGGTTTTTTACTTGCTCCCAACTTTTGAATACGGAGAATCATCTTGAAAACAAAGTTTGCAGTTGCGTTGGCTTTGAGCCTGGGCAGCCTGAGCGCACACGCTTTGGTCGTCACCGGCATCCCATCAAGTTCGCCTGGCACCTTGGTTAATGCCGTGCTCGGCACAGGCATCACAGTTGATAGCGCTAGCATCAATTATCAGGGTGTCAACAATCAAGGCGGAACCTACACCGGCTTTAGCGTGGCCAACAGTAATGTCGCGATACCGACCCTGAATTTGCCAAATGGGATCGTTCTGACCTCATCGTTTGTGAATTTCAGTACCACTGCCAATACACAAGTCGCCCGAAATGAAAACCCGGGCTCAGGAAGCAATTCAACGTTGACGACCCTTGCCGGCATCAGTACCAACAATGCCAACGTTTTGAGCTTTAACTTTACGGTTGGAGCGGGTATCAATGCCGTGCAGGTACGGTTTGTTTACGGCTCGGAAGAGTTCCCGACCCAATCGGTGACGGATATTTTTGGCTTTTTTGTTGATGGCACAAATTACGCAAAGTTCTCGGACGGCTCCCTGGTCAAAAACGATCCAGCAAACGCCAGCAATGCGACCAACTTTGTGAGCGGCTATCAAATCGAATGGAACGGTATGTCGTCTGTGCTGACCGCCACCGGGCTGCTTGACCCTTCAAAAAGCGTTCACACGGTCAGTTTTGGAATAGCGGACACCTTCGATACGAACTTCGACAGCGCAGTTTTTCTCGCCGACTTTTCAGCCACCACAACATCAAGCTCAACTGGCGGCATTAACACTGGCACTGGCACCGTCCCTCTGCCCGGCACCCTGGCACTATTGGGGTTGGGTTTGATTGGATTGGCCCGCAAGCGCAGCTAACCCACGCGAAAGCCTGAAAGCCGATCACCGGTCTTGTGGCTCAGGCAAAAAAAGCTTGTTGGCGTCAAACCCAACAAGCTTTTTAGTTTTGGCCCGGAACTGCCACCTCGCCAGATCGAGACCGGGGGTTTAACAGACTGGACAATTCCGAGCCAAGCCGACAGATAAAAAACAAATTACTGATGAGGTGCTGGGGGGATGATGAAAATCTCCACCCGGCGATTCTGCTGACGACCATCCGGTGTGGTGTTGGCTGCGATAGGCTCATTGGGCCCTGAGCCGCTTGCCGTCACCCGCGAAGCATCCAATCCAGCGCCTGTCAGCGCAGTCACTACAGCTCGTGCACGGCTTTCCGAAAGTGTCATGTTGGCCGCAGGCGAACCGACGTTATCGGTATGGCCCACCACTCGCGCCTGTACACCGCAGTACTTGTTGATTTGCGCGGGCACATCCTTGAGCGCAGTACGAGCTTCAGCGCTCAAGCCTGAGCTGCCGGAAGGAAACAGCAATCCACCCGGCATCGCCACCTTGATGTTGCCATTCGGCTCTTCGGACACTTTAAAGTTACTGGCAATCGCATTACCCGCAAAAGCACCGGCCACCGCACCAAGCAAAGTCGCCGTGTTGCGTTTTCCTGCTGACGAGCCTCCAGCAATCGCCCGCCCAGCCACTGCGCCGACCAAGCCTCCAATCACCATCGCAGTGGTCTGATTCACCCCCTGTTTGGGCTCTGTGCCCGGCAGGTAGGTGCATCCGCCGGGCCCGGTTGCAACCGGAGCCGGTTCACTGGGAGCACCCGGCCCACCACCGCCGGGGGTTGCACACCCAGCCAACCATACGGCGCTCATCATCACCGCACTGACCTTAAACATTTGATTTCGCATTGCAGACCCACTCCCGATGTATTGTTTGGAACCAAGAAATACTAAGGTCACTTTAGCGGAAACAGGTTTAATTACCAATACGCCAAAATGCATAGCGGCATCGGTACAATGCGCCACCTTTACCGATCCTCCTATGCCACTTCTTTCTATCCGCCAAGCCAGCCTGGCTTTTGGCCTGCACGCCCTGCTCGACTCCGCCGACTTCAGTATTGAGGCGGGCGAGCGCATTGGCCTGATTGGCCGCAACGGCACCGGAAAATCCTCCTTGCTTAAATGCCTCACCGGCCAGATCCAGCTGGATGACGGCGAAATTATCCGGCAAGGCGGCGTCACCACGGCTTATGTGGCGCAGGAGCCGGAGCTGGATGCCGATAGCAGTGTGCTGGACAACGTGGCCAAAGTGGTCGCCGCAACCGGGCTACATGAAGATTGGGCGATCACACCGATTGCGCAGAGCTTTGTTTCGCGCTTTGACCTGCCCGAAGATGCACTGGTGTCGACGCTTTCCGGAGGGCAGCGTAAACGGGTGTCGCTTGCGCAGGCATTTGCGCTTGAGCCGGATCTGTTGCTGCTGGACGAGCCCACCAACCACCTGGATATCGAGTCGATCCAGTGGCTGGAAAAAATGGTGATCAACCTGCGCTGTGCGTTGATCCTGATCACCCACGACCGCAGCTTTCTGGATGCGGTCTCCACCCGGGTGGTGGAGCTGGATCGCGGCCGCTTGATGAGTTTTCCCGGCAGCTTCAGCGCTTACCAAACCCTGAAGGCCGACCAGACCGCTTACGAAGAAGTGGTGAACGCCAAGTTCGACAAGTTGCTGGCTCAGGAGGAAGTCTGGGTTCGGCAAGGGGTGAAAGCCCGGCTCAAGCGCAACGAGGGGCGTATCCGCCGCTTAGAGGCCTTGCGCGCCCAACGAGAAGCGCGACGTGATCGCACCGGCAGCGTGAAGCTGGCGCTGGATGCTGGCGAGCGTTCGGGCAAGCTCGTTGCTGAATTGGTAGACGTGGGCAAAAGCTATGGTGAGCGCACGATTCTGAGCGGCGTTAACACGATCATTCAGCGCGGCGACAAAGTAGGTATCGTCGGCCCCAATGGCGCCGGAAAAACAACCTTGCTGCGCGTAATTCTGGGCGAGCTTGAAGCCGACAGCGGCACGATCCGCCTGGGCAGCAATCGCCAGGTGGCCTACTACGATCAGTTGCGCACCCAGCTGGATATCACCTCCACCGTGGCCAACACCATCAGCCCCGGATCCGAGTGGGTTGAAATTGGTGGCACCCGGCTGCATGTGATGGCTTATCTGGAGCGCTTCCTGTTTGCTCCCCAGCGCGCCCAATCCCCGGTTTCGAGCTTATCCGGCGGCGAGCGCAATCGGCTTTTGCTGGCCCAGCTGTTTGCCCGCCCGGCCAATGTGCTGGTGCTGGATGAGCCCACGAATGATCTGGATATCGACACCCTCGAATTGCTTGAGGAATTGCTGGCTGAGTACTCCGGCACTGTCCTGTTGGTGAGCCATGACCGCGCGTTTCTTGACGGGGTGGTTACCCAGACCCTGGCTTTTGAGGGCGATGGGCGCTGGCAGGAGTATCCCGGCGGATACACCGATCTGCTTGCTGCACGCGAACGCATCGCCAAAGCCCTGGCCAAATCAGAGGCCCAGCCAGCAGGCAAAACCGCTGGCTCAAGCGCGGCGCCCCAGGCTACAGCTCCAGCGGCGCCAAAGAAAAGCAAACTGAACTACAACGAGCAGCGGGAACTCAGCGGGCTGCCAGCCAAAATTGCCGCGCTTGAGGCCGAGCAAAAAGCGCTGGATGAGCAGATGTCCACACCCGATTTTTATACCTCCGCAAGCCCTGCGGACGTGGCCCGAATTCAGGCCGCCACCGAGCGCCGGGGCCAGATCGAAGAAGCATTGCTGGCGGCGCTTGAGCGCTGGGAAGCGCTGGATGGCCGCTAGGGTTTGAGGCGGGCAGGTATGATTCGAATCAAAGTTAAAGCAGGAGAATGCCATGCCCTCATTTGATGTGGTGTGCGAGGCCAACGAGGTCGAAGTCAAGAACGCGGTCGACCAGGCCAACAAGGAAATCACCAACCGGTTTGACTTCAAAGGCTCGGATGCGCGGATCGAGCAAAAGGAGCGCGAGCTCACCGTGTTTGCCGATGATGACTTCAAGCTTGGTCAGGTGCGCGAGGTGCTCACCGCCAAGTGCGCCAAACGCAATGTGGATGTGCGGTTTCTGGATATTGGCGACGCGCAAAAGATCGGTGGCGACAAGATGAAGCAACTCATCACCGTGCGCCACGGCGTGCCTTCCGATCTTGCGAAAAAGATTGTGCGCCTGATGAAAGACAGCAAGATCAAGGTGCAGGCTTCGATCCAGGGCGATGAAGTGCGGATTCAAGGCGCGAAGCGTGACGATCTTCAGGCCGCTATTGCATTGATCAAGTCCGAGATCACGGACGTGCCGCTGAATTTCCAGAACTTCAGGGACTAGCGCCTAACGCCCGCCTGCCACATCCAGCAGGCTGCCGGTGCAATAGGAAGCAGCATCGGAGAGTAACCAGCAAATGGCATCGGCGACTTCCTTGGCTTGCCCGCCCCGCCCCATGGGAATCACTGACTTAAAGCGAGCCACGCGATCCGGTTGCCCGCCGCTGGCGTGAATGTCCGTTTCGATGAGCCCGGGGCGTACCGCATTCACCCGAATGCCGTCAGCGGCCAACTCCTTGGCCAGCCCAAGCGTCATCGTATCGATCGCGCCCTTGGAAGCCGCGTAATCCACATATTCGGCGGGTGAGCCCAAACGCGCCGCCGCCGACGATACATTCACAATCGATCCACCCTCGCCGCCTCTTGAGCGCATCATGCGCTTGGCGGCCTCTCGAGCCACCAGAAAGGCACCCAACACATTCGTGTCGAATACGCTGCGAAGGCGCTCCAGACTCATATCGGCCACCATCGCTTTGGGCGCCACAATGCCTGCGTTGTTGATCAGCGCATTCAAGGGGCCACGTCCGAGCCGCGAAAAAAACACGTCCGCCTGGGCAAAGAGTTGCACTACCTGGGGCTCGCTCGCCACATCGGCCTGCACCGCTATCGCATCGGCTCCTGCAGCTTGCACCTTACTCACAAGCAGCGCCGCCGCACTCGCATCACGCGCATAGTTGATCACGATCGCATGGCCCGACTTGGCGAGCGCCAATACACATTGCGCGCCGATGCCGCGCGATCCGCCCGTTACGATTAGGTTCATTTCACTTACCCTTGCGAAGGTTTCTACAGCGGCTGAATCACCAAGATTAAAGGCTCATCCGGCCCGCCCGGCACAAGAGTATAGGGAACATGGAAGGCAAGATCGAACTCACCCAACACCTGCCTTCACTGATTGCGCTAGCGCATCGAATTCAGCCCAAAAGGATTACCCTCGGTATCCATGCACAAGGTCACATAGCCAAACTGGCCGATGGAGAATTTGGGACGCAAGACTTTTCCTCCAGCCGCTTCAACTCGAGCTTGTTGCACAGCGCAATCCTCCACACTGAAATACACCATCGTACCGCCAGGCCCGGGCCGCGCATGAGGTGATTTCACAAGCGCACCAGCTGCGCCATAGGCGCTCATGTTGCCAGCAAACGCCCGCATCACGGTCTCTCCGGTAGGATCACCTATAGGCTCAAGGGGCTGTTGAAAAACAGCCTCGTAGAAGCCTAAAGCGCGATCCATGTTATCCACATACAAGTCGAACCAACCAATTGCATTTGCCTTATCCATCACACGCTCCTATCTGAACAGTAAAGGTTCAAGCGTAACGAGCTTGATTCGGGCTGTCTTGTATGGATCAGACACCAAAACGCTTTCGGTACTGCGTTGGGGTGTAACCAATCGATTGCCGAAATGCGTGGTTGAAGTGGGCCTGATCGGCATACAAATCGAGATAGTGCGTGCGGAACGACTGCTGCAAGCGCAGAACTTTGAGCAGATCATGCGGAGCGAAGCCCGTGAGTCGCTTGAGGGTACGCTGCAACTGCCTAGTGGAAAGACCAAGCAGGGTCGCCATATCCGCAACCGATCGAATCGCGTCGAGGTTCGACAAAATCCTTGCAGTGATTGGATTGGCACGGATATGCCCTTTTGATATGCACCACTGAACGCACTCGGAAAGCACCGGCGGCATCGCTGAGAATTGCAGCGCAGCCAAACGCGGGCTTGTTTCCACCAAGGGCAAGGCACCCTGATACGGAGTGCCAACATATTGATTGAGCAACTCGTTCCTGTCCCCCTGCCAGGCTCCAGGGTAGAGCTGAATTCCGACATAGTGAAAGGTCTTGCCGAGGTTAAGGGTGGTCGCCTCAGTGTAAAGCGCGGTAATGCCCGCAATCGAAGTGTCGACCAGGTTGAACAAAAGATTGACACAGGCATCAGGGAGCGCGTGATACTGAAAGTCCTCAGTTAGCGGAGCAAGGGTTCGCAGCTCCCAGAAGCAATGAACAACTTCAGAAAGATCACTGAGTGGTGAAAGCTCCGTGTATCGGACGACCGGTTCACGAATCGAAAATCCATCCGGAGTTGGGGAGTACATGGTTGATGTCACGCGTTTAAACGGAAACTAATGGAGGTTTAGCTTCAATTCAATTAAGCAGTAGGACACAAGCGAGATGCCTCGGCTGATTGAAACTTTCACCCCCGGCTGATTGAAACCTTTACCCCCGGCTGATTGAAACCTTTACCCTCGGCTGATTGAAACCTTTTTTGCATCTTTTCGTTGGGTTTGCTGAAGAAAAATCATCAACGCAGCAATGGCAAGGCCCGGAATCACTGCGATGTTCAACTTGCTGTAAAACTCTTTTTCTTCTCTAGCGAACCGGACATACATTTCCTTGGTCAGCCATGGCATGCCGCCGATATTGATTTCAACGATGGTGATTTTTCGGTCGTAGCCAACCTCCAATCGAGAGCCAGTGATCATTACCTCAGTTGCAGGGGCGCCATATTCTTTTGCGCAGGCTCCATCAGGCAAATATCTGCAGCCAACAATCGTTGAACCTAACGGATGCTCATAAAGGTATAGTCCCCTGCCTCCTTTGCCTACTCTTCGGTGTAACTCAATCATCCCCTCAAACTCAACGAGTGGCTCTGTTGCTATCCGTTCAAGGTTTCGCTCGATAGTCTTTCGCCCAATGGCTCCAACTAAACCGGCGACGAGAAACGCAATGGCAATCAGCCATATAGCGACATCACGATTATCTGCCGCGCTCAGGGGGCTTTTATGATGCTCGTATTTCATAGGCTGGGCGAACGGTGCTTGTTCATCTAAGTCATTCAGCTCCAAGCGGCTCAATCACCAAACTCGCAAGCTCACCCTGCATGCCAGGCACGACCCGCATCTGTTGATGATGAAACCGTGCCACGCTCGGGCGATGCGCAATCGAGATCAGCGTGGTGTCTGGCAAGTGCTCACGCAGTACCTGATACACCTGCTGCTCAGCCGCTTCATCCAGATTGCTCGTTGCCTCATCGAGGAACAGCCACTGCGGCTTGAGCAACAAGGCCCGCGCAATGGCCAAGCGCTGCTGCTCACCACCAGACAGGCGCTGGGACCAGGTCGCCAAACCATCAGGCGGCTCTGCCGCTGTCAGTAAAGGCTGCAGCCGGGCGAGCCCCACTAGATCAAGCACTCTTGAGAAAGCTTCATCACCAAAACTGGCGCTCGCACGCGGATAACTCAACGCGTAAGCGAGACTGCCAAGTGGAAGATAGGGCCGCTGGGGCAAAAACAAACACTGCTGCGGATCTGGCGCTTTAGCCGCACCGCGGGCAAAAGGCCATAGGCGCGCGAGCACTCTAAACAGCGTACTTTTACCCGACCCCGAAAACCCGCGCACGAGCGTGTGATGCCCAGGCTCAATCACCACACCTTGTACATGAATCAGATCGCGCCCAGGAACACCAATGATCACATCCTGCAATTCGATTCGCGGTGCGGCCTGCACCAGCATGGGCCGATCAATCTCTTCGACTTGCTGAAGTGCCATGGCAAATCCACCGAGCCGATCAATCGATGCGCGCCAACTTGCTAGCCGGGTATAGGCATCCACAAACCATGAGAGCGCTTGCTGCACACTGCCAAATGCACCTGAGATCTGCGATAACGCACCAAGCTGAATCTCCCCAGCAAAATAGCGCGGTGCACCCACTACAAAAGGAAAGATGATCGCGAGCTGGCCGTAAAACGCAGAGAACCAGGTGAAGCGCTTTTGCTGCTTCATGATGTTCCACCAGTTATCCACCAGCGCCCGAAAGCGCATGGTGAAATGCGCACGTTCATCAGGCTCCCCACGATAAAGAGCGATGCCTTCAGCGTTTTCCCGCGCCCGCACCAGGCTGTATCGAAAATCGGCTTCGCGTTTTTCCTGGGCAAAATTTAATGCGATCAAGGGGCGGCCGATATAATGCGCGGCCACACTGCCCACCAAGGCATACACCAGCGCGATCCACACCATATAGCCAGGAATCGTGACCCCGCCCAGAGTGATCGGCCCCGACAAAACCCACAGGATCCCGACAAAAGAAACGAAGCTCACCACCGAGGAAAGCAACCCGAAGAACAAGCTCAGGGTGTCAGTGACAAAAAGCTTGATGTCCTCAGCCAGGCGCTGATCGGGGTTGTCCGTGCCGTAGTCCTTGAGCATCAGCCGGTAATGCACGGACTCGCTCATCCAGCGGGCCAACCACACCTCGGTAAGCCAGCGCCGCCAGCGCATCTGCAGCATCTGATTTAGATAGAGCTGATACACGACCAGCACGATATAAAGGAACGCCCAGCCGGTGAATTGCCAGATCAGCTCGTAGAAGCGCTCTTGATTCTTGTCTTGCAGCGAGTTGAAAAAATTGCCGTTCCATTGGTTCAACATTACGTTGACCCAAACAATCGCCAGATTCAACACCACGATGGCAAAAAACAGCAGGCGTGCGGCACGCCGCTCTTCCGAGAACCAGTACGGCCGCGCGAGCGACCAAAAAGTGGGCCAAAATCGGGTAGGCCAAAATCGATTGGAGTCATCACCAGTGCGATGCCCCGGCCCCGGATTGGTGAGCGTCTCGGAAGTGTTCATTGGGCAACAATGCCACAAGCCGGTGACTCGCACCAAACGACAGCTTCAAGACAGATTCGCGCCAGAAATCTGCAAGCTCGATTTGCGACCCTGCAGCCATGAATGGTTTTCTGCCCCCTTCACCAGCTGCTCGCTTTGTAATCTCTGGCCTGCTGACGTTAGGCTGCCTGCTTTGCAGCGTGATTCCCTCACACCCGGTTCATGCTCAAAGCACCCAGCGCGATGTACCGTCGTTACCCGCTCCGTCAGCAGCGATGCAATGGAGCAGCTTGCAAGCGCTTGCAGTTCGTAACAACCTTGATCTGCGTGAAAGCCAGTTGCAGGTTAATGGCGCACAAATTGATCTTGCCAATGCGGCCCTACGCCCCAATCCCTCATTGTCTTTGTCCGACACCGGTTGGCGTGCCCAACAAGGACCGATTCACCGGGCCGCTTCACAATCCGCCGGGCTGACTCAGTTGATCGAGCGTGGGGGCAAACGCGAGTTGCGCACCCAAGCAGCGCAGGCCGGGCTCGCGGCCAGCCAGCTCGAGTATCTGGATTCTGAGCGCGTTGTGTTGGAGCGCTTGCTGCAAGCCTTGGTGGATCTGAATCTTGCGCAACGCAGCGAGCAGGCTGCAAAAGACAACTTTGACGCTTTTGAGCGCTCCTTTTCGCTTGCCCGCAAGCGGCTGGCCAGTGGAGATCTGTCTGCTCTGGAGGCGGGGCGAATTGAAGCTGATGCGTTACGAGCCCGCAACGAGGTCACTCAAAGTGCCGCGGCGACACTTCAAGCGCGCCAGGGTCTTGCCTTGGTGCTTGGTGTTTCCCGCACCGAGCCTTGGCTATCTGATCCGATCGCAATGGATAGCATTCCCCAGGCGCTGACCTTTGAAGCAGACGAGGTACTTGATGCCGTTGCGATAGCGGCTGCGAAACAACGCCAGTCACAGGCCGAGCGCGCGCTTGCCCTGGCCCGCGCACAGCAAACTCGCGATGTCTCACTGGGCCTTCAACTGGATCGCCCGAGCGGCACTAGCGGTCCGCTACTGGGGCTTGGCGTGTCGTTTCCGCTGTTTGTTTTTAATGATCTCAGCAATGATGTGCGCCGATCGGCCGTGGCCCTTGAAAACGCTCGATTGGATGTTGAGCGAGCGCAACTCCAAAGTGTCGCGCAGCTTAGCGACTTGCGTAACCAGTGGCTCGCAGCGCAGGAAAAAGAGCGGCGCTTACGCGATGAGGTGTTGCCCCTGGCGCTGCGAAATACCCAAAGCGCCGAATTCGCATTTGCCAGGGGGGCTTATTCCACCCTGGATGTTCTGGATGCCCAGCGTACTTTGCGCAGTGTCCAACTGGAAGTTTTCACCGCCCAAGCCGAGCGCCTCAAGGCTGCCGGTAGTCTCGCCCTGGCCCGGCAAACCCGTTACCGTACCGGGATATCACCATGACGTTTTCTTCTGCTTGGCTGCGTAATACCGGCCTGATTTGCCTGGGCTTGGCTGCAGGCCTGGGCATCGCGGCCGCCACCTTGCAGCAACCGCCAAAGGCGCCCGCGACTGAATCAAGCACTCCGCTTGAACGCTCGCAAGCAGGTTCTCGGGGGCCGTCACCAAGCTCGTCTGGCTCGTCTGGCGAAACCAACGAAGTGGTATTGCAGTCTCGCAGCGCCTTGGAGCAACTGCAGATAGTGCCTGCAGCGGTGAGTCCTGTGCCTTTGAGCGCTGCGCTCGCAGGCAAGCTGTCGCTCAACGAAAACTTCACCGCCAAACTTTCCGCGCCAGTTGATGGTCGGGTGCTCGAAGCCCGCTACCAACCCGGAGATCGGATCACTCGGGGCTCCATGCTTGCCAAAGTTGATTCACCGGATTTGTCCGATACGCAAGCCGCCGCGCGTCGGGCTCAAGTCGAACTGGATCTTAAGCGCGCCAATCTGGTTCGCAGCCAGGAGCTTTATGCAGCTGGCGCCACCGCACTCAAGGAAGTGCAGGCCGCGCAGGCCGAAGCCCACGAAGCCCAAACCGAACTGGATCGCACCAGTGCGCGCCTGCGCCAGCTTAATGCCAAGGGCATCACCATGCATGCCAGCGGGTCGCATTTCACTTTGGTCAGCCCGATTGACGGGGTCGTGGTCCAACGCAACATTACCGTGGGGCAGCAGGTGCATGGCGGAGATAACGATCCGCTCTATGTGATTGCCGATCCGCGTGAATTGCTGCTTTTGCTGGACCTGCCAGAAAATGATGTTCGCCATTTTTCAGTGGGGCAACTCTTGCGCTTCACCATTGATGGCGCTTCGGGAAAGGAGTACTCCGCCAAAGTGATGCAAATCGCGCCAGCGGTTGATCCGCTAACCAGAAGGGTACAAGTACGAGCTTTGGTGGTAGCGGCCGACTCTAACCTGCGCCCCGAGATGTATGTGCGGGCGTTTGCAGTGGGGGCAAGCACTCAAGAAGGCATTGAGGTCAAAGTTGCGGCACTTGTCAATCGGGGCAGCACCACCAATGTTTATGTTGAACGCAGCACAGGTCGCTTTGAGCGCGTGCCAGTCAAGGTATTGGCCCAGCATCTTGATCGAGCCTGGGTCAGCGCACCCGCGCTTAAATCAGGAGATCGGGTCGTGAGTAGTGGAGCGCTTCTGATTGATAGCGAGCTCGAAAGCGCGAGCCGATGAGCCAGGGTTCAGAGGGCACGCGCCCAGCGGTAGGCGCCTTTATTCGTACAGTCGTTAGACAACCCGGACTCATCTTGCTGGGTTTGACAGTGCTTGGCGTGATCGCCGCCATGATCGTTAGCGATCTGCCGATCGAAGCCTTTCCCGATGTGCAGGACACCCAGGTCCAGGTGATTACCCAAAGCGCAGGACGCGCGCCTGAGGAAGTCGAACGAGCGATTTCGCAGCCCCTGGAGCGTGAGCTGGCCGGAACGCCCAAGGCGACCCGCATCCGCTCGGTATCCATCACCGGACTGTCCGTGGTCACGGTCACCTTTGAAGACGGCACCAATGACTACTTCGCGCGTCAACAGGTCTTGGAGAGGATTCAGAATGCGGATCTTCCCGATGGTGTGAGCAGCCAGCTCGCCCCGTTATCCAATGCTGTGGGCGAGGTGTATCGCTATGTGCTTGAAGCTCCGCCCAACATGGCTTTGCCACAGTTGCGCGCCTTACAGGATTGGCTGATCCGTCCGGCCTTGCGCACCGTTCCGGCAGTTGCCGATGTGGTCAGCTATGGGGGTGCGGTACGCGAATTACAGGTCCGCGTGGACCCCGCACGACTGATGCGATACGGCCTTACCATGGATGAACTGCAACAGGCGGTTCATGGCGCAGGAGAAAACACCGGGGCCGGGGTATTGCGCCGTGGCGATCAAAGTTTTGTGATTCGTGGCCTTGCGCTCTATCGATCCCCTGAAGATATTTCCGCAGCGGTCATCACCGCTCGCGATGGTCGATCGGTGCGGGTCGGTGATGTTGCCGAAGTGGCGTTTGGTGAACGACCGCGCTCGGGCATCGTGGGGTTCACCGATGGCCAATTGAGCCGCGACGATATTGTTGAAGGCGTCGTGCAAATGACCAAGGGCAGTAATGCTGCGCTTGTGGTCAAGGCAGTCGATGAGCGCGTTGAGCAGATTAATCAACGTCTGGAGCGTGAGGCACCAGGGGTGAAGCTGGTAACGATTTACAAGCGCACCGATTTGATCAGTCACACCGTTGCTACAGTGCTGGAAAACCTAGGGGTCGGCGCCTTGTTGGTCACCGCAATTTTGTTTGTGTTTTTGCGGCGCTGGTCGGCGTCCTTGATGGTAGCCAGTGTTATCCCGATGGCTTTGTTGCTTGCGTTTATGTGCATGCAGCTGGTCCGTGTGCCGGCCAATTTAATGTCTCTGGGGGCGGTGGATTTTGGCATCATCATTGATTCGGCGGTGGTGCTGGTTGAAGCGCTGATGGTCAAGCTGGCGCATGATGCAAGCGCCGACACCGGCCTGGCAGGTGGTGCCGCCCGCCTGAATACGCTCGAAGATACGCTGGCGGGATTAACCAAACCGATCCTCTTTTCCAAGGCCATCATCATTGCGGCATTCATGCCGATCTTTGCCTTTCAGCGCGTTGAGGGTCGTATCTTCACACCAGTGGCTCTCACCCTGTCGCTTGCGCTTGCTGCTGGCCTGCTTCTGACGCTCACCCAAGTACCCGCACTGTTGGCTCGCTGGCTGGCAAAGCACCCGCTGCAGGAGAAAGAGCTCGCGTGGCTGCATCGGCTGACCTCGGCCTACCAGGGGATGCTCCAGCGCCTGTCGCGCTCCTGGCGCGTGACCATGGCGTGTGCCCTCGCCTTGCTGGCGGCCACTTTGGCTCTCGCACCACTGCTGGGCTCGGAGTTTCTTCCCAAACTGGATGAAGGCAATATCTGGCTTACCGTGGGTATCAGCCCGTCCTCGGCACTTGAACATACCAAAGGGATCGAGCGCGAAGTGCGCAAGCGGCTGGAAACCTTTACCGAGGTTAAGGCAGTCATTACCCAGGTGGGGCGGCCCGATGACGGCACTGACCCCAAGGGCCCGAACAATCTCGAGATCCTGGCTCAGCTTAAGCCTCGCGAGCAATGGCGCTATCCTGACAAGGCAGCTCTTGTGGCGCAGATGGGCGCGTCGATTCGCACCATTCCGGGCATCAGCACGAATTTCTCCCAGGTTATTCAGGACAATGTTGAAGAAGCCTTGTCGGGGGCCAAAGGGGAAGTGGTCGCAAAGGTTTTTGGCCCGGACCTCGGAGTGTTAGAGGGCAAGGCGCGGCAAATCGAGCTGCTGCTTCGAGCAACCCGCGGGGCGGTGGATGTGGCTACGATTCCAATTAACGGCCAGCCCGAACTCGATATTCAATGGCGACGCGACCAGCTTGAGCGCTACGGGCTGCTTGCCAATAATTTGAACCAGCTGGTAGCCAGCGCTATTGGAGGAGTACCGGTAGGTGTGTTTTATGAAGGACAGCGAGCCTTCGACATCACCGTGCGTTTGCAAACCTCCGCACGCAGCAGCATTGATGACATCGCAGCGTTGCCGATTCCAGTGTCTGCCGCTGATCACCAGGCAGGCGCAAGTCCGGCCACCATCCCCTTAGCGCAGCTTGCGCGGATTGAACTGCGTAACGGGGCCTCGCGCATTGCCCGCGAAGCCGGTGAGCGGCAGATCACAGTCAAGCTCAATCTTGAAGGCCGCGATCTGGGCAGTTTTGTTCAGGAAGCGCGTGCCACAGTGGCCCGCGAGGTGGCACTGCCCGTGGGATATCGGCTTGAATGGGGCGGTCAGTTTGAAAACCAGCAGCGCGCCATGAAGCGCTTACAAACCATCGTGCCGATTGCCCTTTTGGCCGTGATCACCCTGTTGGTACTGGCTCTGAAAAGTCTGCGCCCCGCCCTTTTGGTGGTCTCTGCGTTGCCTTTTGCCTTGATTGGCGGGTTTGCCGGCCTGGCCCTTGCGGGTCTGCATCTGTCCGTTTCTGCGGCGGTCGGATTCATCGCAGTGGCCGGTATCGCGGTACAAAACAGTCTGATCCTGGTGGAACGTACCCAGCAATTGATTGCGCTGGGCCAGGCCGATAACGCCTTGGGCGCTGCCGACCCTGCTCATGCTGCGTTCGCAGCAGCCGCAGAACGGTTTCGCCCGATTCTCATGACAGCTCTAATGGCCGGCTTGGGACTTTTACCCGCGGCCTTGTCTCACGGCATTGGTGCTGAAACCCAACGACCTTTCGCAGTCGTTATTGTGGGAGGTATTGTGTCGGCCACCATTGCCACTTTGTTGTTGTTGCCCCTTGTGGCCGCACGCTGGTTGCGCACCAATGAGACGATTGCACAGCCTGTACATACGCCGGCTCATTAACGCCAGTTCATAAGCGCGAGTTCACTAACGCCATTTGCAAGGGAGTTGTCATGAAGATCCTGGTAGTTGAAGACGATCCGATGCTGCACGAACCCTTGCTTGTCTCACTTCGGCAGCATGGGCATTTGGCCGACGGGGTGACCAACCTCTCACAAGCCCAGCTCGCACTTGAAATGAACCAGTTTGACGTCTTGCTGCTGGATCTGGGCTTACCCGATGGTGATGGCCTGGACCTGCTCAAGCGCATCAGAGCGGCCAATCAGCCGATTCTTGTGCTGATTCTCACCGCACGCGATGCAATTAATCATCGTGTGCAGGGCCTGAAGCTTGGTGCTGACGATTATTTGAGCAAGCCCTTTGCTACCGCCGAGCTCCTTGCCCGAATCGAAGCACTGTCACGCCGTAATCGCGCACTTACTCCTGCCATCAAGACTTTGGGGCAACTCAAGGTGGATGCCGAAGCCCAACGCGCGTGGATCAACGACCAGGCGATTGAGCTCCCGGCGCGTGAATGGGCGGTGCTCAATGCGCTGATTGACCATATCGATCGCATAGTGCCCAAGGAGCGCCTGATCTCGATGGTGACCCGCTGGGATGAAGATTTATCGCCCAACGCCATCGAAACCTATGTATCCCGGCTGCGCGCCAAGCTTGAACCTGCAGGCCTGCAGGTTCGTACCGTGCGGGGATTGGGCTATTTGCTCACGGTCGATCAGGTAGCCTAAATCCAAACGCGCCCGGCAGCGCGGTATGCAACACTTACAAGGATGATCACCATAGCAAAGCCGGGTTCCGAAGCAAACGATAGCCTGCGCAGGCGCTTGCTCTTCAATTTGCTGCCGTGGCTGATCGTTGCACTGATGCTGGCAGCGACTGCGAGTTATTGGGCAGTAAACCGCGCTGTGCAATCCGCATTTGATCAATCGCTCTCCGATACTGCTGCTGCATTGATTGCCTATGTGCGGGTAACAGATGGTCGCTTGGGCCTTGATGTGCCGGCAGATGCCGAACGAGTGCTGCGAGCCGATGAGTTCGAAACCGTATGGTTCGCGCTGTTCGATGCGCAAGGCCAATGGGTGAGTGGTGATCAGTCAATCGCAGCACTTTGGACGCTTGCGCAGAATCAACGTACCGTTAATCCGGCTGCGCGCGTGGCGGCCTCGCGTATCTTTGTTGATGGCAGGCTTGGGGGGCAGGACGTTCGTGCGGTTAAGGTCGATCTCCAGTCGCCAGGTAGCTCGGGTAGCGTGGTCGTTGCCGAAACCGTCACCCAACGCAATCAGCGGCAGGTGCAGGCCGCTCTCGGCTTGTTGACGCCGCTGGTCCTGCTGGCTGTAGTTGGGACCGCCACTGTGTGGTGGGGTATCCAGCGCAGTCTGGTACCGATTCGCAGTGTAGCGCAGGCCTTGGGTGCAAGGTCGTCTACGAACCTTGCGGCAATTCCTGAACCGGAGGTGGTTGCCGAACTGCGACCCTTGATCAACGCGGTAAACAGCCTGCTTGCCCGCCTCAAGGTCGCCCAATCAACCCAGGAGCGTTTTATTGCCGATGCAGCGCATCAGCTACGGACTCCTTTGGCAGGCCTGTCGATGCTGCTGGAGCTGGGTGACGGTGAAACCGATCCCAAGCGCCGCTCTGAACGACTGAACCAGGCACGAGCGGCGACTACCCGCACCATTCATCTTGCGCAGCAGCTTCTGACGCTTTCGGCGGCGCAAACCGACAACCGCCATGAAGAGCAGTTCGAGCGTTTCGCTCTGATTGCATTAATTGAAGAACTCGCGCCGCAATGGGCCATGCGCAGCGAAGTTCAGGGTATCGAGATAAGTTTCGAGATCGCACCACGCGAGCTTGCGGGTGACCGTTTCATGATCGGCGAAGCTTTGGCGAACTTGGTTGACAATGCCTTGTCGTATTGCCCGGCGGGGTCAACCATTATCGTGCGCTGCTATCAAGAGGCGCACGAGCAAGTGGTCATCGAGGTTCAGGACAATGGCCCAGGTGTAGCGCCCGAGCACCTTGGTCATCTCACCGAACGGTTTTATCGCCCGGCAGGGTCTGCAGGTACCGGAAGCGGCCTGGGGCTATCCATTGTTGAAGCGGTCATGCAGCGTTACAACGCCAACCTCAGCTTAACCAACCTCACGCCCCATGGTCTAAGCTGCAAAATGATTTTCCCGCTACCACCGGGTTAACAATGACTAGCCGATGATCTGCGCAAACGCGCTGTGGTTATGGATCGATTCGAAATTCTCGACTTCCAGGCTGAAGCTTTCGATCTGCCCGCGCTCCCGCCAATCGATCAGGCCCGCGGCCACATCTCGCGCCAGATCTTCGACAAACTTCGGGTTGTCGTAGGCGCGCTCAGTCACCACTTTTTCATCCACTCGCTTGAGCAATCCATAGAGCTCGCTGGAAGCCTGCGACTCGGCCATCCGGATCAGCGCCTCAGGTGCAGGGGGCAAATTGCCTGGCGCAGCAACCACACTCATGCGCACATGCGAACGCTGATTATGCGCACCGTATTCCGAGATCGCTTTGGAACAGGGGCACAGGCTCGTGACTGGAACCAGCACGTTTAGCGTGATCCGGGCTGCGTCGGCCGACCCGCTCAAACGCCAGCTCAGTTCATAATCCATAAAGCTGCTCACGCCGGAAGCCGGGGCCACCTTGCGCATAAACATCGGCAAGCTGAATTGCAACTCACCTTGTGTGGCATCAAGCCTGGTGAGCATCTCACGATAAAGCGGCAAGAGGCCCGTCAAACTCAACTTTTGGGCATGCTCATCGAGCAAGGCCACAAAGCGCGACATATGCGTGCCCTTGCGATCCGCAGACAGCCCCACGGCCATTGAAAACGTCGCTACCGACCCTGCGCTCTGGCCATGTTCGCCATGCCACAGCACCGGATAACGCAACGCCCGGATGCCGACCCGCTCAATAGCAATATGACGCTCATCTTCAGAAGACTGCACATCGGGCATCTTCAGCAACTCGGTATTCGGATCACGCAAATTCATTCCAACCACAATCCCACTAACTGCCCAAACTCTTAACGACTCGCTACCAATCGCGGCCCTGCCCCGCCTGATTCAATCAAGCTGGCAAAGCGTTTACGAATCGAAGCTTCAATACCCGCCGCATCCAGGCCTTCGCGCTTCAGAAGCACCACAGGATCGCCATGATCAATAAACCGATCGGGCAGGCCCAGATTCAACACCTGCTTGGCAATACCCTCGGCAGCCAGCGCCTCCAACACAGCGCTACCGGCGCCCGCCATGATCTGATGCTCTTCAATCGTCACAAATGCATCATGCGTGCGGGCCAGCTCGACCAGCAGCCCAACATCCATCGGCTTGACCCAGCGCATGTTCACCACGGTGGCGTCCAACGCCTGAGCCGCTTGCAGGGCAGGATGCAGGAGCGTGCCGAATGCCAGGATCGCAATTTGCTTGCCCTGCCGCCGGATCTCGGCTTTGCCCACCGGCAATGCGGTGAGATCTTTCTTGACCTCCACCCCCACGCCACTGCCGCGCGGATAACGCACCGCGGTCGGCTGCTGCATCTGAAACGCGGTGTACAACATCTGGCGGCATTCGTTTTCATCGGAAGGCGCCAGCACCGCAAGATTAGGCACGGTACGCAAATAGGCGTAGTCAAACACTCCTGCATGAGTCGCACCATCGGCTCCGACGATGCCCGCCCTATCCAGCGCAAACACCACCGGCAAATTCTGGATCGCGATATCGTGAATCAACTGGTCATAGCCGCGCTGCAGAAAGGTGGAGTAAATCGCCACGACTGGCTTTAAGCCCTCGCACGCAATACCCCCCGCAAAGGTCACCGCATGCTGTTCGGCAATCCCCACATCAAAATAGCGCTTGGGGAAACGCTTTTCGAACTCCACCAGCCCCGAGCCTTCGCGCATGGCGGGCGTAATCGCCACCAAGCGTTCATCAAGCGCGGCCATATCGCAAATCCAATCAGAAAATACCTGGGTATACGTGGGCTTGCTGGGTGCAGCCGCTTTCTTGATGCCTTCATCCGGATTAAATTTGCCAGGGCCGTGATACAGCACCGGATCAGCTTCCGCGAGCTTGTAGCCCTGCCCCTTGCGGGTCACCACATGAAGAAACTGCGGGCCGCGCAGCTCACGCAAATTTTGCATCGTGGGGATCAGAGAATCGAGATCATGACCATCAATCGGGCCCACATAGTTCAGGCCAAATTCTTCAAATAGCGTGGCCGGTGTGACCATGCCCTTCGCATGACCTTCCAGGCGCTTGGCCAACTCAAACATCGGCGGCACGCGTGAAAGCATTGCCCGGCCAACATCACGCGCCTTGGCGTAAAACTGCCCGGACAGCAGCCGTGCCAGATATCGATTGAGCGCACCTACCGGTGGCGAGATCGACATATCGTTATCGTTGAGCACCACCAGCAGATCAATATCCGGAGTTACCCCGGCATTGTTCATCGCCTCAAAGGCCATCCCTGCGGTCATCGCGCCGTCGCCGATCACCGCGATGTGGCGGCGTCGCCCTGGGCCCTGATTCTCGCCCTTGTTGCGCGAAGCCACAGCCATGCCAAGCGCCGCTGAAATCGAAGTCGAGGAGTGCGCGGTGCCAAATGTGTCGTATTCGCTTTCGCTGCGACGCGGGAAGCCCGAAATACCATCGAGCTGGCGCAATGAGTGCATCTGATCGCGCCGCCCGGTGAGAATTTTGTGGGGGTAGCTTTGGTGCCCCACATCCCAGACGATCCGGTCGCGCGGGGTATCGAATACGTAATGCAGCGCGATTGAAAGCTCAACCGTGCCCAGGTTCGATGACAAATGCCCGCCTGTTTGGGCCACTGAGCGCAGCACATGCTCGCGCAGCTCGCCCGCCAGTTGGTGTAATTGCTCTCGGCTATGCCCACGCATGTCGCGCGGGGCATTGATCTTGTCGAGTATCGACGGTGCTGCCTGATTCAGGGTACTGCTGGTATTGCCCATACATCCCCTCCTTGTTATCCGTTAGTTCCTGCGCTGGCAGATCAAATCTGCCAGCTCGGCCAGGCGGTGAACATCCAGCCCGGCCCCCCTCATTTCAGCCAAAGCGCCATGGGCCTCATCGAGCAAACGGTCTGCCATTCCCTTGGCTGCCTCCAGACCGAGCACCGAAACGTAAGTCGGTTTATTGTGCTGCGCGTCTTTCCCGGCGGTTTTACCCAGGGTTGCAGAATCCGAAGCCACGTCCAGAATATCGTCAACCACCTGAAACGCCAAGCCTATAGCCTGGGCAAAACGCTCCAAAGCTGTTGCCCATGGGTCACTGGCCGGGCTGCAGGCGGCCCCAAGCTGAACGCTCGCCACCAGCAAAGCCCCTGTTTTCAGGCGATGCATGGTCTCCACCGAGGCCGCATCAAGAGCCTCTCCTGTGGCGGCAATATCGAGCGCCTGGCCGCCTGCCATGCCGCGCGAGCCCGCGGCCCTTGCCAAAATCCGCACCATGTTCACGACCTGCTGAGCGCTCGCCTGCCCGGCCTGCGCCCCTGCAAGGCTCTCGAAGGCCAGCGCCTGCAAGGCGTCGCCCACCAGCATCGCCTGGGCCTCGCCATAGACCACATGTACTGTGGGCTTGCCGCGTCGCAAGGCGTCGTCATCCATGCACGGCAGATCGTCATGCACCAGGGAATAGGCATGAATACACTCCACGGCACAGGCCGCCGCATCCAGAGCCGCAGCCGGAGCAGCAAAAGTTTGTCCGGCCGCGTAGACCAGCATTGGCCGGATCCGCTTGCCGCCCTCCAAACTTGCATAGCGCATAGCCTCATGCAACCCTCTGGGCAATTCGTTGGCAGCAGGCAGGAGCACACCCAACGCCGTTTCGATCCGCTGCCCGTGGCTTTCCATCCATTGACCCAGGGTAAGCATCAAAACTCACCCGTATCCGCGGCCGAAGCTGCCGACGTATCCAGGGGCGCCTCAAAGGTCTTGAGCATATCGCCCTCAAGAATCTTCACCTGTTGCTGGGCCTGGGTCAGGGTCGTGCGGCAGGATTTCACCAATTCGGCCCCACGCTTGTAGGCGGCCAGAGACTGTTCGAGGCTCAAATCACCTGATTCCATTTTCTGCACAAGTGCCTCCAGCTCGCGCATGGCCGTTTCAAAATCGGGCGGGTTTGCCTCCCCGGTGGATGGGGGCAAGGCGGCAGCGGAAGATTTGGCCATAGTCAGGTTTTGGAGAGAAATTCAATCAAAAACAAGATTTTAGACCCTAAGGCCTAGCGGCGGGGTGACCCAAATCCGAATTCGGGGTATCCTCCGGCCTCGATTTTTTCTGGGTGAACCATTCAGGAGGAATGATTATGTCGGATCTGGGTCGGCGCGAATTTTTGGTGCCAGCGAAGGCACAACTGCCGGTCTGGGCCTATTTTGATGAGGCCTTGTTTCATCAAGAACAGGAAGTGCTCTTCAGGGCAGGCTCGGGCTATGTGGGCCACGAATTGATGGTTCCCGAGGTCGGGGACTATTTCAGCTTGCCTGCCGAGCGCCATGGCCGCCTGCTGGTGCGTAATGCCCGGGGGCTGGAAGTGCTGTCCAACGTCTGCCGCCATCGCCAGGCGCTGATGCTGCAGGGCAAGGGCAACACCGAAAACATTGTGTGCCCCCTGCACCGCTGGACCTACGATTTGCAGGGCAAACTGTTGGGCGCGCCGCATTTTGCCGAGCAACCCTGCCTGAACCTGAGCGCATCGCCCCTGCAAAACTGGAACGGCATGCTGTTTGGCGGAAAGCGCGATGTGGCTCGCGATCTGGCCAGCCTGGGCGTACGCGATGATCTGGATTTCTCCGGGCACAAGCTCGATCATGTCGAGATCCACGAGTGCTACTACAACTGGAAATCCTTCATTGAGGTGTATCTGGAGGATTACCACGTGGTTCCATTCCATCCTGGTCTGGGCCAGTTTGTGAACTGTGACGATCTGCAGTGGGAATTCGGCGACCAATACTCTGTGCAAACCGTAGGCATCCACAAGTCCCTGGAGCGCCCCGGGACGCCCACCTACAAGAAATGGCACGACCAGATTTTGCGCATGGGCGCGGGCAAGCCGCCCAAATACGGCGCAATCTGGCTCACCTACTATCCCAATGTGATGGTCGAGTGGTATCCGCATGTGCTGGTGATCTCGACCCTGATTCCGCGCGGGCCGCAACACACCACCAACATCGTGGAGTTTTACTACCCCGAGGAAATTGCGCTGTTCGAACCGGAATTCATCGCCGCCGAGCGGGCTGCGTACATGGAAACCTGCGCTGAGGATGACGAGATTGCGCTACGCATGGATGCCGGGCGCAAGGTATTGATGGACCGCGGCGTGAATGAGGTGGGTCCTTATCAAAGCCCCATGGAAGACGGCATGCTGCACTTTCATGAATACCTGCGCCGTGAGTTGCGCATCGATTGACTGAAGCCGGTGCCAGGTTCACCCCGCGAACCCGAGCAGCCTTGTGGATGCTTGCGGCAGCGCTGTGCTTTGCCCTGATGGGCGCAGTCGTGAAAGGTGTCGGGCCGAGGTATAGCAGCTTCGAGCTGCTTGCCTTTCGGGGTTTGGTTGGCATGATCATCCTGAGCTTCTGGATCATCCGCACCGGCCGCAGTTTAGCCACCGAACATGCTGGCGCGCACCTGAGCCGATCGCTGGTTGGCACGGTTTCCGTGATTGCGTTTTTCTACTCGCTCGTGCATCTGCCGCTGGCCACCTCGCTCACCCTGAACTACACCTCGCCGCTTTTTATCACCACATTTTTGCTGGTCACCGGAGCGATGGGGCGCACCCAGCGGTGGCGCTACCTGCTGCCGATTCTTGCAGGCTTCATAGGTGTCGTCCTGATCCTGCAGCCCACGCTGGCGCGTGAAGACCTCTGGGGCCTTGCCGCGGGCTTAAGCGGAGGCGCAACCGGCGCAGCCGCTTATATGTTGGTGAAAGCGCTAGGACGCCGTGGCGAGCCTGAGTGGCGGGTCGTATTTTATTTCTCGCTCACCAACGCGGTGGTCGGCATAACCCTGGCCAGCATTACCGGCTGGCATCGCCTCACCGCGCCTGATCTTGGGCTGATCGTATTGATTGGCATGCTGGCACTTGCCGGCCAACTCATGATGACCCGCGCTTATGGTCAGGGTCGCACCTTGGTCGCCGCGGCCCTGCAATACAGTGGCATTGTGTTTGCTTCAGTCATCGGTTTGCTGTGGTTTGGCGAGCGACTTGATACGCTGGAAATCTTCGGCATCATGGTCATCGCAGCCAGCGGCCTGGCAGCCACCCTGCTTTCGCATCGGCAAGACCAGCAATCCACCCAAAACTCCTAAGGAAAGTGCCATGCATAGCGATCTGTTTAGCGATCTGATCAGTGCTCAAGAGTTGGCTACCATGCTCGATGATGTGGTGCTGGTAGATGCCCGTCACGATCTGGCGAAGCCGGAAGCGGGATACGCCGGGTATCTCGCAACCCACATTCCGACTGCGCATTTCCTTCATCAGGATCGCGACCTGGCAGGCAACAAGACGGGTCGTAACGGCCGCCACCCATTGCCATCAGCAGATAGCCTCGCGCAAACCCTGCGCAGCCTGGGCTTGGTGCCAGGCAAGCAATTGGTGGTGTACGACACCGCAGGCGGCGCATTTGCCGCCCGGCTGTGGTGGCTGGCGCGATGGCTCGGCCATGAACCAGTTGCTGTGCTTGACGGCGGCTTGGCGGCCTGGGAAGCGCTCAAACTGCCGATGACTGATGCTGTGCCTGCCCGCCTGGCTGAAGCCTCAAGCGAGCGTTTCGGCCCGGCCCTTGAAGCCCCGAAGCTTGCCGATGAGGTGCTGGCCCAACTCGGCTCGCCCGCGCAAACCGTCGTGGACGCTCGGGCAGCAGAACGCTACCGGGGCGAAGTCGAGCCGCTCGATCCCGTAGCAGGTCATATTCCGGGTGCGCTGAATCGCCCGTTTGTTACAAATCTGCGCCCCGATGGACGCTTCAAGCCCGCTCCAGTGTTGCGCGCCGAGTTTCTTGCGCTGCTTGGTGATCGCCCCCTGAGCAGCATCGTGCATCAGTGTGGATCCGGCGTGACTGCTTGCCACAACATGCTCGCGATGCATGCTGCAGGCTTGGAAGGCACTCACCTGTATGCCGGAAGCTGGAGCGAGTGGTGCAGCGATCCGGCCCGACCGGTGGAGAAAACCGCCTAGGGTCTCGTCGCGATCCTGGAGTCGGCCTGAGCCAAGCCTCAGTGGGCGTGTAGCAACGCAGAAATTGCAGCCATCACACCGATACCCAGCGCAAGCAAACCGAGCTGCACCATCGATTGCTTTGTCTTGCGCTGGCGTTGCATATCCGGCACTAAATCGGCCAAGGCAATATAGATAAAGCTGGCTGCCGCCACCATCACCGCATAGGGCAAAAACTCGCGGGTGGCTTGCAAAGCGAAATAGCCCACAACGCCGCCCAATATCGCTGCTGCACCAGCAAGCGCATTAAACAAAAATGCTCGTGAGCGCGAGTACCCGGCATTGAGCAGCACGATGAAATCTCCCACTTCCTGGGGAATTTCATGAGCCACAATCGCAACCGTTGTCATCCATCCAAGCAAGGGGTCGGTCAGAAAAGCACCTGCGATCAATACCCCGTCGACGAAGTTATGGATCGAATCGCCCACCAGAATCAGCATGCCGCCTGGGCCGGCCTCATGCTCATCATGGCCATGATGATGATCATGCCCGTCGCCTTCGTGATGATGGCTATGGCGCAGAATCGCAAACTTTTCCAGCAGAAAAAACCCGACAATCCCCAAAAGCAAGGTCCATGCAAGCGCATGGAAATCCGCGCCGGATTCGAAGGCCTCCGGCAGCATATGCAAGATCGCAGTGCCGAGCAAAAACCCGGCTGACAAGCTCACCAGATGCTGCACCAATCTGGCCAGAACATCCATGGAAAGCCACGCCGCCACCATCAAACTCAACACACCACCAGTCGTGGTGGCCATCACAATCAACAGTAAGGTCATGCCGCGCCGTGTGCCTTCAGCCAGGCCAAACAGCGACGCCAGCCGTCGTCGGCCGCTTCTTTTCGATAGCTCGGGCGATAGTCCGCATGGAAAGCGTGGGGGGCCTCCGGATACACCACAAACTGCGATGCTTGCGAAGCCTTGCTGCCAAATGAAAGCCGCGTCTTCATCTCTTCGACCGTGCTAAGAGGAATGCCGTCATCGCGCCCACCATAAAGGCCCAGCACGGGCGCATTAAGCTTCTCGGCAATATCCATCGGATGGAACGGATTGGTGGGTAACACGGTGCTCATCAGGCGGCCATACCAGGCCACTCCCGCCTTCAGATCCTTGTTGTGGGCGCTGTAGAGCCAGGTGATCCGCCCGCCCCAGCAAAAGCCAGTGATCGCAGTGCGCTTGAGATCGCCACGTTGTCCAGCAGCCCAACGCAAGCTCGCATCAAGATCGGCCATCACCTGGGCATCGGGCACCTTGCTCACCACATTGGCAAACAATTCGGGAATCGAGGTGTACTGCGCAGCATTGCCCTGCCGGGCAAATAGCTCCGGAGCAATCGCCAGATACCCTTGTTTGGCAAACCGCCTGGCCACATCCTTGATGTGTTCATGCACGCCGAAAATCTCCTGCACCACCAGAATCACCGGCAAGCTAGTGCCCGTCGCTGGCGCCGCGACATAAGCCGGCATGTCACCACCGGCCACCGGAATCTTCACCTCACCCGCCTGCAATCCCTGCGTATCGGTGGTGACCACCTGCGCGAGCAAATCCCCGCTGGGCACTACGCTTGCGGCAAATCCGCCTGCCAGGGAGCCCAGCATGAACCCGCGCCTGGCTAAAGGCCCGCCCCTCAAACTTTGCACTTCAGCCTGCACGCTGCTCACCAGCTCCGCAGTGCTTAGACCATCTATCGCAGACTGGGCAGGTACGGAAGTCATGGGGGAATCCTTGAGGTTAGGCGTGAGGTTCAGCGTGCGCAAGGCAGGATGCTTGCAACGGACCCGTCATAATAGCAAGCTGCTTTACAGGACCTGATCATGCGAACGCCCACCTCAATATCAACCGCCCGTTGTTTTATGCGCAAAGCTGTAAACAGGTTCGCGCGATTTGCTGCCGGAGTGCTTGTTGTTGGCACGATGCTCGCGCCGGGTGGCGTATCCGCGCAATGGGCCTATGTCCCCAATGAAAAATCGGGCTCGATCAGCGTGATTGATACGCGCACCGATCAGGTGGTCCGCACGCTGCAAGTCGGCGGCGTGCCCCGGGGCATTGCGATTTCAGCCGATGGCTCCACCCTTTACATCACAGACGCCTCCCGCAGTGCGTTGCAAGTGATTGCCACGAGCGATGGCCGGGTCCTTGCAAGTATTACGGTGGGTGATTCGCCAGAGGGTGTTTACCTTTCACCTGACGGCCGACTCGCGGCGGTGGCGGTTGAAAAAAAGAACTCAGTGGTTTTTGTGGACACCCAGCGCAGGTTAGTTGAGTTCGAGGTAAAAACCCGTGGCGATAACCCGGAGCATCCGGTGTTCAGCCCGGATGGGCGCTGGGTCTACGTTGGTGCCGAGGATGCGAAACAGGTCGATGTGATTGAGGTTGCACAACGGCGGCAGAGCCACGAGATTGCCGTTGGAATGCGCCCCAGAGGCACTGTGTTTAGCCCGGATGGCCAGTTCGCTTATGTCGCCTGCGAGATCGACAACCTGCTGGTAAAGATCGAGGTGGCCAAACATGCAGCCATCGCGCAGGTGAAAGTTGGTCAACGTGCCAATGGTGTAATCATCAGCCCCAATGGGCAGCAAGTTTATGTGAGCAATGGCGAAGGTTCTGTTTCGGTAGTCAATGCTCAATCGATGCAGGTCGAGCACACCATTGCGGTCGGGCGCCGGCCCTGGAATATGGCCTTGTCACCTGATGCGAGCAAACTTTATGTGGCCAACGGGCGCAGTAACTCAGTTAGCGTCATTGATACCGCCACCCGCACCAAAATTCGCGATATTGAAGTGCAAGAATTGCCCTGGGGCGTCGTGGTGCGTTAGGCCTGCAACCCGGGCGGCTTAGGCGTTAAGGGTAATCAGCTTTACGGCTTTTGCGACCACCTGGTCCAGCGGCACTGCCACATCGATTTCATAAGCGCTGGCATCAAAGGCCTCCAGTGTGGCGAACTGGCTGTCGAGCAGGCTGGCTGGCATATACCGATGCTTGCGCGCCTGCATACGCTCAAAAAGAATCTCGCGCTCACCCTTCAGATGCACAAAGCGCAAGGTAGGTAAACCACGACCCAGAATTTCGCGGTACTTCACCTTGAGCGCCGAACAAGCCAGGACCACCGAGTGCCCTTGCATGGCCTGTTCGCGCATCAGCTCGTTCAGGCGACCCAGCCAGGGCGCACGATCTTCATCATTGAGTGACTGACCAGAGCGCATCTTCGCCACATTGGCCTCGGGATGGAAATCATCACCATCGAAAAACTGCGCGCCCAAATGATTGGCCAGCGCCTGGCCCACACTGGTTTTGCCACAGCCCGAAACCCCTGCAATGACCAAAAGCATCGGCGCTACCATGACCGCGCTCAAACCACCGGAGTCAACAAAGGCCGACCGGCAAACCAGGCGGCCAGGTTATCGCGCACCAACTGGCCCATCGCCCGGCGGGTTTGATGCGTGCCCGAAGCATGATGCGGCTGCAAAACCACATTCTCCAGCGTAAAGAAGGCTTCATTGATATTGGGCTCATTGTCAAACACATCCAGGCCCGCACCACCCAACTCACCTGCTTGAAGCATTTTGAGCAACACAGGCTCATCAATCGTGCTGCCGCGAGACACGTTAACCACCACCCCCTGAGGCCCCAAGGCCCGCAGCACTTCTTCATTGATGATCCGGCGGGTGCCCGCACCTCCAGCCAGCGCCACCACCAGCGCTTCCACTTCGCCCGCCAGCGCCAGCGGCGTCGGGTACCAGCGATAGGTGACGTCAGCTTTTTTCCCCCGGGCGCTGTAGGCGATCTGGCAGCCAAAGGCCTCCAGTCGATGAGCAATCGCCGCACCAATGCGACCCAGCCCCACAATTCCCACACGCTTGCCACGAAGACTCTGGGTAAGTGGCATCGGCCCCGCTTTCCAATGACCCAGCCGCACGTGCTGATCGCCCTGCGGGATCCGGCGCCACAAGCCCAGCAGCAATGCCACACCCATATCCGCCACATCATCGGTAAGCACATCGGGGGTGTTGGTGACCCGAATGCCCCGCTCACGCGCGGCTTCAAGGTCAATTGCATCGACTCCCACCCCATAGCAGGCAATAAGCTTCAGTTCCGGAAGCTGCTCCATGAGCGCACGGCTGGCACCCAGATGGCCTGAGGTCGCAATCGCCTGCACCCGGGGCGCTATTTCCGCCACCAATTGCGCCGGATCTGAGGCTTCCCAGTAGTGATGCATTTGATAGCTTTGTGCCAACGGCTGCATATCCCAGCTTGGATACGGCCCCATCAGCAATACTTCGGGTTGATTCATGATCTATCGACTTGTAACGGGAATGGTGTAGAAATGCAGGCAAATGTCATGTGGGCAATCGCGCACATGGTGTAAGGTAAACCGGAACTATAGCGGTATTTGGCCCATGACGACCCTCCCTCCCACTGCCTCCTCTGCCCCCGATCCTTTGCTGCATGCCAACCGGCTTGCAGCGGCATCTCTCAATACCCTGTTTTCCACGGATGCGGCACGGGCCCAGCGCTTTAGCCTCAGGGCCTGCGCAATGTTGTTCGACTATTCCAAACAACATCTTGATGAGGCTGCGCGGCAGGCCCTGCTCGATTGGGCCAACGAAACACATCTGACCGCCAAAACCCGTGAGTTGTTTGACGGTTTGCCAGTCAATCCATCAGAAGGTCGTGCCGCACTGCATATGCTGTGCCGAGCTCCCGCATCCAGCATGGGGATGTTTGGCGCTAGCGCGCAGGCCCGGCTGAGCGAGTTTTGTCAGCAACGCGAAGCCATGTTGCAGCTTGCTCGCCAAATCAGGGATCGCGAGCTGGTATCTGCGAGTGGGCTGCCGCTTGATCAAATGGTGCATGTCGGCATTGGCGGCTCGGATTTGGGGCCGGCGATGGTAGTGCAGGCACTGCAACACGAACACACAGGGCCTGAAGTTCGATTTTTAAGCAATGTGGATGGGGCAGCTCTCGAACACACGCTTCGCGGGCTCAATGCGCGCCGCACTTTGCTGGCGATCACCTCCAAAACATTTACCACCTTGGAAACCATGCTCAACGCCCGGGCCATCATCGACTGGATGGCTCAGGAAAGTGGCTGCACGGTGGCCCAGATCATCGCAAGCCAGGTTGTCGGGATCACTGCAAGCCCTTCGACCGCTGCCGAGTTTGGTATTCCTGCAAATCGCACGTTGTGCTTTGACACTACCGTCGGCGGCCGCTTTTCACTGTGGTCCTCGGTGGGCTTGCCCATCGCGGTAGCGCTTGGCCCTGAACAATTCGAGGCGCTGCTGGCAGGCGCGCATAGCGTTGACCAGCATGTATTATCGACCAAGGGGTCTGAAAACCTGCCGCTTATGATGGCCTTGATCGGTTGCTGGAACGCGACCTTTATGCAGCGCCGCTCCCAAGCTGTGGTGCCGTATGCCCAGGCGCTTGCACGCTTGCCTGCATACCTTCAGCAATTGGAGATGGAGAGCAATGGCAAATCAGTAGAGGTGGATGGGACGCCTGCGCAATCCACCTGCCCTGTCATTTGGGGCGAGCCAGGGACCAATGGCCAGCATGCGTTCTTTCAAATGTTGCATCAGGGCACCGATGTGATCCCGGTGGATTTTATTGCCGCACGTGAAGCCCGCCATCCTTTCACCGAGCATCACCGTTGGCTGCTGGCTAATTGCCTGGCGCAGTCACGCGCGTTGATGGTTGGCGCTGATGCGCAGGATCCCCACAAACGCATACTTGGAAACAGGCCAAGCACCACATTGTTGATGCCGCGTCTGGATGCTCATGCCTTGGGCGCATTGATCGCCGCTTACGAATTCAAGGTGATTTATCAGGCCATGCTGTGGGGTATCAATCCCTTCGATCAGTGGGCGGTCGAACTTGGCAAATCGATTGCCAGGGATGTGGAAACTGCGCTGCGAGCCCCGGCAAGTGCCCATGGTCTGGATGGCTCCACCGCACTGCTACTTAGCGCGATTCATTCCAATTCATGAACCTGCTGGAAGGCTATCGCTATCTGGTGGCTCTGGATGAGCACCGCCATTTTGGTCGAGCCGCCAATGCCTGCCATATCACTCAACCGGCTCTTTCCAACGCACTGCGCGCGCTTGAAGATGTCCTGGGATGCAGCCTGGTCGTGCGCGGCCGAACCTTTGAGCGCTTTACTCCTGAAGGCGAAGTCGTATTGCTCACTGCTCACCGAATGATGCGCGAGCAAGAGAATTTACGGCAACAACTCAGAAGCCATGTTGCTCAACCTGAAGGCGCGCTTGTGCTCGGGGCTGTTCCCACCGCGCTACCGATTGCCGCGCGCTTCGCCGCGCGCCTGATTGATCTCCACCCTGGCATTCGTCCCCAGGTGCGATCGCTGTCTTCCCAGGCGATTGAGGCCGGGCTGGAGAGCCTGAGTATCGATCTGGGGCTTGGCTACACCCATCGTCTGGCCAGCAGCCAAGAGGGGCGCTTTGGCGTGATCGCGCAATGGACGGAGCAGTATTACCTGGTTTGTGCTCAAGCCAAGCTCCAGCACCGCAGCACCCAAGCGATCAGCTGGCAAGCGGCAAGCGAAATGCGGCTCGCCCTGCTTGCACGCGAGATGCACAACCGGCTCATCGTTGATTCAGCCTTCGAGCAAGCCAGGGTCAGCGTGACTCCGGTGTTGGAAACCAATTCGGTGCTGGCCTTGCAGGTAGCGGTCACCGAAGGGGGGCTCGCAGCGATCCTCCCCGGGGCCATGCTTGGCACGGTGAAGCGCTGGCCTGGCTTGCAGATCCGCCCCTTGAGCGAACCGGATATCGGCACACCGATTGGCTTTATGGTCAACAAACAATCGCCGCCCGGCATCGTGTTAAACGCCGCGCTCGAGATGGCGGCAGACCCGGCCTGGCTTGCCGCAATCCAGCTAGCCTTAAGTGCTGAAAACAGCAACGAAAGCCGCAATCATTCAAATCCTGAATGAGACCAAAGCTTAAATCGATTGGACAAGGCTTGCGCCCGCTTTGATAGTGCGGGCATGGCCTCCGATCCCTCAAACGATTTGTTAGACAGTTTAATCAAGCAATACCAGAGCTTGCCCGGTGCTCTTTTGCCGCTTCTGCATGCAATTCAGGACACCTTTGGGTTTATTCCCGACCGGGCGGTAGCCCCTGTCGCCACCGCACTCAACCTTTCGAGGGCTGAGGTGCATGGTGTGCTGACCTACTATCATCACTTTCGCACCGAGGCGCCCGCGCGGCATGTGATTCAAGTGTGTCGGGCCGAGGCTTGCCAGTCGATGGGCAGCAGCGATCTTTATGCCCACATCTGTGCAACAACGGGTTGCAAACCCGCCACGGACCCCGACACCCAGGCCACCACGAGCGAAGATGGCTCGATTAGCGTTGAGCCGGTGTATTGCCTGGGCTTGTGCGCCACCGCACCCAGCCTGCAATGGAATGATCGACAATACGCGCGCGTAACGCCTGCGCGCTTCGATGCTCTTGCGGCTTCGCATCAAGCAATGCTTGCGGAAGTCTCGCGATGAATGCGTCGGCGGTGATCACGCTCTACATCCCCACCGATAGTGCAGCGCTCGCCTTGGGCGCAGATGAAGTAGCCCGCTTGCTCTACGCGCATGCCGAGCAACATGACTTGAGCCTGCACATCGTGCGCACCAGCACCCGCGCCCTGCTTTGGCTCGAACCTCTGGTGGAAGTTGAAACATCTGAAGGTCGCGTGGGCTACGGACCAGTTACTCCAGAAGATCTTGATGGCCCGTTGATAGACGCCATCCTGCAAGCCAAGCCCCATCAGCGATGTATTGGTGTAGTCGATGACCATCCTTATCTCACCGCGCAACAACGCTGGGTGTTTGAACGACTCGGCCATTCCCAGCCACTAAGCCTCGCGGACTATGAGCAACACGGTGGATGGGCTGGCCTTCGTGCTGCTTTTGCCTCGGGGCCACAGGCCACGGTGCAAGCGGTTCTCGATTCGGGCTTACGGGGCCGCGGGGGCGCAGCCTTTCCGGCGGCGATCAAATGGCGCACGGTGGCTCAGGCTGCAGGCGAAACCAAGTATGTCGTGTGCAACGCCGATGAGGGTGACTCCGGCGCATTCGCGGATCGCTTAGTGATGGAAAACGATCCCTTCGCATTGATCGAAGGCATGCTGATTGCGGGTTATGCCAGTGGCGCAAATGCGGGCATGGTTTACATCCGCTCGGAGTATCCCCGCGCAATTTTGGTAATGCGTGAAGCGATTGAATTGGCGCAAGCGGCAGGATGGCTGGGTACCAATATCCAGGCAAGCGGATGGAGCTTCGCACTTGAAGTGCGGGTGGGTGCGGGCTCCTATGTTTGCGGTGAAGAAACCGCGATGCTCGAAAGCATTGAAGGCCGTCGCGGTGTCGTGCGCGCCAAGCCGCCACTGCCGGCATTAGAGGGATTGTTCGGCAAGCCCACCGTGATTAACAACGTCCTCACCCTGGCCTCGGTACCTCGAATTTTGGCTCTTGGCGCAGCTGCCTATACGGCTCAAGGCTATGGCCGCTCAACCGGAACCCAGCCGTTTCAACTCGCGGGTAATGTTAAACGCGGCGGCTTGGTTGAAGTGCCCTTTGGTATCAGCTTGCGCCGCTTGCTCATCGAATTTGGCGGGGGCACTGCTTCCGGGCGGCCCATCAAGGCGGTCCAGGTTGGCGGCCCCTTGGGCAGCTATGTGCCCGAGCAGCAGTGGAATGAGCCGCTGGACTATGAAACCTATACCCGCCTGGGCGCAGTGCTTGGCCATGGCAGCATTGTTGTGCAAGACGACTCCGCCAACCTAGCCACACTCGCCAGCTTCGCAATGGCCTTTTGTGCGTTTGAGTCGTGCGGCAAATGCACCCCCTGCAGGATCGGCTCAACCCGAGGTGTGGAGACGATTCACAAATTGGTGAACAGCCCGGCCGCGCAAAAAACCCAGCCCCTGAGCCTGCTCAAGGATCTGTGCGACACGATGCAACACGGCAGCCTGTGCGCAATGGGCGGCATGACACCTTACCCAGTGCGCTCCGCATTGCAAGTTGCCCCCGAAGATTTTGGATTGGAAGCCCAGCATGTTGAGTCTTGATGTTGTCCGCCGCCGCGATGATGATTTGGGTACGCCGCCCAGCACTAGCGCCGAGCTCATCACCCTGGTGATCGACGGCCAAAGCATCGAAGTCCCCGAGGGCACTTCGGTGATGCGCGCAGCTGCGCTCGCTCAAATCAAGATTCCGAAACTGTGTGCCACCGATAGCCTGGAGGCTTTCGGCTCCTGCCGCTTGTGCCTGGTTGAGATCGAGGGCCGCAAAGGTTATCCGGCGAGCTGTACCACCCCCGCGCAAGCCGGCATGGTCGTGCGAACCCACACCCCTGCATTGCAAAAGCTGCGCACCAATGTGATGGAGCTTTATATCTCGGACCACCCGCTCGACTGCCTCACCTGCCCGGCCAATGGCGATTGCGAGCTGCAGGATATGGCAGGTGTTGTGGGGCTGCGCAATGTGCGTTACGGATTTGCCGGTGCCAATCACTTGAGTGCCACCAAAGACGAATCCAATCCCTATTTCAGCTATGACCCCGCCAAGTGTATCGTCTGCAACCGGTGTGTGCGTGCTTGCGAAGAAACTCAGGGTACCTTTGCCCTGACGATTTCCGGGCGAGGCTTTGAAGCCCGTGTGAGCGCGGGTGAGGATCAGGCGTTCATCGATAGTGAGTGCGTATCTTGCGGCGCGTGTGTGCAGGCCTGCCCGACTGCAACGCTGCAGGAAAAATCCGTCATTGAGATGGGCTTGGCTGAGCGCAGTGTGATCACGACCTGTGCGTATTGCGGAGTGGGCTGCAGCTTCAAAGCGGAGGTCAAGGGCGAGCAAGTGATCCGCATGACGCCGTGGAAAGACGGTAAGGCCAACGAAGGTCACTCATGCGTCAAAGGGCGCTTTGCCTGGGGCTATGCTACCCATCGCGATCGGATCACCAAGCCGATGATTCGCACCAAGATCACCGATCCGTGGCGTGAGGTCAGTTGGGATGAGGCCATCAATCATGCAGCCCAACAGTTTCGCGATATTCAATCGCGCTATGGGCGCGATGCAGTCGGTGGCGTCACCTCATCGCGCTGCACCAATGAAGAAACTTACCTGGTGCAAAAGCTCATCCGCGCGGCTTTTGGCAATAACAATGTTGATACCTGCGCCAGGGTTTGCCATTCACCCACAGGCTATGGCCTCAAACAAACCTTCGGCACCTCGGCGGGCACGCAAACCTTTGAGTCGGTTGAGCATGCCGATGTGGTGCTGGTCATTGGAGCGAACCCCACTGATGCCCACCCGGTGTTTGCGTCGCGCTTGAAAAAACGCCTGCGCGCTGGTGCAAAACTTATTGTGGCAGACCCGCGCCAGATTGATCTGGTGCATGGCGTGCATGTAAAAGCTGAACATTTTCTGCAGCTCAAGCCGGGCACCAATGTCGCCCTGATTAATGCTCTGGCCCACACCATCGTGAGCGAGGGGCTGGCCGATGAAGCTTTCATTGCCGAGCGCTGCGACCCAGCCAGTTTTAATCAGTGGCGCAGTTTTATTGCGCGCGAAGAAAATTCGCCTGAGGCCATGGCTGTGTATTGCGGCGTACCAGCGGAGCAACTCAGAGCTGCAGCCCGCCTTTATGCCACCGGTGGCAATGCTGCGATTTATTACGGCCTGGGCGTAACCGAGCATGCGCAAGGCTCCACCATGGTGATGGGGATTGCCAACCTGGCGATGCTCACCGGCAACATTGGCCGGGCCGGGGTGGGCGTTAATCCACTGCGCGGGCAAAACAATGTGCAGGGCGCCTGCGATATGGGCTCGTTCCCGCATGAGCTGCCAGGATATCGGCATGTGTCAGACACCACCGTGCGCATGCAGTTCGAAGCCGCTTGGGGCGTGAGCTTGCAAGCTGAGCCTGGGCTGCGCATTCCCAATATGTTTGATGCCGCGCTGGAAGGCAGCTTCATGGGCATCTACATTCAGGGTGAAGACTTGGTGCAGTCTGACCCCAATACCCAGCATGTGATTGCAGCGCTAAGCGCGATGCAGTGTGTGGTGGTGCAGGATATCTTTTTGAATGAAACCGCGAAGTATGCGCATGTGTTGCTTCCTGGCTCATCCTTCCTTGAAAAAGACGGCACCTTCACCAACGCCGAGCGGCGCATATCGCGTGTTCGTAAGGTCATGCAACCCGTAGCTGGCTACGCCGACTGGGAAGTGACTCAGTTGCTCGCCAACGCGCTCGGCTATCCGATGAACTATCGGCATCCCTCGCAGATCATGGCCGAAATCGCTTCGCTGACACCTTCATTTGCAGGCGTGAGCTATGAAAAGATTCGTGAGCACGGCAGCCTGCAATGGCCCTGCAATGCCTCAACCGAAGCTGCAGGCACCAGCATCATGCATCGTGATCGATTCGCTTCCGGTTTGGGCAAATTTGTGATCACCCAGTATGTGCCCACCACTGAAAAGATCACCCGGCGCTTCCCGCTGATCCTCACCACCGGACGCATTCTTTCGCAATACAACGTGGGCGCTCAAACCCGCCGCACTGCGAACTCGATTTGGCACGACGAGGATCGCCTGGATATTCACCCCACCGATGCCTTTGATCGTGGCATTGCCCAAGACGATTGGGTGAGCATCAGCAGCCGCGCGGGCGATACTGTGTTGCGCGCCCGGGTTACAGAAAAGATTCAGCCCGGGGTGGTCTACACCACCTTTCACTTTCCTGAATCAGGTGCCAACGTCATCACCACCGACAATTCGGATTGGGCCACCAATTGCCCCGAATACAAGGTGACAGCGGTGCAGGTGCTCAAGGTGCCGCAGGCGCAATCAAGCTGGCAATCCAATTTCCGGCAAGTTGATACCGAGCAAAAACAATTGCTCGCGGAGCGATTGACTTGAAACCGTCTGTAAGCAACCCAGCGATGACCGAGCATCGTGTGATGCGGCTGGATGCATTGAGCACATCCAATCAAGGTATTGAACGCAACGACTGGCTGGCGCAGGAAGTGCCGGTTGCGATTGAAATCAACGGAATAAGTCATGCGGTGATGATGGCCTCACCGCAAAACCTTGAAGACTTTGCCTGGGGCTTTCTTTTCACCGAACAATTGATCCGGCAACGCAGCGAGGTGATTGAGCTTGAGGTGCAACTCATGGATGGCACGGCCATGATTCAGGTGAAGCTTGATGGCAGACGCACGCATGACTGGAAGCAGCGCAAGCGTAGCCTCGCGGGCCAAACCGGATGTGGGGTGTGCGGCACCACATCCCTGGATCAACTGCATCTCCCCTTGCCGCAGCTTGAGCGGCCCGGAGCACATCCCTCAATCCATCTTTCCGAAGTGCGGGCCGCGATGGGCTCGCTCATGGAAAGCCAAACCCTGCAACACCACACGGGCGCGGTGCATGCCGCAGCTTGGCGAGACACGCTCACCGGCCAGACTATCGTGCGAGAAGATGTCGGGCGCCATAACGCGCTGGATAAAGTCATCGGCGCCTTGCTGCAACAAGGCCTGCCCATGGCTCGCGGGCTGGTGGTGATGACCAGCCGCGCGAGCTACGAGCTGATCCAAAAAACCGTGCTGGCCGGAATCCCGCTGCTGGCTGTCGTGTCCGCGCCCACTGCCCTGGCGGTTCAAACAGCACACACCCATGGCCTCACCTTGCTCGGATTTCTGCGCGAATCGCGAGTCTCGATTTACTCTCATGCTCAGCGCCTCAATTCGGGGGATCACTAGCATGCCTCCCGAGCGTCTTATCCAGATGGCCAACTCCATCGCCCAGTTTTTCGAAGCACAACCGGATCGAATGGAAGCGGCAGCGGGCGTAGCCGAGCATTTGCAAAAGTTCTGGGAGCCACGCATGCGCCAGCAACTGCTCAGTGTTGCCGCGACGGCGGACGGTGACGCCCTGTCACCTTTGGTGCGAGAGGCCCTTACAAGAGTCAACGGCTAAAAGAGTTTCGAACAAGGGTTTCGCATAATCGTCACATAGAGCCTTTAGCCTTAGGCACCATGAGCGTTCTTACAAAAAAACGTCGGGCGCTGCTGGCGCTGCCTGCATTTGCCGGGCTTGGCCTGCTTTCTGCTGCCCGCCCCGTGCATGCCATGATGGCCGGTCAAGCGCCGGATACCCCCACTTCACGAGTCGACCCCAACTCAGCTATCTCGCCATGGACAGGTGCGGTGTCGGTAGTGGCTAACGGCTCGCCCTACTCCGGCACCGTAATCAGCCCAATTCACGTCATCACGGCAGCGCATGTGCTTGGAGGGGCTACAGCGGCCACGGTAAGCTGCACCTTTAACCTCACCTCCACGCCTCAGTCTATTGGCGTAACGCAAATTGCGATCTATCCCGGCGGCAGTTTTCCCTACGACGATTTGGCAATCCTTACGCTCAGCCAGCCCGTGCCTGCTGGCACCCAGGTCTACCCCATCGTGGACACCGCGCAGCCTACTGGCACGGTGCTCGCGCTGGTGGGCTATGGCGGCTCCGGCAACGGCAATGTTGGCCCCACGATTGGTGCAAGTGCCACAGTCAAGCGCAGCGGGCGAAACGTGCTGGATCGGCTCACCGACAAAGTGGATGCGAGCGGGCGCAGCGCGGCCTTTTATGTCATGGATTTTGATGGTCCCAGCGGTAATGGCGCATTGGGCGGGCCTACACTTGGCAACAGTATTGAAACCGGCGTGGCCAGCGGCGATTCTGGCTCGGGCGCCTTTGTGTTGTCTGGCGGCGTCTACGGTCTCTACGGGGTGAATAACGCGAGTCTGGGCTTTCAAGCCGGTGGCGCAACCCTCGGACAATTTGGCAGTGGAGCGGCAGGCTTGGTGCTCAGCCACCCGCCTTACTTGCAATGGATCACCCAACAAACCAACGGCACGATTGAGCTGCTTTCCAAGCCACGCGACGGTGATGTTCCGCTGCCGCTTTGGGCATCCGGTGTGCTGGCCTGCGGCTTGGCCGCTGGACTAATTCGTCATCAACGTTCACGTCGTCAGGAGTCATGATGCGCATTCTCACCAACACGTCCGTTTTCGCCCTTGGCCTGATCCTGTGCGCTCCCGGCAGCTTTGCAAATACGCTTGATGAAGCTGTAGCAGGGGATTTTTCTGGCGATCGTCTTAACCCCACGCCTTGGTTGCTCAGCTACAACCCAGCCACTCCCCCCCACGCCAACGCTGGGCAGAATATCTTAACGGGCACTACCGGGCGCAGTGGCTCCACGGTGGATCGCGAGTATGTCGCGGTCACGGTTCCGGAAGGCTACGTTTGGACCGAGCTGCGCGTTGGCAATCAGACCACAGTGGGTGGATCGCAAGGCTCCTTCATTGGCCTGGCTGCAGGGCCCGTGATACCAATAGACCCAAATGCTTCGACTGCCACAGGGCTGTTGGGTTGGAAAGTGTATGGCTTGGCGGACCGCACCACGGATATCCTGGATGACATGGCTTCGGCCGGTCAAGGTGCCTCGGGCTTCAGTCGGCCGCTTGGCCCTGGCCAATATTCCCTCTGGATTCAAGAGCTCGCCACAGGAAGCTATACCTTCCGATTTAATGCGGTGCTCAGCCCGATTCCCGAGCCAGGCATGTGGTTGAGTATGACTTTGGGGTTGCTGGGGATCGGGGCGCTGCGGCGGGTAACACAGCACGGCTAGCCCCGTCCACTAGTGCGCAGCTTCCCAATTTGCGCCCCGGCCAATCCCCACCTCCAACGGCACCGCCAAGTCAGCGACTCCCATCATGAGCTCGCTGAGCTTGGCGCCCACAGCATCAGCTGCCCCGCTCTCTACCTCAAGCACCAATTCATCATGCACTTGCATGATGAGGCGGGCCGGCGCTTTCTCCGCTTGCAGCCAATCGTCGACCGCGATCATCGCAAGCTTGATGATGTCGGCAGCAGTGCCTTGCATCGGCGCGTTGATGGCTGCGCGCTCGGCGCCTTGCCTGCGCGGGCCATTCGGGCTATTAATTTCGGCGAGCCACAAGCGTCGCCCAAACACCGTTTCGACATAGCCGCGTTCATGCGCTTTGCGGCGGGTTTCTTCCATGTAGTTCGCCACGCCTGGATAACGCGCAAAGTAACGCTCGATATAGGTCTTGGCGGCATCGCGCTCAATGCCCAGGCTTGATGCCAACCCAAATGCACTCATGCCATAGATCAAGCCGAAGTTGATGGTTTTGGCATAGCGCCGTTGCTCGCTCGAAACCTCTTCCAGACCAATCCCAAAAATCTCGGAAGCAGTGGCGCGATGTACATCAAGCCCTTGCGCGAAGGCCCGCAGAAGACTGACATCTTGCGAGATATGCGCCATGATGCGCAGCTCGATTTGCGAATAGTCAGCCGACATCAATACGCAACCCGGCGGCGCAATAAAGGCCTCCCGTACGCGGCGGCCCTCAACCGTGCGAATCGGAATGTTTTGCAGATTCGGATCATTGGAGGCCAGCCGTCCCGTCACCGCCACTGCTTGGGCGTAGCTCGTATGCACGCGCCCGGTGCGCGGATTGATCATGCGCGGCAGCTTGTCGGTGTAGGTGCCCTTGAGTTTGGCAAGGCTACGATGCTCAAGCAACACCTTGGGCAAGGGGTAATCCTCCGCAAGTTTTGAAAGCACTTCTTCATCGGTGGAAGGCGCTCCCGAGGCGGTTTTTTTCACCACCGGCAAGGCCTGCTTTTCAAACAGGATTTCGCCCAGCTGCTTGGGCGAGGCCAGATTAAAAGGCTGCCCTGCGAGCTCATGAGCCTGCACTTCGAGCGCCTGCATGCGTTCACCCAAGGCTTGGGATTGCCGCGCCAATTGCTCAGCATCAATCAACACACCCGCGCGCTCCATGCGCTGCAAGGCTCGTGCGCTGGGCAATTCGATACGCTGATACACATCGAGCAAGCCGGCGTCAGCAGCCACACGTGGATATAGCGTTCGATGCAAATGCATGGTGACTTCAGAGTCTTCTGCCGCGTAGCGCGTGGCCACATCAATCGAGACCTGGTCAAAGCAAATCTGCGAAGCGCCCTTGCCAGCCACCTCCTCATACTTGATCGTAGTGCGATTCAAATGGCGCAGCGCCAGCGAATCCATATCATGCGGGCGATGCGCTTCAAGCACATAGGATTCCAGCAAGGTGTCGTGCGCAATGCCCTGCAGGATCACACCATGATTCTCAAAAATGTGAGCATCATATTTAAGGTGTTGACCGACCTTCGCCGCATGGGGATCTTCAAGCCAGCCTTTGAGCTGAGCCAGCACTGCTTCACGATTCAGCTGATCAGGCGCGCCCGGATATCGGTGCGCCAGAGGAATGTAAGCACCAATGCCCGGTTCGATAGCCAGCGAAATGCCCACCAACTCGGCTTGCATCGCATCGAGTGAAGTGGTCTCGGTATCCACAGCCACCAGCGGCGCGGCCCGAATCATCGCGAGCCAATGATCCAATTGCTCCTGGGTGAGCACGCATTCATAACTGGGGGGATCGCTCGCTAATGGTACGGGCTCAAAAGGCACAGATTCAAACTGAGTCGCAGCAGTGCTGCGCTCACCGCTGGCCGAGCCAGTCAGAGTTGCAGTTACAGGCACGCGGGCTCCGCTTGGCGTCGCGCCATCCGTCGCCTGCAGACCCAGTCTTTCGTTGACCTCCTTGAGCCAGCTGCGAAACCCAGCTTTTTCAAACAAGGCCTTGAGCTCGGGCAATTGCTCACCGCTCAAACTCAAGCCTGGATCGAGCGATGTCACAAAGTTTTCCAGATCACAATCCGTTTTGACCGTCACCAGCTTTTTGCCGGTAGGCAACCAATCGAGCGCTTTACGCAAGTTTTCGCCCACAGCCCCGCCAATGTTTGCCGCATCGGCCACCAAAGCATCGAGTTTGTCGTACTGCGCTAACCATTTCGCGGCGGTTTTTGGGCCGACCTTGTCAACCCCCGGCACGTTATCCACCGTGTCGCCCACCAGGGTGAGGTAATCGACAATTTGATCCGGGCGCACCGCGAATTTATTCATCACCCCGGCCTCATCCAGCCGCTCGATCGATTTGCCGTCGCGCGACATGGTGTTGATCAGCACCGTCTTGGGATTGACCAGCTGAGCCAGGTCTTTGTCGCCCGTGGCCACGATGGTATTCATGCCTTGCGCAGCCGCCCGATGAGCCAAAGTGCCAATCACATCATCGGCTTCGATGCCTTCAATCACCAGCAAGGGCCAGCCCAGCAAGCGGGTGAGCTCATAGATCAGCGGCACTTGGGCGCGCAGGTCATCGGGCATGCTGGCCCGGTTCGCCTTATATTCCGGGTACCATTCGTCCCTGAAGGTTTTGCCTGGCGCGTCGAAGATTACCGCCCCGAGGCGAGCTCCCTGGCCCTGTGCCGGATCGGTGCGCAAGCGACGCAACATGCCCACCATGCCAAACACAGCGCCTGTGGGTTCACCCTGCGGGCTACGCATGTCAGGCATTGCGTGAAACGCCCGATACAAAAAACTCGATCCATCGACCAGCAACAAAGTAGTGTCATTCATGTCCAGTACCAATCCCGATGCGCCTAAATATGTGCCGCAATTGCGCTCGATCACCAGCCCCGAGCGCTCCACCTCGCTCAAGGCGCGAGAGTCCTGGCACGTCCTGGGGATTGTCGCAGAGTTCGTTGAGGCCACTGAGAAGCTGGCCGATATTCGCCCGGCGGTTTCAATCTTCGGCAGCGCACGCACCAAGCCTGGCACGGAGTGGTATGAAACCACAGTGAATCTCGCGCGCCTGCTGTCTGACGCTGGGTTTGCTGTGCTGTCCGGCGGTGGCCCCGGCATCATGGAGGCGGCGAATAAAGGCGCCTTCGAGGGGAAATCAGCTTCCGTGGGGCTCAATATCCAGTTGCCTTTTGAGAGCTCGGGCAATGAGTATCAAAACGTATCGATCAGCTTTCGGCACTTCTTTCCACGCAAAGTCGCTTTTGCAAAATACGCCAGCGCGTTTGTGGCCATGCCCGGCGGCTTTGGCACGCTGGATGAACTCACCGAAGTGCTCACCCTGATCCAAACCAAGATGGGCCGCAAGATTCCTGTGATTCTGGTGGGCAGTGCGTTTTGGAGCGGGCTGATCCAATGGATGCGCGATCAGCTTGAGGGTAATGGCCTGATTTCGGCCGGTGATCTGGATTTGATTCAAATCATTGATGAGCCGCAAAAGGTCGTGGACGCGATCTTTGACTTTTATGAATCCCGCGGTTTTTCGCCTACTCAGGCTGACCGTGAGCGAATGCTTTATCTCTGAACCTGAGCCATGGCGGTCTTCACCAAAGTCTCCGAGCGCGAAGCCCAGCAATGGCTTACCGGCTATTCGCTTGGCGAACTGGTCAGGCTGGAGGGCATCGCTTCAGGTATTGAAAACACCAACTATTTTCTTGATACAACCCAAGGCCGCTACGTCCTCACTTTGTTTGAACGCCTGCGGGCCGATCAGCTGCCTTTCTATCTGGGCATGATGCAGCACCTGGCGCAAGAAGGTGTCGCTTGCCCGGCTCCGCTTGCCAACCGTGAGGGCGTGACCCTGGGCGAACTTAATGGCAAACCAGCCAGTATCGTGACCCGCTTGAACGGCAAGCCGCACATGGCGCCCAATGCTGACCATTGCGCGCAGGTGGGCAGCTTACTCGCCCAGATGCACCATGCCGCGTTGAGCTATAAGCCCCAATTGCGCAATCAGCGCGGGCTGCATTGGTGGCAGGAAGTTGCACCGAAGGTCATGCCGTTTTTATCCGTTGACCAGCAAGCTCTCCTGCAAGACGAGTTGCACGCCCAAATCAAGTTTGCGCAAACCCCGGGCTATGCCGCACTCACCATCAGTGCGGTACATGCTGATCTGTTTCGGGACAATGTGCTGTTTGATGGCGATACTCTGGGCGGAGCGATTGATTTTTATTTCGCGGGCACCGATCGACAGCTCTTTGATCTGGCAGTCACCTGCAATGATTGGTGCGTTGAGGATGCCTCAGGTGCCATGAGTATTGAGCGTAAAGATGCCTTGCTAAAGGCCTATCAGTCGCAAAGCAACCAAGTGCCGGATGCGCATGCGTGGCCTTTGATGCTGAGGGCTGCTGCATTGCGCTTTTGGCTATCGCGCCTGTTTGACTTCCACCTCCCCCGGCCTGCGGAAATGGTGACCGCAAAAGATCCAGGCCATTTTGAGCGGGTGTTACGTGCCCGCCGTGAAGGACATTGAGCATGTATGCCGCTAAAGTTCCTGTAGCCAGCGGGCGCCGCTGGGTAGGCCAGGGCTTCGGATTGTTTCGTAAAGCTCCTGCTGCAATTGGCGCGCTGACCTTTCTCTATCTGGTCACGCTGCTGTTCTCGGGCGTTTTGCCGGTGATTGGTGCTTTTGCTCCCCTTTTGCTCACTCCGCTATTGACAGTGGGCATGACCGATGCTGCGCGCCTTGTGGACCAAGGCGAATCCGGGGCCAAGATCAGCCCGATTCATTTGTTCCAGGTGTTTCGCCAACCCTCCATGATCAAATCACTCATCTTGCTTGGTGTGTTGAATGCTGCAGGCACCGTGCTTGCATTGGGTGCCGCTTCACTATTTGATAGCGGGGCCCTGTTTGACCTCATCATTGGCAGCATGAAGCCGGAAGACCCCCGCCTGCAAGATGGCACGATCATCACCGGATTGATTGGCTTTATCGTCGTATACGCACCGCTTCAAATGCTCTTGTGGTATGCCCCCCTGCTAGTCGCATGGGAAGGTGTGGGAGCGTTGAAGGCCTGCTTTTTCAGTTGGGTCGCTGTGTGGCGAAACAAGTGGGCGTTTCTTAACTACGCGCTGTCTTGGATTGTGCTCGCCATTTCAGTCTCGGTGGTTTTGCAAGTCATCAACCGCGCAATGGGCGGCTCCAATGCATTGATGACCATGCTGTTGGTGCCCGCTTCTCTGCTGGTGCTGAGTGGAATGTATAGCTCCTACTGGCCTGCCTTTCGGGATGTGTTTCACAGCGAATCGCCCGAATGATGAATCCCGCTTTGGTGGTGTTGACCCTGGGCAACTTCACCGCGGGAACGGGCGCACTACTCGTTACCGGCCTGCTTGATTCGATAGCATCAGGCGTTTCAGTCAGCATCCAGGCGGCTGGGCAACTGACCACAGCATTTGCAATCTCGGTCGCCATCTTTGGTCCCCTGCTAGCGACACTGACCAGTAAGCTTGATCGGCGCACTGCGCTCACTGCGGCGCTGGTAGTGTTTGCCGCAGGATGCGCCACGAGTGCGATGGCAGCGGACTACTATTGGCTGCTGGCTTCACGCGTACTGACCGGTATTGGCGCAAGCCTTTACACCCCACAAGCTGCAGCATCGGCCGCACTACTTGTGCCTCCCGAACAACGCGGTAGGGCGATCACCACTGTGTTTGGTGGCTTCATCTTTGCCACCGTATTTGGCGTGCCAATTGGCACCTATCTGGGAGCCATGTTCGGGTGGCGGGAAGCGTTCGCGGTAGTTGTGGGGGTTGCCCTGCTCAACGCTGCGGTGCTCTGGCGCGTGATGCCGCCCAAGCTGATGGCTCCGAAGGTGGATCTAAGTGCCTGGGGGCAAATTCTTCGCAGCCCCGGGCTCATGCTTTTGATTGCTACAACTGGTTTGCAAATTTGCGGTCAGCTCACCTTCTTCGTGTATCTCGCCCCCTACTTCAAAACCTCGCTCGCACTCACAACTGCTGGGGTGGGCTGGCTTTTTATGTGGTACGGCCTGGCCAATCTGGTGGGCAATACTGTGGTCGCCCGCAATATCGACCGGGTGGGTGCTGCGCGCTTGAGCAACCTCGGCATCGTGATCACTGCCGCCGCGATGGCCGCCTTCCTTTTTGGCTGGGGATCGCTGGCATTAACCATGTTGCTGTTGGCTCTTTGGGGCACCGCATCCTTTGCGATTAACTCGGGAATGCAGACTCGGTTAGTCGGGGCTGCACCGTGGCTCGCGCCTGCAGCCCTGCCCTTGAACTCCACCTCAATTTACCTGGGTCAGGCAGCGGGCGCCGCAATCGGTGGCTGGCTCGTATCCCATGATCACTTGCGCAGCCTGCCCTGGGTCGGGGCCGTATTTGTTGTGATCGCGGGCTTGACCTCCTGGGCTGCCACGCGGCAGCCCGCACCTATCAAGCGCTAACAGCAGCCTCTTGCGTGGCCACCACGGGCTGGCGGATCAGGTGATCAAAGGCGCTTAGTGCGGCTTTAGAACCTTCGCCCGCAGCAATCACGATTTGCTTGTAGGGCACAGTGGTGCAATCGCCAGCCGCAAACACGCCAGGCACGCTGGTGTGGTTCTTGGCGTCCACAATAATCTCGCCATATCGGCTCAGTTCAACCGAGCCTTTGAGCCATTCGGTATTGGGCACCAAGCCGATTTGCACAAACACCCCTTCCAGGGGCAAGTTAATCAACTCACCACTGGCGCGATCCTTATAGCTCAGGGCATTAACCCGAGCGCCGTCCCCATGAATCTCCGTGGTTTGTGCATTCAGGATGATCGTGATGTTGGGCAGGCTTTGCAGCTTGCGCACCAATACCGCGTCAGCTCGCAAGGCATCAGCAAACTCGATCAAAGTCACATGGCGTACCACGCCAGCCAGATCAATCGCCGCCTCCACGCCGGAGTTGCCTCCGCCGATCACTGCAACATGCTTGCCTTTGTAAAGTGGCCCATCGCAGTGCGGGCAATAAGCTACACCACGGTTGCGATACTGCTGCTCACCTGGCACGTTGATTTCGCGCCACCGCGCACCGGTCGACACAATCACACTGCGCGCTTTCAGATTTGCGCCATTAGCCAAATGCAATTCGACCTGCCCGGCGTTGACCTCAGAGGTCTGCATTTTCTCCACTCGCTGCAAGTTCATCACATCCACACCATAGTGCTGCACTTGCGCTTCAAGCGCGAGGGCAAACTTGGGGCCATCGGTTTCGAGCACTGAAATATAATTTTCGATCGACATCGTGTCGTTGAGCTGGCCGCCAAAACGCTCGGCCACAATACCCACACGAATACCCTTACGGGCTGCATAAACAGCCGCCGCTGCGCCTGCAGGACCACCACCCACGATCAATACATCATAGGGATCTTTGGCATTGAGCTTGATGGCATCACGGGCTTCGCTATTGACATCCAGCTTGGCGACAATTTCTTCGAGCAACATGCGGCCCGCACCAAAGACCTGACCACCGGAAAACACCATCGGCACGGCCATGACTTCGCGCTTTTCCACTTCGCTTTGAAACAATCCACCGTCAATAACAGTGGTTTTGATGCGCGGATTCAGAATCGCCATCAATGAAAGCGCCTGCACAACATCCGGGCAGTTATGGCAGCTCAGGCTCATGAACACTTCAAAATCATGTTCGCCCTGCAAACCACGAATGCTCTCGATCACATCGGCTTCCACCTTGGGGGGGTGACCACCTGTCCAGAGCAAAGCCAGAACCAGCGAAGTGAACTCATGGCCCAAAGGAATTGCCGCGAAGGTCACGCCCGTGCGCTCGCCTTGCTTGGCAATCACAAAAGAAGGCTTACGGCTGCCGGTGCCGGACTCATCCAGGCTGACCATATCGGAAAGCTCGGCGATTTCGGTCAACAATGTGCGCATCTCGGCCGCTGCAGCGCTGTCATCCAGCGAGGCAATCAGGGAAATCGGGCGTTGCAGCTTGGTGAGGTAGGCCTGCAACTGGCCTTTGAGGGTCGAATCGAGCATGGTGTACTCCAGGAGAATATTTTCAGGAAGGGGCGCTTCGGCAGTGCGATGCGCCCTAACCTCAAAACTCCACACTCATCTCAGCGATGAGTCTGAAACTTGAATTTAGATCTTGCCGACCAGATCGAGTGAAGGTGTCAGGGTCTTGGCGCCTTCATTCCACTTGGCAGGGCAAACCTGGCCTGGATTCGCAGCCACAAACTGAGCGGCCTTGAGCTTGCGCAAGGTTTCCTTCACATCACGCGCAATCGCGTTATCGTGAACCTCAGCAGTTTTGATCACGCCAGCAGGATTGATCACAAATGTGCCGCGCAGTGCGAGACCTTCCTCGTCAATATGCACATCAAATGCACGTGTCAGTTGATGGGTGGGGTCACCGATCAGGGGGAAACGAGCCTGGCCAACCGCTGGGGAAGTTTCGTGCCACACTTTATGAGCAAAATGGGTGTCGGTCGTGACGATGTACACCTCAGCATTAGCCGATTTGAAATGCTCGTAATTCTGGGCTGCGTCTTCGACTTCGGTGGGGCAATTGAAGGTAAACGCTGCGGGCATAAAAATGAACACAGACCATTTGCCCTGGAGGGTTTGCTCGGTGATTTCAACAAACTTGCCGTTGTGGAAAGCTTGGACTTTAAAGGGTTGAACTTGGGTATTGATCAATGACATGGAGAGGTCCTTTTAAAATTGGAAAGACTGCTTGCTTTCTCGCCGACCATGGGACATGGCCGCCGCAGACCCGAAGCTTAGAGGCGGGGGTTCAATAGTGCCAATCTTTTGTTTCTATCGGGCAAATAGGCTAAAGCAATCGATGGTCTTTATCCGACTCTGCGCACTGCGTTTAATTGATGGCTTCCAGCTTGGCCACCGAAAGCGCCAACCATTTCAAGCCTTCGCGCCCAAAATTGATGTGTGCCCGGGCATCATTGCCGCTGCCTTCGATATTGACCACTACGCCATCACCAAACCTGGCATGGCGCACGGATTGCCCGATACGGTAACTCACGCCCCGATCAAACTTTTGCGCCGCACGCTGGTCTGCCAACCCCAGCCGCCCACTGTCAGCATCACGCGCCAGGCTGGGGCTCGCGTCGTCAAAACTCAAGCTGCCGCTACCCCAACGGTCATAACGCCCGCTTCCTGAGGGCGCACTGGCTCTCACCTTGGGGGTAAGCCATTTGACTGACCCTTCGGGAAGCTCATCAAAAAAGCGCGAGCGAATGTTGTAGCGGGTTTGCCCATGCAACATCCGGCTTTGGGTAAAGGACATATAAAGACGCTTGCGAGCCCGGGTAATTGCCACATACATCAAGCGGCGCTCCTCTTCGAGCCCTTCCATCTCGGTGATCGAGTTTTCATGGGGAAAAAGGCCCTCTTCCAGGCCAGTGATGAACACCGCATCGAACTCCAAGCCCTTGGCCGAATGCACGGTCATGAGTTGGATCGCGGTTTCGCCCTCGCCTGCCTGATTCTCGCCAGCCTCCAAACTTGCATGCGACAGAAATGCAGCCAATGGAGTGAGCGCTGTCACTTCGCCCGGCGCCAGCACAACATCTGCACTTACCAGGGCGTTGCCTACCTCGGTTTGGTCAGGGCTGTCCTCGGCTGACAATTGATTCAGGCCAGCACTCGAAGGAAGGTCTTGGGCAACACCTTCTTCAGCGAGAAAAGCAGCGGCGGCGTTCACCAACTCCCGCAAGTTTTCAATGCGCTCCTGACCCTCCTTCTCAACCGCATAGTGGGCCATCAGCCCGCTAACCTCGGTGAGATGCTCCACCAGTTCCTTGAGGCTGAGCCTTGCAGTATCGCGCCGCATCTTTTCGATTAATCCGACAAATCCTGCAAGCTTCACGCCTGCTGCGCCGGTCATTCGGCTGGCAGCGTCATACAGACTAGTGCCGCCAGCGCGCGCGGCATCCTGAAGCATCTCCAGCGAGCGAGCGCCGATTCCACGGGCTGGAAAGTTCACCACTCGAAGGAAAGCGCCGTCATCGCCAGGGTTATCTAGCAAGCGCATGTAAGCCAGCGCATGCTTGACCTCGGCTCGCTCAAAAAATCGCAACCCGCCGTACACCCGGTAAGGCACGCCAGCGGAAAAAAGCGCATGTTCAAGTACCCGTGATTGCGCATTGGATCGATAGAGCAAGGCAATATCCGAGCGGCTATAGCCCTCAGCCACCAAGGAGCGCACCTCCTCCAGCATCCACTGCGCTTCCTGGCCATCGGTCATGGCTTCATAGATGCGTACGGGCTCGCCTTCGCCCGCATCGGTCCATAAGCTCTTGCCCAGGCGTTTGCTGTTGCGGGTAATCAATCCATTGGCGCAATCCAGGATATGGCCGTGGGAGCGGTAGTTTTGCTCCAGCTTGATCAGGTTCTCCACCTTGAATTCGCGCTCGAACGCGGCCATGTTGGCCACGTTCGCACCACGAAAGGCATAGATGCTCTGATCGTCATCACCCACCGCAAAGAGCTTGGCCCCATCACCCGCCAGCAGTTTCAGCCAGCGATATTGGAGATTGTTGGTGTCTTGAAACTCGTCGACCAGCACATGACGAAAACGTCGCTGATAGTGCTCGCGGATTGGCTGGTTGGCGCTAAGCAATTCAAAGGAGCGAAGAAGCAGCTCGGAAAAGTCCACCACCCCTTCACGCTGACACTGCGCATCATAGGCGGCATAAAGCTCGGCCATATGGCGCGAATAATCATCGGTAGTTTCGAGCGCACTGGCGCGCAGCCCGTCTTCCTTTGCCCCATTGATGAACCACTGCACATTGCGCGGCGGAAATTTTTCATCGTCAATATTGCCAGCCTTGAGCAGGCGCTTGACCGCGGCCAATTGGTCCTGAGAATCGAGAATTTGAAAACTTTGCGGCAGGCCTGCATCCCGATGGTGGGCTCGCAAGAGACGGTTACACAAGCCATGAAATGTGCCGATCCACATGCCACGGGTGTTCACCGGGAGCATCGCAGTTAGGCGGGTGAGCATCTCGCGGGCCGCCTTGTTGGTGAAAGTTACCGCCAAAATTCCGGCAGGCGACACTTGTGCAGTAGACAACAACCATGCAATGCGTGTGGTCAAAACCCGAGTCTTGCCACTGCCCGCCCCAGCCAGAATCAGGGCATGTTGAGAAGGTAGAGTGACGGCCGCCAACTGGGCTTCATTGAGATTCCTGAGCAAATCAGCCACGAGCAGAAGCCTTGAAAAAAGATCACAGAGAGCCGACATTGTAGGCAAGTCGGGCTTTGAGCAGAAAAACCCAAAGCCCATTAAACTGTCTAGGACAAACAGTGACTCGCGGGTCCAAGTTGCTTTATCGCCTGCCTGTTGGCGGTCCGTTTGTTCTTGTCAGCCCCTAATACCCCTTAGCTTTACTCGATTCATCCTACGAAGAAAGAGTCATCCCTATCATGGCAACCCCTTTTGATGAAGTAACCCGCGTCAGCTCCCTGGTCGAGCGGCCGGAGGAGCCGGTGGGCCGACCCATGTCGAGCGTTATTCGCGAGCGGGTCAAAGCCGCCAAGCAACGCTTTCACGCCAACGACAACATTTCGGCCTTTATTCACTCTGATGCCGAGCGTGATGCCCTGCAAGCTGAAGTTTCAGAAAAAATGGAGGCGCTGCTGCGATCCCTGGTGATTGATGTCGACAACGACCACAACACCCGCGACACGGCTCGCCGCGTGGCAAAGATGTATACCCGCGAAGTGTTTGGCGGGCGATATGCGCCCATGCCCAGCGTCACTGCTTTTCCGAATGTGGAAAAAATTAATGAGCTGATTGTGGTGGGTCCGATCACAGTGCGTTCGGCCTGCTCGCATCACTTTTGCCCGATCATGGGCAAGGTCTGGATCGGGATCATGCCCGATGCCGAATCGAATCTGATCGGCTTGTCCAAATATGCCCGGATCGCCGACTGGATCATGAGCCGTCCGCAAATTCAGGAAGAGGCCGTCAAGGCGCTAGCTGACACCCTCGAGGAGCAAATTGAACCCGCCGGCTTGGCAATCATCATGGCTGCAGAACACTTTTGCATGCACTGGCGCGGAGTGAAAGACCAGTCTTCCATGACCTCGTCGGTTATGCGCGGCGTGTTTCTGCAATCGGACGGCTTGCGCCGCGAGTTTCTTTCTTTGGCCAAAGTCGGCAGCTGACCCGGCCCTCAGGCGTCGGGCAATCGACGCCTGGTCGTTATAATCCGGGGTCTCCTATCTAGCTCCCGGATCATGCAAGAAAAATACGCGCCTACCGAGCTTGAGCCCCAGGCGCAAGCCCATTGGCGCTCAACTGATGCTTACCGAGTCGTCGAGCACGACCCGCGTTTTCGCAAAGGCAAGTTTTACGCCTGCTCAATGCTGCCCTATCCCAGCGGCAAACTGCACATGGGCCATGTGCGCAACTACACCATCAACGACATGATGGCGCGCCAGCTGCGCATGGCCGGCTACAACGTGTTGATGCCGATGGGCTGGGACGCTTTCGGCCTGCCTGCGGAAAATGCGGCAATTAAAAACAAGGTGGCGCCAGCTGCCTGGACCTACTACAACATTGCCACGATGAAGGCCCAGATGCAGGCCATGGGGCTGGCGATCGATTGGTCGCGTGAAGTAGCGGCCTGCGATCCCGCGTATTACAAGTGGAACCAGTGGCTGTTTTTGAAGATGCTGGAAAGTGGCGTGGCCTATCGAAAAACCCAGGTCGTGAACTGGGACCCGGTAGACCACACCGTGCTTGCCAACGAACAAGTAATTGATGGCAAGGGATGGCGCACTGGTGCAGTGGTTGAAAAGCGCGAAATCCCGGGCTACTACCTCGCCATCACCAAGTATGCCGATGAACTGCTCACCCACACTGAAAACCATCTCGACGGCTGGCCCGAACGGGTGCGGATCATGCAGGCCAACTGGATTGGAAAATCGGTGGGTGTGCGTTTTGCATTTCCTCATGCGATCCATGATGCGCAAGGAGCGCTGATCCAGGCGGGCAAGCTGTTTGTCTTCACTACACGAGCTGACACGATCATGGGTGTCACCTTTGTCGCGGTAGCGCCCGAGCATCCGCTCGCCGCACACGCTGCTTCAAAAGACCCCGCCGTCGCTGCATTTATCGAGAAAGCCAAACAAGGCTCGGTAATGGAAGCAGACATGGCCACCATGGAAAAAGAAGGTGTGCCGACCGGCTTGCAAGTCACCCATCCGATCACAGGCGAACAAGTGCCGGTATGGGTGGGCAACTATGTGTTGATGAGCTACGGTGATGGCGCGGTCATGGGTGTGCCGGGTCACGATGAGCGCGACCTAGCGTTCGCCAACAAATACCGCTTGCCGATCAGGCAGGTCGTGGAGATCGAAGCGGCGCTGCGCAAACCCGCCGAGCAAGAATTCGATGCGACTCGCTGGCAGGAATGGTATGCCGACAAAGAGCGTGGCGTGTGTATCACCTCGGGCGAGCTGAACGGCTTGGGATACAAAGCAGCGGTCGAAGCTGTGGCGGCTGCACTCGAAGCGAAACAGCTCGGCGAAAAGAAGACCCAATGGCGGCTTCGCGATTGGGGCATCTCGCGTCAACGCTACTGGGGCACGCCCATTCCGATGATCAATTGCACGGATTGCGGCCCAGTGCCCGTGCCCTATGATGATTTGCCGGTGCGCTTGCCTGAAGACCTGGTTCCCGATGGCAGTGGTAACCCGCTAACCAAACATACTGCGTTTCTGAACTGCCACTGCCCCAAATGCGGCAAACCCGCGCAGCGCGAAACCGACACGATGGACACCTTTGTGGACTCCTCGTGGTACTTCATGCGCTACTGCTCGCCCGATAACGCGCAAGCGATGGTGGACGAGCGGACCAACTACTGGATGCCGATGGACCAATACATCGGCGGTATCGAGCATGCGATCTTGCATCTGCTTTATGCGCGGTTCTGGTCCAAGGTCATGCGAGATATGGGGCTGGTGAAATTCGACGAGCCCTTCACAAAGCTCCTTTGCCAGGGCATGGTGCTCAATCACATTTACCAGCGTAAAAATGAAAAGGGTGGGATTGATTACTTCTGGCCCGATGAAGTCGAAAACATCTATGGCGAAGATGGGCGCATTAGCGGAGCCAAGCGCAAGAGCGATGGCCTGCTGATCGATTATGACGGCGTCGGCACCATGTCAAAAAGCAAGAACAATGGTGTAGACCCGCAATCCCTGATTGACCGTTACGGCGCAGATACCGCACGACTGTTTGTGATGTTTGCAAGCCCGCCCGAGCAAACCCTCGAATGGTCGGATGCCGGAGTGGATGGAGCGCACCGCTTTTTGCGCCGGGTGTGGGCGTTCGGATGGTCACACCAAACGACATTGCGTGCAGGGCAAGCGCTTGTGCCATCGATTCCACTCAGTCCGATAGCCGCCAAGCTGCGTCTGGAGATCCACAGCATCCTCAAGCAGGCCGACTACGACTACCAGCGAATGCAATACAACACAGTCGTTTCTGCAGCGATGAAAATGCTCAATGCCCTGGAATCAGCATCGGGAAACGACAAGTCAATTGATGCGGTTCGCTCGGAGGGCTTTGGCATTTTGTTGCGCGTGCTCTACCCGGTTGTTCCCCACATCACCTTCCGCCTGTGGGAAGAACTCGGCCTGAGTAGCACCATGGGTGACTTGCTCGATGCCCCCTGGCCGCAGGTGGATCCCAAAGCATTGATTCAGGACACCATCGAGCTGATGCTGCAGATCAATGGCAAGCTCAGGGGCAGCTTGATTGTGAGTGCGCAAGCCGACAAAGCCGCAATCGAAGCACAAGCGCTTGCTCACGAGTCTGTTGTTCGTATGGCTGCAGGTGCGGCCCCAAAGAAAATCGTTGTGGTGCCCGGTCGTTTGGTTAACGTGGTGCTTTGAGATGCAGGCTCGGCGCACTTCACTGCTTGTTCTTGGGTCGGGCCTCATCGTCGGGCTCGGCAGTGGCTTGGCCGGTTGCGGCTTCAAGCTGCGAGGCGCTACAGAGTTTAAATTCACGAAGCTTTTTGTCGACTTCCCGACGACCTCTGCGACGGGAGGTGAGTTTCGCCGCACGATTCGTTCGGCGGGCAATGTCGAGCTGGTAGACAAGCCTGAGCAAGCGGACCTGATCATGAATGTGCTCAATGAATTACGCGAGCGGGAGATCACCGGCTTTTCAAGCACTGGCCGTCCACGGGAGTATCAACTGCGCCTGCGCTTCATTTATGCACTTCGCGATGCCCAGCGCAATCCAATTGGCGAAGCGGCGCAAATTCTTCTGCGACGTGACATCACCACCACCGATGCCCAAATCGCGGCCAAGCAACAGGAAGAAGTGTTGCTGTATCGGGAGATGCAATCCGACTTGGTGCAGCAATTGTTGCGCCGACTTGCGGCAGTAGATCCCAAAGCTGCGCCGCGATAAACATGGAAGTTAATGCCAATCAGCTGGCCCAGCGCCTGAAGCAGGGTGCACCCGGCCTCGTCTTGCTGCACGGTGATGAAGCCCTGCTCATGCTCGAAGCCGCAGATCAGGCCCGCAGCGCATTTCGGGCTGCAGGCGCGCAAGAGCGCCAGGTGTTTACTGTTGAGCGGTATTTTGATTGGTCTGAACTCACCCATAGCTCCGGATCGATGTCCTTGTTTGCTACCCAGCAGATGATCGAAGTGCGGCTGCCGAAAAAGCCTGGAGTCGAACTCGGCGAGCCTTTGGCTCAGTGGGTTGAAACCTTGAGCGAAGATGTCAGGGTCATTATCAGCATGCCGCGTCTCGATAAGCGCTTGCAGAGTTCCGCCTGGATGCAGCGTATTGAATCTGCTTCGATCAAAACCTGGGTTGTGCCGATTTATTCGATCGATTTTGACCGCTTGCCGCAGTGGATTGGCCAGCGCCTTGCCGCACAAGACCAGCAGGCAGAGCCCCGCCTGCTTGATTTCCTGGCGCAGCGCGTGGAAGGCAATTTGCTGGCGGCGCACCAGGAAATTCAGAAGCTCGCCCTGCTATGTCCGCCTGGCTTGCTCGATGAAGCACAAGTTCGCGCTGTGGTGCTGGATGTAGCGCGCTACGATGCCTTCGATCTATGTGATGCCATGCTTGAAGGCGATGCTGCCCGCACGTTACGTTGCCTCGCAGGGCTGCAGGCTGAGGGCCAGGCGGTGCCTCTGGTACTGTGGGCCGTTGCGCAAGCCTTGCGTAATCTTGCAGGCCTGTGCCGCCTGCTCAAGCAGGGTGAGCCCTGGGCGCAAGCCACTAGGATGGTGGGCCTTTTTGCGCCTCGCGATAAACCCTATCGGGCCGCGCTGGATCGTTTACGCGCTCAACATTGGGCAGCTCCCTTAAAAATCGCCCTTCGCGATGCAGCCGAGGTGGATAGAATGAGCAAAGGAATTACCCACGACAGCCACTTGCTGGATGCCTGGCATGGGCTGGAACGGATTGTCATGCGAGTTGCTGGCGTGGCTTTGCCTGAGCCTGAAGCTTTGACCCACTAATCATTGTCGCGAAGAGATCTTTTGTGAATGCCGCTGCACCCACCTCCGTGCTCCAGTCCGCATCTCCGGTTGCCTATATCGAGCAATTGGGACAACGCGCCAAGCTCGCGGCACGCGGCATGGCCAAAGCCAGCACAGCCGCAAAGAATCAGGCCTTGTTACACACAGCGCAGCTGATTGAGCAATCGGTGGATGAGCTCTCTCAAGCCAATATCAAGGATGTTGAAGCTGCACGTGCAAAGGGGCTTGAGCCAGCGTTTGTAGATCGCTTGATTCTCAGCGACAAGGTGATGGCTTCAATGGTGGAGGGTCTGCGGCAAGTCGCGGGCCTGAATGATCCCGTGGGTGAAATCAGCGAGTTGCGCAAGCAGCCCAGCGGGATTGAGGTCGGCAAGATGCGGGTGCCGCTGGGCGTTGTGGCTATCGTTTATGAGTCGCGCCCGAATGTCACGATTGATGCAGCGGCGCTTTGCATCAAGTCAGGCAATGCCACGATTTTGCGAGGAGGTTCCGAGGCGTTTCATTCGAATCAAGCCTTGGCCAACCTGATCCGCGCGGGCCTTGCTGCGGCCGGGCTGCCTGCCGATAGCGTGCAGGTGATCGACACCACGGATCGCGCGGTTGTAGGCGCTTTGCTGCAAGCCGAGAGCTATATTGATGTGGTGGTACCGCGCGGCGGCAAAAGCCTGGTCGAACGGGTGAGCCGCGAAGCCCGGGTCCCGGTGATCAAGCATCTTGATGGGATCTGTCATGTCTATATCGACGACACCGCGGATCAGGCCATGGCGATTCGAATTGCGGACAACGCCAAAACCCAGCGCTATTCACCTTGCAACACCATGGAGACTTTGCTGGTGGCGCGATCAATTGCCCCACAGGTGTTGCCACCCTTATGCAAGATCTATATTGAAAAAGGGGTTGAACTGAGAGGCGATGAAGCCACTGTGAACTTGCTCGGCTTGCATGGTATTGCCGCAATTGCTGCCACCGAAGATGATTGGCGCACAGAATATCTTGCGCCGATTCTGGCGATCCGAATTGTTGAGAATCTTGATGAAGCAATCGACCATATCACCACCTATGGCTCCGCGCATACGGATAGCATCATTACCCAGCACCACGGCAACGCCATGCGCTTTTTGCGTGAAGTGGATTCGGCCTCGGTGATGATCAATGCCTCCACACGATTTGCCGACGGCTTTGAGTTCGGGCTAGGCGCTGAGATCGGTATTTCTACCAACAAGCTGCATGCCCGTGGACCGGTAGGGTTGGAAGGTTTGACATCACAAAAGTATGTGGTGTTTGGCCATGGCGAAATCCGAAGCTAGCCCCACCTCATGCTCTGGATCAAGGCGTTCCACATCATCTTTGTGACCAGCTGGTTCGCAGGCCTGTTTTATTTGCCGCGAATATTTGTGAACCTCGCCATGATCGAGCGCAATGCGCCTGAGGCCGAGAGAGCGCGCCTATTGCTCATGGCGCGCAAGCTGCTGCGCTTCATGGGGCCATTGATGGTTTTGGCGCTGGTATTCGGCCTGTGGCTTTGGCTTGGTTATGGCATCGGAACAGGCTCGGGATGGATGCCGACAAAACTAATTCTGGTCGCAGCCCTGCTCGGTTATCACGGATGGTGCTCGCGCTTGTTGCGTGCCTTTGAAGCGGGCCGAAATATTCACTCCCATGTGTGGTACCGCGTGTTTAATGAACTGCCGGTCCTCGCGCTCTTTGCGGTAGTGATCCTGGTTGTAGTCAAACCTTTTTAAGACGGATACGTATGCTCACAATCGACTATTACCTGGCTCCACAATCGCCCTACACTTACTTCGGCCACGCCCGCATTTTCGCGCTCGCCAATCTCTATGGGGCGAAGATCAACTTGAAGCCGTTTGATCTTGGCGGGAAGGTCTTTCCGGTAAGTGGTGGGGTGCCATTGGCACAGCGCCCGGCTCAGAGACAAAGCTATCGCTTGTTTGAGCTGACCCGCTGGGCAGATCATCTCCAACTGCCCTTTAATCTCAAGCCAAAGTTTTTCCCGGTGGCAGGCGACGATGCCTCGCGTGTAATCATCCGGGTAGACCAGGACCACGGGACCGAATCCGCGATGAAGTTTGCCCATCACGTGATGACCGGAGTCTGGGGACAGGAGCTGAATATTGCCGATCTCGCGGTATTGCATGGTTTGCTGGTGCAAAGCGGCTTCACCGCGGATCAGGCGCAACACCTTATTGACTCCCGGGCGCAGGCCCAGGCTCGTTATGACGCCAACTCCGCAGATGCAATTCAAGCCCAGGTGTTCGGGGCGCCGTGGTTCGTGATCGAGGGCGAGCCCTTTTGGGGCCAGGATCGGCTGGATTTTGTGGAAAGAAAGCTCGCCAAGCTTAGCGGCCAGCCACTACCGGCTCAATGACATCTCGCTTAGTTAAAGACACCCAACCAGCCGTATCCACGCTTGGATTTTTTGCCCCTTGTGCGCGAGGGCTTGAAGCAAGCCTCGCGGCCGAACTGAGTGCTCTGGGTGCCACCGAGGTAGAAACCACCCAAGGCGGGGTGCAGTTTGCAGGCGACCGTGCGCTGGGCTACCGGGCGAATCTCTACAGCCGCCTTGCCAGCAGGATCTTGCTTAAGCTCGATAGCGTTCGTTACCGCAATGGCGACGATCTCTACAAGCTCGCCGCCCGGCAGACTTGGGAAACCATTGCCCCGCCTGGAGGCTCCCTACGGGTTGATCTCAATGCCAGCCACAGCCGCTTGCGAAGCCTGAATTTTGCCCTGCTGCGGATCAAGGATGGAATAGTTGATCAGCTGCGCACCAGTACCGGATCGCGCCCCTCGATCAATACCGAACGCCCTGACTGGCGAGTATTCGTCCATCTCGAAGCCTTGCATGCTCATCTGTATCTGGACTGGACGGGCGAGTCCCTCTTCAAACGAGGCTGGCGTAATGATGACCTGAGCATTGACTCCACCAAAGGCGCAGCGCCCCTTAAAGAAACGCTTGCGGCAGGACTCCTGCATTTAAGCGGCTGGGTGGCAAACCCCGGCCCTCTGCTCGATCCTTTTTGTGGTTCAGGAACGATCCTGATTGAAGCCGCGCAGATCCAAGCAGGTATTGCGGCAGGCCATGCCCGCAACTTTGCCTTTGAAGCCTTGCCGGATCTCGATCATGCCCTTTGGACGGCGATTCGCGATGAAGCCCAGGCTGCCATCTCCTTGAACAAACTCACACAAACCCCATGCATCGGCATGGATCAAGATGCATCAGTGTTGAGTAAAGCCAAACGCAACTGGATTAAAGCAGGCTTACCCGCTGAGGCTGCTCAATGGGTCTCGGGCAACAGCTTGCGCAAACTCCCGAGCTTGGCCGCTCCCGAAGCTGCGCCCCCGGGCATGCTGGTGACCAATCCACCTTACGGACAACGCTTGCAAGATCCCGGACAAGGCGGTTGGCGCGACTTCGCGGGACTACTCAAGCAGAGCTATCCTGGCAGCCAATGCTGGATGCTTTCAGGTGACCTTGATTTACCCAAGCAACTCGGCTTGCGCGAATCGCGCAAAATTCCACTCATGAATGGAACGATAGAGTGCCGCTTATTTGGATTCAGCTTGCGCTAGGCGATTGAGCCATTTACTCATCTGGCTAAGCTGCTCCAAAGAGAAGTGGGCACCAACATTCTCATCTATCGCAGCACGATAGACCGGCCACATTTTGCGCTGCATAGCCCGGCCCTCGTTGGTCAAAACAACAACTTGCCCGCGACCATCCTCAGCACACTCGACCCGCTCAATAAGCCCGGCCTGTTGCAAGCGATCAAGCAATCGTGAAAGGTTGTGCTGGGCCAGCAGCAACTCTTGCTGAAGATGCCCTGGCCGCAAACCGGAAGCTGGCGCACGCTTGAGCTCAAGCAGCACGTCATACCATTCCAGTGGCGGCAAGCCCTCGTCTTTGAGTCGGCGCTGGATCAGCCCCATTAAGCGGGTGTGAGCCTTGACTAACCTCACCCAGACCAGCACGCTGGTTTCTTCAGGAGTCCATTGAGCATTCATCTGCGAAGTATATCACTTGCATGCAAATGCATATATACTATTATTCATGCAATTGCATATATATGAAAGAAAAATGATGAACTCAAAGATTGACGTTTCTGCCAATGCCATCAAACTCATATCGTTTGACCTGTGTCCCTATGTGCAGCGTGCTGCAATTGTCCTGCTTGAAAAGAATGTCCCGTTTGAGCGCATCACCATTGATTTGGCGAACAAACCGGAGTGGTTCAAGAAGATCTCACCGCTTGGCAAGGTCCCCGTTCTTCAACAGGCAGGCAATGTGCTTTTCGAAAGCACTGTCATTGTTGAGTACCTTGAAGAGGTCTATGGCCCTGCCCTGCATCCGGCCGATCCAATGACCAAAGCCAGGCAGCGCGCATGGATGGAATTTGGCTCAAGCATGCTGGCCGACCTTTGGGTTATCGAAACCGGGCAAGACCCCGAAGCGTTCGAGATCAAGCGCAAGCTATTGAGGAGCAAAGCTGAGCAGCTCGAGATTGAACTTAGTGCATCCGGTCAATTCGGCCCCTACTTCGCAGGCCCACACTTCAGCATCGTTGATGCCGTGTATGCACCCTTCTTCCGCTATTTCAATACGATCGAGATGATTTCCAGCATGCGTCTGTTTGAGGGACTGCCGCATATTGAGGCCTGGCGGACCCATCTGTCCCAGCGGCCTTCAGTCCAGCAAGCTGTAGTCGCCGACTATAGCGACCGACTGCTGGCATTCCTGCGCAAGCACAATGGCGTACTAATGCGCAACAGCTAGCCAGCCTACATCATGCTCAGGTGCTCGATGCCTTTGCTCAGATCGCGATCACTGCGTTTGCTGTTGAGTTTGATATTCAAGCGCAAGTCGTTCAGAGAGTCTGCATTTCGCAAGGCATCCTCATAGGAGATCATACCTTCTTCGTAGAGATCAAAGAGGGATTGATCAAAGGTCTGCATGCCGATTTCCCGGCTCTTCTTCATGATGTCCTTGATGATGCCCACCTCACCCTTGAAGATCAGGTCGGCAATCAGCGGCGAATTGAGCATGATCTCCACTGCAGGAATACGACCCTTACCGCCCACCATGGGAATCAGGCGTTGCGAGACGATGCCTTTAAGGTTCAAACTCAGGTCCATCAGGAGCTGGGCGCGGCGTTCATCAGGAAAGAAGTTGATGATACGATCTAGCGCCTGATTGGCACTGTTGGCATGCAAGGTAGCCAGACACAAATGTCCGGTCTCGGCAAACGCAACCGCATGATCCATGGATTCGCGATCACGAATTTCACCCAACAAGATGACGTCGGGGGCCTGCCGCAACGTGTTTTTGAGGGCAACACCCCAGCTTTCAGTATCAGTGCCAATCTCCCGGTGGCTGATGATGCAGTTGCGATGCGGATGCACAAACTCGACCGGATCCTCAATCGTGATGATATGGCCGTAGCTATGCTCATTGCGATGCCCAACCATGGCGGCAAGGCTGTTGGATTTACCTGATCCGGTAGCGCCCACGACAATGATCAGCCCACGCTTCAGCATCGCCAGATCATTCAGGATCTTTGGTAATTTGAGCTCCTCCAAGGTCGGGATCTTGGATTTGATCTCGCGCAACACGATGCCTACCCGACCCATTTGCATGTAGGCATTGCAGCGAAAGCGTCCAATGCCTGTTGGGCTGATTGCAAAGTTGACTTCACTCTTGTCTTCGAACTCGGCGGCCTGACGATCATTCATCAATGCCCGGGCAAGCTCCACCGTGTGAGCACTGGTGAGGGGCGCATTGGAGACTGGAGATATGCGCCCGTCTACCTTGAACGCAGGCGGAAACTCAGCGGTTAGAAACAAATCTGACCCGCCGCGCTGCAGCATCAGCCGCAGCAGATCATGCAGAAACTTGGCGGCTTGTTCGCGTTCCATGTGCTTCTTTCAAAGTTTGAGCGTGGCCGAATCAGCCTGGGAAGTTTTCTTTGACAGCGGCTGCGCCACGGGCCTCAGCCATCGAGATCTGCCCCTTTCGAACCAGATCTGTCAGGCACTGATCCAGGGTCTGCATGCCGATTGATGCGCCAGTCTGAATGGCCGCATTCATCTGCGCCACTTTCGCTTCGCGAATCAGGTTGCGAATCGCAGGTGTGCCGATCATGATTTCGTGGGCAGCCACCCGTGAGTTGCCGTCCTTGGTTTTGAGCAGGGTTTGCGAGATCACTGCGCGCAAGCTCTCCGAGAGCATCGCCCGAACCATCTCTTTTTCGGCCGCCGGAAACACATCCACGATACGGTCGATGGTTTTTGCGGCGCTTGAAGTGTGCAAGGTCCCAAACACAAGGTGTCCGGTTTCAGCTGCAGACAAAGCCAGGCGAATGGTCTCCAAATCACGCAACTCGCCCACCAGAATCACATCGGGGTCTTCACGCAGGGAAGAACGCAGCGCGTTGTTGAACGACAAGGTCATCGGACCCACCTCACGCTGATTAATAAGGCAGCGCTTGGATTCGTGAACAAACTCGATCGGATCCTCAACCGTCAGAATGTGACCATAGGTGTTCTCATTGATATGGTTCACCATCGCTGCAAGCGTGGTTGACTTGCCTGACCCGGTTGGCCCGGTAACCAAAACCAGGCCCCTGGGAGTCATGGAGAGTTCAGTAAAGATTTTCGGTGCGTTGAGCTCTTCGAGGGTCAGAATCTTGGAAGGAATCGTCCGCATGACCGCGCCTGCGCCACGATTCTGGATAAAGGCATTCACCCGAAACCGCGCCAGACCGGGAATCGCGAATGAGAAGTCGCACTCCAGGTTTTCTTCATAATCCTTGCGCTGGGCATCGTTCATGATGTCGTAGACCATGCCATGAACATCTTTGTGATCCATCGGCGGCAGGTTGATCCGGCGCACATCGCCATGCACCCGAATCATCGGAGGCAGGCCAGCAGACAAATGCAAGTCTGAGGCTTTGTTCTTGACTGCAAAGGTGAGGAGTTCTGCGATATCCATCTTCAATTCCTTGAGGCTTCAGGGCCGCTGCTGGCTGGTACACTTCACTCCGCCTAGCCGCATCAATTGCAACCTGCTTGCGCAGGCTTTTTTCACTCTGTCATTGTCCGCACTCCATGCCCCCGGCCGACCCACATACTGCCAACGCTGCCAAAGACGCGATGAACGGCGCGGGCTCGTTGCCGCAACGCTACGAGCAGGTCAACGCGCGTCTTCGGTTGGCTAGCTCCAAAGGCGGCCCAGGAGAGGTCCTCCTGTTGGCGGTATCAAAGACCCAACCGTTTGCAGCTGTCGGAGAGCTAGCCACTTTGGGCCAACGGGCTTTTGGGGAAAACTATGTCCAGGAAGGCATAGAAAAAATCCAACAAGCGCGCGCTCACGGACTGGCGCTGCAGTGGCATTTGATCGGGCCGCTTCAATCGAATAAAACGCGACCAGTGGCGGAGCATTTCGACTGGGTTCAAACCGTGGATCGCCTGAAAATCGGCCAACGCCTGGCCGAGCAGCGCCCACCTGATCTGGCGCCTTTGCAGATGTGCGTTCAAGTCAATATCAGTGATGAAGCGAGCAAAAGTGGCTGCAGCGTTGAGCAGGCCTCCGGGCTGGTTCAATCCCTGCTCGAAACAGCGCGTGCTACGGGCCGCATCAGTGTGCGGGGCTTGATGGCTGTGCCGCAGTCAAATCTGGAGGAGCGAGAACTTGCCGACCAGTTCCTGAAGATGCGTAACTTATTCGAAGCCATCAAGACGACCTTGCCACAGCCCGAGCAGGATCAGTTCGATACCTTATCCATGGGGATGACGCAGGATCTGGAATCTGCGATTGCTTGTGGCTCGACGATGGTAAGAGTAGGTACCGCAATATTCGGAGTGCGGGCAAAACCCAATTCATCGGAGCAGGACGTGAAAACGCAAGGGACCCTGCTTGAGGGTCCCTCCGATCAATCAACCAAGCAACCCGATCTTGGCTGAGTCAGCCAACATCGAGGAGTTTTCAGGCCATCGCCTTAACGGCGGCTGCCAAGCGGCTCTTGTAACGCGATGCAGCGTTCTTGTGAATGATGCGCTTATCAGCGATTCGATCAATCACACTTTGCGAGGCTTGCAGAGTTTGGGTAGCGACAGCTTTGTCACCAGCGCCAATCGCTTTGCGCACAGTTTTCATAGCAGTGCGCAAGGTGCTGCGCAAGCTCGAATTGTGAGCGTTTTGTTTGACCGCTTGCCGGGCGCGTTTGCGGGCAGAAGCAATATTTGCCATGCGAAAATCTACTCAGAGGAGCGCCGTGGGGCGCGGGAAATTAATGGAAAGCCTTGAAGTATAACAATATTCAGCCCTTGGCGGCAAGTCGCATAGCCAGGCACCCCTCATGAATCTGCTTCGTGCCGCTGCCACCGTGAGCGGATTGACCCTGCTGTCCCGAATCACCGGCTTGGTGCGGGAAAACCTGACAGCGGTGTTGTTTGGCGCAAGCGCCATGACTGACGCGTTTTTTGTCGCCTTCAGGCTGCCCAACCTGCTACGCCGAATGTTCGCCGAAGGTGCCTTTTCGCAGGCTTTTGTGCCCATTCTTGCTCGCATGAAGTCACAAAATAACGAGGCCGAGGTCAAATCGGTGATTGACCAGGTCGCTACCTGCCTGTTCTGGGCAGTCCTTGTGGTGAGTGTTCTCGGGGTAATTGGTGCACCCGCACTGGTTTGGGCTACGGCTTCCGGGCTGGCACGTGACCCGGAAGCCTTCGATGCTGCGATCATCATGACACGCTGGATGTTTCCCTACATCGGATTGATTTCAATGGTCGCATTGGCGGCTGGCATTCTGAACACCTGGCGTAAATTTGCGGTTCCGGCGGCGGCTCCGGTCGCGCTGAACCTTAGCGTCATCGCGTGTGCGTGGGGCTTGTCCAGTCAGTTTGAGCGCCCGATCTATTCGCTGGCCGCGGGTGTAGTGCTGGGCGGCATCTTGCAAGTCGCGATGCAGTGGTTGGCTTTGGGCCGACTTGGCCTCATTCCACGCATCCATATCAATCCGCGTGCGGCATTTCGCAATCCGATCGCTCGCGAGGTTTTGCAGAAAATGGCCCCGGCAGTGCTGGCTGTATCGGTGGCGCAAATCAGCTTGCTTATTAATACCCATATTGCTTCGAGGCTGGCCGCGGGTTCGGTGTCCTGGGTGACCTACGGTGATCGGCTGATGGAATTCCCTTCCGCATTGCTGGGTGTCGCCTTGGGCACCGTCTTGTTGCCGAGCCTTTCCAATGCAAGCGCCCGCTCAGACACTGCACAATACAATCAATTGCTGGATTGGGGCCTGCGCCTGACACTGGTGTTTGCCGTGCCTGCGATGGTGGGCCTCGGATTGCTTGCTCAACCCCTGACCGCGCTGCTGTTTCACTATGGCAAGTTCACAGATCGCGATGTGGTGATGACAGCTCAGGCGGTGAGTGGCTACGCGATTGGGCTAGTCGCTTTGATTGCCATCAAGGTGTTGGCCCCTGGGTTTTATGCTCGCCAGGATGTGCGTACTCCGGTCAAGATAGCCCTGGTCGTGTTGGTCATCACCCAACTCCTCAACCTCGCGCTGGTGCCGCAGCTTGCTCATGCCGGTTTGGCATGGTCAATATCCCTGGCGGCCTGGCTCAATGCCGGATTGCTGTTCTGGGGCCTGCGCCGCGCCGGCGCCTACCATCCACTGGCTGGATGGGCCGCATTCAGTGCAAAGGTGTTTTTGGCAGCCGCTTGTATGGGACTGGCCGTATGGTGGAGCAGTAGCCTCGTGGATTGGTTGGCCTGGCGTGAAACCCCATGGCGCCGCGCGGCAACTTTGCTTGGGTTGATTGCGGTAGCGGCCGGGATTTACTTTTCAGTGCTCTTGGCGCTTGGGGTACGGCTGCGGGAGTTTTTAAAGAAAGCGGAAGTGAAATGAAAGTGTGTTTTGTGGGTGGCGGCAATATGGCCAGCGCGATGATCTCGGGTTTGCTGCAAGCGCCAAAGGTATCGGGTACGGAGGGGCGAGCGCTTGCACGCGGCGTGATGATGCCCACGATTCACGTTATCGATCCGGACGCCCAACAGCACAGCAAATTGCAAACCATCGCGCAAGAACGCGGTCTTGCCCAACAGCTTCTCACTTTTACCCAACCCGACAAGCTGGCGCTCGATGTGGATGTACTCGTGCTCGCGGTGAAGCCCCAAATGATGCGGGTCGCCTGTGAAGCATTAGCCCCTTACTTGGGGAAAAGCCTGGTCGTCTCAGTGGCGGCAGGAATCCGATCCACGGATTTGAAGCGCTGGCTGGGCCATCCAGAAAGGCTGGTACGTTGCATGCCCAACACTCCTGCATTGATTGGCTTGGGTATCACTGGTGCATATCGCGCCGCCCAAGTGAGTGAACAAGACTGTGCCATTGTGCAAGCCTTGCTGGAGCCCACTGGCCGATTGCTTTGGGTTGAGCACGAAGAGCAGCTCGACGCGGTGACTGCAGTGAGTGGCTCGGGGCCGGCATACGTGTTTTACTTCATGGAAGCGATGATTGCTCAGGCGCAAGCTCTCGGCTTATCGGGCGAGCAGGCTCGCGATTTCACCTTGCGCACGTTTGAAGGCGCCAGCGCGCTCGCAATTCAATCCGCTGAAAGCCCGGCTACTTTGCGCGAACGCGTAACCTCCAAAGGCGGCACGACTTTTGCCGGCCTGGAGGTGCTGCGCAAGGCAGGAGTTGATCAGAGCATCAGTCGAGCCATTCAGGCGGCGCGTGAGCGCGCCACGCAGATGGGCGAAGAGTTTGGTGAACCGCCTTCAAACGGCTCTAAGCACTGAGTCACGCTTCTTGGCTGGTGCAAAGGTCACATCTCGCGCGACCTGACTAATCGCAACTACTGCACGGTGCGTCAGCTTACGCTCGGTTGAAATTGCATAAATCTGATCCACCACCTCATCGAGGTTGGCGACCTTCTCCACTCCGATTTGGGCGCATATCTCATCTGCAACGAGAGATGGCGACACGAAAACTCCGGCTCCCTCCTGAGCGAAGGCCTTCAGCAAGGCAGTATCGTCAAACTCACCGACCACCCTTGGGCGCAGCTTCATGCGGTCGAGCCACCGCAGCAATCGATGCCTTACCGAAGAGCTTTCGCCATGAAGCAAGATAGGCGCCCCATCAAGCGATCGGGGGAACCCCCGGCGCAACTTTGCAGCCAGGCGCGGCGCGGCGAGCATGGCCACTCCACATTCCCCCAGCAGGTGATTAAACGCCCGCACATTCACCGAGCTATCCATCGGGCGATCCGAGATCACCAGATCAAGGCGGTTGACGGAAAGGTCGGCCAATAAGTCCGAAAGACGTCCTTCATGGCAAATCAGCCGAGGCGGTTGAGGCAAGGCAATCGCAGGCTGCAACACCCTGTAAGCAATTGAGCGCCCCACCACATTGGATACTCCTACTCTGAAGTGGGATTGGCGGGCAGCAGCGGGTTCGCGTAAAGCTTCCTTTAACTCTTCTCCGGCCGAAAACATCTTGTCGGCATGTTCGAAAACCATCCGCCCCATATCGTTCATTTCGAGGCCACGACCACTGCGCTGAAACAAGGGCTCCCCGATGGAATCCTCGAGCTGTCGAATCTGCCCGCTGATGGACTGCGGCGTGACATGCAACTGCTCACTCGCCTTGAGCAAACCACCCGCTTTGACGATGTACCAGAAGTAATGCAGGTGCTTGAAATTCAGTGTGCTCATTTGGGTTAACCCTTAGAAAAACCCCAGAAAAACCGCTCGTTACTTCCATAAAACCTGATTCTAACGCAGCTTAAACAGAATGTAATTTTGTCTACGACATCACTAGACTTCTGTTCGCCGTCGATTAGCTTGTTGCCACACGCCGGTCACTCAAACCTCTTCCAAAGCCATTAGGAGATCTCGGATGGAACGTCGTAAGTTCATAAATAAGGCCACCGTTGGCGCTGCTGCCAGCGGCGTTATTCTTGGTGCTCCGGCCATTGTCAAAGCGCAGCCCACTGTGCGTTGGCGTTGTTCGTCGGGCTTCCCCAAAGCGCTCGACACCATCTTCGGTGCTGCTGAAGACGCGGCCAAGCGCATCAGCGAAGCCACCGGTGGAAAATTCCAGATCTCCGTTGCTGCCGCTGGCGAAATCGTTCCGATGCCTCAAGCCGCAGATGCGGTTGCTGCGGGCACAGTTGAGTGCTCGCATACCGCCGCTTTCTACTATGTAGGCAAAGACCCAACCTGGGCCTTCGGTTCGTGCATTCCTTTTGGCATGAATTTTCGCCAGATGAATGCCTGGTGGAAGCAAGCCGGCGGCGAAAAGCTGTTTAATGACTTCCTGAAGCCACAAGGCCTGCAGTACATCCTGTCGGGTAACACCGGTGCTCAAATGGGCGGTTGGTTCCGTAAGGAAATCAACACTATGGAAGACGTCAAGGGCCTGAAGATGCGTATCCCCGGTCTGGGTGGTCGCTTGTTCCAGGCAGTGGGCGCAGTACCCCAGCAGATTCCTGGCGGCGATATTTATCCAGCGCTGGAAAAAGGCACTATCGATGCGGCTGAGTGGGTCGGTCCTTACGACGACGAAAAACTCGGCTTCAACAAGGTCGCCAAGTTTTACTACTACCCAGGTTTCTGGGAAGGTGGCGCGGCTTTGGGCTGGTTGGTGAACGACAAAGCCTGGGCTGCATTGCCTGCTGAGTATCGCTCAATCTTTACAGCAGCTGCTCACGAGGCCAACGCAACCATGATGGCCAAATACGATGCGCGTAACGCACCAGCACTGCGTCGCCTGATTGCCGGTGGCACACAAGTCAAGCCTTTCCCACGTCCAGTCATGGAGGCTTTCTTCAAAGCTTCGCAAGACATGTACAAGGAATTGGGCACGACCAACGCCAACTTCAAGCGGCTGCATGACTCGTACTCGGCATTCCAGCGTGAATCCGTGTCGTGGATGCGTGTAACTGAAAACACCTTCGATGACTTCATGGCTTCGATGTTGCGCAACTAAGTCTGTCGGCTGGCTGACCTTTCCCTCCCAACCCGTTCGCGAGAACGGGTTGTCGACCCGCACAAGTTGCGGGTCGCTTTTTTGACCATAACAACAAGAGGAGTCCTACGCGTGAGCGCTTTGCTATCGTTTTCCCGCCTGATGGATGCCATCAGTGAACGCATCGGGAAGTTTGTCTACTGGTTGCTGTTGCTTGCCGTGCTGATCAGCACCGCCAATGCGATCACCCGGAAAGCCTTCAACATTGGCTCGAATGCCTATCTTGAAGCCCAATGGTATTTGTTTGCGGCAGTCTTTATGCTCGGCGCAGGCTATGTTTTTCTCCATGACCAGCATGTGCGCATTGATGTGCTCTCCAGCAAACTCAAGCGACGCACCCAGGTCTGGATCGATGTCATTGGCATTGCTGTATTCCTGATTCCCCTGTGCGGCTTGATCGCCTACATGGCGCTGCCCTCAGTGATCCTTGCATACAACAGCAACGAGGTCTCTGCCAACCCTGGCGGCTTGATCCGTTGGCCCTTGTACATCCTGGTGCCGATCGGCTTTTGTCTGCTCGGCATGCAAAGCCTGTCCGAACTGTTCAAGCGAATTGCATTTCTCACTGGCGCCGGACCCGATCCACACGCCCAGCCTGAGATGAAGGATGAAGAGCGCCTGCTCGAAGAGCTGCGTGCGGAACAAGAAGCCCTGGAAGCGCAAGAAGCCAGCAAGAACAACAACACCAAAGCTGCGGGGACCGTATGAGCATGATCGCTTCCAATCTTCCGCCGATCATGTTCGCGACCTTGCTGGTCATGCTCCTGAGCGGCTTTCCTGTGGCCTTTGGTCTTGCGATCACCGGCATTCTCTTTGGCATTCTGGCTGTGGGGCTGGAGCTGGCTCCAGCACAATTCTTCAACGCGTTGCCTTTGCGGGTCTACGGCATCATGTCCAACGACACGCTGCTGGCGATTCCGTTTTTCACCTTCATGGGCTTGGTACTTGAACGCAGCCGCATGGCCGAAGACCTCCTTGAGACCATCGGACAGGTGTTTGGTCCGTTGCGCGGTGGCCTTGCGATTGCAGTAGTACTGGTCGGTGCCATGCTCGCCGCCACCACCGGTGTGGTTGCAGCGTCAGTGATTGCGATGGGATTGATCTCATTGCCCATCATGCTTCGCTATGGCTACAACCGGCCATTGGCTGCAGGCGTGATCACAGCCTCAGGTACGCTCGCTCAGATCATCCCGCCTTCACTGGTGTTGATCGTGATTGCCGACCAGCTTGGCAAAAGCGTGGGTGATATGTACAAGGCCGCGTTTATCCCTGCCTTCATGCTGGTTGCGCTTTATGTCATCGCGATCATTCTGCTCGCTGTGTTGCGCCCGAAATGGGTGCCAGCCTTACCGCCAGAAGCCAGGCTGTATCGTGAGCCCAGCGGATCGGCTGGATATACTTCGCTTGGCCTGCTGACCGTTGCTTGCGTCGCGATAGGCACGTATGTGTTCATTCAATACGACTCGATCACCAAGATGTTCGGTGCCAAGGGTGAATATGTCACGCCTACCGACGAGCGCATTGTGATGGCGTTGATGGCAGGCATCGTCTCTGCCCTGATCGCGGCATTGGTCAACAAGACCCTGCGACTGAATCTGCTTTCGCAAATTGCGCAGCGAGTCACTTTCGTGTTGATCCCGCCGCTGCTCCTGATCTTCCTGGTGCTGGGAACAATCTTCCTAGGGGTTGCCACGCCCACTGAAGGCGGTGCGATGGGTGCGGCTGGAGCGATGATACTGGCCGCGTTGCGGGGCCGCTTGAATCTGAGCTTGCTGCGTCAGGGGCTGGACTCCTCTTCACGCCTGTCGATCTTCGTGTTGTTTGTGTTGGTCGGCTCCACCGTATTTTCACTGACCTTCCAGGCCATCAACGGCCCGCACTGGGTTGAAAAGCTCTTCGCTGCCTTACCGGGCGGTGAGCTGGGATTCTTGCTTTTTGTCAACGCGATGATCTTTGTACTGGGCTTTTTCATCGACTTCTTTGAAATCGCCTTCATCATCTTGCCGCTGCTGCTTCCTGTGGCCGACAAGCTGGGTATCGATCTGATCTTCTTTGGCGTGATGATCGCAATGAACCTGCAGACTTCATTCCTCACACCCCCGTTTGGATTTGCATTGTTCTACCTGCGTTCAGTTGCCCCAAAAACGGACTACATCGACAAAGTCACCCGCTCCAAGATCAGTTCGCTGAAAACAGCCGACATCTATCGGGGATCGATTGCTTTCGTGATCCTCCAGCTGATCATGTTGGCGGTGATTGTGGCGAGGCCAGATATCGTGCTATCGGCTTTGGGTGAGAAGAAGGTGCTGGATGTTGACAAGGTCAATATCAATATCACTGCACCAGAAGAGGAAGACGACAGTGCAGCCGGCGTGATGGGTGCACCCAAGAAGTAAAGATCCTTGCAGATGCTGTGGCCCCAGGGGCCGCAGCATCAAGGTGGCTTAAAACTAGTCGATCAAGAACTCCAGGGCAATACCGGCAAATACTGCGGCCCCCCACCAGTTGTTATGGTTAAAGGCTTTAAAGCACCCTTGTCTTGAGCGCATTCGAATCAGGCGATAGTGGTAAACCGAAATCGCACCTGCGGCCATCAAGCCAAGGTAGTACAGGGCTCCCAGTTCTTCAAGCCACCCCACCCCACCCAGCAGCGCCAGGGCGGAGAAGTAGCAGAGCATGACGGCGAAGATATCGTATTGGCCAAATGTGATGGCCGAAGTACGAATCCCGATTTTCAGATCATCTTCACGATCCACCATCGCATACTCAGTATCGTAGGCCACTGCCCAAAAAATATTGGCTAGTAACATGAGCCATGCACTCGCGGGTACTGTTTGCTGAACTGCGGCATAAGCCATTGGAATGCCAAATCCGAAAGCCACTCCGAGATAGGCTTGCGGAATCGCAAGAAAACGCTTGGTAAAGGGATAGCTTGCAGCGAGAAACGCTGCTACCCCAGCCAAAGCCCAAGTCAGCGGGCCATAGGGGAACACCAACGGCAAGCTTAACAAACACAGCACAACAAACACGCCCACGGCTTCGTTGGCACTAATCAACCCAGCGGTCAGCGGACGATCTTTGGTACGCATCACATGACGGTCAAAATCGCGGTCCGCCCAGTCATTGATCGCACAACCCGCCGAGCGCATAAGCAAGGTGCCCAGGCAAAACGCGAAGATGTCGTAAGGCTTGGGCTGCCCGCCCGAGGCAATCCATAGAGCCCACAATGTCGGCCATAGTAAAAGCAAGGTACCAATCGGCTTATGCAGGCGAGTCAGACGGGCATACAGGCCCAATCGCTTGCGCAAATCGATGGCGCGCACCGGCGAGGTCATGAAAAAAGCCCGCGGATCAGGCGGGCTTCTTTGCCGACAACAAGCCAATTACTTCTTGGCATCATCCTTTTTGGCATCCTTCTTATCGTCTTTTTTGGCATCCGCTTTTTTATCATCTTTCTTGGCATCGGCCTTCTTCTCGTCTTTCTTGGCATCGGCCTTCTTGTCATCCTTCTTTGCGTCAGCTTTCGCATCAGCCTTCATATCAGCCTTGGGTGCATCCTTCTTGGCATCCGCTTTCGCATCGGCCTTCATATCTGCCTTAGGCGCATCTTTCTTGGCATCCGCTTTCGCGTCAGCCTTCATATCAGCCTTGGGTGCGTCCTTTTTGGCATCCGCTTTCGCATCTGCCTTCATGTCCGCTTTGGGAGCTTCTTTCTTGGCATCAGCCTTGGCATCCGCTTTCGGCGCAGCCGCCGCAGCAGCAGGAGCGCCCTTGCCACCTACAGTCAGTCCGGCAGCCATCATCTTCTTGATGTTTTCTTCACCAACGCCTTTAACTCGCTGCTCAAGATCAGAAGCATCCTTGAACGGGCCACCCTTCTTGCGCTCTTCGACGATACGCGCCGAAATTGCAGGCCCAATGCCCTTGATGGTTTCAAGATCAGCTTGTGAAGCCGTATTGGCGTCAACCGCTGCGAATGCAATGCTGATCATCGCAAAAAAGGCCATCACGGCCGCTAAAATCTTCTTCATCCGACTCTCCTCAAGGGTAAATTCAGCCCGGCGGCTGGTGCTTAGGTAACGCCAGCCGATCACTTCGAGTTGACCAAGCGACTGACATAACGCTCCACGCCCTGCTCCACGGTGAGGAAATCACGGGTGAATCCGGTATCGCGTAACGCCTGAATATCTGCCTGGGTAAAACTCTGGTACTTGCCTTTAAGCGCTTCCGGGAACTCAATGTACTGGATCAGTCCGGCGGCCACCAGTTCATTGAGCGTCAAAGCTGGCAAGCTGCTGCGGGCGCGCAACGTATTCACCACAGTTTGTGCCACGTCGTTGAAAGGTTGGGCCTTGCCCGTGCCGCAGTTGAAGATCCCGCTGTGCTCGGGATGATCCAGAAAATGCAAATTCACTGCTACAACATCATCCACATGAATGAAGTCTCGCGTCTGCCCGCCTGAAGGCCAGCCTTCCCAGCCCGAGAACAGTTTCACATGGCCGTGAGCCAAGAATTGCTGGGTATTGTGAAACGCAACCGACGCCATCCGCCCCTTGTGCTGCTCCATCGGGCCATACACATTGAAGTAGCGCAAACCCACCACCGGAGCGGTGAGCTTGTCCATCGAACGACGCAAAAACTGGTCGAACAAAAACTTCGAGTAACCATACACATTAAGCGGCGCTTCAAACTCGCGCGCCTCCTTGAATACCGATGAGCCGCCATACACAGCCGCAGATGAGGCATAGATCAAGGGAACACGACGAGCCTGCGCAAATTCAAACAATCGCTGGGTATAAGCGGTGTTGTTCGCCATCATGTAGCGGCCATCGGTTTGCATTGTGTCTGAACAGGCACCCTGATGAAAAATCGCTTCGATGCGGCCAAGTTTGGGTAACAGCGCAAGCAAATCGGTCTTATCCTGGTAGTCGGAAAACTCCGCTGCCACCAGGTTGTGAAACTTCTCGGAGCGCTCAAGATTGTCTACCGCAAGAATATCGGTGAGACCGCGCTGATTGAGTGCATGGATTAGATTGGCTCCGATGAACCCGGCCGCGCCAGTGACGATAATCATCGCGCGATCTCCAGCAATTCTTCACGGGTTACGGTGGCTGTACCGAGCTTGCCCACCACAATACCGCCAGCACGATTGGCCCATTGCACGGCTTGCTCAATACTTTCGCCGGCAGCCAGCCAGCAGGCCAGTGTAGCCACTACGGTATCGCCTGCGCCCGACACATCAAAAACTTCCCGGGCCTGGGCAGGCACATGAAAGGCGCCTTGCGCACTGAACAAACTCATCCCTTCCTCCGAGCGGGTCAGAAGCAAATACTGCAACTCGAGCTGCTCACGCAAGGCCTGCGCCCGGCGCTCAAGGTCTGCGTCATCTCGCCACGCTCCCACCACTTCACGCAACTCAGCACGATTGGGCGTAAGCACAGTCACTCCTCGATACTTGGTGTAATCGTCGCCCTTTGGATCAACGATCACCGCTTTGCCATGCTCACGAGCCAAGCGCAAAATTTCCTCGATCTGCCCCAATGCTCCCTTGCCGTAATCCGACAGCACGAGCAGATCACATTGCCCGATGGTTTGCGCCAGATCGACGAGTTTTTGAGCCAGGGCATCCGCAGCAGGCGCTTCTTCAAAATCAATGCGCAGCAGCTGCTGCTGACGGCCGATCACCCGCAACTTGATGATCGTGGGCGAACCCTCGTCGACGGTGAGATGAGGCTCAATCCGTCCCGCCAATGGCGCTGTAGTTAACAGCGTTTGCAGCCGCCTCGCCGCTTCATCCGCACCCACCACACCAAGCAACATCGCTTGCGCGCCCAGCGCACTCACATTCAAAGCCACATTGGCCGCGCCCCCGGGGCGCTCTTCAATGCGTTTGACCCGCACAATCGGGACTGGAGCTTCGGGGGAGATGCGCTGCACATCGCCAAACCAATACCGATCCAGCATGACATCGCCCACTACCGCCAGGCGCACACCGCTGAGATCGGGCAGGGATAAGGGAGATGAAGCCATGGAAACTGAAGCCATACCCGATTCTACGACGCGCTATCTTCGCTGCGCACCGGGCTCGTGGAATCCCAGCGGCTGCAGCCCGGGCAATGCCAATAAAACTGGCGGGCCTTGAAGCCACAATGCCCACATACATGGCGAAGCTGCCGCCCCAGCTGGGGTGAGAGAAGGCTGCGCATCAACTGATCGCTTTGCACTTGCTCAACAAGCCCTGTAGATGAGGTTTGCTGAGTGAGCTCACCCTGCTTGATTCGCAGCATAAGCAAACGGTCCAGCCCCGCCAATGACGGGCGCTGCACCATGCGCTGCTCAAGCCATGTGCGAGTGGAAGCCGCGCCATCACGACTCAGGCGCACCTCAACCATGGCCTCCAGCACGTCAGCTCCAGCCTGAGTGGCGCTCACTGACTCCAAGGCGTTGAGCCCGGCATCGAGTCGACCAAGTCTCTGGTGGGCCGCGAGCCAATCGCGAGCTGTCAGGTTCATGGCTTGAGGCGCCAACTGCAAGACCTGAGTCCACCAGCTGATCGCCTGCTCAGGATCATCCTGCCCCATCGCCCATTGGCCCAGCGCAATCAAAGCTCGCGGATGAGTGGGTGAGGTTTCATGCGCAAGTTTAAGCAGCCGCAGCGCTTCTTGTGGATCCTTGCTCAGGGCCGCAAGTTCACATCTAAAGTGGGTAATCCAGGGCTGATGGGTTTTGGCGTCCGCACCCGCGCTCAAGGCCTGCTGTGCCAGATCAATTGCAAGCGGCCAATCACGCACCTTTTGGGCAATATCCAGGCGAGCGCCCAGGGCTGCCGCTTCATACTCTGTGCCCTTGAGCCGATGAAACACATCCTCCGCACGATCCATCAATCCGGCCTTGAGAAAGTCCTGCCCCAACTCATGGAGGGCATGCGCACGCTGGCTGGCTGGCAAATCCGTACGCTGCGCCAGATTCTCATGCACGCGAATTGCCCGATCGGTTTCACCTCGGCGCCTGAACAGATTACCGAGCGCAAAGTGCAACTCAATCGTGTCCGGGTCCAACCGCACCACATCGATAAAGGCATCAATCGCCTTATCGGGTTGCTCATTGAGCAGGAAATTCAGGCCTTTGAAATAGGCATCGGGCATTTTTGAGGCGGGCATCACCTTGCCGCCATCGGAGCGCGTGGTCCACCAACCCAGCCCAAAAAAGAGTGGCAAGGCCAGCAGCCACCAAAGCTCAATTTCCATAGGAACTGCGCAACATCAATCGCTTTGACTCAAGCTTCAATCCCAATCCAGTGCCGCGCTTCAGGGGCTGATTCCGGATTTGGCAGCAAGACTTGCAGCACTCGCCACGGTGGGCAAAGGCGCATCCAGTGGCACGCCAGGTGGCGGCGGGGCTGGCTTCACAAGCTTGAGCTCTTTTTTCAGGCGCCCAATCTCACGACGCTGCCGAAACATGGCGGGCAGACAAGAAAGCAGCCCGACCACTACGCCACCGACAAAAAACAGCAGCAAAAAAATCACCAGCGGCGCGCGCCAGAACTGATCGAGCCCAAGGAAATGCAGTTCGACCACACCAGTGTTGGTCAATGCAAAGCCCAGAACAATCAGAAAAAGAAACAGTCGGAAGATCCAGGTCAGGATCGTCATTTGAGCGCGCCCAGACTTTCATGCAGCCTGAGGGCATCATCCACCCGTTCGCGCAACACCTTGCCAGGCTTGAAGTGAGGTACCCGCTTTTCGGGGACCAGCACTTTTTCGCCAGACTTGGGGTTGCGCCCGACACGAGGCGGACGCTTGGATAGCGCAAAACTCCCAAAGCCACGAATCTCGATGCGATGCCCCCGCGAGAGGGTATCGGCCATCGCATCAAGAATCGTTTTAACAGCAAACTCTGCGTCTTTCGCAACCAGCTGGGGATAGCGTTCGGCCAACCGGGCAATCAGCTCGGATTTGGTCATCGCCGGGGCCAGCTTGTCGTCAGGACGCATGGTTCACCTTGTGGCTAGGGTTATTAATGCCTTGGCTGTAAGCCTGGACTTTAGGCCTTGTCGCCACCCTGATCAAGCTTGGCACGCAGCAAAGCGCCGAGGTTGGTGGTGCCCGAAGCAGCACTCGACTCAGCTTGCATACGCTCCATCGCCTGAGCGGTTTCGACATTGTCTTTGGCTTTGATCGACAACTGCACAGACCGGTTTTTCCGATCCACGTTGATGATCATGGCTTCGACTTCATCGCCCTCTTTCATATGCACACGGGCATCTTCCACGCGATCGCGCGAGATTTCCGAAGCACGCAAATAGGCTTCCACATCGCCACCGATATCAATCACGGCACCCTTGGGGTCCACCGCTTTTACGATGCCTTTAACCAGCGCGCCTTTTTCATGGGCTCCAGCAAAGTTGGTGAACGGGTCACCATCCATTTGCTTGATACCCAGGGAGATACGCTCGCGCTCGGTGTCGATAGCCAACACCACAGCGCTGACATCATCACCCTTCTTGAAGTTGCGCACAGCCTCTTCGCCCTGCTGATTCCAGGACAGATCGGACAAGTGGACCAAGCCATCGATCCCGCCAGGCAAGCCAATGAACACACCAAAATCAGTGATCGACTTGATGGTGCCGCTGACCTTATCGCCCTTGCGATTATTGTCTGCAAACTCTTCCCATGGATTCGGACGGCACTGCTTCATGCCCAGGGAAATACGACGACGCTCCTCATCGATCTCCAGCACCATGACTTCGGTTTCATCACCGAGGGCCACGACTTTGCCAGGATTGACGTTCTTGTTGGTCCAGTCCATTTCCGAGACGTGGACCAAGCCTTCGATACCGGGTTCGATCTCAACGAATGCACCGTAGTCGGTGATGTTGGTGACCTTGCCAAACATGCGGGTGCCCGTGGGGTAGCGACGTGCAATACCAACCCATGGATCATCACCCAGCTGCTTGATACCCAGCGAGACGCGGTTTTTATCCTGATCGAACTTGAGCACCTTGGCGGTGACTTCCTGGCCCACGCTGAGCACTTCGGAAGGATGACGCACACGACGCCATGCCATATCGGTGATGTGCAGCAAACCATCGATGCCGCCCAGATCCACAAACGCGCCGTAGTCGGTGATGTTCTTGACCAGACCCTTGACGGTAGAACCTTCGGAGAGGTTTTCGAGCAGCTTGGCGCGCTCTTCACCCTGCGACAACTCGATCACCGCGCGACGCGACAACACCACGTTGTTGCGCTTGCGATCCAGCTTGATGACCTTGAACTCCATGGTCTTGCCCTCGAAGGGCGAGGTGTCCTTGACAGGACGTGTATCAATCAGCGAGCCGGGCAAAAATGCGCGGATGCCGGTGGTCATCACGGTAAGACCGCCTTTGACCTTGCCAGTGACGGTGCCGGTGACCAGCTCTCCGGACTCAAGCGCTTTTTCAAGGCTCAGCCAGGCGGCCAAACGCTTGGCGCGATCGCGCGATAAACGGGTTTCGCCATAGCCATTTTCCAGCGAGTCGATCGCTACCGATACGAAGTCGCCTTCGCGCACATCGAGTTCACCTTTATCGTTGTGAAACTCTTCGATATCGATATAGCTTTCCGACTTCAGGCCGGCATTGACCACCACAAAGTTATGGTCGATGCGAATCACCTCAGCGGTGATCACTTCGCCAGAACGCATGACTTGGTGGGATAGGGATTCTTCGAATAGAGCGGCGAAGCTCTCGATTGCGACAGGTGCCGCAGCAGTTGCAGTTGACAAAATAACTTCCAGTTAACGCACCCAACCCTCAGCCGATCCGAAATCCGGAGCAGTAAGCCAAAAGCAGGTGGAGTAGAAAAAGGTCTTCAGATTCAAGCTCGCGCCCGCCCCCTCAGACCACCCCTCGCTCTTGTGCGGCTTGCACTACCCGAGTCACCGTGTCATCGATGCTCAGGCTGGTGGAATCCAGCACCAAAGCGCCTTCCGCTGGCTTCAAAGGCGCTACTGCCCGCGACATATCGCGGGAATCACGCTGCTCCAAATCCTTGAGAAGGTCGTCGATATTAGCGGAAAATCCCTTATCGATCAACTGTTTATGCCTTCTTTGAGCGCGCGAAACGACGCTCGCGGTCAGAAACACCTTCAGGGCAGCTTCGGGGAACACCACCGTGCCCATATCCCGACCGTCGGCAACCAGGCCAGGAGCCTGGGCGAAATCCCTCTGAAGCTGCAGCAAAGCCGTACGCAACTGGGGGTAAACCGCCACTCGAGAGGCCGCCTGCCCGACGGGCTCGGCACGAATCGCAAGCGTAACTTCAGCCCCATCAAGCAGCACGGTTTCACCAATAAACTGCGGCTTGAGATGGGCCGCGCACCGCGCCAAGCCCGCTTCATCATCGAGCAACACACCGCTGCCCATCGCCTTGAGCGCGGTCAAACGATAAAGCGCGCCGGAATCGAGCAAATGCCAGCCCAGTGCCCCGGCAACCCGGGCCGCAATGGTTCCCTTGCCAGAAGCCGTGGGGCCGTCAATCGTGATAACCGGGACGGGATGGACTGCAGACATCATCAACCTAGCCTCCCAATACCTGTACCGCAATCCCTGTACCAAACACGCCGACTAAACCGCCAAAGCAGTGACTTGCATCCCTGCGCGGTTGGCCAGTTCGACAAACCCTGGAAACGAGGTGCCTACGTTCAGCGTATCGGTGATTGTGATGGGTGCAGCCGCCCTCAAGCTGGCTACAGCAAAGGCCATGGCAATCCGGTGATCCCCATGCGAATCAACCACCCCGCCGCTGAACACCTCACGATGCTCGCCACGGCCCTGAATCACCATGCCATCGGGCGTCGGCTCGGCATCAATGCCCAACTTGCGCAAGCCATCGGCCATCACCGCGATACGGTCCGACTCCTTAACGCGCAACTCCTCGGCGCCTGTGAGCACCGTCTTGCCGCGTGCGCAAGCCGCAGCAACAAAGAGCACTGGGAACTCGTCGATCGCCAGCGGCACCAACGCTTCAGGAATCTCAATGCCCCGCAGCTCGCCCGCATTCACCACCAGATCAGCCACCGGTTCGCCAGCAGCATCGCGCGGGTTGGTGAGCGTGATTGAGGCACCCATCAGGCGCAAAATATCAATCACTCCGGTGCGGGTGGGGTTGATGCCCACATGCTCCAGCGTCAAGGTCGAGCCGCTTGCAATCGCCGCAGCCACCAAGAAAAAGGCGGATGACGAAATATCAGCGGGTACATCCACGGCGGTGGCGCGCAGGTGTTGGCCACCTTCTATCGACGCAGTCGCGCCATCACGCTGCACCTTGACCCCAAACCCGCCCAACATGCGCTCGGTGTGATCACGGGTTGGTGCGGGCTCAGTGACACTGGTTTTGCCGCTTGCATACAAACCTGCCAGGAGCACTGCAGACTTCACCTGGGCGCTCGCCATCGGCAGCGTGTAATCGATCCCATTGAGAGATTGCCCGCCGATCAGCCGCACCGGCGGTGTGCCGCCTGCGGTGGTTTCGATCTTTGCGCCCATCAAAGCCAGCGGCATAGACACGCGCTTCATTGGCCGCTTGGTCAAGCTCTCGTCACCGACCAGCAAACAGTCAAAGGCCTGCCCGGCCAGCAGCCCCATCAGCAAGCGCATCGCCGTGCCAGCGTTGCCACAATCGAGCGCCTGATTCGTAGCCTTCAGGCCGTGTAAGCCAACCCCTTCGACCGTGACCCTTCCAGCGTGAGGACCCTCAATCCTAACCCCAAGTGCGCGAAACACATTCATGGTCGAGATCGCATCCGCGCCCTCCAGGAAACCACTGACTTCAGTGACCCCAGTAGCCAAAGCACCGAGCATCACGGAGCGATGGGAAATCGACTTGTCCCCGGGCACTCGCAAACTTCCTGCCAGAAGATGCCCGGCTCGGGGTTGCGCGTAAAAATTCTGCACCTGATTCATCCTCAATGGGTGTGTGTTTTTAAGGGAGACTTTTTAATCCTGAAGCTGGCGTCGCCATGCACTGGCTTGCGCAAACTCGCGCTGCAAAGCTTGCCTGTCCTGAGCATCCAGCAAATCAATCTGGGTCTGCAATTGACCAATAATCTGCATGATTCCACTTCGCACCGCCAGCCGATTATCCATCACGATGTCAGCCCACAAGGCGGCATCCGAAGCACCAATACGCGTAGTGTCCTTCAGGCCTGCGCCTGCCGCCACCAGGGCGGCTTGGGACTGATCGCTTCTTGCCAGGGCTGAGCACAAAGCGAAAGCCACGGCATGAGGCATATGCGAAACCGCAGCGTACAACGCATCATGTTCATCGGCAGGCATGGTCTGCACCCGGCAGCCCCACTGGGCCAGGACCTCGGTCCAGGTTTGTTGGGCGTCCGTGGCGGTTTGCACTTGAGGGCAAAGGACCCAGCGCGCCCCTTGAAACAATTTGGCTCGGGCAGCCCCCGGGCCGCGTTGCTCTGAGCCTGCGATCGGATGGCCAGGAACAAAACGCGAAATCGCCGTACCCAAATGCCGATGTGCGCTGGCAATGACCGACTGTTTGGTAGAGGCGCAATCCGTGATCACCACCCCTGCGCGTAATTTGCCACGATGCTGGCCGATCTCGTTAAGCACCTGATCCATCGCCGATGGCGGACAGGCCAGAACAATCACATCAGCCTGGCCCACAAGATCACCAAGCGCGCCCACTTGATCAATCAATCCAGCGGCGAGTGCTGCCTGAGGGTCGTCGCCTGGCCCGCAGGCGCTAATGACTTTTGCCATGCCGTGAGCTCGGAGCGCGGCCGCCACCGAGCCGCCGATCATGCCGACGCCAACTACCAACGCATGGGAGAAATGCCGCGTCACAGCACCTGCTTTAAGGCTTCAAGAAAGCGCGAGTTTTCCTCGGGCAACCCCACCGAGATACGCAACCAGCGCGGCAATCCATAGTTGTTGACCGGGCGTACGATCACACCCAGCTTGAGCAAGCCATTAAACACGCGCATGCCAGCTTCATCGTCTTGGCCCACCTGCACCAGAACAAAATTCGCAAACGACGGCACGTAGCGCAACCCCAGCCCTGCGAACGCCGCTTGCATACGATCCAGCTCGGTGCGGTTGAGCTCGAAACTGCGCTGCAGGAAATCCTGATCCTGGATCGCGGCCACCGCAGCCGCCTGCGCCAGGGAATTCACATTAAATGGCTGGCGCACGCGATTAAGCAGATCAGTCAACGCGGGCTGAGCCACCGCAAAGCCAACCCGCAAGCCCGCCAAACCATAGGCTTTGGACATGGTGCGCGAAAGAATCAGGTTGGGAAATCGCTTTACCCAGCCCACCGAATCAAAACGCAACTCGGGCGGAAGGTATTCGTTGTAGGCCTCGTCCAGCACCACCACCACATGCGCGGGTACCGCGCTCAGGAAGGCCTCCACCTCTTGATGGGTAACGAAGGTGCCGGTGGGATTGTTCGGGTTGGCCACAAACACCATCCGGGTTTGTGGGGTGATCGCAGCCAGCATCGCAGGTAAATCATGACCCAGGTCTTTGGCCGGCACCACAATCGCCTGCGCACCCACTGCCTGGGTTGCCAGTGCATAGACTGCAAAGGAATGCTGGGCATAAATCACCTGATCACCCGGGGCCAGGAAGGCACGTGCTGCCAATTCAAGAATATCGTTGGAGCCATTGCCCAGCGTGACCCAGCCCATCGGCACATCGTACTTATTAACCACCGCCTGCTTGAGGGCAAAGCCATTGCCATCCGGGTAACGGCCCAGCTCACTGATCTCCTTGAGCATCGCCTGCTTGGCCGACTCGGGCATGCCCAGCGGATTTTCATTCGAGGCCAGCTTCACAATCTCGGACTCGGCCAGTCCCAACTCGCGTGCCAATTCCGAAATCGGCTTGCCGGGTTGATAAGGCGCAATTGCCCGGATGTATCCGGGGGCTTGAACTGACATGATCTTTCTCCTGCAAATAGTGGGGCGGAATAGGGGTGCTGTGACTTAATCCGCCGCGCGCGGGTAGGACCCGAGCACTTTATAAAACGCCGCCTGACCTTTAAGCTCAGATAGCGCAGCCGCCACATTAGCGTCTTGCTGATGCCCAAGCAGATCAATGTAAAAGTAGTACTCCCAGTGCCCCTGACGAGCCGGCCGGGATTCAAAACGCTTCATCGATACCCCATGACGAGCCAGCGGCTCAATCAATGCATGCACCGCACCGGCACGATCCGGCACCGAAAGAATCAGCGAGGTCTGATCATGCCCGCTTGATATGGTTTCGTAGCGACCAAGTGCCAAAAAGCGGGTGCGGTTGTGCGGGTCATCCTGGATATTGCGGGCCACCACTTCGAGCTGATAGCGGCTGGCAGCCAACTCACTTGCAATCCCGGCAAACGCCGAATCTAGGGAGGCCAAACGCGCCCCCTCAGCATTACTCGATACCGGTACACGCTCGAGTTGCGCAGCATGCAAATCCAGCCACCCTTGACATTGCGCAAGCGCCTGAGGATGCGCGCATACGCGCTTCACACCCTCAAGCGAGCCCGAAAGACTCATCAAACTATGCTGTACTGACAACGATACTTCACCGCAAATCTGCAGCTCAGTAGACAGCAGCAAATCCAGCGAACGATTCACCACACCTTCAGTCGAGTTCTCCACCGGCACAATGCCAAAATCAGCACTACCCGCTTCCGTGGCGCGAAACACTTCATCAATCGTGGCGCAGGCCACCGGCTGCACACCCGATCCAAAATGCTTGAACAGGGCGATCTCTGAAAACGTGCCTGCGGGCCCGAGAAAAGCCACCCGCATGCGGCGCTCCAGCTCGCGGCAAGCCGACATCACTTCGCGATAAATCGCACTGAGCGCTTCATCACCCAGCGGCCCCTGATTACGCTCACGCACTCTGGCAATCACTTGCGCTTCACGCTCCGGGCGATATACCGGCGTGCCATCTTTCGCTTTCACATGACCCACCTGCTGAGCCAGGCTTGCGCGTTGATTCAGCAGGCGCACCAGCTCGGCATCCAGCGCGTCGATCTGTGAGCGCAATACATCGAGGCTTGGCAGCGCCTCGGAGGGTGCTTTATCCATGAGTGCGCTCGAATTCGTTCATATAACTGACAAGAGTTTGTACCGCCTGAAGTGGCACCGCGTTATAGATCGACGCTCGCATACCTCCAACGCTTCGATGCCCTTTCAACTGAACCATGCCCTGCGCTTTGGCTCCATCAAGAAAGGCCTGATTCAGACCTTCATCACGCAGGAAGAACGTGACATTCATACGCGAGCGGTAGGCGGGGTCTACCCGGTTGTAAAACAATCCGCCACGATCCAGCACGTCATACAGGGCCTGAGCCTTGGCGACGTTCATCGCTTCAATCGCCGCGAGCCCGCCTTGCCGCTTGAGCCATTGAAACACGAGGCCCGCGATATAGATGCCATATGTAGGCGGGGTGTTATACATCGACCCGCTTTGATCCAACAACTGATAGTTGAACACCGAAGGACACATGGCATGCGCGCGACCCAGCAAATCACGCCGGACAATCGCCAGGGTCAAGCCTGCCGGCCCGATGTTTTTCTGTGCCCCACCATAGATGCAGCCATAGCGATTGATATCGAGCGGGCGCGAAAGAATGTGTGATGACACATCGGCCACGATGGGCACACCTGAGGGCACCGCTTCAAAAGGAAGCTCGTGGATTTCAACGCCGTCTATTGTTTCGTTGGTACACAGATGAAAGTAGGCCGCCTGGCTATTGGTGCGCCAATGCTCGGGCGCAGGCATACCGCAATAAGGCTTGGAGGCCTCAGCCACCACATTCACCTCACCGAAGCGGCGCGCTTCTTCCACTGACTTGGCTGACCATGAACCTGTAATCAGGTAGTCCGCACGGGCCTTCTCGCCCATTAAATTGAGGGGCACGATGGCGTTTTCGCCCAAACCGCCGCCTTGCAGAAACAGCACAGCATAGTCCGAGGGAACGGACAACAGCTCGCGCAAATCAGCTTCGGCTTGCGCAGCAATGCTGATGAACTCCGGGCCACGATGGCTCATCTCCATCACACTCATGCCCGAGCCGCGCCAATTGGTCATTTCTCTGGCGGCTTGTTCGAGCACTTCGAGAGGCAAAGCCGCTGGGCCTGCGGAAAAGTTATATGCGCGCGGTGTCATTGGGGTTATCGTATCAAATGGCTCAGGCGAGCAGATGCAGAATCAGCAGAGTAATGGGGGCACTGATCAGCGTGGAAAGCACGACGCCTGCACTCACCTCCGCTTGCGCCACCTCATAGCGCTGCGCAAACAGGAACACGTTGTTGCCAATCGGCATGGCGGCAGCAATCGTGGCTACGATCAGCGGCAAACCCTCCAGCCCGAGCACAAACCGGCCAATCGCGTAAGTCGCAAGCGGTTGCAACAGGTTCTTCACCAGGCAATAGCGCCAGGCCTGCCTGGCTCCCGTGGCGAGCCCGAGCTGGGCAATGGTCGCGCCCAGCAGCAGTAAACACATCGGCGGGGCGGCAACTCCGAGCACGTTGAGGGTGGTGTCGAGCGCCTTGGGCATGGGGATATGGAAGAGTGACCAGGCCACGCCTGCCAGGATCGGGAGCACCACCGGATGCACAATCGAGGCGCGAATCGCTTGCCCAATCGCACCCAGGCGCGAATCACGGTTAGCCCGCCCCATTTCGAGGATCAGCGTGGCTGAGGTGAGCAGAATCAAAGCGTGCATTGCAATGATGGTGAGCAACACCGAGAGCCCGGCGGTGCCGAAGGCCAGACTGATGATGGGGATGCCCATCATGGCGGTGTTGGAGAAGGTGCTTGCAAGGCCATCCACCGCCGCATACTGAGCCGAACGGCCGCGCCATAGTTGCCAAGCAACGATGGCAAAAAAGATCGGCACCGCAGCACCGAAGTAAGCTGATGGCGCTTGCAGCTTGATGTCGTCAAACGGGGTAAGCGCCATCGC
>JAIYCW010000072.1 GCA_027487815.1 Burkholderiales bacterium
CTCGGCGTGCAATTCAAGATATCGCTCGATAAACGTATTGCTGGGGCGCAGGCGGTGGGCGCTCACAAAACCTCGATGCTGCAGGATGTTGAGGCTGGGCGGGCTCTGGAGCTTGAGGCCCTGGTGGGCGCGGTGGTGGAGCTTGGCCGCATCACCGACACACCCACGCCAACGATCAGTGCGATTTATGGGGCTGCGAAGCTGCTAGCTTTTAAGTTGCAAAAGAGTGGTGGCAAGCTCGCACTTTAAGCCGTTGGTTCGGGCGCGGCAAGCTCAAGCGCTACGCTCATTTTTTGACATTCAGTTGGCGTTTGCCAGGCGTATGGCCGTGCTGCGTTCTGAGCCGCTGCGCGATGCCCTGTTTCGCTACACCAATCTTCACCGAAGATTTGGCTTTGGTGTACCTGGCCCGGTGCCGCAGGATCCGCGATGGATTGCGTTTGTCGATCAACTCACCTCCTTTGAGGATCCTGCCGCGCAGTTAGAGGTGGTTGTTTATTGGTATGGTGCCACTGGAGAAGAAGCAGCTCCCGCCCCGGCGACTATGTTTGGATGTTTTAACTTTACCGGCCCTGATGAAACGGGCGCGGCACGCATTCATTTTGTGAATCGTGAGCATGATCCGCTCACCGGGCCGCTTGCGCGATCGAAGTTGCCAATCCGATTATCTGAATTGCGGGCCTTGATTCCCGCTTTGCTTGCAGCTTACCCAACCACCACTCATATCCTCGGACGCTCCTGGCTTTTTCATCGGGAGGCTTATCGCCGGTTATACCCCCCGGCGTATACCTCCCACGTGGAGCCATTGCCTGAGCCTGTGTCATTGGTGGGCAGTTCAAGTTGGGGCCAATACCTCACGCATTCGGGTGCGAATGAATTGGCTTGCCAACAGTTTCTGGATAATCTGCCGCAATTGCAGGCCCATGATCCGCTCGGCGTGTTTGGTTACCGGCCCATTCAGGTGCGCGCACCTATTGCCACATTTCTGAAGTTTTATCGGTGAATTACATTGCTTTGGCGAGCATCGCCGAACAGTGCTCAAATGAATAGCCCTCCGTCCAGGCATCGGGGACCATGTTTACACGGATGGATTCCTTCAAGCGCATGAAGGTGGCGCGGTCGCTCATCCGGCAGGCCAAGAAAGCATAGCTGTTCGGAATCCACAGGCTATTGGGGAAGCGTTTCATGAGCTCATCAAAACCGGATCGGACCCGGGGCCACTGAATACCGGCTTGCCTGAATGCAACGTCTGGTTCATTGAAGGACCTGCTGTAGGCCCACGCCAAGCGGGCATAAATGGCATCCTTGGAGTTTGGCAATGGATGCTTAAGCGACCACTGCATAAACAGGTTGATTTGCTCATTGCTGCCGTACCACTGTGGCGAGAAAAGCTGGAGCACGCTGAAATAGGGCTGGGGGTTGTGCGGAAATTTTCGGATCGACTCAGTCAGCACATCGTGCAGTTGATCCGGGGCCACTTTTCCGTCCGACCAGCTCAAAAGCTTGAGTCGATACCAAATCGGGAAGTCGCGAGACGTTGCGGGTGCACTATCGAGGACCTTACGAGTTTCCTTCAAATGATAGTCAAAGCGCTCAAACCCCGCCTTTGAGACCGTGTTGGAGTGACCCGTGCCGCGTGCTTTCCACGCGCTTGCGTTATGCCAAGCGGCCTTTATCAAGGGCGGGATCGGATGGTTGGGCCAAGCTTTGTAAAGCGCCTCGATTTCCTTGGGGTAGGCATCCCAAGTGTTAACCATACTGAAATAGCCTAATACGCCAGAGTCAAATCTAACCACATGTGGCATGCCATCACGCATGAGGTTGGTGGGTAAGCTCCACTTACGCCATTTCGCTTCAAATCCAGGCATCTGGCTGGGGTCTTTGAACAACGCTCCCAAGGCAGAAAACACATGCCATTCAAAGGCGCTGTCTGCACCGGGGCCTTCAACGGTTGCCGGTGGATCGTTCACCGTATCCAGTCGTTTGGATTGCAAAAGCTTGAGCTCCTCAGAAGTCGGCGCGTAGATCTGCGCAGAGCTGGTGGCACAAGTCGCGGAAAGTACAAGAGCAAGCAGAGTGGCGCGAATCATCGGGTGTCGGCTTCGGGAGGGTGATTTGATACGAGGAGATGTTGAAGCGCACCCAATGCTCTGAGGTGGCCACACTGCCAGAAGGCCAGATCAGGAGCGCGAGCGGAGAAGCAAAATCAGGAAAACGCCACGGGCTCTGCCATTTGGCAGAGGCTAAAGAGCTTCCAAAGAATCCCGAAAAAAGGGCCATCCGAAGATGGCCCAAACGCACTGTTGGTTGCCAAGGGCCCCAACCTGAGTGCGTTCGCAGGTTAAAGCCTAGTGTTTCAATCGCCTCGTAACTTAGGCGCGTGGCAGGCTCAGCAAGCCGCCGGCGTCTTTGATCATCGCTTTGATGGTGGCGCGGTCAGCGGTGCTCGCGACCGGCTTGTCATAAAGGCCACGCTCGTCAAAGCGAAACTCAAACGCGCTGGATGCGCTAATGGTTGGTGCGTCAGTTTGTGTGCCGTCAAATTGATAGAGCTCGCCTTGCGCGGCTTGAGCGGAAACTGCGCCAAGGGTGATGGTTGCGGCAATAAGGGCTTTGGTGAATGTGTTCATGGTTAACTCCAGTGCGATAAGTGATTAAAGGTTAGGGACTTCTTGCTTCAGCTCACGTTTCACTTCAGAGGTGTGTTGCGTGAGTCGATGGAGTGAATTCTGAAGGCCTCAGATCGCGCAGGCATCTCAGCAGGGCTCTGATGGGGATCAAGGAGATATCGAATAGGTCACAAGTCGGTATGCTGCGAAGATGCCTATTCGCTACTTCTTGATCACCGTTGGCAGCACGGGTGACATTCACCCCTTTATGTATCTCGCCAGGCAGCTCATTGCGCAAGGGCGCGAGGTCACATTCATTTCGAATACTGTCCATCAAGTGCTGGTTGAAGGCGCAGGCCTGCGATTTATCGGGATGGGGAGTGAAGAGGAGTTTCAGCAATTGGTGGCCGACCCGGATATCTGGGATCCCCGAAAATGCTGCGCAATGATGTTTGCCAGCTATGGTCAACATATTGAGCAAATTCGCGCAGCGATTCGGCAAGCTCGGGGGTCGGATGCGGAGAGCAAGATAGGGGTGATCGCGCATGCGTTTGCTCTGCCTGCCGTAGCGTTGTCTCGCGCGGCCGGTGAGATCGATGCGATTGGAGCTGCCTATCTTGCGCCTTGCAGTGTTCGCTCGATTCATGATCCTTTGATGATTGGCCAGATTCCAGTGCCGCGCTGGGTGCCCTTGGGATGGCGGCGGGCCTTGTGGGGCTTTTTGGAGCGGGGCTGGATTGATCCGGTGCCGCTTGCGCATATCAATCGCGCGCGAAGTGACGCGGGATTGCCCCAAGCGCAATCATTTTTGGGTCACCTTGCACAAGTGCCCGACCTTTCACTTTTTCTGTTTCCCGCCTGGTTTGCCGCCCCAGTGCCCGACTGGCCGCAGCCCATGATGATGCTCGACTTCCCGCTTTTCGAAGCCCAATCCGAAGCCCCATTCGATGCAGAGCTGAGCCTTTTTTTGGAGGCTGGTGATAAGCCGATAGTGTTTACGCCGGGCACAGCGAATGTACATGCCGCGCGATTCTTTGCAGCGGCAGTTCAGGCCTGCGCGCGCTTGGGCAAGCGAGCGATATTATTAACCAAGGAGCGTGCGCAATGCCCGGCCGAGTTGCCCGCGTATGTGTTGTGGCAGCCCTATGTGCCGCTTGCGAGTCTATTGCCACGGGCAGCAGCGCTAGTGCATCACGGCGGCATTGGCACCACCGCTGAGGCCTTGCGCGCGGGCATACCGCAAGTGATCACGCCCTTTGGTTGGGATCAGTTTGATAACGGCGCTCGGGTGCGATCGCTCGGAGTGGGCGAGGTGCGCAATTCGCGCATGCTGCGTGCAGGCGGGCTGGCTCGAAGCTTGAAGCGCCTCGTGGATTCGCCTGAGGTCAGCCAGCGATGCCGCGAAGTGTCTCAACATTTTCAGCGCGTGCAAGATTCATCGGCTTGGATCACGCAGATAGAGGCTCAGCTCGGGTTGAGTTGAGAGGCGATCTCGCCCACTGGACGATTGGCCACTGAGCCTGCACTATGGAGGGCACTATCCTGTTGGAAAGATTGCTCATGAAACTTGGCTACACCATCATCTATGTGCCCAACGTGGCAGCTTCACTGCAATTTTTCGAGCAAGCGTTTGGGTTGAAGCGCCAGTTCTTGCATGAGGGCGGCGATTATGGCGAACTCGCCACCGGGCACACAACGCTCGCGTTTGCCTCACATACTTTGGGCCAAAGCAATTTGCCCGAGGGCTATATCGCAGCGAGTGAATCGGGCCGGCCCCTGGGCGTTGAGATTGCGCTGGTTACCGACGATGTTGCGCAGGCTCACGCAAAAGCGCTTGCCGCTGGGGCACGCGAACTCAAAGCCCCACAAAGCAAACCCTGGGGCCAAGTGGTGTCGTATCTGCGGTGCCCGGACGGTTGCCTGGTGGAGCTTTGCACGCCTGTGCCCGGAGCCGATGACCTGCAAACCCTGCGCGCGCTCAACAAACGCTTCATCCACAACTTCGTCACCAACGATGTGGCCTCGCACGATGCCATTCTGCATCCGCAGTTTCGCAATATGACCTCGCTTGGCGCGCATATGTCGCGTGAGACGTATTTGAAGTATTGGGCCACTGGGTTTGATAACGACGTGATCATCTATTGGGACATGCGTGATGAGCGCATCACCTTGCATGGCGACACCGCACTGATATCGGCCACCAATCGCTGGGAGCGCGTGCAGGATGGCGCAACCACGGTTGGCATGACGAGCTACACCGACACTTACGTGCGTACCGATGGGCAGTGGCTTTGTGTGCTTGCGCAGCTTTTGCCGGTGGCCGCTCAGCACTATCCAGCAGACGACACGATTGTGGTGAAGTATTTGCGCGGCCAGCTGCAATAGTAGGGCCTGCCATGCATGGAGTGGCGCCGGTGGGGGAAAAGGAAGACTGTGTTTCCCGCGCGACGGGCAACATGGGCCCCTATCTTTGAGTGATTTCTGTTTGTGCGCTTGAAATGAAAAGGGCCATCTTTTGGATGGCCCTTTAGCGCGTGGTTGAGGAGCTTAGGCGCGTGGAATGCTCAGCAAACCGCCGGCATCTTTGATCATGGCTTTCACAGTAGCGCGGGTCACGGTGCTTGCCACAGGTGTGTCATACAGGCCGCGCTCGTCGAACTTGAAAGTCAGGTTCGGATTGCTTGCAGTGATAGTCACTGCGGGGCCGTCATTGAATTGATACTGCTCGCCTTGAGCGGCTTGAGCTGAGACTGCGCCGAGGGTGATGGTTGCAGCGATAAGGGCTTTGCTAAATGTGTTCATGATTGATTCCAGTGCGATAAATGATTAAGGATTAAGAACTACTTGCTTCAACTCACGTTTCACTTCAGAGGTGTCTTGCGTGAGTCGATGGAGTGAATTCTGAAGGCCTTAAATCACTGGTGCGTCACGTTGGGGATCGAGTGGTGATCAAGAAGATCACGGTTTGATCACAGACTGGCTGGCACTGGCAGGTTTCTTGCTTTTCCCGTTGTTCAACGGGTTTATGCAAGCTCGTGACCAATATACTGGCTCGATATTGGATGAGCTATGCCAAATGGGAGATTGATTTGAAGGGAAAGTGTCGGCTAGAGTGTGGAGGAGTAGACCAGTTTATTGATCTTGAGCGCCCATAAACTTGGGCGCTGTGATTAAACAGATTTTACATAGGAACGTCTTCTCTCACCGGACCACAACATCATGCCACTGTCCGACCAGTTCACAGCTGCCACCCAGAAGGCTCTTTTGGAGTTGTATCCTATATTTTCCTCCCTTGTACCCCAGGACTATCGGCGTGTTGTTAGACCGACCGCTCCCGGAACGCATTCAATCTCGATTGAGCCATATCGAGGCTCGTCATCGTGGATGGCTTTCATCCGTGTGCTTGAGACTTCATCGGTAGTCGGCGAGTTACAGACGGTCATCAAGTACTCACAGCCCGAGCTTTCCTACCATCTTGTTCTTCCAGGCCAAGCTATGAGCCTAGCGGACTGCAAAGCGCTGTTGGTCACTTGGTGCTCAGCGCTAGAAGTAGACCCGACGGCACAGCAATCGCTGCCGAAGGCTATTGATTCTCTGCTGGCGGATTTGGGTAGGCTACTTGACGAAAAGACCCTTACTCATCGTGCGATAACTTCTTTAGTTGGTGTAAAGCTCTCTGGAGTCGACGTCCCAATACATGTTGATCGAGGCGTTACCCTTCGTCCCTTGTCTGAGAATGAAGTTGTGGAGCTTGGGGCGCAAGACATTGCGTTTGGCCAGCCGCATGACCTGCTATCCCACTCTGTTTCTTGCTGTATCGACTATCAGAGCCAATGTGGGTTCACCTTGGAAGCGACGTCTCCTCAGGCTCTGGTAGTTTCGGACTTCATTCAAGAAGCATGGAATAGATCAGCTAACATTCTTCGAGCACTGCACGTGCTGAAGCGAGGTCGTGCCGGAGTCTTCCTTACGCAAACTGAATTCACACCTAAGCTATTGCCGTTTCTAGGTGGCGGCTCAAGTTGGCCGTTGAACCGACCAACATTCGCCTCGCTCGAACTCTTGTCGACAGAGGTCAGGGAGTTCCTTGACTTAGAACGTGCACTCTTGGACGCAACACGGCAAGAACTGCGCATCGCTGCCGACAGACTCGTCGATGCTGAGAATCGCCTCTCCCCGGTTGATGCACTTTTGGATGCGGTTATAGGCCTTGAAGTAGTCTTGAATCCCATGGACTCATCGGAACTTGCCTTTCGAGTTGCACTCAACTATGCCTTCTTGGCTCTTCCTGAGCATCGGCGCGAGAGATATGACAGGGTTCGGCTCATACAAAGGACTCGGAATCGGGTCGTTCACGGGGGGCTGAATCTGCAATCAGCAGACGCCGCGACGATTGATGAGCATGCAAGCCTTGCCAAAGCATGCCTTCGAGACGTTCTGAAGTCGTTTCTACTTGATGACAGCCTCAAGGGAAACAAGAAATTTGATGCGGACTTCTGGCTAGACCGAGTGATTCCCGTGGTTGTTGGAGAGGACAAGCTCGTGCTGCCCAACACGAACTGAGGCCTAACCCCTTGTATATGGACTCCCCCCAAACACGCAAGACCTGACCGATATGTTTGGCCTTACGGAGACGCTTGCAGTCGTATATCCGGCATCTGGAGTGAGCCAGTTCTGATGGCTCGTGCCGTCATGGAATCCGCCACCCTAGTGCCAGTCGCTGCAAGCGGCTGCAGATGAGCCGGAAGAGTTATCGGCATCGAAGGGGTAGTTCGTGGAAAACTCTGATTATTACGTTCTTAAAACCATCATTCCAAGTCGTAAAGCAATCCGGGATTATCTAAATGACGACAAAGATCAAAGCTAAGGCTCCCAAGCTGGACGCATTCGAAAAGGGCATTGTTAAATCCTTTGAGAGTGGAGTTCTGCAACCCGTGGGAACAAAATCGTCCTTCGCAATGTATAGGGCTGCAGCAGAGGCCGCAGGATCAAAGGACCAGCGAATAAATATCCGGTTGTCCTCTCTTGATCTTAGGGGCTTGCAGGTGAAGGCGTTGGAAGAAGGCCTTCCGTATCAAACCTTGATTGCGAGTGTTTTGCATAGATACGTATCGGGTCGCTTGGTTGAGCCAAAGCAAAATAAAGAATGAGGTGCAATTAGCGTTATCGCACCAGAGTATCGAGCCCGTGGTGGAGTCTGTGCCAAAAACTGTCTTTCTATGCGAGCCGCCAAAGGCCAGATTGTTAGCGAGGAACATGTGTGCCGTCCAGGAACCTGTTATCCCTGCGCCTATCGCCAAAAATAGGCGCCGCATCACGGCAGTGCTCTCGCCATACGCAGGTGCATTCGCGCACACCGAGCCAGCGTCGTGCACCAAGCCGAAAACACTGGCTGCGCCCCGTCCCTAAGCATCAGCAGTCCAGGGCGGTGCGAACAGCTCGCTTACACCGTATCGCGAAATTCCGCGCACCACCCTGTATCGAGCATGGCGGATCTTGGTGCACTGCAAAAGCGATGAATCCTTGGCATGAGACTTGCTAAACATAACACGTCATAACAAGTTGAGGTCGCCATGTCCCGCCCGGTGCTCGCGTTGTCGCCCCAGCCCTTGTACTCTCAAATCCGCGAGGTTCTGCGAGCTGCAATTCTCGATGGCAGTTATCCGCCGCATGCCCAGGTGCCTTCCGAAAGTGAGCTGATGGCGCAGCATGGGGTAAGCCGTATCACCGTGCGTCAAGCCCTTGCCGATCTACAAAATGAGGGCCTGATCTTTAAGGTACACGGCAAAGGCAGTTTTGTTTCCAAGCCCAAGGCTTTTCAGAATGTGACCCGACTGCAAGGCTTTGCCGAAGCGATGGCGCCCTTGGGCTACGAGACTTTTTCCAAGGTGCTGGCGCTGCGCACTGCGGTGGCTCCGCCAAAGGTGTCGGAGGCGTTTGGAATGGCCCCGAAGTCGCGTCTTACCCAACTGACCAGATTACGCTTTTTGAATCGTGAGCCGATCTCGGTTGATGTGAGCTGGTTCACCCTTGAGGTAGGCGAACGCCTCGCCAAGGCAGACCTCGCCAGCCGCGATGTGTTTGCAGTGCTGGAAAACGATCTTGGTATTGCACTGGGTCATGCGGATATTCAGATTGAAGCCGCCTTGGTGGATGACGCCCACTATAAACACCTCAAGCTCGAGCCGGGTTCGCCAGTGATGCAAATCCAGCGCTTGACGTATAGCGCTTCCGGGCTGCCGGTGGATTTTGAGCATCTGTATTTCCGCGGCGATAGCTTCCAGTATCGCTTTCAGATTGATCGGGCCTCGCCCGCACACGCGCCAGCACGCGCCTTGTCTCGCTTGACTAAAGCCAAACATGCCAAAAAGGATAGTGTATGAATCGCATTGATCTTGAATACGACGTTGTTGTTGTCGGTGGTGGTACCGGCGGCCCCATGGCTGCCGTCAAGGCCAAGCTAAAAAATCCTAGCCTGCGTGTGCTGCTGATCGACAAGGCCAATGTCAAGCGGAGCGGTGCAATCTCCATGGGCATGGATGGGCTCAATAACGCGGTGATCCCAGGTCATGCAACCCCCGAGCAGTACACCAAGGAAATCACGGTGGCCAACGATGGCATCGTGGATCAGAAGGGAGTGATGGCATATGCGGAAAATAGTTTTGCCATGATTCAGGAGCTCGATAACTGGGGTGTGAAGTTCGAGAAAGACGAGACCGGCGACTATGCAGTTCGCAAGGTGCATCATCTTGGCAGTTATGTGTTGCCGATGCCTGAGGGGCATCACATGAAGAAGGTGCTCTATCGGCAGTTAAAAAAAGCGCGAGTTGACATCACCAACCGCGTGGTCGTGACCCGCACATTGATTGGCGATGATGGCGCAGTCTCGGGAATCATGGGGTTTGATTGCCGCACGGCTGAGATTTATGTGATTCGTGCCAAGGCGGTGATCATTGCCACCGGTGCTGCAGGTCGGCTCGGGTTGCCAGCATCGGGCTATCTGATGGGCACCTATGAAAACCCCACCAACTGTGGTGATGGCCATGTCATGGCCTATTACGCCGGTGCGGCACTGGCCAACCTTGAATGCTTCCAGATCAATCCGCTGATCAAGGACTATAACGGCCCGGCGTGCGCCTATGTCACAGGCCCATTTGGTGGATACACCGCCAACGCGCATGGCGAGCGCTTTATCGAGTGTGATTATTGGAGCGGCCAGATGATGCTGGAGTTCTTCAATGAACTCGAAGGTGGCCGTGGCCCGGTGTTTTTGAAAATTAATCACCTGGCCGAGGAAACCATTCAGGAAATCGAAACCATTCTGCATTCCAACGAACGTCCGAGCCGTGGGCGATTCCATGAAAAGCGTGGTACCGATTACCGCCACAAGATGATTGAAATGCACATTTCGGAGATCGGCTTTTGTAGCGGACACAGTGCTTCGGGAATCCAGATTAACGAGCGCGGCGAAACTACAGTTCCTGGCCTGTATGCAGCGGGTGATTGCGCCAGTGTGCCCCATAGCTACATGCTTGGAGCCTTTGTGTATGGCCGCTTTTGCGGCGAAAACGCAGCGCAGTTTGTTGGCGATAAATCGGCGGGTCGGATCGACGAGGACTATATCGCGCATGAGCAGGCCCGCATCCTGGCACCGCTTGGCCGCACTGAAGGCATCACGCCTTATCAGTTCGAATACAAAACGCGCCGACTGGTGAACGACTATCTGCAACCGCCCAAGGTGCAGCGCAAGATGGAAATCTGCTTGCAGCGGCTTGATGAAATTCGCGGCGATATTGATGCCCTATCCGCAGCAAACCCGCATGAACTCATGCGTGCGGTTGAAGCACAAACGATTCGCGACTGTGCGGAGATGGCGGCGCGTGCTTCTCTATTCCGCACCGAAAGCCGTTGGGGCCTGTATCACCTGTTTGTGGATTATCCGGAGAAAGACGATGTCAACTGGCGTTGTCATTCACAGCTCAAGATCGATGCGGCTGGCCAGATGGCGTTTTCCAAGCGCGAGATTGAACCTTACATCGTGCCGATCGACGAAGACGAAATGCTGGCTTACCAAAGGCTCAGGGTTCCGCCTCAGCCAGTAGCTGCTTAAACCCAGGCCTTGAAGGAATTCGAAAATGACTATTGCAATGACCCGCACCCAGGCTCCGGTGGTGGTGGATGAAGAGAAATGCATCGCTGACAAGGGCTGCACCGTGTGTGTCGATGTTTGTCCTTTGGATGTATTGGCGATTGATCTGCTGAAGAAAAAGGCCTTCATGCAATTTGATGAATGCTGGTACTGCATGCCCTGTGAAAAGGACTGCCCTACCGGTGCGGTACGAGTGGATATCCCTTACCTCTTGCGATAGGCAGGCCACCCATGATGTCAATCGAAGAACGCCTCCAGGACCCCGACGCCGGTATTCGGCGAGTTGCGGTGCTTGACCTGATGGATAGCGATGTGGATGACCCAGTGCCGTTTCTGTTGGCCGCGCTGGATGACAGCGACGCGGCTGTGCGCCTTGAAGCCGTGCGGGCGCTGGAAAGTGTTGAGCGTCAGGAGGTGATTGAAGCCTTGGCGAAGTGTCTGCGCGATAGTGACGAAGCGGTGCGCAATGCAACGGCAGAAGTGCTGGCGGAATTGAAAATGGCCACCAGTGCACAGCCACTGATTGACCTGCTGATCCATCCGGATCCTTTCGTTCGTGTTGCCGCTCTCAATGGCGTAAAAGCGCTCCGGGTTGATGCCGCTTTTGGACCCGCGTTGGTAAGCCTCGAGCATGAACTGCCAGAGGTGCGACGAGCTGCAGTGGGTGTATTGGGATACTTGCGCCACCCCCATGCGATTGGTCATCTCGCCATGCTTGCTGCGCAAGATGATGCGCCCGAGGTGCGGCGTGCGGCAGTCGGGGCGTTGGGGTACTCCACCGAGGTGAGTGTGTTGCCAGCCTTGAAGCGCGCAATGCGCGATGACGAATGGATGGTGCGCGAAGAGTCGGCGGCAACGGTCGGCAAGCTCGCCTTGAGCGCCGGTATTCCCGAGCTCATCGAGGTTTTAGCAGATCCCTATTGGCAGGTACGTGTGAAGGCCGCGCGCAGTCTAGGACGCTTGAAAGCAGCGGCGGGAGTGCCTGCGCTTATTGAACAGCTAGGCCACGGCAGCAGCAACTTGCGTAAGGAAGCGGTGATTGCCCTGGGGGAAATTGGCGATGCCCGAGCCATCACTGCCCTCGAAGCAGCCATGGATGACAGCGATCCGGATGTACGCAAGTTGGCGCGTTTGGCATTGGCGACCATCCAGGTGGCTGACCACCATCAACGGGCCTCATGAGTATCGAATCGAGATAACAAGCAAGCGGGTATCGATGGAGACAACAACGAGTTGAGTGTGTTCGCAATAAATGTTGATCCAAGCCACTAAGTAAGGAGCGCTTAATCATGAACAAGCAGTTGGTTGATCCAGATCGCTATCCAATCACAGCCGTTGCCACAGGGCGAACCTCAAGTGTGCTCGCTACAGTTTTGAGCCTGGGTTTAGCCTTGGCATCCAGCCAAGCGTTGGCGCAAAAGCAAACGATCGAAATAAACATCGGCACTCAGAACACCACGACAAACACCGTCACTGGTGGCGTGGTGATCAAGGAGCTGAAACTGCTTGAAAAACATTTGCCAAAGACCGGCAAGTACAAAGACACCACCTACAAGATCGAGTGGAGTAACTTCACTTCCGGCCCGCCCGTGACCAATGGCATGATGGCCAACAAGTTGCAGATCGGCATGATGGGTGACTACCCCTTGCTGGTGAACGGTGCAACCGGGCAACAACAAAAGGGCAATGAAACCAAACTGATTGCCGTGATTGCCTACAACGCTTTTGGTGCTGGCAATGGTGTGGTGGTGCACAAGGATTCGCCTTACTACGAGCTGGCCGACCTAAAAGGCAAGAACGTGTCGGTGCCGTTCGGATCTGCAGCGCACGGGATGATGCTGCAAGCCATGCAAGCGCGCGGCTGGCCGGAGAATTTTTGGAGCCTCGTGAGTCAGAGTCCGGAAGTGGGGACCACCAATTTGCAGGAAAAGCGCATCGATGGCCATGGAAACTTTGTGCCGTTTGCTGAGCTGCTGCCATACCGTGGATTTGCCCGCAAGATTTTTGACGGTGCAGAAACCAAGGTGCCCACGTTTCACGGCGTGGTGGTGCGTAAAGACTTCTCTGAAAAGTACCCTGAGGTGGTGACGGCCTACGTCAAAGCCCTCATGGAGGCCAATGATTGGGTGCGCAAAAATCCAAAACAAGCTGTTGAGAAGATTCACGAATGGACCAAAATCGAAAAGGAAGTGGCCTACATCTTTCTTGGCCCCAACGGTATCCATACCCTGGACCCTTCGATCAAACCGCGTTGGATCGAGACCATCAAGATCGCCCACGGGGTGCTGCAGAAGCTTAACCGCGTGAAAGAGTTTGACGTCAATGCGTGGGTCGACGAGACCTATGTGCGGCAAGCCTTTAAGGAACGTGGGCAGGACTATGAAGCACAAAAACAGACGTTGGCCGGCTATGAAATCGAAGGCAAGGACCCGATCTGCAATGTGGCAGTAACACGGCCGAAACAAGCCGGAGAAATCTGGTTGGCGACTGGTGAAATTTTGCCCATCAGCTCGACGGCCTGCACTCTTAACGGTATTCGCAAGCTGACCGCCGAGGGCAAAAAGGTTCAGGTGGCCTATGTGATGGATCAGGCCCTGGGGGTGAAGCTTTTTGCAGATAAAGCCTTCTATGCCACTGGTGGTCCTGCTCTGGTTTCGCCCTTTTTGCTGAGAAAGGATGCCGAAGCGTTTGCATCAAAAAACGCTGGCAAAGTGATTGCCTACGAAGAAGCCCTGGCCAACGCCAGCCTGACTGTTGCGACCGGGAAGTAAATCATGGCTGCGGTGACGTTTGCAACGCCGATTCCTGAACGACCAACTGTCGGTCATCCTGCGACAGCTTTAGACGTGCCCGTCAAAGAGGCTGCGCAGGCGCAGGTGCCGGAACGGGTAACGGGAAGGCGATTGTCACCGTGGTTTCGCCGTCACGCAGTGGATGGGTTACTGGGAGTGTTATCGATTCTGGGCTTGTTGGCGATCTGGTATTTAGGCACGAAGTATCGCGTTGATGCGTTTATTCGATTCACCAATATCCCGACACCGATGGAGGTGTGGGACCGCATCATCGAAGTGAATCAATCAACCCGGTACTTGAAAAACCTCGGCATCAGCGTGCGACGAATCCTTAGCGGGTTTGCGATTGCGTGTTTGATTGGTATTCCGCTTGGGCTGTTGATTGGTCGCAGTCGTTGGATTCGTGGTTTGGTGTTTCCAGCGCTGGAAGTGATTCGCCCCATTCCAGCTATCGCCTGGGTGCCGCTATCCATCATGTTGTGGCCGACCAATGAAATCTCCATTGTGTTTATCACCTTCCTTGGCGCGTTTTTCCCGATTCTGTTGAGCACCATTAATGGAGTGCATGCGATCGACAAGGTGTTGTTGCGGGCCGCACGCAGTCTCGGCGCTGGCCGTTTCGCGTTGTTTCGTGAAGTGATTTTGCCCGGCGCATTGCCGCATGTGTTTACCGGCTTGGCTGTGGGGATGGGGGTGGCCTGGGTATCACTGATTGCCGCTGAGATGATCTCTGGTCAGTTCGGGGTCGGGTACTTCACTTGGGAGGCGTACTCGCTGGTGCAGTACAGCGAAATCGTATTGGGCATGCTGACCATTGGAGTATTGGGATTGTTGTGCTCAGGAGTGATTCGAATCGTGGGGTTCTGGATCATGCCGTGGCGCGCCTTTGCAACCAAGGAGAGTGACGAATGATTGAGCCTGTTGAAACGGGGCATATTCTGATCAAGAACTTGGGCGTGCAGTTTCCTGCGAGCGACGGCCCGGTGGTGGCGGTGCAAGGGTTGGATTTGGAGGTCAAGCCAGGCGAGTTTATCTCGCTGATCGGTCCTTCGGGGTGCGGAAAAAGTACTGTACTGAATATTGTTGCTGGCTTCTTGAAGGCTTCCAGTGGTCAGGTCACCGTCGATGGCAAAGTCATCACCGGGCCGGGGGCGGACCGTGGTGTGGTGTTTCAGCAGTATTCGTTGTTTCCATGGCTCACCGTACGCAAGAACGTGGAGTTCGGTTTAAAGATGCGCGGTGTGACCAGTGGGCGCCGCGAAGCGATGGCGCGGACCCTACTTGGATTGGCGGGCTTGCAGGCGTTTGAAAACAACTATCCGGATCAGCTTTCCGGGGGGATGAAACAACGGGTCGGCATTGTGCGCGCCTTGGCGACCTCTCCACAGGTGATGCTGATGGATGAGCCTTTTGGAGCCCTCGATTCGCAGACGCGCACCGTGATGCAAGAGATTCTGACCAACATGTGGCAACGCTCGCGTTTGTCGGTCTTGTTTGTCACGCACGATATTGATGAGGCGATTTTTCTTTCTGACCGCATCTATGTCATGACAGCGCGGCCGGGCCGGATCAAGGCAGAAATCGCTGTTGATTTACCTCGGCCTCGTACTCCGGATCAGATGAACAGCCCGGCCTTTCTCGCGCTGGTCCAGCGACTCAAGGGACTGATCCGTGAAGAGAGCCTTGCTGCGATGGGTGGTGAACTGCGTGATGGTGGCTTGGAAGGCTTTGACTTGCGCGAGCAAGATGCGGGGCGCGGTAAGCAGGTCGGGGAGTTGATCTAAGTGGTGGATACACCCACGTTGGAGGTATTGGACCAAGGGCGCTGGGTGCGTCTGCTTCGCCCGCACAATGGGTTTCCACAGGCTTGGGGGGCTGCATGGTTGCGGGAACACTGCCGCTGTGCGTTTTGTACCAAAGATCGGCGCGACAGTATTCCCATTATCGATCTGCAGACACCGATCCAGGTCACCGGATTGGAGGTGATCGGATCGACTGGATTGCGCTTTGAATTTAGTGACGGGCATAACCGAGGGATCTTCCCTTGGGCCTATCTGGATAGTCTGGATCAGTATCCGAAGTTTAGTGCTCTCTCAGGGCTGCAGCCCGGCTAGTTCTGTGAACAAAGCTGTTCGGTTTTAGTCCGAATCGGAGTAGTTTCTCGGTGCGCATCCACGCGCCTACATCCCGACTACATTCAGTTTATCTGGCGGGGTGCGTATTGATCCAGTGGCGTGCCACATCGAGCCGTTTGCAAATCCACACATCCGGATGCCCCGGCGCACGCAAATACAAACTAACGCTCATCAACTTCGAGTGCGTGGCGCCTTCTGCATAAAGAACATTACAGTTATGCTTGACGCATAGCCTTTGCCTTCTTCCCGATTCATCCGCTAGGTCATAAAGAAAGAGTCCTTAAATGTTCACAGCCGAATTCCTACTAACATCCCTTATCGTTGTACTCATTCCGGGCACCGGGGTTGTGTTCACCGTATCTACGGGCCTAGCGTTGGGCAGGCGTGCGAGCTTCTTCGCTTCAGTCGGTTGCACTTTGGGGATCGTTCCGCACTTATTGGCCACCATCCTTGGTTTGGCAGCAGTCATGCACACAAGTGCGCTAGCGTTTCAGATACTCAAGTACGCAGGCGTCGCATATCTCTTTTACCTCGCCGTTGTTACCTGGCGCGATCGCTCAGCGTTTGCAGTTCAGCCGATGCAGGGCAAGGGCAGCGCGCTTGGCTTGGTCACCAAGGCTTTCCTGCTGAACATTCTTAATCCTAAGCTCACCATTTTTTTCCTGGCCTTCTTGCCGCAATTTGTTTCGCCGGGCGCTGCCTCGCCATTGCTGCAGTTGCTAGGGCTTAGCGCCATCTTTATGGCGATGACCTTTGGTGTGTTCATCCTCTATGGGCTTTTGGCGCATGCATTTCGCAAGGTGGTTATCGAGTCGCCACGCGTTCAGGCTTGGTTTCGCCGCAGTTTCGCTGCAGCCTTTGCTGGGCTCGGTGCTCAGCTTGCGGCGTCTGAGCGGTAACACCTATCAAAGCGCCAGGGGGCAAGGCACTTTAGAATCACTCCAGCATGTCCCCCAACGACACTCTGCTTAAGCCAAACGATATGTAGCAAAAGATGAGCCTGTGAGTATCGTCAAAAGAGTAAGTCAAGCTTGGGAGTTCTTATGCAAATGACAGCAGTACTCGCCACTGCTCCCGAAGGCGGTTATGTTGCGTTTAATCCTGAGACTGGAACTGCAACGCAAGGCGAAACCCTCGACGAGGTAATGGCTAACCTTCGAGAAGTTGGGGTTCGAACAGATGAGAAAAAAGCAGTCACGTTCCTGGGTCGAGTTGAAGGCGGATTGGAGTCAACGCCCGCTCTTGCCAAATGGGTTCAAAACCTTGACGCCAAGCGCTTTGAAGTCCGCGACATTTCTTGTCTCAGCAGTCAGGTCGTTTGCACGTGCTGTAGCTGCAATCATTGCGTCTTCATATAGCGTATTTCTCCCCTGCTGGGCTTTCCGGCCCTGGCTATGCCGCTACGTGTCAGCCACGAAAGTTCGATTAAGGACCGATCTCTTGGGGTCGACATACTTGCCGGCCGCTGGCAAGACGCGATCTGCCTGCAAGTGGCTAAGGCTATTGATTAACACGAAGGCGAGCGGCTGGTCATCACGCCCGGGGGGCTGACTTCAGTTCCGCGCCATTAGTCATGGCCGATACCAGCATTAGCCGTAAACCGGGTGTTTAAAGCGGCCGTCAAGATGAGTTAAATGGGCCAGTTGATTTGGCTATCCACGGAAACCTGAATTTTCTAGCCAATCCAAGTTTGCTCGGTGCATTATTGAGTTATTCCATCTACCCGGAGAAAGCCAGTGTCTGCAAAAGTTGATTTCTTCTTTAATTTCGGCAGCACTTACAGCTACCTTGCCATCATGCGTCTCGAGGCCGAGGCGTCAAAAGCAGGCGTTGAGATTCGCTGGCGGCCATTTAACGTGCGCAAGCTTTTCGTCGAGCAGACAAACATTCCTTTTCCGAAAGAGAAGGCTGCTAAGGTCGCCTACACGTGGCGTGATATCGAGCGGCGTGCGAAGCGTTTCGGATTGGATTGGAACGGCGTACCCCCGTATCCTGTGGATCGTTCGGGTCTTGCGAATCGACTTGGAGTTATTGCAGGCAAGGAAGGATGGGCAGCGGCATTTACCCAAGCCGCCTACCGAGCTTGGTTTATTGATCACCGAGACTTTGGACAACCCGAAATTGCCCACGCGCTCCTTTCGGACCTCGGGCTCAACGCAAGTGCTCTTATTGAGCGAGCTAACAGCGACACCGCAGTTGCGGACTTCGATGCTGAAACAGACATTGCTCGCTCGCTAGGCATCTTTGGCGTACCAACCTTCGCTGTGGGCACCGAGATTTTTTGGGGTCACGACCGTATGGAAGACGCGTTCGCCTGGGCGCTTAATGAGCTTACCGCGCCTCGCCCCACAACTCCTTGAGCCGCGCATCACGCCCGCAGCTTGTGCGGTAATACTTGTAGCGCAGGGGATTTTTCAAGTAGTAGTCCTGGTGGTAATCCTCTGCGGCATAAAAGGCTGGTGCAGGCTCCACTGGAGTGACGATTGGCTCTTTAAACGGCTTGGATTTCTCCAACGCGGCTAATGAAGCGCGCGCAATCGAAAGCTGCTTGTCGTCATGCGCAAAGATCACGGTGCGATAGGGCGAGCCCGCGTCGCAGAACTGCCGATCCTTCACTGTGGGGTCGATGGTGCGCCAATACTTCTCCACTAGTTGCGCATAGCTGACCTTGGCCGGATCAAACACAATCCGAACAACTTCGGTATGGCCGGTGGACTTGGAAGACACCTGTTCATAAGTTGGGTTGGGCACCTTGCCGCCGCTGTATCCCGAGGTGGTGGAGATCACTCCGGGCACCTTATCGAAGTCAGCTTCAACACACCAAAAGCAGCCACCACCAAACGTGGCCACTTCGGTTTTGGCACTAGCCGTGGTTTGGGCCTGAGCGGTGGGGGCCACTGGCAAGTACAGAGCAATTGCAAGGCTCATCGCGGTAGCGAGGTTCATTCGGCGCAGCAGGTTCATGCGGATTCCTTGAATCGAAGGGCGACGCCGTTGTTGCAATAGCGTTTGCCAGTGGGTTGTGGGCCATCGTTAAACATATGCCCGTGGTGCCCGCCGCAGCGAGCGCAGTGGTATTCGGTGCGGGGCAGGAAAAGTTTGTAGTCTGTTTTGATGCCAAGCGCATCGGGCAGTGCCGAGAAGAAGCTTGGCCAGCCTGTGCCGCTGTCGTATTTCATCTCTGAGGTGAATAAGGGCAAGTCGCAACCCGCGCAATGAAACACGCCCTTGCGCTTTTCTTTGTCCAGTGGGCTGGAGCCTGCCCGCTCGGTGCCTTCCTCACGCAGCACCCTAAATTGCTCGGAACTCAATCGCGCCTTCCATTGCGCATCGCTCAACACGACTTTGTCTGCACGAGTGGGTGTTGAAGCTGCCATCGCGGGCGCTGCGCCTGCGAACATTGAAGTAATCAGGCCGAGGCCGTATCGCCGGCGCGAAACCGAGGCGGGGCTGCTTTGGGCTATTTGTTGAGACATGGTTTTATGCTTGCCTGGGATGTTGGTTGGGTGGAGTCAGTTGCGTGACCTGACCTTGGCAATTCTCGCGGCCTTGGATATCCAAGGAATCACGCTTTGCCTCAGGCAGGGATCAAGATCATCACGGTTTGGTCACAGCGCAGGTAGACTTTACCGCTCGACCGCTTGGCGCGCACCAGGAAAAACAAGGAGAACCCATGACGCTTCGTGCAAGCTGCCTTTGCCAGGGCATGGCCTTCCAGATCGAGGGCGCCATCAAGGACATGCTGTTTTGCCATTGCTCGATGTGCCGCAAGGCTCATGGCACTGCGTTTCGCGCGCGTGGCCGCATCCTCGCTGCTGATGTTCGATGGACACGGGGCGAAGAGCTGATGCGTTTTTATGAATCCTCTCCAGGCGAGCATCGGGGGTTTTGCAGTGTGTGTGGCTCAAACATCTTTACCAAGTTTGATGCCCGCCCCAATGAGCTTGGCTTGGCTCTGGGCATTCTCGATGACGACCCCGGCGCTCGACCGATCTGCCATGTATTTGTTGGCTCAAAGGCGCCTTGGTATGAGATCGCCGACGATTTACCTCAGTACGAAGGATTTCCAAGTAACAGGATATGACTGATCACACTATGCGAACAAATTACGTATTGATTGACTTTGAAAGCGTTCAACCCAGCGCGATCGAGTTGTTGGAGCCCGAGCAATTCAAGGTCTTAGTTTTTGTTGGTGCTTCGCAGAACAAGGTCACTATCGAGTTTGCTGCATCTATGCAGAAACTAGGCGCGAGGGCCGAGTACATCAAGATTTCGGGTGCTGGACCCAACGCACTCGACTTTCATATTGCTTATTACATGGGCAAGTTAGCCGAACGGGATAGTTCAGCGCACTTTTGCATCGTTTCAAAAGACTCAGGCTTTGATCCACTGATTGCCCACCTGACCGCAAAGAAAGTGTCAGCAACTCGGATTAAGGAAATTTCAGATCTTCAAGACCAACAAACTGGAAAGGCGCCCTTACCCGAAGATCGGATTGAGATCGTGTTGGCTAACCTTAGGCAGCGAAAGGCGGCTAGGCCTCGGACGGTGAAGACCCTTTGCAGCACGATTGCTTCGCTTTTCCAGAAGCAACTTTCCGAAGAGGAGGTAATGAGACTTCTCAGGAAGCTCGAGTCCAGCGGTTATTTGAGCGTGAACGGCACAAAGATTGACTATGTAGTGTCGGATACTCTTTGGCCCCAATGAATTCCTCCGCCCGCCCCGACCTGCTCAGCGTTAAAAGCGCTGCAGAATTTCGCAATTGGTATTGGCTTAAGGAAGAGCTCCTTATGTTTTGTCGAGCGCGCGGCCTGCCCAGTTCAGGAATGAAGCCGCAGGTCGCGGATCGAATCGCTGCCTTTCTTGACGGTAAGCCTTTTGAAGTTACTCCCCAGGCGGTGCGAGGTGCGCAAATGCCCAGTGAGTTCACTCTGGAAACGGTGATTGCAAAGGGCTGGCGTTGTTCGCCTGCTCTGGGTGCATTTCTTCGCGGGGTGTGCGGCAAAACCTTTCATTTCAATAAGCCGATGCGCGACTTCATTCATCAAGGCGCGGGCCACACGCTTCTTGAAGCGGCCGAGGTGTATCGCGCAAGCCAAGGTAAAGATGCGCCCAAGCGTGAGATCCCGCCGCAACTGGAATACAACCGGCACACACGGGAGTTCTATGAAGCGCACCCTGGCGCCACGCGCGAGCAGGTGCTTGCCGCTTGGTGGGCCAAGCGTGGAAAATCCTTAAACGACGTCTAGAATAAAAGCCAATCAAAGAAGGAGACAGCCAATGCCGCGCGAAATAGAAACCTATCGCGGATTTGTATACCCCTGGGTGATTGATCATGTGGGGCATATGAATGTGCAGTCCTACACAGGTCGTTTCGACGAGGCCTCGTGGCACTTTCTCGCGCATCTCGGATTGACGCCTGGCTTTCTCAAGGAAAACCAACGCGGGCTTGTAGCACTGGATCAGCGTAGCCAGTACAAACTTGAAGTGCTTGCAGGCTCGCTTCTGGATATTCGCACTTCACTTCTTGAAGCCAAGACCAAGACCTTGCGGTATCTGCACACCATGCGAAACAGTGAATCGAATGAAGATGTTGCGACCATGGAGTTATTGATTGCCTACATCGATACCGAGGCTCGAAAGGCTGTGCCGCTGCCCGATGAAGTGCATGCCAAAGCTGCTTCCTGGCTTGCGGTGTAAAAGGAAATGACCATGAGTACAAACAAGTCAAAGTCAAAAACTAAAACCAAAGCCAAGGGCAAGAAGCTGACTCTTGCCGAGCGCTTGCACGCCTGCACGAGCTCGGTGATTCACGATGTGATGAAGGATCAGGGCATCATGATTCGAGTGCTTCCGCGCACTATCGTGCCCTTGGACACAAGCATGAAGGCGGCTGGGCCCGTGTTTACTGTTCGTGGTCGGCCCGATCCAACGATGGATAAGCACACTTCGCTTTTTGAATGGGCGGGGTTGCTTTCGAAGTCTCCTGCCGGGCATGTGGTGATCTGCCAGCCGCAAGATGATGTGCGCGCCTTGTTTGGGGGGTTGTCTGCCGAGGCGCTCAAGATCAAGGGTGTGCGTGGGTATATCGCCGATGGCGGCTGCCGGGATATTGCAGACATTACTTCGCAGGGATTTGCTGTGTTTGCACGCTATGCCACACCAATTGATATTGTTTGCGCCTGGCGCGCAGAAGCTTATGGTGAACCCATTGCCGTTGGCAATGTACAGGTGTTGCCTGATGACTATGTGCTTGCGGATCGAGATGGCATCGTGTTGATCCCGGGGCCGCATATTGAAGCGGTGATCGAGGCAGCTGAGAAGAAGCTTGCTACCGAGGGCGCGATGGTGAAGGCGATTCGAGCAGGCATGGATCCGCAGGCTGCATATCTCAAGCATCGGGTGTTTTAGCGGGGGGTCTTCACCATATCGCCATGAAGCTGCGTCACTATGCATGAGCCGCGTACGCGCTCAAATCAGCAAGGAAGATCATGGCGAAGTTCAGACTCGGAACCTTCAATATCGAGAACTTGTTTAATCGCTATCGGTTGCTTGAGAACGAGCGAGGAAGCCGCACGAAAAAGCCGGTTGATCCGGAAAAGTTTGTTGAGCAGGGTGGCCACATCAATATGCTGGGGTGGTCGATTGATGAGTTCGGCCCCATCAGTAAAGCCGCGCGCAGGGCCACAGCCAAGGTCATCACCGAAAACGCTCCTGATGTGCTGGCTCTGCAGGAAGTTGAGAATCTATTTGCTCTCCTGGCCTTCAACCAGACCTGGCTGAAAAACGCCTACCCATATGCGATGGTGATCGATGGCAATGATCCGCGGGGCATTGATGTGGGGGTGCTTTCGAAGTTCCCATTGGGTGCGATTCATACGCATCGTTTTGAGCCTGAGGGTAGCCCACCCACAGCGCGCACATTTTCGCGGGATTGCCTGGAGTTGGAGGTGATGGTGACGCGAGCCAAACCGTTTCGCTTGTATGTCAATCATTTCAAGTCGCAGATTGGCGGTGGCGAAGATCGCCGCAAGCAACAAGCCGACCGAGTGGTTGCGATCATCAAGGAGCGTTATGGCACCAAGATGGAGGGCAACTATGCTGTGCTTGGCGACTTGAATAATTCGCCGGATGCGCCAGAGCTCAAGACGCTTGTGCGCAACAAGGCGATGGAAGATGTGATTCGCACGCGCGTAGCGCCTGAGGAGCAATGGACGCACTATTACAAAAAGGAGAAGGCCGCTGAGCAGCTGGATTACATTCTTCTTTCAAAGTCGATGGCGCAATCCAACCCTGAGGCAGTGCCAATTATTGAGCGACGCGGCCTGGGCACAGATATCGACTTTTATGATGGCCCACGCTTCAGTCAGGTCACTGGTGCGCAAGGAGCATCCGATCATTGTGCGGTGTTTATTGATCTCATGATGTAGTCTTATCGGCGGAGGTAAGCCATGCCCAACACCGCAGTGATCACCGATGCAAACCCCACTTTGGCCGAGATGGAGGCGCGGGTTGCACGCTTTAAAGCGCTTGCGCCGACGCAGGACTATCTTGATGCCGCGATTCCCGGACACGAGCGCACAACCTATCGCGTGCTTGGCCAAATGCCAGATGCGCCCCTTGCCGCCGAGGGCTTTCATATGAATCTTGTGTGTTGCGAGCCCGGTAAATCGGCCCCGCTGCATAGCCATTTAACTCAGGAAGTTTTTGTGGCGCTTTCGGGTCGATGGGAAGTGTTTTGGGGGCCTGAGGGCGAGCGCAAGGTGATCCTTGAGCGCTGGGACACTATCTCGATTCCGCCTGGACTATCGCGTGGCTTTCGCAATATTGCAGCTGAGCCGAGCTATCTGATGGGTATGGCCAGTGGGCACGATCCGGGCAATATCAACTGGCCAGCGCCCGTGCGGGCAGCCGCGCAAGCAGTGGGTGTGACCCTGCCCTGAGCGTCATATTTCTGCAAGGCTGCGAGGGGAGAATAGAGCCAGCGAGGTGGACATGTCTCCCATGTTGTTTAGTGACGGTCGGTCAATAAAGATCCAGCGAGGCTTTGCTGAAGAGCAGCGGGCGCAGGCCGCGCGGCTATTTGACGCAGCGTTCGAAGCTAAACTTTCACTGGCATTTCCTCAAAAGCATGTGCGACTCGCGGTGCTGCGTGAATCCTTCAACCCCGAGTTCTGTTTGGTAGCGATGCGTGGCCCGCGCTTAGTGGGGATCGCTGGATTCAAGACCCCTGAAGGCTCGTTTACAGGCGGCATTACTTTTAAGACATTGAGAGCGCGGCTTGGTGTGTTGGATGCACTTCGAGCGATTGTTGTGCTGTCGATCTTCGAGCGTAGCCTCACATCAGGTGAGTTGTTGCTGGATGGCATTTCCGTGTCGCCCAGATTGCGTAGCCAAGGCGTGGGTTCATTGCTTCTCAGGCATGTCGTGGCCTTCGGCCAGACTCAGGGTCACAAATCGGTGCGACTCGACGTGGTGGATACCAACCCTGCAGCACGCCGCCTTTATGAGCGATTGGGTTTCGTGCCCAAGCGCACCGTCCGGTTTGGATATTTGCGCTGGCTTTTGGGCTTCAGCGCGGCGACGACCTTGGAGTTTTCGCTTTAAGAAACGCCGGATGGTCTGGTTGTTTTTGGTTTTGACGGGAATCGTTGGCTTCAAGCTATCCTTAGCAGTCTGACTAGACTTCGTAACACCTCATCAAGCACACGACCTTAAAGCGCAAGCATGGCAAGCATTTGGAAAAAACCAACATCGGTTGAAGCACTCACGGATATGCATCACAACACCACTGTGGCGCACCTCGGCATTGAGTTTCTTGAAGTGGGCGATGACTTTATTCGCGCTCGCGTTCCCGTCGATACGCGCACTCGGCAACCCTACGGGATTTTGCATGGCGGCGTATCGGTAGTGCTTGCAGAAACCCTGGGGTCATGTGGTGCGGCGTCAAGCGTTCCAGAGGGCCATCGCGCTGTTGGCCTGGATATCAACGCCAATCATATTCGTAGCGCGAGCGAAGGTTGGATCATAGGCACAGCTCGCCCGGTGCATATCGGCCGCACCACTCATGTTTGGCATATCGATCTTGTGAATGAGCAAGGCCAGATCACATGTGTGTCGAGGATTACGATGGCGATCCTTGCTCCTTCGGAGCCGCGTGCCATCGATAAGCCCTGAGGTCTGAGCTCAACTGAAGGGGCTTGTTATGGACGGCGGCAATTGGAAAGAGATGTTTAACGCGGCTTGCGAGGGCGAGCTCGAGCTTGTGAAATATCATGTGGATAACGGGGTGGACATGAACTATGCCCATCCCGAATTTCTTTCCACGCCGCTGGTGGCCAGCATTCTTGCAGGTCAAGCGAAAGTGGCTTTGTTCCTTCTTGATGCAGGCGCAAGTCCACACCTGATTTCGGAGTTTGATGGGCTGCGGCCCTTGCAGGCGGCGCGCCAGATGAAGATGGCCGATGTGCAGGCTAAGCTCGAAGCAATGGGCGCGATGATGCCTGCTACAACGCAGAGTAAGCCTCAGCCATCCTGGTGGCGTCGATTGGTGTCTTGATTCGGGCGCGACAAAAGAAAAGGCCATCCTTTCGGACGGCCCCTCTGCGTGTGCTTGAGAAGCTTAGGCGCGTGGAATGCTCAGAAGACCGCCAGCGTCTTTGATCATCGCCTTCACAGTGGCACGAGTTACAGTGCTTGCCACAGGTGTGTCATACAGGCCGCGTTCGTCGAACTTGAATGTGAGGTTTGGGTTGCTTGCGGTAATGGTCACCGAAGGGCCATCGTTGAACTGATATTGCTCGCCTTGAGCGGCTTGAGCAGAAACTGCGCCGAAGGTGATGGTTGCGGCGATAAGGGCTTTAGAAAATGTGTTCATGATTGATTCCAGTGCGATAAATGATTAAGGGTTAAGAACTTCTTGCTTCAGCTCACGCTTCACTTCAGAGGTGTGTTGCGTGAGTCGATGGAATGAATTCTGAAGGCCTTAGATCGCAGGGGAGTCACAGCGGGGATCGAAGAGGGATCAAGGAGGTCTCGGTTTGGTCACAGAGCTGCTGGCTCTTACTGGTTTCTTGCTTTTCCGCCTTTTCAAAAAGTTTATACAAGCTTTTGATGAATTTTTCGGATCGATCTTGGTTGAGCTATGCCAAATGGGGGATAGATTTACACGGTAAGTCGGCTAGAGTGCGGAGATGCAGACCAGTTTATTGATCACAAGCGCCCATAAATTTGGGCACCATGTTTAGTTAGGCCTCATATACCTGCCAATGTCGCCCTTGCAACTAAGAGAAGGCCCATGACAAACCGAGACATTGCCGAGTTTGAGGCACTGTATACCAATCGATACGTCTACTTCTCAAGCGCCGACCAGAACGCCAGAGGAGATGGAACGACCGTAGTTCAGCGCATCTTTATGGTCAAAGGCACCGGAGATTCGGCATTACGCATCGGACTAGGCATAGACTGCTCACGTTTTTTGGAGAGATACCTTCTTCATCGCGGTAACAACATTCCCTACCTGAGCACAGAAGATCTACTCACCCCAGACGGACTGACGATCCAGTCGCGCGGTCACTTCACGCCAGTCCAAACATCGAGTGTGCGGCCGGGTGACATTGTTGTCTTTGGGGTCCAAGGGGCGATGGGCAATGGGCACACAGGTATCGTGACGAGCTGGAACGCCGCTATAGGTCACGGAAGGCTACTGCACATGGGCGAAAAGGGAGGCGTCTCGAGAACGGACTTTACTGCTAAGGCGGGATTCTTCGGCAAGGAGATCACTGGATTCATTCGACCTATTGCACCAACATCTGAATCTCGTTCCGCCGCGACCGCTCGACTCGACGACTTTCAAGCACGAGAGGCAATAGCGCTCAACAATTACGCTGCCGGCCAGGCTCCACTACTCGCCGGCACAACACTTTCCATGTCGCGACATTTGGTGAAGATTCGATCTTCCGCGCCGATTGCCCTGACGGCGCTAGCCTCTTCGCGTCAGTTTGACGTCCAGCCATCGAACCGCGGCATCTTCGCGCGATTCGCAGAGTGGTTCTATGGCCTCTTTAGCGCGAGTATCCAATCGAGACCGGCTTCTTCCTCGCCAGCCGGCGAGCCAAACAATTCGACTGACGACGATCAAGTCGACTTACAGAGGGACCGCGATGAATACTTTCGGAGAATGGCCGAGGATGATGAACGTCGCCGAGCTGAGGCGGACGCACGAGAACGTGTCCGTCAGGAGGAAACAGCGGCACGCCTGATTGCGGAAGAGGACGAGAGCCGCAGACGGCAGGAGCAAGCAGACCGACAAGCCCAAGACGATGCATCAGCTGCGAGACGGCGTGAAGATGAAGAGTCGCAGCGTCGTGTCCGCGAGGACGAAGATCGGAGACGTCAGGCAGAAGACGAACTTCGACGCAGGCAAGACGATGATGCCCAGCGGCAGCGAGCGGAGGAGGAGCAACGCCAAGCTCGCGACGATAGGGACAGACAGGATGAATCAGATCGCCGAGAGCGTCATCAGGCGGAGCGCGAACGTGCCGACCGAGAAGCGACCGAGCGATTGGCACAAGAACAGCGACAGAGGGAAGAACGCGAACAACAAGACCGTGCAGAGAGGGATCGTGCAGAGCGAGAGCGAACCGAGCAAGAAAGGCGCGAAAGAGACCGACAGGAACGCGAAAGACAAGATCGAGAGGTCAACTCTCCAGACGGCATCCCCAACAGGCTAGGCTAGAGAGTTCCTCGCTGGAATAGCTGAGTTACCGGGCGAATGTATGAGCATGAGGCCTAACCCCTCGTATATGGACTCCCCCCAAACACGCAAGACCTGACCGATATGTTTGGCCGTACGGAAACGCTTGCAGTCGTATATCCGGCATCTGGAGTGAGCCTGTTCTGATGGCTCGTGCCGTCATGGAATCTGCCACCCCGGTGCCAGTCGCTGCAAGCGGCTACAGATGAGCCGGAAGAGTTATCGGCATCGAAGGGGTGTGGTGCGACCGGTTTAGCCATGATGAGCGGTGGATCTCAGCGCAAAGCAAGGTAGTTGATCAAGGTCTTTAGTGCGCCAGCTCAAAGCTCTGACGATTCACCTTTTTGGATAGCTGCTCGACGGGTTGACCGAAGGGCGTTTGATCCCTCAGTACCCCATAACAGATACGGGCCAGTTTATTGGCTAACGCACATACAGCCTTGTTGTGATTGGAGCGGCCTTGAATCTCTAGCCCCCAGGCCCGGATACCCGTGACGGTTTTGCCTGCATTGCGGGCGGCAGCCGCCGCCCGCAACACGGAGCGCGCGCCGTGAGTAAGCAGCATGCGTAGATATTTATCGCCCCGTTTGCTGATGCGGCCCAGATGCCGGGTGCTGCCCGAGGAGTATTCCTTTGGGGTAATGCCGAACCAGGAGGAGAAATGTCGGGCATCAACGAAGTGCTCGACCGATCCCGAGGTGGCAGCGGCAAGCTCGCGCTCAAGCTGCGCAATGCGGGTCTCCAAGACTCGAATCTCATCGAGCAGTTGGCTCATGGTTGAGCGAAGTATGGCAGGAAGCGCCGATTGATCATCGGCGACTGCTCGCCCAATAGCTTCCAGCCCGGTACGGGCCCCCACCGGGACATGCAAACCCATCTCTCTGCAGAACCCACGGAGTGTGTTGATTCGCGCGGTGCGGGTAGCCATCCAGCCCGAGCGGGTGCGATGCAGCGCTTGCAGGGCCTGTTGCTCAACGGATTTGATGCGTACAGGGCGAATATCGGGAGCACGAGCTGCTTCGAGCAAAGCCAGGGCACCGGCCGCATCGGTCTTGTTACGGCGCACATAGGCTCGAACGTACTGGGCGGGTAGCAAGAGGATCGAGATCCCGATTGCGCTGAAGCGTCGTGCGTAATGGTGCGCTGAGCCACAGGCCTCCATGACAATCCGATCGACATTGCGGTTGGCAAAGAAGCGCTCAAACTGTGTTCCGCTCAGGCGATGTTGTTCGATGATGTGGCCTGAGGGATCAGCCAGAGCAACTTGGAAGACATTTTTTGCAAGATCAACGGCGGCGGTTGTACCATTCATGTCGGACTCCTTCTGAGATTGGGATGCTGCTCGCTCACACCATATGAAGAACAGCTGGCACTATGATGCCGTTCAAAAACGGGGGGAGTCCATCCCATCACTGCAGCGACGTTAGGCTGCAACCGAAGTCCAAACTTGAAAGTGAGACGAAGCAGCCTTATGAACGCATTCCTCGCAGATCTCCGGCCGCTTCTTGAGGTTCTTAGCTTTGTCGCGACAATTGCGCTAACCGTCGGACTCGCGGTTGCATTCAAGCAACTTTCTTTGTTAAGGGAAGAGAGCATTGCTCGAAGTAAGCGTGTAGCTGCTGACAAGGCAATTGAAGCGTCTGATATGTACCTCATGAGCTATGTGCCTCTATCACGGAAATTCTACGATGATAAAGTCTCGAACAAGCTCAGCGGATTCGACGGCGAACATGGAGACTTCTCGTTTGCATCCCTGGCACCCGATGCACGTAAGCTTGGTCTGGAGCGGTTCAAGCTTCGAAGTTGGCTTCCCGCAATGAACTGTCTTGAATCAATCGCCGCGCGATTCACAACAGGCGTGGCAGACGAGAAGGTAGGGTTCTCGATAATCGGCAGAACGTTCTGCGAGACCGTGGAAGACAACTACGACCTCGTTGCGATGTGTCGGATGGGGGAGCCAATCGGATACTGGTCAAACATCGTAAGCCTCTATAGAGTTTGGAGGCCAAGAATCTCAGAAGCTGAGTTAATTCATGTGCGCAAGGAGTTAGATGGACAGCTTTCTACCGTCAAGACTTCATCGATAGAGCCGCTAAAGTAATAGAGCAGTATTGGATGTCGCCGCGGGCGCAATCCAATGGCCTAACTCGGATTTCAACCCGATAGTTTGCGCAGCGTGGAACTCCAGGACATGCGAATGGTTACTTCCGGCTTAGGCCGCGCAAGCCGCCGGTCTGCTTAGGCGTTGAGGCTGTGCAAAAACCCTCTGCGTTTGGATCGACTTAGCTGCGTCTTTAGCGTTAAATGGTGATCACTATTTTTGTTGAGATGGTGATACGCAATGCCGCGCTACAAGCCTGTGGATCGAAGCCCGAAGTTCTTGCCGGTGGTGCTGGCCGATCAACTGCAGCCAGGCGCCTTTGAGTTCACGCTGGATTACTTGGTGGATCACGAGCTTGATCTGTCGAGGCTGGATGCGAAGGTCAATAATGATATGCAGGTGCTTCGCCTACGATCCCCGTATGATGCTTAAGGTGGTGTTGCTGGGCTATGCGAGGGGCTTGATCAGTAGCCGAGCCATTGAGCGAGCTTGTGTGTAAACGTGCAGTTCATGGCGATCAGCGGGTGGAGCGGATTCGTAAAGAGGCGCAGGCCATGCGCGAGTCGGTGGCCAAGACCGAGCCCCGCAAGAATGCCAAGGGCGTACCGCTCAAGGGAGTTCATTGCGTTGCGCCTGATGCTAAAACTCGGGCCGCAATGCAGCTGAAACTGGCGTGAGGTGACCGGAGTCTTTCGGAGTTTGGTAGAGCCTCGAATAGCCCTTAGGCAATTGGTAGCGGCAGATGGAAATTCCCTGTTAGGCTACGGTGATGCGGTAAAAACTTGAGGAGCGTTTATGCATGTCTCTGCAAAATCACTGGGTTTGGAGAAGCTTCCTGTTGCTGATCGGTTGGCGCTGATCGAAGAGCTATGGGATGGTTTTTCAATTGAGCCGGGTTCGCTTTCGTTAACGCCTGAGCAAAGTGCTGAACTAGCCCAAAGGGTCGCTGAGGACAATGAGTTTCCCGAGGAGGCTTTGGATGGCGATGCCGTAATTGCTGAATTAGAGGCACGATTTACGAAGAAGTCGTGAAGCTATTGATACGCGCTGCTGCGCAGCGTGAACTTCAGGACGGGGCCGAGTGGTATGAATCTAAAGTTCCAGGGTTGGGGCTTGAATTTACTCTTGCTATCAAAGCAAAATTCGCTCTTATTCAGCGTTCACCAAAACTGTTTCAAGAAGCCGAGCATGGCACCCGCCGAGCTGTCGTAAGTCGGTTTCCCTACACCGTCTTTTATCGGCTTATCCTGACAAGATTGTTGTTCTAGCAGTGTTCCATTCCTCTAGGAAGCCTATCAGGTGGAGCAGAAGCCAGTGATGCCCAAAAAAGCGGCAAAGTTATTGAAAGAAACCGAGGTGGGTGATGCTTACCACTGAGATGAACGACTCAGAGTTGCTACCCGCTGCGTTAAACAACATGCCCCGTCCCAAGGGTATGGCGTAAATCGCTGAGCAAACTGGTGTGGGCTGCGTAGGCAAACTATGGGAGGTGGCGAGGCGATGGAAAAAGGTGAATTCACCATTGGGCTGGAGTTCTGGTGCGGCAACAAGCGCTGGAGGTGTACAGATGTTGGAACCAGAGTGATTACAGCGATCTGCCTTGAACCGCGCGAGATGGTGCGAATTGAGGATGACCCGCTCGACAAGTCGAAGCGAATTCAGAGGCTTCGTTGTCTTGATACCGCATGCTGAACCACCTCGAACTCAAGATCCCTCCGCCTATCGTTGGATCGATCGTGGCTTTGTTGATGTGGGCGGTTTCCGGGCTCGGGCCGCAGGTACCGATTGGTGATCAAACGCGCTATTTATTGACCGGTGTGTTGGCGCTTATTGGCATCAGCTTTGATGTGCTCGGGCTGGCTGCGTTTCGTGCGATGCGCACGACGATCAATCCATTAAGGCCAGATCGCACTAGTGCGCTGGTAACGCAAGGTGTGTATCGCGTGACTCGCAATCCGATGTATGTTGGGATGGCCTTTTTATTGCTTGCTTGGGGCGTGTATTTATCGGCCTCGGTTTCACTTGCGGGTGTTGCGCTCTTTGTGATTTACATTACTCGCTTGCAAATCATTCCCGAGGAGCGAGTGCTGAACCAGCGGTTTGGGGCAGAGTTTATTGCTTACTCGGATCGGGTGCGGCGCTGGCTGTAGCGTTAGGGCTTGTTGCGGTCACGCTCTTGAAGTCGTGCCACCTCGGCACTCAGATCGCGTGCCGCTCGATCCGAAAGCACATAGCGCACAGCAAGCGCGTGAACAGCCAAACCAAGCCCCCAACCGAGAAACGGAAACATCGACCACGGGACCGCGCGTGCAGTGGTGAAGTTGATCAGCACCAGCCCAATGTTGACCAGTACAAAAATCGTGGCGTGAATACGCAGGCCGTTCTTCATGCCCATGCGCTTGCGGGCTTCACGTAAAAGGGCGGGATCAACGGGGGGAGTGGTTTGGTTCATGGTCGGCTTGATTGGTAAGGGATGAGAGGATTTTGCGTTGGGTCTGCGTGCTTGGGTAGCGTAATGCGATGAAGCACTTAATCTACGGCGCGAAGTGCTGATGCGGGGCGCCGAGTGCGTAAGCCCAAGTCGTCTAAACTTCATAAAGTCCCATTGACGGAACCCTTATGTCTCAAGTTATTTCCCCCGCCCAAGTAGCCGCCTCGCTTACCGAGCTCTGGTCGCCTCGTGTGGTCGCTGAACTGGATGATTCCTATGTCAAAGTGGCCAAGGTTCACGGCTCCTTGGCTTGGCATAGCCACGACGATGAAGACGAGCTGTTCTTTATCCTCAAAGGTTCGCTCACCATCGAGATGGAAGGCCGAACAGTAGTGCTCAATGAGGGCGAAAGCTTTGTAGTGCCCAAGGGTGTGCGCCATAATCCGATTGCCGAGAACGAATGCCATCTCATGCTTATTGAGCGAAAGTCGACTTTGCACACGGGCAGCGAAGTCACTGATAAGACGCGCTCGCTAGCGGATCAGTTGCGGCCTGTGCCATCGCGCTAGGTCTTTTCGCGAGAAGGGACGTTGAGTCCCACCGGAAGGAAATTCAAGATGCATGGAACCATCATTTCATCTTTACTGGCCCCACCTCGATGTGGACTTGTCTGTTAGATCGATTCGCTCGCCCGATGATTTTCCCTTGATGTCCCATCCGTCATGACGGCCCTAACTGAAGATGAATGAATTCGCTCCCCTGCTAGGCATCCTCGCCGCCCTTACTGTTGGCGTTATTAGCCCTGGCCCAAGCTTTGTGATGGTTGCGCGCATGGCCGTGGCGTCGTCGCGCTCGCATGCGCTTGGTGCTGCACTCGGTATGGGTGCGGGTGGGGTGCTGTTTGGGGCTGCAGCTTTGCTTGGGCTTCAGGGCGTGTTTCATGCGGTGCCTGCGCTTTATGTTGCGCTGAAGGTTGCGGGTGGTTTGTATCTTTGTTACTTGGGGTTTTTGATCTTTCGCGGGGCTTCGCAGCCGTTGGCCATCGGCGGGGGTGAGGGACAAATCGGTGGGTCGAGGCGATCCTTTTGGTTGGGCCTCACCACGCAGGTGAGTAATCCAAAAACAGCGATTGTGTACGCGAGTGTGTTCGCTGCGTTTTTGCCTGCGAAGTTTTCGCTGGGCTTTGCGTTGACGCTGTTGGTCGTTGTGTTTTTGGTGGAGGCTGGCTGGTATGCCTTGGTGGGCTTGCTGCTTTCGAGCGCACGGCCTCAGCAAGCTTATTTGTCTTACAAGACCTGGGTGGATCGCGCGGCCGGTGGGGTGATGATGGCTTTGGGCTTGAAGCTTATTAGCTCGGCTCGCGAGAGCTAGCGGACTAGCGTGCGCCCTTAGTAGTGGTAGCGCAACTGAGCGATAAGCAGTGCATCGCCTTCCAATCGATACACCATCCGATGTTCGTCCGAAATACGGCGCGACCAAAACCCTGCCAAGGCATGCTTTAGCGGTTCGGGCTTTCCGATACCGGAAAATGGCTCACGTTGAACTTCGCGAATCAGCTTGTTGATACGCTCAAGGGTTCTTCGATCTTGTTGCTGCCAATAGACGTAGTCCTCCCATGCAGCATCAGCAAAAATCAGCTTCAATCGACAAGCTTCCTGGCTTTGCCCTTGCCAACGTTGAGCTGCACGGTTGCATCGAGAAGTCGCTTTGCGTTGGTGGGGTTACGAAGCAGGTAGGCCGTTTCCTCAAGTGAGTTGTAGTCATCCAAAGAAAGCATAACCACAGCTTGTTGATCGCCATTACGCGTAATGATCAACGGCTCATGGTCGTTACAGACACGATCCATCGTTGCGGCAAGGCTGGCTCGTGCTGCGGTGTAGGTGATTGCATCCATAAACGCTCCTATATGTACGAAATAGCGTACATATAACTATTCGGTTTGTCAATACCGGGCGCCTTCACGTAGACGGAGTCGATTACCATTCCTTGTCTAGACCTGGTATGGAGTAACCACCCGATGATCGAAGCGCAGTGGGTATTGTTTTTGTTGGCCTCAGTGGCGGTGATCATCACGCCTGGGCAGGACATGATCTTGGTGATGTCACGCGCGGTGGCGCAGGGTACTCGAGCAGGCTTGGCGACAGCTGCCGGTGTGAGCGTTGGGCTGGTGGGCCACACGGTGCTCGCGACTCTTGGTTTGGGCGCATTGCTTCGCACTTCGGAGTGGCTCTTCACAGCGATCAAGTTGGTGGGTGCGGCCTATCTTGTGTATCTCGGCGTGCAACTGCTTTTGACGCGCACCGCGCAGTTAACGGCTGCGGCGAGTGCCCCCCAATCGCAATGGCGCTTGTTTGTTTCAGGCGCATTTTCGAACATCAGCAATCCGAAGATCGCGGTGTTTTACTTTGCATTTCTGCCGCAGTTCGTTGCGCCTGATGCACTTCATCCGACCCTATCGATCATGGTGCTGGGCTTGGTATTTGCTGCGCTGACCTTTGTGATCAAGGGCCCGGTGGCAGTGTTTGCGGGGAGCCTCTCGGTGTGGTTTCAGACTCGGCCGCAGGCATTGCTTTGGGTGTATCGCTTTAGCGGCGTGGTGATGATCGGCCTTGCGGTAAAGTTGGCACTTTCGCGGCGGGATGCCTGACCCGATTTTTTGCTTTCCTTCGAGTTTGACGATGCGTACTTTTTTGCTCTTGCCTTTAGTGATTGCAGCTCTAACAGGCTGCGTCAGCCCTCAGCAGTTTGTTGCTTCCACCGCTGCACCTTCGCCGAACCTCGGCTATGTGGGAGCGCAATTTGTGACTGCCAATGCGGGCCTGGCAACTGCACTGATTCTGATGCGAGAGGGCAGCACAGAGGAGATCGTATTTCCTTTTGCCAATGCTCGGGTGATCAAGGGCAACATGGTGGATGTGGGTTTGCTCGCCTTGCCGCCGGGCAAGTACTCGATTCGGGCCTGGATGGTTTACAACGCCATGTTTAACGAGCGCGAGTTCAAGCAAAACATTCCTCCTGGCCCGCTGACGACCGTGCTGGATGTGCAGCCCAACAAGGTGGTGTTTATCGGCAAATTTGAGGGGCGCAACACCTGGACGCCAGGGTATGGCTCTTCGACCACGCGCGGGGCCCTTCGCAATGAGCCGATCAGCTTGGCCGAGGCAAGGAGCGCCTTTAATGCAAAGTATGCGAGCTTTTCTGCGCTCGGTTTTTCTTGTGTGCTCTGCTATTAGTCGCGATGGATATCCGCATTGATGACCTGCGCGGGCCCGAGATTGCCCGCTTCCTTGAAGAGCATATGGCGGACATGCATATCGCTTCGCCGCCCGAGAGCATTCACGCACTTGACCTTGAGGGGCTGCGCAAGCCCGAGATCACATTTTGGTCGGTGTGGGATGCCGGTGCGTTGATTGCTTGCGGGGCATTCAAGGAGTTGGATGCGAGGCATGCGGAGCTTAAGTCGATGCGCACCTCGCATGCGGTGCGGGGCACTGGGGTGGGCTCGAAGTTGCTGGCTTACATGCTGGATGTGGCTCGCCAGCGAGGCTATCAGCGCATCAGTTTGGAGACTGGCTCGATGGCGTTTTTCGAGCCAGCCCGCAAGCTCTATGAGCGCCATGGCTTTGAGTATTGCGGGCCGTTCTCAGACTATGTGTTGGATCCCAATAGTGTGTTCATGACGAAGGTGCTCTGAGGCCTCAGGGCTTGACCACATGCCCCAGGCGCGGATCCACTTCGCCCGCCACCATGTCTTTGTAAAGCGCCTGCAAGGCTTGCGGGCCACTATGCTCGATCACATTCATCCATGCTGGGGTGCCATGCATCACCGGCTGCAAGAAGGCTTGCCAGGTGACTCCGAGGCGCTCGGCGAATCCGGCGGGAGTCCAGTCGGCAAAGCGTTTCTTGATCTGTGCGGGCGCGAAGAAGAAGGTGGGTTTCGCACCGGGCAAGGGCTCGCTCTTTTCAGGTTGTGTGAGCGCGCCTTGATCCCACTGGGTGTTGCCGATGACACAGCTGTGCTTTAGGTCTTCGGCGAAGTGCTCATGCACCGCGCGGCGCAGGCCCATGCCACCGGCCATGTCGATGTAGGCGCTTGGCACCTTGGGCAAACTCGCGAGCTCGTCATAGCTAATGACGACGTCATAGCATCCGAGCGATTCCACAAAGGCACGATTGCGCGGTGAGGTGAGGCCCACAACTTTCGGGCCGCGGCCTAGCTTGGCTTTGCGATGATGAAATGCGAAGGCGGTGCCATACGAGGTTTTGGAGGAAGCGCTTGAGATAATGATTTGCTCCGCGCCAAAACACTGCTGATCATCAAAGAAATCTTCAATCACAAACGAGGTGATGAAAAGCGGGCGCAGAAGCACTTGTTGCGCTTCGGAGTCTGCGCTGTAACTCGGATCATGCGTCGTGCGTAGATATTGGTTATAGAGCATATGCAACTCGGCACGATGCGCGGCAGCATCGGTAAAGCTTGAGGCACTGATGCGAGAGGGCTCAACGATCAGCTCTTGCGCCATCGGGTAATAGCCGTAAAAGCGCTCGCCAACTTTCACGCCTTCCACAGTGGACTCCACGACATCAGCAAAGCCCCATACTGGTACCCGACCCCAGCCCGCTTCGGTGGGAAAGAAATTCCAGTACTTCATCGCATCACCGAAGGCTGCGTAGGTGATGTTGTTGGCAGTGAGTGCGAAGTGGTCAATGCGCAAGCGGGCTTGACCCGGGGCCAAGGGCGCGGCGGGGGCTTCGAGCAAGCGCGATTCGCGGATGTCATTGCGGTTGACGACGAGGTTGTAGGTCTGGGCCATGGCAGGTCCTTGGGTTGAGTGGTTTGAAAGACGCGCAGCTTTAGCCGATATGTTTGGCGAGGAAAGCCTTGCAGCGATCAAAGGCTAATGCAGCTGAAGGGGCGTGATAAGCGCCGCGCATTTCGCAATTAAAGCCATGGCCGGCATCGTAGAAGTGCGCTTCAATCGAAGGATGAGCAGCAACGATGGCGCGCGCTTGCTCAAGGGTGGGGCCGGTGTCTTTTTCGCCGAAGTGGGCCATCACCGGAATGGTGGGTGCTTCGCCGATGAAGTTGGGCATGCCGCCGCCGTAGTAAGGCATGGCGCAGGTGAGGCCCTGGGTTTGTGATGCGGCGCGCCAGGCGACGGTACCGCCCCAGCAGTAGCCCACGATAGCCACTTTGCCAGCAGGCTTCACATGGGCTATCGCGGCATCAAGATCCATGAAGGTGTTGGCCCAATCGAGGCTATTCATATAGCCCACACCGACTTGAATTTCTTCAGGGGTGTAGCCGCTTTCAAAGCCGGGCTTCACACGATCAAAGAACGCAGGGGCGATGGCGAGATAGCCTTCAGCGGCATAGCGGTCTGCTACTGAGCGGATGTGAGAGTTAACACCGAAGATTTCCGGGACGACCACGATCGCACCGCGTGCAGTGGCGGCAGGTTGGGCGAGGTAGGCGTTGAAGCTGTGGCCGTCGCGGGCCTTGAGTTGGATCATGGGCATGGGGGCTCCTTGAAAGTGGTGAGCAGAAGTTATCGGTGGTTCAAGCTATCGGTGATTCAAGTTATTGGTGATTCAAGCGCAGGCCGGGCGTGGGCCAATCATCAATCGCAATCAAGCGACCATAGCCCGATAGTGTTACATACACGGTGGTCATGTTTGGGCCACCGAAGCACAGGTTGGTGGTGTACTTATCGGGCAGGGGTAAAAAGCTGATCGCTTGCCCATCGGCGCTGATCGTGGTGAGGCCTCCGGTGAGCAAGGTGGCGACGATGATATTGCCCAGCGCATCAACCTTGAGTGAATCGTAGCGCTGCAGCCGGCCGCCGGGCTGGGCAATCCAGCGCGCGCCTGAGCTTGATGGAAAGCCATGCTTGATCACATCACCCGGGCCATTCAAATCCAGGGCCCAGAGCCGCGCGGATTCGCTCTCGGCAAAATACACGGTGCGCTGATCAGGCGACAGGCCAATGCCATTGGCGGTGATGGTGGGGTAGGCCACCTCCGAGATTGCGGAGCCATCGCACTTTGCGTAATACACGCCTGCGCGATCGACTTCACGGGGTCGGGTCTTGCCAAGATCAGTGAAGTAAAAGCCGCCATGTGCATCCATCACGATATCGTTGGGCCCGCGCAGGCCAAGCGTGGCTGGGCCTTCATGGCGGGTGTTGGGGAAGCGCTCATACATGCGCTCGGATAGGCCAGTGTTGAGATTCACACGTTCGATATAGCCGCCCTGATAGTCTGCCGCTTGCTGCACCGGGCGCAGAAAGCCATCGGGATCACGATGCCAGCTAAAGCCACCGTTGTTACACACAACCATGTGACCATCGGGGCCGAGCGTTGCGCCATTGGGGCCATTGCCGAGGCTGGCCACTACGCTGACCTTGCCATCGGGGCTGACTCGGGTGAGCGTGCCTCGGGCGATCTCCACAAGGATAATCGACCCATCGGGCATGGCGACCGGGCCTTCGGGGAATTGCAGGCCAGTGGCGATTTCGCGGATGCGCATGGGCGGGTCTCCTGAATGAATTTTTTGAGTGAAGTGAAGCGATTATGGGATATGAGAAACGAATCAACCTCGCCTTGCAAGGCGGGGGTAGCCATGGAGCCTACACCTGGGGCGTGCTGGATGCTTTGCTGGAGGATGGCCGCCTGGCGTTTGAGGCGGTGAGTGGAGCTTCGGCCGGTGCGATGAACGCAGCGGTGCTGGGCGCCGGGTATGGCGCGGGCTGGGCGGCAAGTGATGGTGATCACACAAAAGCTTGCAAGCAAGCGCGGGTGGCGCTGAAGAAGTTTTGGATGGCGCTGGGCGATAAGCCTGGGTTTCATGCGGTGTTTGGTGCGGGGGCAACGAGTGCTTTGCTGGGCTTTGATTTGCTGACGCGCATTGCCTCGCCCTATCAATTTAATCCGCTGAACATTAATCCGCTGCGCGAGTTGATTGAGTCGCAGATCGATTTTGAGGCGCTGCGAGCGAGTCCGATGAAGGTGTATGTGTGTGCGACTGATGTGCAGACCGGGCGGGCCAAGGTGTTTTCCGGCGAGCAGTTGAGTTGTGCGGCGCTGATGGCTTCCGCATGTTTGCCGCATGTGTTTCAGGCGGTGGAGATTGGTGGGCGCGCGTATTGGGATGGTGGCTATAGCGGCAACCCGCCGCTTTATCCGCTCTACGAATCCGAGAGCGAAGATATGCTGCTGGTGAAGATCAATCCGTTTAAGCGCACGGGCTTGCCGGATGAGTCGGCGGAGATCGTGGAGCGGATTAACGAGATCTCGTTTAACACGCCGCTATTGCAGGAGTTGCGCGCGATTGGGTTTGTGCAGCGGCTGATTCGCGAGGGCATGCTGAAGCCGAAAAGCAGCAAGGCGCGTGGCAAGGGCGGGCGCTATAAGCGCGTGTATATGCATATGGTGGACGGCGGCCAGGACTTGCAGGCGTTTGGCGCGGCGAGCAAGTTCAATACTTCCGAAGAGTTTGTGAACACGCTCTTCAAGTTAGGGCGCAAGCGGGCGCGGGCTTGGCTAAAGGCGCACTTTGATACGGTGGGAACGGCTTCGAGCTTTGATCTGGTGCCGCTGCTTAGCGCAGCAGATTAGGCAAGAAGACTAGGCAGCGAGATCAGGGGCAGGGGCGGCTGACGACTTCGTTGACCAGCCGTTGCAGCATGCGATCACGCACACCGTGGGTGCGCAGTGAGCGCTCGGTGTTGACGAGGTAATCGCGGTTGTGGCCGCGCTGGCCGCTGCAATCGCGCAAGCGCTCAATCAGGGTGGGCTCATCGAGGCGCTCGTAGGCTTCATGCTGATGATTGGCGATGAAGGTGAGGGCCTGAATGCTGCGCCCATCAATCAGGCGCACGTTGACGCAGCGATCCAGGTAAATGCCGCCAGTCATTTCGCGCTCATAGATTTGGCTGAGGATCGCGCGGCGCTCCTCCATCGGCAAGCGATAGGCCAGCCCGATGCAGCTGCCGCCATGATCCAACCCCAGGACGACACCAGGGCGCTCAGGAGTGCCGCGAAAACGGGTGGAGCGCAGGCAAAACGCGCGGTGCAGGCCATGCACTTTGCCCAGCATCGATTCGACACTGGAGAACTCGGGATTCCAGATCAGGGAGCCGTAAGCAAACACCCAATCGGCCAGGACCATAGGCTGCGTAGTCATTGAACTGCAAGCATACCGCGAGTGCGTGGGACTACGTGTTGTGTTAGGCTCACCGCCCCCATGGAACCACTCTCCATCAGTCAGCTTGAGGCTGCCATCAATCGCGCACGGGCCGTGGCTCCGGCCAGCGGCATTGAGGCGAGCCTGAGCCCGGACGTGGCGCTGCTCGCGCGGCTTTATGGCGAGATGATCTTCCGGCATCACTCGCATCTCGACGTCGAGACGCTGAGTGATGAGGAGCAGTTGGCGCTGTTGCGGTGGGTTTAGCCCTCTAGCGGGCTATTCAGCAGCAGGCTTTTTGGCGGCTGGCTTTTTAGCAGCAGCCTTCTTTGCAGCCGGTTTTTTGGCCGCTGGTTTTTTCGCAGCAGCTGTTTTTGTGGCGGCGGGTTTCTTGGCAGCGGCGGTTTTACCTTCCGCGGCTGCGCCTTCGTCCTTCTCGGCTCCCTTGGCGGCTCCAGGACGAGGCGCGAACTCAAAGCCTACTTTGCCGTCTGCACCACGCACGAGGAAGGCCTTGAACTTGCGTTTGGTGCGTGAAGATACAAAGCCTTGCAACAGATCGGTGCGGCCTTCGCCCAGCAGCTTGGCCATCTGCTCATTGCTGATTTCTTGTTGCAAGATGATCTTGCCCGAGCGGAAGTCGCAAGACTTTTCCGGGCCGACCGATTTCTCGCAGACATAAGACATGCCGTGCTCGTAAACCTTCGAGCTGCACTTGGGGCACGAGCCGATTACGGGCTGCTCGCTGAAATCCACCGGCTCGCCACCGTCGTCGTCGGCATTGGATTGGCCGAAGTCAAACTCGAGTTTGTGTTCGTCGGTGATCTTGAGAATCGCGGCAAACGGCCGGCCCAGACGGCTGCGGAAGCCCTGGAGGGGCCCTACAGTGCGGTTGATCAGGAGCGCTTCGGCTTCGTCCACCTCAAGGGCGCGGCTGCCCGGGGTTTTGCTGATGGAGAAGTCGCAGCTGGTGCAGGCAAAGCGGCGATAGTTTTCCTTCACCACGCTGCCGCACTTGGGGCAAGGCGCATGTAGGGTGGCAAAGTCGCCGGGGATGGTATCGGCCTGATAATTTTTGGCGCGCTCAACCACCTGCTTGGCCATGAGCGCGATTTCCGTCATGAAGGTTTCGCGCTTGAGCTGGCCGCGTTCCATCAGGGCGAGCTTGTGCTCCCACTCGCCGGTCAGCTCGGGCTGGGTGAGTTCGGTGACGCCCAGGCCGCGCAATAGGGTGAGCAGCTGGAATGCCTTGGTGGTGGGGACCAGCGCCTTTTCATCCCGGATCAAATAGTTTTCCGAGATCAGGCCTTCGATCACTGCCGCACGCGTGGCCGGGGTGCCCAGGCCTTTGTCGCTCATCGCCTCGCGCAGATCGTCGTCGTCCATCAGCTTGCCCGCGCCTTCCATGGCCGAGAGCAAGGTGGCTTCGGTGTAGCGCGCGGGAGGGCGGGTGTGCAGGCTGAGCACTTCGATGGATTCGGTATTCACCTTCTCATTGGGCTGCACTGCCACGAGCATGCCAGCTTCCTCAGTAACCTGGCGGCCATAGATGACCAGCCAGCCCGGATTGACGAGCACCCGGCCTTCGGTTTTGAAGTGGTGTTTGGCCGCGATGATCGTGGTGCGGGTGGTGACCATGTATTCGGCGGGCGGGAAAAACACCGCCATGAAACGCCGGGTGACGAGGTCGTAAATCTTTTGCTCAGCATCCGACAGGGCCTTGGGCGCCTGCAGGGTGGGGATGATCGCGAAGTGATCGCTGATCTTGCTGTTGTCAAACACCCGCTTGTTGGGCTTGACCCAGTTATTCGCCAGAATCTGGCGGGCGAATTGCCCCAGGCCACTCACCTCTTCGAGAACCTGGAGCGTCTTTTTGACGGTGGGCAGGTAGTCCTCGGGCAGGGCCTTGGAATCGGTTCGAGGGTAGGTCAGGACCTTGTGCTTCTCATAGAGCGCTTGGGCTAATGAGAGCGTGGTTTTGGCGGAAAAGCCGAAGCGGCCGTTGGCCTCGCGCTGCAAACTGGTGAGGTCGAACAACGCTGGCGAAATCTGGCTGGAGGGCTTGGCCTCTTCATTGACGATGCCGGGCTGGCCCTGGCAGGCTTGCATGATGGCATCGGCGCGGGCGCGGTCCCAAAGGCGATCGGCGCGCAGCTCGGCGCGGGCATCGGCCTCCATGGATTTCTCGTCCGGTTTTTTGAATTCCGGATCAAACCACTTGCCTTCATACACTCCGGCATGCGCATTAAAGCCTGCCTTGATTTCGAAGTAGGGCTTGCTGATGAAGCGTTTGATCTTTTCTTCGCGCTCCACCACGATGGTGAGTGTGGGGGTTTGCACCCGGCCAACCGTGGTGAGGTAAAAGCCGCCATCGCGTGAGTTAAACGCTGTCATGGCGCGGGTGCCATTAATGCCTACCAGCCAATCGGCTTCCGAGCGGCAGCGCGCGGCATCGGCAAGCGGCAACATTTGAGCATCGTCGCGCAGCTGCACAAACGCTTCACGGATGGCTGCCTGGGTCATCGACTGCAACCACAGCCGCTTGATCGGCTGCTTGGCCTTGGCATGCTGGGCGATCAGGCGAAAAATCAGCTCACCTTCGCGCCCCGCGTCGCAAGCGTTCACCAAAGCGGTGACGTCTTTGCGCTTGATCAGCCGCGTGAGCAGCTTCAGGCGATCCTCACTTTTGGGGATCGGACGCAGATCAAAGTGCTCGGGAATCACGGGCAAGTGGGCAAACGACCATTTGCCCCGCTTGACTTCAACATCGGGGGGCGCGGCAATTTCAACCAGATGGCCAACGGCGGAGGACAGTACATAGTCCTCGCTTTCGAAGAATTCGCCTTCGCGGGAAAAGCCACCCAGGGCGCGCGCAATATCGGCAGCAACCGAGGGTTTTTCAGCGATGATCAGGGCTTTGCTCAATCGTAATCCAGATAGTGGCCCAGCTTGCCAAGCGGTCCGGACGGGCCGGAAAAACACCACTGACGGGCTGCGGGGTGCTCATAGTAAGAGCGCATTTACAAGGCTGACAACCCCAATTTGGGGGAAGCCACCTTTTTTAGCTTACTCGATTTATTGCGGCAGGCGTTGGACCCGCCCATCAGGTAAGCGTTCGATTAGCCCATCCAGCTCAAGCAAGGTGAGCGCTTCAGCGATAGTGGGCGCTGACATAGATAGGCTTTCGGCGAGTTGATCCGGGGCTGTTGGCTCCCACCCAAGTTGCTCAAGTAGTTTTTGATGTCCTGGCGCGATACCGGGTTTTTGAGGTTTTGCCCGCAGATTTGGCTGCGAATTTGACTGCACCCGCGAGCCGGCCTGAGCCCTTGAGCTCGAGGCAGCAAGCGGCTGGGCGACAGGCAAGGAGGCGAGTTCGCTCAGCACATCCTCGGCCGATTCCACCAGCTTGGCGCCCTGCTTTATTAAATAGTGGCAGCCGCGCGCCATGGGCGAATCAATCGAGCCGGGAATCGCAAACACCTCGCGCCCGAGATCGGCGGCCAGGCGTGCGGTGATCAGCGAGCCACTTTGGCGTGCGGCTTCCACCACCAATACTCCGGCCCCCAGCGCGGCAATCAGGCGATTGCGGCGGGGGAAATGGGCGGGCAGGGCGGGCGTACCCGGCGGATGCTCCGACAACACCAGCCCTTCTGTAAACAATGCTTGCCCTAGCGCTTGATTCTGGCGGGGATACACCTCATCCAGACCCGTGCCCACCACCGCAATGGTGCTGGCGCTTGTGGATGGATTCGCTCGGCGCTGGGCCAACAAGGCACCCTGATGCGCGGCTGCGTCGATCCCCATTGCGAGGCCACTCACCACACTCCAGCCGCTGGAGGCCAGGCTTTGGGCGAAGTCGTGGGCATGTTCCTGCCCGGCACGGGTGGGGTTGCGGCTGCCCACAATGCCAAGCGCGGGGGCATCAAGGGTTTGCAAACGGCCTCGCGCAAACAGCAACGGTGGTGGATCGCTCAATTGCAGCAAGGCTGCAGGGTAAGCAGTGTCTCCCCAATGCAGGAGATGGGCTTGCGGGGTGGTTTGCAGCCAGAGCAGCGAGGCTTCAATGAGCGCCAAGGTGGGTTCTGCGGGGCTGCGCAACGCCGCAGCAACAGTGCTCGACACGATCTTGCTCAGGCGGCTGGTGGATTGCTCAAGCGCTTGCTCAGGCAGACCAAACTCGGTGAGCAGCGCACGTGCCAGGGTGGGGCCAACGCCAGGCGTCAGGCAAAGCTGCAGCCAAGCCCGATACTCCTGCAAGGTGTCTGCGGGCAAAGGAGCCAGGAGTGGGGCAGCCGAGCTTGCTTCGGCCGCTGGAACAATGGACATGGAATCCCGCGCGCCGGGGCCGGTGGCGCTTGAGTTGCACACACCAGCCTGGCCGGGGAGGGTGCTTAGCTTTGCGGATTCACGATCGAATCGCCCACGCTGATGGCGCGAGCTGAGTCGAGAATCAAGCCATATGCAATCTTATCGAACACACGAAACACCAGCATGTAGCCGGCTGGCTCATCCGGAAGGCGGACTTGCTCTTTTTTCTCGCGGTCTGTAATGAGTGCGCCGCGCTGCAAAATACTCAGCACATGCCCCACCTCCAGCCCCTGGTTTTTTCCGACGCTGATGGCGACGACGCTATTGCGGCCTGCTTGAGTGACGCCCCTGTAAACCGACACCAAGCGGCCCTTGATCATCGATTCGGGAGCGCGCGGTGCATAGTTGAGCACTCGGGCACGCTCTGCAGGCATCAGCCGATCACCCACGCCCACTTCTTCAGTGGTGCCGGTGATGCGCAAGGTGGCAGGATCGCCGTTGCGCTCGGTGCGGGCGGAGCCCACATACAAGGCTTCATAGGCAATCGGCAGCCGCGTTTCCGGATCGAGCAGCGGGCGAGCCGAGCGGTAGATATGCCAGTCGGTGACGTTTTTATCTTCGATGCCGCGCGCGTAGGCGAGATCGCCACGGCCCAGGAACACCCGGCCTTCTTGAGTGCCGACGATACGTGCGCTCTCGGCGAGGCCCTTTTCTTCCACTATCAGTGGGCGATTCAAAAATGCATCAATCGCAGCAGCCGAGATTGTGGGGATCGGTGCGCGATCCAGCGAGGTGACGCGAGCGCTTGGCTTGAGCGAATCAGGGCGTTCGCCTTGGACCATCGAGCCGCCGCCAGACACAGAGCGGCCCAAGCGCAGCCGGGGTGTGCCGCTCGAAGTGTCGAGCATGATCACGTCGCCCGGGAAGATCAGATGCGGGTTTTTGATCTGGTCTTTATTCAGCTGCCAGATTTCCGGCCAGCGCCACGGCTTGGCAAGAAACTTCCCCGAAATATCCCAAAGGGTATCGCCACGCACCACGGTATATTGATCCGGCGCATCTTTGGCCAATTCGATGGGCACTTTGACCGCGCCCGGCAAATCGGCCGGGTTTGTCGCTGCTGTAGCGGTGCCCGAGGCTTGCGCCCAAAGCGCTCCCCAGGGGGTCAATCCACCCGCGGCCAGTGCCAACCCTTTGAGGAGCAGAGGTCTACGCGAGGACAATTCCTGCGTGTTAACATTAATTATCGATGCGGAGGATCTCCGCACAAGCGGCAATTTCGAGCTCACTTGAATTCCTAGAGTTTGTCTCAAATTTTGCAGCTAATGTGTTGATATTGCAAGCTAAATTACCTGAAAGGAAGCTCGCCTAAGCGATAGGCGGCGGAATTTGTCTGATGGCCGTACTTTCCATCCTCAAGTATCCGGATGCACGTTTGCATCAAGTGGCCAAACCTGTGGCCCACGTGGATGACGCGATTCGCCGTCTGGTGCGCGATATGGCCGAGACCATGTACGACGCGCCGGGGATCGGGCTGGCCGCCACTCAGGTTGATGTCCACCTTCGAGTGATCGTGATTGACATATCCGAGACCAAAGACGAGTTGCGGGTGTTTATCAATCCGCAAATCGTTGCTTCCAGCGATGATCGCAAGATTTACGAGGAAGGTTGCCTGTCGGTACCCGGGGTGTATGACGAGGTTGAGCGGCCCGATCGCATCCGGGTGCGCGCGCTCGACGAGAACGGCAAGAGCTTCGAGCTGGATGCCGATGGCTTGCTTGCGGTGTGCTTGCAACATGAAATGGATCATTTGGCTGGCCGGGTGTTTGTGCAACATCTCTCCCGGCTCAAGCAAAGCCGGATTCGCGCCAAGATGCTGAAGGCCGAGCGCACCGCCGCCTGATTTCCCGTATCCTTGGTGCCCCTGCTTGGGCGCCGGGCTCAAGACGAGCCGTGATCGAGGCGAGCCCGAGCCTTTACAAACCTGATGGACCCATGCGTATTGTGTTTGCCGGCACGCCGGAATTTGCCCGCTCGGCTTTGGTAGCGCTGGCCCAAGCGGGTCACGATGTCGTTGCGGTCTATACGCAGCCTGATCGACCGGCCGGGCGTGGCCAGCAACTTCAGCCCAGTGCAGTCAAGCGGGAGGCTTTGGCCAGGGGGTTCGCCATTGAGCAGCCCGCCAGCCTGCGGGATTCGGAAGCTCAGGCACGTTTGGCGGCCTATGCGCCTGAGGCCGTGATCGTCGCGGCCTATGGTTTGCTGCTGCCTCAAGCGGTGCTCGATGTTCCTGCATTGGGTTGCCTCAACATCCACGCGTCGTTGTTGCCACGCTGGCGAGGGGCCGCGCCGATCCAGCGTGCCATCGAAGCGGGTGACACCGTCACCGGGATCACGATCATGCAGATGGAGGCGGGGCTTGATACCGGGCCGATGCTCCTGACCCGGACACTCCCAATCACCCGCGATGACACCGGGTCGAGCGTGCACGACAAGCTCGCCGATCTTGGCGCGCAGGCGATTGTTGCGGCGCTAGAGGACTTGCCCGAGCTTTTGGCCAGGGCGCAGCCTCAGCCCGGGGAAGGGGTGACTTACGCCGCCAAGCTCAACAAAGCCCAGGCCCAACTCGATTGGATGCGCCCGGCCGCCGAGCTCGCGTTGCAGATTCGCGCGTTTGATCCGGTGCCAGGATGCTGGACGCAAGCGTCCGATGGCAGCCTGATTAAAGTTTGGGCGGCCCAGGTAAGTGAAAACCCAAACATTTCGGGTCTGCCACAGGCGCCTGGCACATTAGCGGCGCTCCATCCCGACGCATTCGATGTAGCCTGCGGTGATGGAGCCTTGCGCATTACTGAAGTTCAACGCCCGGGCGGCAAACGTTTGCCCTGCGCCCAAGCCAACCTTTCGCAGTGGCTCAAGCCCGGCGATATTTTGAAAAGCCCCGCCCGATAATGAGTGCTGATCGTCCTGTTTTGCGGGTCAAGCCCCGCCCTCCTGCTGCGCCCAAAGCAAACGCAGCACTTCGCCCGCCACGGGCCGCAGCCACCGGCGCCGATGCCAGGCCATCTGAGCCGCGTCGTGCCCCACCTCGGTTCTCCCCGCCTCGCGCTGCGCCACCCCCACCCATGCCCGCCGCGCAGACTCCCCCGCCGTCCCCCAGTGCGCCGCGCCGTTGGGAGCTCGGCGCCGAGCTGCGCCTCACGGCCCATGCCTGGCAGGTGCTCACCGAAGGTCGGCGTTGGTCGGAGGTGATTGAGGCTCGGGCCAAGGGCGGGGCGCTGCCCAGCCGCTCACGCGCCGCGGTGCAGGATTACCTTTACTTATTAGCGCGCCATCGCCTGAGCCTGGAAAAACTGGCGAGTTTTTTGAATCAGCGCCAGCCAGCGCCCTCGGTAGGCACCCTGCAACTGGCTGCTCTTGCGCTGCTCACCCGCCTGGAGGCTGATGACCCGTATTGCGCCACGATTGTGGATCAAGCGGTGCGGGCCGCCAAAGGCGCCCAAGACGACACGGTGCTCGCCGCCGCCTCCGGGTTTATCAACGCCACCTTGCGCCGATTTTTGCGCGAGCGTGCCGATCTGATGAATCGCTTGCAGCAAATGGCGCAGCACGATCCTTGTTTGCGCTGGAATTTCCCGCAATGGTGGATCGATCAAATCCGCACCGACTATCCGCAGCAGTGGCAAGAGGTGCTCGAAGCGATGAACCAACCCGCGCATTTGACCTTGCGGGTCAACCCGCGGCAAACCGGGCGTGCCGAGTTTGTGCAGTCGGTGGCGGCAGCCTATGCGGATGCCGGACTCAAGTTCATCACGCCTGACAACACTCTCGCGGTGATGCTGGATCGCAGCCTGGATGTGACCCATCTGCCGGGCTATGAGCAAGGCCATTTTTCGGTGCAAGACCTCGCGGCCCAGCATGCTGCACCCTTGCTTGCGCCTGCGCCCGGGGCTTCAATCCTCGACGCTTGTGCCGCGCCTGGTGGGAAAACGGCGCACCTGCTAGAACTCGCCGATGTGCAGGTGACAGCCATCGATCAGGATGAGCGCCGCTTGGAGCGCCTGGGGGTGAACCTCAGCCGGTTGCAACTCGATACGCTTCCCGAAGCCGGCGGCCAGATCATCGCAGGTGATGCTGCCAATCTCGAAGCGTGGTGGGATGGTGTGCCATTCGATCATGTGTTGCTCGATGCGCCGTGCTCGGCCTCCGGAATCGTGCGCCGTCATCCGGATGTGCGCTGGTTGCGCAAGCGTAGCGACCTCGCCACATTGGCCGAGCAGCAATCCCGTTTGCTCGATGCCCTTTGGCCGGTGCTCAAGCCGGGTGGTACATTGCTTTACATCACCTGCTCGGTGTTTCGTGCCGAAGGCGCTGCGGTCATCGATCAGTTTTTAGCCCGTACCCCCGAGGCCAAGCCCTTGCCCATGCGAACCGGTTGTCTGGAGTTTTCCGCTGAGCGTGCGCTTTTACCCAGCGCCGATCATGACGGCTTTTATTTCTGCCTGCTGCAGCGCCAGCCCGTGCAAGAGTGAGCCATGCAGCGTCGCGCTTTGCTTCAAGCCGCCGTATGTAGTGTCCTCTCGTTGGGGATAGCGGGCAAAGCCCAGGCGCTTGGCGAAACCATTGAGTTGCGCCGCGCAACGCTCTCTCCGGCACCGGATGCCGAGGCCTGGCAGCTTAATGCTGATATCGACATCAGTTTGCCGGGCCGGCTCGAAGAAGCGGTCAATCGAGGGGTGCCCCTGCACTTCATCCTTGAAGTCGATGTGGCCCGCTCGCGATGGTATTGGCTCAACGAAAAGCTGGTGAGTTTGAACCAGGTGTTTCGCCTGTCGTTTAACGCCTTGTCGCGCAGCTTTCGGGTGAGTAGCCTGCAAAACCAGCAGCAATACGCCACGCTGAGTGAAGCCTTGGCCGATCTGGGCCAGATGCGTAACCTGCGGGTGGCCCCACTGGATCGAATCAAGCTCGATAGCAACACCTATGGCTTTGCCCGCATGCGGCTCGATGTGAGCCAACTGCCCAAGCCCTTGCAATTGAGTGCGATCACCAACAAGGAACTCACCTTGCAAAGTGAATGGACCCGACTACAGTTCCCCGACCCAGCCAGCAACACCGCACGATAAGTCGGGCGCTGCGCTGGTCGCTCATGGCCTCGGTGGCCATGGCGGGTTTGCTATTGGCCGTGCTCGCCACGGCAAGCTCCAACACCGAGCTGTTTCAATCCCACTACCCCGTGTTGCTCTGGGCCTCGGCTGCCGTCGCAGTGGCCTTGTTCATTTTGGTCGTCACGCTGGTGGTGCAGTTGGTGCAGCGATATCGACGGGGCCTGTTCGGCACCCGCTTGATGGTGCGTATGGCCAGCATCTTTGTGTTGATGACGGTGATCCCTGTCGCGCTGGTGTTTGTAGTCGCGGTGCAGTTTATTGGCCGCTCGATCGAATCCTGGTTTGATATTCCAGTGGAGCAGGCCCTGGAGTCAGGCTTAGCACTTGGCCGTGCCACGCTCGACACTCAGCTCAACGACCTCACCTTGTCTGCACGCGCAATGGCTATTAACCTGGCCGATATCACCAGCGCGAGTTCAAGCACCTTTGGCGGCTCCAGCCTCAGCACTTCGAGCAGCAGCAGTCAGCAATTGCAGCAGGCCTTGAACCGGCTGCGCGAGCAAGCAGGAGCGCAAGATGCCCTCGTTGTGAATAGCGCCTCGCGGGTGTTGGCCTCCAGTGGTGGTCAGCTCGCACGGCTATTGCCTGATCCGCCACCGAGTACCGCGTTACGCCAAGCTCGAATCACCCGGTTGTTTTCTGCTGTTGATAGCAGTGAGCGAGGCTTGTTGTTGCGCGTGGTGGTGCCGATCGGCAATGAGAGTTCGCGTGCGGAGGATCAGCGCTACCTGCAGCTCCTGCAACAAGTGCCACCCTCGCTGGCCGCCAACGCCGAAGCGGTGCAGCAAGGCTATGAGGGCTACAAGGCGATCTCGGCCAGCCGCAACGATCTGAAGCGTTTGTATCGCCTGACCTTGTCGCTGATCTTTTTGCTCACACTGTTTTCTGCGGTGGCCGCCGCGTTTCTGTTGGCGGGCTGGCTCACCGGGCCACTTTCCGATCTGGCTTCGGCAACGCGCTCGGTGGCTGAGGGCGATTTTCGACCGCTTAAGGATTACGCCGCACGAGGTGAGCTTGGCGTGTTAACCCGCTCGTTTAACGCCATGACGCGGCAGTTGCAAGACGCACGCGAGCTGGTGGATCGCAATCAACGTGAGCTCGAACAAGCCAATGCCCGCCTGGAAAGTGTGCTCTCCAATTTGAATGCGGGGGTGCTGGTGCTGAACTCCGATATGCAGCTCACCTTGGCCAACCCTGGCGCGGACCGGATTCTGGGCGCGCGTCTCAATGGGATGCTGGGCCAAGCCCTTGAGCGCTTGCCGGGGATCGGCGAGCTTGCTCGGGAAATCCGCACGGCGTTTAATGAAGAAATCGGTGCCGGCCAAAGCTCCTGGCAACGCCAATTCAAGCTGCAAGGTGATGCCGAGCAAACCATCCTGGCGCGCGGCTCGATCCTGCCTGAGCGGCGGGTCGGCTATGTGCTTGTGTTTGACGACATCACTGCAGTGCAATCCGCCCAGCGCGCGGTGGCTTGGTCCGAGGTGGCGCAGCGGCTCGCTCATGAAATCAAAAATCCTTTGACCCCGATCCAACTGGCCGCCGAGCGTTTGCAGGTCAAGCTTCACGACAAACTGGCTCAAGCTGATGGCGAGTTCCTGGCGCGTAATGCCAAGACCATCATCAATCAGGTCGATGCCCTGAAGCTGATGGTCGACGAGTTCCGTCACTACGCCCGTTTGCCTTCAGCCACCTTGGAATCAATCGAACTCAACGATCTTGTTGATGAAGTGATGGGCTTGTATGGCGGAGTATCAAGCGCGCGTCTGCAGGTGTATCTCGCGCCTCGCCTGCCTGCGATTGAAGGGGACCGAGCCCAATTGCGTCAGGTGGTGCATAACCTGATCAAGAATGCGCTCGAGGCCATTGAGGGCCGTGAAGGCGCGCAGATCCTGGTGGGCACCGAGCGGGTGGTGTTGCCCGATGGAGCCCAGGCCGCGCGCCTCGTGATCCGCGATAACGGCGAAGGCTTTGGACCCAAGGTGATGTCACGCGCCTTTGAGCCCTACATCACCAGCAAAACCAAAGGCACCGGTTTGGGCCTAGCGATTGTGAAAAAGATTCTCGATGAGCACCATGCCCGCATCGATTTGGCCAACGTGCAGAACACTGAAAATCAAATATTGGGAGCACAAGTTGCGGTGCTATTTACGAAATTAGCGAAAAGTGTGGACAATCGCACATTAGCGCCTAATTCGGCCTGACCTTTGCAGTAGATCCATGGCAGAAATACTCGTAGTAGATGACGAAATTGGTATCCGCGAACTTCTCTCGGAAATCCTCGGCGACGAGGGTCACACTGTGCTCACCGCCGAGAGCGCCCAGCAAGCGCGCGCTGTGCGCGAGGCCAATCACCTTGACTTAGTTCTACTAGATATCTGGATGCCCGATACCGATGGCGTGACCCTGCTCAAGGAGTGGGCGGCCAATGGCAGGCTCACCATGCCGGTGATCATGATGTCGGGCCATGCCACGATCGACACTGCTGTGGAAGCCACCCGCATCGGCGCGATGGATTTTTTGGAAAAGCCGATTGCCCTGCAAAAACTGCTCAAGGCTGTTGAAAACGGCCTGACGCGCCGGCGCGCACCAGCCCCTGCGCCAGCAGCCGTACCCCTGCGCTCCATGCAACCTCAAGTCAGCAGCACCTTTCGGCCTGTGAACCCAGCGGCCATCGGTTTGGCCAGCTTCAATACCCCAAATGGTGGCTCGCCAGAATATTTGGGTGGCCAACCGGTAGCGCAGCCGATTGGCGCGGGCCGCATGTTGGGCCAGGGCCCTGGAAGCCACGGCCACGGCGCAACGCCAGGTTATTCCGGTCAGCCCACGCATGGGCAAAACATCACAGCATTCTCACCCGTGGGTGTTGCGCCCAACGGCAATGTCAGCATCACCTTGCGTGAGTTGCCGCTGGATGCGCCCCTGCGCGAAGCGCGTGATGCTTTTGAGCGAGCCTACTTTGAGCATCATCTGGCGCGCGAGCATGGCAGCATGACCCGCGTGGCCGAGCGCACTGGCCTGGAGCGCACCCACCTCTATCGCAAGCTCAAGCAATTGGGCATCGATCTTTCGCGCGGCGCTTACCGCAAAACCTCGACCTGATCTTGCCTGCATCTTGAAGATCATCATTCTCGGCGCGGGCCGGGTCGGCGTGTCGGTCGCGGAGAACCTGGTCTCCGAGCGCAACGACATCACCATCATTGATTCCGATCCGCAGGTGCTGCTCAACCTGCAAGACAAGCATGATCTGCGCACCGTGGTCGGCAACGGCACCCACGTACCGGTATTGCGCGAGGCGGGTGCAGCCGATGCCGATATGCTGATTTCCGCTGCCGCCCGCGATGAAACCAATTTGGTGGCCTGCCAGATCGCTTCCAAGATTTTTAACATCCCCACGCGGATCGCACGTATTCGCGCACCCGAGTTTCTCGATCATCCCGAGATCACTGGCCCCAATGGCTTTTGTGTTGATCACCTGATCTGCCCCGAGCAAAGCGTCACCGATACCATTCTCAAGCTGGTGGAATATCCCGAGGCATTGCAGGTGCTGGAGTTTGCGCAAGGCCGGGTCAGCTTGATTGCAGTGCGCGCCTATGCCGATGGGCCGCTGGTGGAGCATCCCTTGCGGGATTTGCGCAAGAACCATCCGAACGTCGATCTGCGGGTCGTCGCTTTGTTTCGTGAAGGCAAAGCGATCCAGCCGGATGGCGATGCTCATATCCGCGCCAATGATGAAGTGTTTTTGCTTGCAGCCAAAGAAAATATTCGCACCGCGCTCTCCGATTTGCGGCGCATGGAAAAGCCGGTCAAGCGCATCATGATCGCTGGCGGCGGCAACATCGGTTTGCGCTTGGCGCGCGCCATGGGCAATCGTTACGAAGTCAAGATCGTGGAGCCCAATCGCACGCGTTGTGAGTATCTGGCGAGCCAGGTCAACCGAAGCACTCTCGTGTTGCATGGTGACGCTACCGACGAAGATCTCATGACCGATGAAAACGTCGGCGAGATGGATTTATTCATCGCAGTCACCTCCGACGACGAAGACAACATCATGGCCAGCATGCTCGCCAAGCGGATGGGTGCCACCCGAGTGATTGCGCTGATCAACCGGCGCGACTATGCCGACCTGATGCAGGGCTCGCGTATCGATATCGCGATCGTGCCCTCGCAAACCACGATTGGCCAGCTGCTCACCCATGTGCGCGGTGGCGATATGGTTTCGGTGCATTCCCTGCGCCGGGGCGCAGCTGAAGCGCTGGAGGCGGTCGCGCATGGTGATCCCAAATCATCCAAGGTGGTGGGGCGGCGTATCGAACAGATTGATTTGCCCAAGGGCGCAATGATTGGTGCCATTGTGCGCAAGAAGCGCGGGCCTGATGGTTCGATTATTGAAGGCCCGGGCGAAGTGATCATTGCGCATCACGACACAGTGATTCAGTCCGAAGATCATGTGATTGTGTTTGTGGAGAACAAACGCTTTTTGCCCAAGATCGAAAAGCTGTTTCAGGTCGGGCTGGGGTTTTTCTAGGCCCCAGTCTGAAGGCCAGGTATCTTCGAACGCAGCGTCTCAAAATCCCGACAAAAGATTTGACTTAACAGGCAGCCCCAAACACCCGGTTGCGCCCCTGAAGCTTGGCCACATAAAGGAGCTCGTCGGCGTGCTTGAGAGCGGCCTGTGGTTCGGGTGGAACCGTCAGTGGCGTAGAGCACCCAATCGACACCGTTAGGCGATAGCCCTGCACTTCAAACTGCCGTGCGATCAGGGCCCGTAACAACTCGCACACCTCGCGAGCCGTTTTCTCGTCAGTATGAGGCAGCAGCACTGCAAACTCGTCACCACCAAGCCTCGCGAGCATATCGACACGGCGCAAGTGTTTGCGCAGGCATTTGGCGACCACAATCAGAGCCTGGTCGCCCTTTTGATGCCCATGGGTGTCGTTGAGCTGCTTGAAGCCATCCAGATCAAGCATGGCTACGGAGAATGTCGAACCATAGCGGCGTCGGCGCTCAAGCTCATTGGATAAAGCCGCCTCAAATGCGGCGCGATTGGGAAGACCGGTCAGATAGTCGGTGTTGGCTTTGAGTAGAGCCGCTTGCAGATTGCTGCGACTGAGACGGGCTAGTGCCAAGACAAGCATGGCCGAAGCCAGGGCAATGCAGGTGTCGGCAATCAAGATATGCCACGACTGATCAAAGTCAATAAGGATTACCGCTTGAAGGCTCACCGTGAAGCCGAAGAACCAGCCCACCGGTCTCACGTCGCGGCTGTGAAACGCCATGGCAGCCAGCGGAAACAGGTAAAGCATTTGCAGATGGGTGCTCGCCATAGAGGCGATGTCGAGTACAAAGAGCCCAAGGACCACGCTCCATGCACCCAGAGCGACTGTCCGGTCAGACCACTGACCCAAGGTCAGCACCAGCTTGAGATTCATCCGCGACCCCGGTGAGGGTTTACGAGCCTAAAGTCTTCAACTGCGGTTTAACAATATCACGTAATTCATTGAAAAACAAAAACTTTTTAAGTCTGTGCGTTACGCGATCGTTTGCTCGGAAAGACTTTGGTTACCGCCTTCAAACGGGTCAGCTTGGTCAGGGCGCCCCTGCCAGCTTTGAGTCCCACACTAGCTCAAGCCCAACAATCGCCCCGCATTACCCTTCAATATCCCCGGCATAACCTCGGGCTTGAATCCAGCCTCGCCCGCGTCCTTGATCCAACGATCCGGTTGAATCAAGGGGAAGTCGCTGCCAAACAGCACGCGATCCTTGAGCAAGGTGTTGCTGTATTGAATGAGCTGCTGCGGAAAATACTTCGGGCTCCATCCCGAGAGATCGATCCACACATTGGGCTTGTGCATCGCCACGCTGAGCGCCTCATCCTGCCAGGGCCAGCTGGGATGTGCCATCACAATCTGCATATCCGGAAAGCTGATGGCTACATCATCGAGATGCATCGGATTGCTGTACTCCAGCCGCAGGCCGCCGCCACAGCGCATGCCACTGCCAATGCCGGAATGGCCGGTGTGAAAAATCGCAGGCAACTTGTATTGATTGATCACTTCATACAGCGGCCAAGCCATGCGGTCGTTGGGATGGTAGCCCTGCACTGTAGGATGAAACTTGAAACCCTTGACGCCGTAGTCCGTGATCAGGCGCTCAACTTCACGTGCGCCCATTTTGCCTTTATGCGGATCGACGCTGCCAAATGCAATCATGATGTCGCTGTTTTTTAGCGCGGCTTCAGCGATCTCTTCATTGGGGATGCGCCTGCGGCCGAGGTTGGCTTCGCTATCTACAGTGAACATCACAAAGCCGATGTTTTTTTCGCGGTAGTAGGCGATGGATTCTGCGATGGTGGGCCGCTTGGAGTTGCGAAAGTATTTATCGGCCGCTCGATCGTAGTCCTCACCATAGGCATCAAACGGATTCCAGCAACTGACTTCGGCATGAGTGTGGAAATCAAGGGCATTCAACGTTTGCAGATTCATGGCGCTCTCCTGAGCGGATGATTATGCCGTATAAGCATCCGCCCGGAAATACCTTGCTACCTGCCAAGAGTGCGATCGAAGAACCCAATGACATCGCCTTGCACTTGCTGATGCACCGCCTTTCGCGGTCCGCTTGATGGGCCATCGCATACCGGTATTCCAAGCCCAGTGGCCAACGCCTGACCAATAATTGGACGGCATACCGGGATGTAGGCGAAGTGATCGGTATTTCGTTCGATCTCGGTGGCGCCAGGGATGATGCGAGCAAAGGCGCTCGAGTTTGCCTTGGTTTCAAGGATCGTATCCTGCGTTGCAGTGTCGAACAGCATCGGTGCACGAATGCTGCGCAGGCTCTCCGGGTCGAAGCCAGCCGCAGGCCCGGAGGCCATGGCATAAAAGGACTTGAAGCGACGGTCTTGCATGGACTCTCCTGCGCCGCTGAGATCCACGCCGATGCCTTCCTTGGCGGTATTGCTGCAATAAAGATCAGCAGTTGGGTTGGCTTGGCAAGCGGCAAGTTGCCGTGCTGGATCAAACCGGCCCCCCGCAAGATGCACCGCAGTGTTGCCTCCAAAGGAATGCCCACCGAAGCCGATGCGCTGCTCGTCGATATTGGCCTTCCAGGTCGAGGCGAGCAATCGATCCAGCGAGACAGTTACGTCGCGCGCCCGATCCCAATAGCGGATCCGTCCGGCCTGGGTCTGATCATCGGCCGAAGTGCCCGGGTGAGTCGTGGTCATCACCAGATACCCTGCCTTGACCAACTCAACGGCAAGCCAGCCTTGCGAGTGGCGTGTGCCCCAGTTGCCATGCGACAGCACGACAAGTGGGCGCTTGCCAAGATTGGGGTCAGGGGCAGCATCCACCGCGAGCTCCAGGCTTTCAAAAAGCGGGCGGGCCCGAAAGGCCTCGATCTTGGCATCGGCTTGTGCCGGATACCACACTGACATGGTGAGGGTGCGCTTACGAGCGGTATCCACGTGATCGATGGTTTGCATGCCAACTTTGGTGGATTGGGCTACAGCTGCCAAAGGCAAACATACGCCAAGTAGTGCTGCACTGATTAGCCTGAACATATGGTCATCTCCCTGATGGTGGTGTGAGATGCCATGGTTGCCGATTGCTCTGCTGGTGATAAGTCGCTGATTGCTTCTTGGATTGCTAACCAGCGGTTATGAATGGGTCGCCGCCAGTGCGAGGGCAAAGGGAAGGGCAGGGGCTCCCCAGAATTCAGCGGCGGCGGCTTGACAAGTAGTTATTAATCATAACAATCGAGGGTTGAACCTTGTGAAAGCCGACCCAATCATGCCCTATGAATTCTTTGACTTCCGCCTGCACGGTGACGCGCAGCAGGTCGCTGTGATCACCCTGAACCGCGCCCATAAGCGCAATGCCCTGAGCGATGGCGTGATTCTGGAGCTGCGGGCCATCATGCAAAGCCTGCCCGAGAGCGTTCGCGCTGGCGTGATTGCCGGGCGCGGCGATCATTTTTGCGCAGGCTTGGATTTGAGTGAGCTTTCCGAGCGCGATGCGAGCCAGGGTGTGCTGCATTCGCGGATGTGGCATGAGGTGCTCAATGCAGTGCAATTTGGCCGGGTTCCGTTAGTTGCAGCCTTGCATGGCGCAGTGGTCGGTGGAGGCCTGGAGCTGGCGAGTGCCTGCCATATTCGAGTGGCGGACGACACTGCGTTTTACGCGCTGCCTGAGGGCAGTCGCGGCATCTTTGTGGGAGGCGGAGGTTCGGTGCGCATTCCCAAGTTGATCGGTGTCGCTCGCATGACCGACATGATGTTGACTGGCCGTGTCTATAACGCCCAGGATGGTGAGCGCGTCGGTTTCGCCCAGTATTTGGTGGCCGCAGGTCAGGCCGAGATCAAAGCGATTGAGCTTGCATTGCGGGTTGCGGATAACGCTCCTATGACCAACTATGCCCTGATGCATGCCTTGCCCCGCATCGCTGAGCAACCGGCTGATCACGGATTTTTCTCCGAGGCCATGATGGCCGGTATTGCGCAGGCCGCGCCCGAGGCTAAAGCGCGTGTGAAGGCGTTTCTGGAGGGCAAAGCCAGCAAGGTCCAGAAGTCATGAATACTGCTCAAGCTGTGCGCTATCGGCCGATGCCATTTGGTATCACCCGGGTTGATGTCACTGAAACCCCGGGGGGTATCCAGTATGTCAAAGCGGATCAGCCGCTGGAGGGGTATGCCAGCCGCATCTCGGATCGACTGATTCATTGGGCACAAGCTGCGCCCGACAGGATCTGGATGGCACAGCGTATCAAGCGAGCCGATGGCAGCCGGGGGGATTGGCACACGATCACTTTCGCGCAAGCGCTGGCTCAGGCGCGCTCGGTCGGGCAATACCTGCTGGATGCCGGATTGAATCAGCAGCGGCCCCTGGCCATTCTTAGCGAAAACGATCTTGAGCATGCGGTGCTTGCGCTGGCCTGCTTGTATGTGGGCGTGCCCTATTGCCCGGTATCTCCAGCCTACAGCACCATCAGCCAGGACTATGACAAGCTCAAGCATGTGGTGAGCACGATCACGCCAGGAATGGTCTATGCCGCTGATGGTGCCAGGTACGCCAAAGCGCTTGCAGCCATTGCTGATCCTCAGTTGAAGGTTGTGATCGGGCAGGGTACCGAGTTGATCAACGGTGCCCAGCCTTTTGAGGCCTTGGTGAAAACCACCGCCACTGCTGCTGTGGAGGTGGCTCAGCAATCGATCGGCTCGGAGGCGATTGCCAAGTTTCTCTTCACCAGTGGTTCCACCAAACTGCCCAAGGGCGTGATCAATACGCATGGTATGTGGTGTGCCAATCAGCAGCAGATGCGCCAATCGATGCCGCTCCTTGCGCAAGAAGAGATCGTGTTGGTGGATTGGCTGCCCTGGAATCACACCTTTGGCGGCAATCACAACTTTGGCATGGTGCTCTATAACGGTGGCACGCTTTATATCGACGATGGCAAACCCACTCCTGCGCTGATGGAGGAAACCCTGCGCAATTTGCGCGAGATTGCGCCCACGATTTACTTCAATGTGCCCACCGGGTTTGAGGCGATTGCCAACGCGATGCAAACCGATACCCAGCTGCGCAAAACCTTGCTCAGCAGGGTGAAGATGTTTTTTTACTCGGGCGCGGCCTTGGCGCAGCCGATCTGGGACCGTTTGCATGCGGCTCAAGAGCTCGAGATCGGTGAGCGTATCGTGATGGGCACCGGCCTGGGCATGACAGAGTCTTCGCCCTTCGCAGTATTTGTGACCAATCCGAATGTGAAAGCGGGATATTTGGGAGTGCCCACTGCGGGGCTCGAGCTGAAGCTGGTGCCTATCGATGGCAAGTTGGAAGTACGCTATCGCGGCCCCAACATTACGCCGGGGTATTGGCGCAATCCTCAAGCCACCGCCGAGTCGTTTGATGAGGAAGGCTTTTTCAGAACCGGTGATGCGGTCTTGTGGATTGATCCAGCTGATAAACACCAGGGCCTGAAATTTGATGGGCGGATTGCGGAAGACTTCAAGCTCGCCACCGGGACGTTTGTCAGCGTGGGGCCGTTGCGTGCAAAGATCATTGCTGCAGGCGCGCCCTATGTACAAGACGCGGTGATCACCGGCTTGAATCTCAATGAAGTGGGTGCGTTGCTTTTCCCAACCCCGCGCATCCGGGAGCTCGCCGGGCTTGCAGCCAGCGCGAGTTTGGAAGACGTGCTTGCTAGCGCACCGGTGCGCGCGCATTTTCAGCACGTGCTCGCACAGCTTGTTGCCTACAGCACCGGCTCGGCCAATCGGGTAGCGCGCTTGCATATTCTGAGCGAGCCTCCTTCGATTGATCGTGGTGAAGTAACGGATAAAGGCTCGATTAACCAACGTGCAGTGCTCACCCATCGCGCTGCCTTGGTGGATGCTTTTCATGCCGGCGCTCTTCATCGAACCCTGTTGCCGCAATGAGTAAAGTCACTGCGTTGCGCGTAGTGCCTGGCCCCGCAAGTGACGGGAACGCGGCCGAGCCTGCCATTAACACCGAGTTCCTTGAGCAATTGATTGGCTACAACGCCCGCCGTGCGGCGCTTAGCATCATCGCGGTGTTTCTCGACAGGATGGCGGTGTATGGCTTGCGCCCGGTCGACTTCTCGGTGCTCACTGTGATCCACGATAATCCTGGCCTGACGTCGCGGCAGTTGTGCGATGCATTAAATCTCTTGCCGCCCAATCTGGTGGGGATCGTGGCTGCACTTGAAAAGCGCGGTTTACTCAAGCGCACTCCGCATCCCAGGGATAAGCGAGCATTGGGGCTCTCACTTACCGCTGCAGGGCGAAAGCTCACCAAACAAGCCATGACAACCGCGCGCGACCTTGAGGGGGATTTGGCGCAAGGCCTCACCGAGCGTGAGCGCGACACTCTGATCCAATTACTGCAGCGGATCTATAAGGATTAGGTGAGCTATTTCAAGAGCCGGATATGTTTTAACTTGGCCTGGCCCGCAGCGCGAGCGAGCTTTTTGTCGAAACTGGCAAACCACTGACCTTCGGTAGTTTGTAGTGCATGTAAAGCATCCGCAAAATCAAGACCGCGAGAGTAGGCATCCAGTACTTGAGACGTCAACACTGGATCAGAGGAAGCAATGTTTTCGAGCGCGAGAAAGTCACTCAAGCTAGCATGTATGGTTTGAGTATTCAGTCCGTAAGCGGCGCGTAGTACCCATTCAGTTTCCATCAGTACGGATGGGCTAATCAAGCACGCTTCGGATGTGATTAGGCTTTCAGCTAGCTTGGTTTGCGAGATGTCGTCTCCAACAATAAGGCGCACGACAACGTTGGTGTCAAGGTGAGTCATGGATTGATCACTGATAAAACTAGCTCTACTTTGCCTTTGCAGCTTGAGAAAGAATTGCAGCGTTCATTTGCTCGATACTCAAGGCCTTGCCTTTATAGGCAATGCGAGCCCGAATAGCCCGAAGGCCGGCGTTTACCGGTATCTTTCCAGCCGGTTGAACTGGCCGCAAAAGCAACCCTTGCTCGGTCTCCATGAGTTCAAGCTTGGTGCCTGGTAACCAACGGCGAGACTCCCGCAGCGGCTTGGGAATGATGACCTGCCCTTTGCTCGAAATTGTCGTGGTGGCCATTTATCGCACCTTTTCTCGAAAAGTAAGTTCTTAATCTTACCTGATTTCTCGCTAAAGCGTAGTTTGAGGTGCGTCGATAGGTTTTGTCAGTTCTTCAATCGAGTTTGGGCCACACAAACAAGAGTTTCCAAAGCCAGGCTGCTAGGGTAGATTTTGCAGAAGCATTAAAACCAGATTTCTTCAGGAGCCGCCAAATGCTGCAACTACGTCCTAACTGTGAATGCTGTGACAGGGATCTACCGCCGGAAAGCGATGCAGCTCGAATGTGTAGCTTTGAATGCACATTTTGCGAAGAGTGCGCGCAAGTTCGCTTTAACCATATGTGCCCGAATTGCGGGGGTGAGTTAACTGTGCGCCCACGCCGGCCGGTGGGTAAGCTCGCGAGGTTTCCAGCGAGTCAGGAGCGCGTGGTGAAGCCGCATCCTGCCTGCGCTCAATAGTCAGTGATACCCAACTCAGGAACCTCTCATGCCAAGCATTTCCGAAAAGCGCGCCACTTTTTTCAAGCTTCATGAAGCGGGGTGCTTTGTGATTCCGAATCCATGGGATATCGGCAGTGCGAAGTATCTTCAGTCACTTGGATTCAAGGCTCTCGCAAGCACCAGCTCAGGGCTGGCCTGGTCGCAAGCGCGGGCTGATAACAACGTGCCGCGGGAATTGGTACTTGAGCATTTGGCCGAGCTTGTTGCAGCCACCGATGTGCCGATCAACGCGGATTTCGAAAGTGGCTTTGCTACCGATGTAAGCATGCTTACCGAAAGTGTGCGGGCTGCGGTGCGCACAGGGATTGCGGGCTTGTCCATTGAGGATTCGACCGGTCATGAGGCGAGTCCGCTGATGGATTTTGCTTCCGCCTGCGAGCGAATGAAGGCGGCGCGTAGGGCGATTGATCTTGAAGGCGGCGACACATTATTGGTGGGGCGCTCCGAGGGATTTATCGTTGGGCGGCCAGACCTGGAAGAAACCATCAGGCGCTTGCAGGCTTATTCGCAAGCAGGAGCGGACTGCCTATATGCCCCGGGCTTAACAACACGGGATCAGATTGTTGCCGTGGTTCAGGCTGTTACGCCCAAGCCTGTAAATCTGTTGGTGGGCACCGCTTTTCCAATGACAGTGGCAGATATCGAGCAGCTGGGCGTGAGACGTATCAGTGTTGGCGGGGCGCTAGCTCGAAGTGCGTGGGGTGGGTTCATGCGGGCAGCCATGATGATTGCTGAGCATGGCAAGTTCGATGAACTCGGGCAAGCAGCGTCTGGTAAATCGTTAAATGCGTTGTTTGAGGCTAGTTGAATGCACCAGAATAGGGAAAACCCCGATGTCCAGGACAGTGACAAGTCCTCGTTGAATCCTTAGCATGCTAGTTCTAAATTTTAACGAGGAGACACTCCATGACTGAACCGGTAAAACAAACCGCCCCGATGCGTCGCAAATTCATGACCACAGCAGGTGTGGCTGGTGCTGCATCGATTGGCTTTCCCGCTATTGCGACATCCCAGACCGTAACCAGCCTGCGCTTCCAGAGCACCTGGCCTGCCAAAGACATCTTCCATGAGTACGCCAATGACTTCGCCGCCAAGGTGAATGCCATGTCGGGCGGCCGCATGAAGATCGAAGTGTTGCCAGCCGGTTCGGTGGTGAAGGCTTTTGATCTGCTGGATGGCGTGTCCAAGGGCACTCTGGATGGCGGTCATGGTGTGTTGGCTTACTGGTATGGCAAGAACTCGGCGATGGCGCTGTGGGGTTCGGGCCCAGCATTCGGTATGGATGCCAACATGCTGTTGTCGTGGCATGAATACGGCGGTGGCCGTGCATTGCTTGATGAAATTTACAAGAGCCTGAATGCCGACGTGCAGTCGTTTGTGTATGGCCCGATGCCGACTCAGCCGCTTGGATGGTTCAAGAAGCCAGTGACCAAGCCGGAAGATCTCAAAGGCCTGAAGTACCGCACTGTTGGTCTGTCCATCGACGTCTTTACTGCGATGGGTTTGGCTGTGAATGCTTTGCCAGGTGCCGAGATTGTTCCTGCGCTGGATCGTGGTTTGCTGGATGCCGCAGAGTTCAATAACGCGACTTCAGATCGTTTGTTGGGCTTTCCCGATGTGTCGAAGATTTGCATGCTGCAAAGCTTCCACCAGGCTTCGGAGAATTTCGAGATCCTGTTCAACAAGAAGAAATACGATGCGCTGCCTGAAGAACTCAAGAGCGTGATCAAGTATTCGGTGCAGGCTTCCTCTGCCGATATGAGCTGGAAAGCGATTGATCGTTATTCCAAGGACTACAGCGAGCTGCAAGCTTCGGGCGTGAAGTTTTACAAGACGCCTGATTCAGTGCTGCAAGCCCAGCTCAAGGCCTGGGACGGCGTGATCGACAAGAAGGCCGCTGAAAATCCAATGTTCAAAAAGGTGTTGGATTCGATGCGTGTGTTTGCTCAGCGTGCTGGCCGCTGGCAGAACGATACCCTGGTTGATTACAAGATGGCCTATCGCCACTATTTCTCCGCCAAGAAGTAATCCTCAGCGATTAGCTTCGTTGCATCGAGGCCCGCTTGCGAGCGGGCCTTTTCATTTCCCACACTCGAAGTTTCGTGCCGCCCTAGGTAATTGACCTTATTGGCAGCGGGCCTATCGCCTGTTAAAACTCAAGCTTCCCTGACGCACTTGGATTGGTTGCCCCACATGCAACAAATATTTTTGAGGGTTGATGCAATTTCAACCTGGTTTGGCAAGTTTTTTGCCTGGGCCATTGTGATCCTGACCTTCCTCATTGGATGGGAGGTTTTTTCGCGCTACGTCTTTAACGAACCCCATGCCTGGGTGTTTGATGCTACCTACATGCTTTATGGTGTGCTCTTCATGATGGCCGGCGCCTATACCCTTGCCAAGAACGGTCACGTGCGCGGCGATGTGCTCTATGGCTTCTTTGAGCCGCGCACCCAGGCGTTTTTTGATCTGGTGCTTTACATCGTGTTTTTTATTCCGGGCATCGTGGCGCTGGCTTGGGCGGGTTACACCTTTGCAGCCGAATCCTGGGCGATCAACGAGCATTCATCGGTTACGGCCAATGGTCCGCCGATCTACCCCTTTAAAGCCATTATTCCTTTGGCCGGGGTGCTTCTGCTGATGCAGGGCATTGTTGAAATTTTGCGTTGTATTGTGTGCTTGCAGACCGGGCAGTGGCCCTCGCGCGAGCAGGATGTTGAGGAAGTCGATGTCGACAAACTCAAGGCTATGGTGACCCAAGAGGAGGCGAAGTAAGCCATGCGTAAAGAGCTTTACTTTGGCCTGGCCATCATGGCCGTGCTTGTGTTGGGCCTGATCGTGATCATGCCTTGGGGCAACATGACCAATGGACACTTGGGCCTGTTGATGTTGGGCTTGGTGGTGGTGGCCATCATGTTGGGCTTTCCAACGGCTTTCACCCTAATGGGCATGGGCATGGCCTTTGCTTTTTTTGCCTATTACTCGCGCTCTCCGGATCTCGCGCTTCAGCAGACCCTCGATTTGATGGTCCAACGCGCGTTTTCGGTGATGACTAACGATGTGCTGATTTCGATTCCCCTGTTTGTTTTCATGGGGTATCTGGTGGAGCGCGCTAATTTGATCGAGAAGCTATTTCGCTCCTTGCATCTCGCGCTGGCTCGCGTGCCAGGTTCGTTGGCAGTGGCCACCTTGTTTACTTGCGCTGTGTTCGCAACTGCCACAGGGATTGTGGGCGCTGTGGTGACCCTGATGGGCTTGCTTGCATTGCCAACCATGCTCAAGTCGGGTTACGACGTAAGGGTGTCGGCTGGCGTGATCACTGCGGGGGGGTGCTTGGGTATTCTCATCCCACCGTCTGTGATGTTGATCGTCTATGGCGCTACCGCCGGTGTGTCGGTTGTGCAGTTGTATGCGGGGGCGTTTTTCCCCGGCATCATGCTGGCAGGCCTTTACATCCTCTATGTAGTTATGCTGGCCAAGCTGAAGCCGCATCTGATGCCACCGCTCACAGCAGAACAACGCTTTGTGCCGCTGCCGGGTTTTATGGAGCGCTTACAGTCGGCTAATGGCGCTCGAGCTCTGCCCTCGTTGTTGCGTGCAGTCAAGGGCAGTCGCAATCTGGATGTGCCTAGTGGCCAGATCCTGCGTCACTTGGCTATTGTGTTGATGCCGCTGATTTTTTTCAGTGCCTTGATGTTGATCATTTATCGTGGCACGACGGCTCCGATTGTTGCCGATGAAACAGCCGGCCTTGTGGAGATGGGCAAGGAAGATCAGGCCTCACCCACCTCGGCTGCAGGAGATCTGCAGGAACCCCCCAAATCTGCAGATGGTGTGCAGGAGCCGCCGAAAGATGGCGTGCAGGAACCTCCAGTTGAAAAGAGCGAGGGTGTTAGCGAGCCTCCGGGAGCGAGCAAGGACGTAGCAGCTAAAGAAGCTGTGCAAGAGCCACCCACAGCGCTTGCCAAGGCGGCGCCTGCTGCGGGCGAAGCGTCAGGTCCGCCACCAGAAGCCCGAGCCGCGCCAACCTGGTTCTGGACGATGCTGGGTATTGGTGGTCTGTTGCTTTTGGCCTTTTATGCAGTGTTCACGTTTACGCGGCTAGAAGTGTTCAAGATGCTCTTGAGTTCGTTCTTCCCGCTCGCCTTCATGATCCTTGCGGTGTTGGGCACGATTGTGTTTGGTCTGGCGACACCGACTGAAGCCGCAGCGGTGGGTTCGATTGGAGGCCTGTTGCTTGCGGCGGCCTATCGGCAGCTCAATATGACTGTGCTGCAGGAATCAGTGTTCCTGACAGCAAAAACCTCGGCGATGGTGTGTTGGTTGTTTGTGGGCTCGTCCATCTTTTCCGCGGCTTTTGCCTTGCTGGGCGGCCAGGAGATTATCGAGAACTGGGTCATGAGCCTGGGGCTGACCAAGGTGCAGTTTCTGGTGCTTTCGCAAGTCATCATCTTCCTGCTGGGCTGGCCTTTGGAGTGGACCGAGATCATTGTGATCTTCATGCCGATCTTTATTCCCTTGCTGGATAACTTTGGTGTAGACCCGCTGTTCTTTGGCTTGTTGGTCGCTCTGAATTTGCAAACAGCGTTTCTTTCGCCTCCGGTTGCCATGGCCGCGTTTTATCTGAAAGGGGTCGCACCGCCGCATGTGACGCTAAACCAGATCTTTGCGGGCATGATTCCCTTCATGTGTATTCAGGTGATTGCGTTGGTCTTGCTGTATGTGTTCCCTGAGATTGGGATGTGGCTGCCCGAGGTGTTATACAAGTAAGTGTGTCGTTGCGCTGGATATTGAAACAAGGCCGGGGAGCGTAAAATTCTTCGACAAAAAATCAGTAAAAGCGTTCAATTTTCCGACATGACCTTCCGCACGGCATAAATTGGCCTGGGCCGATATGATGAGTTTTGAAACAAAAATTCATCAATCGGCTGGAGGGCTAAGAATCATGTCGCAACTGACACCAAGCATACGGGAGCGGATTTTGCGGATGGCCATGGGCGCGGAATGTCAGCCGCTCGAGGCCAGTGAGGTTTTTATCAAGACCGCTCGCGGTCGCCTCGAATGCGCGCGCCCGGAAACCATTTTGCCGCGCCGCTTGCGCATGTTGCTCATGCTCATGGATGGCAAACGCAGTGTGGCTGACTTTCGCAGCGGCCTGACCCGCTACCGGAATCTGGACGACAGCATCGACATGCTTCGCCACATGGGCTACATCCAGGCCTTGCCACAGCGGCTCGATATTTGAGGTTCGACAGCGTTTAGCGCATCGCTCGTGAAAGTCAAGCGGGCTTTCCGATCTACAATCGCGGCAACATGCTGCAGCTGATCTCGATTGTGCATGTGCTGGGGGGCCTGCTGATGGTCTTTTCCAGCACATTTTTATTGCCCCTGGCCTGGGCAATTGTGGTCAAGGACTCCACGGTAAATGCTTTTCTGGCCTCAGGCCTGATCGCGCTTGCCCTTGGCTTTGCGATTTGGCGAGTGACCCGTCGTTATCGTCGAGAGTTACAGCCGCGTGATGGCTGCGTGCTGGTGGTGCTGGGCTGGATCATGATGGCGAGCATTGCTACCGTTCCTTTGATGGTTACGATTCCTGGCTTGAGCTTCACCGACGCCTTTTTTGAGACTATCTCGGGGCTCACGACTTCCGGGGCCACAGTGTTGGTTGGATTGGATGACTTGCCCCAGTCGATTAATGTGTGGCGCCATGCGCTGGTATGGTTTGGCGGTATGGGGATCATCCTGCTCGCTGTGGCGATCCTGCCTTTGTTGGGCGTGGGCGGCATGCAGCTCTTTAAGGCTGAAACACCAGGGCCGCTCAAAGAGGGCAAGCTCACGCCGCGCATCACACAAACCGCCAAGTATTTGTGGTTCCTTTATGCCGCCATTACTGTGGCCTGCATAGTGTCGTTGCGCGTGGCTGGCCTTGATTGGTACGAATCGGTATGCCACGCGTTTTCAGTGATGGGCTTGGGTGGCTTCTCGACGCGTGATGCGAGTGTCTCGCACTTCGATTCAGTGGCAGTCGAAGTGGTGCTGATGGTGTTCATGATGATCGCCGTGCTTAACTTCACCACCCACTTTCTGGCGCTTCGCCAGCGCTCCTTGCGCGTATACGTGCGGGACCCCGAAGTGTTTGCAGTGTGGAGCCTGATTCTGGGCAGTTGCCTGATGATTGCGGCCTATCTTTATTGGCAGGGCTACTACACCGGCTTCGCCGAGTCCTTGCGTTTTGCAAGCTTCAACGTGATTTCGATTGCTACCACCACCGGCCTGATGAGCACCGACTACGACAAGTGGCCAATTTTTGCGCCAATCTGGATGCTCTTCCTGTGTTGCGTAGCCTCGTCTGCTGGTTCCACAGGCGGTGGTATCAAGATGATTCGGGTGCTGATTTTATTGCGTCAATCGGGCCATGAACTGGTGCGCCTGGTGCATCCCCGGGCAGTGACACCGATGTGTATTGGCGGCGCGATTGTGGACAATCGGGTCGTGTTGGCGGTATTGGGCTTTATGCTGCTCTACGGTCTGACCTTTACCGTCTTGACCTTTCTGTTGTTGCTGACTGGCCTGGATTTTATGTCGGCTTTCTCAGGGGTGATTGCCTGCCTGAACAACATGGGGCCAGGCCTCAACACCCTGGGCCCCGCGCAAAACTACCAAAGCCTAAGCGATGTGCAGACCTGGCTGTGCTCATTTGCGATGCTCGCGGGCCGACTCGAACTGTTGACCCTGTTTGTGATCTTTACCCCGCAATTCTGGCGACGCTGAGATGGCGGTAGCCGTCACGCTACTGCTGGGGGCCTGGGGCTCAGGCAAGACCACCGCGCTGAATCACTGGCTCACCCAACGTCCAGAAAGCGAGCGCTGGGCTGTGCTGCTGAATGAGGCGGGTGCGCTGGAGGTTAATGCGAGCAGCCCTCAAGCTAATAGTGCCCTCCAGGTGATGGATATTGCTGGGGGCTGCGCCTGCTGCTCGGCGCAGATGGTGTTTCAAACTCAATTAGTGAAACTGCTGCGCGCCGGACCCTGGTCTCGCATCTTTATCGAACTGGCGAGTCAGGCCCATGCGGCACCCCTGATCGATAGTTTGCGCAGCCCAAGTTTGCGCTCGGTGTTGCGGCTCAGTCATGTGGTGCTGGTGCTCGATGGGCGTCGTCTGCTTGAGCATCCATCAGAGGCGCTCGATGCGCAGAGCGTTGCCTCGCTTAGGGCGGCCAGCGATGTCATCCTGAACCGGGTGAGCGATGGCTCAAGCGATCATCGTGCGCTGGAGTTACTGCTTCAAGCGCAAGCAACAGTAGCCCCGCGGGTGCATGCCACCTCCAGTGGTCAGGTGGGTTGGGATGTGCTGCTCAAGCCTCGGCAGATATTGCCTGGCGCTGAGCCGCGCCCGATTGGGTCCGGTGGGCTTGTGATGATGTCAGGCCCGTCGGATTCAGCCCTGCACACCACGGTTTGGTGGTTTCCTTCAGAGGTGCGCTTTGAGCGCCGCAAAACCCTGGAGGCGTTGACCCAAATGGCAGCCTTGCCCGACCCACTTCATGTTCAGGCCATTTTTGGCAGTGCGCGCGAGTGGCAAAGGTGGCAAGTGCAGCCGGGTTCCCCGCCCCAGCTTGAGGAAGTGGCCTGGCGGCTCGACCATCGCTTCGGGGTGTCGGGGCCCGGTCCAATGAAGCCCACGCAGGTTGAAGCCTGGACACAAGGACTGCTGGCTTGCATTCAAACTCAGGCCGGATTCTCGCTATAACCCCTAAGTGCTTGTCGGCATTGCGGTTTTGCCATCATCGGCCGGTATAGTGAATCCACCGGCAGTCTGCTGGAGTTCTCCGTTGAGAGTGTTGGTTCTTAGGCTTGAAGTCCGGGCTGCCGACCTTATCTGAAGAACTTCAGAATGTAAGAGGTGTTGTATGAACATGATCTATAACAGTCCGACCTACTGCGTTGTTGAGTTCCGTGCTGATGATGGGCAGCTGGCGGGCTTTGAAATCATGGATAAAGCTACCCGTCGTGAGATTTATCTCGATGGCAGTCTGGCGATGACATTTCGCGAAACTGTCCGTGGCTTGATCGCCCAGGAGCCCAGCATTGAGGAAATCGACGATTTCCTGAGTGGTTTTGACGGCATGATGCATCAGCCTTTAACGCTGCACTAGGCCGCACCAGCGCTTTTGCCTTATCTTTCGCCAGACCCACGCTGACCCCATCGGCTATCCTTGGGGCTCCCCAGTATTGCAGGAGCCGCAGCCATGGATAGCGCCCACGAATCTTTTAGCATCGAGCCTGCCCGGCTTCACGCCTGGGTGAGCCAGCTTTGGCAGGCAGCGGGCTGCAGTGCGCAGGAAGCCGAACTCACCGCGGATCACCTGGTCCAGGCCAACCTCACCGGGCATGACTCGCATGGCGTGGGTATGGTGCCGCGCTATGTGAAGTCATGGGCTGAAGGCGCACTCCAACTCAATCAGCACATCTCGGTGGTTCACGATGGCGGCGCATTGCTCACGCTGGATGCGCATCAGGGTATGGGGCCTGCGCTAGCCCATGAGGCGATGGCGCTTGCGATCGAGCGAGCACAAGCCAACGGTGTCTGTGTCATGGGGCTGCGCAATTCGCATCACCTGGGGCGTGTCGGTCATTGGGCCGAGCAAGCGGTGGCGCAGGGCTTGGTGGCGATTCATTTCACCAATGCAGTGAGCAACCCCGCCAGTGTGGCCCCTCATGGTGGACGGTCGCCACGCTTCATTACCAATCCGTTTACTGTGGGCATCCCTCGTGGCAATGATGATCCGCTGGTTCTTGATTTTGCGACCAGCGCCATTGCGCACGGCAAAGTGCGGGTGGCTTATAACAAAGGGGTGGCTGTGCCCGAAGGCAGCTTGATTGATGGCGCGGGGCGAGCCACCAATGATCCCGCTGTATTGTTTGAGCCTGCGGGTGCTCCGCAGGGAGCACTGCTGCCCTTCGCAGGGCACAAGGGCTATGCGTTGGCGATGGTGTGCGAGTTGCTGGGGGCCGCGTTGACGGGTGGCCCCACGACCCGGCCCGAGCATATGACCATGCAGTGGGCGGTGTGGAACAACATGCTTGCGATTGTGTTTGACCCCAAGCGGATTGGCGGTGACTCTGCGGTGGCCCATTTTGAACACGAGGCGCGGGAGTTTATTGCGTGGGTGCAGTCCGCACCATTACGTGAAGGCGTTGACGCGATCCTGGTGCCGGGTGATCCCGAGCGCCATTCGCGAGCTGCGCGTGCGCAGGGCATTCCAATCGACGCGGGCACATTGCAGCAATTGCATGAAGCCCAGGCCACCGTTGAACAACGCAGTGGGCGCAGGCTCGCAGCCTTGATCTGAACTCAGGCTGGGGCAATTTGCGGGAGCAGACATGATGAAGGGGCTCTGGGCGCATCAAGTGCAGTTCGGTGATTGTGATCCCGCCGGGATCGTGTTTTACCCCAATTACTACCGCTGGTTTGATGCAGCAACTCACGCGATGATGGCTGCGCACGGCCATACCTTTGCAAGCACGCAGGAGCAGTTTGATTTGGTGGGCTGGCCACTTATTGACACGGGCGCAACTTTCAAACGACCCGCGCGCGCCGGTGATCGCTTGGTGGTCAGCAGTGAAGTAGAAGTGGTGAGTGCACGCACTTTTCGGGTGGTGCATCAAGTGCAATGCAATAGCGAGTTGGTAGCTGAAGGATTTGAGCTGCGATTTTTTGGGCGTGCTGATCCTGTGTTAAAAGCGCATCCGATTCCCGCCGAGATGCTGGCGCTTTTTGCCCCTGCTTCAGCCCCTAAAGCTGGTGCTACTTCGAGCGTGCCGGTGGTGTTATTGGATTCAATCGGGCACCTGTCTCAACACGGGCCGGTGGCTCGTGATGCTGTGATTGTGTGCGGGTCACATGGCGGGATTTCAGCGGCCCACTTCGTTCTCGATCACCCGTCCCGACCCAACGCGGTGGTATTTAACGACGCAGGCGGAGGCAAGGATCAGGCGGGTCTGGCGGGGCTCGCGCTGCTGGCTCAAGCGGGGATTGCAGCCGCTTGTTATGAACACACCAGTGCACGGATCGGGGATGCTGCAGATGCGCTTGCGCACGGGCGGATCAGCGCGGTGAATGACCTGGCCCAAGAGCTCGGATGGCGACCGGGGCAATTTGTTCGCGAGTTCCTGGTTCGATAAGGGGGCTTGTCAGACGGCCGTCTGGTGGCCAGTGAGCGGCTTTGAGCGGCCGCACGCACCATCCCCATGACGTGGCGTGAGGAATTTGCGAAGATGGGAGCATCTTTATGTTGAAAGCCCTTTATGAAGGCCCACGCTTTGCGCTCCTTGGTTTTGCTGGTGGCACTTGCCAGTTTGAGCGCCTGTGTCACCACGCAGCCACCGCGCGCAACAACGCCGATAGCTCCGGCAGTACCGGTTGATCCGGCAGTTGCTGAAGAAGCCCGCCGCCAGACCGAGCTCGCCATTCGCCAAGAGGTGTCGGAGATTGCCCGCTTGCAGAGTGTGTTCTGGCCGATAGCTCGCGCTGCTGCGCCGCTTTGCCCAGAGCGTGCGGTGGGCACGATTGGTGCGCTTCCGGGCTCCCTGCTGTTTTTGCGGGAAGCGATTCGGCCCACAGTAAGACGTTTACTGGGGATGGATGAGCGCCTGACGTTCACCGAGGTGGTTGGTAACACACCTATGGAGCGAGCCGGTATCAAACCTGGCGACGTTTTGACGCATGTGGATGGGGTTGGCTTGCCGGTATCTCGCGAGGCCTCGCGGGCTTATCAGGAGGCACTCAATAAAGCGCTGAAGGAAAAGCGTCCTGTGAAGCTGAGTCTGGATCGGCAAGGAACTGCCGCTGAACTTAATGTGGCGGTTGAGCCCACCTGCGCGCTTGGTGCCTTGCCAATAGCCGGCGACCAAGTCACTGCATTCGCTGTGAACCGAAGCGTATGGGTGACTCGCGGAATGATGCGCTTTGCCAGTGATGCTGATCTGGCGATCGTGGTGGGCCATGAGGTTGCGCATATTGCGCTCGGCCACACCGTGCGCTCGGCGCCTCCTGCGCCAACCGGGTCTGGCAATGCGGCGAATATGGATCCCTATCGGTATGATCCCCGCGACCCGTGGCGGCAGTCTTCCAACGCGCCAGCAGCAAGTGCAGCCCCAGCGGCGTCTACGCTCACGCCGCAGCAACGTGAGCTTGATGCTGATACCGTAGGCGTCTACCTCTCGGCCGCTGCCGGTTTGCCGTATGCGGATGCGGCCAATTTCTGGCGGCGCATGGCCGCGCAGTATCCCTCCACAATTCAGGGCAGCCATTTGCGCACTCACCCAGCGAGCTCGGAGCGCTTTGTCGAATTGGAGCGAGCCACCAACAAACTCACCGAGTTGATGGCCCAACCGTCAACACGCGCGATGACAGTCGGCCTGCGTGATGGCAAAAGCACTGCCCCGATTGTGATTGAGCGCCAGGGTGGTGCGGTTGCAGTAGCGATGATCAATGAGCGCTACACCAGCTCCCTGGCCAAACCAGGCGTGCTTATTGCTGCAACGAATAAGCCAGTCGATCCTGCCAAGACTGCGCCCACGCTGACCAAGGCACCGACGATGCTGCTGGCCAATGCGATCGCGCCAGACCGGGTGCCCTATGTCGACGGGTCAGGCCGGGAAGCCTACAAGCTCTTTCTGACCAAGGTCACGCCGCGTGCGTTTGCCCTGAGCGCCAATGGGTTGTGGGCTTCAGCTTGGGGCGGGGCTGACCCGACTGCACGGGCCTTGGTGCGCTGCGCTGAAAAGGGTGGAACCCAGTGCAAGCTCTTTGCAGTGAACAATGAAGTGGTGTGGCAGGGCGAGTGGCCCGATGCGGTGGGAGATCAGTAGCCCGCAGCTGCAGCCCATCTCGCCAAACGAAAAAGCCACCCGCAGGGGTGGCTTTTTCATGAGCTTGAGTTATGAACTCAGGGCTGGCTTACTTGGTGTGTTTTTGAATCAGGGCTTTTGCGCCGTCAAGGAGTTGTTTGCCGTTGAAGTTGCGGCCATTCATTTCCTTGACCCATTCATCATCCACCAGATCGGCTGCCTTGCGGAAAGCATCGTAGTCGGCTGAGGTGAGTTGGGTGATGGTGTTGTTACGCTCCACTGCGGTGGCTTTGCCCTTGGGGTCGTTGCCCTGCTGGGTTTTGCCCAACCAGCCCGAGGTTTCGATGCCTGAATTGGCATCAATTACCCGCTTCAGATCAGGTGGCAAAGAATCGTACTTCGCCTTGTTCATCGCCATCACAAAGGTAGTGGTGTAAAGCGCGGGCAGCTTGGGATCAAATTCGCTGGAAAACTTGGTCAGCTCATTAACTTTCACCGAAGGCACGACTTCCCACGGAATCACGGCAGCATCAATCACACCCTTGCTCATTGCATCAGGGATCTGCGGCAATGGCATGCCCACAGGTGTGGCGCCAAGCGAGCTCAGCAGTTTGGTGACCTGGCGTGTCGGGCCGCGCACTTTCATGCCCTTCAGATCATTGATGCCCTTGACAGCTTTTTCCCGGGAATGAATCACTCCGGGGCCGTGCACATTAACCGCAATCAAGTGCACATCCTTGAACTCATCCTTGGCAAATGTCTGCAGGTATTCCCAATAAGCCTTGGAGGTGGCTTCGGCATTGGTCATCATGAACGGGAGCTCAAACACTTCTACGCGTGGGAAACGTCCGGAGGTGTTGCCGGGCAAGGTCCAGACCACATCCACCACGCCATCCTTGGCCTGATCGAACAGCTGCGCGGGAGTGCCGCCAAGCTGCATCGCGGGATACCGCTCAAACTTGATGCGGCCGTTGGAATCCTTCTCAACCTTGTCCATCCAGCCGTTGTGCATGTCTTTCCAGACATTGGACTGGGGTGCCATGAAGGTGTGGAACTTGAGGGTAACCACCGGGGCTTGTTGGGCGACGGCTGCGCCGGAACCCACCATGGCCAAGGCGGCTGCCACTGCGCTCGAGCGCACCAGAGTACCGAGGAACTGACGTTTCATTATTGAGTCTCCTAAAAAGCTTGTATGCGCAACATCGGCATGGGGCGGGATTGTAGCCCTAGCCTTGGCTCTCGGGCAGGTGAAGCACAAGGCCGTCAAGGTCTTGGCGCATTCTCAGCTGGCACGACAGGCGGCTTTCCGGGCGGCGCTCGGCACTCACCATCTCCAGCATCGAAAGTTCGTCAGCTTCCGGCGGCCCGAAGCGATCAGCGAACGCACTATCTATATAGACATGGCAAGTGGCGCAGCTCAGGCAACCCCCGCAGGCCCCCTCCACCTCGCTGATCCCGCCAAACACCGCCGCATCCATCAGGCTATCGCCCACCTCCACTTCGCGTGCGTAGGTTGGGCCTTTCGGGGAAATCCAGGTAACGGTGGGCATGGGTATGGTCAATCTGCAGGGCGACTGTGTAAAGTTGAGCTCTGATTGTAAACACACCGGATGACTTTTCAGGAGCCGCGGCCATGTTGACCCAAGCACAAAATGATCGCATCACCCGGGTCGGGCCCAACCAGCCTGCAGGCCGTTTGCTGCGGCAGTATTGGCAGCCCGTGGCTTTGGTGGACGAGATGGATGCGTTGGCGCAAGCCGGAAAAGCGCTCAAACCGGTGAAGCTGCTCGGTCAGGATCTGGTGCTGTTTCGTGATGAGCAAGGGCAGTATGGTTTGCTGGATCGGGATTGCCCTCATCGCGGCGCTGACCTCGCCTATGGGCGGCTTGAAGGGGGCGGTGTGCGCTGCCTGTTTCATGGCTGGTTGTTTGATGCGCAAGGCCAATGCCTGCAAACGCCCGGTGAGCCCGCCGGCAGCAAACTGTGCACTCGTATCAAGCAAGGCGCCTACCCGGTGCAGGTGGCCGGCGAGATTATCTGGGGATACCTGGGCGAGCTTATTGAGGATAGTGAGGGGGTTCGCAAACCGCCGCCGCTTCCTTTCTACGATTGTTTCAACGCTCCATCGACACATGCGTTCGCTTTCAAAGGCTGGTGGTCGTGCAACTGGCTGCAAGCGCTTGAGGTTGGGATTGATCCTGTGCATGCCTCGTTTTTGCATGTGTACTTCGAAGATGAAGATCCCAGCAGCAGCTATGGGCGGCAGTTTCGCAGTGCATCCAGCGATTCGGCGATGCCGATGACCCAAGTGCTGCGCGAATTTAATCAACCCGATATCCGGATCGAGAAAACCGAGTGGGGCCAGCGCTTGATCACCTTGAGGCACATCAGCGAAGAGCAAACGCATGTGCGCGTGACGCAAACCTTGTTTCCTCAAGCGTTCCTGATTCCGATGTCTGATGAGATCACCATCACGCAATGGCATGTGCCCATCGATGATGAAAATACCTATTGGTTCACCATGTTCACCAGTTATGGGGCGCCGATTGATAAGGCGCACTTTCGCAACATGCGCCTGAAGACCTACCCCGCGCCAGACTATAAGCCGCTCGTGGGCCGCCAGAACAACTATGGATTTAACGTAAGCGAGCAGTTGCGCGACACCTATACCGGCATGGGCCACGATATCAATGTGCATGATCAGTGGGCGTGCGAATCGCAAGGCCCGATCCAGAATCGGCAGCGTGAGCATCTGGGCACCACCGATAAAGGCATCATCAGTTATCGCCGCATGCTCAATCAGGCGATTGATCAGTTCGAGCAAGGCCAAGGCGTGGCTTTGCGCTATCGCGGCGGGGCGGTGCCTGAAACCGTTGATGGTGTGGGCGCATCGGGAGAATGGGAAGGGACTTGGAAGCGGCTGGCGGATAGGCGGTTTGAAGCGGCGCCATGGCGGGCGACCGCACAATCTGAAAGCGAGACCGAAGCCTGATGAGTTTTGTAGAGCGCCATGGCCTGCTGAGCTCGGAGAGGCGCGAACAGGAGCAACATTTGCTCGAGCTCGTGAAGGCCAGCGGTGTGCGTTGGCTGCGGCTCGTGCTGGTGGATCAGCATGGCCTGCCACGCTGCAAAACCTTGCATGCCAGCCAACTCCCCGGGGTATTGGCCAACGGCATGCGAATGGTGAATACCTTGTTGCTGAAGGACACCGCCTGCAAAACCGCATGGCCAGTGTTTAGCGCTGGCGCAGGGATGAACGATGCGCGTTTTGAAGGCGCTGGTGATCTGGTGCTCGTGCCTGATCCTTCAAGCTTCAAGCATCTACCCTGGCAGCCCGACACCGGATGGTTGCTCTGCAAAGCCTATCTGGCCGATGGGTCGCTTTGCCCCTTTGATACCCGCGAGATTTTGCGCGGCCAGCTCAAGCGGCTTGAGCAACGCGGCTGGCGGTATATGACTGGGCTCGAGGTTGAGTTTCATGTGTTCCGGCTGCTCGATGCCAAGCTCACACCTGAGGATATTGCCTGGCCCGCACCTGCTCCTGAAGTGGCGCATCTGGAGGCGGGGTATCAGATGCTCTCAGAGCAGCGCGCCGATATTGTTGAGCAAACCCTCAAGCCTCTATGTGATGCGTTATTGCAGATGGGGCTGCCACTGACTTCTGTTGAAGCCGAGTTGGGGCCGAGCCAGTGTGAGCTGGTCTTTAATGCGCAGCAGGGCATGGATAGTGCCGATGCAATGATCTTGCTGCGCACCGCAGCCAAACAAATGATGCGTCGCGCAGGTCTACATGCGACCTTTATGTGTAAGCCGATCTTGCCCGAGATGATGGCGAGTGGCTGGCATTTGCATCAGAGCCTGGCTGATGATCAGGGGCGCAATCTCTTCATGCCGGGCCCTGAAGGCGCGCATGATCTGGGCTCGATACGCTCTCCAGCGCATGGAGTGTTGTCACCTTTGGGCGGGTGCTTTCTTGCTGGGCTTTTGCATCACACCCCGGCGTGTGCTGCATTGGCCACACCGACAATCAACGGCTATCAGCGCTATTCGCGCGCAGCCGCTTTAGCGCCGAACAATGTGGTGTGGGGCATCGACAATCGCGGGGCCTTGTTGCGTGTCATTGGTGGCCCCGACGATCGCGCAAGCCGGATTGAGAACCGAATTGGGGAACCCGCTGCGAATCCTTATCTGTATCTCGCCTCGCAGATTGCAGCGGGGCTTGATGGTATCGATCAGGGGTTGCCTTTACCGCCCGCCAATCGCGATCCCTATGCCGTTGGCTCCGAGACCGAGGGTTCAAGCGCAGCGCCGGTAGTGCCTTTGCCCAAAAGCCTCGGCGAGTCTTTAGCCGCGCTGGAGCAAAGCGAGATGCTGCGATCAGCGTTTGGCGATCAGGTGATTGACTGGTTTGTGCGTATTAAGCGCCATGAGTTGAGTCGATACGATGGCACTGCGGCTTGGGAGCAGCAGGAGTATTTTGGGCACTACTGACCTGCAGTTGATAACCTAAGGCTTCAACACGTCTTTGACGAACCCCTGCGTGGCATGCCGCGCAGGGGCAAGGTTAAACAGGGTATGCGGTGCACCAGGGATCAGCACAACCGACGCATTTTTATGCTGTGCAAGCACGGGCCCGCAATGGCCCACTGGATTACTTAAACCTACCCATGGATTGCTTGCGGAGAAAAACGGGTCGGTGGAGCTCACCACATTCAATACAGGCTGGGTCATTGGAATTGCGGTTTGATGGCGAGTGACGTAGTAGTTGTCTTCGCAACTCCATGCATACATCATGCGCCCCAGAAAGCCGGGGCCGGTGTATCGGGCGACCGAAATAGCGCCTTCGCTGGTGCCTGCCAACGCCATCCGACTATTGTCAGCCCAGGGCGTGTTACGCAATGCTTCCAGCGCAAAGCCAATCTCGGAATTGCGCAAGGCGTGGATCTTTTCATAGGTGGCTTTATCGATGGGTGATTTATAGACCAATCGGTCGGCAAGCGCGAAAGAATCCGGCGCCACACTTGCAACACCCAAGGTGGCGAGCCAGCGCTGCCACTCTTCAATGGCCTTGAGATTTACGCCAGACGAGCCATGCATGAACACCACAACCGGCACTTTGGCCGTGCGCAAGTTGGTGGGGATGCTGGCCCAGCGCCCATAAAACACGTTGCCCCCTGTGAGGCTCGCAGGCAGGGCAATCGCCGCCTGGGTGATGAGGCCCACTTGCGAAACCGGTGTGTGCCGAGTGGCAGTGCCTTTGGTTTCACCGCCTGCGGCATTGGCGCTGGCCCCTGGAGAGGTTGGTGCAGGCGAGTTTGCAAGCGGCGGTGTTGATGAGGTGGAAGGTGAAGTTGGTGAGGGAGCAGGCGAGGGCGCAGGCGCTCCACCCGGCAGGCTTGCACATGCACTCAGCAAAACTGCGGTGGCAATCAAAAGAACCTGAGTCGCGTAAGAAATCTTCTTCATTAACCCACCTGCCTTAACACGGGGAACAAGCTGCTATCGAGCGGTGCGCCCGGCGCGATCCCTGGATCGCGAATCAGCTTGAAGGTTTGAACATCCGGGGCGTAGGTCACATTATCGCCGCAGTAGCGGATCGAATACCCGCGCCTGCGCCGATCACTTGTGGTGTTGCCGCCCGAGCCATGCAGCACCATCGCGTTAAACGCAATCACATCGCCGGGTTGCATGCTGTAGGCCACGATATCAAACTCACTGCGGCGAGCATTGATGTCGGGCAGCTCCTGCAGTTGCGGGTTGAGTGCGTATTTATTGGGCCCGGCAAAGCTCTTCGGCTGATAGCGCTGAGGCCAGCGATGCGAGCCCTTCACATACTCGACCGCGCCCGAGGCCCGGTCCACCGGATCAAGCGCAATCCAAAACGACATCACTTGCTCTCCGGCGACCGGCCAATACGGCTGATCCTGGTGCCAGGGTGTTGGATCATTGGTGCCCGGCTCTTTGACAAACAATTGATCAAATAGCAGGTTCACTTTGCGGCTGCCCAGAATGGATGCAGCGAGATCGGGCAATTGGCTTTGCGTGATGATGGCTTTGAGCGCGTCATCAAAGGTCCAGAGAAACATGCCCATGAAAAAGCGTCCCTTCTTCACGTCATAGTCCCAGCCCGAGCCTGCAGGCAGATCGGGTGCTTGCAAGAGTAGATCGATGGCGGCTTGTGCGCGTGCCACTTCAGCAGCATTTAATGCTCCGGGAATCATCGTGACCCCATCGACCTGGTAGCGCTCTTTATGGACGGCGAGGTCGGCCTCGCTCAGAGTTAGTTTCATCTTGTCTCCAGCAATGTGTCGCCTGGGCTGGTAGATTAACAGTCTTCCCGGCCGATACGTTCATTGAATCATGCATTCCCTTGATAGCCTTGTTGCCCTGCATCCGCGCGATCCTGATACTGCCATCGCGCAGTTGGATCGCAGTTACTGGAACTTCGTCGGGCAATATGGAGGGGTGTCAGCGGCATTGGCAGTGCAGGCCATACGCACCGATCCGCGATCCCAAGGCGACCCTTTGTCACTGACCGTCAACTTTTCCACGCCGCTTGCCGATGGCGTGGTGCTGATTCATAAAGAGCTGATGGGCCAAACCCGTTCCACGCAACAGTGGCAGCTTCGCTTGATGCAGGAGGTCGATGGGCAGCCGGTATTGCGCACTGCTGCGATGCTGGTGCAAGCGACGCGCCCGGAAGGTTTTGAGCGCACCGAGCTTGTCCCGCCAGTCATGCCCGCGTCGCAAGATGTGCCGGTAATGCCACGGGGCGGGGTGACGTGGCTTGAACGCTATGAATTCCGCATGCTCAAGGGTGTCCCGGGCCAGGTGCATGACGATACTTATAGCACCGGTTATGTTCGTGATTTTCCGCCGCGCCCGCTGGATTATCCTGCCCTGGCGGCCCTGTCAGATTCGTTTTTCCCGCGCCTGTTTTTGCTCACTGGCTCAGTAAATCCGGTAGCTACGATCAGCATGTCGGTGTATTTCCATGGAACTGCCGCCGAAATCGCGGCGCAGGGCGATGCACCCCTGCTTTGCACAGCACGCGCGCGCCGGTTTAACAGCGGCTATACCGATCACACTGGCGAGTTATGGAGTGAGCAAGGCCGCTTGCTGGTCACTTCCGAGCAGATGATGTGGTTTCGCCATCAGCCAGTGTGATGGCAGGTTCATGAGACTCACTCGCACAGCGCACGAATCTCAGCCGGAGCTGCAACGGCTTTGATCCGCTTGGGATCTTCAGGATGGCGGATCGCAAACACGCGCTTTTCGATGATCTCGCACAACATCACTTCGCCACGACGAATCTCATGGCGATGCATGAAGCTCTTCTCCCCCCATTCTTGGATGCTCGTGTGCACTTCAAGCGCATCGCCATAACTTGCGGGCCGCACGAAGTTGGCTTTGGTGTCTACCAAAGGTGTGCCGATGATGCCGTTGATTGGTGTGAGTTCGGCCCAGCGTGGCACGCCACATTGCGCAAAGAAATGCCGCGAAGACGCATCAACCCAGCGAAAGAAGTTGGGGAACCATACGATGCCTGCAGGGTCGCAATCGCCGAACTCAACATGCACCCGATGAATCTGAATTTTGCTCATGGGGCAATAATAGAGGTTTTGAACATGCCGGGAGCCGACCATGCCGTTTGCAAATAGTGCGGGAGCAAGAATTTATTGGCGCGTCGATGGCCGGGCGGATGCACCTGCGCTGATTCTGGTGAACTCGCTGGGCACCGACCACGCTTTTTGGGCGCCCGTGCTCAGTGGCCTCACCCGGCAGTTCCGTGTGATCCGCCTGGATAACCGCGGGCATGGGGCATCTGATGTGCCTGCCGGGGCTTACTCCATGGAGCAACTGGGCCGCGATGTGCTGGCCGTGGCCGATGCGGCTGGGGTCGAACGCTTCCACTACGCCGGGGTGTCGATCGGTGGGATGATTGGGATGTGGCTGGCGCAAAATGCAGCCCATCGGATCGATCGCCTGGTGCTGGCCAACACCTCGGCCTATATCGACCCGAGTGTGTTCAACACCCGCATTGATCAAGTGCGCAAGCTCGGTTTGCCAGGAATCAGTGAGGCCGTGCTCGGGCGTTTTTTCACCGCAGGCTACATCGCCAAACGCACCGAACATTATGAAACCGTGCGCCAGACCTTGCTGATGCTTGATCCGGAGGGCTACAACGGATGCTGCGCGGCGATTCGCGATATGCAGATTGCTGCGGGTGTCCCGGGTATCAAGCATCCGACCCTAGTTATCAGTGGTACGCATGATCAATCCACACCCGCTGAGCATGGCCGCCGCCTCGCAAGCGAGATTTCTGGGGCTACCTATATCGAGATGCCCACCGCGCACTTTTCGCACTCAGAGTGCCCGGGGCATTTCATCGATGTGGTGGTGCGGCACTTGAAGGGTGAAGCGACCGGTCAAACCATGCCACGCGCAGCAAGCTCGGATGCGCAGCGTTTCGAACAAGGGCTTGGGCGCCGCAAGCAGGTGCTGGGCGACGGCTATGTGAATGCGCGCCTCGCCGCAACTACGCCTCTGACAGCAGGCTTTCAGGATTTCATCACCCGCTATGCCTGGGGGGAGCTCTGGACCCGTCCGGTGCTGGATGATCGCACCCGGCGCTTGCTGGTGCTGGTGATGATGTGCGCTCTGGGGCGTTGGGAGGAATTCAAGATGCATGTGCGCCAGGGCCGCGCGGCGGAGCTCGACATGCAGGAAGTGCAGGAGATTTTGATGTGCGTGGCGATCTATTGCGGAGTGCCCGCCGCCAACACGGCGTTCCATCATCTTGGTGATGTCTTGGAAGAAGCGGTTTAAGGTCTACCCTTCAAGCCTTGCGGCGAATGCCGTCTATTCAAAATGTAAATTTCCGTTTGTGGCGGTGATGCAGCACAATGCGCCACCTTCGGAGCAAAGAGCAAGATAATGCACAGCCTTCTCGATTCTTTAGCGAAAGCTTGCGCCATTGTAGGTGGCTTGGTGATGGCGGCCATCACCTTGATGACGACCGGTTCAGTGATCGGGCGCTATGTTTTTTCCAAGCCTTTGTTGGGCGATACCGAAGCCGTGCAGTTTGGTATGGCATTGGCGGTAGCCGCATTCCTGCCAATGTGCCAGTGGAAGTCCGGCAACATCATCGTGGATTTCTTTACCACCAAGGCTAAGGATTCCACCAAGCGGGTGATGGACGCCTTTGGCGCGGTATTGATCGCGGTGATGGTGGGCGTGATCGGGATTCGCACGATCTCGGGTGTACTCAGTCAAAAATCTGCAGGCTCCACCACGATGCTGCTGCAGTGGCCCGAGTGGATTGCTTACGCTTGTATGGTGCCGCCCTTGCTGCTCACTGCGGTGATCGCGCTCTACATGGCCTTTACCGGTCGCGACGGCCGGCCCGCGGATAGCGACATGACCAGCCCTGCTGCGTAACCACCGAGTTAATCACCTACCCAATCCGCAGCATACTCAGGACATAAGACGATGGATGCGATTTCAATGGCCTTGCTGCTGTTTGCAGTAATGCTCGTGCTGATGGCGATTCGCGTGCCGATTGCTGCAGCGATGTTTGTGGCTGGTGTGGTGGGGTATCTTGCCCAGGCCGGGTGGCTGCCTTTGGTGAGCCATTTGAAATCATTCGCCTACGGACGATTTTCTTCCTACGATTTGTCGGTCATTCCCCTGTTTCTCTTGATGGGTCAGTTCGCCACCCAAGGCGGGTTATCCAGGGCGTTGTTCAAGTTTGCCAACGCGCTGCTGGGTGGCTTCAAGGGCGGCATGGCAATGTCTGCCGTGGTGGCATGCGCAGCCTTCGGCGCCGTGTGTGGATCATCGATCGCAACCGCGGCCACTATCGGCTCGGTCGCCTTGCCCGAGATGAAGCGACATGGCTATGCAGGCAAGCTTTCCACGGCCACGGTTGCTGCGGGAGGCACGCTGGGCATCCTGATCCCACCTTCAGTGGTGCTGGTGATCTACGCGATTTTGGCTGAGCAAAACATCGCCAAGTTGTTTGCCGCAGCCTTCATTCCTGGCTTGATCGCGATGGTGGGCTACATCATCGCAATAGCCATTTATGTGCGAGTTGTGCCCGGCTTGTGCCCGGATAAAACAGCGGTGGATCGCAGCGAGCTTTGGAGCAGTGCGGTAGGCGTGTGGCCGGTAGCCGCAATCTTCTTTGTGGTTTTTGGCGGCATCTACGGCGGTGTGTTTACGCCTACTGAGGGGGCGGCCATCGGGGCCTTTGCCACCTTCCTGACTGCAGTGCTGCGCCGTGAGCTGAGCTGGAAGGGCTTCATCCAGAGTATGTATTCCACCGCCGAGGCCACGGCGATGATCTTCATGATCTTCCTCGGCGCTGATATGTTGAACTCAGCCCTGGCGCTGACCCAGGCCCCCAATCAATTGGCGCAAGCAGTTGGCGCGTTAGGCTGGCCGCCTCTGGCGATCATCGCCGCGATCCTGTTGTTTTATGTGGTGCTCGGCTGTGTGATGGATGAGCTATCCATGATCCTGCTCACCATTCCGATTTTCTTTCCCCTGGTAATGGGGCTGGATCTGGGCTTGCCACCTGCGGAAAAGGCCATCTGGTTTGGCATTCTGGTGTTGATGGTGGTGAGTATTGGATTGCTTGCCCCTCCGGTGGGTTTGAATGTGTATGTGGTCAACAGCATGGAAAAGTCCACGCCAATTGCCGAGAGCTATCGCGGGGTGATGCCATTTCTGATCAGCGACTTCATCCGAACAACCCTGCTGCTGACCTTCCCGGTGATCTCGCTCTACCTTGTTCGGCTGATGGATTAGCCTTGCGGGGATGCGATACTTAAGCACATGAAACATCTCACACCCAAAGAAACCAAAGCCTTCGTGGATAGCCACCCCGATGCGCTTTTCGTGGATTGCCGCAGCGATGCCGAGTATTTTTTCGTAGGCCATGCCGTTGGGTCCATGCATGTGGCCTGGGTCGATGGGCCGGATTGGTCGTTTAACCCCAATTTTGTGGGTGATGTGCGCAAACTTGCCGGAAATTCTACCGATCGGCCAGTGGTGCTGATTTGCCGCAGTGGGCGCCGCTCAGTGGATGCGGGTCAGGCCCTGGAAAAAGCCGGCTTTACCGATGTGTACAACGTGTTGCATGGATTTGAAGGTGATCTGAATGATCAGCACCAGCGCGGTACGCTGAATGGTTGGCGCCATGAAGGCTTGCCCTGGGAGCAACTTTGATTCATTGATGAGAGGTGTGGGCGCGGTATCCCAGACCCCAGACTGTTTGAATCACATCACTGCATAAGCCGTTACGAGCCAATTTGCTGCGCAGTCGGTTAACGTGCGACACCACAGTGTGCTCGTAAGCATCAGAGTCTGTGCCCCAGACTTTGTCCAAAAGATCGCCTCGGGTGAATACCTTGTTGGGATGCCGCGCCAGCAACAGTAACAGCTCATATTCCCGCGGTGTGAGCTCAATACGCAGCTCCCCGCACCACACTGTGCGTGATTCAAACTCGATACGGAGTTCCCCAAGCTGGAGTTGCTCGGCAGTCTGACGCGCTTCGGTACGAATCCGATGGATACGACGGTCCAGCGCGCTCATGCGTGCGAGGAGTTCGTCGATGGAGTAGGGCTTGACCAGGTAGTCATCTGCGCCTAGCGCGTAGCACTCAATGCGCTGGGCAGATTCCGAACGCGCCGTGGCCACAATCACCGGAGTGTAGTGCGCGAGGCTTTGGGCTTTTGCACAAACCTCCTTGCCATCAATATCAGGCAGGATCAGATCAAGCAACACGGTGTCCCAACGCTTGGTTTCAAGTTGATGCACCCCCCCACGACCGGTCGTTTCGGCATGAACTTCGTAGCCCAGATAGTTGAGGTTGCACGAGAGCACGCCTACCAGGTCGAGATCGTCTTCAATCAGTAATATTCGGGGGCGAGCAGTCATGGCGGTGGACTCTGAAGGGGTTGAGTAACAAGAACTGCTTCGCAATGTACGCACTGCACATATCGCTGCGGTCACGACAGATCGCGATTGGATGACGGTTCTGTGAGAGTTTTGCGAGATTTGTTTGCCATTCTCGGGGCAACTTAAATCCATTAAAACCCCGCATGACGCTTTCGATTGCTTTGGAAATTGCTGCCTTGCGGCCCGATATGCTGAGTTTTGCCCGGCAACGCTCGCGAAATGCGGTGTGGGTAGAGGATGTTGTGTCGGAGGCGATGCTTGCAGCCCTGGAGCAGGCTCCCACGTTTTCCGGGCGCTCGCAGCTCAAAACCTGGGTGATTGCGATTTTGAAGCACAAGATGATGGATCGCTGGCGCAAGCAGGATCGGGAATCGGTGAGCATTGATGATGTTGATGAGCCGCTGGCCGATCTTGAGTGGCTTGATTTCCAGATTCCGGTGAGTGGTCCGGAGCGCGCAGCCATGGATCTGCAGTTCATTGCCATTTTCCAGAAGTGTCTGGAGCAGCTTAGTCAGGTTCAGCAGCAAGCTTTTTTAATGAGGGAATGTCTGGATCTGGATGCGCCTCAGGTCTGTTCTCAGCTCGGTTTAAGCGAAAGCAATTTGTGGGTGCTTTTGCATCGTGCCCGGGTTCGCATGCGCTGCGAACTCGAGCTGCATGGCATCGGCCCAAAAGCCAAACGCCCCGATATCGCTAGCCCAGGAGCCCCGGCGCTCGTTCAGTAGAACCGGGGCCCAGAGGGGATTAGCCGCCTGCGCGCAGATACTTCAGCACTTCATCAAAATCGGCTTTGCTCATGCGGTCACCTTTAGCCTTCATTTCCTTGGCTTTGTGATCCCAGGCTTTGGCCATCATGTCCATGAACTCTTTCTTCGAGACCATGCCATCCTTGTTCTTGTCGATCGCTGACATCTGCATAAGCCCGTTAAAGCTCATGTCTTCCTTGGTTTCAGCTTTCACCGATAGTGCGGCGCTGCAAATTGCGAGGCCAATAAACACCTTGCGCATGGATTGGGTAACTTGCATCTCTAGCTTCTCCATCTGGGGACATTGCCCAAAAAATTCAGACCCTCGTCGCGTGGTCCGCCTGGGGTCAACTTCAGCGGACAAAGCTTTGACGTTTGAATACCCGGATTGATTACACTGACGCCATGAAATCCTTATCCCTGCCCATTACTGAAGATTCGATTGAGCTGGTTCGCAAAGATCGCGCCCGTCTTGGCGCATTGCACAGCCTCGGGCTACTTGATGCGCCCGCCGAAGAGGATTTTGATCGGTTAACTCGCCTGGCCGCCCGGACGCTCAAAGCACCGGTAGCCTTCATTTCCATGCTGGATACGGATCGCGATTTTTATCTCAGCCAGGTGGGCTTTGGCGAGGCAACTGCGCGCACTCGGGTCGCGATGGGACGTACCTTGTGCCACTTCTCTCTGGTTAATCGTCAAACCATGGCGATTTCTGACACCCGCCTTGATCCTCAGCTAAGCCACGTGCCTTCCGTAGCGCAAGGTCGGGTGAAGGCCTATCTCGGCGTGCCCCTGTTTTTGGGTGATGGTGCCATGGTGGGAAATTTTTGTGTGATCGATCCGGAGCCGCATGACTGGAGCGAAGAGGATATAGAAAGCATCCGTACATTCGCTGATTCTGTCGAACGTGAGTTACGCTTGCGCGAGGCTTTGCGCATAGCCCAGCACCACCTGGAGGCCGAACGACTCAGCATTCGGCAGCGCGAAGAAATGGTGGCGGTGTTTTCACATGATGTGCGATCACCGCTCACAGTGATTCAGATGTGCGCCCATGTGCTGATTAGCGATAAGCCTGCAGAGATAAAAAGCGATGCTGGCCAGCGCATTCATCGCGCACTTGATAGCGTAACGAGCCTGGTCAATGAGGTTCTTGATGCCGCACGCGATAACAGCACCGAAAGCTTTGCGCGCCTCGATTTGTGCGAACTGGTGGAGGACGCCTTCGAGATGTATGTGCCGATTGCTCAGCGTCATCAGCTCGGGCTGACGCTGTCTCAACCGGATGAGGCAATGGTGGTGCGCGGCGCGTATGGCGCTTTGCTGCGGGTGCTGACGAACTTGTTGGGCAATGCCGTCAAGTTCACACCCCAAGGGCAGATTAGCCTGAAGCTCGAAAAGCTTGAGCGGCAAGCGCGTATCACACTAACGGATACCGGGATCGGCATGTCAGCCGAGCAGATGCGGCAGATGTATGAGCGCGGGTGGCAGGCGATCTCTCTTGATCAGCGTGGCTCTGGGCTGGGCCTGGGCATCGTGAGAGAGATTGTGCATGCGCATGGTGGTCGCATTGATGCGAGCAGTGTGCCGGGCGAAGGCAGCGAGTTTTCGGTCGTCCTGCCGCTCGATCAGGGCACCTGAGTTTGCTTATACCGTTGCCGCTCTGAGCCAGGAATCCATGCGCTCAAACACTTGCGCTTTATCCGGTTCGTTCAATATCTCGTGATACATCGCCTCGAAGCAGTGCGCCTGAACCTTGTCATTGGCCGCTTGTGCGAAAGCGCGTGATCCGGCGGGTGACACAAGCATATCGGCTCCTGCATACAGCAAGAGAGTTGGCACTGCCCATTGACCGGCTTTGGCTAAAGTCTGCGGGCCATGCCGAACCATGAACTCCACCAAGCGCACCGCTACTTTGTCGTGTACCAGTGGATCGGTTTCGTAGGCTTTGATCACCGCTGGATCGTGAGAGACTCCTTCGAGCTTCAACCCGTTGGGAATGCGTAAGCCACCGGCCCAGGGGGCAAGAAAAGCGAGTAACACGCGCTGCATTGGATTTAGGCCGGGATCAAGCGCGGGTGAGCTGAGAATCAAGCCTTCCAGTGGTCGCATACTCACCGAGACAAAGCGGGCGGCTACGGCGCCGCCCATGCTGTGACCCAGCATGATGAGGCGGGCACTGCGCTGCTCGGAGCGCACCCAATCCACAATCAGGCCCAGGTTCTCCAGATAATGCAATTCATGAAGCATTGCACCACGTGCCCCGGGTGACTGGCCATGACCAAAATGATCGAACCCAAATACGTCATAACCCAGGGCAGTGTAGTGCGCAGCGACATGTTCGTAGCGACCGCAGTGTTCACCCAGCCCATGCACAATCAGCAGGCTGCCCTGGGGCGCTGGCGATGGCGTGCGCCAAACGCGGGTGTAGAGATCATTGACAGCGGGATGATTCATTTGCGTCTCTTGGGGCTGGCTTGGCTTGATTTGGCGGGCAGGTACATCGTGGCTTCGATCTCGATGAGCACTTCACGCGTGGGCATCAAGCCGCTGACTTCAACCACGGTCGATACCGGAGGTTCGCCTGGGAAAAACAGTTTGCGCACTTGGGCATAGCGGGGGAAGTGGTTGAGGTCGCGGAAATATTGAACAAGCTTGAATACATCACTCATCTGACCGCCAGCCGCTTGCACCGTATTTTGAATGCTGTTCAACACATACCAGCTTTGCGCGAGGATCGGGCCATCAATGGTGTCTGGCGAAAACTCGCCCGTGGCACCAATAAGAGCGCGCACATCTTCCGGGATATCGGCAAAGCCACGCACGATCAGGCCCCGAGCCGGATCCACTGGAATGACGCCAGACAGAAAGACAAAATCGCCCACCCGTTTATAGGCCGAGTATCGCGCCAACGGAGCAGCAATTGGAGCCGAAATTGGCAAAGGAGTTTTGGGGGCCATGATGAATCCTTGAATTTAATGCAACCGGCTGCAAACCTGTTCAACCCGCGCAAGATGCTTGCTGCGATCCTCAGGGGTGACGTTATTCATATTGTGAAGCTGCAGCCAGGTCGTTTTACAGCCCCGGGCGTACACCACTCGCAATGCCCGCATAAAAAGATTGCGCCCGGGATCCCGCACCAAGCGTAGCCACCACCACGGCGAGCCTGAAGTGGTGAGCCCCACAAAATGGCGGATGTTGTTCAGTGTGCCACGTGCACGATCGCCTTTGTACCTGGGCACCGTGAATGTGACGCCTGGCAACCAGACCCTTTCGAGCCAGCCCTTGAGCATGGCTGGTGGCCCGTAATACCAGGTGGGATAGACCACGACCAAAGCCTCACAGGTGGTAAGCAGATCAACATGTTCTTTCACTAGCGCCACATTACTGGCCGGATCGGTAAGGTAGCGCTCCCGCTCTTGCGCGCTAAGCACTGGATCAAAGCCCATCGCATACAGGTCAAGCGTATGCACTTCATGACCACTGTGGGTAAAGCCAAGCCGTGCGGCATGGGCTACTGCGTGGGTAAAGCTGGTGGGCACCGGGTGGCATATCACCATGAGAATCTTCATAACCGAACATCTAGCAGTTTGTGTGCCAAAAAAAAGACTGCCGAAGCAGTCTTTTCGAGCTTTGACACTGTACCGATTACTTGCCCAGCCGGCGCTTGGTTTCAAGCACCGCTGGCTTGTTTACGAACTGATCGGTAGCCACTTTGGTCAGGTCAATCTCGCCAGGTTTATAGAGCCCAGCTGCCACCATCTTGTCGTAGAAGGCCTTGACGCGGCCCATATCAAGTGCACCGATACCTTTGGTGAGTGCGTCACCTGAGTCGATGATATTCAGGCGCGTGAATACTTCGATTTCAGAATTGATCTTTTCATCGGTGATATCGGGGTTAGCCTTCTTGATCAGCTCCATCGCGCCCTTGCGATCACCATAAAGAAAGTTGTACCAGCCCACGATGGAGGCTTCCACGAACCGGCGCACGGTATCGGGCTTGTTGCGCACCATATCAACGCGGGTCTCCACCGTGGTGCTGTAGGTATTCCAGCCTTGATCAGCCAGCAGGAACACACGTGGGTTCGCCCCTTGCGAGCGGGCGTTACCGGGCTCTGAGCTGGCATAGCCCTGCTGCACAATCATTTTGTCTTGCAGGAACTGCGCAAGGTTGAAGGCATAAGGCCGCAGCTGCTCATCCTTGAAGCCATGCTCGCTCTTGAGCCATTGCCAAAAACTGAACTGTCCGTCTTTCGAGATCAAAATGGTCTTGGCATTCTTCAGATCAGCAAAATCCTTGTAGCTGCCTTCGTGAGCCATCAGAACCTGCGGATCGCGCTGATAAAACGCAGCCACCACAATGGTGGGGATGCCGTTCTTGACGTTATCAAAAGACAGCAGCAAGTTACCGGCCATCAGAAAGTCGAGCTTGCCTGCGGAGAGCAAGGGGCGGTTATTCACTTGAGGCCCGCCAGCCACAATTTCGACATCCAGGCCAAAGCGCTTATAGGTGCCATCGGCAACCGCCTGGTAAAACCCGCCATGGCCGCCTTGAGCGCGCCAATTGGTGCCGAAAGTGACTTTTTCCTGAGCTTGCGCACCAGGTGCCAGGGCAACAAGCGAGACCATCGCAACGGATAGCCCAATCGACTGAACCAGGGATTGCCCCCAACGCTTCATCAGTTTCACAGTAGTTCCTCCTTGGATGGTAAGAAGAAACTTAGCACGAATTTTCGAGTACTCATTGCCCGAGCGAAACGCCAAAGCTCAGGCGGGTTTGGCGCAGGTTATAGTCGATCAGGTTTTCGCCATAGCCGCTAAAGAGATGCACCCGGCCCCGCAAGTCGCCATAGAGCGGCCAGGAGTATTCGACCTGCCCCGAGCCATGTGATTGGGCGCCGCTGCGTAGAGAATGCCGCAAGGTGAAGCCAAAGGTTTGACGCTGGCCCAAATCACGCAACAGGCTCACATCCATGCGCCCTGCAAAATTGGCAATATCCGGATTATCGCCACCGCCGTCTTCAGGCAAGCGCCACCACGGGCGTGCCATGACTGACCACGGCCCATACTCCAGGCCAACCAACCCCATCACCCGATTCCAGCTGCGTGATTGCGGCAAGGGCCGGCCGTTGGACTGATGATTAATGGCCAGGCCAAGCATGCGCACCTGCAACCCGCCCCACTGAATCTCGGTGGGCAGGGTGAGCATGATTTCGGGCTCATACACTGTTTCGCGAAACGGGCGCGAAGCATCGCTGTTGAATATCTGCCAATAGGATTTTTGTGTGTAGCCCGCCCAAAGATGCATCGGGGTATCCAGCACGCGATGCCATAGCTTGGTTTTGAAGCTGATCTGAAATACGGCTTCGGTGGGCTGAAGATTTAGGCCGGTACCCGCTACGCTTCGACCAGCCGCAGGCGATGAGGGCAATGGATTGGTAGCGTCGGTTACGCTGATAGGAAAAAAATACAAGGGCTTATAGGGCAGCACCCGCAGCACCTGCTCGGATGCCGCCTCGCCAAGCTGCCATTGCCGCTCAAGATAAGTGAGCCTGCGCGCCAGCGAGGTGGGTGGACTATCGCGCACCTCTGCTGGCTGTAATAAGGGCGTTGGCGGCGCAGGCCCGGGAGTGGGAGCGGCAGCAGGTCGGAAACGCTGGTCGTAGCAACGCAGGCGTTGGGCGTCGTCTTGAATCGCTGCGCAAGCCATCTCAGTGGTCTGCGCCACGCTTTGTGTGCCCCATCCAGCTGCAAGGCTCAGGGCAATCGAGCGGGCCAAAGCATGAGCACCGCCTCTCGGGCTAAGGTGCATTCCAGCCTCGGGTCTTGCCCGGATTCATCAGACCTCGCGGGTCGGCCAGGCGCTTGAAATCGATCTGGGCATGGTCAATTTGCTTCATCCCGCCATCTTCAATCGTGTAGACATGAGGATCAAACACCATACACCCGTCGGCTTCAAACTCGGCGATGATCTCATAGAGCCTCACACGATCGAAGTACTGCACAAGCGGCAGGGCGAACACGACATAGCCGCCAAATTGCTGGCTGAACTCATGATGCATGAAGAGCTCGTCGCCATAGCGCGCCATCTGCTTTTCAACCAGTTGCGGATCAAAAGGCATCGGATAGGCGATCTGCAAATAGGTGTAGGTGCGGTCGACTTTAAGCGCCATGAGGGTCGTGTGGTTATAGGCACACTCATAGGCGGGAGGCAGGCCAAGTGCATGCAGCTCAGCATCGTCGGCGCAAAGTGAAACCGCGCCGCCATGCGCAACACCGAGCGCTTCATAGTCTGCTTTCACCGCTGGGTTAACCATTGCAAACATGGCATGTTTTCCTCGCGGAAACCGATCGCCAAACACCTCATAGAATTGGGCGAAGCGCTCGTCCACCGAGGTGAGCAAAAACAGATCCATCTCAGGCTTGGAACACGCCACCCCAAAGGCTGTGCACTGAGCATACGAGTCAAACAGCATGATGTGGTGCAGCCAGGCCACTGCGGGTGCGAGCGCCACTTCAAGCTCGGTGATGATGCCGTTGGTGCCAAAAGCGTGATGCACTTTCTGGATATCAGCATCGCGCAGCTCAATGACTCGCGGCTGCGCTTCTACGGTAACAACCCGGATAAGTGACACATTGCCAGTGTCTTTTAATATGCCGTGGCGAATCGAGCCCACGCCTGCATAGCCGCCTGAAATAAATCCGCCAATCGTGGCGATATCGCGAGTTGAGGGATACATCAGGAGTGCCTGGCCGGTGGCTTTCACTGCTCGCTCAAGCGCGCTGATCAGGATGCCAGCCTCGCAGCGTACTTTGCCCGGTTCAATCTCGATCACCCGGTTCAGGCCGGTGATATCCAGAATTACACCGCCTTCAAGTGGAACGCATTGACCATAGTTGCCGGTGCCGCCGCCGCGAATGGTGAGCGGCACGCTGTGTTTGGCCACAGCTGCGGCCACCCGCATGACTTCGGCTTCGGTGCGTGGCCGCACGATGAGTTCACCACGCTTATCGCCGAGTTGCTCATCGAGAATCGGGCTATACCAAAAATAGTCACGCGATTCGGCAGCCAGCGCGGCCGGGTCGGTCGTGGGTTGCAGATCAGAAAGCTCAGCCAATAGAGCTTGCAAGGTTTCGGGGGTGGTAGCCATAAGCGTTGTATTTCGTGTTGGGTCAGGCTGATAGAGGATGGGGCCGCGAGCGAACCACCCGCATGGGCACACGCCTGCTGAGCGCATCATCGATATCGGCTGCATCGAGTTCGATAAAGTCGGTCGCAATCAAAAGCGCCGGGTCGGGTAGCCCCATCAGCTTGGCCGGAATGGTGCTTATGCTATCGAGCCAGTCGCTCGCAGGATCGAATTGAAGTGCAAGTGCGGCTGCCTCAAACACCGCAAGCAAGTTGTAGTCACCATAGGGATAAAACGGATCGCGGCAGTTATCGCTCGCAATCGCCACAGACACCCCGGCTGCGCGCGCCTCATGCACTGGCGCGATGCCACGCAAGCGCGCCGTGCGCACAGGAGCATTAGCCGCTTGCTGAAACGGACGATCCTGCAAGTAAAGGTTGGTGGTGGGCAAACTGATGATGCCCACGTCGAGCTCACTTGCCTTGTTCAAAAGATCTGTCACCAAGTGTTCATCACGGTAGCTTAGGGCGCACACATGACTGCACACCACACGGCCTTGCATTTCAAAACGCTCAACCAGATTCAACGCGAGATCAAATCCAAGCAGATGATCTCCGATGCCTTCATCACAATGCAGATCAATACGGCATCCTGCTTCAGCGGCCACCTGAAACAAGGTGAACATGCGCTGCTCCAGCTCGGGCTGGGCATGAATGAATGCGCCGATCACATCGCCGGTTTGGGCTATGCTCCTGGCCATTGTTTGTGCCCAGTTCACATCATCGAAAAGCTCGGGGAACTGCAGGCTCACAAGTTGAAGGTCTACATGCCCGCGCCACTGATCGCGCAGCTCCTTGAGCACCGCCCAGGCGATCGGCTCCTTGTGAGTTGTCCAATCAACATGAGTGCGCATTGCGCAAGTGCCGTGGCTCCAGGCACGCTCCAACGCGAGGCTTGCGCGCCGCTGGATATCTTCAGCACTCCAGAGTTTGGCATCAGCGACGCAGCGCTCAATCGAAGCATGCAGGCCCCCGGTTATGCGGCCGGTGCGTTCGATGGTGAAGGTTTTGTCGAGATGCACATGGGCATCAACCAATAAGGGCAATCGGATCATGACCGCAAGGATGCCAGAAGCCCGGTTGCATTGAGGTTGCGACCGCTTGGGGGGCTCGGTCTCTAGGGCGCTTGCCAGTGCATGGTGGTGTGATCAAAACCTTGAGCGAGAGTCGGTTTAATGATCTCGAAGAAGGGCGAAACATCGAAATCACGGGGCACATAAAGGCTGTGATGCCGCACGTGATAAATCTCCTCCACACACCCGGGGCATAATGGGTCGGCACCTGCGCGCCGTTCCAGCATCGGCAAAATGGGGTAACTCACATGTTCGAATGCCTGAGCAATCAGTGTTGAGCAAATTGCGCGGGTCGGGTCACCGCTGCCGAGTTTCAACATGCGCCTGCGCCAGGGCAGGGGAACAGGAGGTGTCGGAATGAGAAAACGGGCCAGATCAAAGATATGGCGCAAGTCATAGCGGTTGCCCAGACGCTCGATGGCAAAGCGTGCCACTTGATCGGCCTGGGCACTGGATAAACTCACCGGCCGGCAAATGCGCACGTGTTGGGTTGCGAAGAAGCTCATCGGGACAACCCGAACCCCGTCTTGCATATCGGCTTCGATAAAGCAGCCGCCAGAATCCTCGGCATTACTGTTGGCAGGGCGCGGGCAAAGGTCGCCGACATAGAGCGCGGCATGCGACCAGGTGGACTGGGTGAGATATTTGATGGCTGTGCTGACCCGGCTGTGTCCCTCGACAAGCAGCACATCGCCTATTTTCAGGCTGGCTTGGAGATGACCTGCGGCGGGTGCCACCGAAAGCGAGTGGACATGGCGAGGTGCCGCGATGAACTGCGCCAAGCGATGCCCAATAATCGCACGAAGGCCCATCAGTGCCTGCCTTTCATGGCCCGGGAAGGAACCGGCCCCGTGCGCGCATCAAAGCAAGCGCCGGCGATTCGATATCAAGCCAGGTTAAAAAATCAATCGAACCGAATTCGCGATCAATCGCTGGGCCAGCACTGATCCTCGCCCCGAGCTGGAGGTATGCGCTCAACAGGCGGGGGATCTGGATTGGCGACGCAGGGCCAAGTGATATTGGGCCAGGTATTGTCGGGCAAACAAACTCTGGATGAACTGTGGTTAACCAAGGCGCGGGCGCGAGATGCTGCGTCAATTGTGCGAATGCGCTGTGGCCCGCGGCCGGGTCCCGTGAACTAATCGAGCTGCATCCCACCAGATATCGTGCGCCGTGCTCTTGTGCATAACCTGCAATGCCTTTCCAAAGTGCGTTCAGAACTGCAAAGTTTCGATGCTGCTGATGAATACACGCACGGCCGAGTTCAAGGATGAGTGGCCGAAATTCTTCGAAGGGGGTGAAATCAAATTCACGCTCGCTGTAGTAGCCCAGGCCCTGAGCCGCACGGCGCCCGGTCTGCATCCGATAAGTACCCACGATCTTGCCGCGGCCAAGTTCCTCAACGATCAGGTGGTCGCATTGCGTATCAAAGGGATCGATATCCAGCGCTGACCCATATGCACCACTGAGCCCCCCGCCAAGTTCCAGATTGAACACAGCAAAGCGCAATCCCTGAGCCGCTTTAATTTCCTCTGCGCTCAGGGCTAGCCTGCAGCGATAGCTCGGCTTGGTCGCTTGAGGTGCTGACTTTATGGTGTTCCCAAGTTTGTGTTGAAGCATCGCGGCCTTCGGCAACCTGTAATACCGATCCGTCGATTTCGCGGCATCTGGATTACAGCGCCTTGTTGTAATGACCCTTTAAGTTGTACGACTATCGTTCATGACCCTCCTTCATGAACCCCGCCTTTTGGCCGGCCGCCGCAGTCCGCGGCTCTGGACCGCCATGGGGGTGGCATTGGCTGCCGTAGGATGTGCACCGGCTGGTCCCAGCACCTCCATCGGGCCTCGCGATAGCATGCGCGAGGTTCAGAGCGCGCAAATCAATGGGTCAATATCGATCAACTACCTGCGATCCGGGCGTGCAACGGGGCCACGGTTAATACTTGTGCACGGTACACCCGGCGCAGCCGATGGTTGGTCAGACTATCTTCTTGATCCACCCCCTGGGTTTGAAGTGGTAGCGTTGGACAGGCCTGGATTTGGTGCCACGCTTCCCTCGCAGCCAATGCCCAGCTTGAGCGACCAGGCGAAAGCGGTAAGGGCATTGTTTCCTGCTGATGGGCGTCCGGTAATCTTGTTGGGGCATTCCCTGGGTGGGCCGATTGTTGCTCAGGCAGCTATTGATGAACCCGATCGGGTGCTTGGGGTTATCTTTCTTGCCGCCTCGCTGGATCCGGCGCTTGAGGTGATTCATCCCATGCAGCGGGTCGGGGCCTGGCCTGTTGTGCGGGCAGTGGTGCCACGCACTTTACGCAATGCCAATACCGAATTGATGGCGCTTAAGCCTGAATTGGAGAAGTTGGCGGCCCGGCTTGGTGACTTGCGCGCCAAGGTGCTGATCATGCATGGCACGAAGGATGACTTGGTGCCTTTTGCCAATGTTGCATTCATGCAGGCGCGTTTGAGCGGTGCGGCATGCATCGAAACGCGGGTGCTTGAAGGGCGCAATCATTTTTTGCCCTGGAACTCGCAAGTGCAAGTGCGTGAAGCGATCGCGCAGATGGCAGCGCTGACATGTTGAATATCAGCAGTCTTTGGTATGCCAGCGTTGCCAGCTTCGAGGCCGCTTTGCACGGGATGGGTTCGGTTTGGCTGATTGGTTTGGCCTTGGCCCTCACCACGTTATTGCTCGAAGACCTTGCGATCGCCGCAGGAGTGGCACTTGCCACACAGGGCTCCATTTCATGGGAGTGGGCGCTACTTTCGGTAGGCGGTGGGATTGCGATTGGTGATCTGGGTCTGTATTGGTTGGGCAATGGTGCGCGGCGTGTGCCATGGCTCAAACAACGCTATATAGGCTCGAAGAGTCTGTGGATTGAGCAGCATCTGCAGCGCCGCCTTTCCAGTGCAGTGCTTGTGGCAAGAGTGATCCCCGGGCTGCGCTTTGTAACCTACACCGCTTGCGGATTCTTCAAAGTACCGCTGCTTGGGTTCACTTTATGGGTCTTGTTGGCCGTTAGCCTTTGGACGGTCGGCCTGTTCGGGCTGAGTGTTGCCATCGGCCAAGCCCTCGCGGCCCATCTTGGTATTGCGCCAGCCATTGCAGTCGCGCTGCCGATGATCGGATTGGCACTCGCCATCCCCCTTTGGCGGCAACTGCGCCATCACCTCAACAAGGCTTCAATATGAACACGGCTTCGATGGGCCTATCCCACGCTTCTTCAGATTCTCCTTATGCGGGCCCCGACACCGCCAGCCGATACACCGAGGTCATCGCGCCAGGCCAGCCGCACGCGGGTATGCCGTCATTAAAAACCGATGGCCGGGCTTTGAGTTTTTTTGAGTTTTGGCCGATGTGGGCCTTTTATCCACCGATCATGTTGTATGCCGCCTGGTTAATGCTGCGCTACAGGGGCCTGCTGCTGCCAACAAGTGCAAATCCGTCGTTTCCCGGGGGCGGATTTGTCGGTGAATCCAAAGCACAAATTCTCACTTTGGCAGTACGGCATGTGCCGAAATGGGTTGCTCCATTTGTGACTGTACAGCGCGCTTGCTTTACGCAGATCAACAAGGAGCAGCAATGCGAAAACGCGCTGTTGATGCTCGGCGAGGCCTCGTTGGGCTTACCTGTGGTGGCCAAGCCTGACCTGGGGTGCCGCGGGGTTGGGGTTAAGTTAATTCGCGATAAAGCGCAACTGCAAGCCTACATAGAATCCTTCCCCGAAGGAGCCTCGTATTTGCTGCAAAAGCTGGTGCCTCATGAAGGCGAAGCAGGCATTTTTTATTGCCGTCGACCTGGCCAGTCGCAAGGACGGATAATTTCGATCACGCTGAAATATTTCCCTCATGTTGTGGGTGATGGCAGGAGCACCCTGCGCGAACTCATCCTCGCAGACCCGCGTGCGGGCAAGCTCTCCCACCTTTATCTGCGGCGCCACACGGCGCGGCTCGAAGAGGTGCCCGCGCAAGGAATGGCCATTCGCCTGGCGTTTGCAGGAAGCCATAGTCGCGGCGCGATTTTTCGTAATGGCACGCACCTGGTTACTCCTGAAATGGAAGCCCGATTTGATGCGATCGCCAAGGCCATTCCTGAGTTTCATTTCGGGCGCTTTGATGTGCGTTTTGAAAGCTTTGCGCAAATGCAGCGGGGCGAGGGTTTTACCATTCTTGAAGCCAACGGAGCGGGAGCCGAAAGCACGCATATCTGGGATCGCAACACCACTTTGTGGCAAGCCTGGCGCGATCTGATGCGGCAATACCAGTGGCTGTTTGAAATTGGTGCGGCCAACCGTGCGCGCGGTTTTCCCACGATGCGCTGGGCTGATTTCAGACGTGCGTGGAAGCTTGAAAAAACGCTCACTGCGCAGTATCCGGCCACTGATTGAGATGCGTAATCAGTTCCCACCTTTAAACGACCAAGTCTCCATGGCAGCCACACCTCTCCCCTCTGTTGATAAGCCCGCATTGACCGTTAACCCGACAGACCCCGGCATCGTCGGGTTTAATCTCGAGGTCCTGGAGCAAGCACTTGGAGTAGCGAGGGCGTTTTGCTCGCAGCCGCAGCACGACTATGGCCGTCAAGTTGGGCCTCATTTTCGTCATGTGATCGAACACTATGATGCACTCCTGATGCCGTCACGCAAAGGTACGATTGACTACGATCAACGACCACGTGATGAGAGTCTTGATGCCGATCCACGGGTCGCCGTTATGCGGCTGGAAACCCTGCTCAAGCGCCTGACTCGCTTGTCTGCACCTGATACCTGCGAGGTTCTTGAAGTGCGTGGCCTAGGTGGCACGGGTGGTGATCTGGCATTTTGTGTGCGTTCAAGCCTGGAACGCGAACTGGTGTTTGTTGCCATGCATGCGATTCACCATTACGCCATGGTGTCTGAAGCTTGTTTGGCAAGCGGCGTGGTGCTGCCAGCCGGATTTGGCCGTGCCCCGGCCACCGTAGCCCACGCTCGATCACTCGCAGCAAGCTGCACTTGAGATTCTCTAATTATTCCCCGGGAAAGATCATGCCTACAACTCATCTGAAAAGCGCTTTACGTCGAACTTTCTTCAACCTGCTTGTCGCGGGGGTTGGCGGTCTTCTCGTGGTACGTCCTGCGCAAGCCGCCGAGCCTCCCATCAATACCTTACGCAACAGCCTGTTTGGTGGCCGGACCGACACTGCGATTAATGGATTTGATACGGTGGCCTATTTCACAGTGGGCAAGCCGGTGCGCGGGCAGGATGGTTTTGTCACCGAGTGGATGGGCGCGAAATGGAAGTTTTCAAGCCAGGCCAACCTTGATTTGTTCAAGGCGAGTCCGGAGAAATACGCGCCGCAGTATGGTGGCTACTGTGCCTATGGGGTGGCGCAGGGCAATCTGGTGAAAGTCGATCCGGATCAATTCACGATTCGTGAGGGCAAGCTTTATCTGAACTTTGATGCGGATATTCAGGCCCGATGGCTCAAGGACCCGGCAGGGTTCAACAAGCTTGCTGATAGCAAGTTCCAAACGCTCTTGAAGAAATAGGACAGCCATGACATTCCTGCGTAAACATGGCCACTGGATTTTGACCCTCTATGTGGCTTTTGTATTTATCCAATCCCTGTTTTTCAAGTTCACCGGTTCGCCCGAAACGGTCTATATCTTTCAGGGCAAACTTGACCCCTGGGCTGCGAGCCTCGGATTTCCCGGAGTGTTTGCACCCGGCGGAATTTTTTCCGCCAAGGTTGTTGGTAGCTTCGAGCTAATCGCTTCCGCGCTGTTACTGGTGGGCGCTTTTGTGCAGAGTTCCCGTTTGTTGCAGATACTTGGCGCGGCCATGGGCCTTGGTGTGATCAGCGGCGCGATTTTCTTTCATCTCTTTACGCCGCTCGGGATTGCGGTGGTCAACACCGATGGAAGCAGCGATGGCGGCGAATTGTTTACCCTGGCGTGTGGGGTGTGGCTCGCGTGTGCAGCTCTGCTATGGATTAGGCGAAGCACTTGGCTGAGCTGGATCGGCAGGCGCTCGGCCTGATAGGGTCAGTGGCGTTAGCGATCCCGGCTCAGCTCGCTATCGTGCCAGCGCCCCAGCAGCAGTTTCGAGAGCAAATTAAAGCCAAAGAAAATCAGGATGCCGGTCAGCGAGATCATCACCAGTGCCGCAAACATTCGTGGTACTTCATTGCGGAAACTGGCCTCCAGCACACGCGAGGCCAAGCCGGTGTCCTTACCGGCAGATCCCGCAACAAACTCGGCCACCACAGCGCCTACCAACGCCAAACCACCCGCGATCTTCAGGCCCGCGAGAAAATAAGGCAGGGAGCTTGGCACCAGCAGCAGGCGCAATCGCTGCAGGGGCGTGGCTTTGTAGAGCTGGAAGAGGTCCTTCAGGTTGTGATCTGCACTACGCAGCCCCACGACCGTGTTGGACAGGATCGGAAAGAAGGCCACGATCCAGGCGCAGATCAGCAGGGCGGCAAAGGTGCTGTCGACATAAATCATGATCAGAGGCGCAATCGCAATAATTGGTGTGACCTGCAACACCACCGCGAAGGGAAAAAAGGCCAATTCAATCCAGCGTGAAAGCGCAAACACCACAGCGAGTAATACCCCCCCCAGTATTGCCACACCCAGCGCTGCGAAAGTAAGCTTCAGGGTAAAGAGCAACGAAGGCAGCAGGTTGGTCCAATCGCGCAACAGGGTTTCCCAGATCAGGCTGGGGGCAGGGATCAGGTAGTGGGGGATATTGTTGGCACGCACCCAGTATTCCCAGCCTGCTATTGCCGCGATGAAAATCACCACTGGAACAATGATGCGTAACCAGGAGTCACGACGCGCAGCTTGCTGCTGCGCCAGGTTCATCTCGGGGAGATTTTCTTGCTTGTGGCCGTGGTCAAGCAGCGCCATGATGGGTTCCTTGTAAAACGGCCGATACTTCCCGGCACAGCTCACCATAGTGAGCCGAGGTGCGGTACTGCTCATCGCGTGGATAAGGCGCATCCACCCGCATATCCCCAACAACACGGCCAGGTCGCGGCGCCATCACCACGATACGGCTGGAGAGATACACCGATTCGTAGACGCTATGGGTGACAAAAATAATGGTGAGTCGATGCTCGGCCCATAAATCAAGCAAATCATTGTTGAGCTTGAAGCGGGTCATTTCATCGAGTGCTGCGAAGGGCTCATCCATCAGCAGCAGGCGCGGGCGGGTTACAAGCGCTCGTGCGATCGAAACTCGCATTTTCATGCCACCTGAGAGTTCTCGCGGATACACCTGGCCGAATTTCGACAAGCCGACCATTTCAAGCGCCTCATCAACCCGCTTGCGGATCGCTGTGCGGTCGAGCTTCTTGAGCCTTAAAGGCAGCGAAACATTTTCGATCACTGTGGCCCAGGGCATCAGGGTGGGCTCTTGGAACACGAATCCGATATCGTCCTCATGCCCGTAGGATTCAAGCAGTTGCGCGCGCTCCTGCTGAGCTTGCTTGGCTTCGACCTGCGCGACTCGCCGCTCAAGCAGCGTTGATGGTTCACCTGGCGGGCTTGCGGCCTCAGGAGCGCGGTCCCATTCGATCGAGCCTGCCGAGATCGGTGACAGGTTGGCAATCAAGCGCAAGGCGGTGCTTTTGCCACAGCCCGAAGGCCCCAGAAAACTGACGAACTCGCGTTGATAGATTTCAAGGTTCATCCCCTTGAGTGCGAGGGTGCCGTTACCGAATTGTTTGTGGACGTCTTTGAGCCGAACTAGTGATTGCATGCAAAGGGCCCTAGCGCCACTCAGGTTCGTTATCGAGCAGGCTTAGCGGTGCGCGTTGCACTTCACGCAGCAACTCAATAAATCGATCCGATACATAGTCAATAACCTGATGCCCCTTTTCAGCAGTCGCTATAGAAGCATCACCGCAGGCGCCTGCGGGGTTCAAGTCCTGCGTTTGCCAACCCAACTTGCCACTGGGAGTAATGGAAAGGTATTTGTAGTCGCGCGCCAAACGCTCGGTAAGCGACTCAAAGTTACGCGCTTGGCTCATATCCACTTTGTCGGGCTGGCAGGCCAGCATCATCGAGGTTTCAAGATCACCTGCATGAATGCCGTGCTTGAGTTCAGACTCGCTGAACATGCCGGCTGGCAACCCCAGCGTGTACCAGTTGCTGGCAATCACCATGATGTTGTGTTGCACCCTCAGGTCGCGGGTTACAACATCCATCAGATTCATCTGACCGCCATGGCTGTTGAATATCACCAGCTTTTTAACGCCTGCAGCAACCACACAAGCGGCGATCTCCGACCACAGCGCCATGAGCGTGGTGGCGCTGAAAGTCAGGGTGCCAGGGTAGCGGGTGTGTTCGTTGCTTTTGCCTATTTGCTGAAGCGGCAAAAACAGGGCCGGCAAATCATCGGGTAATTTGGGAATCGCAGCATGGATGATGGCTTGCAGCAAATCAGTGTCGACAGACATTGCAAGATGCGGCCCATGCTGTTCAATGGCCGCCACTGGCAACACAGCGATCAACTCATGGCGGGGAAGGCGCGCCAGTTCGGCGCTGGAATAATCGGCCCAGTAGCGTTTTTTCATACCTGAAGTGTAGACGAAGGGCTCAGGCGGGTGCCTTTAAAACAAGCCGCTCCACCAGCCACTGCGCCAAGCCCGGTAACTCCAGTAAGGTGCCACCCGCCTCGATAGTTAGCTCAGGGTGAGTTTCCCGGCACCGGGCAAGCAGCTCGGGGAGATCGCGCTGGGTGTGGCTGCCGGGTGCGAGAAAAAGCGGCACTACCTGAAGGTTCACAAACCCCTGGCTGACCAGATCATCCACCACGACTGGCAACTCGGGCTCCATGAGTTCAAGGAACGCAAGGTCGAAGTGCTGGTGGGGTGCGCTGACCCGGCATTGCTCAAGAAAGCGATCAAAAGGCACGCGCCAAGTGGCTGCCCGAGCGCCATGGCAAAAAAAGATGGTGGCGGTTTTCATGCAGCCATTGTCGCCCAAGGTGACGGGCTCGGCGCAACCATTGCTGTGGGGCACGGGTTTTGCTTGGAGTAATTGCCTTTGCACTATGACCGAAACTGCGCCCCTACAACCTCCGAAGCGCACCAGGGTGGTGATCGTCACCGACCCCGGAACCCGTGCGCCCTCAATCCAGGCCCTGATTGATGGCCTGGATCCAGAGCGCTTCCAGGTGGTGGGTGCGATCCAGGCGGATACCGATCTTCAAGATCATCTCACCGCGCTGGCGGCCGATTTGATAGTAGTGGGCGCTGACTCCGGATGGCGAGACAGCATAGAGCATTTATGTGTATCAACCCAAGCCTCGCCTCGGCCGATAGTTTTATTCACGGACAACCAGGATACGAGCGTCGTGCGGCGGGCGTTTCAGGCTGGCGTCACAGCGTATGTGGTGGCGGGCTTGGCTCCCGAACGCGTGGCGTCGGTGCTGGATGTGGCGATTGCGCGCTTTGAGGTTGAGCAGGGGTTGCGGCGTGAGCTGGCGATATCCAAGGAAAAATTGGGCGAGCTAGAGGTGGTGGACCAAGCCAAACGCATCCTCATCAAGCGGATGGGATTGAGTGAATCCGAAGCCTATGGTCGCTTGCGCAAGCTGGCCATGGACCGTCAAGACTCCCTGGCATCGGCCGCCCGGCGAGTCATCGAAGCTGCGGAGTTGTTGGGCTAAGCGCTTGTTTTTGGTGCGTCGCACAACGGAATGCGCCCGGTTTGATGCACCTCCCAGGATCGAACTGGGGCGAAATGCCAGGCCTGCGCCTGCATTTACCGCGTGTTGGCAGGGGTTCAGTGCTGGCACGCCAATTGCTTGGATCTCGTTGAGCTCACAACGAGGTGGGCCTCCTCAACGATATGACTGTTGGACAAAGGCGTCCGGCTGCCGCAGCGATGAGGTGGCCGCACGCCTTGATTTTTTGGAGCTTAACTATGACTACTCTTCCTCCGGTTGTTTCCACGCCCTCCACTGTGGATGCCAACCCTGTTGTTTCTTCGGCTGACCTCCCCTCCTCCTCCAAACGCGCCACCCTCGCCGGTGCCGCTGCACTTACGGTGGCCTCCATGATTGATCCAATGCTGCGTGCGCAGGTTTATGCGCAAGGTTCTGACGCGCCTGAAAAGAAGGAAGTCAAGATTGGCTTCATTCCCCTCACCGACTGCGCTTCGGTGGTGATGGCCTCGCAGCTCGAGTTGGATAAAAAGTACGGCGTCAAAATCATCCCGACCAAGGAAGCGTCCTGGGCCAGCGTGCGCGACAAGCTCGTCAATGGTGAGATTGACTTCGCCCATGTGCTCTATGGCTTGATCTACGGCGTGCAGATGGGTATTGGTGGCGCGAAAAAAGACATGTCGGTGCTGATGACCCTGAATCGCAACGGCCAGGGCATCACTATTAGCAAGAAGTTGGCTGAGAAGGGTGCGGTCGATGGCGCATCGCTAGCTAAATTGATGGCTACCGAGAAGCGTGAATACACCGCCGCGCAAACCTTCCCTACCGGAACGCATGCGATGTGGATCTACTACTGGCTGGCCTCGCACGGACTGAATCCGATCAAGGACCTCAAGGTCATCACCGTGCCTCCCCCGCAAATGGTGGCCAACATGCGTGTGGGCAACATGGATATGTACTGTGTGGGCGAGCCCTGGAATCACCGCGCGATTGCCGATGGTATTGGTGTGAGCGGTGCCACGACTCAAGACATCTGGAAGGACCACCCTGAAAAGGTGCTTGGAGCCACCGCCGAGTTCGTGAAGAAAAACCCCAACACTGCGCGTGCAGTGATTTCAGCGATTCTGGATGCGGGCAAATGGATTGATGCCGGCTTGGTCAACAAGAACAAGATGGCCGATACGATTTCGCAGCAGGCTTATGTGAATACTTCGCGTGATGTGATTATTGATCGCATTCTGGGCCGCTATCAAAACGGCTTGGGCAAGACCTGGGACGATCCCAACCACATGAAGTTTTTCGACGACGGCGCGGTGACCTATCCCTACTTATCTGATGGCATGTGGTTCCTGACTCAGCATCGTCGCTGGGGCTTGTTGAAGGAAGATCCGGATTATCTGGCGGTAGCCAAGCAGGTCAATGCCATTGATATCTACAAACAAGCCGCCGCCGCTGCAAAAGTGGCTTTGCCCAAGAGCGACATGCGCAGCTCCAAGCTGATGGATGGTGTGGTGTGGGATGGCAGCAAGCCCAAGGAATACGCCGCATCGTTCAAGATCAAAAACGCCTGAGCGCGCGCTACTTAACCCAGTCTTCACACAAGTGGACTCCAAGATGACCAGTATTGCTACAACTCCGCTGCAAGCTGCAGCGGCCCCGGTGGTATCGACCACTGGGGTTGGCGCAAAGCCAGTGATTTCAACGGCGCCCAGTGCGCCAGTCGCGGCGATCCAACCGGCCAAGCCCGTAGTCTCTGAGGCAGTGCGTCGGCGCATTCGCAACGAACGTATCCTCAAGGTAGTGGCCCCGATCCTGGGCCTCTTGATCATGCTGTTGATCTGGGAAGCGATCTCCAAGGGTGGTCAAACCATTCCTGGCCCGATCGCCACTGGCAAGCAAGCTATCGCCGTGTTCTCCGATCCGTTTTATCAAAACGGCCCGAATGATCAAGGCATCGGCTACAAGATCATCAATTCGCTCGGTCGTGTAGGCCTGGGCTTTGGCCTGGCTGCGTTGATTGGAATTCCTCTGGGGTTTTTGATTGGCCGCTTCAGTTTTCTGAACAACATGATCTCGCCGATCATCGCCTTGTTGCGCCCGGTTTCGCCACTGGCCTGGTTGCCGATTGGTTTGCTGGTGTTTAAGGGCGCACATCCCGCTGCGATCTGGACGATCTTCATCTCCGCCATCTGGCCGATGATCATCAACACTGCAGTGGGCGTGCAGCGGGTGCCGCAAGACTATATGAACGTGGCTCGTGTGCTGAATCTTTCCGAGTGGAAGATCTTCACCAAGATCCTGTTCCCTGCAGTACTGCCCTACATGATGACCGGCGTGCGCTTGGCAATTGGTGTGGCTTGGCTCGTGATTGTGGCTGCTGAGATGCTGACCGGTGGCGTGGGTATCGGCTTCTGGATTTGGGATGAGTGGAACAACCTGAAAGTGGAAAGCATCATTACCGCGATCATCGTTGTGGGTGTTATCGGGTTGCTGCTTGAAGCAGGCCTGATGTGGTTGGCCAAACGCTTTTCCTACGAATAAGGAGCCGAACATGATCGGTGAAATCAAACTCGACCCGAAAAGCGGACAGGCCAAAGAAGCCTTTGATGCCAACTACGTAGTGGTGAATCAGGTGGGCATGGTGTTCGATACCAAGAAGGGCGCGTTCGTTGCGCTTCGCGATATCAACCTCACCGTGCACAAGGGCGAAGTCGTCAGCTTGATCGGCCACTCCGGCTGCGGCAAATCCACCTTGCTTAACCTGGTCGCGGGGTTGTTGTTGCCCACCGATGGCCATCTGCTTTGCGCGAATCGGGAAATCAAGGGTCCGGGGCCCGAGCGGGGCGTGGTGTTTCAGAACCACTCCTTGCTGCCCTGGATGAGCTGCCTGGAAAATGTGTTGCTCGCCGTGGAGCGGGTGTTTGGCGATAAAGAAACCAAGGCGCAGCTCAAACAGCGCGCACTGGCTGCACTTGATATGGTGGGCTTAAGCCATGCGGTAGATAAGAAGCCACAAGAGATTTCTGGTGGCATGAAACAGCGCGTGGGGATTGCGCGCGCGCTGGCAATGGAGCCTCGGGTGTTGTTGATGGATGAGCCGTTTGGCGCATTGGATGCGCTTACTCGCGCACACCTGCAAGATGAGCTTTTGCGCATCATCGGGAAGACCGGCTCCACCGTGATTCTGGTCACCCATGATGTGGATGAGGCCGTGCTGCTCTCGGATCGTATTGTGATGATGACCAATGGCCCTGCAGCCACCATCGGCGAGATCGTGGACGTGAAGCTGGAGCGTCCGCGTGATCGTGTGGCCTTGGCCGAAAGCCAGGCATACATGCACATCCGCACTCAGGTGCTGGAGTTCCTGTATCGCCGTCATTCCCATGTTGAGGCGCAGGCGGCCTAGGCGGATCAGCGATGAAAAGACTCAAATTAGTAGTGGTGGGTAATGGCATGGCGGGAATCCGCACCGTGGAAGAGGTGTTGGCTCTGGCCCCCGATCTCTACGACATCACCGTGTTTGGTGCCGAGCCGCATCCCAACTACAACCGTATTTTGCTCTCACCAGTGCTCGCAGGCGAACAGAAGCTTGAGGACATCATCCTCAATGATCGGCAGTGGTATGAGGATCACGGCATCAAGCTTTTAACCAGCAAAAAGGTAGTGCATATCGATCGGCTCAAGCGCGAAGTCGTGGCTGATGATGGCACCACCGAAGCCTATGATCGAGTGCTGCTTGCCACAGGCTCCAACCCTTTCATGTTGCCCGTGCCTGGGGCTAATCTGCCAGGTGTGATCTCCTATCGGGATATTGCAGATACCAATGCGATGATTGATGCGGCGGCGCAATTCAAGCGTGCAGTGGTGATTGGTGGTGGGCTGTTGGGTCTTGAAGCGGCCAACGGTTTGAAGCTGCGTGGCATGGATGTTACTGTGGTGCACATCATGCCCTGGCTGATGGAGCGTCAACTCGATCGCACCGCAGCCAAGATGCTGCAGCGCTCGCTTGAAGAGCGTGGATTGCAGTTCATGCTGGAAGCAAAAACAGCCGCTCTGGTCGCAGCGCAGGATGGGCCGCATGCCGGGCGAGTGAGCGCGGTAAGGTTTCAGGATGGCACCGAGCTTGCGACCGATCTGGTGGTCATGGCAGTGGGCATTCGGCCGAATGTGGAGCTGGCCGAAAAGATCGGCCTGCATGTGCATCGCGGCATTGTGGTGAATGACACGATGCAGACTTTCGATCCGCGCATCTATGCTGTGGGCGAGTGCGCCAACCATCGCGGTATCGCCTACGGTTTGGTCGCCCCGCTTTTCGAGATGGCCAAGGTGGCTGCGAATCATCTCGCGCAACTGGGCATTGGCCGCTACTCGGGCTCGGTCACTTCCACGAAATTAAAGGTCACCGGAATCGATCTGTTCTCCGCAGGCGAGTTTATGGGCGGTGAGGGGTGCGAGGAAATCACGCTCGCCGATCCGATGGCCGGGGTGTATAAAAAGCTGGTGATCAAGGATGATCAACTGGTGGGCGCATGCCTGTATGGCGACACGGCGGATGGGTCTTGGTATTTCAAGCTCTTACGCGATGGCACCAAGGTACATGAATTGCGTGATCGCCTGATGTTTGGTGAAAGTAATCTGGGCGATACCGGTCATCAGGGGCAAAGCAAAGCCATGGCGATGGCTGATGATGCCGAGGTCTGTGGTTGCAACGGCGTGTGTAAAGGCACCATCGTCAGGGCAGTGAAGGACAAAGGCTTGTTCACCCTGGATGAAGTGCGCAAGCACACCAAGGCATCAAGCTCATGCGGCTCATGCACCGGGCTGGTCGAGCAGATTTTACTCAATGTCCTGGGCTCAGATTATTCCGCTACGCCGAAGGTTAAGGCGATGTGTGGTTGCACCGACCATACGCATGATGAAGTGCGCAAGGCGATCCGTGAAAACAAGCTGCTCTCCACCGCGCAAACCTTCAGCTTCATGGAGTGGCGCACGCCCAATGGATGCGCCACCTGTCGGCCTGCAGTTAACTACTACTGTTTAAGCAGCTGGCCGCGTGAAGCGGTGGATGATCCGCAATCACGCTTCATCAATGAACGTAAGCATGCCAACATCCAAAAGGACGGCACCTACAGTGTCATCCCGCGGATGTGGGGCGGCGAAACCAACTCGGGCGAGCTGCGCCGGATCGCCGATGTCGTGGATAAGTTTCAGATCCCCACTGTGAAAGTCACGGGTGGTCAGCGGATTGATCTGCTCGGGGTGAAGCAGGAGGATTTGCAGCAGGTGTGGAAAGAGCTTGCCATGCCTTCGGGCCATGCCTATGCCAAAGCGCTGCGCACGGTAAAGACGTGCGTGGGCTCGGAGTGGTGCCGGTTTGGCACGCAGAATTCCACCCAGATGGGGATTGATCTTGAAAAGGCGCTGTGGCGGATGTATGCGCCGCATAAGGTCAAGATTGCGGTTTCGGGTTGCCCGCGCAACTGTGCTGAGGCAGGCATCAAGGATGTGGGCGTGATCGGGGTGGACTCGGGCTGGGAGCTTTATGTTGCGGGCAACGGTGGCATCAAAACCGAGGTTGCGCAGTTCCTGGTGAAAGTCAAAACCGCTGAGGAAGTCCTGGAGTATTCCGGTGCCTTCCTGCAGCTTTATCGCGAAGAAGCCTGGTATCTCGATCGCACCGTGCACTATGTGGCACGGGTTGGCTTGGAGTATGTGAAGCAACGCATTCTCGAAGATCATGAGGGCCGCAAAGCCTTGTGGGAACGGATGCAGTTTTCCCTGGAGCTTGAGCCTGATCCCTGGCATCAGCCTGATGTGGCTCGTGTGGATTCGCGCCAATTCCAGCCGATCATGCTGCAGCCGGTGGGCTCTGGTGTTGCTTCTGCAGGAGCCTCCGCATGAGTCAGTGGCAGGAAGTGTGCGATGTGAATGACATTCCAGTGCTTGGCGCTCGCGTGCTCAAGCGCGCCGAGGGTGGCGATATTGCGGTGTTTCGAAACAGTGTGGACAAGGTGTTTGCGCTATTGGATCGCTGCCCCCATAAAGGTGGCCCGCTATCGCAAGGCATTGTGTTTGGCGAGAAGGTCGCCTGCCCTTTGCACAACTGGAATATCGAGCTGAACACGGGCTGCGCCACCGCGCCCGATGAAGGCTGCGCACAGCGCTTTGCCATCAAGGTCGAGGCGGGGCGTGTCTTTATCGAGCTCTGAGTTCACCCGCTCCACCTGCCCGTATTGCGGGGTAGGGTGCGGGGTGGTGATTGAAACGCAGCGCGATGCGCAGGGCTTGGCCCAAGTGGTGGGCGTTAAAGGTGATGAACAACATCCCGCCAACTTCGGGCGCTTATGCACCAAGGGCTCAACCCTTCACCTCACCGCTCAGCCGCTGCGGCAAATGCAGGTTCGTGCTACCCAGCCTTTGATTCGCAGCAGCAAAACCTCGCCCATGCAGGCGGCCTCGTGGCCCGAAGCTCTGGATCATGTGGCGGATCGATTTGCCGCATGTATTGCTGAGCATGGCCCGGATTCGGTGGCCTTCTATATCTCGGGGCAGTTGCTTACCGAGGACTATTACGTCTTCAATAAAATCGCCAAAGCGTTGATCGGCACCAACAATGTGGATACCAATTCACGCTTGTGCATGTCATCAGCGGTGGCCGGTTATAAGCAGACCCTGGGGGCCGACGCACCTCCGCTTACTTATGCGGATGTTGAGCAGGCAAGCACCTTGTTTATTACTGGCTCCAATACTGCGTTTGCCCATCCGGTGCTGTTTCGCAGGATTGAAGCGGCCCGAGCCGCGCGCCCGGACATGAAGCTGATTGTGGTGGACCCAAGGCGTACCGATACAGCCGCTGAGGCCGATCTGCACCTGGCGATTCAACCCGGCACTGATGTTGCGCTTTACAACAGCATGTTGCACCTGATGCTTTGGGAAGGCTGGATTGACCGCACCTATATTGAAGCGCACACCGAGGGATTTGAGGCTCTGCGTGAGCTGGTGAGGGACTACACGCCTCAACGTGCCGCTCAGATATGCGGAGTGCCTGTGAAAAGCATTGAGCAAGCGACCCAATGGTTTGCGACTTCGGCGGGCACCGTTTCGCTTTATTGCCAGGGGCTGAATCAATCCACTGCAGGCACAGCAAACAACGCCGCGCTGGTCAATTTGCATCTGGCGAGCCGACAGATCGGTCGCCGCGCTGCAGGGCCATTTTCCCTCACCGGGCAGCCCAATGCGATGGGCGGGCGTGAGGTCGGGGGGCTGGCCAACTTATTGCCTGCGCATCGCGATCTTGCGAATGCTGAGCATCGCCAAGAGATTGCAGATTTCTGGGGCGTGAAGCCCCTGCAAGCCAAGCCTGGGCTGTCCGCCGTTGAGCTTTTCGAAGATATTGAAAACGGCAAGGTGAAGATGGTGTGGATCGCCTGCACGAATCCGGCGCAGTCGATGCCTGATGTCACGAGGGTGCAGGCCGCACTTGCGAAGGCTGAATTGGTCGTGCTCCAGGAGGCCTATCGTCATACCGCGACCTACAAGTATGCAGACGTATTGCTGCCAGCGACCACCTGGGCCGAGAAGGAAGGCACAGTGACTAATTCCGAGCGCCGGATCAGTCGGGTCAAGGCTGCAGCCAGTGCACCAGGCTCAGCGCGGCACGACTGGGCAATCGCGACAGATTTTGCGCAGCGTCTGGAACAACGCCTCGCCAACAGCGGCCTCGATCGCCGAACCTCGCCGGACATTCACCTGTTCAACTATCCCGATGCCCAATCAATTTGGGAGGAGCATCGTGAAACCACGCGCGGGCGAGATCTCGATATCACCGGGCTGAGTTACAAGATTCTGGAAGAGCGTGGCCCGCAGCTTTGGCCATTTCGCGAGGGGCAATCCGCCGGGCAAGAACGCTTGTATGAAGATGGGCTGTTTGCCACCGCCTCCGGGAAGGCTCGCTTTGTCGCGGCTGCTTATAAGCCGACTGCCGAAGTCGTCGATGCTCGCTATCCGATTGCGCTGAGCACCGGACGGCTGCGCGATCAGTGGCATGGCATGAGCCGCACCGGCACCGTGGGCCAGTTGTTTTCGCATGCCCCCGAGCCTGCGATAGAACTTGCGGCTAGCGATATCGCGCAACGGCGCTTGCATGAAGGCCAGTTGGTGCGGGTGCGAAGCAGGCGCGGTGACATGGTGTTGCCGGTGCGTGCCAGTGCTGCGCAAAAACCGGGGTCGGGATTTATTGCGATGCATTGGGGTGCCGAGTTTGTAGCGGGAGGGGGTGTGAATGCCTTGACCCAGCCTGCGTTTTGCCCGAGTTCCAAACAGCCTGAACTCAAGCATAGTGCGGTGCGAATAGAAGCTGCTGAGCTTACGTTTCGTTTGGTGTGTTTTGGCTGGGTAGCGCCCGAGCGTCATCTGGTGGTGCGCCACACCTTGCTTGCCTATTTCAATGCCCATGGGTTTGCCAGCGCAGTGAGCTTTGGTCGTGAGCATGATGGGGTGCTGCTTCGGGTGGCTCATCATGAAGCCTTGCCCGCCGAAGCCTTGGCGTTTGTGCAATCACAGTTCCAGGTGGACGCCGAGAATCTGCTGCGATACGAGGATCCGCGCAAGCAAAGTGTGCGACGTTTGAGCATTGAGCAAGGTGTCTTGCGCTTTGTAATGCTGGCAGGGGACGCAGCACCCGAGCAGTGGTTGCGGGAGTTTCTTGAGAACGCGACCTCGGTCACTGCGCTGGGCCGAGCGCTGTTAATGCCGTCGATCAATGCACCGCAGGGATTTGTGAGCCGCGGGCGCACTATTTGCAATTGTTTTGGTGTTTCCGAACAGCAAATCCAGGCAGTGATCGTCCATGGCTCAAAGTCCGCTCAAGAACGCCTCCAGATGGTGCAGCAAGCACTGTCATGTGGCACTTCATGCGGTTCTTGTCTGCCCGAGTTGCGACGCCTCACTGCTAACTAGGCAGACAAGAGGGTAGCGGGCATGGATATCACAGAAGTCATTCGGGAGATCGGGCGCGGTAAGCACGGGGCTCGCTCAATCAGTGCGTCCAAGGCGCAGATGCTTTTCGAGGCGATTTTTGCGCAGTCGCTGGCGCTCGAAGCTTTGGGTGGAGTGCTGATGGCGTTTCGCATGAAAGGCGAAACCGTGGATGAATTGATCGGCGCGTTAAGTGCCGCGCAAGCATTCACCCAGATTGTGCCCACCGATCATTCGCGTCCGGTTGTGGCCATCCCTTCCTATAACGGCGCGAGAAACATGGCTAACCTCACGCCCTTGCTGGCCAGTTTGCTGAGCGATGCCGGAGTCCAGGTGGTGGTGCATGGGGTGCGCACCGATTCCAAACGGATCACTACCGCGCAAATCATGGCGGCGATGGGGCACGAGCTATTGCATGATGTTGCGCAGGCTCCTGATTTGCTGGCGCGCAATGAGCCGGTGTTTGTGCCGATTGATGTGCTGAGTCCGGCGCTTGATCGGGTGCTCGGTTTGCGCCAGGTGCTCGGCGTGCGAAACACCGCGCACACCATTGTGAAACTGCTGGACCCTTGCGCGCGCCCTGATAGCGTGAGGATGGTGAGCTATACCCACCCCGAGTTTGATCAACTGCAGCATCAGCTGTTTGCCACCCTTCGCGCATCTGCAGTCATCATGCGGGGTACAGAAGGCGAGGTGGTGGCCAATGCCAAGCGACAAGCGCGTATCAATTGGGTCTGCCAGGGCCAGATCACGACCTTGGTGCAGGCTGACACACAACCACTGCGCGAAGTGCCGCTGCTACCGCCCGCCCATGATGTCGCGGCGACGGCGGGCTGGATTCAATCAGTGCTGGCGGGCGAGCGGGCTGTGCCTGCGTTGATTGAGCAGCAGGTGCTCCTCATCTTGCGCCAGCTCGGCTTGGGCGGGGAAACGCCTCACACCCTCGGAAACCCGGTGACTTACTCGGGGCCGATCCTCACAGGAATACCCTTATGAACGCATCCCTCATTCATCCGGTGATGCTCGTCGGGGCGGGGCCAGGCGATCCCGAATTGCTCACCATTAAAGCGGTAAAGGCGATTGCCTGGGCCGATGTGATTCTGATCGATGATCTGGTGAATCCTGCGGTGCTTGAGCATGCTTCAAGCGGCGCGCGTGTTCAATGGGTGGGTAAGCGCGGAGGTTGCCAGTCAACCCCGCAAGCATTTATTGAAAAGCTGATGGTGCGTGAAGCACTTGCAGGGCATCGTGTCGTGCGCCTTAAAGGGGGTGATCCCTTGGTGTTTGGCCGAGCAGGAGAAGAGCTTCAGGCGCTGCGAGCCGCCGGACTTGAGGTGCGTATCGTCAATGGCATTACAAGCGCGTTGGCGGCTGGGAGTGCTTTAGGCGTCTCATTGACTCATCGCGAGCATAGCCCGGGCCTTGTGATGGTCACTGGGCATCCTCACGACAGTCTGGCCCCCAGTGCGCAAGCCGAGGGTTGGGTGGCGCTTGCAAAATGCGGCTATACGCTTGCGATCTATATGGGCGTGTCGCGTGCGGGTCAGATTCAATCCGCTTTGCTCGCAGCTGGTTTGCCCGGATCAACACCTGCTGCAGTGGTTCAGCAAGCCAGCGGCGCCAATGAGCAGCGCCTGCTCACGACGCTTGCCGATTTACTCCCTGATCTCAAGGGCAGTGGGTTGGGTAGCCCGGCTCTGTTGGTGGTCGGGCAGGTGGTGGGAGAGGCGGTGAACCAGGCGCACTGCCCCGAAGCGCTACACTTCGCGCATGAACAGTCCAGGGGAATGCTCGCCCAAGCGTAAGCGGTGGGCTCATGCAGTTTGATGTCGCGGTGATCGGTGCCGGCGCTGCCGGCATGATGTGCGCAGCAGTGGCTGGCCAGCGTGGCCTGCGCGTCGCGCTGATTGACCACAGCGAAAAAGTCGGCGAGAAGATTCGTATTTCCGGCGGTGGGCGCTGCAACTTCACCAATGTGGATGCTGCCAAGGAAGAGCGTTTTATCAGCGAAGACCCACGCTTTGCTCGCCATGCATTGCGGGCGTATCGCCCCGAGGCCTTTATCGCGCTGGTGCGCAAATATGGGATCGACTATCACGAGAAGCATCGCGGCCAATTGTTTTGTGATCGCAGTGCCGAGCAGATTGTGCAGTTGCTCAAGGATGAGTGTGCCCTGGGCAAGGTGCAGTGGTTTACCGGTCAGGGCGTTGAAAAAATTGAGAAGCGGGGCGAGCAATTCGAGTTGCGCTGGCCGCATGTTGCTTTGCAGGCGCGTGCGATTGTGATCGGCACCGGCGGCCCATCGATACCGAAGATTGGTGCCACCGATTGGGGTCAGCAACTCGCGGCGACTTGGGGCCATCGTATCGTGCCCTTGCGCCCGGCGCTGGTGCCGCTCACTTTTGCACCGGAAGACTGGCCGTTTTCGGACCTCGCTGGCCTGTCGGTGGAGGTGGATATTCGCGCAGGCGACCCCTCGCGTGCGCAGTGTGTGTTTCGCGAAGATCTGCTCTTTACCCATCGCGGGCTTTCGGGCCCTGCCGTACTTCAGGCTTCAACATACTGGCAAGAAGGCGAGTCTTTGCATATCGATTTGAGTGCGGGCATGCCGCTGCAGGCTAAGTTGCTCGAGGCTCGTGAGAAGACCCGCTCGCAAGTCGATACCGTGCTTGCGCAGTGGTTCCCCAAACGCATGGTTGAGACCTGGCTCAAGCACTCTGCGGTGGCTTCGATTGCGCAGCGCAAACTCGCCGAGCAGGGCAACAAGCAGATTCAAGCGATTACCCAAGCGTGGTCACAATGGACGATCCGGCCCAACGGCTCGGAGGGCTATCGCAAAGCTGAAGTGACTGCAGGCGGTGTGGCGACTGATGAGCTGGATCCCCGCACCATGCAAAGCTTACGCACGCCCGGCATGTACTTCATCGGTGAAGTGGTGGATGTGACTGGTTGGCTAGGCGGCTACAACTTCCAATGGGCCTGGGCCTCGGGGGTGGCCGCGGGCCAGGCGATTGGAAAAGCGGCTTAGTGACCACTCGGCCTGCGCAGCTTCCTTAGGCCGCAGGATGACTATAGCGGCTCGCAATCGCGTCAATCGCTTTGATTTGCTCCTTCTCAAGCGTAGCGGAGTAACCAGCCAATTGCTCCTCAAGTTGATGAATTTTAGTGGCGCCCACAATTGCACTGGCAACAAACGACTGCTGGCAGACATAGGCTAAAGCCAAGGCTGTAGGGGTCAGGCCCCAGGAGCGTGCCAAAGCGTTGTATTGCTGAGCCGCTTCCATGGCGATGGGTCGTGTGTAGCGGTGGCCGAAGTTTTTCTCAAACAAGGTCACGCGCGAGCCGGCTGGTCGGGCACCACCGTCATACTTTCCGGTCAGCACACCCATGCCCAGTGGTGAGTAAGCCAATAGAGGAATCTTCTCTCGGAACATCACCTCAGCAAGATCAGCCTCGGCATAGCGATTCATCAAGTGATAGGCATTTTGAATCGATGCTGGTTTGGGCAAGCCATGCTGTTCAGCCAGCGCCATCATCCGCACGACGCCCCAGGAGGTCTCGTTCGACACACCCCACGCACGAATCTTTCCCTGCTTGATCAAATCGGCCATCGCCTGAATTTGCTCAAGCAAGGGGACGGTTTCCCGCTCAAGCTCAGGGCGAAATTGCCAAGCGCCAAAGGCCGCCACATTGCGATCTGGCCAATGGATTTGATAGAGATCGATCACATCGGTATTCAGCCGTTTGAGCGAATCCTCGCAAGCCCATTGAATGTTTTTTGCGCTCAACGCCGAGTCACCATTGCGAATCCAGGGCCGATCCCGGCCTGGCCCCGCCACCTTGCTTGCAAGATAAAACTGTGAGCGTTTTTCTGAACCAGCCTTGGCGATCCATTGCCCAATGATGGTTTCGGTGTGGCTATAGGTGGCTTCGCCGGGAGGCACCGGATACATCTCTGCGGTGTCGATCAGATTGATACCGTGATCGAGTGCCCAATCGATCTGGCTATGCGCTTCGGCCGGAGTGTTTTGCTCGCCCCAGGTCATGGTGCCCAGGCTCAGTACGGATACTGAAAAGCCGGCGTGTGGCAGGGGTCTTCGTTCCATAGCCATCGTTGGTCTCTCCTCTTGATTGGGGCCGGCCTAAACCACCCGAACCTTCAACGCTCCGAGCCCATCCACCCGCCCTTCGAGCAAATCGCCTTTCACTACGGCGCCCACACCCTCAGGAGTGCCGGTGTAAATCAGATCGCCAGGGGCGAGTTCGAAGTATGCCGAGAGGTGCTCAATGGTTTCAGCCACATTCCAGATGAGCTTGCTCACGTCGCTGGATTGACGCTTGGCGCCGTTCACATCAAGGTGAATCGTGCCCGAGGTGATCTGTCCGCAAGTGCTCACCGGAGTGATGGGGCCAATGGGTGCGCTTTGGTCAAAAGCCTTGCCCAGCTCCCAGGGCCGGCCCTTATCTCGCATGGCGAACTGGCAATCACGTCGGGTCATGTCCAGCCCAACCGCATAGCCCCACACATGGCGCAGCGCATCAGCTGCCTTGATTTCCCGTCCACCGATGCCGATAGCAGCGACGAGTTCGATCTCATGATGATAGTTCTGAGTGCCCATGGGATACGCCATTTCGCCAATTTGCCCGGTGGGCACTACCACCAGCGAATCCGCCGGTTTCATGAAGAAAAAGGGCGGTTCGCGGTCTGAAAAGCCCATTTCCTTGGCATGTTCGGCGTAATTGCGCCCCACGCAATAAATTCGGCGCACTGCAAACAGGTCATTCGATCCAACCACCGGCACAGCCACTTGGGCTGGGGGCGCAAACACATAAGCCATCATCACTCCTTTGAATTATTGGCGGGCTACCGGCCGCTAAACTGGCCATTTTCCCGATAAAGCCCTTCGGCTGAAGCTTGTCACACCGACTTTAACAAGCGCTTGATAAAATTCCAGTATGAAATCCTCCGCCCCCCGCCCCACTTCGCCTCTCGAGCAACGCCTTCGCGAGCAGCTTACCCGCCAGATTCTGATCCTCGATGGCGCGATGGGCACCATGATTCAGCGCTACAAACTGACTGAAGAGCAATTCCGCGGCGAGCGTTTTGCCAATCATTCGCATGATGTGAAGGGCAACAACGAATTATTGTCCATCACCCAGCCGCAAGTCATTTCAGAGATTCATGAGCAGTATTTGGCGGCAGGCGCGGACTTCATTGAAACCAATACCTTTGGTGCCACCACGATTGCGCAAGGCGATTATCACCTTGCCTCAATCGCCTATGAGCTGAATCTTGCATCTGCGCGCCTTGCACGGGCGGCTTGCGATAAGTACTCAACCCCTGAGTGGCCGCGCTATGTGGCTGGCGCCCTGGGCCCTCAGCCCAAGACCGCGTCGATTTCGCCCGATGTAAACGATCCCGGCGCACGTAACACGCATTTCGATGAGCTGCGTGAGGCCTACGCTGAGCAGGTTCGGGGTCTGATTGAGGGCGGCTCCGATGTGTTGCTGGTTGAAACCATTTTCGACACGCTCAATGCCAAAGCCGCCTTGTTTGCGATTGATGAAGTGCAATCCGAGCGGGAAGCTCAAGGGCATGCCCGCTTGCCGGTGATGATTTCAGGCACCGTCACTGATGCCTCCGGACGTATCCTTTCGGGCCAAACCGTGGAGGCTTTCTGGAATTCGGTGCGCCATGCCCGGCCACTGACGGTGGGCCTGAACTGCGCGCTGGGTGCTGCCCTGATGCGCCCCTATATTGAAGAGCTTTCGAAGAAGGCCAACACTTTCATCAGTGTGTATCCCAATGCGGGCCTGCCTAATCCGATGGCTGAAACCGGGTTTGATGAAACGCCGCCCGATACCGCCGCTTTGCTCAAAGAGTTTGCGCAAGCCGGTTTTGTGAATATCGCGGGCGGATGTTGTGGCACCACGCCCGAGCATATCGCTGCGATCCGTCAGGAAATCGAAGCGCTGGCCCCTCGCAAAGTGCCTGAGATCAAGCCCGCGATGCGGCTCTCGGGGCTTGAGCCCTTTACCGTGGATGAAGACTCGCTGTTTGTGAATGTCGGCGAGCGCACCAATGTGACTGGCAGCAAGGCCTTCGCCCGCCTGATTCTTAACGAGCAATATGACGAGGCCCTCGCGGTGGCGCGTCAGCAGGTGGAAAACGGCGCACAGGTTATCGACATCAATATGGACGAGGCGATGCTGGATTCACAGGCCGCGATGAAGCGGTTTCTGAATCTGATTGCTTCAGAGCCTGATATCGCTCGGGTGCCGATCATGATTGATAGCTCCAAATGGAGCGTCATCGAGGCAGGCCTGAAGTGCGTGCAGGGCAAGGCCATTGTGAACTCGATTTCGATGAAGGAAGGCGAGGCGGAGTTTATTCGGCAAGCCACGCTTTGCCAGCGTTATGGCGCGGCAGTGATCGTGATGGCCTTTGATGAAAAAGGCCAGGCCGATACCTTCGCCCGCAAAACAGAAATTTGCGAGCGGGCTTATCGCCTGCTGGTGGATCAGCTCGATTTTCCGCCGGAAGACATCATCTTTGATCCCAACATCTTCGCCATTGCTACGGGGATTGAAGAGCACAACAATTATGCCGTGGACTTTATCGAAGCCACCCGCTGGATTCGCGATAACTTGCCGCATGCGAAAGTCTCAGGCGGTGTGTCGAATGTGTCCTTCAGTTTTCGCGGCAATGATCCCGCGCGCGAAGCGATTCACACCGTGTTCCTGTACCACGCCATTCGCAACGGCATGACGATGGGCATTGTGAATGCCGGCATGATGGGTGTGTATGACCAGCTCGATCCTGAATTACGCGAGCGGGTGGAAGACGTTGTACTGAATCGGCGTGAAGATGCCACCGAGCGCATGATCGAGTTCGCTGCAACCCTGAAGGCAGGTGGAGCCAAGAAAGAAGAAACCTTGGCCTGGCGGGGCACGCCAGAGGCGCCCAAGTCAGTCGAAGAGCGTTTGTCGTATGCTCTGATTCACGGTATCACCCAGTTCATTACTGAGGACACCGAAGAAGTTTGGCAAACGATTCATGCACGTGGCGGCCGCCCCCTGGAGGTCATTGAAGGCCCACTGATGGCGGGCATGAATGTGGTGGGTGATCTGTTTGGCGCGGGCAAGATGTTTTTGCCGCAGGTGGTGAAATCTGCGCGGGTGATGAAGCAGGCGGTAGCCCACCTCATCCCCTATATTGAAGCTGAGAAGTTGCAGATGGCAGCTGCCGGGCAGGATGTATCAAGCAAGGGCAAGATCGTTATCGCCACAGTAAAAGGCGATGTGCATGATATTGGCAAGAACATCGTCACCGTAGTCTTGCAGTGCAATAACTTTGATGTGGTGAACATGGGCGTGATGGTGCCTTGTTCCGAGATTCTTGCGCGCGCCAAGGTGGAAGGCGCAGACATGATCGGGCTATCCGGATTGATTACGCCCTCGCTGGAAGAGATGAGCTATGTCGCTGCGGAAATGGAGCGCGACGAATACTTCCGCATGAAAAAGATTCCACTGCTGATCGGTGGAGCCACCACCTCGCGCGTGCACACCGCAGTGAAAATAGCGCCGCACTATAGCGGCCCGGTGGTGTATGTCACGGATGCATCGCGCTCGGTGCCGGTGGCGCAGCAGTTGATTTCACCTGACTCGCGCGAGAAGTTTGTGGTCGATCTGATGAGCGACTATGAAAAGGTGCGTGAACAACATGCTGCCAAGAAGGGCCCACCGCTATTGAGTTTGGCCGAGGCGCGCGCCAACAAAACGCGCATTGCCTGGGCGATGCCAGCCGATGATCATCCCGCAGATGCGCTCTCCTCGCATGGGCCACATCCGATGGTGGTCTATCACCCGCCCAAGCCAAAATTTGTGGGCCGCCGGGTCTTCAAGAATTTTGATCTCAACGAGATTGCACGCTTCATTGATTGGCAGCCGTTTTTCCAGACCTGGGATTTGCATGGGCCCTACCCCGCCATCCTGAATGACGAGGTGGTCGGTGAGTCCGCACGTCGGGTGTATTCCGATGGCAAGAGCATGCTCAAGCGGGTGATTGATGGCCGTTGGCTCACTGCTAATGCAGTGGTTGCCTTCTTGCCTGCCAATACGGTGAATGATGATGACATCGAGATTTACACCGACGAGACGCGCTCGCAGGTCGCCTTTACCTGGCGCGGGTTGCGCCAGCAAGTCGCCAAACGCGACGGGGTGGAAAACAAATGCCTCGCCGACTTCATCGCACCCAAAATGCTCGATGGCAAGGCCTCGCTCATCAAGGATTACATCGGCTTGTTTGCAGTGACCGCCGGGTTGGGGATTGAGAAAAAAGAGGCCGAGTTTGAAGGGCTTCTGGATGACTATTCGTCCATCATGCTCAAGGCGATTGCAGACCGTTTGGCCGAGGCTTTTGCTGAATGCATGCATGAGCGGGTGCGCAAGGATCTGTGGGGCTACGACCCTGCCGAATCACTTAGCAACGAAGCCTTGATCAAGGAGCAATATCGCGGCATTCGCCCCGCGCCAGGCTATCCGGCCTGCCCGGAGCACACGGTGAAGCGCGATATGTTCGTGGCCCTGCAAGCCGAGGATATCGGGATGATACTGACCGAAAGTTTTGCCATGTCTCCCGCAGCGAGCGTGTCTGGCTTTTACTTCTCTCATCCGCAAAGCGAGTATTTCAACGTGGGCCGGATCGGTGAGGATCAGCTCAAGGATTATCGCAAGCGCTCAGGGCGGGAAGAGGCCGAATTGCGCCGGGCTTTGGGGCCTGTGCTGTCCTAGTTTTTGCGGCCAGGCGATTCAGTTGCTTAGGCGGGCAAGTGAAGCGCTTGCCGGGCCTCTTGCCAGTGCTCCATCCACGAGCGCAAGCCCTCGGCAGGCATGGGCTTGCCCACGAAAAAGCCCTGGGCATAAGTGCAGCCGCACACACGCGCGAAATCCCAGTCTTCGCGCGTTTCGATGCCCTCAGCCACTGTTTTCATCCCAAGTTGTGCGGCAATTTGCGAACTTGCTGAGGTAACGACGCGATGGGTTTTGTTGCTGCTTGCGCCATGTACGAATTGCCGGTCAATTTTCAGCTCGTCAAAGGGTATTGAGCATAGCTGGGCCAGTGAAGAGTGCCCGGTACCAAAGTCATCAATCGCCAGACTGATGCGCCGCAGCCTCAGGCGGGTGAGCACATCAATCGCAATCAACGGCTCCACCATCAGCCGGCTTTCAGTGACCTCTACCAGCAGCTTTGCCAGCGGAACCCCATGGTTAAGCGCAGACTCCACGACAAACTCGGGGAATTCATACTGGACCAGGTCGTCCATCGACACATTAAAGGCGATCTGGATATCAAGCCCGGCATTGATCCATTTGTGGGCCTGTTGCAATGCACCCCATGGCCCGGCAATCACTGAGCGTGTGAGGCGCTCAATCAACCCTGCCTCCTCGGCGACCGAGATAAAACGCTCCGGCAGGATAAGCCCATCCGTGGGATGCTGCCAGCGCACCAAGGCCTCTACGCCGCTGAGCTTGCCGCTCATCATGTCGACTTTGGGTTGGTAGTGCAGCACAAACTGCTGTTGCTCAATCGCCTTTCGAATACTGTCTGCACTATAGCTGGGCATTGCGAATGAGGAGGTTTCAGGCCGCGCCTCAGTGAGATCGGATTCAACAAGTTGCTTGAGCTGGTCACTGGACACGGGCTTGCGCAGGGCGGCGCGAATGTTCAGGCCATGAGCATCGGCCAATGATTGCGCAGCCTCAATAATGCGTTGGTCTTCTCCGCTGACCAGAATCAGGGCGCCTGCAAATTGAATCGTGGCAAGATGGCGCAAAAGCTCAACACCGTCGATTCCCGGCATTTGCAGATCGCAGATCAGCACGATGCCCTGAGTCGGACGGGTTGCGAGATACTCCATTGCTGGAATGGCTTCATGAAAGCTCTGCACTTCCATGATCCCCAAGGCTGATAGCTGACGGCGCATCAATTTGACGCTAAAGGGGTCATCATCCAGAACTACATAGTGGATTGTCATGTCGTCAGGTCTTGGACTGGTAAAGGTTGCCCCATCGCTTCTATCAGTTCGCGATATGCCGCATCAAGCGCGGTGCGATAAGCGGCCAGCATTACGCTATTGGTGGAAGACTTCAGACTTTCAATGTCTTGGCACAGCTCACCCAAAGCCATGCCGCCCACCCAGCGCGAAGCCGATTTAAGGCGATGGGCAATACGCTGGGCCGCCTTCAGATCCTCGTTCATCAAGGCATCATCAAGCGTGTGGATCATGCTGGAGGCTTCGTCCAGATAGTCACGGATAACTTCGGCTTGCACCGCAAGGTCGGGCCCCACCATCTGCTCAAGCACAGATCGGTCCAAGATCGCAGCGTGGTTTGTTCGTGCAGTTACATCGAGGATCTGTGCTGAATCTGGCCGGGATTGAGTACCGGGCTCGATACACCAACGGCTCAGCGCGATCTGAAGCTCACGCAAGGGTATCGGTTTGGAAAGATACTCGTCCATGCCACACTCAATCGCTCGGCTCGCCTCGCCACGCACTGCGTTGGCCGTCAAAGCTATGATCGGGATTCGATGCCCCTGCGGCTCCTCCATGCGAATTGCGGCGGCCAGCGCGTAGCCATCCATTACTGGCATGTGCAAATCGGTGAGCAGCATGGTAAAGCGCCGACTGCGCCAAGCCTCGAGCGCTTTTGAGCCATCCTCACACATGATGGCGCTGTACCCCAAGGCCTTGAGTTGTTTTTGAAGCACTTTGCGGTTGGTTGGGTCGTCTTCCGCGACAAGAATTTGAATCGGTTGATTCAAATCAGCTTCGCGATCAAGCTCGTCCGGAGTCACAGCTTGTGCATCATCAAGCGCAGTTGCATCTTCGAGCTGGGCCGCTGCCCGTCCACCCATCACAGCCAGACTGCGCACAATTGCATGCGGCCGCACGATATCCAACATGCCAACATAATCGGATGACAGGCGGATCTGTGAACGCTGTCCGTGTCCGATGAGAAGAAAACGCACAGGATCATTCAGATCCGCCAAGTTGTAAGAGTTGCGCAAGGTCTCAATCCGCGTGCGTACACCAGATTCTTCGGCCAGCACCACGATCAAGGGCAGCGCCAGGTGAGGCAAGTCAGCCTGCAGATCTTCGAAGTGGCGATACCGAGTGGTGTGTACCTTCAACCCCGTGAGGAATTCGCTCAGCAAGCTGCTGTCATAGCGTTCACTAGCAATCACCACGCATCGCATGGCGCTAATATTCTCTGGGAACACCGCGCCGTGCTCTTCTGAAGCTTCAAGGGGTAACACGAAGCGAAACGTGGAGCCTTGATCATATTGGCTCTCCACAGTGATCGATCCACCCATCAGATCGGCCAGCCTTCGGGTGATGGCCAAGCCCAGACCCGTGCCACCAAAGCGCCGCGTGGTGGAGCGCTCAGCCTGCATGAAGGGCTCAAACAAATCGACCAGCGCTTCTGGCGCAATGCCGATCCCGTTGTCAATAACCGAGAAGGCCACCTGACGCCGTTCGCCAGGCTCAACGCGCACCACCAATTGGACCCGGCCGCGCCGTTGGGCCCTACGGCCGGAAAACTTGATCGCATTGCTCAAAAGATTATTGAGGATCTGGCGCACCCGATTGCCGTCGATCAGGAGGTGGCTGGGAACCTCGGGCGAGATCATGAGGTTTAGCTCAACATCTTGCGCCAGTGCATTCATATGCAGTGATGCGCAAATCGATTCGAGCAACTGCCAGATCGGAGTAGAGGTGGGATCAATTTCAAGGCGATCTGCCTCGATCTTCGACAAGTCCAGAATATCGTCGATGATATCGAGCAGCGCGCGGGATGATTCCAGAATGGTGCGGGTTGATTCGTTGGCTTCATGGCCCAAAGGAGCGGCTGCAAGTAGCTCGGCCATACCGATAATGCCGTTCATTGGTGTGCGGATCTCATGACTCATGGTCGCGAGAAAAGCGGATTTTGCGCGGGTGGCCGATTCGGCAGCATCGCGCGCCTGGGCAAGCGAGCGCATGGCATTGCGTTGAGCCGAGATATCCATCACCGTACCGATCAGTCCGAGAACCTTGCCGCTCTGATCAACCAATGTGGATTTGCACACCTGGACATCCATAACGATGCCGTTTGCCGTGGTCTGGGTCAGTTCGTAGGTATGGGTACCCGGCGATTGCAAAAGCTTTTGATCCACCGATTCATGGATCGCCACCGCCTCAGCATCCAGCAGATCACCGACAACATGACCCATTCTTGTTGCAGGATCCGGACTGAATAGCTCCTGATAGATCCGATTCATTTTTAGGTAGCGGCCCTGAGTATCTTTCAGGACTACCGGGATCGGAATACCTTCAAACAGGGCGTCGTTCAGCCGCAAGCTGTCTTCAAGAGCGATGCGCTGAAGAGTTCGCTCGGTCACGTCTCGGCCAACACCTTCATAGCCCAAGAAGATGCCCAGCCGCGAATAACGTGGCCGGCCATCAATTTCGACCCACTGCTTGCCTCCGTCTGGCGTTTCCACCGTGTAAGTGATGCTTCGAAATGGCAGGCGTTGATCCAGCGTGGCGTGGAATGCCTCCCAACCTGCTTCGGGAGGCTCACATCCATCGAGTTCGTCCCGGCGTTTGCCCAGCAATGCTGGTTTGAATGCACTCTGAGCGCGCGCACTCCTGGTTTGAAGGCCGCAGAATCGATGCTCCTCATCGGTTTGCCAGAACCAATCACCCGACAGCTCTGCGCGTGCACGCCATTGCGACTCTGACTCTCGCAGCTCGGTGACGTCGACATGCGTTCCGCAAACCCAAAGTGGTTGACCATGGGCATCGCGCTGGGTGACTCGTCCCCTTGCCAGCATGCAGACCCAGTGCCCCTCGCGATGCTTGATGCGAATCTCATACTCGAAATTTGAAGTTTCACCACGCAAATGCGCAGTCATCAATCGAGTGGCTGCTTTGAGATCTTCGGGATGAGTCATGTCAGACCAGCGCTGCATGTTCATCGGCCCAAGTGTTTCAAGCTCATAGCCCAACGCTTGTGCCCAATGGGCATCCAGTTTGACCTCGCCAGTCTGGATGTTCCACTCGCCTGCCCCGCCCCGTCCGCCTTCCAGGATGCTTTCCAGCCTGGCTCGCTCCCGCTCAAGCGCAATCGCACCCAGGCTCACTTCGGTAACGTCAGTGGCGACCAGCAGGAATCCTTCGGACTCATCACCGTTTATCGTGGGTTGACATTGCACCTTCACAAACACTTGGCGTCCGCTTGGTGTTGTCCAACTTAACGGGCCGCTGTAATGGACAGTGTCGGCAATTGCAGACTCGATCTGCATGATGCCCGCATCGGAGCGAAGATCTGTCTTCAGAACATCAATCAGCGAACGCCCGGCAATACTCGGATTGGCCAGCTCGGTTGTGAGCTCGAAGCCGGGGTTGCTCCATAAAATTGAGCCTTTCTGGTCCGTCATGACTACCGCATTGGTGATTTTCTGGCTCACCTGAGCCAGCCGTCGCAAGTCCTTGGTCATGCGATTGGCGAGGGTGAGAGCCTGGAGCCGGCCATTGAGCACGAGCCAGGTGCATCCGCCCATCAGGAATGCAATCATTAGCCCGAGTAGTCCGATCATGTAGGGTAGTGCGCGCCCCGCGGTGACATCGCTTTCACGAGTCGAATGGATGGCGATGGTAAACAGGCGGCCACCTACCGCAATGGCCTCATCCTGGCTCAGACGGGAGTCTAGGGTGCCTTGGGTGGTGTGGCGGTAAATGAGTTTGCCCGAATCGAGCTGCATGCTGTCATACACAGTAAACCCAAGGGTTGGCAGCAATGCGCTCACGCCAGAGCCCAAAAGATCCCGCACGAGAATGGGCGCAAACATCAAGCCCGCTGGTTCGGCATCGGGAATAGAGCTTTTGGTTCGACCGGCATCGGTCTTGGTGTACACCGGCAGGAAGATGTAAACAGCGGGTTCGGTACCCTGATGAGTATTGATCTGCACTACAGACGATGCGCCAAAACTTCGATTGGCGATTGCGAGGTCGATAGCAAGCTTGAGCTCCGGACTGGATGCCAAGTTCGTATCCCGGGCCGGTATTTCGCTGTTCATCGGTTCGAAGTGGCGCACCCTGAAGCTGCCAGGTTCTGTTTGGCGCTCAACATAGCCAAAGCCCACAACCCCGGGCATATCACGCTTTAAATTGATGGAATCAACATAGCTGCGCAGATCTCGGGAACTCAACCCCTTGGGGTGCGAAAGGTAAAGGCCGCGTGCGCCGTTAAGCCCGAGCTCGACCCTTTGAAACCGGTCCTTGATCTGGCGAACAAGCTGTGCGGACTGACGCTCGAAGGCAGCGTTGGCTTGCCGGGTCTGAGCGCCTTCGGTAGCGACCAAGGCGGTCCAGGCCATGACCAGTCCAAACAGACTGACTGCCGCGGCCCAAAGCCATGCGTGAGCGGGGTGCATGACCCGATGACCGGAGAGGTCCGCGCTTGGGTTGGGGGTCATGGCTAAGCAAAAACAAAGGTCATTTGCCCATATCGACCACTCCAGCCGGACACTAAAGGTCTTCTGAAGACCTCACTCTTCAAGGGGCCGCTATGGGGCGCTTTTGCCAAGGTGAGCGGTAGACATGCGAGTAGGCAGTCGGCTTGGTTACCTTCTTCGCCGTCTGCTTGGCCGGGGTTTAGCTGACCTTTTGGTAGTAGAGATTCTGGGGATGGCGCGCCTGCGCGAAAAACATCCACCGATCCGCCACCAAGCCCGGTAATTGCAACGCACACGCCAGGATCGCCCAACGCGGCTCCTTCAGCATCAGTCCGACGCCAAGCGCCACTAGAGGCCCCAAATAGCCAAAGCCGTGTAACCACCAGCGGATTCGGCCGATCAATAGGGCCGAGCGCCCATGAAAAAACTCGCGGGTATTAAATGCCCCGGCGGACATGCCCATCGAGGTTTGCGTCAGCCGTGCACCGGGGATGCCAGTGGCGCTGCTCAAATTGGAACGTGGCACCAGGCGTTTGTTATTCGCAAACATCCAGCATCGCACTAACCATGCCGCCAACGTAGCTGAAAATGCAATCCACAATCCGTGAGCCGCGCCATAGCCAAACAACGCGAGCATGGCCACCAATACCGTGAGCCCGCTGGCTGCACCGCTCAGGATAAACATCGCTGGCGTGGCTGCCTGAGCCCATTCCTCGATGAAACGGATACAGGCATAGATCATGGCGGTACACCACCACAGCACGAGGGCCAGCGCCACTACCACCAAGCCGATGGGGAAGGTGGAAGGTTGGCCACCACCGATCCACCACCAAAGCGCGAGGGCTGCAATAAATGCCGGCATCACAATTACTTCGCGCGAAAGCCAACTGGTGCGCCACATCAACACCGCACGCCAGGCGCGCTCGGGTCGGCCCAGGTGAAAAAATGAAGCCGCGAGCCCGGCCACGCTGAGCGCCAAGGCAAGCCCCACCACTGGGCGATGCAATTCAAGCGCCCACGCTGTGCCGCGCCAAGCGCCCAGAGTGAGCCCCACCACCAGGCCTTGAGCAATGCCTATCCAGGTAGTGAACAACACCACTGACCATGCCGGATTCATATTGAGTCCTTCTTATCGTTTGATGTCATAGGCTTGGCCCAGCTCGCGCTGGCTTTCATCCTGAGCCGCTTGCACCATCGATGTGATGCTACGCGGCAAATAATGATTCGCGGGCTTGGTGTCCCACTCGGGCATCAAGGCATAGCCACCGCGCTCGCGAATCACCCGCGACACATCGGAGTTGGGATCCTTCACATCGCCAAACAGCCGCGCATTGGTGGGGCATGCTTTGACGCAGGCCGGTTGCCGGTCTTGCGGCGGCAAGAGCTCGTCATAGATGCGGTCTACGCACAGGGTGCATTTCGTCATCACCTGGCGCTTTTCATCCAGCTCACGAGCGCCATAGGGGCAGGCCCACGCGCAATACTTGCAGCCGATGCACTTGTCATAGTCGACCAGCACGATGCCATCTTCCTTGCGCTTGTAGCTTGCTCCTGTGGGGCAAACTGGCACGCATGGCGGGTCTTCGCAGTGCAGGCAGCTCTTGGGGAAGTGCACAGTTTCCGTGGCAGGATAAGCCCCGGATTCATAAGTCTGAACACGATTAAAGAAGGTGCCGCTGGGATCAGCGTCATAAGCATTCAGATCCGAAAGCGGGCCGGCACTGCCGCTCGTGTTCCACTCCTTGCATGAAGTCACACAAGCATGGCATCCAACGCAAACATTCAGATCGATCACAAGCGCGAGCTGTTTGGCCAGCGTGGGTTCGACCGGCTTGGCCGACCCCGAGGAGCCGCGGACCGCAGCTACTGGGGCTGCATTGACCAAAGCTGATGCGCCTTGCCCCTTGAACCAGCGTTTGATCTCGCGAATCATGACCGGGCTCCTGCAGTGATGTTGAGGTGAGCGGATTGAACCTGCGGCCAGGACTCTTGCGCTTCCTCGGGCGAGGCGGCTCGCAGTCGCACCCGAACGTCGTACCAACCCGCCTGCCCGGTGATGGGGTCGGCATTGGAGAGCATGCCGGTGGCCTCGCCCGCCTGGCTGTAGAGTTTGAGCTCTTCAGTGATCAGGTGATTGAGCAAGAAGCCCTTGCGCGATTCATCGGCTTGATCGCTCAGATTCCAGGCGCCTTTGCCTTTGCCAATTGCATTCCAGGTCCACACGGTGCCGGGCTCAGTCGCCTCGGAATGGCGCACCATGCAGCGCACTTTGCCCCATTGGCTTTCCACCCAAGCCCAGCCGCCATCGGCAATGCCTGCCGCAAGTGCGGTGGCGGGATTAACGAACAAATAATTGTGACTATGAATCTGCCGCAGCCAGGCATTTTGCGAATCCCAGGAGTGATACATCGCCATCGGCCGCTGGGTGATTGCATTAAGCGGGAAGGCCTTGAGATCCGTCACCGATTCTTCAAGCGGGGGATACCAAAAAGGCAGCGGATCAAAGTAGGTATGTACACGCTGGCGTAAATGCTCGGGGGGTTGGCGCCCAGTTGTTTTGCCTTGCGCAGCCAATCGAAACGATTGCAGCACATCGGAGTAGATGGCCAGCTGAATGGCATCATTGCGCTGCCGAAATCCATTGGCTTTGCAGAAATCGAGGTAGCCACGATTCCAATTGCGCATGTACTGCATCGACTCGGGCATGGTGTAATGAAACACGCAATTGTTCTTCGCATACATCTCCCATTGCTTGGGATTCGGTGCACCGCGTAAATGCTGAGTGCCGTCCTCGCCTCGCCATCCCGCCAAAAAGCCAATGCCCGGCTGGTGCTCAAAGCGAACAATGAAGTCAGGATAGTCCTTGAACTTGCGGGAGCCCTCAGCGGTCGTGAACGCTGGAAACTTGAGCCTGGAGGCGAGCTCAACCAACACTTCCTGAAACGGTTTGCATTGCCCGAGTGGCTCCACCACTGGTACTCGCACCGCATCCACCGGCCCATCAAATTCAGAGATGGGTCGATCCAGCAGGCTCATCACATCATGGCGCTCCAGATAGGTGGTGTCTGGCAAAACCAGATCCGCAAACCCCACCATCTCGGAGGCAAAGGCATCGCACACCACGAGGAAAGGCAGTTTGTATTCGCCCGCCTGTTCGCCCTCGGTGTGCCGCGCATTCAGCATGTCGCGCACTGCCATCGTATTCATTGAGCTGTTCCAGGCCATGTTGGCCATGAAGATCAGCAAGGTATCGAGGTAATAAGGATCGCCACGCACCGCATTCGTGATCACGTTATGCATCATGCCGTGCGCTGATAGTGGATGCTCCCAGCTAAAGGCATGATCAATACGAATCGGGGTGCCATCAGAATTAAGCGCGAGCTCTTCGGGGTTGGCAGGAAAGCCCAGCGGCGCGGCAGGCAACGGTGTGTTGGGCTGAATCTGCTCGGGTGAGTGAATCGTGCGGTAGTTGGGCGCGATATGGCGCGGATAGGGCGCCTTATGGCGAAAGCCCCCCGGCCGATCAATCGTGCCAAGGATGCTCATCAATATGGCTAGCGCGCGCGTGGTTTGAAATCCATTGGAGTGGGCTGCTAGGCCACGCATGGCATGAAACGCGACCGGCCTGCCGATCACCTCCTGATGCTCGCCGCCCCAGGCATCGGTCCAGGCGATGGGCAAGCTGAAAGCATGGTCAAACGCGGCCATCCCCATTTCTTGCGCAAGCTTGATGATGCGGGCTTCGGTAATGCCAGTGATCGTGCTCGCCCATTGGGGAGTTTGGCTCGCCACCTGCTCTTTGAGCAAGGTGAATGCAGTGACAACGCGAGTGCCATCGGCCAACACATATCGGCCTTCAAGCGCAGGGCTCACGCCCGGCTGCCAGGGGCTGACCGCGCTTTGTGTATGCTCATCCCAGATCAGCTTGTTATGCGGATTGCGGCCATCGCCTGATGGCCCGGCAAGCGGATCAAAGGCAAACAGCCCCTCGCGCAGGCCATCATCTTCTACTATGAGTTGCGGGCAGTTCGTATAGCGTTTGAGAAAGTCATGATCGATGCGATCGGTGCGAATCAGCTCATGGATTAACGCAAGCAATAGAGCGCCGTCGGTGCCCGGTTTGATCGGGATCCATTCATCGGCAATCGCCGAGTAGCCAGTGCGCACCGGGTTCACAGAGATAAAGCGCCCGCCCGAGCGCTTGAACTTTGCAAGCGCCATTTTCATCGGATTGCTGTGATGATCCTCAGCAGTGCCCAGCATCACAAAAAGGCGCGCGTGATCGAGGTCGGGTCCGCCAAACTCCCAGAAGCTCCCGCCGATCGTGTAGATCATGCCAGCGGCCATGTTCACCGAGCAAAAGCCACCGTGAGCCGCGTAGTTGGGAGTGCCGAACTGCCGGGCAAACAAGGCGGTGAGCGCTTGCATTTGATCGCGACCGGTAAAGAGCGCAAAGCGCTTGGGATCTGTAGCGCGAATTTTGCCCAGGCGCTCGCCCAGCATGCTGAAGGCCTGTTCCCAGCTGATGGTTTCATATTCGCCATCGCCGCGATTTGTACCTGCTTTTCGCAGCAAGGGCTGGGTTAAGCGCGCCGGGGACTTCTGTTTCATGATCCCGGCCGAGCCCTTGGCACAAATCACGCCCTTGTTCAGCGGATGATCAGGATTGCCATCGATGTAATGCACTTCGCCATCGCGCAAATGCACGCGGATACCACAGCGGCAAGCGCACATATAACAGGTGGTGGTTTTGACCTCAACTTTGGCCTGAGGTGCGGGCTTGGTTAGCGGGTCGTGCAATGGCTGGCGGGAAAAGAGCTTGAACACCCAGGTCTCCAATATGTTTAGCCAATAGTAGGGATTGCAGCCAAAAAGAAAAAGCGGACAATACTGTTAACAATGAATAGAAAAATCGCTCAATCAAATATTGCAGAGAAAGCTGCGGATCGATCTGATGCCCGTATCCGCATCACCTTGAGACAGCTTGAGGTGTTTGCCGCCACCGCGCGTTCGGGGTCGACCCGGGCTGCAGCATCCCATGTGGCGCGTTCGCAATCAGCAGCGAGTTCGGCCCTGGTGGAGCTTGAGCAAACGCTTGGCACGCCACTGTTTGATCGGGTGGGGCGTCGGCTGGTGCTCAATGCCCAGGGGGAAGCATTGTTGGCAGCCTCCATGCTGGTGCTGGATGCCACGCGTGAGATCGAAGGCCGATTTGGCGGGCAGCTGGCAACCCCTTTGCGGCTCGCAGCAAGCCTGACGATTGGCGAGGTGCTGTTGCCCGAGCTTTTGGTGCTGTGGCGCGAGCAGTATCCCGAAGCGGCCGTCCAACTGACCATCGGCAACACGGCGCAAGTCGTGCAGTCGGTATTGGCATTTGAAGTGGATATGGGGTTTATTGAAGGCGCGCGTACCCATCCCGACTTACGTATTCGGCCCTGGCTAGTCGATCGTTTGGTGGTGGTAGCAGGCCCCTCGCATCCTCTGGCCAAGCGTCGGTTGGTCTCGGCGAAAGCACTGGGTGAAGCCTTGTGGGCGCAGCGTGAGCACGGCTCGGGCACCCGTGAAGCGGTTGACCGGTGGTTGCTTGAGCATGTGGGCGCGGTCAAGGTTGGATTTGAGGTGGGCAGTGCGGAGGCGATCAAGCGCCTGGTTGCCCGCGGAGTAGCGCTGGCATGTCTATCCCAACATGCGGTGGCTGATGAAATTGCCTCCGGGCGTTTGGTGGCTTTGAAAACAGCGCCAGCACCTGCACAACGTCGATTGGCTATCGTAATGCGCAGGGATCGCCCGCTGGGCGCTTCCGCCAAAGCATTCCTGCAACTTTGTGAAGGGGCTGGTGGCCCTTAGCAGATCACCTGCAGTCAGGACTTCGCCGGCAGGGCTGCCATCGCGATAGAAGCCAGGCGGGCCAGGGCAGAGTCCGAACGCGAGGTCAATACGATGGGCACGCTCGCCCCAAGCACCAGGCCCGCACAATCTCCGCCGCCAATATAGTTGAAGCTTTTGTAAAGCATGTTGCCAGCGTTGAGATCGGGCATGAGCATCAGGTCAGCATCGCCAGCCACTTCGGAGTCCATGCCCTTGATCCGAGCCGCTTCAGATGACACTGCATTATCAAATCCGAAAGGGCCTTCGATTATCGCTTCGGGCCATCGGCCTTGATGGTGTGCTGCGACCAGCATTTGCGCATCCAGGGTGGCTTGAATATGCGGGTTAACAGACTCCACCGCGGCAACAATAGCCACCTTCGGGCGGGTAATACCCAGCGAATTCAAGGCGCGCAGGGCATTTGTGAGGATATGTTCTTTGGCCGCGAGGTCAGGGGAGATATTCACCACACAATCCGCGAGACCCAGGAGTTTCGGATAGCGCGGAAGATCAAACACGAAGAGATGACTGATGCGGGTGTCGGTTCGCATTCCGCTGGATCGGCTGACAACAGCAGCCATCAACTCATCGGTGTGCAATGAGCCCTTCATCAGGGCCCGTACTTTTCCAGAGCGCACCAACTCAGTCGCAAGCTGGGCGCTTGCGGCAGGGGCTGCGTTGGCGGGCTCCATGATTTCCATCGCACCGATATTCAGACCGGCCGCATCGGCGGTCGACTGGATCAATGCCCGCGGCCCAATCAATACCGGTGCAACAAGCCCAAGCTCTTGAGCCTGAATGGTCACCTCGAGAGCCATCGCATTGCCTGGATACACCACGCCCAGAGGCAGTGGATGGCCTCTGGTGTGCGCACGCGCCCGGTCGATCAGGGCAAGCAGCCGGGGATGGCTGCCCGAAGAGTCAGACATAGTCCTTGTACTTATCCAGGAAGCGCACTGGTTTGCTCAAGGCGTCACGCCGGAACGGATCGCCAAGCTCCCGGGTGCACATGATTTCAAGCACGCAGCTTTTGCCATCCTTCATTTGCATCTCGATAGCTTTTTGAAGCGCAGGCCCGACTTGATCAAGCTGATCGACCCGAATGCCCTGAGCACCCATCTCGCGGCCCAGGGAAGCAAAATCGGGGTTATCGAGCTCGCCCGCAACAAAGCGGCGGTTATAAAAATCCACCTGGTTTTTCTTCTCCGCACCCCATTGCCGGTTGTGGAACACGACCCCAGTCACTGGAATATTGTGGCGGGTAGCAGTAAGCATTTCCACCATACTCATCGACCACGCGCCGTCGCCTGAATAAGCAATCGCAGGGCGATCCATCGCGGCCAGCTTCGCGCCAATGATTGTAGGCAGGGCATAGCCGCAATTGCCAAAGCTCATCGGGGCGAAGAAACTGCGTGGCTCTTCAAAGCGCAGGTAGCTGTTGGCCACCGAGTTGATATTGCCAATATCCGTGGACACCATTACGCGCTTGGGCATTGCTTTTTCAAGCTCGCGCAGCACCTGGCGCGGATGGAGCCAATTGCCGGGCTCTTTGTTTTGCTCCTCAATCATGTCCAGGCTGTAAGCATCACGCTCATGGGTCCAAGCGCTCAGTTCGTCTTCCCAGGCCGACTTTTCAGCAGCAATCTTCTGTGCCCGCTCGGCCTTGGATGCATCGCACACCAATGCGCGATCCTTGAGAAGGCCGAGAATCGCTTTGGCAGCCGCGCGCGCATCCGCGCAAATGCCGACGGTGATCTTCTTGACCAGCCCGAGATTGGTGTGATCCGCTTCGATCTGAATGATCTTGGCTTGCTTGGGCCAATAATCCATCCCGTGTTGAGGCAATGTGCCAAAGGGCCCCATACGCGAACCCAAAGCGACCACTACATCGGCTTGCGAAACCAGCTTCATCGCTGCTTTCGAGCCTTGATAACCCAGCGGACCACACCATAAGGGGTGGCTTGCAGGGAACGAATCATTACGCAAATAGCCGTTAACGACTGGCGCACCCAAACGCTCTGCCAAAGCCTTGCATTCCTCCACAGCGTTGCCCATAACCACGCCGCCGCCAGCCAGGATCACTGGAAATTTTGCCTGTGCCAATAAATCAGCCGCGGCACGCAAGCTGGCTTCACCACCCGCGCCAAGCTCCACAGGCAATGGCATTGGAATTTCAGTGGTGATTTCACCGTAAAAGTAATCGCGCGGAATATTCAGTTGGGTCGGGCCCATTTCGGACAAGGCTCGATCGAAGCAGCGCCCGGTGAACTCGGCCATGCGCTTGGGGTTGGTCACATGGCCTTGATATTTGGTGAACTCCTGAAACATCGGCAGCTGATTGGCTTCCTGAAAGCCTCCAAGCCCCATGCCCATGGTGCCGGTTTCGGGGGTGATCATCACTACCGGGCTGTGCGCCCAATAGGCTGCGGCAATTGAGGTCACGCAGTTGCTGATACCGGGGCCATTCTGGCCAATCACCACGCCATGCCTGCCCGACACGCGCGCATAGCCGTCAGCCATGTGCCCAGCGCCTTGCTCATGCACTACCGGGATGAGCTGGATACCAGCGGGCGCAAAAATATCCATCGCGTCCATGAAAGCCGAACCCATGATGCCGAAGATATGCTTCACGCCGTGGGCCACCATGGTTTCCACGAATGCTTCGGATGGGGTCATTTTTTGTACGCCTGCGGCTACTTTGCGGCCGTCGGCAGTGGTGTATGTTGACATGATGCCTCCCTGTAAAAAGCGGAATAAATTGTTCCAAAATCCTGTTTCAGAGTGCAATATAGGAGGGTTCAGGTCGCAAGTCAATCGTAGATTCGAATTTATGGAATGAATTGTATTAAATTCTGGAATGACTTAGACTTTCACCCATGCGACTGGTTCAACCCAATTCAATCTCGACTGCCGAGATGCCCGACCCGGATACCGAATCTCCCGCGCTGCGGCAATTTGTGCTTTTGGAGGCGGTGGCAGCGCGCGATCAGTTGTTTTCACTGCAAAGCCTGACTGAGATCACTGGCTGGCCCAAGCCCACAGTGCATCGCATGCTGGGGCAACTTGAAAAAGCCGGTTTGATTCAGCGCGAAGGTGATGGGCGGCACTATGGCATTGCGCCGCGATTGCGTCGCCTGGCTTTGAATTTGGTCAGCCATGACACCTTGGCCAGCGCCCGACATCGTGTGTTGCGTCAGCTTGTGAGTGAGCTTGGCGAAAGCTGCAACCTGACCACGATGGTGGATGGTGAGGTGATGTATCTGGATCGGGTCGAAACCGTTGCGCCTTTGCGCTTTTATTTGCAGCCTGGATCGCGCGTGCCTGCCCATTGCTCCGCCACTGGCAAGCTTTTTCTGGCTCAAATGAGTGCGGCCCAGCGCCGCCGCTTGCTCGCCCATGCTGAGCTTGAGCGCTACACAGAAAAAACCCTGGTGCAGCTTGAGGCGCTTGAGCAAGAGATCGAGCAAGTGAAGAACGACGGTTTTGCTATCGACAATGAAGAGTTTTTGCCGGGCTTATTGTGTCTTGCAGTGCTGGTACCCGATGCAAGCGGCCGGTCCAGCTTGGGCCTGGCAGTGCAAGCTCCAATATTGCGTTTCACGCCTGCCAGGGCCAAGGAGTGCTTGCCAGCGTTGCAAAAAGCAGCCCAAGCGCTTGCCCGCATTCAAGGCGAGGGCCATATAGAGAGCCATAGTGCTTCGGAAGTAACCCACTCATGAATCAGTCCGCCGATACCCTTGCCCTGTTTGGCATTCAATCGACCCTTGCGGTGCCCTGTTTTGATACGGCCAATGCGCACGTTCCGGAGCGTGACCCGGCTTATCGGTTTCAGCCCGAGGTGACCCAGGCGATCCTGACCGGGCTTGCCACCAATCGTCGAGTGCTTATTCAGGGGCGCCATGGCACCGGCAAGTCCACTCATATCGAGCAAGTGGCTGCTCGCTTGAACTGGCCATGCGTGCGTATCAACCTGGATGGTCAGATCAGCCGCCTGGATTTGATCGGGCGCGATGCGGTTGTGCTGCGCGATGGCAAGCAAGTCACTGAATTTATTCCCGGCATGTTGCCCTGGGCGATGCGCCAGCCGATGATTCTGGTGTTTGATGAATATGACGCGGGTCGCCCGGAGGTGATGTTTGTGATTCAGCGCTTGCTCGAGCGCTCGGGCAAGCTCACCTTGCTGGATCAAAATGAGGTGATTACCCCGCATCCCTTGTTCAGGCTTATGGCCACCAGCAATACCGTGGGGCTGGGCAATCTCAATGGCCTGTATCACGGCACCCAAGTGCTGAATCATGCGCAACTGGATCGCTGGAACATTGTGGCCACACTGGATTATCTGGCTGTGGATGAGGAAGTCGAGATTGTCGTGGCACAGGTGCCTGAGCACGACACAGTTGCAGGGCGCGCTTTGGTGCGCGCCATGGTGGAGGTGGCTGCACTGACTCGCAGTGGATTTGGTGTGGGCGACCTGTCTGCACTCATGTCGCCGCGCACAGTGATCAATTGGGCAGAAAACATCGTCAGTTTTCGCGATGTCGCCCAGGCGTTTCGTTTGTCCTTTCTGAATAAAACCGATGCTGCCGAATGGCCCCTTATTGCCGAGTATTACCAGCGCTGCTTTGATCAAGAGCTCAATCTGACTGCAGCATGAGCAGCATGCTGCGTGATCTGAGCGCGGCTACGGTGCGAAGCCTGAGTGGGCAGTCGGGCGTTTTTTTCCGTGGTGATCGCTTGGTGCTGGGCGAAAAAGTGATGGCGTTTCGGGCTGCGCATCTCATGGCAGGGTCAGATGAGCCAGCGCAAACACCAGCGCGTGGTCTGGCAGACGCTCACGCGATGCGCTTGCTGTTTAGCGATCTTGCGATCCATGCGCAGTCCCGCCCAACCAAAGCGGTTAGTGCTTGGCTGATGGATGCATTCGAGCAGTTTCGGGTGGAGTCCCTGGTGCCTGCCGGCTGGCCCGGAAGTCGGGCAAATTTGCAGGCATGTTTTGAGGCATGGTCCCTGGGTTTTTTCGATAGTGGCTTATGCGAAACCCAGCGTGGGCTTGTGCTGTACACCGTTGTGCAAATGGTGCGCTCGCGCCTGACCGGTGAGCCGGTGGTGAGTGCCACCGAAGACTTTATTGAAGGGACACGGGCCAAGCTAAGCCCGATATTGGGTGGCCCGATAGCACACCTGCGCAAATTGAAGAATGACCAAGCAGCGTTCGCACTTGCGGCCGCAAAGCTAGCTATGCTGGCGAGTGAATGGCTGGACGATGATGGCCTCGCCGAGCCAGCAAAGAATGCTGATCGCGTTGCTGAGGAGGCTCGGCAATTCACACTCTTGCTCCAGCTCGACGAAGCTGCAGACGACAAGCCCATCAGCCTGATTGGGGGACGAAGCGCCTGGCTTGACGCGCAGGCTGGGCAATACCAGGTGTATACCCGCGAGTTTGATCGCGAAGTAAGTGGGCAAGACCTCGCCCGCGAGGCGCAGCTTCGGGAATGGCGCGCACAACTCGATCAAACGATTGCCGGGTTAGGCATCAACGTGAATCGGTTGGCGCGGGCGCTACTTACCCGGCTTGCCGTGCCTGTGGCCCACGGCTGGCAAGATGCTCAGGAACTTGGCCGCATTGATGCACGCAGGCTCGCACAGTTGATTGCATCGCCGCAAGAGCGCCACTTGTTTCGTAACGAACCAATCGTGCCCCGGGCGCAGTGTGTGGTTAGCCTGCTGATCGACTGTTCAGGCTCCATGCGCCAACATCAAATTCGCATGGCTTGTATCGCAGATCTGTTGGCGCGTGCGCTTGATCTCGCTGGCATACCGAGCGAGATTCTGGGATTCACCACCGGCACGTGGAATGGTGGCCGCGCCCTGCAGCGCTGGCGGGCGGCAGGCGAACCAGCACGGCCAGGGCGTTTGAATGAACAGACCCATATCGTATTCAAGGACGCATCAACCCCCTGGCGTCGGGCTCGTCTATCGATTGCAGCGCTGCTCAAAAATGAGATGTACCGCGAAGGGGTGGATGGCGAGGCCGTGCTGTGGGCCGCTGGCCGCTCACGAGCGCTGCAGGCCGAGCGAAGAATGTTGTGGGTATTCTCCGATGGCTGCCCAATGGATGGCGCAACTTCGGCTGCCAATGATGAGCATTACCTTGATCACCATTTACAGCAGGTGGTGGCCCAAATTCTGGGCAGCGGTGATATTGCTTTGGGCGGTGTGGGCTTGGGGCAAGACCTCAGCTTTTACTACCCGCGCCATCACATGCTCAATCTTGAAGAAGAGCTTCACTTGCATAGCTTCTTGCCGATGATCCAGCTTGCAGGGTCTGCTCGACCTTAGAACGTTTTGGAAAGCTGGTTTGCAGTCTTGCGGATTGCGGGCAGAAATTTTTGCAAATCCTCCAGGCTCATCCGCCCCACAGGAGCCTGCACTGCCAATGCGGCTAGCGCTTGTCCCTGAGTGTTGAGCACAGGTACGGCCAGAGCTATCAAGCCGCGGATATGTTCGCCGCGATTAATCCCCACTTGTTGCTTGGCAGTGCGTTTGAGTTCGGCCTCCAATGCCTTGCGATCGGTGATGGTGTTTTCCGTGTAAGCGCGGCGCGGCAAGACTTCCAGCAAACGCTTTTTCTGCGTCTCAGGCAGCAGGCTAAACAAAAGCTTGCCACTGGCGCTGGCATGCAAGGGCACATGCGAGCCCGGGACCAGATTCACCCGCAACTCCCACTGTGTTTCAACCCGATCAAGATAGATCACATCCGAGCCCACCAGGGCTGCGAGATTGCAGGTTTCTCCGATCCGCTCAACCAGGGCCTGCAATAGGGCATGCCGCTCGGTGCGGGTGGTGCCATTCATCAGCGCACTCAAGGCAAACTCCTCTACCCTCTTGCCCAGCAGCAAGCGCTTGCTGCCAGTGTCGCGCACCACAAGCCCCGCCTGAACCAGCAAACCCACCACACGGTGCACGGTTTGTTTGGGCAATTCTGTGGCTCGCATCAAGTCAGCCTGCAGGCACCCATTGGGCATCGCACCAATCACTTCCATCACCCTGAACGCCCGTAAAGCGGCGGCATTGGATTGACTGCTCAGCATGACTCGCGCCTTTCTTTATGTCCAGACTACATTAAAAAATGGGACTTTTGTATTTGCTTTTGAGCCTAGACTAGCTGGCATATAAGAACGAATTCGTAGCAAGGAGACCATCGATGAGCACTTTTTTCAAGCGTCGCAAGGTGTTGGGTTTGGCCGGAGCCAGTGCCGCATTGGCGGGCCTCGGTAGCACTTCAAGCAGCTGGGCACAAGGCGCGGGGGATTATCCCCGCCAGCCCATCAAGATGATCGTGCCTTACCCACCAGGCGGTGGCACCGATGTGATCGCCCGTATCCTGCAACAGCGGGTTAGCCAATCGCTGGGTCAGCAAGTGATCATCGAGAATCGGGGTGGCGCGGGCGGATCAATCGGCTCATTGGCAGTCGCAAAATCACCGAATGATGGCTACACAATCTTGTTCACGCTTTCTTCGCACACGATCAACCCCGCCATCATTCCGCGATTGGGGTTTGATTCGATTGCTGATTTTGAGCCGATTGTCATGGCGGCTTCGCTGCCCCAGTTGTTGGCCGCCACGCCCAGCTTTGCCCCCAACACGGTAGCCGAGGTGGTGGCTGCTGCGCGCCGAGCCCCGGGCAGCCTCTCCTTTGCCTCGGTGGGTAACGGGTCGCCGGGTCATCTGGCCGGTGAGTTGATGATGCTTCGCACCGGCACGCAGATGAATCACGTGCCTTATCGAGGTGGCGGCCCAGCGGTCACGGACGTCATGGCCGGTCAGGTTCCGCTTCTCTGGGTATCGATTCCCGCCGCTGCCCAGTTCGTCAAGCAGGGCAAATTGAAGGCCTTGGCCGTGTCCACTGTTAAGCGCAGTGCCGCCTTTCCCGAGGTGCCCACCATGCAGGAGGCGGGCATCAGCGATTTCGAAGTTGACAGCTGGTATGCCGCCTTTGCGCCAGCCAAAACTCCGGCGCCGATTATCGAGCGTCTCAACAGGGCGTTCAATGAAGCGCTCAACAGCGCCGATGTGAAAGAAAAGCTCCTTGCTCAGGGCAGTGAGGCCGTGGGTGGCGCTCCGTCAGTACTGGCTCGTGTTGTGGCGCAGGAAATTCCGAAATGGGCCAAGCTGGTGAAGGATGCCAATATCAAGCCTGATTGATTGAAGGTCACTTTGTCAGTCGCGGTCATATGAGCCGCGATAGTCGAATCAGTAAAAAACCAAATGAAATTTCTATGAGCGAAGCAAGGCAAACCGCCGAAAATGATCCCGTTGTGGAGGCTCTTGTGCAACGCGCTCGCGCAGCGCAAGCCACCATTAATCAGGCAAGTCAATCACGGGTCGATGAAATTGTGGCTGCTGCTGCCTGGGCGATCCTGGAGCCACAGCGCAATCGTGTGCTGGCTGAGCTTGCAGTTCACGACACCGGCATCGGCAATGTGGCCGACAAGATCAGCAAGAATCATCGCAAGACGCTTGGGCTGTTGCGCGATCTTCATGGCCGCATCACTGCAGGTGTCATCAGTGCGGATGCTGCTACCGGCATTACGGAAATTGCCCGGCCAGTAGGTGTGGTGGCGGCCATCACGCCTTCGACCAATCCAGGCGCCACGCCCGCCAACAAGATTCTCAATGCACTCAAGGCCCGCAATGCCGTGATCGTTGCGCCCAGCCCCAAGGGATGGTCGACTTGCGCTCAGCTCCTTGCCTATATGCATGAGCAACTTGACAGAGTAGGAGCCTCACGCGATCTGGTGCAGTGCCTGCCCAACCCGGTCACGAAAGCTGCAACCGTGCAACTGATGGCTTTGAGTGATCTGGTGGTGGCGACTGGCTCGCAGGCCAATGTAAAAGCCGCGGCAAAAAGTGGTACGCCGGCATTTGGTGTGGGCGCGGGTAATGTGGCTGCGATTGTGGATGAGAGCGCAGATATTGAAGCGGCCGCGCAGCGGATTGTGACCTCCAAGACTTTTGACAATGCCACCAGCTGCTCTTCAGAAAACAGTGTCGTGGTTGTACGTTCGCGTAAGGCCGCTTTGATTGAAGCGTTTGCCCGTCTGGGCGCGTTGGTCGTGCCACCGGTGCATAAGGCCGCGCTTGAAGCGGTCATGTGGCCCGATGGAAAGTTATCGGCTGCGGTGATTGGGCAGGCTGCTCCGGTGATCGCCCGGCTCGCAAATCTGCCATCGGCCTTGCATGAAGCGCGGGTGTTGCTGGTGGAGGAAACAGGCGCTGGTCCGGCATTTCTGTTTTCCGGCGAAAAGCTCTCGCCAGTGCTCACGCTATATACGGTTGAGGACTTCGATGAGGCGTTGCAAACTGTCGATCGGATCTACGCTTTCCAGGGCGCCGGACATTCGGTTTCCTTGCACACTACTGATCCCCATCGCCCCTTGCGGCTGGGACTTGAGTTGCCAGTCACGCGGGTCATCGTGAATCAGGTGCATTGTGTGGCCACCGGAGGAGCATTCGACAATGGTTTGCCGTTTTCTCTATCGATGGGGTGCGGCACCTGGGGGCGCAATAACTTCTCCGAGAATATGAATGTGCGGCACTATATGAACATCACTCGTATTGTGCAGCCGATTGCTCCCCAGATACCTACCGAAGCTTCGCTTCTCGCCCCCCTGTTTGATAAATACGGCCGGTAGATGAGCCAGAGCGCAACGATCCAACCCAAAGGCACCATTGCTGATTTGATCGCGCGGCAAGCCGCAACGCGGCCCGAGGCTGTGTATTTCATTGATGCCGATAGCAGTTTGCAACTTACGTTTGCTCAGTTACAAAGCTACTGCCTCGCCATGCAGGGGCGGTTTGCAGCTTTTGGATTAAAGCCCGGTGACACCGTATCAGTTGTGATGCCCAATGGGCCTGCTGCATTGCTGTGTATTTTGGGCTGTCTTTACAACGGATTGCGCGTAAATCCAGTCAATCTGCTTTCGCAGCCTGACGTGCTGGCTTATGTCATTGAGCATTCGGATTGCGCCTTGCTCATTGCCGATGGTCTGTGGATGGAGCGTTGTGACGCTGCTTTGCAATCGAGTGCTCGAGTGATCAAGCGCTGGGAAGTGCCGCACGCGGGCGAATTGATCTCCGACCTTCAAGCCGACTCGTCCGAAACAAGTGGATGGCCTGTCGTTCAGTCGGATCAGCAGGCACTATTGATGTACACCTCAGGTACCACCGGCAAGCCAAAAGGGGTGATGCATACCCAGGCCACGCTTTTTGCCAACGCGCGGGCGATCAGCGTCGAGCACGGCTTGAGCTCTGCGGATCGTGTCACTGCCGTTCTGCCGCTTTATCACATCAACGCGTTCGCCGTTACCATGTTGAGCCCTCTATTCCATGGAGGCAGCCTGGTCATGCCTGCGAAATTCTCGGCCGCGGGATTCTGGCCGATGGTGATTCGGCATCAATGCACCTGGCTGAATGTGGTGCCTACAATGATCAGTTATTTGCTCGAGGGATCGGTTCCCGAGCGTAGAGCATTGGCGCAGGTGAGGTTTTGCCGCTCTGCGTCAGCTGCATTGCCGCCCGAGCATCATCTGGCTTTTGAGGCAAAGTTTGGCATCGGCATCATAGAAACCATGGGCCTGACCGAAACCGTGGCGCCTTGCTTCAGCAATCCATTGGAGCCTTCGCAGCGTAAGCTGGGATCCGTGGGGCGTGCCTCGGGTTGTGAGGCGCGCATTGCCGATGATCAAGCCCGCACCCTGCAAGATGGAGTGATTGGCGAGATTCTCATCAAGGGCCCTCAGGTGATGGCCGGGTATTACAAGAACTCGCAAGCCACGCAAGCCGCTTTCTTTCCAGGAGGTTGGTTGCGCAGCGGTGATCTCGGACGCCGCGATACCGATGGCTTTTTCTTTGTCACTGGTCGTATCAAGGAGCTGATCATCAAAGGTGGCGAGAATATTGCCCCCAGGGAGATTGATGAAGCCGTATTGCAGCATCCCGCAATTCTTGATGCCGCAGCTGTGGGTATTCCAGACAAACATTATGGCCAGGAAATATTGCTCGCCGTCATGCTCAAACCGGGGGCTCAGCTCGATGAAGCCAGCCTTCATGAATTTTGTATTGCCAGGCTTGGAAAATACAAATCTCCGAAGGTGATTCGCTTTGTGGAGGATTTGCCTCGCGGTCCCTCGGGTAAGGTTCAACGGCTGAAGCTTGCCGAGCTTGCCTGAGGCCGGTCTGATCCCGGTCCGGTCCTTTGAATCGACCGAGGTGCCTTAAACTTCCCGGTATGGAGCAATCTTGATGAACCAGCGTTGGCTGCCGATCTTGCGCTGGCGTGCGGAAATGCAAATGCCTGGCGCCATGCGAGCGGACGCCTTGGCGGGGCTGGTGGGTGCAGTGGTCGTATTGCCTCAGGGCATCGCGTTTGCAACCCTTGCGGGAATGCCTGCGCAATACGGCCTGTATTGCGCGATGGTGCCTTGTATTGTGGCTGCGCTTTTTGGATCCAGCCGCTTGATGGTCACTGGCCCGGCCAATGCGATTTCACTGACTACCCTCGCCTTGATCGCACCGCTTGCGGTACCCGGAAGTGATCGCTACATCGAACTGGTATTGACGATGTCCTTGCTGGTGGGGCTGGTGCAACTTGCATTGGGATTTGCGCGTCTTGGCAAACTAGTCGATTGGGTGCCGCATTCGGTCATTGTTGGTTTTACTTGCGGCGCCGCGTTATTGATTGCGTCCAGTCAGATCGGTAGTTTGTTTGGCGTGCAAATTGCGCGCGGCCTAAGCCCGTTTGAAGTGATTCGCGCGCTTATCGATCGCTGGCATCAAGTGGCCTGGCCGCCCGTAATGATCGCGCTTTTGACTCTCGCGAGCTTCTACCTTGCCAAACCCTTTGATCGTCGGGTGCCTGCGATGCTGGTGGCCGTCATCGTCGGCAGCCTGGGTGCATGGGCGCTGTATCGCTGGGGTCCTGCGGGCTTGGCACCCATACCGTATGTTGAGGCCCTGCCCAGTCCTTTGCCAGCATTCAGTGTTCCCCAGCTGGATCTGGAGTCGCTGCGAGCGCTGTTCGCTCCGGTGCTGGTCATGACCTTGCTCGCGCTCACCGAAGCAGGTGCGATAGCCCGCTCGGTAGCACTCAAGCATCGGGATTCGCTTGATAGCAACCAGGAGTTTATTGGTCAGGGCATGGCGAATGTGGCCGGTGCGTTTTTCTCGGCCTACCCAGCCAGTGGGTCGTTTAATCGTTCGGCCGTCAATATGATGTCTGGTGCGAAGACTCCTCGGGCCGCTTTGTTCGCGGCCTTGGTGCTTGTGCTTTTACTTAGCGTGCTGGCTCCCGCAGCGCGCTTTCTGCCGTTTGTAGTGATCTCGGCCTTGCTAGTGATCGTGGCGATTGGCCTGTTTAATCTAAAGGAGATCCGTGAGGTGTGGGGGCACGGCCCATCCGAGTGGATTCCTATGCTCATTACTTTTGTGGCAACGGTTGGATTGTCGCTGGAATGGGCGATATTGCTTGGCATACTTGCGGCCATGCTATTTAAGAAAAGGGGCTGATCATGTTGGAGCTGTTCTTTGCACCTGGCGCATGTTCATTTGTGCCGCATGTCGCGCTTGAGCGCATTCATCAAAGTACCGGGGTTGATTTCACGCCGATGCTCATCAAGCTGCATCGCAGCGAAAATCACACTCCGGAATTTCTCGCCCTCAATCCTGAAGGCCAGGTCCCGGTATTGAGAGAATCTGGCGATGTGATCACTCAGATTGTGGCGATTTGCGAGCATCTGGATCGAAGCGCGCCGTCATTGCAACTGTTGCCTTCTCAAGGGTTGGCTCGATCGCGGGCACTGTCGAGCTTGGTGTGGATCAACAATACTGTCCACCCCACTTTCACCCATTTCTTCATGCCCGCCAAGTTCACCGATGATCCGGCTGCACAGGCAGCAATTCGTCAGTTCAATGCAGTCAAATATCGCAAGCATCTCGAATCGATCCAGGCGCAATTGCCCGCGTCCGGTTCGTGGGGCCGCCCAGGTCTGGAAGGCGTAGGCTTTCTGGATGCATATGCGCTGACACTTTGGCGCTGGGGCGGGTTCACGGGCATTGCCCCGGAGAGCCTGCCTGCTTATCGATTGTTTGTAGACAGGATAGCGTTGGATCCAGCCGTGGCAGCGGTTGTTGAGCGCGAACGCATTACTCTGCACACCTACAAAGCTCCGGCATAGGGAGTGATTAAAGCAGGCGTCCCATGGCGATAGCCGCCGCTTTAAGGCGGGGCAGCGCCTTTTCAGCTCCTTTGAGGCTCAGCCGCGCGGTGGGTGCATGCATGGCGAGGGCTGCGCGCAATTGCCCCGCGCTATCCACCACCGGAACAGCCACTGCAATCAACCCGGCAATGAACTCTTCGCGATCCATCGCGTAGCCTTGCATTGCAATTTTTTTGCACTCGCGGGTAAGAGCGGATTGAGTGGTAATGGTGTTGGGAGAAAACACCTCGAGCGTAATTTGCTCGCGCAACAACGTGGCTTCGGGCGCTGGCAACAAGCTCAGGAATAACTTTCCACTGGCGGTGCAATGCAGCGGTACATGCGAGCCGACCTCGAGCGACAGGCGCAAAGGCCAGCGTGCTTCTACTCGGTCGAGATAAACAATTTGCGCACCATCAAGCGTGGTGAAGTTGCAGGTCTCGCCAAGCTCGTTGACCAAGGCCTCAAGCACCGTATGGCGCAGGCCACGCACATGATCATGATTCAGGGTGTCAAAAGCCAAAGTGCGCAGCGCAGGCCCAACAACAAACGCCTTGGCATTGAGATCACGAGTCAGGAAGCCGGTTTCGGCGAGCCGGGTGCACAGGCGGTGGGCTGTGCCTTTGGGTAAGGCAAGCGCCTCGCAGATATCGGCAAGCGCAACTTCCCGGCCGGCTCGTGCCACGAACTGGAGCACGGCAAGCGAGCGATCAGCGCTTGAAGAGCCGCTATCCTCGGAATTTTTTTCTGGAACGTTGCGTTCCATTTTTGTTTTATGTACCATAAACTCAAACGGAACAAAATGTTCCAGCAAAGAATAAAGTTCATTATGCCCCGAGCTGGCATGGTGGCGTCAACGGGAGACGACGCAAAGTGGATTCGCTTGAGAGCTTTGACTACATTGTGATCGGTGGCGGGTCGGCGGGATGCGTGCTGGCAGCGCGTCTGTCTGAAGACCCCAAAGTTCAGGTGTTGCTGCTTGAAGCGGGTCCGCCCGATACCTCAATCTGGATTCATTTGCCCATCGGCTACGGCAAAACCATGTGGAGCCCGAAGCTCAACTGGTGCTTTGAAACCGACCCCGATCCCAATATGCACAACCGCCGGATCTATTGGCCGCGCGGCAAGACCTTGGGTGGATCCAGTTCGATTAATGGTCTGATTTACATTCGTGGTCAGGCGCAGGACTATGATCTTTGGGCCGCGCAAGGCAACGCCGGGTGGGGCTATCGTGATTTGCTGCCCTACTTTATCAAGTCAGAGTGCAACCAACGTGGGGCCAATGCTTTTCATGGCGATCAGGGCCCTTTGGCGGTTTCGGATATTGGTGCTCCCCATCCACTAATCGAGGCTTTCATCGCAGGTGCCCAGGAAAGCGGCGTGCCTCGTACCGATGATTTTAATGGCGCGCAGCAGGAAGGTGCCGGCTACTATCAGCTCACAACCTGGAAGGGTTTGCGATGCAGCACAGCGGTGGCCTATCTCAAGCCAGCGCGAGCCCGCAGCAATCTGGTGGTGAAAACGCAAGCCCATGTGCTTAAGCTCAAGTTAAATGGCAAGCGTGTTGTTGGGGTGCACTATCGTCATCAAGGCCAGGATCGACTGAGTATGGCAAGTTCGGAGGTGCTGCTGTGTGCAGGAGCAATTCAGTCGCCGCAGATTCTGCAGCTCTCGGGTATCGGGCCTGCGGCGCTGCTCAAGCGCCATGGCATTGACCTCGTGCATGATTTGCCAGGCGTAGGGGAGAACCTCCAGGATCATCTGCAAGTGCGGTTGATTTATGAATGCACTCAACCCATCACCACCAATGATCAGCTCAACTCCTGGCTGGGCCAGGTGAAGATTGGCTTGCAGTGGTTGTTCATGCGTAGCGGGCCGCTTGCCGTGGGGATCAATCAGGGCGGCTGCTTCATGCGTGCCTTACCCGAGGAGTCTGAAACGCCGGATATCCAGTTTCACGTCGCCACCCTGAGTGCCGACATGGCAGGTGGCAAGGTGCATGACTTCTCGGGCTTCACCTTATCGGTGTGTCAGTTGCGCCCTGAATCGCGTGGCCGGGTAGCGATACGCAGCGCTGATCCCTTCGAGCCGCCCTCGATGGTCTCCAACTACCTCGATACTGATCTTGATCGTCGCACTGTGGTGGCTGCCTTGAAGGCGGCGCGCCGAATAGCACAGTCCAATGCAATGAAGCCGCTGGTGGCGCGTGAGGTTAAACCGGGTTTGCAGGCGGATAGTGATGAAGCATTACTCGACTATGCCAGACAGGCGGGAGCCACCATTTTCCATCCAAGCGGCACTTGCAAGATGGGCCACGACTCAATGGCGGTTGTTGATGAGCGTCTTAGGGTACATGGAGTACTTGGGCTGCGGGTGGTGGACTGTTCGGTGATGCCTACCTTGATTAGCGGCAACACCAATGCGCCGATTGTGGCGATGGCCGAGAAGGCCGCCGACCTGATCCGCGCTGATGCACAAAAAAGAATATTGAAAGACACGCAACCCATAAGCGTGCGGCTGACTGAAGAAGATGAAACCCTTGTGGATTTGCAACTGAAGTAAAGGAGACGGCGATGAAGTTGATCAACCCCTTAAGCACCCTGCGCAAGGTGCTTGCGTTTGGAGCGGTAGCGCTGATGGTCGGGCCGGTAAGCGCCCAGGCGCCTGCGCCTGCAGCAGCGCCCCCGGGGCAGGTGTACCGGATGAAAATCCAAACGGCTGTGCCCACAGCGAGTATCTATTTTGATTTGATGAAGCGCTTCGGCGAACGGGTCGACAAGATGTCCAACGGTCGTATCAAGATGGAGATGCTGCCCGATGGCGCGGTGGTGGGTGCCTTTGAGATTCTCGATTCGGTGGACAAGGGCGTGGTGGATGGTGGCTTTGCCTGGACCCATTACTGGTCGGGTAAAAACACTGCCGCTGCATTGTTTTCCAATCCCGCAGCCGGCGGTGGCACGGGCATGGATCAGCTCTCGCACATGGCCTGGCTCTATCAAGGCGGTGGCAATGCGCTGTATCAAAAGCTGTTTGCCGATGGCCTGAAAGTGAACATCCAGCCCTTCATGATGCAGCCCATGGGCCCAGATCCTTTGGGCTGGTTCAAGGCGCCGATCAAGTCACTTGAAGACTTTCGCAAGCTGAAGTATCGCTCACCCCCTGGGTTGACTGGCGAGATATTCAAGGAGATGGGCATCACTGCTGTAGCCATGCCAGGCGGAGAGATCGTGCCTGCAGCGCAGCGCGGGGTGATTGATGCTGCTGAATGGATCGGGCCTGCTGATGACATGATTTTGGGCTTCCAGAATGTGTTCAAGCACTACTACCTGCAAGGCTTGCATCAGTCCACAGACGTGGGCGAGTTTTTGATCAACAAGACAGTATGGAACCGCTTGCCTGCTGATTTGAAGGCCGTGGTCGAAGGCGCAGTGATGGCCACAATTGCCGAGACCTACACCTTCAATGTGCATCGCAATGCGGTGGCGCTCGATAAGCTGAAGAAGGATCACAAGGTCACGGTGCATGACACCCCCAAGGAGTTCTTCGCAGCTTTTGTGAAGGCCACCAACCTGGTGTACGACCGCGAAGCCGGCCGCAATGCACTTTTCAAGGAAGTGCTTGAATCGCAGCGTGCTTTTGCCAAAACCGTGGTGCCCTACTGGACCAAGATCAATGGTCTGTACTACAACCTCGGCGTTGATTCGCCCAACGACTGAACGAAGGCTCGGCAATACGATGACTACTGGCTTTCTTCGACTGGCTCAAGGTCTCGACCAAATAGCAATCTGGTCTGGAAAGCTGGTGGCCTGGCTGATTATTCCGATGGTGCTTTCGCTGACCTATGAAGTGGTGGCGCGTTATTTGTTTAACGCGCCCACCCTCTGGGCTTACGACGTGACCTTCATGACTTACGGCACCTTGTTCATGCTGGGAGCAGCGTTTACTTTGCAGCGCAAGGGTCATATCCGCACTGATTCGTTTTACTCAAACTGGTCCCCTAAAACCCAGGCGACAGTTGATCTTGTATGTTACCTGGTGATGTTCTTTCCCTTTATTGCCGTGTTCTTTTATTTTGGCTGGGAATACTTCACCAAAGCGTTCACCACTGGCGAGCGCTTCGTCAGCAGCCCGTGGATGCCAATCACCTGGCCTTTCAAGGCAGTGATGCCTTTGACTGGTCTGCTGCTGGGGCTTCAGGGAATTTCCGAGATGTGTAAATGCCTGCACACATTAAAAACCGGTCAATGGCCAGTTGAGGTCAAAGATGGCGTAGAGGCGGTGCAGATATGAGCCATGAATGGATTGGTCTGATCGCGCTTGCGATGTTGTTTATCGTTATCTTTATCGGGTTTCCAATTGCCTTCACGCTTGGCGCAGTGTCAATCATCACCGGCCTGATTGCCTTTGGCCCCATGGTGTTTGATCTGGCGGTGTTGCAAACGTTTGGGGTGATGAAAGACACCGTGTTGGCTTCCATCCCGTTCTTTTTGTTTATGGGATTTTTACTCGAGCAATCCGGGCTGATGGAGCGCTTGTTTACCGGTGTTCAGCAACTGTTGTCGGGTGTGCGAGGCTCGCTATATCTGGCAGTGCTGATTACGGCAACGATTTTTGCTGCAGCCACCGGTATCGTAGGCTCATCCGTTACGCTGCTTGGCGTGATGGCCGCGCCTTCGATGATTCGCAGCGGCTACGATGCCAAGATGAGCGCAGGCGCCATTACCGCAGGCGGCACGCTTGGCATCCTGATTCCGCCATCGGTCATGCTGATCGTCATGGGCCCGGTAGTGGGCATCCCCGCCACTGACCTGTTTGCCGCAGCCATTATTCCAGGCCTGCTGCTGTCTACGATTTTTACGGTGTGGTGCTTGGTGCGGTGCTGGATCAACCCTGCCTTAGGCCCAGCTTTGCCGATGGAGATGCGCCCGAAAAAGCTGATGCCGGTAGTGATTGATCTGATGATTGGTGTGGTGCCGGTGATCGTTGTGATTCTGTCTACCTTGGGGGTGATTCTTGCTGGGATTGCTACTCCAACAGATGCAGGAGCGGTCGGATGTGCTGCCACCTTTATTCTCACTTTGCTCACACGCAGTATGAGCCTCAAGAAGCTCAAGAAGGCCGCGTTCTCCACGCTTGAGGTGTCCAGCATGATCTTGCTGCTGGTGGCTGCTTCCAATCTCTTTGGTGCGGTGTTTTCCCGGCTGGGCAGCGCTGAGTATCTCGCGGGCTTATTGACTGGTCTGTCCTTGCCCCCTACCTTGTTGTTGATTGTTATTCTGTTGTTGGTGTTTGTGTTGGGATGGCCTCTCGAATGGGTGCCGATTGTGTTGATTGTGATCCCGATCGTTTTGCCATTGGTGCAAGCGGCGGGTATTGATCTGCTCTGGTTCTGCACCCTGGTGGCGGTTACCTTGCAAACCGCTTGGCTTTCGCCACCAGTCGCGCTATCGGCTTACTTTCTCAAAGGCGTGGTGCCGCAATGGGAGCTGAAGGATATCTATAGCGGCATGGTGCAGTTCATGGTGTTGCAGTTACTTGGAGTTGGGCTGTTGCTGATGTTTCCTGAGCTTGCAACCTGGCTGCCACGGATGAACGACAAATAGCCTGAACCGCCCGCAGACCGACCGGTGCCCGCTTATCGCAGATAGGCGGTCAAGCCTGCCCGATGTCTGGTCGATGCCCTGTGACGAAGTGCCTGGATTGCTGCCTATACTTCGTCCCATGAGGTGACGCCGCAGCATAGCGGCGCAACAAGTTTGAACATAGCCAGGGCGACCGTGAGGATAGGTCCATGTCGCCCCAAGAAGTTATAGCGCAGCCTGATGCCGCGCTGAAGAACGCCACCGATGACTCAAGCACTCGACTCGCCAGCGTGGGTGCATTTGCGACCCTCGCACTGAGCTTGGCGGCTTGTGGTGGATCGGGTTCAGGGGCGTCCTCGCTCAACGACCCGAATCAAGGCGGCATGCCCGAATCCAAATCCGGGCCTGCCTCATCCACCACTGCGCTCAAGGCCGCGCCACTACCCGCGGCCCAGCAGCCAACGGTTGCAGACACCGCGCGATTTTTGGCCCAGGCCAGCTTTGGTGCTACTGGCCAGGCAGAGATCAGCGCGGTTCAGCAAGCTGGATTCGAGGCTTGGTTGAACCATCAAATGAGCCTCGGCACCTTCGCCCATCTCGACTATCTGGAAGCGCGCCGTCAGGTACGCCAGGTCGAACTCAACAGCAAAGCGATGGCTGGTCCGGGGGGGTCGGACGAGCAACCGATGACGCCGCTAGCGGCGCCAGAGATGGCCTTTTTGTCGGAAGAATGGAGTTATGAAGCGATCTGGCAGCAGTGGCTTTATGACCCTGGCCAATTACGCGCTCGCATGGCCTTTGCCTTGTCGCAGATCATGGTGATCTCCAATATCGCGCCTGATATTCCGCCTCTGGCCATGTCCTCATACATGGATATGCTGAACCGCAACGCGTTTGGCAATTACCGCACGCTGCTAGAGCAAGTCACCCTGCATCCTGCCATGGGCTATTACCTCAACATGCTGGAGAGCGAGAAGGAGGATCCCGAGGAGGGCACGCATCCAAATGAAAATTATGCACGCGAAGTACTGCAGTTGTTTTCGATTGGATTATTGAAACTCAATATTGATGGCAGCCCGCAGCGCGACAGTGCAGGGCGCACTATTCCGACTTACGATCAAGCAGTGGTGCAGGGATTTGCCAAGGCTTTCAGTGGGTGGAGTTTTGGTGGGCGAAATACCACCCGTGCCGATATGTTTAGCCACGGCGAAGATAACTGGATCGTGCCGATGCAGGCCTGGCCCAGCAAGCACGATACCGGTGCCAAGCTTCTTCTGGATGGCCGCAGTCTGCCTGCTGGCCAATCCGCGCAAAAGGATATGGCCGATGCCCTGGATGTGATTTTTAATCATCCGAACGTCGGGCCCTTTATTGGTCGGCGGTTGATTCAGCGCTTTGTGACCAGTAACCCTTCGCCTTCTTACATCGCGCGTGTTGCAACTACGTTCAACAACAACGGACAAGGCGTACGGGGCGATCTGGCGGCGGTCATTAGAGCTGTTCTTCTTGATCCCGAGGCCCGCGATATGGCCACTGCGCAATCTGCAAATTTTGGCAAGCAGCGCGAGCCGGTCATCCGCTTTGCAAACATGTTGCGTGCATTAGGTGCCACCTCCAAGAGCGGCCGAAATGCGATTCACTATCTGGACAGCGCAGATAACGCGATTGGTCAAAGCCCTTTGCTATCGCCTTCAGTGTTTAACTTCTACTCCCCCGATTTTCGTAACCCCGGTGCAATTGCCAATGCGGGGTTGGTGTCGCCCGAGTTTCAAATCACTACCGAAACGACCGTGGTGGGTGGCTTGAACTTCTTTGCACGACTGATCAACGAACACGGCTATGGGTGGGATGAGTCGCGCATTGAATTGAACTATAAGCCGCTGGAAGCGATGGCGGCTTCTTCAATCGCTTTGGTCGATTGGGTGAATCTGATGTTTGCCAACAGCATGATGAGCGCGGCTTCGCGAGCCTCAATTCTTAAAGCGATCAACGCGATTGCCCCGACCAACCCTACCCAACGGGTAAAGGCAGCGTTGGTTTTGAGTGCTATCAGCCCCGACTTTGTAGTGCAGCACTAGGAGCCTGCGATGAGAGATTCGGATAGAGCGATTGATTTGGCGCGCCGCCGCTGGCTGCAGCAGACCGGCATCAGTAGCGCGGCGATGGGACTGATGGGCTTGGGAGGCCTGGAGCTCATGGCCGCTGCAGCCGGACAGTCATTGGGTGATGTGCAGGCCCAAAGCGCCAACGACTATCGGGCGCTGGTATGCATCTTCATGTTTGGCGGTAATGATGCCAACAATATGGTGGTGCCCACGGATACCTCCCGCTATGCTCAATATGCGAGGGCCAGGAGTGTGCTGACCCTTAATCGGGATGCGCTGCTCCCAATCACAACTAACACCGGCGCTGCGACTTATGGTCTGCATCCTGCGATGGCCGGAGTCCAACGATTGGTGAATGCTGGCAAAGCGGCTGTTGTGGCTAATGTCGGGCCGTTGATGGCACCCACCACGCTTGCGCAGTATCAGGCCCGCTCGGTGCCGCTGCCCATGAATCTGTTTTCGCACAGTGATCAGCAGGCGCAATGGCAGTCATCAATCAGTGATGGCACCGGACGCACTGGATGGGCGGGTCGAAGCGGTGAGCTGTTGCAAACGCTCAATACCAATCGTGGCTCGACTTGCATCTCGCTGGCGGGCAATAACCTCTGGGAGGTTGGCCCAACCATAACTTCGTACAAGGTCTCTCCAAGCGGTAATTTCGGATTTGATTTCTATCGGGGTGCTGCGGCTACTGATCCGATGTCGGTGGCAGTCAATGAAATGCTGGCCGCGCAACGTGCGCATGTGTTTGAGCAAGCCTGGCTCGGCACAATGGAGCGCGCACTTGAAAATCAGCGGGTGTTGTCGCAGGCGCTTAGTGGATCACAGTTTGCCAACACCTTTCCCAACAGCGGGATCGGCAATCAGCTGCGCATGGCGGCACGCTTGATCAGCGCACGCCAGGGTCTGGGGATGAAACGGCAAACAATCTTTTGTTCGATAGGTGGGTTTGATACCCACGGCGATGACCAGCTGCAGCGCCAGCAGCAAAACCTTGGAGAGATCAGTGATGCGGTATCAGCGTTTTATGATGCAACAGTGGCGCTCGGCGTCGCCGAGCAGGTCACAACCTTCACTGCTTCGGACTTCGGCCGCAACCTTCCATCCAACGGTCAGGGCTCGGACCATGGTTGGGGCTCGCATCACCTGGTCATCGGTGGCGCGGTCCGGGGGGCGAGCCTGTATGGCACATTCCCGGAGTTGGTAGTCAACGGCCCGGATGATGCGGGCACCGGCGTATGGATACCGACAACCTCGGTCGATCAATACGCGGGCACGCTGGCCAAATGGTTTGGTGTAAGTGCCACCGATATGACCACCGTGATACCCAACCTCAGCCGGTTTGCTGCAAGCGATTTGGGAATACTCGCGGGGGTGGCTTAAGCCTGATGGCTGTTTGGGCTACTTTGGCCGTCTTGGCGCGCGCGCTCATCGGCAAGAGTGCTGAGCACAGACTTCTTGGCTCGGCTCCGGATATTGAGCACCTCCACTCCCAGCGAGAAGGCCATCGCAAAGTACACATAGCCCTTGGGAATCTTGGTGCCAAAGCCTTCGGCAACCAACACAACGCCGACCACCACCAGGAAGGACAGAGCAAGCATCTTGATAGAAGGATGCCGCGATACAAATTGACCGATCGGCGTGGCAAATACCATCATCAGGCCCACCGAGGCGACCACTGCAGCAATCATGATGCGTACATCATCGACCATGCCCACCGCAGTAATGATGGAGTCGAGTGAAAACACCAGGTCAATAATCATGATCTGAAGGATGACTCCAGCAAATGTCGCTCGTGCTACTTGAGCGATGTTCGCGTCTTCCCCTTCTACTGAATGGTGAATTTCGGTGGTACTTTTCCAAACCAAAAAAAGTCCGCCCAGAATCAGGATCAAATCACGGCCAGAGATCGGTTGGCTGAACACAGTAAAGAGCGGCTTCACCAGCCCGATGATCCAGGCCAGGACCAAAAGCAGGCCAATCCGCATGAACATCGCCATGAACAAGCCGATCCGGCGGGCCATCTCGCGGCGCTCGGGTGGCAGCTTGTCGACCAGGATGGAGATAAAAATGATGTTGTCTATGCCCAGCACCAGCTCGAGGGCGGTCAGTGTGGCAAAAGCAATCCAGGCTTCGGGACTTGAGAGCAGTTCAATCATGACAAGCGGCTCGAAAAGGGGGTTGGCGTGGTGCGACTATCCGCTTCATACTACTGACTAACGGTTTCCGAATGTACCAAGAATCGCGAGTGACTCATGAAGAAGATTAAAGAGAATGTCAGGAATGAGAGTGTCAGTAAAGTTGCAGTCGTGACTGGCGGTGCCCGTGGTATCGGACTCGCCATAGCGCGCTGGTTTCTTGCACATGGCTATCAGGTCGCGATATGGGATATTGATGAGAAGAACCTTAAGGCTGCTCGCGCTGAACTGAACTCGGAAGATGTGTTGGCTGTGAGTTGTGACATATCCAGCCCGAAGCAGGTGCAAAGCGCGGTTAGAAAAGTGACCAAGCGTTTCGGGCGTATCGATACTCTCGTCAATAACGCCGGGGTCGCGATCTTCAAGCCCTTGTTGGAAATCAGCTGGAAGGATTGGCGCAGCATCATGGATGTGAATCTGGACGGCGCCTTCCTATGTTCGCAAGCTTGCGTGCCGGTGATGATTGCGGGAGGGGGAGGCAGTATTGTCAACGTCGCTTCAATCTCGGGCCTGCGGGCAAGCACCTTGCGGGTTGCGTATGGCACAAGCAAAGCTGCCCTGATTCACCTCACCAAACAACAGGCTGCGGAGTTGGGTGAGGTTGGTATTCGAGTGAACTGCATCGCCCCGGGGCCGGTGCTCACTGAGATGGCCAAGCTGGTACACAGCACCTCGATCATCCAGGATTATTTTGATGCGATGCCATTGGCTCGATATGGCACGCCGGAGGAAATTGCCGATGGAGTGGGCTTTTTGTGTAGCGATGCTGCACGATTTGTCACTGGCCAAACCCTGGCAGTGGATGGCGGCTTCGACGCTTCGGGGATTGGCTTGCCAACGCTTCGTAAAGTAACGGTAAGGCCAAGGTAAAGCAAAGGTAAAGCACTTCAGGCCTGCCGTACCCCCGCTCTTTACTCCGCTCTGGTATCCGACACTTGTTTAGGCGATTTGAGATTCTCGAGTAACCACATGCAGATCAATGGCCTGCATGGATGGCAAAGTCTTGAGATCGAAGTTGGCCTGTAATACCAGCCACGAAGTAGCGTCATCACCAAAGTACTTGGCGAGTCTTGCCGCAGTATCAGCTGTCACCGAGCGCCGCTCCTTGACTATCTCATGCACTCGGGTAGCGGGCACATTAAGTGCCAACGCAAGGGCGTTAACGCTCAGGCCAAGAGGCAGCAGGTAGTCTTCGCGCAAAACTTCTCCTGGGTGAACCGCCCGCATTCGATTAGTTAATTTTTTCATCGCCTTCCTTTCAGTCTATGCCCGCAACAGCTCCGGCCCACAATGTGGCAACACATCGCGCTCCAAATTCGCATGCGGTGCAACTTCAATCAGCCTTAGGCGTGGCTCGCCTTGGTGCAATACCAAATCGAACACGGCAAGATCGGTGATGTAGCGCACCTGGGTGCCTTGCTCCAGGGCATAGCGGCCATTAAAGGACAGGTGCTCAACCCGGGGCAGCAGCTTGCTGCGGCCGCGGTTCATGAAGCTGCCAAGAAACACCAGCGATCGGCTCGATTGGGTAATGTTGATGAAGCCACCAACACCTGCGAGAAGCCGGTGATTGCCTTGACCAAAAAGGCTCACATTCACATTGCCTTGCCAATCAAACTGCGCCATGCCCAACATGGCCAGATCAATGCCCCCGCCATCATAGAAGTCGAATTGCGCTGGCTCGTCCACCACGGCTTGCGGAAAGCGGCTCGCGCCAAACGATAGTCCGTCTGCTGGGGTGCCTCCAATCGGGCCGGCCTCCACGGTGAGGGTGTATTGATCAACCCCTGCCGCATGCGCAATGGCTCCGACACCTGCAGGCATTCCAACGCCCAAGTTCACCACGCTGGGGTGTTGACGCACAAGTTCGAGCGCGGCGCGGCGTTGAATTGCAAGACGTTGGCTTGCAGCATCCGCTGGATCGCTGGCTTCGAGTGCAGCGGGTAGTGCGATAAGTCTGCTGACATCGGGTTCCACCCCAATCGGTGCCGCACTGACATAGTCGAGATTCATGGCCTCACCGAAGGTCATGTGGTGCTCGATGTCATCGGGCGCGACTTCAACAATGTAGTCCACCAATATGCCGGGCACTTTAACCAAGTGTGGATGCGCATGCTGGTCGACCCGCTTCTTTACTTGGGCTATGACCTTGCCACCTGAGTTACGCGCCGCTTGTGAGATCGCGAGCAACTCATGATGAAACGGTTCATGCTCGCAGCTCAGATTGCCCAGCGCATCAGCGCATGTGGCTCGGATCAGCGCAAAGTGGATCGGCATCGGCTTATAACGAAGCCAGGGCTGCCCATCAATATCAATGCGTTCGACCAGATCATCCACGGTGCAGGCATTGAGCTTGCCGCCGTCATGCGTGGGATCAACGAACGTGTTCAGGCCGATGCGGGTGATTACGCCTGGGGTTTTCGCAGCAATTGCGCGATACAGGTGGGTGATCACACCTTGAGGAAGATTCCAGGCTTGCGCTAGATTGTCTGTGGCCAGTTTGGCGAGCTTGGGAGCGCTGCGCCAATGGCCACCGATGATGCGGGTCGTCATGCCGGGATGCCCGAAGTGATTCACGCCGCGTGCTCCACGGTCCCCCTGGCCCGCTGAATAGATCAGCCGTAAATCCCGGGGGCTATCGGTGGCAAGGAAGCGCTGCTCAAGCGCGCGTGTGACGGCCTCGGCATGCCCCACGCCCACAAACCCTGCGCTTGCAACTGTTGCGCCAGAAAACACAAGCTCAGCGGCTTGCTCGGCAAAGATCCATTGCGGACGATGTTGCATAAGCCCTCAAACGCCCCAGGTGATTTCGCGCCCCGCTTGGTGGGAGCGTTCGAGCAGTTCAATGAATGGCACAAGACGTTGGGCGAGGCTGACCCGTTGCGACGCGGTCTCATCATCTTGCGTAGCACTGACCTCCGGGGCAGGCGGTCGGGCGCGGGATTGTTGGGCAGCTTCGCGCAGCAGGCGTAAGGCCTCAGGCATGTGTTCGGGCACAATGATGCCTTGGGCGCCCGGTGTTTTGCCAATCAGGCGCAGCACTTCTTCGGCCACCGCTTCGGTCATTACCACGGTGCCCGCCACTCGGGACTTGAATTCATAAATCATGATCAGCTTTGCTCCTTCGGCGCGTCAGGATAGGCGCACCCCCTGGACTATTGTAGGGCTGCTGCTACTTTTTCTTGTAGGGTGTGCGCCCGAACTTAACTGGCGTGAAGTGCGCAACGTTAACGATGGCTATCAGGTGATGCTGCCCGATAAGCCCTCGAGCATGCAGCGCAGCATTCAGCTGCTGGATCAGAAGGTCGAGATGGCCATGAGCGGCGCTCAGGCTGCCGAGGTGGCCTATACGATAGGTTCGGTAAGCGCTTCGAAGATCGATGCCAGTCAGCGCCAGGCGATGTTGCAGGCGATGCGCGATCAAATGGTGCGCAATATTCAGGGCAAGGTCTCGCTACAAAAGGATGTCAATGTCCCGATCCTGGATGCCCAGGCTCGTCAGGCCGGCGTGGCTCCAGCGCAGCTTGTGTATGTCGAGGGGCGCCATCCGAACGGCAAGGTGGTTCAGTTCAGGGCGGTGTTTGGCGAGCATCAGGGGCGTTTGATTCAAGCGGTGATGCTGGGCCCGCAAATCAATGACGAGGCAGCCCAGGTGTTTTTTGAATCCTTGCGCTGGATGATGGCCCCGTCTTGAAACCTGTGTCTTCCATAGCGCAGCCTGTGAACAGCACATATCACCTGCGGGGCCTGATGGCCGCCCAGGTGTTTGCAAGCTTTGCGCTGGCTTATCTCATGTCGTATGCGTTGAGGGCCGTCAACGCGGTGGTAGCCCCTGCGCTGATCGCCGAATTTGGCTTGACCAATGCCCAGCTGGGGTCGCTCACCAGCGCTTACTTCCTCGGCTTCGCTCTGTTGCAATTACCCCTGGGGGTATGGCTGGATCGATACGGATCGCGTCGCACTCACGCGGTATTGCTGTTGATCGCTACCGCCGGGGCGGCGGTATATGCCAGCGCAGCTTCGGTGGAGGCGCTGTGGATCGGACGCGCACTGATTGGTGTTGGTGTGGCGGGTGCGTTGATGGCTGCGTTGAAGGCCTATCGCTTCTGGTTTCCAGAAGCGCGTCAGCAGCAGTTGGTAGCCTGGATGCTGGTGGCCGGCTCCTCGGGCGCCTTGGCCAGCACGGTGCCGGTTGAAATGTTGCTGCCGATAGTGGGGTGGCGCACAGTGTTTTGGGGCTGCGCAGCCATACTGGCGCTTGCGGCAGCGGCGGTGTATTTCGGGTTGCCGCGTGATGAGGAGCGCAACAGTGCAGCGCTGGTGGCCAGCCGCAAGGGGCAATCGGTGTGGGCTGGATATCGTGTGGTATTTGGCGCATCGCGGTTTTGGCGCTTTGGCATCGTGTCGGTGATGGTGCACTCGGGCTTCATCGCCTTGCAAAGCTTATGGGCCGGGCCTTGGCTTAATCAGGTTGTGGGCTTGAGCACCGGCCAAACCGCGCAGGTGCTGTTTGCTTTTAATCTGGTGCTCATGGCGGGCTTTATGGTGCTGGGCGCGGTTGTGGCCCGAGTGCAGGCAGCAGGCTGGCGCATAGAGTGGATCATGCTGGGCTGCTGTCTAGTGATGGTAATCAGTCAGTTGGGCATTGCGCTGCAAACCTCGAGCAGTGCCTGGGTGTGGTGGTTGGTTCTGGCAGCGGCTTCGGTGCCGTTGACGATGGTGCAAACCCATGTGAGCACGACGTTTGATGTGCAATACACCGGGCGCGCCTTCACTGCCTACAACCTGCTGCTGTTTGCAGGGATTTTTGTGGAGCAATGGCTTTTCGGTGTCATGATCGATGTGTTCAAGCGTGGTGGCGCCGAGGGCCCAGAGGCGTTTCGATTGGCCATGGTTTGGTTTGTTGCTGCTCAAGCGGCGGTGTTGGTTGTTTTTGTGGTGTGGACCCGCCTTGAGAAACCCTCGGCTGTATTGCAAAAAGTGGGATGAGTATGCAAGAAGTCCATGATCAAGAAGTCAATGATTCGACTCAGTCCGATCAGCCCCTGCATAAGCAAGGCAATGCACCGCAAGGCGCGGCACTGCACAGCTTCACTCCAAGACGGGTGATGATGGATTGGCCCGGCATTGGCCCGGTGCAGATCCGGGCGTTAGGGCCTGCAGACTTCGAGATCGAGAAAGCTTTTGTGCATTCGTTGGGGCGCCAGGCGATTCATCAGCGCACACTCGGGGCGATTGGCAATCCCACCGACGATCAGATTCGACAATTGGTGGGCATACCTCACGGATCGCATATGGCGCTTGCCATGATCGTGGGCTCAGCCCAGGGCCCGCAAATCGTTGCCGTGGCGCGTTATGGCCCGGCGCAAGATGATGAAGTTGTGCCATCACTGGCAAGCGTGAATCGACTGAGCAGCATGGCCAACAACATGAGTCCGGCGCTTGATGATGCAGAAGTGACGCTGACTACTGCACCTGAGGTGGTGCGTCTGGCCGATCCGCTGGATCCGCCAAGCGCGGAGTTTGCAATTATTGTTGCCGAGGGCTGGCAGGGATTGGGTATTGCGCGAGCCATGCTCAGTCGTCTTGAGCGGGTGGCCTCGCGCGCCGGGTACCGCAGCATGATCGGGCAGACGTTTTTCGGGAATGACTCGATGTTGGGTCTGGCGCGCAAGCTGGGCTACCGAACCTCCAACGAACCGGGGGAGCCTGGAATCAAGCGGCTGGCCAAGCGGCTTGTCGGACGTGGCTTTCGACGTCAGGCGTGAGGTACGGGGCTGGGTTGGACGGGCCTGCGAAACACCCGGATAGCCGCGACCACACCCACAAGCAAGAACACGATCCCGAGCCACGCTGAGAGTGGCGGCCACTCGTCTCGCAAAATGTAGGCATAGGCCAATGCTGCCAAAGTTTCAAACACGATCAGTTGCCCGCCAAGCGCGGTTGGGAGCAATTGACTGGAGCGATTCCAAAGCAAGGTGCCAAGCCAGGAAGCGCAAAGCCCGATCAGGATCATCATGCCGAGGTATTTCAGTGGGGTCGAGCCGAGGGGCCAATCAAAGCGGCCGAGCTGCGTGTCGGGCAGTGCCAAGCTGATCAGCCAAAGAGTCAGCATGAGTATCAATGCGAGGGGCAGAGTGGTGAGGCCTTGCGCTGTGGCCCAAGCCGAGGAGTTGGTGTTGGTGTGGCTTTGAAGCCATCGCGCATTACGAATCGGGTACCAAGTCCAGCAAGCTACAGCACCGATCGCAAGCAATGCCCCGAACATCCTCGATCCCCAATCACTAGGCGCTTGTGCTCCAGCATGCAGTTCGCTGTACTGGACCAAGCCCACACCGACTGCAATAAGCAACAGTGGCGGAGCCAAGCGTATCCAGGCTACCGAGCGGTCTCCCAGGTTGGAACACACAGCAATCACTACCGGCAAGGTGCCGATCAACATGGTGGGCACCGGTGCCCCGCTGGTTTGGATCGCTGCGGCCAACAGGCCGTAGTAAAGGAGGTTGCCGATCAGCGAGAGCTTGACGGCTTCTATCCAATCCTGGCGTTGGAGTGTTTTGAGTGCGCCCCAATCAAGCCTCGCCAGCGCGATCGATAGTAGACCGAAGGCCAGATAGCGCCCCGCGGTAAGCACGCTGGCGGGGTAGTCGGGAAGCATCAGGGGCGCAACAAATACCATGCCCCAAAGCATGCCCGCCGCAAGTGCGCAAGCTACGCCCCGCGCCAAGGCGCCTGCAGATGGATTCAACTCTGGGCTCTCAGGCTTCGAAACGCACAATGCGGTGTGGTTGGATGAAAGGCGTGGATCGATGCAGCTGATTAGCCTGGTTATGGGGATGCTGAGCGGCTTCCAGGAGATCAAGCACCGGGCTCAGGCAGCAGTCCACAGATTCAGCCAACTGCGCCCATTCATCGCGGGTTTTGCCTGCAAAGCATCGGGTGAATTGATCAGCGGCATGGGCCCAGGTTTTTGGTTTGTATTGATCCTGCAATTCAAGCGAATCGGTGAGGCCTGTGATGCGCAGCAGCTCGCGATAGAACTTGGGTTCGAGTGCTCCCACCGCCACATGTTTGGCATCCGACGTGGCGTAAACCCGGTAAAACGGCACACTGCCATCCAGCAAGTTGGTAGCCCGCCCCAGTTTCCAAAGGCCGCCTGCCACCATGCCATAAAACATCGGGGTGAGCCCCACCGTTCCGGCGAGGATGCTGGTGCTGACCACGCCACCGCGCTGGTGAATGGAGCGTTGCACGAGTTGGGCGAGCACCCCAACCACCAGGTGCATCGCACCGCCACCAAAATCAGCAACGAGATTGAGGGGCACCACGGGCTCGTTGCTTTTGCCGATGCTGTGCAGCACTCCGGCCATCGCCAGGTAATTGATGTCGTGCCCGGCACGAGGTGCAAGATCTCCCCGGTCTCCCCAGCCGGAGAGGCGGCCGATAACAAGCTTCGGGTATCGCTCCAGCAAATCTGCAGGAACCAAGCCGAGCCTCTCAAGCACGCCAGGCCTGAAGCCCTCGAGCAATACATCCGCTTGGTTCAACAAGTCATGTAATGCGCTCATCGCCTCGGGCGTTTTGAGGTTCAAGAGGCGCACGGCCTTGCCTGCATTGAGCAAATCAAACTCGGACGACATTGCAACACCCAAACCAGGATCATCCGGCGGCGACACGCGAGTGACCTCAGCGCCCAATGACCGAAGCAACTGGCCGGCGAAGGGTACCGGACCAATCGCATGAAGTTCGATGACTTTCAGGCCTTGAAGTGGGGAGGTTTGTTCGATGAGGGTCATGGGATGCATATCGAATTCGACGAGGGATTCGAAGTGTGCCACGACTCGCAGGTGTGCAACCTAGGGGGCATGCAATCGATATTGCAGGGCTTCTGCAATCATTGGCGCTTCGATATCCTTAGTGCCCGCGAGATCGGCGATAGTGCGAGCCACTCTCAGGATTCTGGTGAGGCCGCGCGCGGAAAGATGCAACTTTTGGGCGGCGCGTGCGAGCAGGGTTCTTGCGGAGTCGTTAAGCGATTCGCTGAAATCCGGCGCTCCGGCTCCCGCCCACCCATTGGAATAGGGCTGACGGTCACGTTGCCGGGATCGCGCAGGAGTCACACGAGAGCGAATCGTGGCGGTGCTTTCACCTAACTGGGCGTTGAGCAAATCGGCAGGCTTGGCGGGCTGCAACTCAAGCTGCAGATCAAAGCGATCCATCAAGGGGCCTGAGACTCGCAGGCGATAGCGTTGGACTTGATCAGCTGTGCAGCGGCAGGCGTGATGTGGGTCCCCCAGGTATCCACAGGGGCAGGGATTCATCGCAGCAATCAACAAAAATCGGGCGGGGAAACTTACCTTGTGCATGGCTCGGGTAATGCTTATCCGTCCGGACTCCATCGGTTCACGAAGCGCTTCAAGCGCCGAGCGGTTGAGCTCGGCAAACTCATCAAGAAACAACACACCTTCGTGAGCCAGGCTGATTTCTCCCGGCCTGGGGTTGGAACCGCCTCCGACAAGCGCGCTTGCTGAGGCGCTGTGATGCGGGCTGCGATAGGGCCGCGCCCCCCAGCGATGGGTTTCTTCCTGTCCGGCCAGGCTAAAGAGCGCAGCGCTTTCTGCGGCTTCATCTTCTGTCATGGGAGGCAGCAATCCGGCAAGCCGCTCGGCAAGCATGGTTTTGCCGCACCCCGGAGGCCCAATCAACAGCACTGAATGATGGCCAGTGGCCGCGATTTCCATCACTCTTCGCGCTCCAGTCAAACCTCGCAGTTGTGCGTAATCCGCTTGAGGCGTTGATGGCTCAGGCGGCTGAAAATGACTGGCCTTTGGAATGAACTGGCTGGCTGAATCTGGGGATTTGAGGCATTGCGCCGCCTGTTGCAAGGAATTCACGGCCAAAAGCTTGACCCCGCTAATGGCACTCGCTTGAGCCGCGCTGATACTCGGCAAAACCAAGGCTCTATCGAGGCCTTCACGTCGGATCGCCCAGGCCATAGCCACCGCCCCCTGGATGCTTCGCAGTGACCCGGTGAGTGATAACTCGCCGACTGCTTCAAGCTCATGCAGGCGGTGGCCTGGCAATTGCGCCGATGCCACCAAGATGCCCAAAGCGATGGGCAGATCAAAGCGACCGGAGCCTTTTGGAATATCAGCAGGTGCCAAATTAACCGTAATACGCCGCTGGGGAAACTCATAGCCCAGATGAATCAGGGCGGCGCGCACTCGCTCCCGGCTTTCACGTACCTCGGTTTGGGGTAAGCCCACGATATGAAAGGCTGGCAGCCCATTGGCCAGATGCACTTCGACTTGGCATTGCAATGCGCTCAGGCCAACCAGCACCCGGCTGCGAACAATCGCCAGGTCGAGAGTGGTTGCGTTGGACAAAGCTTTCCCCCATCGTTAGCACGCCAACGATTTCAAAAAAGTAAAAAGCGAGTGGTTTAAGGCTTCGAGGACGATTCGAGCTTGGCGAGCTTGTCTTCAAGCATCTTGACCCGCGACTGCAGCGCCGACAGCATCGCGGCCTGAATGTCATAGTCTTCACGGGTGACCAGATCCAAGCGCTGAAAGCCTTGCTGAATCACGGCTTTCACATTGCGCTCGATATCGCCAGCAGGACTGGAGCGCAGCAAGTCCATGACCCGGCGATGCACTTCAAGCAAAGCCGCTGGAGGCTGGGGCAAGCTACCCAAACCAGGGGTGGAAGTTGAATTGGATGCGCTCATGATGATGTCCTGACAAGGTGGTTTGAATGTAGCACGCCTGCTGCGTCTTTAACGAGGGGTTGGGATGAGGCGTTTGGGTAAGCCATTCGGCTAAAGCATGTCACCCAACCTGGCGCACCTCGAAGGTGCGCCCCTGGATTCGCCTCCCGGGCTGTTCCGTTTTGGTGCGTAAAGCCACCTGCCGGTGCAGGGATATCGCGCGTTTTGGAGCAAAACCAAGCCGAAACCCGCCGTCATCCTCTTGGCACGGGAAATGCAATGCAAAGCTGTCCGTATCGTTAGCGGTCCGTCAAAACCATGGAGAAATCAATGAAAAAAGGCTTTTTAGCTGCACTCGCAGTAGCTCTTACAGGCGCAGTTCCCGCCCTTTCCCAAGCGCAATCGGCTCCAGCCGCTGCGCCTGCGTCCCCCCATACCTTTACCGGCAACCTGACCATTGCCAGCGAATATCGTTATCGCGGTATCGCCCAGACAAACTCCAAGCCAGCTTTGCAGGGTGGTTTCGACTACGCGCACTCGAGCGGCTTTTATGTCGGTAACTGGAACTCCAATGTGAGCTGGTTGTCCGATGGTGGCGGCGGAACGGTGAGCAATAGCCTGGAGATGGATTTCTACGGCGGCTATAAAGGCACGATCGGTTCGCTTTCCTATGATGTGGGTGGCCTGTATTACTACTATCCTGGCACTTACCCCTCGGGTTTCACCAAACCTGACACCTTCGAGATCTACGGTCAGATTGGTACCGGCCCGGTCACTCTCAAGTACTCACATTCTTTGACCAACCTGTTCGGCTATGCAGACAGCAAGGGCTCAGGCTATATCGATTTGAGCGGCACCTTTGAAATTGGTGGCGGTTTTAACGCTGTGGCCCACGTTGGTTATCAGATGGTCCCGTCGGGCACAGTGAACGGCGTTCAGGTCCGTGCGAAGAACGACTGCAGCTACACCGACTGGCGTTTGGGCGTGACCAAGGAAGCCATGGGTCTGGTCTGGTCGGCAGCCTATGTTGATACCAATGCTAAAGGCGCAGCCGGGCAGTGCTATCGCAACGCATTTGGTAAAGATTTGGGTCGCAGTACCCTGGTGGTTCAGGTTACCAAGAACTTCTAAGCGTCTTTCACCGAAAGACCATGCAAGACCGGCCGGCGCTACAAGCGCTGGCCCCTTTGGAGAGAAATGCAATGAAATTGATTACCGCCATCATCAAGCCATTCAAGCTTGATGAAGTTCGTGAAGCACTGTCGGGTATCGGCGTGCAGGGCATCACCGTAACCGAGGTCAAGGGCTTTGGCCGGCAAAAGGGTCACACCGAGTTGTATCGCGGTGCTGAGTATGTTGTGGATTTCTTGCCCAAGGTCAAGATTGAGGCCGCGGTTGCCGGCGATCTGGCTGAGCGAGCTATTGAGGCCATCGAAACAGCAGCGCGCACCGGCAAGATTGGTGACGGCAAGATCTTTGTGTACGACCTCGAGCAGGTGGTGCGTATCCGTACCGGTGAAACCGGTAACGACGCCATCTAAGGCGCGCCAGAAAACATTCAAAAAGAGGCTTGGAAAATGAAACGTTTAACTTCCCATTTGGCGGCACTGGCAGCGATGCTGGTGCTGTCCATCACGCCGTGGACGGCAAGCGCCAAAGATGCGTCGCCAGCCATGATCAATGTAGAGAGCAAGGTCATGCTCGCTCAAGCTCCAGCGCCAGCGGCTGAGGAAAAAAAGGATGCACCAGCAGCAGCCGCACCGGCTGCTGCTCCGGCTGCTGAGGAGAAAAAGGATGCTCCAGCGGCGGCCGCACCGGCTGCTGAAGAGAAAAAGGAAGAGCCTGCAGCTGCAGCGCCTCCGGCTCCGAACAAGGGTGATACCGCGTTCATGAGCATCTCCACCTTGCTGGTTATCCTGATGACCATCCCCGGGCTGGCATTGTTTTACGGCGGCCTGGTGCGCTCGAAGAACATGCTCTCAGTGTTGATGCAGGTGTTTGTAATCTTTGCACTCATCATTGTGTTGTGGACCATTTATGGCTACACCTTGGCCTTTGGTGGCGGAGGCAGCTTCTTTGGAAGCTTCGACAAGCTCTTCCTGATGGGCATCACTCCTGAATCGGTGGTTGCGACCTTCAGCAAGGGCGTGTATATCCCCGAGTTCACCTTTGTGGCATTCCAGGCGACTTTTGCCGCGATCACTTGCTGCCTCATCGTGGGTGCGTTTGCCGAGCGTATGAAGTTCTCGGCGGTGTTGCTGTTCGTGATCCTGTGGTTCACTTTCGCTTACATCCCGATCGCTCACATGGTCTGGTACTGGGATGGTCCGGACGCTTACACAGCGGCCGACGTGGTCGATAAAGTCAACGCCAACGCCGGTTTGATCTGGCAGTGGGGTGCTCTCGACTTCGCAGGCGGCACCGTGGTTCACATCAATGCCGGTATTGCTGGCCTGGTGGGTGCCTATGTGATTGGCAAGCGGGTGGGTTACGGCCGTGAATCGATGGCGCCACACTCCCTCACCATGACCATGATTGGCGCGTCCTTGCTGTGGGTGGGTTGGTTCGGCTTTAACGCTGGCTCGGCTCTCGAAGCTAACGGCACAGCGGCTCTGGCTTTTGCCAACACCCTGATTGCGACTGCTGCTGCGACCCTGTCGTGGATCCTCGGCGAGTGGATGAGCAAGGGCAAGCCTTCGATGCTGGGCGCAGCCTCAGGTGCGGTTGCTGGATTGGTAGCCATCACACCTGCTGCAGGTAACGTCGGCATCATCGGCGGCCTGATCATTGGTCTGCTCTCCGGCATCATCTGCCTGTGGGGTGTGAATGGCCTGAAGCGCATGCTGGGCGCAGACGATGCACTCGATGTGTTCGGTGTTCACGGTGTGGGCGGCATTCTCGGTGCCTTGCTGACCGGTGTGTTCAACTCGCCTGGTTTGGGTGGCCCCGGCTTCGTGACTGACTGGGTCACCGTGGCTATCGTTACGCCTGATGCGTATTCGATTGCAGCTCAAGTCTGGACTCAGGCCAAAGCAGTGTTGCTCACCATCGTCTGGTCTGGTGTGGTCGCCTTCATTGCCTACAAACTGGTCGACATGATTGTTGGCCTGCGCGTGGCGGAAGATGAAGAGCGTGAGGGCCTGGACATCGTGTCGCACGGCGAGTCTGCGTATCACATGTAAATCGAGAAGTTGTAAGCCGATAGTTCTCCAAACGACGTGGGCCGCCCCCGGGCCCACTTTGACCCACCGGTCTACCCCGGTGGGTTTTTTATTGGCTGACCCGATACAATAAGCCGCTCCAATAACAAGTCCAGGGTTAACTTCGATGGTGCCTCACCTCGTCACCGCACTGAGCGGGCCGCTGCTTGACCTCGAACGTCGCTTGATCGATGCCACTGCGCAAATCGAGCGATGGTTTCGCCTCGAATGGCAAGAGCACACTCCGCCTTTTTATAGCTCGGTGGATGTCCGCAATGCCGGGTTCAAGATGGCTCCGGTCGATACCAATTTGTATCCCGGCGGGTTCAACAACCTCTCCCAAGAGATGTTGCCGCTCGCAGTGCAGGCCGCAATGGCTTCGATTGAACGTTATTGCCCGGATGCGCGCAATCTCATCCTGATTCCCGAGAATCACACCCGCAATACCTATTACCTGCAGAATGTCGCGCGGCTTTCGGTGATCCTGCGCCAAACTGGCCTGAATGTGCGCCTGGGCTCGCTCAATCCTGAAGTCACTGGGCCCACGAAGATCGATTTGCCTGATGGGCAGAGCCTGGTCGTCGAGCCCATGCAGCGCAAAGGCCGCCGATTAACGATTGGCGATTTTGATCCTTGCGCGATTTTGCTGAATAACGATCTCTCTTCGGGCCTGCCCGAAGTGCTGAAGGATTTGCAGGAGCAAACCCTGTTGCCGCCGCTGCATGCAGGCTGGGCGGTGCGCCGTAAAACCACCCACTTCGCGGCTTATAACGATGTGGTCAAGAAGTTTGCCAAGCTGCTCGATATCGATCCCTGGCTGCTGAATCCCTATTTCGCGCGCTGCGGTGAGATCAATTTTCAGGAGCGATCGGGCGAGGATTGCTTATCAAGCAACGTGGATCTCCTGCTTAAGCAAATTCGCGCGAAGTATCGTGAATACAGTATTGATGAAACGCCTTTTGTGATTGTGAAGGCCGATGCGGGCACCTATGGCATGGGCATCATGTCGGTTAAGGATGCCTCGGAGGTCACCAATCTGAATCGCAAGCAGCGCAACAAGATGTCGGTGGTCAAGGAGGGCCTTGAGGTCTCCGAGGTGATCATTCAGGAAGGTGTACCCACGATTGAGACGGTTGAAGACTCCACCGCCGAACCCGTGGTCTACATGATTGACCGGTTTGTTGTTGGTGGCTTTTATCGGTTGAATAAAGAGCGTGGGCGTGATGAGAATCTCAACTCCCCCGGCGCTACCTTCCGGCCCCTGCCTTTTGCCACGTCATGCACGATGCCTGATTGTGATCAGGCCCCAGAAGCTGCAGCCAATCGTTTTTATTCTTATGGCGTAGTCGGCCGCCTGGCAGCACTCGCCGCATCGCTCGAATTGGAGCGCACCGATCCTGACCAGTCCCTTTATGGATAAGCGATGAGCCCGGCCCTCTTGTTCGTGGCAGATCCACTGAGCAGTTTCAAGATCTATAAAGACACCACCTTTGCGATGATGCGCGAGGCGCAATCCCGTGGCCTGCAGGTATGGGCTTGCGAGCCTCATGATCTGCAAATTTTGCAGGGCAAGGTTTCGGTGCAGGCCAAGTGCATTAACCTCACCGGGCAGGCTTCCGAGTGGTTTGCGATTGAAGTGCAGGAAGCTGTGGAGATAACGCGGTTTGCGGCCATCATCATGCGCAAGGATCCCCCTTTCGATATGGAGTATCTCTACAGCACATTTGTGCTGGAGCGCGCGCAGCAACAAGGCGTGATGGTGCTCAACGATCCGGCGGCCCTGCGCAATCACAATGAAAAGCTCGCAATCACTGAGTTTCCGCAGCTCACCTCACCGACGTTGGTGACCCGATCCCCGGAAGCGCTGCGAGCCTTTGTACATGAACATGAACATGCGATCTTCAAGCTGCTTGATGGCATGGGCGGAGCTTCGATTTTTCGCGCTGATGTGAATGATCCCAATCTTTCGGTGATCATTGAAACCATGAATCAGTTTGGGGCTCGCTCGGTGATGGCGCAGCGCTATCTGCCTGCGATCAGTCTGGGCGATAAACGCATTCTTCTCATTGACGGCCAGGTGGTGCCCTATTGTTTGGCGCGTATTCCGAAGGCGGGCGAGGCGCGCGGCAATCTAGCGGCCGGTGGTACCGGGGTGGTTCAGCCCCTGAGCCCCAGAGATCGGGAGATCGCTGGCACGCTGGCTCCCATCCTCGCTGCACGAGGTTTGTTTTTGGTGGGGCTCGATGTGATTGGCGACAGTCTCACAGAAATCAACGTGACCTCACCCACCTGCTTCCAGGAAATCACCCAGGGCAGCGATTGTGATGTCGCGGCGATGTTTGTTGATGCCTTGATGAAACGGCTGCAGCGAGCATGATCGGCGTGTTGGTGATTTCGCATGAACCGCTTGGCACAGCCCTTTTGGGATGCACGCGCCATATCTTCGGGCGTTTGCCGCCGCAATTGGCCGCGCTTGATGTGATCCCGGATGAAGACCCTGCAGAAGCCACTCGTGCTTCCCGCGAATTGCTTTCGCGCATCAACGATGGCAGCGGCGTGCTGGTATTCACCGATGTATTTGGTGCAACACCCTCACGCATTGCGAGCGCGCTTGCCGAGCCCAATCGGGTTGCGGTGATCGCTGGTGTGAATTTGCCTGTGCTTGTCAAAGCGCTGTCCAATCGCCGCTTGCCTCTGGAAGAAGCCAAGCAGTTGGTGATGGAGGCTGGGCGCAGCGCGATTTTCGAAGTTCTTACCCCGGTGGCACAGGCCACAGAATCTGGATCATGACGACGCTTGATGTGCAAATTGTTAATCGGCTGGGACTGCATGCGCGGCCCTCGGCTAAGCTCACCCAGCTCGCCTCAAAGTTTGCGAGTGAAGTCTGGTTGACCAAGAATGGACGCCGTGTGAATGGCAAAAGCATCATGGGCGTGATGATGCTGGCGGCTGCAAAAGGCTCAACCCTCACGATCGAAACCAAAGGCGCCGATGATGAGCAAGCGGCTCAGGCCATTGCTTCCCTGATCGCCTCCGGGTTCGAGGAAGAGTGATGTTTGCCTTGCACGGCACAGCGCTGGGTGGCGGTATCGTCATTGGGCGCGCGCGCGTGCTGGAGGCGCAAGGCCTGGATGCCAAGCGCTATCGGATCGAGATTCCCGAAATTGATGCCGAGCTCAAGCGCCTGGATATGGCCTTGTTTCAGGTCCGTGAGTCGTTTGAGAAACTGCGCACTCAGTTGCCTGTCGATATGCCGAGCGAGGCCAATGCCATGCTTGAGGTGCATGGCATGATCCTCGATGATCCGATGATGATTGAGGGCGCCAAGCGTTTGATTGCTGATGAGCGCTGGAATGCGGAATGGGCGTTTGCCGATCAAGCGGAGCAACTGGCCGCGCAATTTGATGCCCTGGATGATGAATACATGCGCGAGCGTTCGCGCGATATTCGTCAAGTGGCCGGCCGGGTATTGAAGAGCCTGAAGCTTCAATTGTCGGCCCCGGGTAATGATCCGCAACTCGCACTGGATAATGATCTTGGCGATGCGGCCATCGTGGTAGCTCCGGATATCTCGCCCGCCGATATGCTTAACCTAAAGAGTGCTTTGGGCTTTGTGATCGACCTTGGTGGCACCACCTCACACACCGCGATTCTTGCGCGCAGTATGGGTGTGCCCTCTATCGTGGGACTGGGCAAGGCCTCAGACCTGATTGATGATGATGACTGGCTGATTCTCGATGGTGATGCCGGCATTGTGCTCGTGGCGCCAGACGAAGCTGTGCTTGGGCAATACCGTGAGCGCCAGCAAGAGCAGCAGCTTGAGCAGCAAAAGCTGCGTCGCCTGATTCACATCCCATCGCGAACTCTTGATGGCATTGATGTGAAGCTGATGGCCAATATCGAATTGCCCAGCGAAGCCGCGCAGGCGCGTGAGGCGGGTGCTCAAGGTATTGGCTTGTTTCGCTCCGAGTTTTTGTTTCTCAATCGCACCGATCTGCCCGGTGAAGAAGAGCAGTTCGAGGCCTATCGCGAAGCGCTTCAGGGAATGCACGGCTTCGAAGTCACGATCCGCACGCTGGATGTCGGGGCGGATAAAACTTTGCCGGATGCAGCAACGCATGTTGCCCCCAACCCAGCACTTGGTCAGCGGGCGATTCGGTTTTGCCTGGCCCAGCCCGAAATGTTTCTTGAGCAGCTGCGCGCGCTGTTACGGGCTTCGCCCTATGGTTCTTTGCGTATCCTGATTCCGATGCTCGCGCATCAGCATGAGATTGATCAAACCCTGAAAATGGTTGAGCGTGCCAAAGAGCAGTTACGCGAGCGCGGGGAAAAATTTGTGGAAGATGTGCCGATAGGCGGCATGGTTGAAGTGCCTGCAGCAGCGTTAAGCATTGGCCTATTCGCGCGCCGCTTGGATTTCCTTTCGATTGGCACCAACGATCTGGTGCAATACACCCTGGCGATTGATCGTGGTGATGCTCAGGTGGCACATCTTTATGACCCGTTTCATCCGGCCGTGCTGGAGTTGGTGGCGATGACGATTCGCGGCGGGCAAAAGCAGGGTAAGTCAGTGTCGGTGTGTGGTGAGATGGCGGGTGATCCTGCCGCGACTCGCTTGCTCCTCGGCATGGGCCTGACCGAGTTTTCAATGCATCCGGTGAGCTTGCTTAAGGTGAAGCGAGAGATCCTGTTGTCTGACGTGTCATTGCTGAGTGCTCGGGTGCAGCGTTTGCTGGGCAGCGATGATCCGATCAAGGTCGAGTCGGCTTTGCGTCGCTTGAGGGAGTCGGCTTGAGCCTCGGTAATCATGCTCAGCCCGCGCAGGCGGCAGGTTCGGTGGGCGTGGTGAGTGCCAGTAAGGCACATTTTGTGGAACCCCTGGCCCTGAGCAGCGGCGTGAGCATCGCCAACTACGATCTGGTCTATGAAACTTATGGGCAGCTGAACGCGCAGCACACCAACGCGGTGTTGATCTGCCATGCGCTGAATGCCTCGCATCATGTTGCGGGTATTGCTGCTGATGATCCGAAGAGCATTGGCTGGTGGGACAACATGATCGGCCCGGGCAAGCCCGTCGATACCAACCGATTTTTTGTGATTGGGGTCAATAATCTCGGGAGTTGCTTTGGCTCCACTGGCCCGATGTTTGCCAACCCAAGCACAGGTAAACCTTACGGCCCGGATTTCCCGGTGGTCACGGTGGAAGATTGGGTGCATGCGCAAGCGCGCTTGGCTGATCACCTCGGCATCAAGCGGTTTGCTGCAGTGATGGGAGGCAGCTTGGGTGGCATGCAGGCACAGGCCTGGAGCACGCTTTATCCCGAGCGATTGGGCCATGCGGTGGTGATCGCTTCCACACCAAAGCTATCTGCGCAAAACATTGCCTTCAATGAAGTCGCGCGGCGCGCCATCATTACTGACCCCGAGTTTCATGGCGGCCGGTTTTACGACTTTGGGGTGGTGCCCAAGCGCGGGCTTGAAGTGGCGCGCATGATTGGCCATATCACCTATCTATCGGATGATGTGATGGCCGAGCGATTTGGCCGGGCGCTGAAGCGCTCGCATGCCGAGCAAAGTGGTGCTGCAGATGATTTCAAATTCACCTTCGATGTGGAGTTTGAAATCGAGTCTTATTTGCGCTATCAGGGTGAAAAGTTCTCGCGCTACTTTGATGCCAATACCTATTTGCTGATCACCCGAGCGCTGGATTACTTCGATCCAGCCGCCGCCTTCGAAGGCGATCTGGTGAAAGCTTTAGCTCCAGCGCAATGCAAGTTTTTTGTTGCCTCGTTTACCACTGATTGGCGCTTTAGCCCACAACGCAGCCGCGAAATTGTGCAGGCCCTGCTCACCAATCGGCGTGATGTGACGTATGCGGAAATCAATGCACCGCATGGGCATGATGCATTCCTGCTCGACGATCCCCAATACATGCGCTTGGTGCGGTCTTACTTTGAGCGCATTGCCGCCGAGGTGAGCCGATGATTCCCTTGCGTGCCGACCTGGCCTTAATCTCCAGCTGGATCGCGCCAGCTTCACGGGTGCTGGATCTTGGCTGCGGTGATGGCACCCTGCTCGCCCATCTGCAGGCCGACAAGCAGTGCACCGGCTACGGCGTGGAGATTGATGATGATGCGGTGGCGGCCTGCACTGCAAGCGGCGTCAATGTGATTCAGCAGAATATTGAAGCGGGCTTGGGCATGTTTGTGGGCGCGCAGTTCGATACTGTGGTGTTATCGATGGCGATTCAGGCCACCAAGCGCACCGAGCAGGTGTTGCGGGAAATGGGTGATGTGGCTCGCGAAGGGGTGGTGTCGTTTCCCAACTTCGGGCGCTGGGATCATGCCTGGGCGATTCTGAAAGGGCGCATGCCTGTGTCCAAAGAGATGCCCTATCAGTGGTACGACACGCCCAACCTGCATCTGGCCACCATGCTTGATTTCGAAGATTTGCTCAAGCAGCTCAATCTCGAAATTCTGCAAACCGCCTGCTTGCGAAACGGCCAGCCGGTGAACTGGATGGCGAGTCGCCGCGCCACCCAGGTGGTATATCGATTCCGCAAACGCGCTTGATCAGCGTTTGATGCTTGAGCTTCAAGCCACCGTATCAAGTTGACTGATCAGCTGCTGCAGCTTGAACATTGCGGGCATGGCGCTATCTCGCATGCGTTTCAGAATCGCACGTTTCTCGGTATCTTCCGGACTGACCTGCGATACCAGTCGGCTAAAGCCATCGAGCCGATTGTTGATGAGCCAATCGCGAAGCCCGGGTTGGCCCGACCAGTTCATTTGATTGATCATCATCGCCGCCTGCATCCTCAGCCAGTCAGTATCGTGATTGGGCAGGGGCACGACACCACAGAGTTTGTTCTTCTGAGCTTCATCATCCACCGTAGCTTCGATGTGCGCAATAAACGCGGCACTAAATACCGGCTGGTAGGGACGCACGGTTTGTGGGGTGATGCGATCGCCAGCGAATACAGGAATCATGGCAAGGTTGGTGATAGCGCTAGCCGAGCAATCGACAAACAAGGTGTTGGTATCCACGGCTAGCGTGCCTCGATCGAGCTTGACCTCATCCAGGCCGATATGAGTCACCCGACCCAAGCGCACGATGTGCTGGATGCGGCGTAGTTGCTCAAGTTCCATCTGGCTGATGGTGGCGCCATGGAACATGCTCGGGCGAATGTTTGGGTCGATTCTGAGGAGGACTCCCGAAGACTCCAGCCGATCAAACAAATTTTCGATGGATTCTGCTTGAGCGATGGATTCCATCAGGGCGGCCTGGGCACCCAAGGAGTATTCAAAGAACTCCATGGTGGGTTGGGTGTTGCGACGATCCAATAACCAGGCATCACGCGATACGATCCAGGTGATTTTTGCGGGGTCAACATGGTGTTCCAGAAGCCACAAGCAGGCATCAATCCCGGTCTTGCCTCCACCCACAATCACATATTGCGCGGGTTGTTTCTTGATCAAAGGCAAGTGATTCAGGGGCATGAAGTTCACCCCGGGTGCGATAGAAAAGCTCGGGGTGTGCGTGGCTGGCACCGAGGTGTTGAGGTAGGTGCAATTCACTTCCTTGCGGCTCACCTCCACCGAATAGCGCTGCCCGCTGGTGATCGATTCAAATTGATGCTCGCCCAGGTAGTTACACATCGGAAAGTACTGCACACGCCCGCTGGGTAAAAACCGCTCCTGCATCACCTGATCAAAATAGCTCGACACTTGTGCACCACTGGCCAGATGGCTCAAGCCTTTGTTCCAACCCACCTGATCGATATGGCCGGTATCAAGCTCGCGTGAGCTCACCCCATAAAACGCCGAGGGTTGATGCAGCGTGACGAATGGATACGCGACATTCCAGTGGCCGCCGGGCTTGTGATAACGATCCACTATGGTGATTGTGGCATCGGTTTCTTCGAGCAAAGTATCGGCAAAAGCCATGCCCATCGCCCCGCTGCCGGTGATGAGGTAGTCGGTCTTGACTGCAATCGTATTCATTAGAGGGTCTCCTTGGGGTGCAAGTATGCGGCAGGCAGGTGACTTGACAAGTGGCATCACCTAAATCAAGATCGAGGGATGAATTCGATTTTCCGCACCCTCAATAGCCAGCTGGCCCCTTCGGGCGGCTTGGGTGCGCGCGCCGCCAGCAGCTTGCTGCTTGGCCTGCTGCTACTGCGCCCCTAGGCGCATAACTCTTTCCCCATCACCATCGAAGCGCCAGCGGTCTGCAAATGACCGAAGGAGAGCCTCGATCAGTATTCCCCCATCATTTTTTGACCACTCTAACGATTTTCACCCAAGGAATTTTGCCATGTCGATGCCCGATCCGCGTACCAAATACAAACCCTACGGCACCATCGATTTGCCTGATCGTACCTGGCCCAATCAGGTGATCAGCAAACCTCCGATCTGGTGCAGTGTGGATCTGCGGGATGGCAATCAGGCGCTGATCGAGCCGATGGATTCCGAGCGCAAGCTGCGCATGTTCCGCCATCTGGTGAAAATTGGCTACAAGGAAATCGAGATCGGGTTTCCTGCAGCCTCACAAACCGACTTTGATTTTGTGCGCCTGTTGATCGAGAAGAATCTGATTCCTGATGATGTGACTGTGCAGGTGCTCACCCAGGCGCGTGAAGAGTTAATCGCACGCACAGTAGAGTCACTCGCTGGGGCTCGACGGGCGATTGTTCATGTCTATAACTCCACATCCACTGCACAGCGCCGGGTCGTGTTTAACATGGACAAAGCGGGTATCAAGGATATCGCTGTGCAAGGCGCCCGCTGGGTCAAGCAATACACCGAGGCCATGTCTGCTCGTCATCCAAAAACCGAGTGGGTGTATCAATACTCGCCAGAAAGCTTTACCGGCACTGAAATCGACTATGCCAAAGAGGTATGTGATGCGGTGGGTGACGTTTGGCAGCCCACGCCAGAGCGCAAGATGATCGTAAATCTTCCTGCCACCGTTGAGCACAGCACACCGAATGTGTATGCCGACATGATCGAGTGGATGCACCGGAATCTGAAACATCGCTCGGCGATGATTCTTTCCTTGCACCCGCACAACGATCGAGCATGTGGTGTGGCAGCGGCGGAGCTGGGTGTGATGGCCGGGGCGGATCGGGTTGAGGGATGTTTGTTTGGCAATGGCGAGCGCACTGGCAATGTGTGTTTGGTGACTCTGGCGTTAAATCTTTACTCCCAGGGCGTGGACCCTGGCGTTGACTTCTCCGATATCAATGAATCGATTCGGGTGGCCGAGCATTGCAATCAATTGCCTGTGCATCCACGCCATCCCTATGGCGGAGAGTTGGTATTCACAGCCTTCTCGGGCTCACATCAGGATGCGATCAAGAAGGGCTTGAGTGCTCGCAAGGAAGGTGAGTTTTGGGATGTGCCGTATCTGCCGGTGGACCCTTCCGATCTTGGGCGCACCTATGACGCGGTGATCCGGGTCAATAGCCAATCGGGTAAGGGCGGGATTGCTTATCTGCTTGAACGTGACTATGGCATTCAGATGCCGCGCTTGTTGCAGGTGGAGTTCAGCAAGGAAGTGCAGAAGGTGACGGATGCGACCGGCAAGGAGCTGAGCTCGGCGCAGATCAAGGAAGTGTTTGATAGCACCTATGTGGATAGTGCGCAGCCGCTCGCCTATGTGGATCATGGCCTGATGCACCAGCGTGGGCGGTCCGAGGTCGAGTCGATTGAAGCGGGCCTTCTCTTCGAAGGCGCACCGGTGACCGTGACTGGGGAGGGGAATGGGCCAGTGGATGCCTTGATGCGTGCTATCCAGCAGCAATTCGGTGTGTCTGCCAATGTGATGAGCTACACCGAGCACGCTTTGTCGATTGGTGAAGACAGCAAAGCGGCCGCCTATGTGCAGATGCGCTTTGGCTGGGATCAAAGTGCCTTTGGAGTGGGGATCGATTCCAATATCGTCACAGCTGCGCTCAAGGCGATCATTTCGGCCCTGAATCGGGGGGCGCAGCAAGGCTTCGTGAGTTTTGGGGATCAAGCGCCTGCTTTGAAGGCAAGCCGCGTCGCTTAGCTGGATCGGGTAGACGCATCCAAAAGCCCAGGGTTTGCGTAAAGGAGGGGTGAGTTCAAAAACCTACCATCCCTTGCGCGCCCTGATCCTGTGGATCGTGCTTGGCATTGTGGTTGCCCAATCACTGGTGCTGATGCCTATGCGCATGCTCAGCTTGGCGCACACCCATGAGAGCACCAGCGGTGATCCAGCTCTGATCGAGCTGGGTTCACGGCCTCATCAACACACGACGGTGGGTGTGCACTCCCACTTTGAGGCCTTAATCCACGAGGTCACCGATGATGTAGTTCATTGGCTGTTCCCGCAGGCCCAAGCTTCGGATCTGGCTGATTCAGCAGACGCCAGTGGTACGCAACTTGCGAGCCCGGCGTTGCAGGGCTCTGCTCCTTCGATTATTCCATCGGATAGCGTATCCAGGGTTGTGCCTCACCGGCTCCTGCCCTTCGCAATCCACACCACCGCCCCTGAATCCCCGCCTCCGCGAGCCTAGTGCCTGCCCTGGGCCCGACGCTATTTGCTGCGGCCCTATTTCAAGACCCTTGCCAGGGGTTTCGCCCCTAAACAGCTTGCGCGCCATGCGTACCGGCTGGGGTATAGCGCGTGTCTACTACGGGAATTCATCATGTTGGTTGCCTCAGAGCTTTGTAAACGCTACGGGACTTCATTTGCATTGCACCCCTTGAATCTGACTATCGGTGCAGGCGAGGTGTTTTGCCTGCTCGGTGCCAACGGAGCAGGGAAGACCACCACGATTAACTTATTCCTCGGGTTCACTCAACCCAGCTCAGGAGATGCCAGCGTTGATGGCGTTTCCCTATCGGCCGATCCTGAGCGTGCGCGCCAAGCGATTGCCTATATCCCGGAAAACGTGATGCTCTATCCAACGCTAAGCGGCATCGAGAATCTGGCGTTCTTCGCCGGTTTGGCTCAGGCGCGTCGCTTGGCTCGCGTCGAGCTTGAAGAGTTGCTGATTCAAAGCGGCTTGAGCCCGGCGAGCTTTGACAAGCGGGTCGGTAGCTACTCCAAGGGCATGCGGCAAAAGGTAGGCATTGCAATTGCATTGGCCAAGCGTGCGCGTGCGCTTTTACTTGATGAGCCCACCTCCGGCCTCGATCCATCCGCAGCCAATGAGTTCGGCCATTTGATGCAGCACCTGGCTCGGCAGGGGCTGGCCATCCTCATGGCCACGCACGATCTATTTCTTGCCAAGCGAATCGCTCATCGCATAGGCATCATGCAAAACGGTGTGCTGGTTGAAGATATTGCAGCGCAGGGCATTACTACCGCACAGCTCGAGTCGATCTACCTGCGCCACAGCTACGGGTGTGCAGCATGATGCGATCCATCATTGCGATCGCCATGAAAGAGTGGCTCATCTGGCGCCGGGATCGTGTTGTCACCAGTCTTGCGATCCTGGCTAGTTTGTTGGCGGTAATTAGCGCGCTGGTCTCGGTGCAGGCGACCGAGGCCATCAATGGCGAGCGACGAGCCGGTCAATCTCAAAGCTATCAGCAATGGGTAGAACAAGGGCCAAAGAATCCGCATAGCGCCTCTCATTTTGGGCAATACGCTTTTAAGGAACTGGGTGCGCTTTCCAGTATTGATCCCGGCGTTAATGCTTTTTCCGGTGTCACGGTATGGATGGAAGCGCATAAGCAAAATGATGTGCGCTATCGCCCGGCACGTGATGCGAGCAGCTTGCAAAGGCTCGGAACCCTGACCCCAGCTTTTGTATTGCAAGTGCTCGCCCCACTTCTTTTGATTCTGCTCGGGTTTGGCATGTTCTCGGGGGAGCGCGAGCGCGGTACACAATCACTGTGCTCAATCAGTGGCGTGACGCCACAAACGATGCTCGCGGGCAAACTCCTTGCCAGTGCTGCGGTGGTCCTGCTGATGGTCCTGCCCGCAATCGCAGTGGTGAGCATTGCAGGAGACTCGCAGGCAGCACATGAACACTCTGCCCCGGATCTCTGGGCACGCGCTGGATTCATGGCTTTGGCATACCTCGCTTACCTTGGAGGATTTGCCTGCCTTGGTGCGGGAGTTTCCGCGCTCGTAAGCTCATCGCGAATCGCGCTGGTGATTTTGCTTGGCTTTTGGATCATCAATAGTTTCATGATGCCGCGATGGCTGAGTGATGTGGCTACTCAGCGTTATGCCACACCCTCCGCCATCGAGTTTCAGGAGAGGATTGCTCAAGCGAGAAAAGCGAGCACTGCACATGACGCCACCCATCCCGCTTATCAGGGCTTACTTAGAACCACCCTGGCGAGATTCGGGGTGCAGGATCCAAAAGAGTTGCCTTTTGATTTTGATGGGCTAGTACTCAAGCAGGACGATGAATTTGGCTATCGCGTGTTTGACCAGATTTATGGGCAGCTCTGGGCTCAGTTCATGCATCAGGAACGCTTCAAGACCTGGGCAGGGTTGGTGGTTCCTGCCTTGGCGATTCAGCAAACCTCGATGGGTTTGGCAGGCACTGATCTAGCCCACCATTTGCAATTTGCACGAGCCGCTGAGCAGCATCGCCGCACGATTCAAACCCTCACCGCCAATGATTTGATCCGTAATCGACGCTTTGGGGATCGGGACTATGTTGCCGGGTCTGAGCTCTGGAAAACCATTCCTCCGTTTGATCATCAGGTGGTGTCGATTCTCGCGCCAGGCGAGCATCGCACGATGGTCGGCCTCGGGTTTCGAATGTTATTGAGCTGGTTGGCCGCTACCTCGCTGTTTGCCTGGTGGGCAGTGGCGCGTAACCGCCAATTCGGAGACGCATCATGACCCGCAAGGCAGTCACGAGCGAGCTGGCTCGCAGCGAGCTGCGCCTGTTACGCAGCGAAGGCACCGGGCGGTGGATTGCTCTCATCATGCTCATTGCATTGACCATGGCCATCGCCAATGGCTTGGCCTGGCACAAGCGCCAAGGCGAGATCGTACGAGTTGCGCAAACAGAAGAGGCGAGCCGCATTGCCCTGCAACTCACCAATTTAGAGAAGATGGCACAGGGTGAGTATTCGCCAAGCTCGGCCTTTACCAATCCAGCCAACGCCTACTGGATAGGCCATCGGCATGCAGCAAGGTATGCATTCTTGCCGCCCAAAGCGCTTGGATGGTTTGCGATTGGGCACTCGGACCTTCAACCTCCTTATATCAAGGTATCGGGTGAAACCAAAGAGAGCTTTGCACTGAATGATGAGATCGAAAACCCTGCGAGTTTATTGACCGGGCGCTTCGACCTCAGTTTTTTTGTAGTGTTTATTGCTCCTTTGTTGGTGATCGCACTGACTTACAACATTCTTGCTCTTGAGCGTGAGCAGGGGCGCTTGTCGATGTTGCTTGCGACCTCGGTACCCCTGGGTCAAGTGGTTCTGGCCAAGGCAGGTGTGCGGCTGGCGCTGGTCCTGCTTCCCATGGTCGTTGTCACTGGAGCGGTGCTGAGCATGCAACCACAGGCTAGCTTTGGCGAGTTTGTTGTTTGGTCAACCGCAACAATGGCTTACCTTGGATTTTGGGTGCTGCTGGCTTGTGCATTGAATTTGATGCGTACCAGTTCGTCTATGAACGCGGTGGCTTTGGTTGGGGCATGGTTAGTACTTGCCGTGATTATTCCCTCAGCGGTGAGCACCTCAATTCATGCCATGTATCCGGTGCCATCGCGTGCTCAGATGATCAACCAAGTGCGGGCGATACAAACCGAACTTAGCGACAGTTATAGCGCGCAAAGCGCAAGCTTTTCAATCGAGCATGGCATGGATAGTGCGGAGCAAGGTGTGCTGAGCAAGCGGGATTATCTGATTGCGCGCAAACGTTTATGGGTGCAAGAGCAGGCTGGTCTGCGCATAGAAGCACTGATGCAAAGCTATCAAGATCAAATTGATCGCAGGCAAAACCAAGTGGCGGATTGGCAGTTTGCCTCGCCGGTGTTGGTGGCTTATGAGGGCTTCAACAGGCTTGCCGGAACTCACCCATCCCGATATCGGGAATTCATTGCACAGGTGGATGACTTCCATCGCCAATGGCGCGGATTTTTCGCCCCCAAAGTGCTTAACAACATCGCGCTTCAAGCGCAAGACTACGATCAGTTTCCCCACTTTTCCTTTCAAGAGCCAACTCGCGATGCGCTCGCACAAGTCTCCATCTTTCTGATCGGCGTGCTTGCGCCCGGGCTAGTTCTCTTTGGGTTGATCCGCCTGCAAATACGGCGCTTTTATCTTCAGCCCTAACGATCAACCTTCAAACCCATCCACTTTACGGACAAAGACATGTTACGAGTCGCCATTCGATTGAAGCCCACAATACTGGCCTGCGTTATTCAGAGCCTGATGATGCCGGCGATAACCGCGCAGGCGCAAAGTGTTTCGTCATCCTCGGGGGCTTTGGCACCGGTCATGGTCAAAGGTCAGCGCTTCCTGGATCAGTCGAGCGCTTATTCCGCCACGACGATTACTGCGGAGGATATTCGCACTGAAGCGGTGAGCAATCCTCAGGATTTGTTCCGGCGAGTGCCTGGTGTGGTGATCCGCAACTTTGGTTTGGGTGGCGTGGCCGACGCGATTGCAATGCGTGGATTTGGCAGCGGTAGTCATGGCGGTGATATTGGATTGGTGCTCGATGGCATCACGCTCAACGAGGCGTTTTCTCACTCCGACGGGTATAGCGACTTCAACGCCATCATTCCGCTTGAGTTGTCCCGAGTCGATGTGTTTCGCGGCCCAAGCTCGGCGCTACACGGCAACTACAACCGGGGGGGCACGGTGTTCTTTCAAACGCGCAAGGGCGGCAACTACACTTTAGGCGATGCCTCACTGGGTTCTTTTTCCACCCTTGATTCCCAGTTTGCCGTGGGTCGCGAAACTGGCAAGGGCGCGGGGAGCTCGTCCATTAACCTGGCCGCACAGATTTTTCGAACCGACGGCTTTCGGTCCATGAACTCCGATTTCGAAAAGCAAACTTTCTCCGGTCGCTATGCGTATCGCTTGACTGACGCAAGTGAGATTGCGCTTTCAACGCGAATCCATCGAAGCGAGGGTGAATCGGGTGCCTACCTCACCGCCAATCAGTTTGCAGTTGATCCACGCGGCGTGGATGCAAGGGTCATGGGGGATGGCGCAAAGAAAGAGTTCAAAACCCTTCGCCTGGACTTCAATACGCTGATCAATCCTGATCTCAAGTTACTCACTTATTTGTATGGCACAACCCAGGAGTTCAACCGATACTTCACTCGCCCGGTAGTGGCGACCCCTAGTGCACCCTGGGCCCAACGTGATGAACGCTATGACCGGCAGGTGCGAGGCATTGGAGCCAGCTTGAATGGCACCGGTCTGGCCCTTGGTGATAAACGTTTCAACTGGACCGCTGGGATCGAGAGCTTGAATGAGCAAACTCAGTACCAGTTCTTTGACAACCTTAACAACCGAGTAGTCACGGCAGGGCCGGTAGCCAACCGGACCTTCGAGTACACCGTCAACTCGGCTTTTGTGGAAGGCGATCTTGCGTTGTCCAAGCTGTTTCGCCCCACGCTGGGTGTGCGCTATGACAGCTTTAGCGGAAGTTGCAAAGTCGATGGCCCCGAAAGTTTGGTGGATGCCGGGGGAGGCCGTCAGGGCCTTTGTGACACGCCGCTTAATGGGGTGAGCCGATTTAGTCCAAAGCTCGGATTTCGCTCGACTCTGGCGCGCGGGCTGGATTTGCGCGGCAATCTTTCCAATGGGTTCCAGTTAGGCAATGTCCGGGCACTCTTTGCACCCAACGGCGCCATGGTTCAGCCGAATATCTTCAAGCAACGCGAACTCGGTTTGACTTACTACGGAGTCGCGGGCTTGCGCGCCGATCTGACCTATTTCGAGATTCGATCCAGCAATGAGATTCGGGAGATTCCGGCCAACTCCAATCAATTCGTCAACAGCGGAGAGACTACCCGCCGAGGCTCGGAGTTTGCGCTCAACTATGCGCCAGGCAACAACTGGGATCTGGGCTTGAACTATGCGATTGTGGAGACTGAAATCACCGCTAATCCGACAGCTTCACTGATAGGCCGTGAGTTAACCAACGTGCCCCGCACAAACTCCAATGTCTATCTTGCTTATGCACCTGCACAAGGGCTAGGCGCGCGTATTGATGCTCGGCATGTGGGCTCTTTCGCGGTGAATGCAGACAACTCGATTCGCGCCGAACCCTACAGCACGATCGATTTAAGCGTGAGCTATCGCGGCAAGCTGGGCAGTAGAAACTATCGGGCTTATCTGGCCGCTAACAACATTACTGACCGTACCTTTGCCACTTCCACCTTCATCATTGGCGGGCAGCGGTTGTTTTCTCCTGGTGCAGGGCGCAACTTTTCGCTCGGTGTGCAGGCTGATCTTTAATGCATCCAATCGCAATCGGGCTGCGTATTGCTTTTTGATGAAGCGCTTTAGTCCTGGCCAAACGCGTGCCGCTGCCTCTCCGCTCAAAGCGATTTGGGTATTGCTGGCGTGCGTCATGTTGATTCAGGGGCTGGTCTGGCATCAGGTGGCAATCTCGGGGCTTGCGCACAATCACCCCGTCCAACCTGACTCCTTAATCCTGAAAGTTGTTAAGCAGAATCAATCAGAGCATCAGCATGATCGGATTGGATTTCATTCGCATGATCGTACGCATTTGATCTTGGAGTCGCAATGGATGGATCCGGAGTCCCAGGCACTGAACGAGCAATTTGAGCCGCTGAAATTGGCGGTGATCGGGCTGCCGCTGCTCATGCCAGCGGAGCAAACGAATCTGGTTCGCAGATATGGTTCGGAGGCTCCAGCCCAGCAAATTCAAGCGCGTTATCAATCGATTCATCTTGCGCCTCCAGAAGACCCGCCCAAGCGGCGGCTTTCCTGAATTCTTTAAGTGAATGGTCAACCCCGCATCTTCAATCGATGCGGGGCTAACGTTGTCTAGATCTTGCGGCGGCTAAAGGCAGCCAGACCCAAACCCAGGCTCAGTAGAGCCAGCGTAGCTGGCACCGGCACCGCAATCGGGCTGAGTGAGAAGTTGTACTTCGCCGCCCCTATCGCATCGGAGTCGAGGGCAAACAATACCTCGAGAGTTTCCGATCCTGCATCGGTCATGAAGGTTCCGCTGGAATCCGTGATGATGTCGAAGGGAAGATTATTCAGAAAACTAAAAAGCGTCAGTGGTGCGGATGGGACGATAGCCTTATCCAAGGGCTCGAATGAAAAGTCGAGTTTGAATTGATAGACCGTGTCGACAAGCAGCTTGCCAAAGCTCACCACATCGCCTGGATCGCGTTCATCGCCCGGGTTCATTCGTGACACCTGGCCTGAGAAGACCACTTGGCTGCCTGCGGCCGAGGTGGCCTGGCAAGCGGGATCTGCAGGATCAAACAAAACATTGGCAGCGTCGCCTGAAGGGCAGGCTGTTGCCTCGTTAAAACTAACTGGTGCTGCGCTTACGCATTGCACTGCCGCCAGCAGCGCGACGGCACTGCCAATAGTGGAGCTTTTTTTGAACATGACGGACTTTCGAAAATGAGGTGAATGAGAGAAGCACACGCCAAAGGGCATATAGGTGTTACGCGGTGAATCCATTTTTGGATTCGCTACGTAAGTGCACTACATGACCTATCGATGAATTGGGCTCGGGTTGTCGAGCCGCTTTGGCCTTCCTCAAACGTGCCCTACCTCACCTCATGATGCGCACCTTGCCGACCGATTTGCAGTTGATCGAATGGCTTAAGCAAGCGGCCCAGCGTAATCCCTTGGCCCTGCGCCTCCTCTATGACGCCACCAGCACGCGTCTTTACTCCATTGCTTTGCGGGTGGTCGGCAATCGGGAACTCGCCGAGGATGTCTTGCAAGATGCTTATGTGACGATTTGGCGTGCGGCCGGTGACTATCGTGAAGCCATCAGCCCGCCCATGGTCTGGATGGGGCTGATTGTCCGCAGCCGGGGGCTGGATCTCCTGCGGCGTCGATTGGCCGATCGGTCACTTGGCAGTTCGTCGTGGGACGAAGATTTCCAGGAAAACTATCCGGGGGGCGGCATGGATCCCGTGGAGTTTGTGGATCGCTCGGAGCAGGCCAAGGCGCTACACCGGTGCCTTAAACAACTCGATACGCGCCATCGGGGTCTTCTCCTGGCAGCCTATTTTAATGAGTCAAGTCATAGCGAGTTAGCCAAACAATTCGATATGCCTCTGGGGACAGTGAAATCCTGCATTCGCCGGGCTTTAGTTCAATTACGCACTTGCATGAAGAGCGATGGGACAAAGGATCTTCCTTGAGCACTCAAGTGCAAGGCGGTTTGATGCATCTGTTCTTGACCATGCTGCGTACTACGAGTGGGGTGATGACCAGCGCCCCTCATTCATCACACTTAAGGAGTCATCTTGAAGTACACCCGTACAGCATTGAGTCTAGCCGCGGTTGCGGCGATGGGCGCTAGCGTCCTGTTTGCCGAGCCTAGCCTGGCTTCGAGCCATCGCGAAGCTCCTTTTATCACCACCGTCCCCAAGGTCGACAACACCGACTTCTACATGTTTAGAAGCTATGAGGCTGGCCGGGAAGACTATGTCACGTTGATTTCAAACTTCGCGCCTTTGCAAGATCCGTACGGCGGACCCAATTACTTCAAGCTTGATCCGAATGCTCTTTATGAGATCCACATCGACAACAATCATGACGCGAAGGAAGACATCACCTTTCAGTTTCGCTTCAACAATCGCTTGACGAACAGCGGCCGAGGGGTAGAGCTCAATATTGGTGGCAAGAATGTCGCTATTCCTTTGACCCAAGCCGGACCGATCAGCCAGCTCAATGATCCGAATTCCAATGTCAATGAAACATTCACCTTGAGTATGGTTCGAGGTGATCGGCGCAAAGGCACAGTGGCGCCGGTGGCCAAGATGGGTGGTGGTGCAACAACTTTCGAAAAGCCGGTGGACTATATCGGCGAGAAAACCTTCGGTAATCGGGCTGCCTATGAGGTGTATGCAAGCAAGCATATTCACAGCGTCACTTTTCCTGGCTGCCCTGCAGGAAAGGCTAACGGTCGGGTGTTCGTGGGTCAGCGTCAAGAAGGATTTGCTGTTAACTTGGGCCCGGTGTTTGACCTGGTTAATGCATCGTTGTCACAGATTGTTGATCCGACCTTGATCAATGCATTCGCCAACAACGACTTTGGGATTCAGGACAAGAACGTCACCTCTCTGGCCATCGAGATTCACAAGGATTGCCTGACCGCTGGCACAGAGCCTGTAATCGGCGCTTGGACCACGGCGAGCATGCGTCAGGGGCGCTTGCTCAATGGCGCACCACCATCCGGGCTTCAGACCTCCGAGACAGCGGGTGGCGCGTGGGTGCAGGTATCGCGCCTCGCGAATCCTCTGGTGAACGAAGTGGTGATTGGGCTGCGGGATAAGGATAAGTTCAATGCTTCTCATCCCTCGGGCGATACCCAGTTTCTTGACTATGTCAGCCACCCCACTTTGCCAGCTTTGCTCGGTTTGGTGCTGACCGGTAGCCAGACTGGCTTGGCACCGACCAACTTGCCACGCACCGATTTGCTCACTACTTTCCTGACGGGGATTACTGGCGTTAACAAACCAGCAACTGTGACGCCTTCTGAAATGATGCGCTTGAATACGGCTATCCGGCCGGTACCGTTTTCGCAGCAAAACCGTCTCGGAGTTGCAGGCGAGGTGATCCGCGTCGGTGGTGTTGCAAACTTGGCGCAGGCTGTTGATTTGGCTGGATATCCGAACGGCCGTCGCCCCAAGGACGACACTGTGGATATCTCGCTGGTGGCTGTGCTGGGTGGCTTATGCCTGCTCAACGGCACCAACAACGCATTGGCGTTGAACGGTGTACCGGGCGTGCCTTCGCTCACTTCGACGTGCGCACCTGCGAGCGTGCCAGCTGGCAATGCTGCGGCGACCGTGCATGACGGTGTGGATCAGGCGGTGGTGCCTTTCCTGGATCGCTTCCCTTACCTAAATACGCCATTAAGTGGCTCACGTTGATTTATGGAAAAGGCATATATGAAACGCATAGCTTTTAAGCGGTGGGGCCAAGGCTTGACCATCACATTTGCAATCGTTGTTCTTGCTGCATGCGGCGGTGGTGGAGGTAGCAGTAGTCCAACGGTAGCGCCTGTATCAACAAGCGATGTGCCGGTTGCGGCTACTCAGCAGTCTAGTGCCGCCATGGCTTTCGTTAAATCGGTGGTGGACAAAGGCGAGGCCAATCAGGATACGCCGTTGGTGGTTGGCGAGGCCATGCTCGCTAGCTCCGATTCTGATGAGCCTGCAGGCGGTCTGTAAACACCAGGGGAGTGCACAGCGGGGGTTACCCTGCTGTGCGTCGCAGCGCCAAACCAATGAATATCATCTATGCAAGAGTGGCAGCTATTGCTCTAGCTTTAGCGGGCTCAGTCGCCGTTGCCCAAAGCCCTGCTGCCGGCGATCAGATCCTCGAGCGCCTCGGGCCTCGAATCGAGTCCAATACCGCTCAGTCGGGTGATCTCGCCTCTCGAGTGTCTGCGATTCGGCAGGCAATTCATCTGGCGAGGCAAACCGCTGATGAGCGCTATCTTGGGCAAGCGCAAGGCTTGACTGGAGCCGATTGGAACAACCCCCAGGCCCCCGCGGTGCTCACACTGCTCAAGGCCACTATCCAACAACATCGCCACGAGTTTAGCGATGCGCTATCTACCCTTCGCATGCTCACGGCTCGGCCCACGCAAGCCCTGTCCAGCTCCGGCCAGGACAGTGCCGAAAGAAATCAGGCTTGGTTAACTATCGCAGTGATTGAGCGGGTGCTTGGGCAATACGACGCAGCATTGGCGGCATGTGCAAATATGGTCGGTGCGCCTTTGATCGCATATCGAGAGGCCTGCCGGCTTGAGACGGAATCGCTTCGCGGCAATACCAAAACCGCAACCAAAGGATTTCACGACCTGCTTGCCAGCAATTTAACGCCTGCACAAAACGCGTGGATTCGCTCCTTGTTTGCGGAACATTTGGAACGCGTGGGCAATGATGCCGAGGCCGCAAAGCACTACGGCGCAAGTTTGATTCGCGACCCCGATCACTACACCGCAATTGCCTACAGTGATCTATTAATACGCACGAAGCGACCACAAGGCGTGCTTCAGGCACTTGCCGGGCTGCCTGATAGCGACAGCACACTGGTTCGCAAGGCCATTGCCCTGAAGCAGCTCAAGCAGTCGAAGGTCAAAGAAGTGATGCAGACCATTGAAGCTCGCTTTGAGCAACAAACGCAGCGAGACCCGATGCGGCGCACGCATTTGCGTGAGCAAGCGCTTTACATGCTGATGGTGAAGGATGATCCGCTTCGCGCTTTAGCCTTAGCTGAAGAGAATCTGAAGATCCAGCGCGAGCCCATGGACTGGTTAATTGCAGTTCAAAGCGCGCGTGCGGCAAATCAACCCAAGCGCCTTCAGCAATTCATTACATTGATCCGCAAGCAAGGGCTTATCGATGCCCGGTTAGGCGTATGAAGAAGCTTCTGTTCATCGCCTTGACGATATTGTCCTTCAGCGCTTTTGCCCACAAGGCTAGCGATGCCACCTTGCTGATTCAAACCCGGGACCAGGCGCTGGGCGAACTGACCTACTCGATTGCGCTTCGCGACCTCGAACAGGTGTTCATTCAACTTGATGAGAATCAGGATCGCACACTTACCTTGTCTGAACTGCAAGCGACCACTCCTGCCATTGAGAAGTGGATCAATCAGGGCTTGACGCTGCAGTGTGATGAGCAAGCGCTCGAATTGAAGTGGCAGTACTCGGGAGTGGAGCGCCTATCGGAGGGGATGAATGCGCGATTTCAAGCCGGAGATTCAAGCCCATGTGCAGCCCCAAAGGTGCTTTCAGTGAAGTACAGCCTGATGGGTGAACTTGATCCCGAGCACCGGCTGCTTTTGAGTACTCAGGTGGTCAGCAAAGGTTCCGCGTCAGGCGTTCAGGTGATTTCACCAGACGGTGGTTGGCACCTGGTTACTTTGCCTAACCAACAGAATTTGGGCACCAAACTCGAAACCCTTGCGGGATTCATTGCACTAGGTTTCAAACATATTTTGCTCGGCGCTGACCATATCGCTTTTGTGCTCTGTTTAGTGCTGGGCATTGCGATGATTGAACGCTGGCGTGCGCTTGTTGTAACGATCACGGCCTTTACTCTGGGCCACTCGATCACCTTACTGGCCGCTACTTTGGGTTGGGTGGTTTCGCCATTTTGGGTCGAACCAGCCATTGCACTTTCTGTTGTTGCAGTTGCGCTGATGAACTTGTTTCCGGCGCTCGTGCCGCGCTTACAACATGATTCGACTCGGGCTATCGTGGGTTGCCTGTTTGGCATGATTCATGGCCTGGGTTTTTCCGGTGCCATGGTTGAGGCAGCGATCCCAGTGGGCTCAATACTTTGGGCGTTGGCAGGATTTAACCTGGGCGTTGAGCTGGGTCAGTTGCTCATCGTTGCAGCCTGGCTCGCTGTTTACCTGCTTTTGTCGAAGAAGAAAATCTACTCCGAGATGGTCGTGCCTTTAGGTTCCGTTACGCTCTTGTTGTTGGCGGTGTACTGGTTTATTGAGCGGACGGGTGGCGAAGTTTGATCGCGATCAATCGCTAGATCTCAAGCTTGCCAACACCTACAACCGGGCCGGTTGGTGCACCGGTAGGCGATCCGGATTCAGGCTCAATACTCACCGCAAACGCCGCTACGCCTTCAAGAATCGCATCACGCAATACGGTAGTGCTGGAGGTCGCCGATACCAAACCTAGCGAGCGCGGCGCGCCTTCTTTGGGCACGGCCCAAAGCTCCAACGCTTGTTTGCTTCCCGGGGCTTGCGGATCAATCGGCGTCAGGATCAATGCACGGCCATCAGGACTAATGCTCAGGCTAAACAGCACCTGCGGCTTGTCGGTCTGCGCGGCTGTTTTGATCACCACGTTGATTGGTGCGCGAGCAATTTGCGCTACGGGGGCGGGTGTTGGTCGAAGATAAGCATGCCAGGTCACCACTGAAAGTGTGAGTGCCATGGCCAAAGAGAGCCCACGCTCCCAATGCCAAAATCCACGCTGCACGGTTTCTTTTAGCTGTGTGAAAACGACAGGCGACATCGTCGCCTTAGTCTCAGTGGTTTGATTAAACAAGGTGCGCTCGATACCTTCCCAAACTTTGGGAGAGGGAGCTTCAGGCGGGATTGATTGAGCAAGTGGCAAAAGACTCGCCTGCCAATCCAGCACCGCCTGCTGCAATGCCGGATGGCTTGGCAGCAGGGCCTCAAAGCGTCGCCGCGCCTGGGGATTCATGGTCCCCAAGACATACTCCCCAGCCAGTGCATGCGCCCTTCCTGGGCGGCTATAGTCCATGCGACTTCCCTTTCGCAGCACGATCTTCAAAACACTGCTTCAAAGCCACCAGGCCCCGCCTGATCCAGCTCTTTACTGTGCCAAGCGGCGTGCCCATGGTCTGCGCAACTTCCTGATGACTCAGGCCCTGATAAAACGCAAGAGCAATTGCCTGGCGCTGTGTTGCGTCCAGATGAGTCTCGATACAACCGCGCACAGCAAGCTGATCAGCTGATTGCAGCAACAACTCGACAGGCCCGGGCGAAGGATCCGCTTGTTGCTCAATCATGTTGCTGCTCTCATCATCACCAGTTGCGAACTCATTATCGCTAATCACTTCCTTATGCTCGCGACGCAAAGCGTCGATCGCTGTGTTTCTGGCCACACTGGCCAGCCAGGTCATGGGCGCACTCTTGGCAGGATCAAAACTGGCGGCGTTCCTCCAAACTTTGACATAGACCTCCTGGAGCAAATCCTCAGCCATTGCCCTGCTCTTGACGATACGCATCAGCACCGCTAACAGATGCGGACTGCTGCGGCGATACACCGCTTCAAACGACAGACGGTCCTGTTGACCGACACGAGCGAGCAGGTGAATGAATTCTTGATCTTTGGACATCGACGCAGAGTTTAGTGCATCTATCCAGGCTCAGGTTACGTAAACCAACTTGTAGCGCAAAGCCGCTATGAATTCGTTATCTTTTTGGGAGATCACCATGACATCAAATCTTGAACTATTGTCTGTTTCGAATCGCCGCAGTTTCTTTCGCGGCACAAGTGCGCTGACACTTTCAGCGACTGCCCTTGGACTTTTGTCAGGCCATAAAGCCTTTGCACAAAGTGGCTCAATGACCGCCAGTGATGTGGGCATTCTCAACGTAGCACTGGGCCTTGAGCACGAAGCCATTAATGCGTACCAGTTGGGAGCAACAAGTGGGTTGCTACAAAAGCCCGTGCTTGATGTTGCAGTAGCCTTTCAGGGTCATCATAAAACCCACCGCGAAGCATTGATTGCGACCATTGAAAAGCTGGGCGGCCGGCCGGTGGCAGAAAAGTCTTTGGACGAATATGCCCGGGCGCTAAATGCCGGATCGCTCAAATCACAAGCCGATGTGCTGGCGTTGGCCGCCAAGCTTGAGCTCGGTGCAGTTAATGCATATCTCGGCGTGATTCCGGCATTCAAGGATCCCAATATTGCCAAGGTGGCAGCACGGTTGGTAGCCGATGAAACCATGCATTGGACGGTGCTTTCCCAAGCCATGGGACGCCCGCTGCCAAGCGCTGCGCTGACCTTCGGCGCCTGACCAGTGCGCTGCGTCAAACCGGGTGTGCTCTGTTGGAGCACAGTCCTGTGGTCAGCAGCCTTGACAGCACAGCCTCTTGATGGGGCTGTGCTGTATGAACAACGCTGTGGCGCTTGCCATAGTGTCGAGGCACATCGCGTGGGGCCTTTGCATCAGGGCGTTGGCGGTCGTCGAGCCGGGGCCCTGCGTGACTACGACTACTCGGAAGCTCTTCGCAACAGCAAGGTAGTCTGGACCGCTCAGACCTTGGATCAATGGCTAGCCAATCCGCAGGCTTTGATTCCTGGGCAGAAAATGAGCTACCGCCTCGATGACCCCGCCGAGCGGGTAGCCATTGTGAGATTTTTGCTGTCGCTCAGGTAGCAGCTCACTTCAGAACTCGACCTGGTTCTAGGGGTTAGTGCCTGCCGCATTCGATATTGCGTACGCTCTGGAGCTTTTGGGGGTCTCAGTGGAATCGAAGGTAGCGTTGGTGACTGGTGCGAGTGGCGGGGTCGGAAGAGAGGTCTGCACGCTGTTGGATGAGCAAGGCTGGACGGTAGTTGCGGTGTCTCGTGATATGGCGAGGCTGGAGACGGTCAGTGCACAACATAAAGTTGCAGCCGATGTTTCAAGCCCCGAGGGCGCGGCTGCTGCGATAGAGCAAGCCCAGGCCATTGGTGCGGTATCGGCTCTTGTACATTGCGCAGGCAGCACCTTGATTCAAGCGGCCCACCGGACCACTGCTGAACAGTATCGCGCTGTAATGGCCGCCAATGCCGATGCCGCTTTTTTTGTGTTGAGTCGCTGGGCCAATGTGATGCGCGAGTCTCAGCAGCCGGGTAGTGCCGTGTTGTTCTCGTCGGTCGTGGCACGTATCGGTGTGGCCAATCACGAAGCGATTGCTGCCGCCAAGGGTGCGATTGAAGCGATGGCCCGCAGCTTTGCTGCTACTTATGCCCCGCAACGTTTGCGATTTAATGTGCTCGCACCGGGCATGACCGATACCCCAATGACAGCGGCCATGCTGCGCAGTGATGCAGTGCGCGAAGGTGCAGCAAAACAATATCCCCTCGGATCAATTGGCACGGCCTCCGAGCTGGCTCAAATGGCCGTGTACCTCGTGTCTGAGCCGGCGCAGCGTATTACCGGGCAGATCATCGCGGTGGACGGAGGCTTCACGGCGGTACGCCCCTTGGTACGTTGAACGGCATGGATGAGCCGCCGAAGGACAGTCAATTTGAGCCGACCAGGCAGGCAGTGGAGCGGTGCCTACAGGCTATCGATCCTGCCTTGTATGGACGGACTCGCAATGCTCTTTCTGGCCGGGTCACGCGCCTTTCGCCCTATCTCACGCATGGGCTGATTAGCCTGCCGCAGGTGATGGCAACCCTGGGGCAAACTCACCCCCTTGGGCCGGAAGACAAGCTAGTCTTTGAGTTTGCTTGGCGCGAGTACTACCAGCATGTGTGGGAGCATCTAGGCGAGAATATTTTCACTGATATCCGCCCGCCGGTATGGTCTGGCGAGTATGCAGACCACCTGCCAGAAGATGTTGCAAGGGCCTGCACCGGATTACCAGTAATTGATCAGGCGGTGACGCAGCTATACCGGGAGGGGTATCTGCACAATCATGCCAGGATGTGGCTTGCTTCGTATCTGGTGCACATTCGCAAGGTCCATTGGCGAGCAGGCGCGGATTGGATGGTGAGCCATTTGCTTGATGGTGATCTTGCCTCCAACCACCTGAGCTGGCAGTGGGTGGCTGGCACCTTCGCCACCAAACCCTATCTGTTTAATGCGGAGAATGTGGCCAAGTACGCCCCGCGTGCGTGGCATAGCCCCGGCAGCGTGATTGACACCACCTATGCGCAGCTTGAGGCAATAGCCACGAGCCGCGGGCCACAAGCGCCATACCGAGGCCCTCGACTATTCGAAGATGATGCGATTGAACCGCCAGCTACTTATCAGGCCGCGCCTGATGGCGAGTATGCAGATGATCTCATCGCTAATCTTGCGATGTTCCTTGAGGATGAGCAGCAGCAAGTGATTGAACTGATTCATCCGTGGTCCATGGATCTATTTGAGCCGCTTGCAGCCGATACGGTTCGGGTGGGGTGGGTCCATCCCGATTTCCATACCCAACATCCCTGGACATTGCGACGATGGAAGTTTGTCCTGGGCGCAATGCGCGAACTCAAGCTCCCGATCTGGGTGGGGCGGCCTGCGCAGTTTAATGTTGCCGCCAGCCGTTTGCGCATGACGGCTACCCTGAACCCTTTCTACTGCGATGCCCGCCCGCTGGTAGGCCAATGGCGTGCGGTGCCTCGCATGTTGGAGTCTCCCAGCCAGTTTTGCTCATCCTTTACCCGCTTTTACAAACGGGTGGGTTCGGGCTCAGCAGGCTCGCGTTTTCACAAAGCCTTATAGCGGCTTGATCTCCACCTTGCGCCACTTGATGACGCCGCGCCCCCATTGCAAAGCGATTGGGCCTGATGCGAGTTTGGAGTCTTCGATGTCTACGGTTTTGACACCATTGAGCACCAACACCAAGCGAGTGCCTTTGGCAGTGATCTCATAGGTGTTCCATTTGCCTCCCGCTTTGGGCATCGGCTGGGCCACCTTGGCGACCTTGACGATGGCGCCAGTGCCAAAGTTGGGGTCGGGCCGTTGATCAAAGATATTGGCTTCGTAGCAGTTTTCATCAGTGATGCGGTTGGGTTCCTGGCAGCGAAAGAAAATACCGCTATTGGCATCGTCACTCGACCAGAACTCGGCGCGGATCACGAAGTCTTTGTAGCTGCCCTTGGTGACCAGGTATCCCGGGTCTTTACCGCCGGCTGAAGCCTGAATCGCCCCATCGGCTGCGACCCACTGGGTATCTCCCACCCGGTTGAAGTTTTCCAGGCCTTTGGTGCCATCGACCAGTGGCGTCCATCCGCTATCGAGCCCGAGCATTGCGCAGCCGCTCAATAAGGTTGCGATGGTAAAACCGCCGAACATCGTTTTTAAAGGGATCTTCATCCGTTGTCTCCTCAATATGTCGTGTTTTGTTGAACTGCGACATTGAGTATGCACGCAAAGCTGGTAGATTAACCCTGCGGAATTGCCCGTATTTTTGGGAAGGAGGTGATCCAATGTCGAATCGCTTATCGAGAGTCACCCGTGCGTTGGTTGCACAAGGTGTCATGGCTTGCTCCAGTATCAAGAATAATGGTGTCGCTGGAGCGGACCTGTAAGCCTGCCTATCTCCAAGAGCTTTGGCGTCTTTGAGACAGCACAAAGTATTGGTGGGGCCGGGTTGCCATGAGAGCTCGGTACGATCCTCATAAGGGCTGCGTTGATCGCGGCCCTTTTTTCATTCGTGTTCCTTTGGGTAGACTGCGTGGATGAGTGAGACTTCTGCAACGGTTGAACGATGGGCCTATCGGCTTGGCCTGGGCGGATTGATTCCATTTGTTGGGCTGACGCTGCTTGTTTGGATCATGCCTAATGCGTTGGGTGGATTGGCCCCTGAAGCCCAGGTGCTTTATGCGGCCTCGATACTGACTTTTGTCGGGGCGGTGCATTGGGGCGTTGCACTGACCTCGGACTCCCAAAGCGCAGCAACCGTGGGCCCGAGCATGCTTTGGAGTGTGGTGCCTTCGCTTTATTGCTGGTTGGTCGCTTTATTGCCGCCGGTCCAGGCCTTGCCCTTACTGGCTGCGGGCTTGCTTATCGCCTGGCTGGTGGATCGGGCGATTTATCCGCGTTTCGGCGTGCCTGCCTGGTTCATGCGATTGCGCACCGTGTTGACTGGCGTGGCCGCCACGAGCTTGGTGCTGACCTGGGTGGCGCTGCTGCCAGCCTAAGCCCGCTTAACCTCGAAGGGGCGGCAGGTGGTGGTGCAGAGAGAAAAATTGTCGCTTAGTGAGCAAGTGTCTACTCCGTCCGACGCCGCTTGGCGTTTCACATCTTTGGTTGGTCGGAATTCCGCCATTACCTCAGACGCAATCCTCCAAAATTGGTTTCGCTTAAAGAATACAAACTGGGCACATAGAAAAAGTATTTGACATTCGTATTCAAACGATTACGATTGAAGTCATTCGAATTGAGCTAAAGCTATCATCCATGGTCACTCATCCATCTGTTAGTTCGATGGAGCCGCTTTCGGCTCGGATTCCTGGCGACGTGTACCTTTGGCTTGCTGGGCTTCAGGTCGAAGGCGCAACGACAAACAGTGACAAACTGCGTGTTCTTCTTGGGCAGCTAAAGCGACAACACGACGGAGCGCTTGACTATGTTGCCGCCCACGCTTGGGCTCGTGACCTTACCGGCAGGCTAAGAGAGTCGCTTGTGCGTACCGAGGGTCGAACAGGTAAAAGTTCAGAGGTGGTGAGTCTTGTGCTCGATCACCTGACGTCAATGTTGGCGCTCGTAGTGAGCCAAGCTCCTGTAAGTGAAAGCGACGCGACTGAATTTGAAGAGGCACTAGTCCGTCGGGCGTTTGCCCTTTTTGAGACCTTGCTTCGGCAAGCGACAACGTCGAGCGCTGCTGCCTACGACCCTACCGTTGTTCGGCGCCTTATTGGACCAACAATTGAATTAGCCATGAACCTCAAAACCTCGAAAGGACCCTGATATGTCAGAATCGCTTCGTACACGTGTTGGCCGAGTGATTGCAGGTAGTGTGCACGCGCTGCTTGACCGTATAGAAGACCATGCGCCCGAGGCGATGATGGAACAATCAATTCGTGAAGCCGACTCCGTTATTGACGAGGTCCGGCACGAACTTGGCATTGTTTCAGCAAATCGACACCTTTTGCAGCAGCAACATGCCAGTCTTAACACTCAACACGCTAAGTTGGCTGCCCAAATAGACGAAGCGCTTGTTGGTGGGCGAGACGATTTAGCTCGGGTCGCGGTGGCGCGGCAGCTGGATATTGAAGCTCAACTCCCTGTTCTGGAGAAGACTTTGGGCGAACATACTCATCAGGAGCTTGAGCTGCAAGGGTATGTTGTCGCGCTCTTGGCGAAAAAACGCGAGATGCAGGAGTCGCTATCCGAGTTCCGCAAAAGCCGTGCAGCGGCTTCTGCCCCAGCGGCAGACAAAGTTGGTGTGGGCGCAAGCAAATCAGAACGGAGGATGGAAAACGTGACTGATACGTTTGATCGCATCTACGAGAGGCAAACCGGAATGGCTAGTTTGGCCAGTGGTAACACTTTGCAGCAGGCCGCTAAACTGAAGGAGCTCGACGACATGGTTCGAGAAAACAAGATTGCTGAGCGGATGGCGCAGCTCAAGGCAAACAAGGCATGAGCCTATTCACGGCACCTGAGAACCTTCCCTTTGGTATTGGGTTTGCCTTGATCGTTGGAGTTGCCCTGCTCGAAGGGTTGGGCATGCTGATTTCCATGAGCCCCAGTAACTTCCTGGACAACCTGGTTCCTGAAATCGACTCAGACGCTGGACTAGACCGTGTGCTTGGCTGGCTACATTTGGGCAAAGTACCCGCACTGGTTCTCCTAATCCTTTTTCTGGGAGGTTACACGGTGTTCGGCTACAGCCTGCAAATGGTAGCCAACGGCCTGTTCGGCGGCTACTTACCAGCATGGATTGCTGGTTTTCTTGCAGTGCCGGCAGGTATGGCAACCGTGCGTGGCCTGGGATCGTTGGTCGCCCACATCATCCCGCGCGACGAGACCAGCATAGTGAGCGAGCAAACTCTCGTTGGCAGGGTTGGGGTCATCGTAGGTGGTGGCGCTCGCCGAGGCCTCGCTGCCCAAGCAAGGGTTAAAGATAGTCATGGTCGAACCCATTACCTTATGGTCGAACCTGACGTTGACAATGAAGTCTTCGACGAAGGCTCACAAGTATTGATAGTAAGAAAAGCGGGGGCGTTTTATCGCTGCATCGCTAATCCTCATCCGACGCTCATGTAGCTAATGATGTTTCGAAGTAAAAAACACTCTGAGAGAGAACAGATCACATGAACAATCTGACTGAGCTGCTGACATTGGTTGGTATCGGGTTTACCGCGTTACTGACTATCGGCATTGTTTTTGCCCGACTCTATAAACGTTCTACAAAAGAAACAGCTTTTGTTAGAACTGGTCTGGGCGGGCAGAAAGTAATCATGGATGGAGGCGCGATCGTTTTGCCGGTCTTTCATGAACGCGTTCTGGTCAATATGAACACTTTAAAGCTCGAAGTTGTCCGTCGTGAGAAGGAGAGCTTAATCACCAAGGACAGGATGCGCGTCGACGTTACCGCGGCCTTTTTTGTTCGGGTGAAGCAAACCGAAGAAGCAGTCAGTATTGCTGCCCAAACTCTAGGTGCTCGAACGATGAGCCCCGATGAACTCAAGGCTCTAGTCGAAGACAAGTTTGTCGATTCGCTCCGCGCTACTGCAGCGACCATGACTATTCAAGAGCTCCAGGATAAGCGCCGTGACTTTGTGCAGGCGGTTCAGAATGCTGTTGCAGAAGATTTGGAGAAAAACGGGCTTGAGCTGGAGTCAGTCTCTCTCACCAGCCTAGACCAGACGGACAAGCAGTTTTTCAATCCTAACAACGCGTTTGATGCAGAGGGTCTTACAAGACTCACCGAGCAAACCGAGGCGCGACGCAAGCAGCGAAACGATGTTGAGCAGGATACTGAGGTTCAGGTTCGCACTAAGAACCTCGACGCTACAAGGCAAAAGCTCACCATTGAGAAAGATCAAGAATTTGCTTCGTTGGGGCAAAAGCGCGAAATCGAGGTTACACGCGCCGAGCAGGCGGCACTGATCGCATCGCAACAAGCAGAGCGAAGTCGAGAGGCTGAGGCAGCAAAAATTGAAGCTGAGCAACAGGTCAGTCAGAAGAGAATCGAAGCAGAAAGAGAAATCAAGGCAGCTGAGATCGAGAAGAATCTCGTCATTCAAACGCGTGAGATTGAACTGGAGCGTCAAACTGAGATGCAGCGAGCTGAACAGCGCAAGCAGGTGGAAATTGCGCGTCAAGATACGCAGATCGCTATTGCCAACAAATCGCGTGAGCAATCCGACGCAGATGCTGCTGCTAACTTAGCGAGGGCCGATGCTGTTAAAGCCGAAGAGGCGGTGAATACCGCTCGGCAAGTGGCGGTTGCAGAACGCGAAAAGAGCATTCAGCTAATCGAGGCGTCAAAAGAGGCGGAACAAAATGCTATTTCTGTAACCGTGTCCGCCTCCGCGGAGAAAGAGGCGGCGCTTGACCGGGCGGAAGCTGTGACTATTGAGGCAAAGGCTCGTCAAGCAGCAGCGCTTGCGGAAGCCGAGGGCAAACGTGCAATTAATGAGGCTCTAAATACGCTTTCCGCGGCTCAAGTTGATCTGCAGGTTCGAACGCTGTTATTGCAGCAGTTGCCCGAGATATTGGAGCAGGCCGTACGCCCAATGGAAAAAATCGATTCGATTCGTATCTTTCAGGTTGGTGGAATGCCCGGGGCCGCCAGTTCAGGCAGCGATAGTTCTTCAACCACCGCCGCAGTGGCAGGTGCTACCTTTCCCGAGCAAGTTATGAACTCGGCACTTCAATATCAACTTGCTAAGCCAATTGTCGATGCAGTGATGAAGGATGCTGGATTGTCAAATGAAGGAATTACGGGGATGGCTTCTGCGATCGCAGGCATGCTAAAAAAGCCAGGTGAGCAAACCTAAGCCCGCTTAACCTCGAAGGGGCGGCAGGTGGTGGTGGCGATGCACACGAGCGTGACTAGTCCGCCCTGAACTGCGTAAACCTCGGCGCGGGACACTGCATGGCTCTTGCCCACATGGGAGGCTTGGCCGATTGCGATGAGGCGCTCGCCTTTGGCAGGTGCCACGTTGTGCACCTCAAATCCGATAGTGGACGCCGCCCAGCCTTCAGCAAGCGTACAGGTGGCTGCGCTCACGCCTGCATAGTCGGCCAACACACCCACAATCCCGCCCTGCAAGATACGACCATCGAAACTGAGCTCGACGCGAATGGGGAGCTCGATGCGTGAGCGACCTTCAGGTGAAAATCCCTGAACCTCCAGCCCAAGCCACTTGGAGGCTGGCATGGAGTGGATGCCAGCCTTCAAATCGGCACGGAAATCAGGATCAAACAGGGGTAGATCCACAAGCTTTTGAACGGGCAATGAGGGCATGGGTTCCTGCCTGGAGTCAATGATTGGCAAATCAGGGAGCTTGTTTATTATAGACCAGTCTATATACTATTGACTATGCCCAGACCACCTAGCGATGCTCGCGAGAAAATCGTTGATGCCACGATTCGGCTTTTGCGCAGAGGTGGCTTGAGCGCTTCAGGGATCAATGATGTGTTGGCACTCTCCGGCGCTCCGAAGGGCTCGCTTTATTACTACTTTCCGGGTGGCAAGCAGCAAATGGTGTCTGCCGCCCTGGCACTTTATCAAGAGCGAATCGCAGATCAGTTTTCGGCAGCGATGGGTGGCGCTGGGCGGCTGCAAAACCGCGTCGCCCGGATGTGTCTTGGTATCGAGCAAAAAATGCAAGCCACCCAGTTTCGCGAAAGTTGTGCGGTCGGCGCTGTATTGCTGGATCTGGATGAGGCCGATGAAGCTTTGCGTGAACAATGTGAGTCAATTCTGGAGGGTTGGGCGCAAGTGCTCAAAAGTCATTTGCCCGAGGTGGCTGCGGCGAAGCGGCCGCTTGCAGCCAGGCAGCTCATCAGCATGATTGAGGGGGCGCAGATTATGGCGCGGGTGACTCGTGATCCTCGGCCTCTGCGCGATATCGCACCAAGTTTTGCTCGGGTATTTGGATAAATCAGGAGGCGAATTCATGGATTCATTGATCATTCGGCAGCTGCAAGCCACCCCGGTGCTGGTGCCTATGGCCTATCCGGTGCATACGGCTAGCGGCTCGATCACTCAGGCCCCGCTGCTGCTCGTGGATATCCTCACCGAGCAAGGCGTGCAGGGGCATGCGTATATCTTCACCTACACACCGCTTTCATTAAAGGCCACGTCACAACTGCTGCATGAGCTTGCACCATTGCTCAAAGGCCAGGCTTGTGCTCCGCATGCATTGGCCACCATGCTGGAGGCCCGATTCCGTTTGCTTGGAAACACTGGCCTGGTTGCGATGGCTCTGGCAGCCATTGATATGGCCGCATGGGACACCTGCGCACGGGCTTCGGGACTCTCCTTGGTACGTATGCTTGGCGGTGCTGAGCGTCCGGTGCCAAGTTACTTCAGTCAGGGCCTGGATGGGGTCGAGCGGGGTGTGAAGCTCGCGGGCGAATGCATTGAGCGCGGATTCAAGCTAATGAAAATCAAGGCGGGCTATCCTACGCTTGAAGAAGACCTTCGAGTCATCAAGGCGGTGCAAGGAGCTCTTGGCAAGCAAGCCGAGCTTGCGGTGGACTACAACCAGAGCCTGAGCGTCCCGGAAGCACTCCGCAGAGCCCGCGCCTTGGATGATTTGGGGCTGGCCTGGATCGAGGAGCCTACCAGGCAGGATGATTATGCTGGCCATGCGCGGATCGCGCAGCAGACCCATACGCCAATCATGATCGGCGAGAACTGGTTCGGTACCAATGAGATGGCGAAGGCGTTGCATGCAGATGCAAGCGACCTGGTGATGCCTGATGTGATGAAGATTGGTGGGGTGAGCGGTTGGATGCGGGCAGCTGCGCTGGCCGATGCCGCTCGGGTGCCCATGGCCTCCCACCTGTTTCATGAGATCACTGCACATCTCATGTGTGTTACGCCAACTGCGCATCGCCTGGAATATCTGGACCTAGCCGCGCCGATTCTCCAGCAGCCTTCTCAGGTCGTTGATGGTTGCATCACACCGAACAGCTCTCCAGGCAGTGGCCTGCTTTGGGATGAGCAAGCCGTGGCGCGGTATCGGGTGAGCTAGTCTCTCACCGGCAGGGAACCACTTCGTCGCACTGGCTGGTAAAAGCCCGGGCGCCTCTAGCATCATCTTTTAAATTGCACACAATTTAATTGTGCGATATATTGAAGGAGATGAACAAGACCTACCTAACAAGCGATAAAGCCTTGCAGCTGGATCATCAGCTGTGTTTCGCCTTGTATTCCGCCTCTCTGGCTATGACCAAAGCCTATAAGCCCTTGCTTGAGCCGCTGGGCCTGACGTATTCGCAATACCTGGTAATGCTTGTTTTGTGGGAGCGCGATGACATTTTGGTGTCGCAGCTTGGCGAGCGTCTGAGCCTGGATTCCGGAACCTTGACGCCCCTGCTCAAGCGCCTTGAGGCTATGGGTTTTCTTACCCGCGAACGCGATCCACAAGATGAGCGTTGCGTACGCATTTGCCTGAGCGCGCAGGGCAGCAAGCTCAAGGCGCAGGCCAAGCGCATTCCGGCCTGTGTGCTAGAAGCAACCCATTGCAGTTTGGGCGAAGTGGGCTTGCTAATTAAACAAGTGCGCTCGCTGACGCGAACCTTGGAAGCTTCCAACGATGCTCGGGCTCTTGTGGCCTAAGCGAATTTTTCACTCATCATCATCAAAGGATCAACATGCCTACCACTCTCGACAAAGTCATCTATACCGCCCATGCCCATACCACCGGAGGCCGTGAGGGTCGGTCGGTGTCCGATGATGGCTTTCTGGATGTGAAGCTCTCCCCGCCTCGTGCGATGGGCGGCGCTGGCAATGCCACCAATCCTGAGCAGCTTTTTGCTGCTGGTTACTCAGCGTGTTTTATGGGTGCAATGAAGCATGTTGCCGGCATGAAAAAAATCGTGGTGCCAGCCGAAGCCAGCGTTGATGCAAGTGTGGACATTGGCCCGATTCCACAAGGCTTTGGCATTGCTGTGAAGATGGTTGTAAATCTTCCGGGGATGGACCGCGCTGCGGCACAAGACCTGATCAACACGGCTCATCAGGTGTGCCCCTACTCCAATGCCACGCGCGGCAATATCGTTGTGGATCTGAGCTTGGGTGCTTGAAGCTTACTTGGGCTCGCTGCGGCAAATTAGCAGCGAGCCGAGAGCTCAGGCTGGCTCGATACGCAGTAACTTGCCATCCGGCGCGTCAGTCAACACATACAAGATTCCATCGGGGCCTTGCCGCACATCGCGTATACGCTCCCCAAGACTGCTAAGAAGACGCTCTTCGCGAATGACCCGGGGACCGTCAAGATCAAGCCTGACCAGCTGGCGGAATTTTAGCGAGCCTACGAGGAGCGAGCCTTTCCAGCCGGTGTAGCGCTCACTCGTTACAAAGGCCATGCCGCTAGGCGCGATGGAGGGATCCCAGTAATACAGCGGTTGCTCAAGTCCTGGCTTGCTGGTGCCCTCGCCAATCTTGGCGCCGCCATAATCCACCCCCCAGGTAATCACGGGCCAGCCATAGTTTTTGCCTGCTTGTGGAATGTTGAGCTCATCGCCGCCCTGGGCCCCGTGCTCATGCGTCCACAGGGCGCCGGTTGCGGGGTGCAGTGCCGCGCCTTGAATATTGCGGTGGCCAATGGACCAGATTTCAGGCAAGGCTCCGGCAGTGTTTGCAAATGGATTGTCCGTGGGCACAGAGCCATCTGTGCGGATTCTTATCACCTTGCCAAAATGGCTGGTGAGGTCTTGCGCACGGTCTTTTTGCGAATATCGATCGCCGAGTCCGGCGTAAAGCAAGCCATCGCGGGTCAAGGCGAGTCGGCAGCCAAAGTGATATCCACCGCCCGGATCCTGGCGTTGCCCAAAGATCACTTGATGATTGCGCAAGGTTGAGCCTTGAAGCTCGGCGCGTACGATTGCTGTGCGGGCACCACGGGCGGTAGGTTGAGCAAGGGCCAGGTACACCAGGTTATCGCGCCCGAAGTCAGGCGACACAGCAATATCGAGCAGGCCGCCTTGGCCCACGGAGTAAACATCTGGCACTCCTTTGACTTGCTCGACACGTTTGGCATCCGCGCTTAACAAGCGCATCGTCCCAGCCCGCTCGGTCACCAGCATTCGGCCATCGGGCATGAAGCTCAGCGCCCAGGGATGTTCGAGCCCTCGCGCTAGCTCGGTGGTGCGCACGGGGCGCAGGGGTGGCACTGGTTTTGATGCTGTTTGCGCACTCAATGCGGCAGGCAAAGCAAGGCTGGCCCCCAATGCTCCCGCTAGTTGGAGAGTCTCGCGTCGTGACCGTATGGCGTTAAAAGAGTTTGGCATCGGAGAATCTTTCTGCGCGCGAGCGCTTTAGGTGTAACGCTATTTGCCCAGCGCCTTGAGTCGGCTGGCAAGCTCCGGGCCTTGCAGGCTGGCGAGATAGCGCATGCGGGCTTGATCCATGGCTGACTCGGGCAGAGCGGCCATCTCACGCAAGCTGGCTTTCATTGTTTGAATCACCTGGGGTTCTGTGGCGAGCGCTGCATCAATATGTTCCTGGACGCGAGCGTCGAGGTTTGCCGGACTGACGACTTCAGTAAGAAATCCAATTCGCAACATCTCGTCTGCGTGAATGGTCATGGCACTTAGAAATAGCTTGCTCGCGGCAGCATAGCCGAGCCGGTGAAGGTAGCGACGCATTCCATGCGGGTAGTAATGCAATCCGATGCGAGCTGCCGGCATAAACATTCGGGCATGGGCTGGCCCCAGACGAATATCGCAACATAGCGCCAGGTCAGTCGCGCCGCCATAAACACTGCCTTGCATCGCGGCCACGGTGAGGATCGGCAAACTTTCGAGCGTATTGAGCATGCGCTCGAAGCGCTCGTCCAACTGACCAACAATGGCTTGCAGGGTGTAGCCAGAAGAAAACGTGGTGAGCCCGGTGCCACGAAAGATCAAAACACGGGGGCGTTGGTTGGTGGTGAGCACTTCGTCAAACACCGCTTGGAGCAGGTCCACATCCTGCGGATCAAGCCGGTTGTGTTGACGAGGGCGGCATAAGGTAATTGTCCAGACATCGCCTGCCCGCTCGATGATGGGAGGCTGATCAGGCGGCCAGTCGGCTTCGTTCTTCCCGGCGCTTCCCGAGTCGTTGCCCAGGCTCGATGCCTGATTTCGCGCTTCGACGAAGGCTTCGAGACTAACGCCAGCGATTCGAGCAGCTTTCGCCTCACTTAATGACCCAGCTTGATATAAATGCAAAGCGAGCGCTAACTTAAGTGCTCCGGAATCCGGAATTTCAAGACTGTCCAGATCAACCAGCAGCGCTTGGGGATGATCACGATTCATGATCACGACCGGCTCAGTTTTGGCTTGCCGCAAGGCTGCGGAGGGATTGTTCTTTAGATCACTAACGCTTACCGATTTCATCACCGCTCCGGATTTATAGGAATAGGCTATAGGAACTATACATAGGATGTTCAAGGGCGCTTCCCTGAAAAGCCGCGCCTGCTGCTTTGGCTATATTGACCTTTACGTAAACGTCAACTAAGGTGCGGAACGCTGCTTTTACTGTGGACCATGCCATGACCGACTTATCTGAAGCCAAACGCCTTGCCCAATATCGGGCCACCAATAAAGTTCGGTTTGTCACAGCGGCGTCGCTCTTTGATGGCCATGACGCCTCGATCAACATCATGCGCAGGATATTGCAATCGATGGGTTGCGAGGTGATCCATCTGGGGCATAACCGCTCAGTGCAGGAAGTGGTGGCATGTGCCTTGCAGGAAGATGTTCAGGGCATCGCGGTGAGCTCCTACCAAGGCGGCCACGTCGAGTACTTCAAGTACATGATCGACCTGCTGCGGGCCAACGGGGGTGAACATATCCAGGTCTTCGGCGGCGGCGGTGGTGTGATCGTGGCGGCTGAGATTCAGGAACTCCATGACTACGGTGTCGCGCGTATCTACTCGCCCGAAGATGGTCAGCGCCTCGGCCTGCAGGGCATGATCGGCGACATGATCCAGCGCTGCGATCGCAAGCTTTCGGATATGGCACCGGGCACGATTGATGCGATTCGCGATTGTGCAAAGCAGGCACCCGATGCCCAGGCCAGCTTGATTGCAACAGCTACCCGGCCGCTCGCTCAACTTCTTACCGCGCTGGAAAACGGTGCGGCAAGTGAGTCGCTACGCCATGCACTGCACCGTGCGGCAGACACCTGCCAGGTCCCCAGTCTGGGTATTACCGGCACGGGGGGAGCAGGCAAGAGCTCACTGACTGATGAACTCATCCGAAGGTTTCGCCTCGATCAAGGTGATGCTCTTCGTATTGCGATCATTTCAGTCGACCCGACACGTCGCAAATCAGGTGGGGCATTGCTGGGTGACCGCATCCGGATGAACGCCATCAATCATCCGAATATCTTCATGCGCTCCTTGGCCACGCGAGAGGCTGGCAGCGAGGTGAGCCAGGCGCTGCCCGATGTGATTGCGGCATGCAAGGTCGCGGGGTTTGATTTGATTCTGGTTGAGACCTCCGGTATCGGGCAGGGTGACGCAGCGATTGTGCCGTTGGTCGACACCTCGTTGTATGTGATGACTCCCGAATTTGGTGCGGCCAGCCAGCTGGAAAAAATCGACATGCTCGATTTCGCCGATTTCGTGGCGATTAACAAATTTGATCGTAAGGGCGCTGCAGATGCCCTGCGTGATGTGGCCAAACAATACCAACGCAATCGTGAGCGCTGGAACGACCGGGCCGAGTCCATGCCAGTGTTTGGCACGCAGGCTTCGCGATTTAACGATGATGGCGTGACTGCGCTTTATCAAGCCATGTTGCCTCGCCTGATTGAGCTTGGGATGCGCTTGCCGCGAGCCGAGGGTCTGTTGCCGGCAGCCAGCACGCGTCACTCCACCGCCCAAGTGATGATCGTGCCGCCTGCGCGCTCGCGCTACCTCGCCGAGATTGCTGACACGGTACGTGGATACAAGCGGCGCGCGAAAGAGCAGGCCCTGATCGCACGCGAGCTGCAGCAGCTCAAAAGCTCACAGGTGATGTTGCACAAAGCCAATCCGGATAAACACCGCGCGGTGGATGCGCTCGGTGAGCTTGCCCAAAGCCGCGAGGCCCGCCTCACCGGAGAATCACGAGCTTGGCTTGAGCAATGGCCGGCCATGGTGAAGACCTACAGCGGTGATCAATTGGTGACCACGGTGCGAAATAAAGAGATTCGCACGGACCTGGTTCGAGTCTCGTTATCAGGCACCAAGATTCGTAAGGTGGCACTGCCGCAATTTGAAGATCATGGTGAGTTGTTGAAATGGCTGTTGCTTGAGAATGTACCTGGCAACTTCCCTTACACCGCAGGCGTTTTCGCATTCAAGCGCGAAGGGGAAGATCCCACCCGAATGTTTGCAGGGGAAGGCGATGCGTTTCGCACTAATCGCCGCTTCAAGATGCTTTCGGAGGGCATGCCCGCCAAGCGTTTGTCCACGGCGTTTGATTCCGTCACGCTCTATGGCCACGATCCAGCGGTGCGCCCGGATATTTACGGCAAGGTCGGCAACTCCGGGGTGAGCATTGCTACGCTGGACGATATGAAGGTGCTGTATGGCGGCTTTGATCTTTGCCACCCCGCCACCAGCGTGAGCATGACGATCAACGGCCCGGCGCCGACGATTCTTGCGATGTTCATGAATACCGCGATTGATCAGCAGCTCGATAAGTTCCGCGCTGAGCAACAACGCGAACCAAGCGCCGAAGAAGCGGCCAAGCTGCGAGCCTTTGCCCTGGCCAATGTGCGCGGCACGGTGCAGGCCGATATTCTGAAGGAAGATCAGGGCCAAAACACCTGCATCTTTTCGACCGAGTTTTCGCTCAAGGTGATGGGCGATATTGCGCAGTTTTTTGTGCAGCATGATGTGCGCAATTTTTACTCGGTCTCGATCAGCGGATATCACATTGCCGAAGCGGGGGCTAACCCGATTTCGCAATTGGCCTTCACGCTTTCCAATGGCTTTACCTTTGTGGAGGCGTATCTGGCGCGTGGCATGCATATTGATGACTTTGCGCCCAACCTGAGCTTCTTCTTCAGCAACGGTATGGATCCGGAATACACCGTGTTGGGTCGGGTGGCTCGCCGAATCTGGGCCACGACACTGCGCGACAAGTACGGTGCGAATGAGCGCAGCCAGAAGCTCAAATACCATGTGCAGACCAGTGGCCGCAGCCTGCATGCCCAGGAAATTGATTTCAACGATATCCGCACCTCCCTGCAAGCGCTTATCGCGATCTACGATAACTGCAACTCGTTGCACACCAACGCTTACGACGAGGCCATCACGACGCCCACCGAGGAATCCGTGCGTCGCGCGATGGCGATCCAGTTGATCATCAACCGGGAGTGGGGGCTTGCAAATAACGAGAACCCGAATCAGGGCGCCTTCATCATTGAAGAACTCACAGAGATGGTCGAAGAGGCTGTGTTGACCGAGTTTGAACGCATCGCCGAGCGTGGCGGGGTGCTTGGTGCGATGGAAACCGGCTATCAGCGTGGCCGGATTCAGGATGAATCCATGCACTATGAAATGCTAAAGCACACCGGCGAGTTACCCATCATCGGGGTGAATACCTTCCGCAATCCCAAGGGTGACCCCACGCCCGACAAACTTGAGCTGGCGCGCTCCACTGACGAGGAAAAGCAATCGCAATTGCAACGCCTGCATCAGTTTCAGCAGGTGCATTCGCAAGCCAGCGCCGAGCAGCTTCAGCGGCTCAAGCTCGCCGTGATCAACAACGACAACGTGTTTGCCGTGCTGATGGACGCAGTGCGAGTGGCTTCGCTGGGGCAGATCACCGACGCCCTGTTTGAGGTTGGGGGGCAGTACCGGCGCAGCATGTAGGGCAAGCCCTTGGCCGCCACTTTAGTTTTCCGGGTTTCGGCCGATAATTCCCTTATGAAACCCCAAGCCGCCTTTATCCAGCAGGCCCCATCGACTCTTGAGGGCTGGATGCGGCAGTTTGATTTGATGAGCTTGCCGGTGTTGCGGGAGTCAGCGGCCAAGCTGGAGGCCTTGCGCGCGACAGAAGACGATGCCGACGCGCATCAATTGGCCGAGTTCATCCGTACCGACCCGCTATTCAGTTTGAAGGTGCTCGGTTATGTATCGATGAAGTTTGGCGATCGCCTGGAGCAGGCTCCCGAAAGTGTGACAGCCGCTTTGGTGTTGCTGGGTATCGGACCATTTTTCCGGATTTTTGGCCCGCAAGCCGTGTTGGAAGACGTGTTTGCCGATGCGCCCGAGGCCCAGGCGCATATAGATCGTTTGCTGGATCGATGCTGGCGTGCGTCAAACTTTGCGCTCGGATTTGCAGTGCATCGCCGCGACTTTGACGCTGCGGTGGTACAACAAGCGGCCGTGCTCCATGATTTTGCAGAGCTGTTGGTCTGGGTTCGGGCACCCAGCTTGGCGATGACGATAGCCACGAGGCAGGCGCTTGATCCGCAGCTTCGTTCATCGACAGTGCAAAAGCAGGTACTGAACATTGAGCTGAATGATCTGCAGCAAGCCTTGCTAAAGCAATGGCGCTTGCCCGAGTTGCTTAGGCGCATCACCGATGACAAGCATGCGGTGGCCCCTCAAGTGCAAAGCGTGGTTCTCGCGACTCAAGTGGCACGCCACAGCGCCAATGGTTGGGACAATGCCGCGATTGAAGACGATGTGAATGCGATTGCCGCGATGCTGTCCCTCAGCAATCTTGCGACGCGGCGGCTACTCTTCGAGCTTGAGGCCTAGGGCTGGTCCTTCGAATCAAGCGCCTGGCTGACTTTCTGCGCTGAGCCTTCAAGCCCGCCCAGCAAAGCTCGTTGGTCGCCCGGAATCACCATGGTGAATTTGGACTCCACTGAGGTGTAGTCAAAGTAGCCCATACGAGCGATCGGCCTGACTTTCAGGATATCCACCAGCCCATCGGCGTCCAACACCTCATCGGCAATATGCACTGCAACCACGCGCCCAAACACCACATCGGCGCTGCCCATCGGCCCATCACCTGGAAAGCGCAGGGTGTTGAGGTAGACGCATTCAAACTGGATCGGTGAGCGTTTGACCCGCATCGGCTTGACTATTCGGCTGGGGGCTTTCTCAAGGCCCGCGAGTTCAAATTCATCAACATACGGGCCCAGTTCTTGTGCGCTGATATTCACCTCTTCGCGCAGTTCCCAGGTGGCCATGTTCCAAACGAACTCACCGGTTTGCTCAGCGTTGCGCACGCTGTCTTTACGCTGACCACGGCTGTCCTGGTTTGCAGCAAACATGACGATAGGCGGGCTGAAGGTCACGTTCTGAAATTGGCTGTATGGGGCGAGGTTATGTACCCCTGCATGATCCACAGTGGAGATCCATCCAATGGGTCGGGGCACTACGCAGGATTTGAAGGGGTCGTGTTTCAAGCCATGAGGCAATTTGCCCGGTTCGTAGTACATGCCTAGCCTCTTTGTACGGTAGAAGAATGCGCAACAGAGTAACACCGCGCTTAGGGGGTACTAGCCCACCATGGTCACAGGGCTTACACTGCCGATGCCAAAATCCCACTGATTCTTTTGCAGGACTAGCCATGACAACTCCGGATGGAACGCGCCTTAGCGCCGAAGAGCTGATCGATATCGAACGCACCTTGGATTCAACCAATCGGGATTCATCGATGACCCTTGAGGAGCTCGATGGCTATTGCACAGCGTTGGTCGTTGCACAGATTGATTCGCTCATCGAGACTCATCTTCTTGATATTTTTGACCTGGCTGAAGATGAGTTGGCAAAGCGCTTGGCCGATACGCACCGCCAGAAATTTGTGCGCCTGCTTGATCAACAATTGAATCAGATTCTCGCGCGCTTGCATCAAGGTGATCTTGCTCCCTTGATCCGGCAAGGCAATACACCTTCTGATCATCCGCCGGGATATGACTGGGCTGCCGGGTTTGCCCGTGGCATGGACTCCGAGCAGGATGCCTTTGAGGTGATGGATGATGATGAAGAGGTCTGGGAGTGGGTCGACCCGATTTACGACATGCTCGAAGACCCGCCCCGCATCGGGCGCGAATCAGAGGAGCGGGTCGAAACCATGATTGATGGCGTGGTGCAGCTTTACGCCTGGCTGCAGGTCAAGCGCGCGTGATGAGCACTTAATCGCTGTCGACTTCCTCGAAGTGGAGCACGGAGTCATGCTCATCCGTGACTTCGAGGCGCACTTTGAAGCCCCAGAGATATTGGAGTTGCTCCAGCACGCGCGGGTAGTCCTCAGCCAGCGGTCGGCCACGTTGTTGGCGATGCCGCACGGTCAGCGATCGGTCACCGTCACGCGCAAAATCAATCACCTGAATATCGGGCAAGCGATTGTCGCGGTCGTATTGCTGGGAGAGCAGGGTGCGCACCCGGCGATATCCTGCATCGTTATGAATGCAGTCGACCAGCAAATCATCCTGCTTGCTGTGATCCGCAATTGCAAACAGGCGAAACTCCCGGATAAGCTTGGGTGAGAGGTATTGCGCAATGAAGCTTTCATCCTTGAAGTTGCGCATGGTGAAGTCAAACACTTCGAGCCAGTTGCCCCCGGCAATATCCGGAAACCAGCGCTGATCTTCCGGGGTGGGTTGCTCGCAGATCCGCTTGATATCGTTGAACATCGCAAATCCCAGCGCATAGGGGTTCATCCCGCCATAGCCGCGCTGATCATAGCCGCGCTGGGTGATCACGTTGGTGTGCGAGCTCAGGATCTCCAGCATGAAGCCATCATTGACCTGGCCCTTGTCATAGAGGCGGTTGAGCAAGGTGTAATGCCAGAAGGTTGCCCAACCTTCGTTCATCACCTTGGTGAGGCCCTGAGGATAAAAGTATTGAGCCATCTTGCGAACAATACGCACCAACTCACGCTGCCAGGGGGCCAAACGTGGCGCATGTTTTTCAACAAAGTAGAGAATGTTTTCCTGAGGCTCTTCGGGAAACGGCCGCTGCGTCTTGCTTTTTTTGTTCACCGCCTTGGCGGGCACCGTGCTCCACACTTCATCGAATTGCGACCATGCATGTGCTTCGCGCTCCTTTTGCCGGGCCTTCTCATCGGCTGCAGACAAGGGCTTGGGATGGTTGTACCGACTTACCCCGAACTCCTGCAGCGCATGGCAGGCATCAAGCGTGGCTTCAACCGCTTCAATGCCATGCAGCCGCTCGCATTCCATGACGTAGTGACGTGCAAACACCATGTAGTCGATGATTGAGTCGGCATTGGTCCATTGCCGAAACAGATAATTGCCTTTGAAAAAGGAGTTATGACCATAGCAGGCATGCGCGATCACCAAAGCCTGCAGCGGCATCGTGTTCTCTTCCATCAGATAAGAGATACACGGATTGGAGTTAATCACTATTTCATAGGCCAGCCCACGCGCGCCTTTGCGATAGGCATGCTCATTGCGCAGAAACTCCTTGCCATAGCTCCAGTGCGGGTAGCCGATCGGTAGCCCGACCGACGCATAGGCATCAAGCATTTGCTCGGAGCTGATGATTTCGATCTGATTGGGATAGCACTCAAGCTTGAACTCATTGCGTGCAATCTCGCCAATCGCTTTATCGTAATCCTCAATCAAATCGAAGGTCCACTCAGCGCCGCTTGAAAGCAGGGGTTGGGTCATGCAGTTGCCCCTTCCTTGGCAAAGAGGCTTCGGAACACCGGATAGATATCGCCGCGACGGCGCACTGCGGCCATGGCGAAATGCTCGCTCTCCACGCGCCGATAGGCCGCGCTTAGCGTGGAGATCCGTGAACCTTCATCAGCAGTTTCAATATAGGCGTAATGCCGTACCGCCGGCATCAGTTCGTTTTGCAGGTACTGCCGGCTTTTCTCCGGGTCGGCACCAAACGCATCGCCATCGGATACCTGGGCCCCATAGATATTCCAGGTCTCGGGCGCGAAGCGCGCATCAATGATCTTGCGCATCATGTGCAGTGCTGAAAGCACTACCGTGCCGCCGGTTTTAGGATCCTTGAAGAATCGATCTTCGTCCACTTCTTCCGCATCATCGGTATGGCGGATAAAAATCACCTCCACCTTTTCATACTTGCGCGAGAGAAACATGTAGAGCAAGGTGAAAAAACGCTTGGCCAGGTCTTTCTTGCCTTCGTCCATCGAAGCCGAAACATCCATCAGGCAAAACATGACCGCTTGTGCTTTAGGCTGTGGCACCCACACGCGATGACGAAAACGCAAATCGATTTCATCCAGAAAGGGTACCCGCTCGACGCGCTTGCGCAGCTGCGCCACGCGCGCCTGAAACTCCGGATCAGTCTTAAGCGAAAAGTTTTTATGCTCCTGCGCCTCCAGCTCGGCAAGTTCGCGCCTGGCTGTGCCGCTCAATGCAATGCGGCGTCCGAGTGCCTGACGCAAAGACCGGGGGATCGAGAGATTATTGGGGGCGCCTGAGGAGGTGTAGCCCGCGCGCTGCAGCTTCCTCTCCTTGATTTCACCAAGAGTGGTGCGCAACATGCGCGGCAACTCAAGATCATCGAAAAAGAGCTGCATGAACTCTTCACGCGAGAGCACAAATGAAAAGCTGTCTTGCCCATCGCCCTCACCGCCCTCGCCCTGACCATCGCCTTCGCCCTCACCTTCGGGCCGGGGCAAATGGTCACCCGCATTAAATTTGCGATTGCCAGGCAGCACATACTCATGATCGCCGCCTGGGCCATGCCGAAAAGCGGGCTCACTGATATCGCGAGTCGGAATATTGACCGGACCGCCGCGCTCCATATCCTTGATCGAGCGCTCCGACACCATATCGTGTACCGAGCGCTGGATCTGCTCCTTATAGCGCCGCAAAAACCTCGCGCGATTGACCGCACTTTTATTGCGGTCGTTCAGGCGGCGATCAATGATTACCGACATCGCGTGGTGCGCTTACTGTGATTTTCGAACGCGTAAATACCACTCACAAAGCAGACGCACCTGCTTTTCGGTATAGCCCTTATCGACCATCCGCGCAACAAAGCTTTCATGCTTGTTGCGGTCCTCGGCCGAAGCTTTGGCATTAAACGACACCACGGGAAGCAGCTCTTCAGTATTGGAGAACATCTTCTTCTCAATCACTTCCCGCAGCTTTTCGTAGCTGGTCCAGCCGGGATTCTTGCCACCATGATTGGCGCGTGCCCGCAAAACGAAGTTAACGATCTCGTTGCGAAAATCTTTTGGGTTCGCAATGCCTGCGGGCTTTTCAATCTTCTCCAGCTCAGCATTTAGCTGGGCGCGATCAAAGCTCTCGCCAGTTTCTGGATCGCGATAATCTTCATCCTGAATCCAGTAATCGGCGTAGGTCACATAACGATCAAAAATATTCTGACCATATTCTGAATAAGATTCGAGATAGGCGGTTTGGATTTCCTTGCCAATGAATTCGGCATATCGCGGAGCCAGCCAGCCTTTGATGAACTCGGTGTAGCGACGCAAGGTGTCCTCAGGCAAACCCTCGCGCATCAAGCGCTGCTCAAGCACGTACATCAGATGTACCGGATTGGCTGCAATCTCGGTCTGGTCATAGTTGAAGACCGAGGAGAGCACCTTGTAGGCAAAGCGGGTCGACATGCCTGTCATGCCTTCATCCATCCCCGCGTAGTCGCGATACTCCTGGACGGTTTTTGCGTTGGGCTCGACATCCTTGAGATTTTCGCCATCGTAGACACGCAGCTTGGCAAAGATGCTCGAATTCTCGGGCTCTTTCAACCGACTCAACACAGAAAACTGCGCCATCATCTCCAGGGTGCCAGGAGCGCACGGCGCTTGCGACAGCGAACTGTTATTCATCAGCTTTTTGTAGATGCGAACCTCTTCGCTCACCTGCAGGCAATAGGGCACCTTGACGATGTAAATGCGATCCAGGAAAGCTTCGTTATTGCGGTTGTTGCGAAACGCCTGCCATTCACTTTCGTTGGAGTGAGCGAGTAATACGCCCTGAAATGGAATCGCTGAGAATCCTTCGGTGCCCTTGAAGTTGCCCTCTTGCGTTGCGGTAAGCAGCGGATGCAGCATCTTGATCGGCGCTTTAAACATCTCGACGAATTCAAGCAGCCCCTGATTGGCCAAGCACAGCCCGCCGCTATATGAATAGGCATCGGGGTCGTCTTGCGACATGGTTTCTAGCTTGCGGATATCGACCTTGCCCACCAGGCTCGAGATGTCCTGATTGTTTTCATCGCCGGGCTCGGTTTTAGCAATCGCCACCTGCTTGAGCACCGAGGGCTGAATCCGCACTACGCGAAACTGGGTGATATCGCCATCAAATTCCCGGAGCCGCTTGATCGCCCAAGGGCTCATGATGCCGGTGAGATAGCGGGTATCAATGCCGTACTCTTCCTTGAGCACCGGACCATCACGCTCGGGATGAAACAGTCCGAGGGGTGACTCATTGACTGGCGAGCCCTTCAGGGCAAAGATGGGCGCGTTTTCCATCAGGCTCTTCAAGCGCTCGGCAATGGAGGATTTGCCTCCGCCTACCGGCCCAAGCAGATAGAGCACTTGCTTGCGCTCTTCGAGCCCCTGAGCGGCATGTTTGAAGTAAGCCACGATTTGCGCGACGACATCTTCCATGCCATAGAACTCGCGAAACGCCGGATAGCGGCGAATCACTCGGTTGGAAAACAGACGGGAGAGTTTGGGATCGTTGCGGGTGTCCACCAATTCGGGTTCACCAATCGCAGCAAGCATCCGTTCCGACGCGCTGGCGTAGCTGAGCGGATCGCTCTTGCACAGTTCGAGATACTCTTGCAGAGACATCTCTTCATCCCGGGCCTTGGCATACGTTTGTTTGTATGCTTCGAACAGTTTCATGGTCAAGCCTCCTGATAGGAATACCACATGAACGCTGGGCAATTGGTCGCGGTGTACAACACCACAGACAACTTCAATGTAATGGACTCCTTAGTGCACTGCAACAGATAACCGGCACCGTCATGTGGACGCTACAACGGGACAATCGGCGCACTGTTGTAGATGCGCGATAATGGCGGTTGTTAACCGAAGTCGTCAGCGTCGCCTTGCGGCGCCTGACATCCTCATCGCAAAAGTAAAGACATTCCGTGGCTCAATACGTTTTCACCATGAACCGGGTCGGCAAGATCGTGCCGCCCAAGCGTCAGATTCTCAAAGATATCTCCCTGTCATTTTTCCCTGGCGCAAAAATTGGCGTGCTCGGCTTAAATGGTTCGGGCAAATCCAGCCTGCTCAAGATCATGGCTGGCGTAGATAAGGATATTGAAGGTGAAGCCGTGCCGATGCCTGGGATCAACATCGGATACCTTGAGCAAGAGCCTCTGCTTGATCCCAACCTGACCGTGCGAGAAGCTGTTGAGCAGGGCTTGGGCGAGCTGGCTCAAGCGCAGCAAAAGCTCGATGCGATATACGCGGCCTATGCCGAGCCTGATGCTGATTTTGATGCGCTGGCTGCCGAGCAGGCCAAGTACGAGGCAATGATTGCCACTGCAGGCACCGATGTGGAGCATCAGCTCGAGATTGCGGCTGATGCGTTGCGCTTGCCGCCTTGGGATGCCACGATTGGGCCACTATCGGGCGGTGAGAAGCGCCGGGTTGCGTTGTGCCGCTTGTTGCTGTCCAAGCCCGATATGCTGCTGCTTGATGAGCCAACCAACCACCTTGATGCTGAATCAGTGGATTGGCTCGAGCAGTTCCTCGCGAAATTCTCGGGCACGGTGGTAGCGGTAACGCACGATCGCTACTTCCTGGATAACGCTGCGGAGTGGATTCTTGAGCTGGATCGTGGATCGGGCATTCCGTGGAAGGGTAATTACAGCACTTGGCTGGATCAAAAAGATCAGCGCTTGAAGCAGGAGGATGCTTCCGAGTCAGCCCGCCAAAAGGCGATCAAGAAAGAGCTCGATTGGGTGCGCCAGAATCCGAAAGGGCGCCAGGCCAAATCCAAGGCACGACTCTCGCGATTCGAAGAGCTGAGCTCGTATGAGTATCAAAAGCGCAATGAAACCCAGGAAATTTTTATTCCGGTAGCTGAGCGCCTGGGCACTCAGGTAATTGAGTTCAAGGGGGTGACCAAATCGTTTGGCGAGCGCTTGCTGATCGATAACCTGACCTTCTCCGTGCCTGCGGGTGCGATTGTGGGCATCATTGGCCCCAACGGTGCGGGTAAATCGACTTTGTTTCGCATGATCACCGGTCAGCAGCAGCCTGATGCTGGTGAGGTCATTATTGGCTCGACCGCGCAGGTGGCCTATGTGGATCAGTCGCGCGAAGCCTTGGGCAACGACAAGTCGGTGTGGGAAGACATCTCAGGCGGCTTGGACATCATTAATGTGGGCAAGTTCGAGATGCCTTCGCGCGCCTACATCGGTCGCTTCAATTTCAAAGGCTCCGATCAGCAGAAATTGGTGGGCAATCTTTCAGGTGGTGAGCGTGGTCGCTTGCATCTGGCCAAGACCCTGCTCAAGGGCGGCAACGTGCTGCTACTCGACGAGCCCTCCAACGACCTTGATGTGGAAACCTTGCGTTCGCTTGAAGATGCCTTGCTGGAGTTTGCCGGCTCGATTCTTGTGATTTCCCACGATCGCTGGTTTCTGGATCGGATCGCCACCCATATCCTGGCTTGCGAGGGCGAGTCGCAATGGACCTTCTTTAACGGTAACTATCAGGAATATGAAGAGGAAAAGCGCCGTCGTTTGGGCGAGGAAGGTGCCAAGCCCCGGCGTCTGCGCTTTAAACCCCTGAAGTGATGCACTGACATGCCATCATGAGCTCGGATCCGGGCCGACCCTTTGCCGATCTGGATCCGCAACGCGTGCTGGAGGCGCTTGCCAGTGAGCAGGTGATGGGTGACGGGCGATTGCTGGCGCTGAACAGCTACGAGAACCGTGTCTATCTCGTGTATTTGGACGATGGCTCAAGCGTGGTGGCGAAGTTTTATCGGCCGGCGCGCTGGAGCGATGCCCAAATCCTTGAGGAGCATCGCTTTGCCCAGGAGCTTGCGGATGCCGAGGTGCCCGCCGTGCCTGCGATGCTGTTGCCCAATGGCTCCACCCTCGGTCATTTCGATACGATGCGGTTCTCCGTGAGCCCCCGGCGTGGCGGGCGAGCGCCTGAGTTGGATGATGAGGATGTGCTGGAGCGGATTGGCATGTTTCTCGGGCGAATGCATAGCGTGGGAAGGCAAGCGAAGTTTCAGCATCGCGTTGCGCTCACGCCTGAAACCATGGGCTCAGAACCTATGCGCTGGTTACAAAACAGTGACATGCTGCCGATGGCCCAGCGCACCGCTTGGCTCGCTGCAGCCCATGGTGCACTCAAGGTGGTTGAGCAGCTGTGGTGTCAGGTTGGTCATCTGAGCCACTTGCGGATTCATGGGGATTGCCACCCCGGCAATATTCTTTGGACAGACTCCGGCCCTCACTTTGTCGACCTCGATGATGCAATGCAGGGGCCCGCGATCCAGGATTTTTGGATGTTGCTGGATGGTGAGCCCGAGCGCTCGAGGCACCAGCTCGCGGTGCTGCTTTCGGGCTACGAGCAGTTTTGTGAGTTCAATTGGGAGGAACGGCGTTTGATTGAAGCACTGCGCACCTTGCGGATGATTCATCACAGCGCATGGCTCGCGCGGCGTTGGAATGACCCCGCCTTCCCGGCGGCTTTTCCCTGGTTTGGCACGGAGCGTTATTGGGAAGAACGCCTACTGGAACTCGGAGATCAGCAGGAGAAGATGCAAGCTGCATTATGATCCTGCTCGACTAAGCAGGAGACTCCCGATGACCAATAATTCAAGCGCGCGAACCGCTTTAGCCCCCCAACTTCCCCAGGCCGGTATGTCTATGGTCTCGGGCGAAGTCTCGAGCACCTTGCTCGATTTGACGATACCGGCCCAACTCAAGCAAACCGTGCGCAAGTTTGGAGCGCGCCCGGCCATGGTGTTTCGTGAGCAGTCGGTCCGCTGGACTTGGGCGGAGCTTGATCGCGAGGCGGATCAACTTGCGGCCGCCTTGCTGGCGATGGGCATCACCAAGGGAGATCGCGTCGGGATATGGTCGCCGAATCGCAGTGAATGGGTGGTGACGATGTTTGCTGCTGCGCGTATCGGCGCGATTCTGGTGAACGTCAATCCTGCTTACAGGCTTGCCGAGCTTGAATACGCACTGAACAAAGTGCAGATCAAGCTGCTCGTCACCGCGGCTACCTTCAAGACATCCAACTATATCGCCATGCTCTGCGAGCTTGCACCTGAGTTGGCGCATCGCTCGCCTGGCCAGTTGCAATCGGTCCGGCTGCCACATTTGCGCACTGTGGTGAGGATGGGCTCGGAGATCACACCCGGTATGTTGAACTACGCTGATCTGATGAAGATGGGCACACCGGATTTGATGGCCCGTCTGGATGCGATCACCGCCGCGCTGCAGCCCAAAGACCCGATCAACATTCAGTTCACCAGTGGCACCACCGGCAACCCCAAGGGCGCGACTCTTACGCATCACAATATTCTGAATAACGGGATGTATGTGGCGGCGGCGATGCGCTTTACAGAGAATGACCGCCTGTGTGTACCCGTGCCGCTTTATCACTGCTTCGGCATGGTGATGGGCGTGTTGGCATGCACCGTGTTTGGTGCGTGTGCGGTGTTTCCTGCCGAGGCGTTTGAACCGGTAGCTACGATGCGTGCGATTTCGGAAGAAGGATGTACTGCGTTGCATGGCGTGCCGACCATGTTTATCGCGCAACTCGATCATCCCGAGTTTTCAAAATTCAACTTCAGCAGCCTGCGCACCGGTTGCATGGCGGGTGCGCCTTGCCCGATTGAAACCATGAAGCGGGTCAATACGCTCATGAATATGCGTGAGGTAACGATTGCTTATGGGATGACCGAAACCAGCCCGGTATCGTTTCAAAGCTCTACCGACGATCCGCTTGAAAAGCGTGTTTCCACTGTAGGCCGCGTGATGCCGCATTTGAGCTGCAAGATCGTTGATGACGATGGTGAGGTGGTTCCGGTAGGGCAGCGTGGCGAGCTTTGCACCAAAGGCTATTCGGTGATGCAAGGCTATTGGGATGATGAAGCCCGCACCGCAGAGTCAGTGCGCGATGGGTGGATGTTCACAGGCGATCTCGCCACGATGGATGAGCTGGGCTATTGCAATATCGTCGGCCGCGTGAAGGACATGCTGATTCGCGGTGGCGAGAATGTGTATCCGCGCGAAGTGGAGGAGTTTCTCTTTCGGCACCCGGCTGTGCAAGAGGTGCAGGTGTTTGGCGTGCCTGATGAAAAGTACGGTGAGGAAGTAGCCTGCTGGATCGTCCTGAAGGCCGGGCAAAGCGCCACCGAAGCTGAGATTCGCGAGTTTTGCAAAAGCCAAATCGCGCATTACAAGATTCCCCGCTATGTACATTTCAAGGCGGCTCTCCCCATGACAGTGACGGGCAAGCCGCAAAAGTTTGTGATGCGCGATGCCATGATTGCCGAGCTTGGGTTGAAGGTCGCGAAGACGGCTTGAAGCGGGCGGGAAAAATAATTGACCGATCGTTCCATTATGGGCTACTATGCTGCTTATGGGACGTCAACGTGAGTTTTCCGAGCAAGAAGTATTGAATGCTGCTGTGGCAGTGTTCACGGAGCGCGGTTACGCGGGCACTTCCGTGGCTGACCTCGCCCTGGCAACACAGCTTGGCAAGCAAAGCCTGTACAACAGTTTTGGTGACAAGCGCGAGTTATATCTGAAGGCTGTGGATTGCGCAGTCGAGCAATATGGGCCATTGATGTTCGCGATGCGAAACGCTCCGACTGGACTGGCTGCTGTGGAGATGTTTTTTGCCCATCTGATTGAGCAGTGTAGCGCGAGCGATGTTTCTGTTAACGGCTGTATTGTCAGCAATGGTTTGCTTGAGAATTTGCCAGATCGCCTGGTACATAGTCATTTGGCCAATAAATGGCAGCGTACTCACGAGGCGTTACGGGAACAGGTGGAGCGAGGTCAGAAGGATGGCTCGGTGACAAACCACGCCCCGTCGCTAGCTCTGGCCGATGTTCTGATGGGATTAATGAGCGGGGTTCGTGTTGCCTTGCGTGCCGGCCATGAGGTCGCGAGATTGAATCAAACCGTGTTGCTTGGCCTTGGAATACTGCGACGCTAGGACCAGTTCACGGGTTTCCAGCAAGGGTGCTGGGTTAAGTGGTAGCGCCTTCGGGCGTATTTTTTGGTCTAAATTTGACCGTTCGTTCAATAAAAGGAAAGACTATGGCAGCATTGCTTAAAGGAAAAACCGCTCTGATTACGGGCGCATCTCGAGGGATTGGCGCAGCGATCGCCACAAGACTGGCTCGTGATGGAGCTCGCGTCATCGCTCATTACGGGGCTTCAGAGTCCGAGGCGAAAGCATTGGCTCGTCAGATTGAAGCAGCGGGCGGCGCTGTACGCCTAATTCAGGCGGACCTCGCACAGCCTGGCGTAGCCACCAAAATAGAGGAGCAGGTCAAAGGTGAACGCATTGATATCCTCGTCAACAACGCTGGGGTCGCGCCATTTGCGGACCTCGCCGCTACCGACGAGGCCACCTTTGATCGACTTGCGATGATCAATATGCGCAGCCTCTTCTTTATCACCCAAAAGATTGTTCCGCAGATGAACGACGGCGGACGCATCATCAATCTGTCCAGTGCCGTCACCCGGGTTGTGTTTCCGGGGATTCCGGCCTATGCAGCGACCAAGGGCTTTGTCGACGTTCTGACACTTCAATTGGCCGGCGTCCTGGGCGCACGAGGCATTACTGTGAATGCCGTAGCCCCTGGGGCTATCGATACCGAAATGAGTGCCTGGATTCATCAACCGGGGGGTAGCGACACCCTTAAGCAGATTCAGGCCCTGCCGGGCATCGGCAAGCCTGAGCACGTGGCCGATTTAGTCGCCTTTCTTGCGAGCCCGCAAGGCAGCTGGATTACCGGACGTACCATTGACGTGAGCGGTGGCACCAAGCTGTAAACCATTGTTTATGGATTAAAGTGCTGCCCTCAACTTCCAAGAGGGCAGTATGCAAACCATCAACACGATAGGCATCATCGGCGCGGGCGCCATGGGCAGCGGCATAGCGCAGGCTTGCGCAGCTTCCGGGCTTCAAGTGATTCTGCAGGATGTTCAGCCCGCAGCTCTCGAACGAGCGCTTAAAACTGTGGGTGGCTCGCTGGATCGTTTGGTCAAAAAGGCCACGCTGGATGAAGCGGGTAAGGCTGCAATTTTGCAGCGTATTCAAACCAGCAGCGAGCCCACTGCGGTAGCCAAGGCCGATCTCGTTATTGAAGCGGCCACCGAGAACGAAGCGCTCAAGATCAAAATCCTTCAGGCGATTGAGCCTGCGCTCGCCCCTGAAACCATAATTGCAACCAATACTTCATCGATTTCGATCACCCGCCTGGCAGCCGCCACTCAGCGGCCTGATCGGTTCGTGGGTTTGCATTTCTTCAATCCCGTCCCGGTGATGGCGTTGGTTGAAATCATCAGCGGTCTGAAAACTTCTCAAGCCACCCAGGATGCCGTCACCGAATTGGCGCGCGCGTTGGGCAAGACCCCGATTGGCGTCAAGAACAGCGCCGGGTTTGTGGTCAATCGGATTCTGTGCCCGATGATCAATGAGGCGATCTTCGCCTTGCAAGAAGGGTTGGCCAGCGCCGAGGAAATCGATGCCGGTATGAAGCTGGGCTGCAATCATCCGATTGGCCCGCTGGCGTTGTGTGATCTGATCGGCCTGGATGTGGAGCTCGCGGTGATGGAAGTGCTTTACGAGAGCTTCAACGATTCCAAATACCGGCCCGCTCCCTTGCTGAAAGAAATGGTGGCTGCTGGCATGCTCGGGCGCAAGACCAGGCGCGGTTTCTACAGCTACTAGAGGGCGGGTGGCTACTCGCCGATTTGGGCTAGCCGGCCCAGATCGAGCAAGGTAATGCCGCCATACTCGGCTTTCAGCAGGCCCTCGGCTTCGAGGGTTTGCAAGGCCTGATTGACCCGCTGGCGTGAAAGCCCGGTGAGCAGCCCAAGCTCCTGCTGGGAGACTTCGAGCCGCTTGCCGGTGCCGGGATAAAGCACTGGATTACACATTTGTGCCAGGCATCTTGCGAGTTTGGCCTCCGGCCCGAGCAAGCGCTCATATTCCACCATCGCAATGAACTGGCCGAGTCGCTCATTGATCTGGCGCAGCAAGAATCGGTTAAAGCCAATGCTGTTGTCGAGCAAAAACTGAAAAGTTTTGCGCGGCACGTAGGCAATGACCGAATCGCGAAGTGCCACGACGCTATACCGGCGGGCTTCGCTCTTAAGCAGCGATCCTTCGCCGAGCCAGCCTCCACCTGGCACGCCTGTGAAGCTTGCCGATTTCCCTTCCGCGGTGATCACCGCAATTTTGACGAGGCCTCGCACCACGCCGATCCAGCTCTCCACAACTTCGCCCTTTTGGCACACCAGCCCATCTTCGGCGACTTCGCGAAGCACAACCTCGCGGCAAATCTTGTCGACGTGATCCGCGTGTAATAGATCGCTCAGTCCGGTGTCTTGCAAAAGAGCGGATCGAAATAGCTCACGTTGTTCGGTGGTGGAAATCGAAGGCGCCATTATTGAATCAGGGGAAACCCTAGTTAACCTCAAATTGTCATTCAGAAGACAACTATACCGGCGCAAGGCCACTACACTGCGCAGTTCCCCTCTTGAGGATGGAGACAACAATAAAATGACAGCATCCAATGCTGCCAGCGCTAAAGCGCGTGAATATGGCAATACGACCTTTCCCCGGTTGCTGCTGCAACACGCCCAGTCGCGCCCCCAGGCCAGTGCGCTGAGAGAAAAGGATCTCGGCATCTGGCAGACCCGGACTTGGGGTGCATTGGCCGCGGAGGTAGAGAAGTTGGCGGCGGCCCTGCAGGCCAGCGGACTCGCGCGCGGCGATCACGTCGCCTTAGTCGGAGAGAATCGGCCCCGGCTGTATGCCTCGATGATCGCGGTTCAGGCCATTGGTGCAATCCCGGTGCCGATGTACCAGGATGCTGTCGCGCAGGAGATGGTGTTTATCTTCCGCGATGCCGAGATCAAGCTCGCTATCGTCGAAGACCAGGAGCAGGTCGACAAAATGCTAGAGGTGAGCGAGCAATATCCTGCGCTCGCCCGCATTGTGTATGACGACCCCAAGGGTCTGCGCAACTATGGCCAGGCGCAGCTCATCAGCTTTGACGCTTTTCTTGAGCTCGGGGCCAAAAATGCTCAGCCGAATCTTTTGACTTCGCTCGCCCAGGCTGGTTCGCCCGATGAAACTGCCGCGATGTTTTACACCTCGGGCACAACTGGCAATCCCAAGGGCGTCATTCATACCCATCGCAATTTGATTTCGATGTCGACCATGGCCAGCCGCATGGAGCAGCTCACGGCCGATGAAGAAGTGCTCGCCTATCTGCCAATGGCCTGGATCGGGCAAAACATTTTTTCTTATGCCCAATGGCTGATCAATGGCTTCACTGTGAACTGCCCGGAGTCGCAGGCAACAGTTGCTGCTGATATGCGCGAGATTGGCCCCACTTATTATTTCGCCCCGCCTCGCGTGCTCGAAGCCTTGCTGACCCAGGTTACGATCCGCATGGAAGATGCCGCGCCATTCAAGCGCCGGATGTTTCAAAAATATATGGAGCATGCGCGCAAGGTAGGCGGGCGTTTGCTCGATGGCGATACCAGCGTGAGCTTTGGCGACCGCTTGCGCTACAAACTCGGCACCCTCTTGGTGTACGGCCCGCTGCGCAATGCCTTGGGAATGAGCAAGGTGCGGGTGGCCTATACGGCTGGCGAGGCCATCGGCCCAGATCTATTTGTGTTTTACCGCTCCCTGGGCATCAACCTCAAACAACTCTACGGCTCCACCGAAACCGCAGTGTTTGTGTGTATCCAGCCCAACGGACAGGTGCGCGCCGATACGGTGGGCCCGGCTGTTGAAGGCGTTGAGATTCAGGTGGCAGCTTCAGGCGAAATTCTGATCCGCAGCCCGGGCCTGCTGCGTGAATACTATAAAAACCCCCAGGCCACTGCCGAGGTGAAGGATGCTGAGGGCTGGTATCACACCGGGGACGCAGGCTATCTGGATCAGGATGGCCACCTCAAGATCATTGATCGCGCAAAAGATGTAGGCAAGATGGCCAACGGAGCACTCTTTGCACCCAAGTACATTGAAAACAAGCTGAAGTTCTTCCCGTTCATCAAGGAAGCCGTGGCATTCGGTACCGGGCGGGATCAGGCCATGGCACTGGTCAATATTGATTTCGAAGCATGCGGCAACTATGCCGAGCGGCGCAATCTTTCCTACGCTGGTTATGTGGATCTGGCCTCGCGCCAGGAGATCTATGCACTGGTGCAGGATTGCGTGGAAAAGGTCAATGCTGATCTGGCCTCTGATCCGGTCATGGCGGATTCCCAGATTCACCGCTTTGTGATCCTGCACAAGGAACTGGATGCGGATGATGAAGAGCTGACGCGCACCCGCAAGGTGCGCCGCGGCTTTATTGGCCAGAAATTCAGCGTGTTGGTTGATGCGCTGTATGCGGGCAAGCAAGAGCAATTTATTGAAACGCCGGTGCGCTTCGAAGATGGCCGCACTGGCAAGGTGGCCGCAACGCTGAAGCTAGCCAATACGAAAACCTTTGCCCCTGCTGCTGCCAAGAAAGCTGCCTGATGAGTGAACGTGTAATTGGCGAGGTCGTCCTGGATCTGAAAAACATCTCCCTGAATTTTGGGGGTGTGAAGGCGCTGTCGGATATTTCCTTTGATGTGCGCGAGCATGAGATTCGCGCCATCATCGGGCCAAATGGTGCGGGCAAAAGCTCCATGCTCAATGTGATCAATGGGGTCTACACTCCTCAGCAAGGTGAGATCCGGTTTCGTGGTCAGACCTTTGCCAAGATGAGCTCGCGCAAGGTGGCCGAGATGGGTGTAGCGCGAACTTTTCAAAGCCTTGCTTTGTTCAAGGGCATGAGCGTGCTCGACAACATCATGAGCGGACGCAACCTCAAAATGAAGTCGGGCATTCTTGCGCAAATGCTGCGGGTTGGGCCAGCCCTGAAGGAAGAAAGCATGCATCGGGAAGCCGTCGAGCGGATTATCGACTTCCTGGAGATTCAGCCCTATCGCAAAGTGCCAGTAGGCCGCCTGCCTTATGGTCTTCAAAAGCGGGTTGACCTCGGACGCGCGCTTGCAATGGAGCCCACACTTCTATTGCTGGATGAGCCCATGGCCGGTATGAATGTGGAAGAAAAGCAGGACATGTGCCGCTTCGTGCTGGACGTGAATGATGAATTCGGCACCACGATTGTCTTGATCGAACACGATATGGGTGTGGTGATGGACATTTCAGATCGGGTGGTGGTGCTGGACTACGGCCGCAAGATCGGGGATGGCCCACCGGATGAGGTTCGCGCCAATGAAGATGTAATTCGCGCCTACCTGGGCACTGAGCACTAAGGCGGGGCTATGGGATTTTTTATTGAAACTTTGTTGGGCGGCCTGATGGCGGGCATGCTCTATTCGCTGGTTGCGCTTGGCTTTGTGCTGATTTTCAAGGCTTCGGGCGTATTCAACTTTGCGCAAGGGGCGATGGTGCTGTTTGCTGCGCTTGCGATGGCGCGGTTCGCAGAGTGGGCACCGCAGGTGCTTGGCATCGAAAGCAAGGTGGTGGCCAACCTGATTGGCTTTGCCCTGGCAGCGCTTTTGATGTTCATTCTGGCCTGGCTGGTGGAGCGCTTGGTGTTGCGCCATTTGGTGAATCAGGAGGGCGCAACCCTATTGATGGCCACTTTGGGGATTACCTATTTCATTGATGGCCTGGGCCAAACGATTTTTGGCAGCGCGATTTACAAGATCGATATCGGCATGCCCAAAGAGCCGATCATGGCTTTCGAATCCGTGGTGCAAGGTGGCATTCTTATCAACAAGGAAGACCTGATTGCTGCATTGATCGCGGCGGCGCTTGTGGCCGTGCTGAGCCTGTTTTTCCAAAAGACCTCCACTGGGCGGGCCTTGCGTGCTGTTGCAGACGATCACCAAGCTGCGCAATCCATTGGCATTCCCCTGAACCGCATTTGGGTGATTGTGTGGTGTGTTGCAGGCGTGGTCGCACTGGTGGCAGGCATGATTTGGGGCAGTAAGCTCGGGGTCCAGTTTTCACTCACCACGGTTGCGCTGCGAGCCTTGCCAGTGGTGATTCTCGGTGGTTTGACCTCAGTGCCTGGCGCGATTATCGGCGGCCTGATTATTGGAGTGGGGGAGAAGCTTTCCGAGGTATACCTCGGGCCTTATGTCGGTGGCGGTATCGAAATCTGGTTCGCCTATGTTCTGGCCTTGGTGTTTTTGCTGTTCCGGCCGCAAGGCTTGTTCGGTGAAAAGATCATCGATCGCGTCTAGAGCGGGAGCGGAGTCAACTTATGTTTTACCGGGAAAACGGCCAATTCAAGGCCACCTATCCATCTGATCAACAGATCTTTCCGATTGCGCAGGATCGCTATGCCATTCTGGCGCTGTTGGCGATTGCTGCTGTTGTGGTTCCGATGTTTGCCTCGGAATACATGTTCAAGGCGATTCTGGTGCCATTCTTGATTCTGGCTTTGGCGGCCATCGGAGTGAATATTCTGGTGGGCTACTGCGGCCAGATCTCGTTGGGCTCGGGGGCTTTTATGGCTGTAGGGGCCTATGCCGCGTATAACTTCATGGTGCGGATTGATGCTATGCCCCTGGTCGTTGCGATCCTGATGGGCGGAGTGTTTGCCACCATCGTGGGCGTGGTGTTCGGGATTCCGAGTTTGCGAGTCAGGGGGTTGTATCTGGCGATTGCCACCCTGGCGGCGCAGTTCTTCATTGATTGGGCCTTCCTCAGAATCAAGTGGTTTACCAATAATTCGTCCTCTGGCTCGGTATCGGTCGCCAACCTTGAAGCGTTTGGCTGGACCATCAACACACCGGCTGAGAAGTATCTGTTTTGTCTGCTGTTCGTTGTGGTCTTTGGCCTGGGCGCAAAGAATTTGGTGCGCTCGGCCATTGGTCGGGAATGGATGGCGATTCGCGATATGGATGTGGCCGCTGCGGTGATCGGGATTCGCCCGATGTATGCCAAGCTCACGGCGTTTGCGGTGAGTTCATTTATCGTTGGCGTCGCGGGCGCCCTTTGGGGCTTTGTGCATCTGGGCTCCTGGGAGCCAGCGGCCTTTTCGGTGGACCGTTCATTTCAGCTGCTCTTCATGGTCATTATCGGCGGCATGGGATCCATCATGGGAAGCTTTTTCGGCGCGGCATTCATCGTGATCCTGCCTATCTTCCTGAATCAGGCATTGCCTGGCCTTGGTGATATGGTGGGCGTTGAGATTTCCACTGCGTTTGTGGCGCATGCTGAGTCGATGATTTTTGGTGCCTTGATTGTTTGGTTTTTGATTGTTGAGCCGCATGGATTGGCCAAGCTTTGGTCGATTGGCAAGGAAAAGATGCGGTTGTGGCCCTTCCCCCATTGAAGCAGATTGCTTCAAGATAAGTGTTCGTTTTTCAAAGGAGACAAGACATGAAACTTCGAATGTTGATTGGTGCAGTTGGTTTGAGCGCGGCCTGCATAACAGCAGCCTTTGCCCAATCTGCAGCCGCTGGCAAAGCGGTGCAGTTCTTCCCCAGCCTCACTGGTCGTACTGGTCCGGTGGCTCCCAATGCCACTCCGTTTGCCAATGGCTACGCGGATTACATGAAGCTCGTGAATATTCGCGGCGGTATCAACGGTGTGCAAACCCTGGTTGAAGAATGCGAAACCGCCTACGCAACCGATCGCGGCGTAGAGTGCTATGAGCGGCTCAAGGGCAAGCATGGCGGGGCCACGGTGTTTCAGCCGCTATCCACCGGCATCACTTTTGCGCTGACCGAAAAAGTGCCTGCCGACAAGATTCCCTTGATCAGCTCGGGTTACGGGCGCAGCGATACTGCTGATGGCGGTATCTTCAAATGGAACTTCCCCTTGATCGGTCACTATTGGGTCGCTGGCGATACCGTGCTCCAGCACATTGCCAACAAGGAAGGTGGCTGGGACAAGTTGCGCGGCAAAAAGATCGCTGTGATTTATCACGATAGTCCGTTTGGTCGCGAGCTTTTGCCGATCATTCAGGAACGCAGCAAGATGCACGGCTTTGATTTGCAGCTCTTGCCAGTGCCAGCGCCAGGCGTTGAGCAAAAAGCGGTGTGGCTGCAGGTGCGTCAGCAGCGCCCGGACTATGCGATTTTGCAGACCTGGGGTGTGATGACTCCAACCGCGATTAAAGAGGCAGTGGCCACCGGCTATCCGCGTGAAAAGATGTTTGGCACATGGTGGTCGGGTGCGGAACCAGATCTTAAGGATGTGGGTGAAGCTGCCAAGGGCTATAGCGCAGTGATGATGCAGCATGGCGCAGAGCCCAATGCTGCGGTGGTCAAGGAGATCCTTGAGAAAGTGCATGCCAAAGGCCAGGGAACCGGGCCTAAGGAAGAAGTTGGCAGCGTGCTCTACATGCGTGGTGTTGTTGGAGCCTTGCTGGCCGTCGAGGGTGTGCGCGCCGCACAAGAGCGATTTGGCAAAGGCAAAGTTATGATCGGTGATCAGGCCCGTTGGGGTTACGAGAACCTGAACCTGACACAAGCCAAGTTGGATGCCCTGGGCTTCAAAGGCGTGTTGCGCCCGATCTCCACCAGCTGCGTTGACCACATGGGCTCGGCTTGGGCCCGGGTACATACCTGGGATGGAACCAAGTTCAATTGGTCTTCTGACTGGCTGCAGGCTGACGATCAGATCATCCGCCCGATGGTGCGTCAGTCGGCCGAGCGTTATGCGGGTGAAAAGAAGATTACCCGTCGTGCTCCGGCCGATTGCCAGTCCTGATCAATGCTTGATTGATGTTTCTTGTGACGCTCTCGGGCCGCTTCCAAGCGACCCGGGGGTGGTCTGACCATGAGGTGATGTGTGAATCCAATAGCGCTCGAAATCAACGGGATCGAAGTGATCTACAACCATGTGATCCTGGTGCTCAAGGGCGTGTCCCTGCGCGTGCCTCAGGGGGGCATTGTTGCGTTGTTGGGCGGCAATGGAGCCGGCAAGACCACTACCTTGCGCGCTGTGAGCAATTTGCTTAAAGGCGAGCGAGGTGCTGTCACCAAGGGCAGCATTCTTTTTGAGGGAGAGAGGGTCGATGTTTTGACCACGCCTGAATTGGTGCATCGTGGTGTGGTTCAGGTGATGGAAGGGCGGCACTGCTTTGCGCACTTGACCATCGAAGACAATCTGCTGACCGGTGGATACACCGTGCAGAGCAAAGGGCAAATCGCAGCCAATCTCGAGAAGGTCTATAACTACTTTCCGCGCTTGAAAACGCGACGGCACTCCCAGGCGGCGTACACCTCCGGTGGCGAACAGCAAATGTGTGCAATTGGCCGCGCGCTGATGGCCAATCCCCGGCTGGTGTTGCTCGATGAGCCCTCCATGGGGCTGGCACCGCAAATCGTTGATGAAGTGTTTGGCATTGTGAAAGACCTTAATGCCAAGGAGAAGACCACGTTTTTGTTGGCTGAGCAAAATACCAATATGGCGCTGCGGTATTCCGACTATGGTTACATCCTTGAGAGTGGCCGTATCGTGATGGATGGCCCGGCCAAGGATTTGGCGAACAACGAAGATGTGAAAGAGTTTTATCTGGGTGTTGCCAAGGAAGGCCGCAAGTCTTTCCGCGATAACAAATCCTATCGTCGGCGCAAGCGCTGGCTATGATCACTCCCAGTGGCGCTTGAAGCATGACATCACATTCCACCTACTACGACGAGCTTGAAACTCGTGCACCCGAGGCCCGCGAAGGCGCCTTGATGGCTCGCTTGCCCGGATTGATCGCACATGCGATCGGTGATGCGCCCGGATGGGCCAGGCTTCTGGCTGGCGTTGACCCGAATCAGGTGACTTCGCGGAAGGCGTTGGCGCGTTTGCCGGTCTTGCGTAAGTCCGATCTCAAGGCCCTGCAAGAGGCTGCGCCACCTTTTGGTGAGCTGACTACGATAGTGCCTGGCCGGATGGGCCATGTGTATATGTCGCCAGGGCCCATCTTTGATGCTGAAGGTACCGGCAGCGATCCCTGGCGCACCGCGCGTGCGCTTTGGGCGGCCGGCATGCGGCCGGGGCATGTGATCCAGAACTGTTTTGGCTATCACCTGACCCCCGGGGCATGGATGGTGGATCTGGCGGCTCGGCATATTGGCTGCGCGGTGATTCCGGCCGGTATTGGTCAGACCGAGCAGCAGCTTGAAGTGATTCGAATGCTCAAGCCGGATGCGTATGTCGGCACACCTTCGTTTCTGCGCATCATGATTGAGAAGTCTCGAGAACTCGGGGCTGATATTTCGAACTTGAAGCGGGCTTTGGTTGCAGCAGAAGCCTTGCCGCCCAGCTTGCGGCAGTGGTTCAAGGATCAAGGCGTACAAACCGTGCTGCAGTGGTACGGCACCGCGGATTTAGGCCTGGTGGCTTATGAATCCGAAGCGCTCGAAGGCATGATTCTGGATGAGGATCTGATTCTCGAAATTGTGCGCCCAGGCACGGGTGAGCCTGTGGCGGATGGCGAGGTGGGTGAGATTGTGATCACCAGCTTTAATCAAACCTATCCGATGATTCGTTTTGGCACCGGTGATCTCTCCGCCGTGTTACCGGGGCCGTCGCCATGCGGCCGCACTAATGTTCGGATTCGAGGCTGGATGGGTCGCGCTGATCAAACCACCAAGGTGCGGGGCATGTTTGTGCAGCCCGGGCAAGTGGCCCAGGTGCTTCTGCGCCACCCGCAGATCAAGCGCGCGCGTTTGGTGATTACCGGCGAAATGGCCAACGACGCCATGGCACTTCATTGCGAATGGGATGGCGCACCGCCAGCGGGTTTGAGTGAAGCTCTGATCGAATCGATTCGCGACCTGACCAAGCTGCGCGGTGATGTTGCGTTTGTGCCGGTGGGCAGTTTGCCCAATGACGGCAAGGTGATCGAGGACGCGCGAAAGTACGAGTAGGGGCATTGACGCTAGGCTGCTATGCGCATAGTATGCGCATGTTATTTCAAGTCTGTTTTTGCCGTGAATCAAGACCAACGCCTCAGTACCAGTAACGCCAAGCGACCAGTTAACCTGACTTTAAGTGTCGGGGTGGTCGAACAAGCGCGCGCGCTAACTGACAATCTCTCGGCAACGGTTGAAACCTTACTAGCTGACTATGTAGCACGCACCGAGCTTGAGCGTGGCGCTCGGGAGCACCGGATTGCGGAACTCTGCGAAGGATGGAATGAGGTGAACGAACGGCATGGTTCCTATGCCGACGAGTTTTCGCCTCTTTAGTCGCTTTCTCCCAGGCTATGGCGCAGTTTGATATCCATCGTAATCCCGGGCGTTTGCGCGAAACAGTCCCCTTTGTGGTGATCGTTCAATCGGCGATGTTCGACCGTTACAACCGCAGATTGGTGGTGCCACTTATAAAGGCAAGCAATCTGGCCACGTCATTGAAGCAAAAGGATTCGCGAGAGTTTCCGATGTTTATCGTTGACGGTGTTCGCGTTGTTCTGCAGCCCCTGGATATGGCCTCGGTTCCTGTTCACGCATTGGGTGAGCAGATTGGGAGTTTGGCTGAGCACGGTATAAGAGTGACTGATGCGCTCGATGCAGTCCTGACCCGATCCTGGGGCTGATTTGCAAATCTCGGTACACTTCACGCCATGGAAATCTTCGACTACGACAATATCCTTCTTCTGCCACGCCGCTGCATGGTGGAAAGCCGCCGCGAGTGTGACCCCTCGGTTCAGTTTGGCCCGCGCACCTTCCGCATCCCTGCGGTGCCTGCCAACATGAAAACCGTGGTGGATGAAACCACTTGTGTGTTTCTGGCTGAGAACGGTTACTTTTACATCATGCATCGCTTTGATATCGACAATGTCGAGTTCGCCAGGCGAATGCGTGATCGAGGTCTTTATGTCTCGATTTCTTTGGGTGTCAAAGAAGCGGACTATCGGGTGGTGGATCAGCTGGCCGCCTCAGGCGTTGGTGCTGACTACATCACTATCGATATCGCTCATGGCCATGCTGAGGCTGTGCGCAAGGTGATTGGGTATATTAAAGAGAAGCTGCCCGAGTCCTTTGTGATTGCGGGCAACGTAGGCACACCTGAAGGCATCATCGATCTTGAGAACTGGGGGGCGGATGCCACCAAGGTAGGGATCGGCCCGGGCAAGGTATGCATCACCCGCATGAAAACCGGCTTTGGCACCGGCGGCTGGCAGCTTTCAGCGTTGAAATGGTGCGCAGCCGCTGCGACCAAGCCAATCGTGGCCGATGGCGGGATTCGCGAACACGGCGACATACCCAAATCCGTACGCTTTGGCGCATCCATGGTGATGATCGGATCGCTTTTTGCAGGCCATGAAGAATCGCCGGGTAAGACGGTTGAGGTGGATGGCAAGCTCTTCAAGGAGTACTACGGCTCGGCTTCTGAATTCAACAAGGGCTATAAAAGCTTTGTCGAAGGCAAGCGGATACTTGAGCCTGTTAAAGGCAAGCTCGCCGATACCCTGCGTGAAATGGAAGAGGACCTCCAATCCTCAATTTCTTATGCCGGTGGCAAGCGGCTAAGTGATTTACGCCGGGTCAATTATGTGATTCTGGGCCACGATAACGACACCTCATATTTAATCTGAATACAGATTAAGTCGATAGCGCACAAAGTTATCGGCTGGGATGTAGTGGTCATAGAGTTTACGGGCGGTGGCGTTGTCGCGATTGGTATGCCAATACACGCGCGACCAGCCGTTCGTTTTGGCAAGCACCAGCAAATCGTCGATCAAGGCTTTGCCCAGGCCTTGCCCTCGCCCCTCGGGCACGACAAACAGATCTTCAAGATAAGCGAGCGGTTGAACTACCCAGGTGCCTTCATGCAGGACATGATGGGCAAAGCCCATCGCACGGCCCTGGCTGATCAAGATGCGGCAACCGATACGGGCCGGGGTTGACATGATGCGATTCCAGGTTGAAGCAGTCACGGCCTGCGACACCTGCGCTTCATAAAACTCGCAATAGCCTGCCCAAAGTTCGCGCCACGCCGCCTCATCTTCGGGCTGGGCATTTCGAATCACAAACGGCATGATGTACCTTTCCAGAAAGCGCCCGCTATTCATGAAGCGAGTTGACTAAACAGAATCATATCGAGGAGACACCCGATGGCCGAGCTGCCGAAGTTCCAATCCCTGCGCGTCAGCCAGGATGCTGAGAATCCCCGCGTTGCACGCATCACCTTTACCCGCCCCGAAAAACTCAATGCCATCACGGAGTCCACCCCGGGTGATATTCGCATGGCGGTGGCGTGGGCCAATGAGAACCCTGAAGTCAATGTGATCATTGTGCAGGGCGAAGGCGAAGCGTTTTGTGCAGGCTATGACATCGGGCTTTTTGGAGAGTCCGTAGCGGATCATCCCTGCAAGCAGGAGAAAGAGCCTTGGGATCCGATGGTGGACTATGCCTACATGAAGCGCTGCACGGAAGACTTCATGAGCCTGTTTCGATCCTATAAACCCACCATTGCTAAGGTGCATAAGTACGCGATTGCAGGGGGCTCGGATATCGCGAATTGCTGCGATTTGATTGTGATGGAAGACACCGCACGCATGGGCTATATGCCCACTCGGGTGTGGGGCTGCCCAACTACCGCGATGTGGACCTACAAGCTCGGGCCCGAGCGCGCAAAGCGCTTGTTGCTCACCGGTGATTTGATCGATGGCGTCACTGCCAAGGACTGGGGCTTGGTGAGTGAGGCTGTGCCTCGCGATCAGTTGGAAGCTGCAACTCTCAAGCTGGCGCTGCGTATTGCCTCAGTGCCGCAAAGCCATCTGATGATGCAAAAGCTGGTGGTCAATCAGGCCTTGCTGAGCATGGGTCTGGAGCAAACCCAGATGTTTGCCACCTTGTTTGACGGGATAACACGGCATAACCCCGAGGGCATGTGGTTCCGGCGGCACACGCAGGTCTATGGCTTCAAATCAGCGGTGGAATGGCGTGACTCCGGGCGCCCGATTCCGCAAGGTGATGAAGCGCGTGCGCTTGTGGCTGAGCTTGATGCGATGATTGCCAAGTCAAGCGGCGCATAGCCGTTCGCGCTGCTTCCTGGTGGGTTCAGGCGCATATTCTTGGAAGATTGAGGATTCTTAAATCATGCAATTTCAAAAAAATATTTTCAAATTGCGTAGATATACTAAAATCGATCCATGATTCAACGTCAGCTTTCAGGGTATGTGCAGCGCTCAGCCATGCATTATCCCGTGATCACCGTTACGGGCCCCCGGCAAAGCGGTAAAAGCACCCTTTGCAAGGCATTGTTTCCCGATAAGCCTTATATCAATCTTGAGCAACCCGATACGCGCCAATTTGCGAGCGAAGATCCGCGCGGCTTTCTTGGGTCACTACCTGATGGCGCGATTATCGATGAGTTTCAACGCTTGCCGAATTTGACTTCGTACTTGCAAGTCTTGGTTGATATGCAGCCAACGCCCGGGCAATTCGTTCTTACTGGCAGTCATCAGTTCCTGATGATGCGGCAGGTCGCCCAGTCATTGGCGGGTCGAACAGCGCTCTTTTCCCTGTTACCTTTCAGTCTGACCGAGCTGCGGTCTCTGAAGCCCAGGGCTGAAAAACTACCGCTCCAGACCATTGTCTTCCAAGGCTTTTACCCGCGTATCCACGATAAGGGGCTCGATCCATCCCAGGCACTTGGAGACTACTTTTCAACCTATGTGCTGCGCGATCTTCGCGAGCTCACGGCAGTTCACGATATTGAGCGGTTTATCCGATTCGTCCGCTTATGTGCGGGTCGGATCGGGCAACTGCTCAATATTCAAAGTCTTGGCAACGACGCTGGGGTATCACAGCCAACCGCGCGGGCATGGCTGGACCTTTTGCAGACTAGCGGTATGGTTTACCTACTAGCACCTTGGTTTGTCAATACGACAAAACGTTTGGTCAAGTCCCCAAAGCTTTATTTTTGTGACACAGGCCTCGCATGCTGGCTGCTTGGCTTGCGTAGCGCTGATCAGGTCGGACGTGATCCCTTGTATGGATCGTTGTTTGAGAACCTGGTGGTTATTGAAGCGCTCAAAGATCAGCTTAATCACGGATCGGGCCATCCCCTTTACTTCTATCGCGATTCGGGCGGGCAGGAAGTTGATCTGCTGATCAGCCATGGGTCTGGGCTGGGAGCCTTTGAGATAAAAGCGGGCCAAACGGTAAACCCGGATTACTTCAAAGGGCTGCGTGCTCTCAAGGCGCTCCATCCTCATTCCGTAGATTGCGGCGGAGTGATTTACGGCGGCGAGCAGGGGCAAGCGCGCTCCGATTGGCCGGTGTCGTCCTGGCGCACTCTGTTTCAAGGGCGCCCCGAGCCCAAGGCTAGTTAAGCACCCAATCGCCATCCATGCGCAGCTGGCCCTGGCGGGCAAGATCATTCACGCTCCAGCGCAGGGCTTCATCCAGCGGCATATCAAGCGAGCGGGCGGCGTTCACAATATAGGCGGCATGGGAAAAACGCTCTGCAAGTGAGGGAATGTGCATGCGCTCTTGATCGAGAAGCGCAAACTTCACCAGCACCTTGAGCACCGCGCGGCAGTTGCGCAATGGGTCTTCCTGCATGGCTTGCAAGCGTGAGCCAGCGCGCGCAATCGCTCCTTTGACATCAGTGAACATGCTGCCGTGGCCTGGAATCACGAGCTCGATATCGAGGCTGTCGATCAATGCCAATACGGCGGCTTGCTCGACGAATCCTGATTGCCCGAGCAATTCAGGAAAGGTGATGCCAAAGCCGTTTTCCCAAAGTGCATCCGCCGAAATCAATATCTTGTGGGCAGGGGAGTAAAGCATGGTGGAGTGCGGGTCATGGCCGGGCGCCGCCACCACTTGCCAATCGATTTCGCCAAAGTGCAGCGAGTCGCCAGGCTGATATGCACGATCAGGAACAAACCTTTCGCAGCGCTGGCCTGTGCCCACGAAGGACAGGGTTTCATAATTCCAATCGGCTACGGATGACCACTCGGATTGAGCGATCAGGATTTCACAGCCGTAGTGCGCCTTCAGTGCGGCATTGCCGCCGCAGTGATCCGAGTGCAGATGAGTATTGACGATTCGCTTGAGCTTGGAGTGTCCGCTGCTTTGCAGGGCGTGATCCACCAGGCGCAGGGTGAGCTCAGCATGCTTGGCATAGCCAGTGTCGATCAAGGTAGCACCATCAGCATCAAGCCCGAGCACATGATTGGCCGAGAGCCAATCTCGCTCAATAAAGCGCAAAGTGGGTGGCAATAGATGAGCCGATGCGCTGCCCATGCTCACGCCGCTCGCATCCGAACCAGTTCACGTGAGCGGCTTTCGAGCTCACGCCAGACATCGAGTCGCTGCGGGGCGCTCCATTGGCCCCAGGCCACGATTTCTTCGATGCTGCGCAAGCAACCTTCACACCAGCCGGTGGTGGTGTCAATTTTGCACACAGAAATGCAGGGCGAATTCACCGGCGCACCGGCCGCAGGTGGAGAGAGATGATTCACCGTTGTTCCTTGGGCGAAGTGCTATTGAGCTTGGCCGCGATCTTCGTTTGAAAACGTTCGGCATCAATCACCACTCGCTCATGAATGCCTTCGGTGATCTGGTCTTGCTCATCCCAAGCCTTGACCTCAAAGCGCAAGCGTTTGCCTTGCATTTCCACGAGCTTGCCTTGCACCTTGATCTTCATCCCGGCAGGCGTTGCGGCCAAATGGCTGAATTGAACCAGGGTGCCCAGGGATTGCTCGCGTGGCCAGTCGAGATAAGGCTTGGTGGCCTCCAGACAGGCAAATTCCATAATGCCCACCATGTAGCCCGTCGATAGCACCGGCGGCATATCTCGCGCACTGGGCACGTCGTACATCTCGGGCACCAGCGCCTGCTTGGGCACGGTGTATTCGTAGTCAAATTCGAGGCCGACTTGTAGGAGCGGACTCATTGCGCTACTGCCTCTTCGGACTGCCACTTGGCTGCAAGCGCATTGCCCGCGCGCGACAAACTTTTGCGCCCTAGCTGCTGAGAAATCCATTGGCCGGCTTCAACCAGAGCCTGCATGTCGAGCCCGGTTTCTATGCCGAGCTTGTGCAAAAGATAGACGACATCTTCAGTGGCCACGTTGCCTGTTGCGCCCTTCGCATAGGGGCAGCCCCCGAGCCCGGCAATGGAAGCATCGAACTTATCGACGCCCACCTCGAGCGAGGCCATCACGTTGGCCACGGCCTGACCATAGGTGTCATGGAAGTGGCCGGCCAGCGCGGTAAGCGGAACGCTTTGCGCGCAGGCGAGCATCACTTCTTTGACTTGCTGCGCGGTGCCCACGCCTATCGTGTCAGACACACTGATTTCGGTAGCGCCCATGGCATACAACTGCTCGGTCACGTGAACCACGATCTCGACAGGGACCTCGCCCTGATAGGGGCAACCAAAGGCAGTGGATACAGCGGCTCGAAGTTTCAGCCCATGTCGTTTGGCTGCTTGAGCAACCCTCTCAAAGCGCGCAAGGCTTTCGGCAATCGAGCAATTGATATTGCGTTGGGAGAAGGCTTCGCTAGCTGCTGCGAAGATCACCACTTCATCCACGCCACTGGCCAGAGCGCCCTCGAAGCCTTTCATGTTTGGTGTCAGTGCGCTGTATCTGACACCGGAGCGTCGAGAAATGCCTGCCAGTACTTCCGCCGCATCGGCCATCTGCGGCACCCATTTCGGCGACACGAACGAAGTGACTTCCAATCGCTGGACACCCGCATTGAGCAAGCGCTCGCACAATTCGATTTTGGTAGTTGCGCTGATAGGCTGCTTTTCGTTTTGCAGGCCATCGCGTGGGCCGACCTCAGTAATGAAGACTCGGGCTGGAAGCCCTTGTCCACCACGCAAACCGCCCGAAGACCCGCTGACCAGATTACTTGGCGGCGAACTCATCCTGCACCCCAATTTCTGCAATTCACTAAGAGGCTGCAGTGTATCGCAGGGCGCCTGCCGGGCAGGCGCACAAGCGAGGGTTTGAGACCGACAGAATCAGGGAACGAGAATCGCCCGTTCGGTGATCTGCGAAGACATGGAATTGAAGCTGGATCGCTGACCGTTATCCTGCCAAAACCACCGGCGTGGAAATTTGCGCGATTGCGTCAGGCCAAGGTAATCGTTCAGATGCTTGCCCACAAAAAATTCCAGCGCAGAAACACTGCTAAAAAACGGCGTAACCTGCACAAACGGCACTTCACCTTCTTCCGGAACCAGCTTGCGGCCCAAAGCCACTTGCGAAGGCTCGGAGCCTCCCACATCTATCAAATCGAGCTCGAGCTCATCCATCAGCCGTGCGAGACTCGGTTGCTCTTTCGGATCAAAATCTTCCGAAATCGGACCGGTCCGATTGGTGCCCCAACGGTTGCACACAAACCCTTGGGCCGAACTTCCTTGAGCCACGTTAGTGTCCTTTCCAAATGACGTCTTATCCAGTCGATATAGGATACATGACCTTACAGTCAAAAAATGACGCGACCCGCCATTTTCATGACATCAGATGAGGGCAAATGTGGTTTTTTTCAATGCTTACAGGGAGTTGGCGGGTTTTCCTACCTAGATTCCCACTTCAGGACTGCAGGCTAAGCAATGCTGCGCCCTCCTGCACCTGCGCGCCCACAGCGAACGGCAATTCACCGACCTTGCCGTCTGCCGGAGCGTGAATCGTGTGCTCCATTTTCATGGCTTCCATTACCAGAAGTGGTTCGCCTTTCTTCACCGTTTGCCCGGGGCTGACCAAGACTGCAATCACCTTGCCAGGCATGGGGGCGGTCAGTCGGCTGGCCTCCTGGCCTTGAGCACTGCGCACGCCCAGAGGATCAAATACGCGCACCGCTTGATGCCCGGGCAATCCATATAAATGCAAAGTGTCGGCCTCGCGCAAGGGACGCAGCTGAAATGCTTGCGATCCCGCTAGCCCGGACAAATGCTCGCCGATCCATTGCAATGAGCCGATGCAGGTGGTGGTGCCTTTGGTATGGCGCAGGGTGAGGCTTGGTAGCGCACTGCGCCCGGCACTGTAGCTCACGATCAATTCTTGCCACGCGGATGGGGTTGGCAACGAGCCTGCTGCGCTCATTTGCAACGTGCGCTCAAGGGGCAGCGTTGCACGCCAGCCGTTGCGCTTATCAAAAGGATCGGCACTCAAGGGATCGGCATTTTTCGGCGCGTGTTTTTGCTCCAATGCGATCCATGCGGCGGCGGCCAGGCTCAACACAGTGTCATCCAGGGCGGCAGGCTCGGGCAAAAGATGAGCGCGGTCGCGCTCGATCAGCCCGGTATCCAGATCGGCCTCCATAAAGGGCTTGCTGGTCATCAGGCGGCCGAGGAAATCCACATTGGTTTTAAGACCAAGAATTTCGTAGGCGTGTAATGCATTGGCCATGCGTTGAATGGCTGCGTTGCGATCACTACCCCATACGATCAGCTTGGCGATCATGGGGTCGTAAAACGGGCTGATCGTGTCGCCCTCACGCACGCCGCTATCGATGCGCACCGGGTGTGAGATGTCGACAACAAACTGCGTGGCGTGAGGTGTGCGCAGGTGATTAAGGGTGCCAGTGGAAGGCAAAAAGCCGGTCTCGGGGCTCTCCGCATAAATGCGTGCTTCAATAGCGTGGCCATGAATCTGCAGCGCTTCTTGCTTGAGCGGCAACGGCTCACCCGAGGCAATGCGCAATTGCCATTCCACCAGATCAAGCCCAGTGATCATTTCGGTGACAGGATGCTCGACCTGTAAACGAGTATTCATCTCCATAAAGTAAAAGCGCCCGTCAGGCTCGGCAATAAACTCCACCGTGCCTGCGCCTTCATAGCCCACTGCCTTAGCCGCGGCCACTGCGGCTGCGCCCATGGCTGCACGACGCTCTTGGGTCATGCCCGGTGCGGGTGCCTCTTCAATTACTTTTTGGTGGCGGCGCTGCACCGAGCAATCGCGCTCAAACAAGTAAACACATTCGCCAAATGAATCAGCAAACACCTGGATCTCGATATGCCGTGGGCGCGTGAGATAGCGCTCGACCAATACATCCTCATTGCCAAAGCTGGCGGCCGCTTCACGTTTGCACGAAGCCAGCGCCGCAGCAAACTCCTCAGCGCTTTGCACAATGCGCATGCCCTTGCCACCACCGCCCGCGCTTGCCTTGATCAGCACTGGAAAGCCCATCGCCTGAGCTTGTTGCGCGAGTAACTCTGGGCTTTGATCGGCGCCGTGATATCCGGGAACCAAAGGCACGCCGGCCTCGTGCATCAAGCGCTTGGACTCGGCCTTCAAGCCCATTGCGTTGATGGCTGACGGAGGAGGCCCGATAAATTTGATGCCCGCGTCCAGTGCAGCCTGTGCGAAGGTTTCGTTTTCAGAAAGAAAACCGTAGCCGGGGTGAATCGCCTGTGCCCCGGTTGCTTGTGCAATCTCCAGAATCTTGTCACCCAGCAAATACGACTCGCGGGCGGGCGCAGGGCCAAGACGGTAGGCCTCATCGCACATCTGCACATGGCGGGCTTGCGCGTCGGCATCCGAGTACACGGCAACCGTCTGGATGCCCAGGCGTCTGGCCGTGCTGGCGATGCGGCAGGCGATTTCGCCACGATTGGCAATCAGAATCTTGGTGAACATGGCGGCTCGGGGTTCAAAGGTTAGTGGTGGATCGTGCGGCGCGGGATCAGCTTTGAGCAACCCAGGATGGTTTGCGCTTCTCAAAAAATGCTGCGATGCCTTCCTGGCCTTCGTCGCTCGCACGGACCGCTGCAATGCGCTTTGCGGTGTCATGTGAAAGTGCATCGCCCACAGGTGTATCCACCACATCACGAATCAGTTGTTTGGCTTGCGCCAGAGCTTGCGGGCCACCGAGCACCAGATGCCCGAGCACCTTGTTGACTTCGCCATCCAGCTCTTCAGGCGGGCAGATATCACTCACAAACCCGATGCGATAGGCCTCGGCGGCGTCAAACACTTCAGCCGTCAGGAAGTAGCGCCGGGCGGCGGGCTCGCTCATTGCGCGCACGACATAGGGAGAAATCATGGAAGGAATCAGACCGAGCTTGACTTCGGACAAACAAAACTTCGCCTCGGTGGAGGCAATCGCAATATCGCATGCCGCAACCAATCCCATGCCGCCTGCAAAGGCAGGTCCATGGACTCGCGCCACTGTTGGCTTGGGCGAGGTGTAAAGCGTTTGCAGCACGCGCGCGAGGTGAGCGGAATCGGCTATCGCTTCATCACTCGACATGCCGCGTGCCTTCTTCATCCAGTTCAAATCGCCACCTGCGCAAAACGCCGAGCCCCGGCCCGCAAGCACAATCGTACGCACTTCAGGGTCTTCAATCGCTGCGCTCAAAGCGTCATTGAGTTCAGCGATCAACACATCATTCATCGCGTTGCGCAGCTCCGGGCGATTGAGCCAAATCACCGCAACGCCTTGTTGAAGCTGGGTCTCGATGGTGGTGAAGTTTGCGGTATCAGGGGATGTTGTCATTGGGGTCTCCGGGATTCTTGTTGGCAATGCGATTAGGGGATGGCTAAGGTTGGATGGGGTTAGATACGGAACACGCCAAAGCGGGTTTCAGGGATGGGGGCGTTCATTGCCGCTGAAAGTCCGAGGCCGAGCACCATGCGGGTATCGGCAGGGTCGATCACGCCATCGTCCCAAAGTCGCGCGGTGGAGTAATACGGATGGCCCTGATGCTCGAATTGATCGAGGATGGGTTGCTTGAAGGCGGCTTCTTCCTGCGCGCTCCAGGTGCCACCTTTGGCCTCAATGCCATCACGCTTGACTGTTGCCAACACGGAAGAGGCTTGTTCGCCACCCATCACGCAGATACGTGCATTGGGCCACATCCACAACATGCGCGGCGAATACGCGCGGCCGCACATCCCGTAGTTGCCCGCACCATAGCTGCCGCCAATGATCACGGTGAACTTGGGTACTTGTGCGCAAGCCACTGCAGTGACCATCTTTGCGCCGTGCCGGGCAATGCCTTCGTTTTCCACCTTGCGCCCCACCATGAAGCCTGTGATGTTCTGAAGAAACACGAGCGGGATCTTGCGCTGGCAGCAAAGCTCGATAAAGTGCGCGCCTTTGTTGGCCGAGTCTGAAAACAGGATGCCGTTATTTGCAATGATGCCCACTGGCATGCCAAAGATGCGGGCGAAGCCGGTGATGAGGGTGGGGCCAAAGCGCGGCTTGAATTCATCAAACTCCGAGCCATCCACAATGCGTGCAATCACCTCGCGCACGTCATAGGGCTTGCGGGTATCGCTGGGCACTACCCCATAAAGTTCGGCTGGATCAAAGAGCGGCTCCACCGGCTCTCGCAGCTCTACCGGCATCACTTTCTTGCGGTTCAGGTTGCCGACGATGGTGCGAGCCAGGGCAAGCGCATGGCCATCGTTATCGGCCAGATGATCAGCCACGCCACTCAAACGGGTGTGGGCATCGCCACCCCCAAGATCTTCCGCGCTCACGATTTCACCGGTCGCGGCTTTCACCAATGGCGGGCCCCCTAAAAAAATCGTGCCCTGATTTTTTACGATGATGGTTTCATCACTCATCGCAGGCACATAGGCGCCGCCTGCGGTGCATGAGCCCATCACCACGGCAATTTGCGCAATACCTTGGGCAGACATATTGGCCTGATTAAAGAAGATTCTGCCAAAGTGCTCACGATCAGGAAACACATCATCCTGATTGGGCAGATTTGCGCCGCCCGAGTCCACCAGGTAGACACATGGCAGATGATTCTCGCGGGCCACCTCTTGAGCGCGCAGATGTTTCTTCACCGTCATCGGGTAGTAGGTGCCGCCCTTGACGGTTGCATCGTTGCACACCACTACACACTCCTTGCCGCTGATACGCCCAATGCCAGTGATGACGCCTGCGCCGGGCGCTTCGCCGTTGTACATCGCATGCGCGGCCATCGGGGATAGCTCAAGGAAAGGCGAGCCCGGATCAAGCAGCAAATCAACGCGTTCGCGCGGCAGCAGCTTGCCTCGTGCAATGTGCTTGGCTCGAGCCGCTTCACCACCGCCCAGTCGAGCCGCTTGCGCTTGCTGCTTCAGGTCAGCCACAAGGGCACGCATATGATCCGCGTTAGCCTGAAACTGCGGGTCTTGGGCGGAGAGCTTGGATTCAATGCGTGGCATACAGTGGCTTTGTAAGGCGAAGGGGTGTTAAGAAGGCGCGAGGCAGTTGGGAAAAAACGCAGCACTCAGGCTTTTGGGGGCAAAGGATGCCCCGGCATAAGATCGTAGGGGTGCTTCCACCCAGGCAGCGCGGCGATGCGCTCTGTCCAGGCCTTCACATGGGGATAGTCGGCCCAGTTCAATGCGATCTCGTCAGCGAAATACATGTAGCCAATCATGGAGAGGTCGGCAATCGTGATCCGCGTGCCGATGGCGTAGGTCTTGTCGCTCAAATGCGTATCGAGCACTTTGAGCGCGGCCAGCAATCGCCCATGAAGCCACTGGGCTTGAGGTGAATCGCCTTGTCCGGCAAACAATTTAAGGAAACGGTAAGTGGCAAAGTAGCTGGTGAGTTTGTGGTTATCCCAAAGCGTCCAGCGCAGAATTTCGCGACGCTCCTCCTCGTTGCGCGGGCCAAACTGATGCAACTGGTTGGTGAGGTAATCCAGGATCACACCCGATTGGGCCAGTTTGAGTTCACCGTGCTCCAGCACCGGGGCCTCGCCCATGGCATTGATGGCTCGATAAGCTGGAGTGCGCGTTTCGCCATTAAAAAAATCAACAAAACGCGGCTGCCAATCGGCCTTGGCCAGCGTAAGCATCAGCGCAACTTTGTAGGAGTTTCCGGATTGCGCAAAGCAGTAAAGGGTGTATTCAGGCATGTCGATTATTCCCGCTATTTGGCGGTTGATGAATCGGCAGCCCACACCACCTGATCATCCACCGCATAGAGTTTGCAGATATCAGCCTTGGCAAAGCCATTGCATCGGCTAAGGGCTTGACGCATCACATCGGGGCGGCCATACATGAATGCCCAAGACCCGGTGGGAGCAATCGCAAAAGCTTTGGGCGACTCGGCAGCCAGGAAGCGCTGATAGCCTTCGCGAGCGGCTTCGGAGCGCACCGGTACTTTTGCTACATCATCAATCGCGGCAAATTTTGAGGGTGCGGGAGCTGTGCCATCGTGCAGCACGAGGGTGAGATCGCGGTGGACCGCGTGCGGCATATTCACCTGGCGCAAGAGCGCTTCAACTTCTGGCACCCACACTGCCAAGCCTGCACGCTGCCCCACCATGCTGTGGGCATCGCCATGTGGCCAGGGGCCAAAGGCTACCAACTTGGCGGGCGCACCGGCTGCGGTGTATTTTTGGAACATAGGGCGAAACACTTCGGGCGAAAAGTAGCTGTCGTTATCGCCGTAGAACCATACCGAGGGCACTGTGGTCTTGCTGCCATAACCCGCACCGGTTTCAACCAGCCCCCGCTCCCAGGCAGGGCAACGCTCATCGCGCAAGCCTCCCGCGAAGTTGATTAACGCACGCACTCCGGGATAGTTCATAGTGCCCAACGCGAGGGTGGTGAGACCACCGTGGGATTGACCACCCACGACGATGTGCGCCTTATCTACCCAAGGTTGTTGCACCAAATAATCGAGCACCGCTTTGACGTCTTGCGCCTGGGCTACGCCATTGGACTCCACATTGCAGCCACCGCTGATGTATTGCCCGCCCGAGCTTGCAAAGCCTTGCCGCATCGGCACTACCACGACATAGCCGCGCGCAAGAAACTCGCGCACCAACACGAGGGGGCGATAGCGGGGCTGAAAACGCGAGTCGCCAGGCGCCTTGCCGTGATTGAACACCAGCAAAGGAAACGGGCCCTCGCCCGGTGGGCGAAACACGGTGACCTGCAGCTTCACCGAGCCCAGCAGCAAGGGCCGGGAGACTTCAATAATTGATTCGCCCAACTCGGGCAAGGTGGGCAGCTCTTGCGCTTGCGCATGGGCCACAGCGGGTGCGAGCAAAAGCGTGGCGAGGCTGAGCGCTCCAGCCGCAAAGCGCCGGGCAAACCTGCGGATTGCGAGCTCGGGTAACACCATGCTATTGCGCCGCCAAAGCGCGACCAATCAGGATGCGCTGAATATCGCTGGTGCCCTCATAGATTTGGCACACCCGCACATCACGATAAATCTGCTCTACCGGAAAGTCGCTGACATAGCCATAGCCGCCGTGAATCTGGATGGCATCCGAGCACACCTGCTCGGCTATCTCCGAGGCATAGAGCTTGGCCATGGCCGCTTCCTTAAGGCAAGGATGGCCCGCATCCTTCAATGATGCCGCATGCGCAATCAACTGGCGTGCAGCTTCAATTTTCATCGCCATATCGGCCAAGCGAAACTGAACCGCCTGATGCTCAAAAATGGGCTTGTCAAAAGCTACCCGCTGGTGCGCGTAACTGAGTGCGGCATCAAACGCGGCGCGGGCCATACCCACGGCTTGCGAAGCAATGCCGATACGCCCGCCTTCAAGGCCCGATAGCGCAATCTTCAGGCCTTGCCCTTCCTGCCCAATCAGATTTTCGGCCGGGATCACACAATTCTCGAAGGTGATTTGTGCGGTGTCTGATGCATGCTGACCGAGCTTGTCTTCCAGGCGGCTCACGATATACCCCGGGGAGTTTGTGGGCACGATAAACGCGGAGATGCCGCGCTTGCCCGCTTCGGGGTCGGTCACGGCCATCACGATCGCAACATCGCCATGCTTACCCGAGGTAATGAACTGCTTGACCCCGTCGATCACATACCCCTCGCCCTGGCGCTTGGCGCGGGTGCGCAGGCCTCCAGCTTCGGAACCCACATGAGGCTCGGTGAGGCAAAACGCACCCAGCATTTCACCGCTGGCAAGCGGGGCCAGCCACTTGAGCTTTTGGTCTTCGGTGCCCCACGCCATCAGAATCGAACATACCGGGCAGTTGTTCACCGAGATGATGGTGGAGGTGGCGCCATCGCCTGCAGCAATTTCTTCGATGATGATGGCAAGCGTCTGATAGTCCAGCCCGGCTCCACCATACGCCTCAGGCACGGCCACCCCATAGCATCCGAGCGCGGCAAGGCCTTTCAGCGCCTGGGCCGGAAAGGTGTGTTCCTTATCCCAGCGGGGGGAGTTCGGTGCCAGCTCGTGCTTGGCAAATTCGCGCACAGCATCGCGAATCATGACTTGATCTTGGGTGAGTACCATTGGGTTTACCAGGCAAGCGATTGGCCGCGATAATCAAAGAAACATCCGCTCGGATAACTCGAAGTTTGCTCGATCACCCGGCGCATGCCACTGACACTTTCCTGGGCCGACACATCCGCATTCGGCCCGCCCATATCAGTGCGGACCCAACCCGGATGCAGAGAGATCACCCTGACGCCTTGCGGATTAAAATCCACATGCGCGAGTTTGGCCATCATGTTTACCGCCGCTTTGGAGGTGCGATACAGCATGCCGAAGCTTGCCCCGGCTTCCGCAATCGAGCCCATGCGGCTGGAGATAAAAGCCATCGAGCCTCGTGCAGGCACCAATAAGGGTGCCACCACAGGAATCAAGCGCATCGCAGCCAGCACATTGGTGCGCATCACCTGATCAAAATCTTCCAGGCTCGGGGCTACTCCCGTCATGCTGTTGCGTGGGCCGTAGACGCCCGCATTAATCACCGCAACATCAAGCTTTTCGCCTTTGAGCTGCCAAGCGATGTCATTCACATCGCCACTCTCAAGCACATCAAGCTTCAAGGTTTGCACGCCCAGATCACGCAGCTTGATCCGATCAGCTTCGCTGCGATAGGTGGCCGTGACTTGAAAGCCCGCCTCCTGATATTGTCTGGCAAACTCCAGGCCCAGGCCACGCGATGCGCCTACGATCAATGCGGATGTCATAACCCTGAGCCTTAGTGCATTTCAATCGCAACTGCAGTGGCCTCGCCACCGCCGATACACAACGCAGCCACGCCGCGCTTCAATCCATGTTTGCGCAGCGCACCGATCAAAGTCACCATGATGCGGGCACCCGAGGCACCAATCGGATGACCCAGCGCGACTGCACCACCGTGGATGTTGACCTTCTCGTGCGGCAAATCAAACTCTGCCATCGCGGCCATCGTGACCGCCGCGAACGCCTCATTGACCTCGAACAGATCAACTTGCTTGGTGGTCCAGCCCGTCTTGTCGAGCACTTTGCGAATTGCGCCTGCGGGCGCGGTGGTAAACCAGGCAGGCTCTTGGGCATGCACCGCATGAGCGAGCAGGGTGGCCACATGGGTGATCCCCATTTTTTGCGCGGTGGAGCGACGCATCAGCACCATCGCACTCGCACCATCGGAGATGGATGATGAGCTGGCCGCAGTGATCGTGCCATCTTTTTTGAAGGCCGGCTTCAGGCCCGGGATCTTGTCCGTGTTGGCCTTGAAGGGCTGCTCATCCTTGCTGATCTCTACCGCGCCTTTTTTACCCTCGATAGTGACGGGCGCGATCTCCCATGCAAAGCTGCCATCGTTATTGGCGGCAATGGCGCGCTGGGTGGAGCTGATGGAGAACTGATCCTGTGCTTCGCGGGTGAACTTGTATTTATCAACGCACAGTTCAGCAAACACGCCCATTGCTTTGCCGCGCTCATAGGCGTCTTCCAGGCCATCGAGCGCCATGTGGTCATACATCATGGCGTTGCCATAGCGATAACCACCGCGCGCTTTGGGCAAAAGATAGGGTGCATTGGTCATGCTCTCCATGCCTCCCGCGATCATCACCTCTGCGCTACCCGCCTGAATCATGTCGTGCGCCAGCATGGCGGCGCGCATGCCCGAGCCGCACATCTTGCTCATGGTGATCGCACCCACCGACATCGGCAGGCCCGCGCCCAACACAGCCTGGCGGGCAGGCGCCTGACCCTGGCCTGCCATCAGGCAATTGCCGATGATCGCTTCCTGAATTTTGGCGGGGTCAACGCCCGCGCGCTGCACAGCAGCCTTGATCGCCACAGCGCCAAGCTGATAAGCCTGGAGGGAAGAAAACTCGCCCATCATGCTGCCAATCGGCGTGCGTGCAACCGAGGCAATAACAATCGGATCATTAGTCATGAATTTGCTCCTTGAAACGTAAATCATCAGGGTAAGGAAAGACATCCTCAAGGATGCCGGCTTTAATCGTGGTTTGGCGCTTGCGCCAGTAATCGGCATGCAGCAAATCGCTATGCCGCTTGAGGAAGCGATCGCGCACTTTGCTATTGCCCAGCAGGAAGGTGCCAAACTCCTCTGGAAACACATCATTGGGGCCCACCTTGTACCAAGGCTCGGAGGCCATTTCATCCTCCGGCGTGCGGGGTGGTGGAATCTCGCGGAAGTTGCAGTCGGTGAGGTAGGCCACCTCATCATAGTCGTAGAACACAACGCGACCCTGGCGGGTCATACCGAAGTTTTTATAAAGCATGTCGCCCGGGAAGATGTTGGCGGCAACCATATGCTTGATTGCATCGCCATATTCCTGGATCGCATGATCAAGTTCGGGCTCGCTGGCCTTCTCGATATAGATGTTAAGCGGCACCATACGCCGCTCAATATACATATGCTTGATGATGATCGAGTCGCCATCTTCGATCACCAGTGAAGGCGCCACATCACGCAGCTCGCGCAACAACTCGGCATCAATGCGCTCGCGAGGAAACGGCACATCGGAGTATTCCCAGGTGTCGGCCATGCGCCCAACGCGATCATGAAACTTCACCAGCTGATATTGCTTCTGGATGAATTCCCGGCTCACATCCTTGAACCGCTTGTCCTTGATGATTTTGAACACATAGGGAAACGAGGGCAGCGTGAACACCGCCATCACCAGGCCCTTGATACCCGGGGCGATCACAAACTGATCCGAGCTATGGCGCAAGTGATGCAGCATGTCGCGAAAGAAAAGCGTTTTGCCCTGCTTGTGCAGCCCGATCATGGTGTAGAGCTCGGAGTCGGGCTTGGTGGGCATCAGCGTTTGCAGGAAGCGCACATAGGCCGATGGTGTGTCCATATCCACCATGAAGTAGGCCCGCGAAAAGTTAAAGAGGGCTTCGATCCGTTCGCTGCCCAGGAGCAGCGCATCGATATACACGCGGCCTCGCGAATCACGCAGCAGAGGAAGGGCAAAGGGAATGATCTCGCCATCATTAATCAATCGCCCGATCAGATAAGCGCCCTTGTTGCGAAAGAAAAGCGATCGCAACACCTGCACCTGGCAATCCGAGGCGGCACCGAAATCGCGCGGCAACACATGACTGGCGGCTTTGATGATGCGCTTGATATCGCGCTGCACATCAACAAACGGACAAGCAAAGCCGATATCAACAAACATCGAAGTGAGCGCGCGGGTCCAGCCGGTTTGCGGCGGATAGTAAACTCGATAGGAAGGTGGTGTGCTGTCGAGATATTCGGTGGAGACCGCTGGACGCACAAAGATGAAGTCGTTATGAAAATAGGTGCGGTGCAGCAGCTTGGTGACGACTGAATTGAAGAAGGTTTCGGCAAGCTCAGGCTGCTTGTGTTCGGCAAGCAGGCCGACAAACAAGCGCTTGACCTGCTGCCAGAGCGTTTCCGCAGCGGCCTCGCTTAGATCACCCGTGGGGTAGTTCTTTTCCAGCGATTCGGTGGCCTCGCGCACCCGCTGATCATAGAAAGCAATTCGCTCGCGGGCCAATCGCCGGATCGCGTGCCAATCGCCAGCTTCAAAGCGCGCTTTGGCTTGTTGGGCGTTATAGCGAAACAGGGCGTAGTGGCGATCAAAGCCTGCCAGGATCGCGCGCGCAATCGCGTGCGTGCGATCTTTTTCCTGATCAGCCTTGCGACGCGCCAGGGCTGATGTGCTGGATGGGGCGAGGTTTGAAAGCGGCATCGGTGGGGCTCGGGCCTAGCGGGTTTCGCTGAACAATTCGCGCCCGATCAGCATGCGCCGAATCTCGCTCGTGCCAGCACCAATTTCATAAAGCTTCGCATCGCGCCACAAGCGACCGGTGGGATACTCGTTGATATAGCCGTTGCCCCCGAGGGCCTGAATCGCTTCGCCCGCCATCCAGGTGGCTTTTTCAGCGCAATACAAAATCACGCCAGCAGCATCCTTGCGCAAAGAGCGCACATCGATCTTGCCTTCGCGTGAGCGGTCGCATTGCTTGCCGACCTCATAGACATACGCGCGGCATGCTTGCATGGTGGTGTACATATCCGCCAGCTTGCCCTGCATGAGTTGGAACTCGCCAATCGGTTGGCCAAACTGTTTGCGGTCATGCACATAAGGCACGACCGCATCCATACAAGCCGACATGATGCCGAGCGGCCCGCCGGAAAGCACGGCGCGTTCGAAATCAAGCCCGCTCATCAACACATTGGTGCCGCGCCCCAGGCCGCCGAGTATGTTTTCAGCAGGCACTTCGCAGTCCTCAAACACCAGCTCGCCAGTGTGGCTCCCGCGCATGCCCATCTTGTCGAGCTTTTGTGCAACCTTGAATCCCTTGAAGCCCTTTTCGACCAGAAACGCAGTCATGCCGCGTGGGCCGGCTTCAAGATCGTTCTTGCCATAGATCACCATCACATCGGCATCTGGGCCGTTGGTGATCCACATCTTCGAGCCATTGAGCACCCAGCGATCGCCCTTGAATTCGGCACGCAACTTCATCGAGACCACATCGCTGCCGGCATTGGGCTCGCTCATGGCCAGAGCGCCGATATGCTCACCGGAAATCAGCTTGGGCAGGTACTTTTCCTTTTGGGCATCCGTGCCATTGCGCACGATCTGATTCACGCACAGATTGGAGTGCGCGCCGTAAGACAAGCCCACCGCCGCACTGCCGCGAGAGATTTCCTCCATCGCCACGATATGGGCGAGATAGCCCAAGCCTGCACCGCCAAACTCTTCTGGCGCGGTGATACCCAACACACCAAGATCTCCCAGCTTGCGCCACAGATCCATCGGGAATTGATCCTGCTTGTCGATCTCATAGGCGCGAGGCGTGATTTCCTGGGCGGTGAACTGCTGCAGCGTTTCGCGCAGCATCGCGATATCTTCACCAAGATCAAATTGCAGGCCGGGCAGGTTCAGCATGGCTGGAGTCTCACTAATAGATATGGAGGTCAGTATTTAGGATGGAGTGCGGTCTAGTTTTTAACGTCTTCTCGCCCGAGGATGCTCATTTCCGTGGCGCTCATGGTGGCGACCAGCTTGACGGATTCGCCATCGTGCGCCCATGCCTCACATTCTGCGACCACAATGGTTCGGCCCCGCTTGCGAACCGTGCCGAGGAGGCGGAAAAACTCTCCTTTGGCCGGCGCGAGGCAGTTCATTTTGTACTCAATCGTCAAGATGCCGCTTTCCAAAGGCATCGTACTTAATGCGGCATAGCCACAAGCGGAGTCCATGACTGCGCCCAACATGCCAGCGTGTACAAAGCCATGCTGTTGGGTGATTTTTCTATCGAAGGGCAAGGTAAGTTCGACCTCGCCGGATTCCACGCGGCTCAGGCGGGCGTTCAAAAGGGCCATCGCCGGCTGGGCTGCAAAACTGGCTTCTATTTTTGCGCGGATTGCGGCATCAAGCATGCTGTACCCCGGCTCGCTGATCGGCCAAAAGGTGCTTGGCACGCGTTTCGTGCGCTTCAATCTCAGCCAGCGTTTCGCGCAGGTCATGCAGCTGGCTGAGCAGGGAGCGCTTGTTTCGCCCCAATACTTCCAGAAACTTCACAAGCTGGGGCTCGGTATCGGAAGGTGAGTCGTACATATCAATCAGATCGCGCACTTCTGCCAGCGATAGCCCCAGGCGTTTGCCGCGCAAGGTGAGTTTCAGACGGGTGCGATCGCGCACCGAATACACTCGCTGACGCCCGGCCGTACCCGATCGGGTTGGGGTTAATAGCCCCTGATCCTCATAGAAGCGTATCGTTCGAGGCGTGATGTCGAACTCTTTGGCGAGTTCGCTGATGCTGAAGCTGGAGGCGGATCGATCTGACATGGGGTGCCAGTTTACGTAAACGTCAACCGCAGTCAAGATTTCCCGCCATGCTGCTTCCCAATTCTGAAACTCCTGGAAGAATCGATGAGTCTGGAGATTGAATCCACCAGCACCAATGTGTTGGGTGGCCCGCTGAGAGCCTGTTCGTTTGACCCCATCACCGGTTTTTTTCGCGATGGATGTTGCGAAACCGGGCCTGCAGATCGCGGTAGCCACACAGTTTGTTCGAAAGTAACCGCTGACTTCTTGCGCTATTCGCTAATGCGCGGCAATGATTTGATGACCCCGCAGCCGGAATGGCGCTTTCCCGGGCTCAAGCCTGGGGATCGTTGGTGCGTTTGCGCTTCGCGCTGGCTGGAGGCCTATAACGCCGGAGTTGCGCCGCCGGTGATTCTGACGGCAACCCACTCTGGAGCCTTGCGGATCGTCAAGCTGGAAATGCTCCAGGAGCATGCCTACTCGGAGTAACCCAGCCGGGCTGGTGCTTGGACTCCAGGCACACAACGCATTTCGCATAAGCGTATCTGTTTTGCGCAAGATCAAGACAAGGCCGATTGAGGCCGTTTATAATTGTTGCGTCGCAGCATAGATTTGCCGAGAAACGTGTCGTAGATTCCCCGGCGCTTTTTTCAGCTCTTATCTCTTACCCGTTTGCCTGAGACCGGTCATGTTCAACGAAGAAACTGTTTTGTCGGTGCGTCATTGGACGCCAACCTTGTTCAGCTTCACCACTACCCGCGATCAGGCATTTCGCTTTTCCAACGGGCATTTCACGATGCTGGGGCTGCCGGTGAATGGCAAGCCCTTGCTGCGCGCCTACAGTATTGCTTCGGCCAACTATGAAGAACATCTCGAGTTTTTCAGCATCAAGGTACCCGATGGCCCGCTGACTTCGCGCCTGCAGCATCTCAAGGAGGGCGACAAGGTGCTGATTGGCCGCAAGCCCACCGGCACTTTGCTGGTCGACTATTTGTTGCCAGGCAAGCGGCTTTATCTTCTGGGCACTGGCACGGGCCTCGCTCCCTATTTAAGCCTGATTCGCGATCCGGCCACCTATGAAAAGTTTGAAAAGGTCGTGCTGGTGCATGGCTGCCGCACGGTGGCGGAGCTGGCTTATCAAAAGCTCATCACCGAGGATTTGCCGACCCATGAATTTTTGGGCGACATGATCAGTCAGCAGTTGATTTACTACCCCACCGTCACGCGTGAGCCGTTTAAGCATCAGGGTCGCATCACCGATTTGTTGAAAACCGGCAAGCTGCAACTGGATATGGATCTGCCAGCGCTGGACCCCGCTAACGACCGAGCGATGATTTGTGGTTCACCAGCGATGCTCCGTGATCTGCGCGAATTTTTTGCAAGTGTTGGCTTTTCTGAGGGCACCACCACTCGCCCTGGAGCCTTTGTGGTGGAGCGTGCGTTCGTCGAGTCTTGATCCAGCCTTACTTCAAGACTTCAAACAGATTGTTGTAGCTATCGGTCCAGACTCGGGCTTTGGCTTGGGTGCTTTCGCGTGGCGCAATTTCAACAGTTTTGCCGGAGCGCTCCAGCCATTCGATCATTCGGGTGTCGCGGGTGAGAATCACCCAATCCGAGCGATACAGGAAGCTGGTGTCAGGCGGATCATGCACCACTCGAAGCGCGCGCATACCTGCGTTGTCGGCCAGCTGTCTCACTACGCCGGTCAGATCGAGATAGCGATTGCTGATGTGAAAAGCCACTGCGCCATGAGCTGACAGATGCCTGGAGTACACCTCCAAAGCTTCACGCGTGATGAGATGCACGGGAATCGAGTCGCTTGAAAAAGCATCCACTGCAAGCAGGTCAAAGCCTTGTGGCTTTTCGCGCTCAAGTACCAGCCGTGCGTCACCAAGTGCATATTCGATACGTGCTTTTGAATCCTTCAGGTAGGTAAATTTATCGCGGGCCAAATCGACAACCGCCGGATTGAGCTCATACATGCGATAGGTATCGGGAGTGGCGCCATAAGCCGCGAGCGTTCCGATACCCAGGCCAATCAGGCCCACCTTTTTGCCGACTTGAGGCTGCAGCTCGTCCAATGCTTGCAAGCTCAAGCCCACACCGGACTCACCTCCGTAATAGGTGGTGGCAAGCCTGCGAAACTGAGGGCTGCGAAATTGCTCGCCGTGTGTGATCACGCCATGAAGCAATCGCCAGCGCGCGCTGTCCTGATCATCCGGTGCCGTAGCTTTCACGCGCAAGGTGCCGTAAAAATTTCGCGAGAGCTCGATGGTATCGGTCTGGATGAAAGCGGCATATTGCACTGCGATGGCCATGCCAGCAGCCGCCGCCAATAGCGCGATAGTGCGCAGCAAACCACTGGCGATCCAGGCTGCTGCAATCAGGCACGCCACAAACACCAGTGGCAGTTCCCAGGTCCAGTTGGTGAGCAGTGGTGCCGCGATGCCCACCAGTAGTCCACCGGATGCGCCACCCAGGGAAATCATCAGGTAAAAGCGTGTGAGGTAGTTGGTGGCAGGCTTGCGCGCAACAAGTTCGCCATGCACAAACATGCACAGGATAAACAGCCCCAGGCAATACAACGGCACCGCTTGCTCAAAATGCAGCAAGCCCTGCTCAAGCCAGCCACTATCGCCTGGCCGATACATCAAGCCCGCCAACATCAGCACACCAAAGATGCAGGTAAGGGGCAGGTACCAATTGCGCATGTACCAGGCTCGGCCATCGAAGCACAGAATGAAGCTCATCAAATAGATGATGAGCGGGATAATCCACAGGAACGGCACCGAGGCAACATTCTGAGTGATGTGGGTGGTCACGGTAAGCAACAGGATTGAGCCCAGAGCGGCCAGTGCCCACCAGGTGAGTTGTAGCCACGGGCTGGGAGCAGCCTTTGAACCCGTGGTGTTGGAATCGAGCGAAAGCGGGGTGTCGGCAGCAAGACCCTGAGCATCCGTCGCGGTGTTGCGGTAGGTCACGAAGGCACACAGCCCGGTCAACACGACAAACACGAGATAGCCCGCGCTCCAGCCCCATGATTGTTCGACGCTGCTACTTTGGGGTTCGATCAACGGAGGATAAGCCAGCAAGGCCAGCATGGATGCAATATTCGATACCGCATACAGCCGATAGACCTGCGCATCAATAAAGCGCTTGGCAAACCAGGCCTGAATCAGCGGGCCGGTGGTGGAAAGCATGAAGTAAGGCAGGCCAATCGTGAGCAGCAGCAACAGCAAAATGCGGCCAATCGGATTGTCGCCATCGGTGGGCTTGAGCATCGCATCGGGCACGATAGGCAAAAACGCGAGGCTCGCCAGCAGCAAGAGCCCGTGCAAGATCACCTGCGAGCGCAATCTCATCCGCCGCACCATGAAGTCAGAATAGAAATAGCCCGCAAGCAACACACACTGAAAAAACACCATACAGGTGGTCCACACCGCAGCCGACCCACCAAACCAGGGCAGGATCATTTTTGCGATGATGGGTTGCACCAAAAACAGCAAGAACGCCGAGACCGCAATCGCGGCACCATAAAGCTTCATGAATCAAACACTCCGTGTTCCACCAGTGTGGATTGAATAGCTGCTTGCCAGCCTCGATTAGCCGCAGGCGAGGCCGGGCTCGGATGCAGAATCTGCACGATGCGCACTAAGCTTTGGGCCCCAAGAGCTTGCTGCAGGCGCTGCGCTGCGAAACCGCCTACGCCTACCGCAAACCGGGGCTGCAGCGCTTCAAGACAATCGCGTAAATGTTGTATGCAGGCTTGCTCCATCGGGCGGGCTTGCGCAGCAGGCAGTTTGTCTGGTGTGTAGTTGCGCCCGGAGGCTTCGAGAAATACCAGGGGGCAAAAGTTCAGTACAAAGGCCTGCTCGAAGAAGTGCTCGGCGGTGCCGAACTGCTCGGCGGCCCAGCCCCACAAGCGGCGCCCACTCACCTCGCTACGTGTGCAACTCAGGCCTTCAATGCGTCGTTTGGGATGCTCGTGTGCGGGTGGGACAATGGGCTCGTTTAGGCCCATCCAGTCACGCACAGCAGCCACTTCGCCAAAGGGCACACCGGTTTGCATCATCCCGAATGGCCCCGGGTTCATTCCGAGAAACACGACTCGCTTGGGGCTCGATCCATAGCGCCGGATATACGCTTGATGCATCGCCCACGCGTAATGCAAGGGGTTATACACATGCGTGACGGGGGCACCGAACTCCAGTGGGTCCAGCGCATGGCGCAGGGCCAAAGCGGCTTGTTCCAGCACAGGGGCGGCAGTGATAATGGGGTCTCCCGAACAAGCTGCAGCGCAGCGACATGAAAAGCGGCGCTATGTTACCTTGCACGCTACCTCTTTTTCGGGAAACTCCTCAATGAGTGCGATGCGTTTTGTTGATCATGGTGCAGGCGGTGATCCGCATGTTTTGCAAGTGGCACAACGCGAGCGTCCCACCCCGGGTGCGGGTGAGGTGCTGATTGAAGTGGCTTATGCCGGGGTGAACCGCCCCGATGTGCTGCAACGCTCGGGCCGCTATCCACCGCCTACTGATGCTTCCCCACATATTGGGTTGGAAGTTGCCGGGCATGTAGTGGCGCTGGGTGAGGGAGTCACGCAGTGGAAAATCGGCGATGCGGTATGTGCCCTGTGCAACGGCGGGGGGTATGCGCAGTTTGCGATTGCACCCGCAGGCCAAACCTTGCCTGTGCCCAAGGGCCTGACGATGTTGCAGGCTGCAGCCTTGCCTGAAACTTATTTCACCGTGTGGGCCAATGTGATTGAGCGCGGCTGCTTGAAGGCCGGTGAAACCATTCTGATTCACGGGGGGTCTTCCGGCATCGGCCTCACAGCAATCCAGATGGCGAAGGCTTGGGGCGCGACGGTCTACACCACAGTGGGCGGCGCAGACAAGTTTGCGGCCTGCAAGCAAGCTGGTGCTGACGCGGTCATCAACTATCGCCAGGAAGATTTTGTTACTGCAGTGGGTGAACTTACCGCAGGTCGCGGCGTGGATGTGATTCTGGATATGGTGGGCGGCGAGTATGTGGCCCGCAATCTCAAGCTGCTGGCACTTGAAGGCCGCTTGGTGCAAATCGCGTTTCAGCAGCCGTCCAAGGTTGAAGTGGATTGGATGCCTTTGATGCTCAAGCGCCTGACCTTCACAGGCTCAACGCTGCGTGCACGGCCGCTGGCTGAAAAAGCTCGCCTGGCTGATGAGCTGCGCGCCAATATCTGGCCGCGTTTGAGCCGTGGAGAAATGCTCCCGGTGATTCATTCAGTGTTTGATCTGGAGCAGGCTGCGCAAGCGCATGTGCTGATGGAGTCCTCGACCCATGTGGGCAAGATCATGCTCAAGGTGGGTTCGGCGCATTGATTCGGGCGCTCAGGAAAACTCACTGGGCGAGCCCGCCACTCGCCCACCATCAATGATGATCGACTGACCGTTCATATACTGCCCGGCGGCACTCGCAAGAAACACTGCCGCTCCGGCTATCTCATCGGGCTCACCGATCCGGCGCATTGGCGTAGTGCGCATGCGTTGTTTGGCGATCTCTTCGTTTTCCCACAAGGCTTTGGCAAAGTCGGTGCGGATCAAGCCAGGTGCGATGCAGTTGGTGCGAATGTTTTCATGCCCGAACTCCACGGCGAGATTGCGCGCGATCTGCAAGTCCGCCGCTTTGGAAATGGTGTAGGCACCGATCACGTCCGAGCCAAGAAACCCACCGATAGACGACACGATGATGATCGAGCCACCGCCGCGCTGGCGCAAGTGCGGGATCGCCAGATTGGCCAGCCATACATTGCTCTTGATGTTGCTGGCCATTACCTTGTCGAAAGCTTCATCGGGCATATCGAGTGAGCTGCCGAAATAGGGATTCACCGCCGCGTTGCCTATTACGATATCCAGGCCGCCGAAATGCTCGATAGCGGTATCGATCAGGCGCTTGAGCTGATCCTTGAATGCAATATGGCAGGCCAAGGCAATGGCTTTTCCGCCAGCCGCTTGAATTTCACGCACGACCGGCTCGCAGGCTTCGATCTTGCGGCTGGAAACCACCACCGCCGCGCCATGCTCGGCCAGGCGCAAGGCAATCGCCCGCCCGATCCCGCGGCTTGCGCCGGTCACTACAGCCACTTTTCCATGCAGATCGAACAACTGCCCCATAGCCCCTCCAGCCCCAGGTAATGCTCAATGATAGTGCGAGCGGCGGTTTTGTCCCTTATCAGCGGCCTTCAAGCCTCTGCCAAATGGCCGATATTCTCCCTGTACACCCGAGGAAACTTATTCATGGTCCCACCAGAAACAACCGAACGCAGCGCCGAGCTTCTCCGCATGGCATTGCCGTTGATGTCAAAGCATGCAGATGGCTTTCGGCCCACGAGCTATGCGATTTGGTATGAATATGTGAACGGCGGTAATCCTCAGCTGAACTCCGAGATTGATGCCTCGATCAAATCGGGGAGCAAGCTAAGCGAATCGGTCACCTTTGATCTCTATCAACGCCATATTGTTGACCGCACAGAGCAGGCCGTGGGGCAGGCCCGCAGCGGGCTCTTGCAGGTGCTTGAAACAGTCAATCGTTCGGTGGACGAAGCAGCGGGAAACACCCAGGAATTCAACCTGGGCCTGCAGGAGCTGGGCTCGGATCTGGCCTCGGTACAAAGCGTGGACGAAGCACGCTCGCGCCTGGTTGCGGTTGCTGCGCATGCCGAAAAAATGACCCACTCCCTGGACAACCTGCAAGAGCAGTTCGCCGAAAGTCAGGCTGAAATCCAGCGCTTGGCCGATGAGCTGACCCGTGCGCGTCAGGAGGTGTTGACCGATCCGCTGACCGGTTTGGCAAATCGCCGTGGGTTTGAAGGCGCATTGGCCCATGTCATGGAGGAGGTGAGCCAGCAGCCGCTTGAGGTGGCGGTGCTGATGATTGATATCGATCACTTCAAGCGTGTGAACGATAGCTATGGGCACATCTTCGGGGATCAGGTGATTCGCGGAGTTGCACAGGCCATCAAGTCATGCGTCAAGGGCAAGGATGTGGCCGCCCGCTATGGTGGTGAAGAGTTTGCAGTGATTCTGCCCAACACCGGGCAGCGTGGCGCTCAAGCCGTCGCAGAGCAGATCCGGCAGGCGGTTGAACGCAGCCGGATTCGCAAGGCAAATAGTCAAGAGGCGGTAGGCAACATCACGGTATCGGTGGGCTTCACCTTATGGCAGGCCAGTGAACCCATTGCCGCATCCATCGAACGCGCTGATGCTGCACTCTACGTTTCCAAGCAAGAAGGCCGCAACCGGGTTACGGCCCGCTAATATCAATGCCCTGTGGCGGCCTTGGGCAATGCGCCTGATGCGGCCTGGTCTTCATAGCTTGAGCGCTCTTGTTTGCTTTGCCCAAACATTCCATAGAGCACTGGCAGGATCAGCAGCGTCAAGCTGGTTGAGGTAATCAACCCGCCAATCACCACAACCGCCAGTGGCTTGGTGACCTCTGAGCCCGGCCCGCTTGCAAATAACATCGGGATCAAGGCCAGCATGGCTACGGTTGCTGTCATCATCACCGGCCGGAAGCGGTGCTCGCAACCTTCGATGATCGCGTGCTGCAATGAGTGTCCATCATTGGTGAGCTGCTTGAACTGACTCACCAACACCACTCCGTTGAGCACCGCGATGCCGCACAGGTTGATAAACCCCACAGCGGCTGGCACCGAAAGGTAGTCACCCGAGACCAAAAGCCCGAATACCCCTCCAATGGCCGCCAGCGGCAGCACCGTGATGATCAAGATGGCTTGGCGAGCGGAGTCAAACAGCATGAAGAGTAAAAAGAAGATTGCAGCGATGGTGATCGGGATGATGATCGACAAGCGCTTGATGGCCCGCTCCATGTTCTCGAACTGCCCACCCCATTCAAGGAAATAGCCGTCGCCGAGCTTGACCTCTGTAGCAATGCGTTGCTGTGCTTCGGCCACATATCCACCCAGGTCCCGGCCTTGTACGTTCGCACCAATCACCAGGCGGCGCTTGCCATCTTCGCGAGCTATTTGGGGCGGCCCATCAATCAGCCTGATATCAGCAACATCCTTCAGCGCAACCAATGCCCCTCCGGGCGAGCGCAGCAACAAATTGGATACCGCCTCGACATTGTTGCGGTACCCCTCGGGGTATCGAACATGCAGCTCATAGCGCCGCTCGCCTTCAAAGATCAGCGAAGTCGGGCGGCCACGAACAGCGGTTTCCACCATGTCGTTAACATCTTCAACATTGATGCCGTAACGCGCGATCGCGTTGCGATCAATCGTGATGGTGAGATAGTTTTGCCCAGTTACCCGTTCAATACGTAAATCCGTTGTGCCTTGCATCGAGGACAACACTCTTGCGATCGCATCGCCATTGGCACGCAATTGATTGAGATCGTCGCCGAAAATCTTGATCGCCACCTGCGAGCGTACGCCGGACACCATCTCATCGACGCGCGCTGCAATCGGTTGGCTGATCGAGACCTCCACGCCAGGCAAGAACTTCAGCTTGTCGCGAATTGCATTGGCGATATCGTCTTGCTTCCAGCCCTCGGGCCATTCCGAGCGGGGCTTGAGCGTGACGATGGGGTCGGATTCATGCGGCAGACCAGGATCGGAAGTGGATTCACCGCCCCCCAAGCGCGACATGACCAGTTTCACACCCGGCACGGTTGCAATCGCCTTCATCGCTTCGGATTCGAGCTTGATCGATTCATCAAGTGAGATCTTCGGGACCCGCACAATCACCGGGGTGAGGGAGCCTTCCTGCATCGTTGGGATAAATGCAGTACCGAGCAATGGGATAGTGGCAAACGCTGCTGCCATCAGCCCCACCGCGCCCAGCAAAACCTTCTTGCCATTGGCCAGACACCAGTGCAGCGCTGAGGTGTAGGGCTTGCGAATCAGGCGCAACAAGAAGGTGTCTTCCTCCTTGCCACCCTTGAGCATGTAGGAGCACAACACCGGGGTGAGCGTGAAAGACAGGATCAAGGAGATGGTGAGCGCAATCGCAATGGTGAGCGCGAGCGGGGCAAACATTTTGCCTTCCATGCCCTGCAAGGAAAGCAGGGGCAGGAACACCAGGATAATGATGCCCACGCCATAAAGCACGGGTTTGCCGACGTCGCTGGCCGCTTCGAGGATGTAGTGATCCTTGCGCAAACCCGCACTGGTGCGCGCTTGCCCGAGTTTCGAATACGCGTTTTCAACTACCACCACCGCGCCGTCGACCATTAGGCCAATCGCAATCGCGAGTCCTCCAAGTGACATCAGGTTTGCCGAGATGTTCATCTCGCCCATCACCATGAATGTCATGAGTGGGGTGAGCACAAGCGTGGCGACCACAATCAAGCTGGAGCGCACATCACCCAGGAAAAGGAACAACACAATCACGACCAGGATCACGCCTTCAGCCAATACCTTGGCTACATTGGTGAGCGCGGCGTTTACGAGATCGCTGCGGTCGTAGAAAGGCACAATCTGCAGGCCGTCGGGTAGCAGCCCGGTTTTATTCACCTCAGCCACCTTGGCCTTGATTCGAGTGACCACATCACGCGCATTACTGCCACGCTGCATCTGAACAATGCCAGCCACTGCCTCGGTGGTGCCGTTTTTGATGATCGCGCCACGCCTTACTTCTGAGCCAAACTTCACCTCCGCCACATCCTTGACGTAGACGGGTGTGCCGCGAATCTCGCGCAAGACGATGTTGCGAATATCATCAAGCGAGGTGATTAAGCCCGTGCCCCGAATCAGGTATTGCTCTGCAAGGATAGGCAAGGCTCCGCCGGATGAGTTGGCGTTATTGCGCGCGATAGCGCTATACAGATCACGCGGGGTAAATCCGTAGTAGCGTAGGCGCTCAGGGTTGGCAATCACCTGGTATTGCTTGACAAAGCCGCCTTGCGAGTTGATGTCAGCCACACCGCTGACCGAACGCAGCAACGGTCTGACGATCCAGTCCTGCACATCGCGCCGGGATTTAAGTTCGGCATCCGTTAATGCGCGGGTGCCGTCCTTGGGATTCTCCAGCGTGTATTGATAGATCTCCCCAAGGCCGGTTGAGACTGGCCCCAAATTTGGAGTGATGCCTTCAGGCATGCGCTGAGCCACTTCGATCAAGCGCTCAAGCACCACCTGGCGCGCGAAGTACACGTCAGTGGAGTCAGTAAACACCACAGTGATCAGTGAAAGACCATTACGGTTTAGTGATCGCATCTCGACCAAGCCCGGTACGCCGCGCAAGGCAATCTCGATGGGTACCGTGACGAAGCGCTCCATTTCTTCCGGAGGCCGCCCTGGTGCTTCGGTCGCAATTTGCACCTGCACGTTTGTAACATCCGGAAAGGCATCCACTGCCAGCGAGCGCAAGCCAAAAATGCCTGCTGCCGCAAGGACCAGCGAAACCACCACCAGAACCATCCGCTGTTTTAGCGACCACGCAATAAGCCCACGAATCATGATGAAGCGACTTTCTTTGAGGGCTTACTTGGATAATGCCCGTTGGGCACGAACGTTATTGAGATGGAAGGCGCCATCCAGAACAATACGGGCTTCATCGGGAAGCGGGCGCGCCAATACGCGCTGCCCTTCGCGCTCGATCCCGGTTTGCACCTGGGTCATGCGATACACACCTTCGCCGGTTTCAACAAACACAAAGTCCTTGTCTTCCTCGCGAACCACAGCGCCAATCGGCACGACTTGACGGGGCGCAACGCGTCCTTCAACCAGCATGGTCATGAGCATAGAGGGCTTGAGGGTGCGCTCGGGGTTTTGCACCTCGACTCCCACCAGCACAGTGCGTGTTTCCGGATTTACCACATCGGCGATGTACTCGACCTTGCCGAGGATCACTTTGTTATCCAGCGCCGGTACTTCGATCTGCACGCGTTGGCCGCGCTTGATGAACTGGGCATCTTGTTCTGGCACCTGAGCTTGTGCCCAGAGTGTACGCAAATCGGAGACTACAAACAATTGATCGGCCGGGGTCACAACCTGCCCGATCGCTACCTTGCGATCAATAACAATACCCGCCAGGGTTGAGGTCACGGTGGTGGTGGGCTGAATTTGCCCGGTGGTTTCGAGGGCTTCAATCCGTTTGGTACTTAACCCCAGGGTGCGAAGCTGATCAAACGCTGCGCGTTTTTCGGCCAGCGCGACAGTGAGCTCATTTTGACGCCGCTGCAATTCAGCCGAGCCAATCACATCCGCTGAAAGCAGCAGTTGGGCACGCTCAACCGCGCGGGTGAGGAGCTGCTGCTGGGAGTGCGCTCGCAGGAAGTTAAGCTGGGCTTGAGCCAGTTCCTGGCTGTTGATTTCTGCCAGCACCTGACCCTGACCCACACTTTGCCCAAACTCCACATTGATATCGGTGATACGCCCGGTGATTGGTGCGCCAACCCGGGAGGTTTTGTATTGGTTCACATTAAACTGGCCAGCGACCCGAATGGTTTCAGCCACCGAAGTTGTGGAGATTGTTCCGAGCTTCACGCGCTTGGCGAGTTCGGCGTCTACGCGGACCGACATAGGGTCATTGGGTGCAGCAGTGTTTTGTGCGGCTGCATTCTCGCTCGAGGCTGCAGGCGCCGGCGTTTCTTTTTTTCCGCATGCACTCAAGCCCAAGGCAATGGTCAAAGCGAGAGTGGTGGTTTTGAGAAGTGAGGATGTCATGTTATCGGCCTGCCAAGCGGTCAAGTTCATTACGGGCGAGCAGCAAGGCAAAACGTGCCTCGATCAGCTCATTGCGCACCAGACGGAACTGGCGTTGCGCATCCAGGTATTCAAGAATGCCGCGCTCACCAAAGCGGTAAGCGGCTTCAGCAATATCCACAGCTGTGCGAGCCCGGTCGATGATTCCGGACTCCAGTGACGAAACTTGCCCGGCCGCCGACAGGTACGAAGACCATGCCGCCTGCAGCGCGGTTTGAAGTTCGAATTGACGCTGCTCGAGTGCAAACTGATTTCGCACCACCTGCGCGCGGGCCTCGGCGATCGGGCCTTCGCGCTTATTCCACAAAGGCACCACAACCCCTGCGCCGACTCGTGAAATCGTGACACTTGGATCGCGTTCTACACTGGCCGAAACGGTGACTTGTGGCAGCACCGAGTTTTGCTCGACGCTGACTTGCCGTTTCGCGCGCTCCAACTCTGCTGCGGCCAATGCGACCTGCGGGTTTGCTGTGCCGACTACTCCGCGCAAGGCAAAGTAATCCGCTTCTGTAAGACGCGCCGGCGCGGGCTCGCTACGGATTTCGAAGTTGTCTTCCAGGCTCACGCTGACTACTTGTTTGAGCAGGGCCATGACCTGACGCATCTGGAGTTCGGCTGACTCAAGGTTCTTGCGGGCAATGGCCGATTCGCTTTCTGCCCGGATCAAATCGAAACGGGGCGCTTCACCGGTTCGCACCCGCACTTGTACCCGGATGCGAATTTGTTCGGTAAGCAGCACATCATCCCGAAAGGCCTGAACCTGCTCGCGCAACCGGAGCACTGCGGCATACCGATCGCGCACCTCGGCGACCACTTCACTTTCAGTCAGCCGGGTTTGCACCTGAGCCGTGTCGATGCGAGCGTTGGCGGCTTGCACCCGAGCTTCACGCAAACGCGGATTCTCAATCGGCTGGATGATGCCTACCAACGGTGAAAAACCTCCTGACACCCCGGCCTGCCGGGCACGCAAGCGGCCTGGGCCAACCTCGATCTCAGGATTCGGATAGGCGCGCGCAGTGGTTACACCAGCCTTGGCGATATCCTCCTCGCTGCGTGTCACCGCAATAAGCGGGCTCTCAAGGCGAGCGCGAGCTATCAGGTCTGCCAGGCTGTAGCTGGGCGCGGCACTTGCTGCACCCGTGGGTGTTGGCGATGCCGATTGCGGTGGGACGAGGCTGCCAGGCTGCGCCATCGCAAAACCTGCAAGCAACACCATACCGGCCGCGCCACCGCGGATAAAAAGTAAACGACTCATAGTATTTTTTGGAGGAGAAGAACAGCCCGGACGCCAGCGCGAGTTGGCATCCGGGAGGGCGGTGGGTTAAGCCACCTGATTACGTTTGAATTGTCGCCATCCAATGTAAAACATAACAGCAGCAGCCAGAATCTTTGCAAGCCAGTCAAAACTTACGTTGGCAAACACCATGCCATCAAACACATGGGCGTCAAACAGTGGATCCTTCACGATCATGCCTGCACCAGTAAGCGCCAGCACTGCGGCACCAATTGGAATCAGCAAGGGCCAGCGCACTACGGCTTTTGCTACAAAGCTACTGCCCCAGACCACCATCGGAATGGTAATGATCAGGCCGATGATGACCAGATCCATCCGGCCCTGCGCTGCACCACCAATACCAAGCACATTGTCGATACCCATCAAGGCATCGGCAATCACGATGGTTTTCATCGCGCCCCAAAATGTTTCAGCCGGTTTGCCGTGGCTGTCTTCACTGTTGCCTTTGGGAACAGCAAGTCGGTAGGCAATGGGCAGAAGTAAAAGGCCGCCAAGGATAAGCAGACCAGGAATTTTGAGCAGCCACACTACGACAAGCGCCATCGCGCCCCGCACGAGGATCGCACCTCCGGCGCCCCACATGATGGCGCGCTTGCGCAAATGCTCGGGCAGTTTGCTGGCCGCCATTCCAATGACCAAAGCGTTGTCGCCGGCCAGTACCAGGTCAATCAGGATGATCGCGCCAAGCGCCGACCACCAACCTACACTCATAAATTCCATGGATCACATACCCTTGTTAAGAACACACAAACACGGTACGCATGAGATCTGGGGGCGAGCCGTGTTAAGAAACACGGTCTTGTTCACAGGCACTGCCTGCTGTTTCGCCGGAGCTGAAAGCCCGGATTGACGACGAAACACTCAGTAAAATTTACTGAGGGAACTACTCCCCGATGCGCGAACTATAAATAGTGTCCTGCACCTGGGCAAGCATGGCCCCAGTAAACCTACGGGAATGAACGCCTGACGGTGGCTGGTTCGCCACAGGCGGCATATTGCCCGGAGGATCAGCGATCCAAATGGCTCGATCGATCCTTGAATAGCGCAGCCTTGATCAAAAAGCTTGCACTCACCGGCGCTGTCACCAATAAAAACAGGGTGATCAAAAGCTCGTGTATTGCCAACCGTTCGCTGGCCATCGAGTGATACAGCATCGACCCAATCAAAGCGCAGCCCACGCCGAGGGTGCTGGCCTTGGTCGGGCCATGCAGCCGCCGGTAAAAATCGCCGAGCCGAATCAGGCCCAAGGATCCGATCAGTGCAAAACACGCCCCGATAACAATCAAAGCGCCGATAGCCCATTGGACAACTTCAAACATGCATCGCTCCTTAGGGGATCAGGCGTTCGCGGGTGAGAAAGCGCCCGAGCGCCAGGGTGCCGACAAAGCCAAGCACCGCGATGACCAACGCAGCTTCAAAAAATAGCCCGGTGTTCCAGCGCATACCCAGCAACACCAGCATGGCCAGGGCATTGACATACAACGTATCAAGCGCAAGCACCCGATCCAGCACCTGGGGGCCAACCAACAGGCGCCAACTTGCCAGCACCAGCGACACACTAAAAATCACCAGTGCAATATCAATGCACCATACAAGTACTGGGCTCATTGAAAAATCTCCAGCAGCGGCGCTTCATAGCGCGCCTTGATATCGGCTACCAAGCCTTGTGGATCGGGCATGTGCAGCGCGTGCACCAAGAGTTCAGTCTGGTCATGATTTAGCGTGGCCGAGAGCGTGCCCGGGGTCATGGTGATGATGCCCGCAAGCGTGGCGATGGCATACGGATCGCGCAGCTGCAATGGCACCCAGACAAAATCAGGCTGGATCGCATCCTGGGGGCCAAGCACTCGTTTGGCCACATCGATATTCGACATCACGATATCGCGCAACACCACGACCATGAGCCGCAAGATGGTGCCCGGGCGCTTGAGACGTGGCATGGTGCCAAGCGCTTTGGTGCTCCAGGCGAGCGCGATCCAGGCAACTCCCGCGCCGAGCAACCAATGGGCCAGCTCATAGGAGCGATTGAGCATCAACCAGCTGGCTACAAGCGCGAGAAACAGCAGGGGATGACGTAGTCGAGCGGCCATTACTGTTCCTCTCCAGCGACAATGGGTGGTTGCGCTAGCACCGCAGCTGCGTCTTGCGCCCAAGCAAAAACACTGCCTGCCTGAATAGTGATGAGCGCGAGCAAGGCTAGCCCCAGGCAAACCGCGGGCATGCCCTGGAGCGATGTGGCACCGAAGCTCGCGCGTTGGACCACACCCGCGCCCATGGGCTTCCAGAACATCACGCTGCCCAGCCTGGCGAAGCAAATCATCCCGATCAGACCGTAACTGATCAGCAGGCCGGCATACCAATAGCCTGCACTGCCCCCAACATCAATCGCGCTTTGCAACAGCGCGAGCTTGGCTATGAACCCGGGCGAAGGCGGCACCGAGCAGATAAAAATGGCGGCCAGGAAAAACCCAGCGCCCACCCTCAAATCAGGAGCATGTTCCCGCACCAGCGGCACGAGCAGAAACATTACGCTTGCGGCGAGTGTGCTTTGCACCATGTAGAAGACTGCTGCGCCATGCATGGCTTGCGATCCCAGGCCATATGCGGCCAGCACGCTGCTGGATGAGCCAAGGATACAAAACCCCACCATCACACCGAGATCTTTGGAGGCCAGCAACCCGAGTTGGGCAAAGACCAGCCCGGCCAGCCCCATACCGAGCAACCAATGATCCAGCAGCATGAAGCTCGATCCGCTCCAGGGGCCGGTAATGATGGTGTCAAGCCGCAACACACTGACCAGACCCACTTTGGTGAGTAGCGCAAACACTGCGGCGCACGCTGGTGCGGCCGCTGCATAGGTGCCGGGCAGCCAGAAATTCAGAGGCAGCGCAGCCGCCTTCATCACAAACACCAGCATCAGCACCAATAAGGCGGCATGGGCCAAGCGCTCATCATGAATTGGAAGTGCGCCCAAGCGCAGGCCGATATCGGCCATGTTCAGCGTGCCGGTCACGCCGTAGATCAGGCTCGCGCCGATCAAAAACAACGCCGATCCGGTCAGGTTCAGGGTGATGTAGTGAATGCCATGGGTGAGCCGCGCGCGCCCACCGCCATGCAAGAGCAGGCCATAGGAAGCAATCAGCAAAACCTCGAAAAACACGAACAAGTTAAACACGTCGGCGGTGAGGAATGCGCCATGAATGCCCATCAGTTGAAACTGGATGAGCGCGGCGAAATAGGGGCCCTGGCTGGTTACGCTGCGGCTTGATAGCATCGCCAATACACCGACCACACTGCTCAGGCTCACCATGATGAGCGCCAGGGGATCCATCGCAAGCACAATCGAAAACGGTGCAGGCCAGGCCCCCAGCAGGGTTGGTGCAAATGCCCAGGCGCGCTCATGGCCTTGAGCCGCGGTGAGGTGCCCCGTTCCGCCAAAACCCTTGGACATCAGCCAGCCGCAGATTCCCGCGAGAAGCACACAAAACGCTAGCCCAAGGAGTTGCTGCACACGCAGGCTCAGCCAGCGATGCAGACCGATCAGGATCGCGCCACCCGCCAGCGGGATCACAATGGGCAGCACCGGCGCATGATGGCCGAGAAAGATGCTCAGTTGGGAAAGACTCTGACTCATAGGCGGGCGGGTCCGTCATCCACCGAGTCGGCCGCTGCATCTGAGCCCTTGGCGCGATAAGCCGCCACCGATACCGCGATCAGCAGCGCCGTCATGCCAAAGCCGATCACGATTGCCGTCAGCACCAGCGCCTGAGGCAACGGGTCGGCATAGCGCGTGAGGGTATGGGGGCCCATTTTATCCACAATCGGCGCGGCGTTTACTGCGAGGCGGCCCATTACAAAGATGAATACGTTCACCGCATAAGACAGCAGTGTGAGCCCGAGCACCACATCGAAAGTGCGGGCGCGCAGCAGCAGCCAAATGCCTGAGGAAGTCAGGATGCCGAGTGCGACAGCCACGAGAAGTTCCACTACGCTTTCCTCAGGCTGGCCAGCCGCGTGAGCATGAGCACAGTGGCGCCCACCACCGCAGCGAACACGCCAAGGTCGAAGAACATGGCGCTTGCAATCGGCACTGCGCCAATCCACGGCACATCGAAGTATTTAAACGCGGTGGTGAGAAACGGATAGCCCATCACCCAGGCGCCTGCACCGGTGAGTACCGCACACATCCAGCCAAATCCGATCCAGCCTTCAAGATTCATCGGGCGCTGGCTATTCAGATAATTCAGGTGATGGCCCACCGCAATCATCGTCACACCGATGGCCAGGACCAGCCCGCCGATGAATCCGCCGCCGGGAAGATTATGGCCACGCAGGTAAAAGTGAACTGCGATCAAGAAAGTGGCGGGCAGCATCACTCGAGTCACCAGGCCCAGCAAAAATGAGCCTTGCATCTGCCGGGCTGTGGTCGCGCTTGCAGTGGGCGAGCCTTGCAATTGATTGACCAGCGCAGCCACGAGCAATCCGGCAATCCCCAACACCGTGATCTCGCCCATGGTGTCAAAGCCCCGGAAGTCCACAATGATCACATTGACTGCGTTGGCGCCGCCGCCCAGAGGGATCGTGTTTTCCAGGTAATAGGGTGCAATCGATTGCTCGAATGAACGACGCATGATCAGATAACTGATCGCGGCCACTACCACCCCGGCCACCACGGCCAGCAGCGCATCGGCTAGCCGCAGCCATGCCTTAAATTGGGAGCTGTCTGCCGGGTCTGCGGCAGGCGTGTGGTCAGGCAAATACTGCAGCCCGAGCAGTAGCAAAATAATCGAGGCGACTTCGATCAATATTTGGGTGAGCGCAAGATCGGGCGCCGAAAAATAGACAAAGCACAAGGCCACGCCAAGCCCCACCAAGCCCATCACGACAACAGCAACCAAGCGCTGGCGGTAGAACACCACGGTGGCGAGAGTTGCGGCGACCAGCAAGGCCCAGACCACTGCGGCGCCCACGCTGACCGGGGTGGAGGGGCGCAGCTGGAGATACGACAGATCAAAGCCCTTGAGATCAATCAGCACGGGCGCCATCATGATGATCGCAAGGAGCACCAGCCAGCGCAGGCCACTTTGCAGGCTGCCATTGCGCAGCAATCTGGTGAGCCAGGTGGCGAGTCGGGTCAAGCTGGAAAGCACACCTTCAAACAGGGCCTTGCCATCGATGAGGCTTGCGATTGGCGTGCGATGCACCGTGTGCAGGTTCACGCGCGATTGCATCCAGAAATAAAGCGCAGTGCCCCCGGCCAATGCCACGGCGCTCATCAATAGCGGCAAATTCCAGCCATGCCACAAGGCCAGGCTGTACTCGGGCAGGCTGCCGCCCACCACGGGTTGTGCAGCTGTGGCGAGCAAGGGGGCCACAGTGATGCTGGGCAATAAACCCACCAGCAAACAAACGATCACCAGACCTTCCACCGGTAGGCGCATACCCCAGGGCGGCTCATGCGGGGTCTTGGGCAAACCCACTGGCTCGCCATTAAAAAACACATCGTGAACAAAGCGCAGTGAGTAAGCCACGCTGAAGGTGGCCGCGAGTGTAGCTAGAAGCGGAGTGGCAATTTCAAGCAGGCGATGGCTATCAAGTGCGAGGGTTTCGGCAAAGAACATTTCCTTGGACAAAAACCCGTTCATCAAGGGCACGCCCGCCATGGCCGCACTGGCCACCATCGCAAGGGTGGCGGTAATCGGCATCATGTGAAACAAGCCATTGAGTTTGCGCAAGTCGCGCGTGCCCGATTCATGATCGATGATGCCTGCCGCCATGAAGAGCGAAGCTTTGAAGGTGGCGTGGTTGATGATGTGAAACACTGCGGCGACCGCGGCCAACTCGCTATTGAGTCCGAGCAGTAGGGTGATCAGGCCGAGATGACTGATGGTGGAATAAGCCAGCAAGCCCTTGAGATCTTGCTGAAACATCGCGCACCATGCGCCGAGCAGCAAGGTCGCCAGGCCCGCCGAGCTCACGATCCAGAACCACCATTCGTTGCCTGCCAGCACCGGCCACATCCGGGCCAACAAAAACACGCCCGCTTTCACCATCGTGGCCGAGTGCAGGTAGGCCGATACCGGTGTGGGCGCGGCCATCGCATGGGGCAACCAGAAGTGGAAGGGGAATTGCGCGCTCTTGGTCAGTGCACCCAGCAACACCAGAATCAACGCCGCAGGAAACAGCTCATGGCTCTGCAAGATCTCGCGCGCCTTGAGCACATCCTCAAGCTCATAGCTTCCAACGATATGTCCGATCAGGAGCATTCCCAGCAGCATCGCGAGCCCACCGGTGCCTGTGATGGCCAATGCCATGCGTGCGCCTTGCCTGGCATCTGCGCGATGCCGCCAATACCCGATCAGCAGAAACGAGCTCAGGCTGGTGAGTTCCCAAAAGAGCACGAGCAAGAGCAAGTTGCCCGCGAGCACCACACCGAGCATCGCCCCCATGAAGCACAGAAAGTAGGCGAAGAATCGAGGCGCGGGATCTTCCTTGGCGAGGTAGTAGCTGGCATAAAGCACCACCAACGCACCAATGACCAGGACCAGGGATGCAAAAAACCAGGCGAATCCATCCAGTCGGAGGGACCAGTTCAGGCCAAGTTGTGGAATCCAGAGTGCTTGCTCGCTAAGCACTGTCCCAGCATGCACCGCTGGCCAGAGAGAGAACATCGCTGCAGCACCGCCGAGCGCCACCGCACCGGCCAGGCATGCGGCGAGTTTGCGGCGCTGCTCGCCCAGCATAAGCAGCAGCAGGGCCACAACAAAAGGCGCGCCTACGACGCCGCTCAGAAGCATCCGGGGCCTTCGTCAGGTTTTGGGGCGCACACTCACAACCACGAGGCTGACAATCGTGATGGGAATGACAAAGCTCAGCATGACTGCGCTGAACGCGGGAAGGGCATCATGCTGCTGTGAAGCCATGATGAGGTAAATCGTGTAGGCCGCGTAGTAGCCAAGAAAGAGAATGCCCTCCCAGCGATTGATCGCCCCGCCGCTGCGAAACACCGGGATGCAGGCCAGCGCAACCGC
>JAIYCW010000033.1 GCA_027487815.1 Burkholderiales bacterium
ACCACCGACATGCTATGGGGCGTGGCTGAACTGATCGTGATTCTGAGCGAATGTTTGACGCTTGAGCCCGGTGATGTGATTGCAAGCGGCACCCCTGCAGGTGTGGGTTATGCGCGAACTCCTCCAGTCTTCATGCGTGCCGGGGATGTGATCGAGATTGATATCGAAGGGGTTGGTTGCCTGAGCAATCCGATTGCCGACGAAAAATAGAAAGAGACAGCCATGATGGGATCGCAGATGAATCGGCGCAATGTGTTGAAGGGCTTGGGGTTGGCAGGAGCAGGGCTTGCCCATTGGCCCGCTCAGGCCCAGGCCAATTATCCCGATAAACCCATTCGGATCGTGGTGGCGTTTGCGCCCGGGAGTTCCACCGATATTGTGGCGCGGACACTGGGTAATAGTCTTTCTGTTTCGCTCGGCCAGCCGGTCGTGATTGAAAATCGCCCGGGTGCAGGCGGCAATATCGCCACCACCCAGGTGGCCCGGTCGGCAGCCGACGGTTACACCTTGCTCATGCATAGCGTGGCTTATGCGGTGAACCCTGCGCTTTACGCAAAAGCGGGCTACGAGGTGAACAAGGAGCTGGCAGCCATAACGATGGGCGCGGTGTCGCCCAACATTGTTTATGTTCACCCGGATGTGCCAGTGCGGCAGCTCAGTGAGTTGGTGGCGCTATCCAAGCGTGAAAAACTTAACTACGCCTCTTCGGGCAATGGCACCACCACCCACCTGGGTGCCGAGCTTTTGTTTCGCTCACTGATGAAGATTGATATTCAGCATGTGCCCTTCCAGCCGGCGGCTGCGGCCGGCGCTGTTGCCGGTGGTCAGGTGCAAGTCGGCTCGACCTCTGTGCCACCCGTGGTGCAACTGATCAAGAGCGGCCGGGTGCGCCCGCTGGCAGTCACCAGCCTGAAGCGATCGAGTGCGTTGCCGGATGTGCCGACTGTGGCGGAGTTGGGTTTCAAGGGCTTTGAAGCCAACACCTGGTTTGGGCTTTTCGCTCCAGCAGAGACTCCTGCATCAATTCTGGATCGGCTCAATATTGAGATCAACAAGGTCTTGCTCTACAAGACCATTGCAGATTCATTTGCAGTCCAATCGCTGGATATCGTGCGATTGGATCGGCCCACACTCACACGTTACATCGACGGCGAAGCCCAGAAGTGGGCTCGGGTCGTGCGTGAGGTGGGCGTCAAGGTCGACTGACTCAAGCCAGCTTAAACGGCATCTCCCGCATCTTCTTGCCGGTCAGCACACGGATCGCGTTGGCCAGGGCCGGAGCAAGCGGTGGGAAGCCTGGTTCGCCCATGCCTTTGGGTGGATCATTGCTGGGGACGATATGCACAGCAATTTTCGGAGTGTCGCCCATGCGCGGCATCGGTGTGTCGTTGAAATTGCTCTGTTGCACCACCCCGTCCTTGAGCGTGATGGCATGGCCAGGCATCGTGGTGCCAATCGCCATCACCACTGAGCCCTCGACTTGCGCCTCCACCGTGCGTGGATTGATGCACAGGTTGCAATGGACGCCAGCCGTGACTTCGGTAAGCACCGGGCGGGCGGCTTTGCCTTGTCCCTGCATGCGGGCGATCACGACATAAGCCACCACCGATTCGAAGCTTTCATGCACCGCCACACCCCAAGCGCTGCCAGCCGGCAATTTGCGCTTTCCATAGCCCGACTTATCGACCGCGAGTTGCAGTGCCGCCCGATGGCGCGCGTGCTTGGGATCGCTGCCCATCAGCTTCATGCGATAAGCGACGGGGTCTTGCTTGGTCGCCACCGCAATCTCATCGACCAGGGTTTCCATCACAAAGGCGGTGTGGGTTGAGCCCACCGAGCGCCACCACAGGACCGGGACATTGACCTTCGGATGATGCACAGAGAGTTTCATGGGCACGTTGTAGGGATCGCGCATGCCTTCGGTAGTGGTGGCATCCACGCCGTCTTTCACCAGGAAGCCTTCAAACGGTGAGCCAGTCACGATGCTCTGGCTCACGATGCGGTGATCCCACCCCAGGACGTTGCCTGCATCATCAAAGCCGATCTCGGCACGATGCACAGTCATGGGGCGGTAGTAGCCCGCTTTCATATCATCTTCACGACTACGCACCATCTTTACTGGAGCGTTGATACCGGCAGCGCGCATCGCCTTGGCGATAGCCACAGCTTCGAGCAAGTACTCGCTGGAGGGCACGGCCCGGCGTCCGAATCCGCCGCCGCCCATCTGCACATGCATGGCGATCTGCTCGGGCTTCAGGCCCGTACTGGCGGCAATCGCCATTGTGTCCACCCCCGGCATTTGCGAGGCGGTGTAGATCGCGCAGCTATCGGCCTTCAGGTCAACGGTGCAAGCAATCGGCTCCATCTGCGCATGATTGAGATAGGGGAATACGAACTCCGCGCTTAACTTACGTGGTGCTTTTGCAATCGCGCTCACGTCGGCTTTGAACTGATCGCCTGGGGCTTGCAGCCCGGGGGATCGCGCAGCTTCGCGGTATTGGGCGAGTTGCTTAACACTATCCACCGCCTCAACGCCGCTCAGATCCCAATCGATCTTCAGCGCATCCCGACCTTGCTTGGCCGGCCAATAGCCTTGAGCTATAACCGCCAAGCCTTTAGCACCGCGATCAAGATCCACGGGCAACACCGCGCGTACACCCCTGATGGCCTGGGCTGACTTGCTATCGAAGCTGCGCATTTTGGCGCCAAATACCGGCGGGCGCACAACGACTGCAGTGAACTGCCCCGGCAAACTGACATCAATACCGTAGCTCTGCCGCCCACTTGATTTTTCGCGCGACACCTTCAGGCCTGTGGGTTTGCCGATCAGTTTGAAGGTGCTGGGGTCTTTAAGTGCGACTTGCGCAGGTACGGGCTCTTTCAATGCAGCAGCAAACAGCTCACCATAGCCAGCAGTGCGGCCGCCACCCGACACCACGCCATTGCTGGCGCTCAAGCTTGCGGGCGCTACATTCCATTGCTTGGCCGCAGCAGCCACCAGCATCGCCTTGGTGCGAGCACCCAGCTCCCGATACTGCGTGTAGCTATTCTTGACGCTATTTGATCCGCCGGTGAGGTGCATGCCCATCATGGGATCAATATAGTTGGGCTGTGCGTTGCCAAAGCCGGTGCGCACTTTGGACCAGTCGGCCTCAAGTTCTTCGGCAAGAATCATGGCCAGGGCGGTTTCAATGCCTTGGCCCATATCCATGCGATTGCACAGTACGGTAGTGGTGCCGTCCGCAGCAATACTGACAAACGCGCCTGGGGTTTCAGTGGGCTTTTGTCCCGGCGGGAGAACCGCAGCATTTTGTGCCTGAGCCAGTGGTGTAAGCATCGGCACCGCCGCGATGCCCATCACTCCACCAACGCTCGCTTTGATGAAGCGGCGGCGCGATGTGGTGGAAGTCGGTGTCGGGTTGGCTGTCGCGAGCGCTTGATGCAGATATTTATCAATAATCATGATGGATGAGTTCCTAGATAGTGTGCGATTGCAGGCGGGTGGGGATCAGGCAATCGCCTTGGCGGCGTCCTTGATGGCAGCTCGCACCCGGTTATAGGTTCCGCAGCGGCAAATGTTGCCGGCCATTGCAGCATCGATCTGTGCGTCACTGGGGCGCTTGTTTGCTTTTAGCAAGGCAGTCGCGCTCATCACTTGCCCGCTTTGGCAGTAGCCGCACTGCGCCACATCATGCTTGACCCAGGCTTCCTGCACGGCGTTGCCCACGCGATCGTCTTGCATCGCCTCAATCGTTACCAGCGTTGCATTAGCAGCCGCTGAGATCGGTGTGACACAGCTGCGGATTGGTTGGCCATTCATATGTACCGTACAGGCGCCGCACTGTGCAGCCCCGCAGCCAAACTTGGTGCCTGTCATGCCGAGGGTGTCGCGCACGGCCCAAAGAATCGGGGTGCTGGGATCGACATCGATTGAGGTCCGTTTGCCGTTCAAGGTAAGGGAAATCATGTGAGGGCTCCAAAAGGGCTGATAAGGAATGAGTGGCAATGTAAGGCAAACAAGTGTCCATTGAAAGGGGATAAATAATGGATTGACTAGCAACTAATGGTGGATAATCGTAGCGCTATTAAAAACTGGGAAAAATGAGTCATGGATAAAGCGCGGGCCTTGATGATTTTCACGCGGGTGGCGCGCCTCGGCAGCTTTCGCAAAGCGGCTGCCGAGCTGGGTCTGACGCCTCAGGCCGTATCACGCTCGGTCGATGCCCTCGAAGCAGTATTGGGTTCCCGATTGCTTGCGCGCACCACCCGCTCAGTAGGGCTCACTCAAGAGGGCAGTGAATTGCTCGGGCGAGCGGAAGAAGCATTGGTGCAGCTTGATGATGTTCTGCGTTCTTCGCTTGAGCCGCTGGAGTCTGTGTCGGGGCCGGTGAGAATTGCTGCGCCGCTTGATCTGGGCCGCGAGTTCGTTACGCCTTTGAGCCTCGAACTCAAGCGGCGTCATCCTCTCGTGATTCCCGAGCTGGTCCTGCAAGACGGTATTAGCGATATCGTGGCCGAGCGGATTGACATAGCGATTCGTGCCGGGAAGGTGCCCGATAGTCGCTTGGTGGCTCGCCGAGTGGCGCCCATCCAGTTAATGGTGTGTGCAAGCCCGAATTATTTGCGCAAGCATGGATGTCCGGCGCATTGGGAGGCACTACGCCATCATCAGCTCACCGGATTTCGCTCGCCGCGCACCGGTAAGTTGGTGCCCTGGGAACGGCAAGGAGCGCAGGGTGAAGTGGGATACGACGAGTTCGACCTGGCATTCGTTGCTAACGAAACCTCGGCTGAGCTTCAGGCGATTTTGGCCGGCGTAGGTATTGGGCAACTTGCCGGATTCACTGCTATCAAACACCTGCGTTCCGGAAAGTTGAAGTTGCTGTTCCCGGAGGCGATCACCGAGCAGTACGCCCTTTATGTTGTGTACGCCCAGCGGGCACGGATGCCATTGCGGGTACGCACCGCCGTTGATTTTTTGATCGAGCGCTTGAGCCACGATCCGAATTTAAGCTTGAGTGGAGCCGAAGCCAAACAATTCGCTGCGCTGAGCGCCAAAGGGGGAGGTACTAGCAGGGCCAGGCGCGCACGCTGATTCGCAAGATGTTGATCACACCACTTTGCGCAACCCACTGGCCTTCAAATAGCGCGTGATTCCGCGAAAAATGGCTGAGGCAACACTGCGCTGGTAGCGCACATCGGCCAAGCGTTTCTCCTCCTCGGGATTGCTGATAAAGGCGGTCTCCACCAATATCGAGGGGATATCGGGGGCTTTGAGCACTGCAAAGCCTGCCTGCTCAATATCCTGTTTGTGCAGTCTTCCGACTTCTCCCAGATCACTCAACACGGCCTTGCCCAGGATCAAGCTGTCTTTGATCTGTGCAGCGGTGGATAAGGCCATTAGCATCGAAGCGACTTCGCGATTGCGATGATTGATACTCACGCCGCCTACTGAATCCGCCTGGTTCTCTTTGTTCGCAATCCAGCGTGCAGCAGCACTTGATGCACCTTTTTCACTCAACACATATACAGATGCACCGCGGGCGCTACGTCGCTCAAAAGCATCCGCGTGAATCGACACAAAGAGGTCCGCCTTCACTGCGCGAGCTTTTTCAACCCGGGTAGCTAAAGGTACAAAGTAATCGCCGTCTCGGGTCAGCAACACACGCACGTTAGGTAGTTCAAGCAAGCGTTCACGCAACTTGAAGGCCACCGCGAGCACTACATCTTTCTCGCGCGTGCCAGCGGCACCGATGGCACCCGGGTCTTCCCCGCCATGGCCTGGATCGAGTGCAACCGTAATCATTCTCAAGGTCGAGGGGCGCTGCGCGGCGGGTTTGTCTGTTCCCGTGCGATCAGCGGGCAATTTGGTGTCTGCTTTTGCGGTGGTGTCTTGACCCGAAGCTGGGCCTGCAGTTTTTGCTTCACGCTCTTGGGCTTGTCGCAGAAGGTCACCAATCGGGTCGGGCCTTGCGGTTTGCATTTGTGCCAGGAGCTCTTGCAATGGATCGGGGGATTGCTGTGGGTAAAGATCCAGAAGCAGGCGGTATTTGTACTGCGCTACCGGGTCCAGCTTGTATAGCTGGGGTGCTACAGGTGTCTTGAGATCGAATACCAGACGCATCACGCCCGGTTGAAACTGCCCGACTCGCACGCTGGTAATGTAGGGGTCATCCGAGCGCACTTTGGCAACCAGGTCACGCAGTGCGCTGTCCACCGCGATGCCTTCAAGATCCAGCACAAGCCGGGGCGGATTTTCAATCAAGCGATAGCTAAAGCGCAGTGCTTCATCCACTTCAATCGTCACCCGGGTGTAATCCCGGGCGGGCCAGATACGCACCGCCAGTACTGTGGCCGCGCGAGCCTCGCCTTGCAGCGAAAAGCCCAGCACCAGCACCTGGCTAAAGCGTTGAGCTAAAGGCAGGCGTAACGCGCGAGGCAAGACGTTAAGCCCGACAGCACAATAGCGAGCGATTGTGCGTCGTTTGTTAGAATTCATGATGCTTGCGCCGGGCCAATGGCCTGAGCCAAACCCGAGATCCAATCGGCTGCACGAGCAGATCCTGCCTCAACACGCAGGTGCCTGCGCTGCTCATCCTCCTGCGGCACCATGGCAAGATTCAAGGCGAGAACGGCTCGCGGCAAGCTGCCTTGGGCCATTTGCGGCCATTCGATCAGGCACACCGTGTCCTTAGCGCCGATAAGGTCATCGAAGCCCGCGTCGCGCCAGTCTGCTCCACGCTCGAATCGATAGAAATCAAAGTGGCACACTTGAAACTGAGCGCAATCGTAGGACTCCATCAAGGCAAAGCTCGGGCTGCGCACCCGACCTGTGACCCCGAGTGCGCGCAGCATATGGCGCACCAAGGTAGTCTTGCCGCTACCCAGCTCACCCGATAATGTGATGACATCAGCAGCTTGCACAAAGCCTGCAATAGCCTGGCCTAGGCGTGCGGTTGCTGCTTCGTCGGGTAAGATCAATTCAGCCATGCAGGCCACACATATTCCCAAGGTAGATTTTTCCGAAGTTCTGGCACTTGCTCAGGCGCGAGGCTTTGCCCATGCGGGTCTGAGTAGTATTGACCTTGCCCACGCCGAGCCGGGCCTGCTTGCATGGCTTGAAGCCCAGCACCACGGCACCATGAATTATATGGTGCGTCATGGTTTGAAGCGGGCGCGGCCGGCCGAGCTCGTGCCGGGCACTGCTTGCGTGCTCATGGTGGCGTATCGCTATCGACCGCAAGACCCGCAATGGGCCGAAAGTGCCTGGGCTACGATTGCCGAGCCCGGTGATGCCTTCGTTTCGCGCTACGCCCTGGGGCGCGACTATCACAAGTTGGTACGCAGGCAATTGCAACATCTGGCCGATGACCTCCAGCTTCGCCTGCAGCAAGCCGGCTGGCCCGAGCTTCACTATCGGGTGTTTTGCGATTCGGCGCCGGTGATGGAAGTTGAGTTGGCGCAGCAGGCGGGTTTGGGCTGGCGCGGCAAGCACACCTTGCTGCTCAGACGCGAAGAAGGGTCGATGTTTTTCCTGGGCTCGCTCTTCCTCAATGTGCCTCTGGAGGCTTTTGATAGTGCGCCAAAACAGGCTGAGGAGCATTGCGGCACCTGCAGCCGTTGCATTGATGTGTGCCCCACGCAAGCTATCGTAGCGCCCTACCGCCTGGACGCCAGGCGTTGTATTTCCTATCTCACGATAGAGCACGAAGGATCGATTGACCCGGCATTGCGCCGGGCGATGGGCAATCGCATCTATGGTTGCGATGATTGTCAGTTGATATGCCCGTGGAACAAGTTTGCCCAGGCGGCCCATGACATCGGGTTTACGCCCCGGCATGGTCTGGATCATGCGAGCCTGCTGAGCTTGTGGATCTGGAGTGAGGAAGACTTCGATACCCGTATGGCAGGCAGCGCCATTCGTAGAATCGGCTATGAGCGCTGGCGGCGTAATCTGGCGGTGGCTTTGGGCAATGCGCTTGCCGCACTTGATCCTGCCAGCCCCACGCAAAGGAAGCTGCGGGAGGCGATCCTGCAGGCGCTGCAGCATGCATCGAGTGCCGACTCACCAATGGTGCAGGAGCATATTGATTGGGCTCTGGAGCAGGCGATATGACGCACCCGTTGATCGCTGCGAAACGGCCAAGCCATGCAGATAACGAGTTGATCCAAGGCTTCACCGATGCCCTCTGGCTGGAGGATGGCCTGGCCAAAAACTCTCTCTCGGCCTATGCACGCGATCTCAATGCGCTGGCCCAATGGTTGGCTGCGTATCAAAGCAGCTTGATGCAGGCGAGCGGGGATCAACTCAGTGCCTATATGAGTGAGCGTTTTGCAGGGTCGCGTGCTACCAGCAGCAATCGTCGCCTGTCGGTGCTGCGCCGCTTTTATGGCTATTTGGTTCAGCGTGGCTGGCGGGAGGAAGACCCCACTGCGCGGCTGCAAAGTGCGCGTCAGGCTCCCCGTTTGCCCAAAACGCTCAGCCAGGAGCAGGTCGAAGCCTTGCTTGCCGCGCCAGCCCGCGATACCGCCCTGGGGCAACGCGACAGTGCGATGCTCGAGGTGTTGTATGCCACCGGGTTGCGGGTCAGTGAGCTGGTGGGTCTGAAGACCCTTCAAGTGGGTTTGAATGAGGGTGTAGTGCGGGTGGTAGGCAAAGGCAATAAGGAGCGGCTGGTGCCGATGGGTGAAATGGCAGTACAAAGTTTGCAAGCTTATCTTCGTGAGGGCCGAGGCGAGCTGCTCAAGCGGCGTGTAAGCGATGACTTGTTTGTGACCCAGCGCGGCGAGGGCATGACCCGACAAATGTTTTGGCAGTTAATCAAGCGCTATGCGCAAATCGCAGGGATTCAGGCCGCACTCTCACCGCATACCCTGCGCCATGCCTTTGCCACCCACCTGCTCAATCACGGAGCAGATTTGCGCGTAGTGCAGCTGCTGCTAGGCCATGCGGATATTTCGACAACCCAGATATACACCCACATAGCCCGTGAGCGCCTCAAGGCGCTCCATGCCCGGCATCATCCCCGGGGTTGACCCCGGCCAAAGTGAAGCTTGGTACCATCTCCCCATGCCACACATCATCATTGAATACTCAGCGAATCTTGAAGGGCAACTGCCGTTGTCGCATATGCTCGATGCGATTCATTCAAGCGCACTGAAGACCGGTGTGTTTCCGATCGGTGGTTTGCGCACCCGGGCCCACAGAGTGGAGCATTACCGGATTGCGGATTTGCATCCGGATAACGCGTTTGTCCACGTCACCCTGAAGATTGGGCATGGCCGCGATCATGCTACCCAGCAGCGTGCCTGCGAGGCGATTTTTGAGGTGCTCAAAGAGGAGGTCAGGGAGGTGTTTGCCATGCGTCCTTTGGGGCTGTCCATGGAGCTGCAGGAGCTGCATCCCACACTCAACTTCAAGCACAACAACTTGCACGACTATGTGAAGCAGCGCGCCACACTAGCCGGAGAGCAAGCGTGAAGATTGCGATTGCCGGGGCGGGAGCCATAGGCGGGTTGTTTGCAGCGCGGCTCGCCAGTTCGGCCCAGGGGATTGCGGATAAAACGCAGATAAGCGTGCTGGCGCGCGGGGCTACCCTGGCTGCGATTCAAGCTCACGGCTTGCGGCTAGAAAATGCCGAGGGCGTGCGCGAGAGTGTGCTTGTGTTGGCCAGCAACGATCCTGCCCAACTTGGGGTGCAGGATGTGGTGGTGATCGCGGTGAAGACGACTGGTCTTGCAGCGTTAGTGCAAAGCATTGGCCCCATGATTGGGCCCAGCACAGTAATTGTTTCGGCCATGAATGGCCTGCCCTGGTGGTTTGGGCAAGGGCGCAGCCCCAAGCCCGCCTGGGCGCAACAGCCCCTGAACACCATTGATCCGCTCGGTGCACTTGAGGCCGCTTTGCCATCAGCACAGGTGGTGGGCTGCGTGACTCATCTGTCTGCATCAGTCCCTGAGCCCGGCGTGATCAGGCGAGGCAATGGTAACCGCGTGTTGTTTGGTGATCCGAGCCTCGCGCAAGGCATGCCGCCAAGCGTGCG
>JAIYCW010000077.1 GCA_027487815.1 Burkholderiales bacterium
AGAAAGATTGGGAGCTTCTCACCTTTTTTGGTGCTTCTCACTGCGTTGTGGAACTGCGCAAAACACTGGTCCACACTCTTGACCAAAAGATCGATGGCGTCTTGCCGGATACAGTCCTGTACCGTTACCTCCGCGCCGGTGCACAGCTTCAAAATGCCTTCACCCGGAGGCGGGTCGCTTGCCGCATTGATAAAGTCATTGCCACCCGCAGAAAACAGCATGGCCTCAAACCGCAGTGGGGCACCGTCGGCTAACCAGCCGAGCCATTTCCCCGAAAGCAACGTGTTTTGGATCACCCGCATCGTGGCACCCGATTGCGCGGTGTTCAGCGCAAGGGAGGTCTTGTTGTCGAACGCCAAATGCGGCAAGAGGCTGGACTGCAATGGGCCGCTGCTATCCATCCAGCTGTCGCCTTCCACCAAGAACTGATAATCGTAGAGGTTGTCTCCAAGATAGGTCGGGGGCAGCCCATTGGGATATTCCCGTTCCGGGATCATGGTGGTGGCTATCAGCATCGTGACCTTCTCCTCGCTGTGTACTATGTACTGTGTACCCGATCCTTGCACGCTACTGTCGAAGCGTCAACTTCGATACCCCGCTGGAATAGGCGATCGACGTTTTCACTGGGTATTAGCCTTCGCCCTGCACGAACCCCGCAGTCCCTCCTGCTGCCATACTCGGCGGCGTTTTCCATACATTGGGCCACGGGGTCGCAACCAAGGCGGCCATGTCTGGTACGCCCGCTTGCAGTGTCGGGCCAATCACGTTCTTAATGATGAACTCGCGATCCGGGGAGTTCGATTCGCCCATCACAAAGGTACGGTGGCTTACGGATAGCGGTCCCAGATCCACGTAGAGCGCGCTTTCGCAGCGCTCCTCGCCCACCCCGGAAGCCACCATCAAGCCAAGCGGCCCATGCTCGCTGATATGTTTGAGCACCTGATCGTCCTTGTTCAGCGTCACCACCGGTCGAGGGCACGCGGCCAACCACTTCTTCGAGCCGTCCAGAGCGCTCGCTGGTGCGCTGATCAGACAACTGCGCAAGCGCCCGAGGGCGAGGGTCGCGGTGTCAATGCCAACATCTCGAATCCAGGCCTCCAACACCATCGACCCCATGCTATGGGTCAACAACCGTACGGGGATCTCGGCGGGCACTGCGGAGAGGCTGGCCATAAGCTCTCCGAACCGCGCTTTTGCCTGACGGGCGTCCTCGATCGGAAAGACCAGTGGGTTGCCACTATGTGGCCAGTGCAGCATCACGACCGCCTGACCAAACCGCGTTTCGAGCTCGGCGACGATTTTGTCTTTGCTAAAAGACTTCTCCGGCTCCCGGTCATCCCCACCAAAAATCCCTGCTAACCCGCCGGCACGCCCGTGGACATAGATCAGGATCGAGCTTCGTATCCCTGCTTGAACTTTGGCGCGTGCATGCGCTAACGCTTCACTGGCCGCAAGCCCAATAGGTTGCTTGAGTTGATCACTGTTGGCCACGTAAAACAGATTCATCGTATCTCCTTTGGTCGGTCACGATGGTGCCATAGACATCGGCCAACGGCTTATGAACCGCGGCTTGGCAGGTATCCGCATCTTGATATTCACGGGGCACTAAACGACTCAGCCACGCGCAGCTCGCGCTAGGCTGGTTGTTTGGCATTCGCGTCGTCGCAGGTTATGTGCCGCGTCCGGGCATCCCTTTTCGGCTCCGCGCGTACCGTGCTCGCCGACTGATGGCGAGCATCCCCAACCCTACGATCAGACCCGCGGCCATCGACGGCTCGGGAATGGGGGACATTGGCGCTTCATTACTGAGCGCAGAAACGAGAAAATACCCCTGCAGCCACCCATTCATTGAAGCGTCGGTCGAGTTAGTAAACGACACAGCCACGGCAAAAGATTGATCAATGTACTCAGGTCCAGGAGAGTTTCCAGCAAAGATGAAATCGGAGAAGGACGAGGACTGCGGGTTCGCGGCGCCCGCAACGGAGGTCAAGGATAAGTCGAGTTGCGCCGCGCCAAACTCCTGTTGCTCGAAGGCGTTGGGGTCGGCAAACGCCTGAATCCTGACGCTGCTGGTAATCACGAGATCCGTATTGGGACTCAGGGTAAACAGCCTGGGCGCCCCACTCCAGTTAAACGCAAGCACCGTATTTGCAAATGCATCGTCACCGGGTGCTGCAAATGCCTGTGCTTGGACATTGATTGTCGCGCCCGTGGCATCGAACGGGTTTCCAGAAAATGACGCCGAGGAGCTCGTTACAGGCAGATTTAGCGCACTTGAAATCGGTGCAAAGGCAATGTCGCCATACGTAACCACGCCCTGTTGATAGTCTGGGTTTGTAGCATTTCCTTGGACATTGACCACGCTACCGCCCGGGTAGGGGAATCCATTGGCCTGAAACTCCGTTGGAAAGGTGATCGCAGCGTCGATCCCATCGGTCAGATTCCTATCGATCAGCTGGATCTTGAAATTCTCGAAGGTCACGTCCGTGCCGCCACCTGCAAAAGCTTGCAGCGGCACCAACGTAACAGCGGCGCAAAGTAGCGGGGCAGTCAAGCGTACTCGTTTCATTGAGGCTCTCCCAAAAAGTTGGAAAATCAGCTGGGGCAATGGGGCTGACGCATTCGTGTTCACACCCACCGCCGCTGTCACTCAAGCCTGAAAACGCCTCTTTACGGCGTGGTGACTTCCCCGCGTCATCTCCATGACCAAGGCGGCCGTTTTCTCGGCCGCAAGACCCACTTGGGTTATGGACAGGGTCGCCTACCGTATCGTTGTTTTGACCCGGCTAACTGCCTGGCCCAGCCGATGTGAGCTGCCACACCTTGGCTCGCCGTGTGCGCCTGATTTTGGCCCGTTCGCGTTTCAACGGAGAGATGCCCGAGAGGGCCTCCACAAGGAACTCGACGATCGGGCTGTCCTTGTGCGCTTGGTCATCCATAAACACTGTGCGCAGCCGTGGCACGACTGCACCGCTTGCCCCACAATCGATGTAATCGACACTGGCCGCAAGCGGGCACACGGTGCCCAAGCCCAACGGCTCCAATGCAGCGCTTTGGTCACGGGCTATTTCTTCAAGAACCTCGTCCTGGCCATGCCACAGTACGTAGACCTGTTCGATCAAGCCGAACGGTTCGAGCCACTTTGCGTGCTCTACTGCGGAGCAATCCGGCTGCGTGATCACGACCGTATTAAACGCCCTGCGCCCGATCCAAAGGTTCTGGGTGACCACATTTTCGAGCACCATCGCCCCCAACCCGTCCACCAGCACACTGGGGCGCTGGACCCCCTCTGGGGTCAAAGTGATCGCCGCGATAATCCGCGCAAGCGCCAACGCACTCGCGCGCGCTTGTCGCAGCGCCACGGCCCGTGGCTCACCGCGCTTGGCAAACGGCCCATCACACCAGCCAAATACAATGCACCTCACGCCCAACCGCGCCTCGAGTATTCGTAACCTTTGCTGCGCGGACTGCGCATAGTTCTGCGGGGTCGCGTCCTCAACATCCTCCACCACCAAGACCCACGGGGCGTTTCGCAGGAAGCTTAGGACGCCTTCCCACTCATCAAGGTCAAAGGGCTGTTGGCCAGCAGCATGCAGTCGTACTCGGTGATCAAAGTGCATAGAAGCAGTGATGCGGTTCCCTAGGTAATCTACAACGATACCTTGCCTCTGCGGTTCTGGGTATCTGCCAAAAGGCAGAGCTAACGTCACGAAACGTGCACGAAAAAAAAGACCCACCAAACCTTTCGGTCGGGTGGGTCAGAAGGAAGGACTTTGCTTGTGGGTGTGTTCGGCGCGGAGGTCGTCCGTGCTCGCTTGCCTATGCCAGCGCAGCCTCCGGGCTGCTGACTGCGGCGCTATGGCGTTGGTTCAGTGCCTTGGCCCAGGCAAGCATCCGCTTGCTGAATGCCGGGGGTTTCGATGTGGCCTTCGCTGCTTTCGCTTCTTCCATCATCGCTAACAACAAATCGCCCGCGGCGCCGGCGTCACCGTTGATAAAGGCTTGGCGCACGGCCCGGGTACGAAAGACCGGCATCCATTCCTCGCGCTTGAGCTCCTCAAAACCTTGGTTTTGCACGAAGTCTTCGATCAGCGCGCGGTCATCGAGCTCTTCGAGTGCTTGGCGGCCCATGAGTACCTCGTCAGCTAACCAGCTATCGTCTTGGCGGGCCCAGTGGACCCGTACATAAGCACAGCAACCCTCCAAGATCCGACGGATCTCGGGTTGCAATACGGGAGGCGGGGTGAGGATGGTCGCACCGTGCTTTTGCGCGAGTTCGCGCAGCTTTTCTGTCGATGTAAATCGGGGCTTATCGTTCTTTACAAAAAGCGTCACGCTCTGGTCGCGCACGTCCGCAAAAAATCCCGCAAGCCGCGTCGCCCCAGAACAATCGCTAATCGGGTGCCGTGCGCTTGTCATTGCCTATGCCAAATGGCAGATTGACGTGCCGCACGTCCTCCTCAACACTCAGCGCTGGTCGCGTAACCCCACTTTGCCAGAGGTCAATATGAAGTTTCGTATCGCCACGTACAACGTTGAGAACTTGTTTCGGCGTGTGAAGGTGCTCAACTTGCAGGACCACGAGAAAGCAACCGCACTGCTCGAAAAGATCAAGAAGCTCAATGCATTGCTCTTGCAGCCTACCTACTCCGCGCAGACGCGTGAGAAAATCTATCTTCTGACCAAAGAACTCAGCGGCTACGTGGAGATCCGGCAGGACTCGGGCTCCCTGGGCAAGTACGGCAAAAAGAATAACGAGACTGAGAAAGAACCAGCGGGCCTGGTGATCGCCGACTCCTGCGAAGGACGCTCAAGCTGGCTCGGGGAGATTGAGCTCACGGTCGATACTTTTCCGACTCAACAGCGCAACAATACGGCCAAGGTCATCACCTCCATGAACGCCGATATCCTCTGCTTGGTGGAGGTGGAGGGTATGAACGTGCTCAGGTCTTTCAATAGCCAAGCGCTGCGAACGAAGAAGTACAAGCAGTTCGCCATGATTGATAGCCCGAATGACCTGCGCGGCATTGACGTAGCCTGTATGACGCGCGGTCGCATTACGGGGCTTCGTACCCATGTGTTTGATGCGGGGGTCGAGTTTAATCCGGTGTTTAGCCGCGATTGCCTCGAAGCTGCCATCGAGCTCGAGGGCTTAAGCCAACCGATTTATGTACTTTGCAATCACTTCAAAAGTCAAAGCGGACGAGACCAAGAAGAGCGCGATAAGGGCGCCCGCAAGCGCAAGGAACAAACGGCGCGCGTGATTGAGATTCTGAAGACCTATAACCTCAAGAAAGACTGGGTGGTGGTCCTTGGCGATCTGAATGAGGACCCGACCAGTGAGTACCGAAGTTTGGACGCGATGTTCCAGGTACCCGACCTGTTCTCGACGGTGGACCCCGCACTGCCGGCCACCGAGCGCTATACCTACTTTTATGGGGGCGGAAAAAAGGGGCAACGGCTTAATCAACTGGATTACATTTTTCTGTCGCGCCCATTACACCAGGCCGTAGTCGACAAAGGCTTCGAGCGGCGTGGGATTTTCGGCATCGACGTGGACGCACCGAAGGAAGGCGCAGCACCGGTGAAGTTGTTGCCAAAAGTGACGAGTTGGGACCTGACGGCCTCCGATCATGCCGGCATGTGGGTTGAAATAGACATTTAGGCAAAAAAAACCCGACACCACCTTACGGCGGGTCGGGCTCGATCGTTCTGTTTGTTCGTTGCGCATGTGGCTCTTTAGGCTCGCCTCAAAGGATGTATAGCGCCTCGTTGTCAATTTGTTCTCGTGTCTGACCTAAGAGGGCCGCCTCGAACGCATCGATCTTCTGTCTGTCTTGCGCTTCGTCATAGTCCACGACCACGCAAGGGGGTTGGTCGCCCGCACGCGGGCGTAGCATCACCGAACGTGTCACACCTTCCGAGGCGAAGATCACGACCTGGACGGCCTCGCTTGTGGCCTTTAGCCGGTCTCTTTCGGATGGGCCTGTTGTCTCAGCGGTTGGGCTATCCACCGCGTTGTCGTTGCCGGAGATCCGTCTTTTCTTTTCGCACAGATTACCCCGCCCCGGTATGGGCGCTGGGGCAGTGGTTTGCACCTCGTTGGCGAAGACCGCACTGATCGCAAGTGCCCCGTTGGCATCGGCCCAATGACTGCTCTAGATGTCAACATTTCCGGCCGCGTCCAATGGATCTACCAAGGCGATCTGGACCGGTTCTTCGGCCCACTCGATGCGCTCGACGTTACTGGCTGGCGGTTGCGTGTTTTCCTGCAGCACGTTCAAGTCGAGGGATGGTTCGGCCAAGGTCTTAGCCTGCTCGATGGACGACGCTTCAATCCCAGTAACCTTAACTCGCACAAGGGTGAGCAGGTGAACGTTGAATTGCAGCTGCTTGCGCGGATTAGGAAAAGGGTCCCCGCACAACCGGATACGCTGGTGCTCCCAAACGCCCAGCGCCCGAGCGCCGAAGAAGTCCTGCAATCACTCGCACACGGGCTGCTGCTGCGCGACCCGGCAAGTGATACGGTATGGCGCATTGCGTGGATCTCCCCGAAGCGTACCGTGACGGTACTGCGTAGCGCCTCAGCCACAGTAGAGCGTCGCGCGATGGAGCTGGTGCAGGCGCTTCTTACGGGTCGATTGACCCGGGTGGATCCGGTACGCTCGGACGCGCTGCTCGCGCGTCATCTGGCCAAGTAGGGGCGCGGGTAAGCTCGAAAGAGCAACAGCTGTGCCGCATCGGTTCGCCATATGTGCAGCCGTTATGCCAGATGGGGGATTGCATTCTAGGCGCTTCTTCCGGTAAGTTAGTTGGATAGCGTTTTAGTCCTTCTGCGCGTTGTTTGCCTGGCTGAGTCTATTTCGTTGGGCGTCACATTGGACTTTGCCCGGATCCCTAACTCCCCTTTTTGACGACTGGAGCGTTCGTGTCAGCCTCCCCATCTGGCGAAATAGTTGCAGCAGTGACGCAGGGCACAGCCGCTGCTTTCTTGGTGACTAACAGCCTACTTGAAGCGCTATTAAAAGCGGGGGGGACTTCAGCGCTTGCAATAGGGGCCGCTTATGCCTTTTACGTCGCGATCGTCAACGCCAAAGTCATCCCAAAGCTCCAGCAAAAGCAAGGGTTTTACCTGCTGTGCCTACTTGCGATTTTGATCTTCTTGTTGGCCTTAAGGGTGCTGTGGCCCCAGCAGGCCCGAAAGCCCGAACCCCTTCCTCCGGCTAAGGTTTCTATAAGCCCACCGTTTAAGATCGATATTCGCCCTGAAAAACACCCGAAGGATGCGCCTGGAACATGGCATACCGCCCCAGCCTTTCTCACGCACGATATTGTCCTGCGAAATGCGGCCGAACCAGCGCGTAGCGCCTATGTCTCAAGGATAGAGGCTACGCTTTACATCGACGGCGCACGTTATCCATATACCTGGCGCCACTTCGTGAACATGCACGAAGAAATCAAGGATAAGTGGCTAGGAATTCTTGGGGACGCAACGCCATTCTCTATTAAAGAGGGAGAAAGCGAAGCAAAAGAGGTTCTGCATCAAAGCAATCCTGATTATCGGTACCACGATTTACTCAAAAAACTAGGGAGTTCAGTGGGGTCGACCGCACGCGTCTCCGTCGTGGCTACCGTGGATGACAAACCGATGGAAACAACCTGCAGCCTGGATATGGCGCATTGGCGAGGCGTTCTCGCAAAGTTGATGCCGCCAGACGGCAGCAGGCTTCCACCTCAAGTGACGATGTGTTGCATCGAACACCCAAACACCAAGGGTGATGACGATTGTGGCTCCACTAACAGTAACGTAGGTCCTAAATGAACACCTATCGCACGCTTTGTTTTTTTGCAGCAAGCGCTGTTTTGTTTGCAGCCAACGTCGCTGCTCAAATAGCCGGAGGCGTACCCGGTACATCGCTAGGCCCGGGAGGCGTTCCCGGTTCATTGGCACCTACACCATCGACACCGAAGCTGAACGCTATTCTGAGTGGCAAAAACCCTTGCCCTTCTAATGCCATGTGCGGGGGAACCAATCCCGAGTCGCCCACCTTTCCTACGGGTTTTCCAGGATCCCCTGCGCCAGCAACAGGTGACAGCACCACCTTCCCTATCTCTCCAACAACCTCATCTAATGGACAGCGTGTTGCGGTTACAAACGCCTGTGACCAGAAGATTCGCTTCGCTCTTTCCTTTAAGAAAGACAGCCAATGGCAAAATGCCGGATGGTGGATCATCGCGCCAGGTCGGACTGCCCTTCTGTCCAGTAAAGCCCATGGAAAAATCCAAACCCCTCACGATGTCTTCTTTTTCTATGCTGAATCCTCCGGCCATAAATGGGCTGGCAACCAAAAGGAAAAGATCGGAAACACGATCGTGCCGATGATGAAAGTAAACGCCCAGCGCGATGCCGACGACGACTGGCGCTTAGCCCTTTTCTGTCCCCCGAAGCGCTAGTTCGAGAACCGGACCATCACTGTCCTCTACGAGTCAATAAAGCGCAGTGCCGCCTAGAGTTTCCGTCGTGGCTACCGTGGATCACAAACCGATAGAAACAACCTACAGCCTGGATATGGCGCATTGGCGAGGCGTTCTCGCAAAGTTGATGCCGCCAGACGGCAGCAGGCTTCCAGCCCAAGTGACGCTGTCTTGCATCGAACACCCAAACACTAAGGGTGATCCCGCTTGTGGCTCCACTAAAAGTAACGTAGGTCCCAAATGAAAATCTATCGCACGCTTTGTTTTTTTGCAGCAAGCTCTGGTTTTTTTACAGCCAACGTCGCTGCTCAAGAACCCGGAGACTTACCCGGTACAACGCCAGGCCCGGGAGGCGTTCCCGGTTCATTGGCACCTAAACGATCGAAACCGACGTTCAACGCGATTTTGAGTAGCAAAGACCCTTGCTCTCCTAATTCAATGTGCGGGGCAACCAAACCCCATTTACTCCCTTTTCCTACGCTTACATTTATTCCAATGCACCCTCCTACGACAGGTGCCAGCGCCACCTTTCCAATCCCTCTAACAGTCTCATTAGGTGGACAGCCCGTTGCCGTTACAAATGCCTGTCACCAGAAGATTCGCTTCGCTCTCTCGTATATGAAGGACAACAAATGGCAAAATGCCGGATGGTGGAACATTACGCCAGGTCGGACTACCGTTTTGTCCAGTAAAGCCCATGGGAAAATCCAAACGCCTCACGATCACATTTTTATCTATGCTGCATCCTCTGACCATAAATGGGCGGGCAACCAAATGGAAAAGATCGGAAACACGATCGTGCCGATGATGAAAGTAAACGCCCAGCGCGATGCCGACGACGACTGGCGCTTAGCCCTTTTCTGTCCCCCCGAAGCGCTAGTTCGAGTATCCGGACCAGCACCGTCCTCTACGAGTCAATAAAACGCGGTGCCGCCTAGATGCCCCACTCCATCGCCTGTATTGGCTTGTCGCCCGGTCGCCACGAAGCCACCACGACAATCAACACTGTAGGTCTTGACCCATGACGCTTAAGCGCAACGCCTTCCCCAGAAACGCCGTAAAGGACTATGTCACTGAAGTGCGCCCCATGCTTCGCAGCGGTGACATCGTGCTATGCAGTGGCTCTGGTATTTTCTCCACAATGATTCAGGTGGCCACAGGCAGTATCTGGTCACACGTGGCCTTTGTTTTACGGCTTGATGCTATCGATCGCGTCCTGCTGTTGGAAAGTGTTGAGCCCATTGGTGTGCGATGCGTGCGCTTATCGAAGTACCTAGACGACTACGGAAACGATGGCAAACCCTATCCGGGGGGCATTGTGGTGGTGCGTCATGCGGATTTTGCGGCGCAGGTGGATGACAATGCGTTAACGAACCTGAGCCGTTACGCAATCGATCAGTTTGGCTATCCTTACGATGCGGACGAAATTGCCAAAATTGCCGCCCGGATTTTTGCCGCTAAGTTACCGTTCACTGCCAAGCAAAAACAAAGGATTGCACCGGACCGTGAGTTTATTTGCTCGGAGTACGTTGTTCGGTGTTATGAAGAAGCCGGTTTGGATATCCAATGGAACCAAGCGGGTTATGTGGCCCCCGCCGATATCGCCGAAGACCCAAGCTTTTCCCTGGTCGCCGTCTTGCAAAAGCCATAGCTTCTTCCATCAATTGGTATAGCGACAGATCCGACAAGCAAAAAGAGCCGGCCCCTAGGGGCCGGCAAAGGAAGCATTCCGTTCATTGACATGCCTCGCAGTCGGGATTGTCCATGGCACAGAACTGCGGTTCCGCCTGCGGTGTTGCCACACCGCGGCGACCTGCTTCATAGCTGAAATCAGCGCTCATCGCGGGGTCTCCTGCAACCGCATTCAACTGCCCTAAGCGGTAAGCGTCCGGCATTCACACATTGAATTGCGCTGCTGGGTGGCGCACTGTACGTACCCGCGTAGTTGAACGCGGGTACGTACAGGGGGTGATGATGAACGAGGTGGTCAGAGAACCAGCGCCCGAAGATACGCGGTTGCGGGTGGCGGGGTTGGTGATGTCTCGTAAAGCCGATGGCCGGGCCAATTACTCCAAGCCGAGCAAGGCAGCGCTGGTCGAGATGGTACGCAGCGCAGTGGCATCGCGGCCAGTGTTGGCCCGAGCCAATGGCATCAACGCCAACATGTTGGCCAAGTGGGTAAAAGACAGCTCGAGGAGTCGGGTCGCCAAGCGCGCTGCCGCTAAACCCAAACTGATGCCGGTGGTGGTTGGCCAATCGGCAGCCAAGCCCGCTGTGGTGCTGCAGCCGGTGCCGTGCGAAGTGGTGTTGGTGCGCGGCACGCTGCGCATGAGCCTGGATGCGCAGGGCTTGCGTCAAGTGATTGATGCGCTGAGCCGCTAGCGTTCATGCATCAAGCGCTGGCTACGGTGCCGCCCGGCACGCGGGTGTGGGTGGCTGCGGGCTTTACCGATATGAGAAAGGGCTTCAATGGCCTATCGGCCATTGCGCAGCTCGGGCTGCAGGCCGATCCCTACAGCGGGCACGTGTTCGTGTTCCGGGGCAAGCGCGGTGACCTCATCAAGCTGCTGTGGTGGAGCGGCGATGGGATGAACCTGTATGCCAAGCGCTTGGAGCGGGGCCGCTTCGTGTGGCCCCAGGCCCTGGCCGGTGCGGTGCATTTGAGTGCGGCGCAGCTGTCGATGCTGTTGGAGGGGATCGACTGGCGGGCGCCGCAGCGCAGCTTTACGCCGAGCCTGGCGGTGTAGAAATCAGGACGATGGCAGCGCTGCGTTGCAGTGCTGCCATGCAGGAGTGACGTGGCGCCATGGCATCGGTACAGTCATGTTCCATGCCCGCTCGCGTGATCACTAAAAAACATCAGCCTCTGCCCACCGATGTGGCGCTGTTGCAGGCGATGGTGCTGGAGCGCGATGCCAAAGCGATCGAGCACGAAACGTTGCTCGCCAAACGCGATGCGCAGTTGCAAGCTGCCGCAGATATGTTGGCACAACGCCAAGGCGAAGTGCTGCACCTGAGCACCTGGGTGGAGAAGCTCAAGCTGCAGATCGCGCTACTGAAGCGGCTGCGCTTCGGGCGATCGAGCGAGCAGCTTGATGCCGAGATTACCCAGCTCGAACTCATCGTCGATGAGCTCTCCACCGAGCAGGCGGTGCATGAGGCCAAAGCCACCCCCGAAACGACAGCATCGGTTGATATCGGGACGGCGCAAGAGCCCGCTGCTGATCGCAGCCGCAAGTTGCTGGCCGAGCACTTGCCGCGCGACCCTGTGGTGCACGCGGCGGCGTGCACCTGTCCGGCCTGTGGCAGTGATCGGCTGCGCTGGGTGGGCGAAGACGTGAGCGAGCAGCTGGAGTTCGTGCCGGAGCACTTCAAGGTGATCCGCCATGTGCGGCCCAAGTACAGCTGCCTGGGGTGCCAGACGATGGTGCAGGCACCCGCACCGAGCCGGCCGATCGCCAAATCACCGGTGGGCCCCGGGTTGCTGGCCCATGTGCTGGTGAGCAAGTACGCCGATCACTTGCCGCTGTATCGCCAAAGTGAAATCTATGCCCGCCAGGGCGTGGAGCTGGCCCGCTCGACGCTCGCCGACTGGGTGGGTGGTGCCAGTGTGCTGCTGCAGCCTCTCGTGGAGCAATTGCAGCGCCACGTGCTTAGCGGCACCAAAGTGCACGCCGATGACACACCGGTGCCGGTCCTGCAGCCCGGGCGCAAGACCACCAAGCAAGGCCGGCTGTGGGGCTATGTGCGCGATGATCGGGCCAGTGGGGATGCCACAGCGCCCGCGGTGTGGTTCACCTACACCGGTGATCGCAAGGGCATCCACCCGCAGCAGCACCTGAAGGACTTCGTGGGGATCGTGCAGGCCGATGGCTATGCGGACTATGCAGAACTGTTCAGAAACACGAAAGACGGCATGCCCCCAAAAGCCATCGAAGCGGCCTGCTGGGCGCACGCCCGGCGCAAGTTCTACGAACTGCATCAGGCCACCGGCTCGCCGCAAGCCCTACACGCCCTCACCACCATCCAGGCGCTCTACGCGATCGAGGCCGAGGTGCGTGGATCGTCAGCAGAACAGCGATGGCGTGCGCGCCAGGCGCACGCCATGCCGATCCTGAAGGCTCACAAGGACTGGCTCACCAACACGCTGGCGCAAAGCGGCAAAAAATCTGCGCTGGGCCAATCGATCCACTACAGTCTGGTGCGCTGGGAGGCGCTGGCGCGCTATGCCGAAGACGGACGTATCGAGATGGACAACAACATCGTGGAGCGTGAGATCCGGCCCATCGCGCTGGGCAAGAAGAACTGGATGTTCGCAGGGTCGGACGCGGGCGGAGAACGGACCGCGGCAATGTACAGCCTGCTGAACACGGCGAAACTCAACGGCCTGAACCCCGAGGCTTACCTGCGCCATGTGCTCGAGCGCATCGCCGACACCAAGATCACGCAGCTCGAGAGCCTACTGCCCTGGAACGTGGCCCCGATGCTGGCGCAAGAAAAACAGCAGGCCCTGCAGGCCGCTTGATCGGTTCAACCGTCAAGGTGTGAAAACCGGACGGTTACTGCAAATGGGCGATGCGCTCATCGCCGCCACCGCGCTTGATCACTGGCTACCGGTGCTCACCACCAACGTCAAGCACTTCGGCGCGGTTCAGGGGTTGAAGGTCGAGGCGTTCAATCCCTGACGGCGCAGCCCCCAGGGGTTCAGATTAAAGACCTGACCCCGAGGCTTCGCGATCGCCAGGCACCAGGCGCCTTGCGCGCTGCCGAGCCGGCCGCATCAACAGACGCGCCCTTTTATCGTCGCACCAGTCGTCAGCAGAACACCGACAGTGCATTGATAAACACCGGCAGCACTCTTTGAGCACTCAAGACCCCCAGCAGATTTGGTCTGAAGGTCGCCGCTGCACTTGTCCGTCCTCGCGGGGGATGCCATCGTGTCAAAGATCTCCTTCGCACCCTGGCCATGAATCGAGAGAAGAACTCGGTCTTTCTTCTCATCGGTTGGCGGATCAAGAAGTGTCTTCGAGCTGATCGCGTATTGGCCCTCAAGCTTCTTGAAGTCCTGAGCCATCAGGGACGGCCCAAGCGCAATAGCGACTACAACGAGCAAGAGGCGAAGTGGTCTTTTCATCATCCGGGTGGTTTGACTTTGACGTGCAGGTGATTGTCATGCCCCTTGTATGGCGTGACGCCTTTGATGTTCGGGTCGTTGAAGAGAATCCGGTCAACTTGTCCCGTTGCGCGAAGCGTGTCAACAAGTCGTTGCGTCGCAGCTCGGTCATATGCAGCATCGCGCCAAGTGACCGGCGCCTGTGCTCCATCTGTTCGCAGTGGTCGAACATCAAACTCCAAACCCTGCTGATGAGTGCCATGCGGAGGGAACGGGCCTCCACCCTCCAAGCTAATATTGCCGATGCCAATTGACCTTGAATCGATTGCGCCCCATGCGAATTCAACCTCAAAGATCACACTTAGTGCACCAGCTTGCGCGTACTGCCCGGCGCCATTACCAGGCGTTCCGTATCGGTAGTAGCTCGATTCAGGATTGTTCGGAAGCATCCAGCACTTGTGCGCTACGCAATTAAAGAGGTACCCATAAGCCGCCGTCATCGCCCCATTCGCAAACTTCCCGCCCGTGATTGCCGAAGCCGTGCCACCAGACACCACAGCAATGGTGAAGTGGACTGGTACATTGCCCTTCAAAAAGTCCCGGGTCTCGATCGTGACCATTTTGGAGAACACTTGGGATACCGCACCGCGCGCGCACCCCTCGGCTCCACCGCCGCCCAAAGCACCGCTCACACAGCCCGCTGCTGCATGCATCGCCATCTGCCCTCCAATGTTGCCCGCTGCGCCAAGCGCACCCGCAAACCCAAACATACCACCGGTCAATGCGCCTGTGGCCGCTGACTTAAAGTCTCCACCGCTAGCGACGAGGCTACCTGTAAAGCCCCCAAGGGCTCCGGCTGTGACCAAGCTACCCGCAGTATACGCGCTAGGGACGACTGAGATCCCTACTGCAGCTGCACCGCTTCCCGCAGCCGCAACACCGTAGTTCATGAGGTACCACTGCTGCGTCAGAAGCCCGATGGCAAGCCCCGCAATGATGTTGCCCCACTTCGGCTTATACCCACTCGGATCCCAACGGTTCAGCGGATCGTTGTACACATACGAATACCGGCTGTAGGCCTGCAGATTGTTTGGATGCGGAATCGTCGGGTCCGCGCTGATCATGCGCGCCAGCTGCGGGTCGTACAAGCGTCCGTTCATGTGCACAATGCCCACGTTATCGAGCATCTCGTGCCCGGTGTAGCCCCGATCCACCTCCGAGCTGATCGGGTCTACCAGAGCTGTACCGCTGGCATTTCGGCGGGCCCCCCAAGCGTCATACCCAAACCGGTTGCGGACGCCCCCCGTCCAAGTGGTGACGGTAGTGACGGAACCCAAGTGATCGTGGTGCATAACCCGCCAATACCTCTCCCCCGCTGAGTTGTCGATCAGCATCGCGCGCGCTTTGCCTTCTGCCTGCACATATAGGCGTGCCTCCCACGCACACCCAGTCATGACCTGCTTTTTGCAGAAGTCTGTAATCGGCGCCTCCAGCTCCATCCCACTCGACAACGAATACAACGTCAGCCTGGTAGGGCTTTCCTGGACGATGCGCTCCTGGTCCGGGCCGTAATGGAACTTATCCGTTGCCCCATACCGGCTGATCTCGCTGACATGGTTGGCGGCAGTCCACGACACATTTAAGCCACCACCGGTCAAGATGTTCCCGTTGGCATCATAGGTATAGATCGGGTTGCTTGCCCCGCCGGCGCTACCTACAATGCTGGCCAGCTTGTGCGTGCCAGTGGTGTAGTTGTATGTGCCGACACCGGTTTTGCTGGTGATATCACCCGCATCGTTGTAGGTCACGCTTGTGGATGTGCCGCCGCTTATGGTGGCGGTAGAAATACGACCCGCCAGGTCATAGGTGAAATTCTCGACATGCTGATTTTCAGCCGCATTGTCAGCCGAGATCCAGCCGCGCTGCGTGATCTGATCGAGCTGGTTGTACACGAGCGTATCGCGCTGCAAGAACGAACCTTTGTAGCTGGTCTCGATTTTGGTGACTCGCTGGAAACCGTCGAGCGTCAAGTTGCGCAAAATAAAGTCACTAGTTGAACTCGCCGCATCACCCGCCACTACGAAACTCACGCTCTGACCAGATGCAGCGCGAAGCCGTGATTGCCAAACCGTCACAGTACTCGCTGGCGTTCCAGGGATTGCCGGTAGGTTCGCCCATACTCGATTTACAGTTCCATCGCTCGGATGGTATTGGTAACTCAAGCTAACGGGTTGCCCCCCTGGACGAGTCGGCAACACTTTAGATAGCAGCCTGCTGGAGCCGGCTTCATAACTAAAAGCTGTTTGCAAGACTGGCTTGCTGTTCCCAACGGGATCGAAGCGCTGACGCTCAGTGATCAACCTACCCAAGTTGTCGTAGCATACTTGCCGATCAAAGTCTGCACCGGTGGCATTTGGCGCTTGTGTCCATGCGCGAGTGAGCTTGCCAATGACCTTGCCCGTCGTACAACCAGAGCCCGTCAGCACATCGTATTGCCAAAAGCTGACCTGATCTGCCTGGGTTTTTTGTACCATCCGATTCAAGTTATCGAAAACCATCTCGGTGGTCCGCAAATTGGCATCGACCTGCCGCTTCAAGCGACCCATGACATCGTAGTCGTACGTCCAGGTCCCCATGTCGGGGTCAACCATCGACCTCTTGCGCCCTCGGACATCGTAGTTGATGATCGTGACCACACCGGCGGCCTGTGTCCTCACAAGGTCACCCTTTGGCCCATAGAACTGCCAAAGCTCTTTGCCCATGCCATCCACGGTACGCTCGGGTTTCCCAATAGCGTTGAGGGTCACACTTGAGACTCGTTGATCCGCCGCCAGAGTTGTCGGATACTCAGTTGTGGTCGTGGTTAACCCGGAGTAACTCGTGGTGCTCACAGTGTAGATTTGAGAAACGGATCCGAGGCCTGAGGCAAGTCCCCGTTGCAGAGCCGTCACTCTGCCCATTGCGTCATAGTTCATAAGGGTGACCGGAACTTGGCCACCAAACCATCGCGGTTGAAGATCAGCCGAAGCATTTGCATTTATATAGAACGGGTCATACTGCCTCACCGGACGGCGTAAAGCGTCGAACAAAGCAAATCCCCGGACGACCAGGCCGTCACGCATAGCCTCTGTGGCAAATATCTTTTGCCCTAATGCATCGTAGTACTGAATGACTTCGCTAGAGATCGCCTGCGCAGTTGTTCCGCTCAGGCGAAACTGCCGCTCCGCGACGCGAGTAACAACGCCATCAAACGCCCCTAATAGCGCGCCGACCACACTGCAATTCACCCCGGTCACGCCAGAAGCAGCACAGGTCTCATAGCGCCAGACGGTGTAACTGCCATCCGCACGCAACTCCAACACTTTGCGGCCAAATGCGTCAAAGGCCCACCGGGTGTCCAACTGGTTGGGGCCAGTCACCTTGTTGGCCATCCCAAAGAGGTATCCGTGTGCATTGGCAACGGTCGTTACCGTTGGCGGTAGTCCAGCAGTGACGTGCTCGTACTCATAGGTTTCTGAATGCCCGGCCGCATTGGTCTGAGACCGGGGCAACCAGCCCTGCAGTATGGCGGCTGCGCTTCCGGTGTGGCCAGTAAAGCTGCTCGATGTCGTCTGTGGGCTTACCTGTTCGAGCGCGCTCGCGGGTGCCGGAGCCTCAGAACCTGCGTTTGGGCCCACCGCCGTACCATTGCACTGGCGGGTGACTTTCTCGGTCACATTTCCCCAGACATCACGCGAAATAGTCTGGTTAGCCAGACACATGGACTGGTGGAGCGGTTCGATCACTTCATTGTTTAGCACCCCAGTGGCAGTGTCATAACCGAATACAGAAGTGCGGGTAAGACTGGCAGAATGGGCACAAATCGCAAACAGGGCGAGGCTTGATGCGAGCATCCACTTGCTGAGCTTGGTCATGGTTGTCTCCGTTCAGTCAGGGGAGTAGGAGGTCACATCCGTACGTCCGAGTCGGGCCAAGAACCACCTTACCGCCCCAGGCGCGTGGTTCACATCGTTGGTGTAGCCACTGGACGTAATCTTCGTATAGCCCGTACTTGTTCCATCCGGCTTCAGATACGATGTGGTGGTTAGAGTGGGATTGCCATAGTGGTCGATACTGTCCACCGTATTTCGGAGACGCGACAGCATCACCCCGCCCAAATCCCGGGTGATTTCTTCGGATGCATTTGAATACGCCAGACACGACAACGTCGCGCTGGGTACACAACTCCCAGACCCCAAAAGAGGCACGGCCACCAGCGATACAACGGACTCCTTTAGCGGGGCGGCAGATTCATCAATCCCATTCCATGTTTTGGTATTGATCGGCGCGCCGATGTGAGGCCAATCCAAGGTCATTGTCGATCGACTCATCGTTACGGGAAGCCCGTTCCCAGGTGCGCCTGGGGGGGTCGTCACGGACTTAGTCCAGCAAAACCCACGCATGCCGCGGCCATCGTTGGTACTCCATGCGCGCCCATAGGTATGACGCGTCTCAATCTGACCATTAACTGCCAGGCCGTTACTCTGGAAAACTCGGCTGACAAGGAACATAGACGATGTTACGGGCGTAGGCGGTGGTACCCCGGTGGGCATAGTGGCGTTACCGCAGTAAGACCCGGTTTTTTCGTAAGTACCGTCGTTCATCGCCGTGCTTACTGCCTCCAGTGTGGTTACCTTACCCAGTCCGCTTCGTATCGAGATAATCTCATCCGGGGGTCGCGCCGCAGTACTCACCGCACCGGAGGACAAGGTGTTGCCCGATAGCACTCCTTGGAAGGAGTAATCGTTTCTCAACTCGATCCAATCGACCCGGCCATCCCCGTTAAAATCTCCCATCTGCCAGCCAGCGCCGGGGTTAAAGCCCATGTTTTCGTGACGGACGTTGTACATCTGGTAAAAGTTGTTGCCGTTAAAGCCCCAGACCCAGACCCGCTGCTTTCCTACATCGTCGGTGATCTGAATGAGCTCCTGGCGGCCATCACCGTCAAAGTCGCCGCTATACCAGTACAGACCGCCCCAAGTCGAACTCCATGGGCTCCTCATCTCATAAGGCGGGTTAACTTGAGAAGCACCTAACCCAATGAATCCGGATCCACCAACCACGGCTCCTTTAGAGAGGTAAACCGTAAATGACGTTTTGCTACCGTCCTCAAAAATTGCAATCAGGTCAGATTTTCCATCGCCGTTGACATCGGCTACTTCTATCTTGCTACCGCCCCCGGGTGCCGTCGTTGACCCAGGCCACCAAGTCACTGCATTGGCAAATCCCGTGTCGGTGCCTTGCCAAACAACAATAGTTTGCGGCGATCCACCCGGACTTTGCACCGATGCAACGTCTGACTTTCCATCACCATCAAAGTCACCTACGGACAGGTAGATTCCCGAGGGCGTGAAGGCTGGTTGTACAACTTCGAATCCATTGGCAGTGCCGTAGTAGAGGCCTTCGCCCACTGCCAAGAAATCGGTGCGACCATCCCCATTGAAGTCGCCAGTCAATAACCTAGCGTTTTCGGAAAACACCGGACTATTCCACTGGACCAGGTCGAACCCCGTCCCGTTAGATCGAAGCAGTTCCACTTTCGGGGCCGACTGCGTGTACTCCTCGCCAACAAAAAACGACGTATAGGAGATACGAATCAGATCGCTCCTTCCGTCACCATCAAAATCACCAGCGAAATGCTGCACGTAGGTCGCTTGGAAATTATTGGCCCAAAGCGTTGATGCACCAATGCCTTGGCCGCCAACGTTTATGTTTCCTAGCCGCATCCGGTAATAGCCCGAGTACTCCAGAATATCGGTGAGCCCATCACCGTTGAAGTCCCCCGTGAAGAACTGAACAGCGCTGACATTGGCAGGCTGAAGCGAGTCCGTCCCGACAACCGTGGACTGAAACGACGGTGGTAAGCACCCTGGGGTCATGTCCTTCCTCATTGCGCTCGAGGTGCAGGCTTTCGTGGACCAAGTGAATTCAATAGGCGCCAAGCAACTTCCAGCGGTGATCAGCGAGCATTCTTGCACCTTGATCAGACGCGAGCGCCCAGTGGTTTGTCCGACCTCGTAATCCAGCTTGTACTGCGTGACTCCCTGCCCGGCGACCTTCACATCAATGGTTTTCAGACGCACAGTATTCCGATTCGCAAAGCCTGCCATATAGGCAAACGAAGGGTCTGGCCTATCGTAAATGGACAATGGCGGATTCAAAATGTCACTATCGCTGTAGGTCCCTTCTCCATACTTCAGATTGACAACAACCTGTGGCACCGTCCCAGCAGAGGCATTGCCGGTGTACCTAAACTGAACGGGAAAGAACTCGCCGTCGCTGCCCCTGAATGTTGACACCTCAAAATAGTTTCCAAAGGAGTCCTCGACGCGCTTGAGCGCCCACAAACGAATAGCCCGGTCGCCCTCGGACAAGGTATACCCAGGTGAAGTAGTCACTGTCTTTTCCACCCGCGGATTGCCGGCGGGTACGCTTCCAGACGGCACATAGATCGGCTCATAAATCATCCGCTCGCCGGCTTTGGTGCGCACCTCAAACATGTTGTTTTCTTTTGGCCCAATGTATTTCGGCCCTTCAATGCGCGAGCCGTTAAACACCTCGGTGAAGTAAACCGCTCCCGCATCCAAATAGGATTTGCCAGCATTTGATGAAACCTGTGAGGAGGGCGCCAAAAGCAGTCGTGCACCGTCTAAACAAAGCGCGTCATTTGCCGTCAGCGTGACCGAACCGCGGACCCCGTCGGTGGCCATCGTCTTTGGGCATCGGGTGATGGTAGAAAGTCCAGAAAGATTCCATCCCACCCCGGCAAGTCCATTACCTGCCTGGCTACTGTAGTTCAACGCGATCTGCGGACCAACTCCAGCCACGCCTTTGGGCAAACGGATTGGCACCGAGTGCGTGTAGGCTCCGCTTGGAGTCACTGCGCCCGAATTGGGAGATTCGAACTGAGCGTATCCCACCTGCACTGCGAACAAAAGCGGTATCGCGAAAAACGCGCGCACTCGCTTGAATACAGATTCACGTCGCATCGAACTCTCCGTTTTTCAGATTCGAGTCAGGGATCACATACCTATTCGTAACCAGCGAAACTAGAACAACACAAAGGAGTGCGCATCTAACGGTGTTAAGGCAGTTAACCGCCTCGACACGATAGAAGTCACCGTAATGAATTAAACCGGAATGCGCCTCGCAGCACCATCTATCGAAAGATAGATTTTCTACATCGGAGCGCTAATTGCTGAGTCAAGATGAATGGGCCCGTTGGTTTATACGGGCGGCCAATTCGGTTCGGCTTGTCACCTTATACAAATCGAGCAAGTGGTGTACATGCGTCTTGACGGTACCCTCGCTGATGTAGAGTCTGTTTGCGATGGTGCGATTCGACATCCCTTGCGCCAAGCACTTTAATACCTCGGCTTGGCGATCGGTCACTTTGGGGCTGAGACGGTCACCTGGCTCGGACGTGTGCAATTCACGAACTGATGTGAGGCTAGGCCAGTAAGTAAGTCCAGTGGTGACCGCTAACACTGCGCAATACAAGTCCTCGACGTTTCCGGTCTTGTGAATTAAGCCCTGAGCACCCAGTGCGCGGCAGGCTTTCGCAACCGATGATCCAGTACTCGCTGTCACAACCAAGGTGGCTATCTCGGGGGCTATTTCCCGGAGCGCCCGCAATGACTCGACGCCATCAAACCCTGTAATACCTAAATCAAGAAGGACTGCCCTGTACTGCCTCAGCGATTTTGCCCATTCATGGTTATGTGGGTCCAGCGACGCTTGTTCATCACACTCACACCCAAAGCGCCCGGTCAGCGCATCTCGCATCGCCCCTCGCAACAACGCATAGTCATCAATCAACAAAAGTCTGAAGCTCACGCCCACTCTCCCCTTTTTTCTTGAGTTTGCGGCCAAGAGTATTTCGGATTTGTGACCCATCCCTACTTGCACCTGAAGAATCTCGTGCAAGCCAACAGACATTCGCCGACCCCTATGCCATTTGGCATAGGGGTAAATCCCGAGAAGAAGTGACCGCGCTCGAACCACCGGTAGAGCACGAGCTAGTCGGCCTACATCGAAACGTCCATGCTATTGCCCCATCCGCACCGTTTCAGCTGCGGCAACGCAAGTGATTCCGGGGAGGTCCTGTATCGGAGGTCTTGCGGGGACAGTAGAAAAGTGGTTTGATTGGCCGGGTTCTTTTCTTAGACCTATTCGACGTCTCAGCGCCGGTATAACTTCTTCGAGTGGTTTCTCTCCAAGCAAATGAGCATTTTCCTGCCTTCAAACTCGTCATCGGTTCACCGCGGATTTTCGCTGCTCGAACTCTTGGTCGTGGTGGCCATCATTGGCCTCTTGGTGAGTTATGTCGGGCCTCGTTTGTTTGGGCAAGTCGCCAAAAGTGAGCGCGAAGCCGCGCGCACGCAGCTCGATGCCTTCGCAAAGGCGCTGACCGCGTACCGCCTCGATACGGGTGCCTTTCCAGCAGCCGAAGCGGGCCTCGACGCGCTCACCACGCGCCCTGCCAACAATACGAAATGGCGCGGCCCTTACCTTCAAAAAGCAGCCCCGCTTGATCCCTGGGGCCGCCCCTATCTGTATGAGATGGCGGGCAGCGAGGCGACCGTCAAGACGCTGGGCAAGGACGGCAAACCGGGCGGTCAAGATGATGATGCTGACCTTGCCCTCTCACCCTAAGCGCGTCGTATCCCCGTGAAACACTCCCCAGCGACGTTCACGTTGGACGGCAATGGACGGGTGCTGCGCACCGCTGCGTCTGGGCCAGTGGCGATAACGCCGGCGACCGATCATCGCGAGGTGCTCAACGACAGCGAGCGATCCCGCGCCAGCACCAATCGGATGCGCAAGCCCTCGGGCGGGCGCCGCTTGGATCTGGTCATGTTCTGTCGGCAGCTCGGCGTATTGCTGCAGGCAGGTCTCAGCGTGGTGGATGCCTTGGAAGCGCTCGCGCTGACGACCCAAGCCACGGTCACCCGGGACGTTGTGGACGGTCTATTGATCGAGATCCGCAGCGGCAAACGACTTTCCGGCGCGCTGGCACAGCAGCCGGATCACTTTCCGGCGTTGTTCGTGGCAGTGATCTCCGGGGCCGAGCAAACATCCCAGTTAGCCGATGCGTTTGCACGATACTCGGTGTTTGCGCAGCAACAAGACACGATTCGCACCAAGGTTCGCACGGCCCTGGTGTACCCCGCCTTTCTGGCACTGCTGGGTGCGGCCGTGGTCATTTTTCTGCTCACCTATGTGGTGCCCAAGTTTGCCTCGATCTACGAAAGCATACAGTCGGGACTGCCTTGGGCCGCGCGATTACTACTCCTTTGGGGCCAAAGCTTGCAAGAGCGTCCGCTGACCATGGCAATTGCAGGCGTTGTCCTGCTTGGGGTCCTGTCGGCGGCAGTGGTCAGCGGACAGGCTAAACGCCTGGCCTTCGCGCTGATCCAGCGTGTCCCGCACTGGGCGGCCATCCAGCACTCCCTGATGCTCGCGCGACTGTATCGCACCCTGTCCATGTTAGTCACCGGTGGCATTCCGATCACCGCCGCGCTCGAAATCGTGCGCCCTCAACTTCAAGCCCCCTGGAACCGGCAGGTGGACGCCGCCAAAGCGCAGCTCAAGCTGGGCAAACCCCTCAGTGAAGCTTTGCAGCACGCCGACCTATTGTCTGCAGCGGCCCGCAGCCTGCTGATGATCGGCGAGCGCTCTGGCGCGCTGGGACCGATGCTCGATGAGTCTGCACGCTTCATGGAAATCGAAAACGCCGTCGCACTGGATCGCCTGATGCGGCTGGTGGAGCCTGTCATCATGACCGTGGTTGGGGTGGGCATTGGTGCGATTGTGATCCTGATGTACATGCCGATCTTCGAGATCGCGGGCACCCTGCGATGAGCGCGTTGCTTCAGCCCGAGGTAGCTCGCCCTCTTGACTCGTCCGGATCCGGACGGATCGAAGAAGACCACGCATCCACCCGTGATCTGAGTAGCCTAGTGCCACGTTTTGAGGACTGGGGCTACGCCAAGGCCCTTGAACGTGGCATGTGTGTCGCGATCGACGAACCGTCTCAGGATTACCACCTGATTGTCCAGGCACCCTGGTCGCTGATCCATTGGAACTGGGCCATGAGCCGGCTGGCAATCGGCTCGCCCCAACGAAGGGCGCAACTCAAGGGCTATCAGATCGTCTCGCCAGACGCATTTAAAGCGTGGCTGAGCACTTACGAGGACCGCACCCCGTCGCAGGGAAATATCGGGGCCACCGGGAACGCATCGACCCTGGATCACGCCTATGTCGAGGAGCTCAGTCTTGCATCGGTTGATGCGCAAACCGAGCCGATCGTGCGGTTTGTTGCGGCGGCGCTGCTCGATGCCCTTCGCAGTGGTGCGTCGGATGTTCATCTCGAGTCCGACGCCACCGGCATGCAAGTCAAACTGCGTATCGACGGCGTGTTGCTCGCCGGCCAACGCCTGGATTCCGTGGCCGGTGCTGAGCAGGTGATCTCGCGCATCAAGGTACTTAGCCAACTGGATATTGCCGAGCAGCGTGTGCCTCAAGATGGACGGATGAGCGTGCGATACAAGGGCCGCTCGGTGGATGTACGGGTGTCGATCATGCCTTGTGTGCATGGCGAAGATGCGGTGCTGCGCGTACTGGATCGCGACTATCTGGCCCAGCGCATTCAAGGGCTGACCTTGGATAAGCTGGGATTTTTGCCCATCGATGTGCAGCGGTTTAAGGTCGCCTGCCATCGCCCGCATGGGATGGTGCTGGTGACGGGGCCCACGGGGTCGGGTAAAACCACGACGCTTTATGCCGCGCTTACCGAAACCCGTAATGAGCAAGAAAAGGTCATCACCATTGAAGACCCAGTGGAGTACCAACTGCCGGGGGTGTTGCAGATTCCCGTTAACGAGCGCAAGGGGCTAAGCTTCAGCGTGGGACTGCGCTCGATTCTGCGTCATGATCCGGACCGAATTCTTGTTGGCGAGATCCGTGACAGCGAAACCGCCCGTATTGCGATTCAAGCCGCGCTCACCGGGCATGTGGTCTACACCACCATTCACGCCAATGGGGCGTTTGAGGTCATCCATCGCTTGCGTCAGTTGCACATTGATGGATACGAGGCCGCGAGTGCATTGAACGTGGTGTTGGCGCAAAGACTGATCCGGCTGCTTTGTGTGCACTGCAAGCGACGCGGGCCCGATGGCACTTGGCATGCGGTGGGTTGCCCCCAGTGCCGTACAACGGGCTACTTTGGTCGCGCGGCGATTGGCGAGCTGCTCGTGTTGGACCGTTCGCTCAAAGAAGCCATGGCACGCGGCGCATCGACCACCGAGATGGAAACCCTGGCACGCGCCCAGGGTTTCAAACGCCTGCACGAACAAGCGCAGTACTGGGTTGACCAGGGGCACACCAGCGCGCAAGAGCGCGATCGCATGACCGCAAGCGAAGAGCGGGCGCGATGACGATCAGTCTGACATCTCACGTAACGCGCAGCAGCTTCGCTTCGGTCTTTGCGCGCGTACGAGGCGACAAACGCCCACCACACACCTTGTGGATAACGGCACGCTACGCCGTGCTCACGGGGTCCAACGACGTTGCGGGCAGTCTGCAGAGCGAAGTAAACACCGCGCTGCATCCTGTCTATCTATGGTCCGCTCCGGCAGACCTGCCCGTCAGCGTCTCGCATTGCATCGAGCAGGTGAGTCTTGCGCTCAATGAGTACCTGTCTGAGCATTCGGATGCGATCACCCACTTAAAGGTGGTGTGGAGCGCTCAGCTTGCGCTGGTGGTGCAGCTGCTTGGCGCGCGCGAATTGCCCGAAACCACGCGCCGATCCCTGGCTGCCCAATACCTGCAGCAACTGTGGCCCCACCCCACCGAGTGCCCCGAGCCTATGTTGGAGCCCGACACGCTTCAAGACGATCCCCTGGCTTGGGGTCTGCATGCCCGCTGGCGCGCAGCATTGTCGGACATTGCCACAACACATCGCATCCGCCTCGAGCATGAGAGCTGGCTTGAACGCTGTTTAACGCAGGCGGCAAGACCGGCACCACCCAATGCCTCGGAGCACCCCGACGCCTTCAATCGTGCTCAGTGGCTGTTTTGTCATCAGGACGCTTGGGTGCACAGTGTGTTGCTCGGCGTGCCACGCGCAAGCGGCCGGTTTGCGAGTGCACCGTTGGCGCCGATACGTCTTGGGCCTGTGTTACCGGTGAGTTGGATGAATACCCTCACCCACACGCCCGGGGCCTTGGCCGTCCCATGGCTAGCGGCCATCGAATCGCAGGCGCAGTTGATTGAGCCGTGCGACACCTTCCGATGGATCGAGTTTCCATGAAGTTCACACTCTCAATGCCATCCTCGCACGCCAGGCACGCAGTGTTTAATCCGCGAAGAGTGCGGCTGATCGCATGGTACGGATGGGCCGCGTTGCTCGTGGTCTGCGGACTGATCGCGATCCGGGCACCTGCCCTCTGGCAGCAGCATACCCACTACATCCAATTACAAGCGCGCGACGCGGCGCAGCACCAGCAGCACGCCAGTGCGCCGGCTCAGTTGCCACCCCCGCGCGACGCCGCGACGCTCAGCGCCACCGAGGCGCATGCCATCACCCATGCCTTGGACGCGCCATGGCACCGCGTGTTACCCGGCATTGAATCATCCATCGCCCACCTCCATCAAAAACCCCAACGCGCCAGCGCAAAAGCTGCTGGCGATCCGTCTGCACGCGTGCTCGATGTGCTGAGCATTGCTGCCGATGCAGCCACGGGGGTGGTCATCATCACTGGGGTGACCCCGCAGACCCAGGCGCTGCAACAGTTTCAGGCCCAGCTGCGACTTGAAGGCTTCGACGATCTTCAACTGCAAAGCGTGCAGCGTGTCTCAACCCCCGTGGGAGCGGCGCAGCGCTTTACCTTGCAGGGACGCTGGGGTGAACCGCTTGCTGGTGCTGAGCGACTCAGCGGAGCTCCCCGATGATGCGGCCCTCCGAACCTTGGTTTGTCGCATGGGCATCGGTGCGCCATGGCGTGCTTTGGCGGGCGATATCGCGTCGTTTTGGCCTACCCGGTTTGCTGGCAGCCGCGCTGCTGGTGGGGCTCCTGATCGCGGAGGGGTATGTCCGAATGACGCTCACGCCCGCCATCGAGGCGCTGAACACCACGCTCACCCAACCGCGCATCGTTGCGGCAGCGCCCACGGTGCAACCACCCCCTGCGGTCGATGCGGGCTTCCCCTTACGTGGTGAGGTTGACGATCACCTCAACGAATTGTCCCGACTCGCGCAATTAGCCAAGCTGGAATGGTCGCAAACCGATACGCTCTATCTGGCCAGAAGTTCACAGAGCCCAGCGCAGGTGCAAGTGACCCAGATTGGGCGGGCCCCCTACCCGACCGCGCGCCTATATGCCGCGATGGTACTGAACAGTCAACCGAGCATTGCGCTCACCCAGTTTGATCTCAAGCGGGTTGGGATCGAACAAACCGATGCCGACATCGTGATGAAATGGACCCTCTTTATGAAACCCGCGCGATGACGACCGTCTTGTCCACTTCAGCCCCCGCCGCCGGCCCTCCCCGATCTCAACGTCGCGTGCAGGTCCTCCTAGGAACGCTTGCCGCATGCCTGGGCCTGGTGCTGCTGGACCCCTGGCCGACATCGCCGGAAATGACACCGGCCACGGGCCGGGCCGATGCCTTGGCCAGTCAGCACCGCGCAAACCCAACCCGGGCGCCTAAAGAACCTGCCGCCGCCCCCATGGCTGAATCATCCAAACCATCGGCAAGCGAATCGTCGCCTTCGCAAGCACGATCGACAGAGGGATCGCGCCCAATGATGGAGGAAAAAGCATTCGATATCCTCAATCCGCAGCCTGTGGCCGCTCTAGCCGACGCATCAAGTGCTCAAGTCAACTCCGCTGCTGTCAAGCGGCGTCAGGCCGAACGTGCCCAGGCGCCGCCGGTCGCGAGCAATCCGCCCGCGTTAGCGCCGCCGCCGCAGCTCGCCGCCCAAACCAGCATCACCCCAAGCCCTGCGCCGATCCGGTTTGCCTATCCTGTGATCGGCGCGTGGCTACAAGCCACTGCGTTTTACGCCGTCATCCAGCATCCCAGCGGCACCCTCTTGCTTACCCCAGGCACGGTGTTTGAGGGGCAATGGCAAGTCGCGGGGGTGACGACGCAGAAGGTCGAGCTTGTGCATGTCCCGACCCAGATGCGCCAAATCGTCCAACTGCAGGACGCCACGCGATGAGAACGTATCAGCGGATCGCGGGCTGGAGTCCCCAGCCAAGGCTGGCCGTTCTGACGGTAGGTGTTGCCTTCGCCTTGTTTGCTCTCGGGGGGTGTGCTGGCTACAAAGCTCACCAAGAGGGCCAAGCGCGTCTGGAAGACGGTGATCTCGAAGGGGGCCTGCGCAAATTGGCCGAAGCGGTCGAGCAAGCGCCTGATAACGTCCGCTATCGGCAAGGGCTGCGCAGTCGTCGCGAGGCGATCGTGAACGACTTGGCGCAGATCGCCCAGGCCCAACTGGATGCCGCGGCATTTGATGCGGCCCAGGCAAGTTTTCAGCGCATCCTGGCGATTGAACCGAGCAATGCCAGAGCGCTTGCCGGGCTGGAGCGTGTGACCCTTGGGCGTCGCCATGCAGAGGTGTTTACCAAGGCACAAGGCGCATTAAACGCGGGGCAAGCGATTGCCGCGCAAGAGCTTCTGACCCAGATCTTGCGCGAGAATCCGGCGGATCGACGCGCGAGCGTCTTGCTGCGTCAAGCTGCGGCCGCAATTCGCAACGCTGCCGGTCACGACGGTGTATTGGCCAAGCTCAAGGCCTCGTTTCGCCAGCCCATCAGCTTGGCATTTCGGGATGCTTCGTTGCTGCAGGTTGTGGAAGCGATGAAACAAGCCGCGGGAGTGAACTTCATCTTTGATAAGGATGTTCGCACCGATGGCAGGGTGACACTGGCCATTACCAACAAATCGACCGAGGATGTGCTGCGCATCCTCATGGCTGGCCAACGGCTAAGCTATAAGGTTCTGGATGAGGACACGGTATTGCTTTATCCGAATACGCCCGAAAAAGCGCGCGACTATCAAGAGTTGGTGATCCGGACGTTTTACCTGGGCAATTCCGAGGCCGCAAAACTACTGCCGCTGGTGCGCAATATCGTCAAGGTGCGCGATGCACATGTCGATGAAAAGCTCAACGCGATTGTGATTCGGGACACCGCCGAGATGGTCCGCCTGGCCGAGCGGGTGATCGCTAATCTGGATGTTGCTGAACCCGAAGTCATGCTGGAGCTTGAGGTGCTGGAGGTATCGGCCAATAAGCTTCGGGAGCTGGGTATTCGCTACCCCGATTCGATTTCTGGCACCGTCAGCGGCGCGGCGGGAGCGGGGCGCCTTAGCGCCGCCGAACTGCGCGGACGCTCCAGTGGGTTGCTGAGTTACGCGTTCAGTAACCCATTGTTGGTCGTGAATCTCAAACAATCCACGAGCGGCTCCAGTCTTCTGGCCAATCCCCGCATCCGAATCAAGAACAAGACTGTGGCCAAAGTCCTGGTGGGCGAGCGTGTGCCGGTGATCACCACCACCACCACCGCCAATGTGGGGACCTCGGAGTCGGTGAGCTACCTCGATGTCGGCCTAAAACTCGAACTCGAACCCACCATTGCGCTAGACGATGATGTGTCCATGAAAGTGGCTCTCGAGGTCTCCAATATCGTCAGCACCGTGACCCGTAGCTCGGGCCTGGAGGCCTACCGCATTGGTACCCGAAATGCGTCAACGATTTTGCGGGTGCGCGATGGTGAGACGCAGGTCCTTGCCGGACTCATCCAGCTGGAAGATCGCAAGGGTGCGGCCAATGTTCCGGGCTTGGGCGATCTCCCGCTCTTGGGGCGTCTGTTCTCCAACACTTCAACAAGCGACAATCGCACCGAGATCGTGCTTCTGATTACGCCGCGGGTGGTACGCAACCTCAATATGCCCGGGGTTGAACAGTTGGAGATCAACTCGGGAACCGAAAATTCCCTAGGCTCCACCCCGCTGCAGCTTCGACCGACACAGATTCCCGCCCCTGCGGTTTCTTTACCCGCACAACCCAGCGGCACCCTCCCGCCAAGTAGCGTCAGTCCGATTCAAGGCGGGGGCACGCGCAATGCGCCCACCGAGAGCAATCCTTCGCGACCTGCCACGCCCGCGGTTCGGCCGCCCCTGATTGCGCCCTCGCTGATTCCTCTAAGCCCGGGAGAAGTATCGCAATGATTCGCTTCGCGTGGACCCCTCCGTTGAGCGAAGCGCGCATGTGCCATCGAACGGTACCTTCCGGCCGCAACGACCGAGGGTTCACTATTGTTGAGATGCTGGTGGTGGTCGCGATGTTTGCGCTTCTGGCGTCCATCGCGTTACCCATGACCGAGATCGCACATCAGCGCAGCAAAGAGGCGGAGCTGCGGCACGCCCTGCGCACCTTGCGCGATGCGTTGGATCAGTACAAGGCGGCGGTCGACACCGGCAGGATTTTGAGGCGGGCCGATGAGTCAGGCTATCCGCCCAATCTCGAGACGCTGGTGCTTGGCGTCACCGATGCGACCGATCCTGGGCGAAGAAAGCTCTATTTTTTGCGCCGCATCCCCCGCGATCCGTTTGCACCGGCTGAGATTGCCGAGCCCCAGGACACCTGGGGCAAGCGCAGCTACCAAAGTGATGCGCTCACGCCAAAGGAGGGATCCGATGTCTATGATGTTTTTTCGCTTTCCACCAGAGTCGGCCTGAACGGACAGACCTACTCCAAATGGTAGACGCTCAAGGCCAGAAGCGATCACCCAAGCCCGCGGGCTTCACGCTCGTTGAGTTGTTGGTGGTCATGGCGGTGCTGGCCACCTTGCTGTCGATTGTGGCGCCGCGCTACATCCAGTCCGTCGACTTGGCCGCAGAAAGCGCCCTACTCACCAATCTCAAGAGCCTGCGACACGCCATTGACCAGCACGTCGCTGACACCGGGACCTATCCAATGACGCTGGACAAGCTCGTGAGCGCGCGATACATCCGTGAAGTGCCGCTCGATCCGATTACGGACAAACGCGACGGTTGGGTGCTCATCGAGCATCCCAACAAGCTGCCTGGCATCTACGATGTCCGCAGTGCGGCTCCGGGCACCGCCAAAGACGGCACAGCGTATTCATCATGGTAGCTCTTCGACATGGTTCAAGGTACTGTAGGTCAACCAACGGTGGATTCACCTACCCCATCGTTCTATTGGTGATTGCGATTTCTGCGGCTTCGAGCGCGGCGATATTGGAATCGATCCAAAGCGCAACACAACGTGATCAGCGGGTTCAGTTTCAGTGGGTCGGCATACAATACCGGCAAGCGATTGGCCGATACTACGAAGGCACCCCCGGGAGTGTGCGTCGCTATCCGCCGGAGCTTAAGGACTTGTTGCTCGACGCACGCTACTTAACCGTCAGGCGCCATGTGCGCACCCTCTACCCCAACCCCTATATGGTTGGTGCTGCTGAACCTGCAAAAGGATGGACCCTGATACGCGCGGGCGACGGGGGGATCCAGGGGGTTGAAGCGCAGGATCATTTGGGTCAAGTTCAACGGTTTGTGTATACGCCTGCGGCAGGTGCATCGGTGCAGTCCGGCGCCAGTCCGAGACCCTCGACCGCCCGATAGCGCCACGCCGCCAAGCGTCGCTCGAGGGACAATGTGCACAAACTGTCCAAGGCATGTGGTGTCATTGTCGTTGATGTAGAACCGCACCCGTTTGCCAGATCCGAGTGCCAAAAGGATGGCGGCATAATCCGCTTTATTGTTATCCGCATCGGGCTTTTGCATTCAAGCCAAGTCCCCGATTCACTAGTACCAAGTGTTTTTCATCGCACCGTCTCGCGCTTTGACGAAACATTGGCTAAATTCGCGTGGAACTCAGGCACGCATTGCGCAGGCCGCCATTCATCGCGCGCTAATTCTTAGTACAGTTTTTTCATCGCCTACCCGAATATGGCATCGATCACCAATCCCTGACCAACAACCTCAGCCTGGACATAACGCATTCGAGGCTCCGGCACTTTGTTGGCACGAGCAGACGTCGCAATGTCTACATTTAGGTTCGTGAAATTAGATACCTGCAGCGGCCTTACAGTGAACGAATGGGTGGGTGGATATCAAAACGCCATATCGGCTATTGCCGAATCGGCCAGTCGCGTTTCGGCTCGTTCGTCTTGCGCTAGGGCTACAGCCAGAAGTGGTGTTGTTTTGGTGGTAGGTATCCAGAGACTTGCGGATGCGCAATAGGTTCAGCCCATCACTACTCGAATTCGTAACTTCATTCAGTTGGTGTCCTCGACTAACAAGACGAACTCATGCATACCGGTGCCCCCACTAGCCCATTTGGGCTATGCCGTTCGGCAGATTGAATAGTGGGTAGCCCACCGCTACTATGCAAAACAATGATTAACAGTTTCGCCGAGGACATTATGCGTTTTCTCCAAGGGGTCTGTCGCCTCGTAGTTCGTTTGGCCCCTGTCCTTTATTGTGGCTTCGGAGTTGCCCAAACCATTCCGGCGTCTGTGATCTACCAAACCCAAGTTGGGCCTCGTGCCGGCGAGATCTTTAGCTCTTGGGGAGAAGCTTGTCTCGTAACAATCTCAAGTTACACACAAGGTAACACTCGCTTCGACTACACCTCAGGAGGGGGGCGTTTCGACGGTGTACTCGGACCTGGATGCGCATTTCAACTGAAGATCACTGAAACCGCACCAGACGGGACGCAAATAGAACGATTTAATGGTCCGGTGTTTAATCAAGGCTGGGCATTGCCAAGGCGAGCTTGCCCTCAAGGTTTTGTGGCAAGTGGTGCCAGTTGCTCCCGCACTCCGTCGATCACACAAGGCAGTGGCCCCGGGGAAAAGGGCTGTGGCAACCCCATTCTTCCCACGATCGGTGGAAAGTTCCAAGAAGAGGTTGACTTTAGGACCGATGTCGCAGGCTATCCACTGAGTATGGATCGCGTCTACTCGAGTTGGAACGCGACTCGAATCGGCGGCCTTTACGGTCGTGGGTGGTATGCGACTCGCTTTGATCGAAAACTTTCGTTCTTGGGTCCCGCGGGAGCACCGACTCGCATCTATGTCGGGCTTGAGGCCAATCGCGACCTGGAGTGCACCGTCAATGGCAGCTCATGCAACTTTAGTCCTCCGTCACACTGGGACCTTCAGCTCAAATCCGGCCAATGGGTTCTGGTTAACAGGCTAACCCTTGATGTGGATGTGTTTGATACTGCCGGGGTCCTTAAGCAAACCATTCTCGGTGGAACGCGAGCGCTCACGTTGGACTATAGCGTCGCTGCAACCCCTCAAACCGTTGCGCCTGGCCCAGGGTATTTGATTTCCGCTACCGACCCTTTTGGGCGAAAGATTCACTTTAACTACTCTCCTACTGGTGCTTTGGCTAGCGTCGTCGATGTTGCAGGTTCGACCTACACGTATTCGAGCCAGAATGGGCTCTTGAGCACCGTGACCTACCCAGACACGAAAACGCGACGCTTTACCTATTTCGGTTTGGGCGCCCCTGGCGGGTTAGGTGGACTGGTACCAGGTAGCGACATTTCCAGTCCGTCGGACCTTCCTGCGAGCGGTTCCGCATTGTCGACAAGCACGGGGTATAGTTTAAGCGGATACCAGACTGATCCGCTTCAATCCATCACCGATGAGAGAGGGATACAGGTATCAAGTTTTGCTTACACTGGCGACGGGCTCGCTACAAGCACTGAACGCGCAGGCGGAACGCTTCGCTACGCATTTGCCTACTCCGGAAACACCGTTACGATTACGGACCCGTTGCTTTCCGTGTATAGCCAGACAATTGGCACGTTTGGCGGGATGCGACGAGTGACCTCGAGTACCCAACCGGCTGGCGCTGGCTGCCCCGCCGCAGTGCAAAGTGCATCCTACGACGGTTTTGGCATGCCCACCCAACGAGTTGATCTGCGCGGCAATCGAAGCTGCTTCGATAACGACTCATGGGGTCGAGAGGTGGCCCGACTTGAAGGATCATCGGCTCTTTTCTGTCCCGGATCATTGTCCGGATGGACTCCAACACCTGGATCGGTTGAAAGAAAAACCAGTACAGAATGGCATCCCGATTGGTCTAAACCCCAACGAATTGCCGCGCCACTACTGCGCACCACGTTCGTCTACAACGGTCAGTCTGATGGAAGTACATTACTTAATTGTGCTCCGGCAAGTGCTACCTTTGAGGGCAAGCCACTCCCAGTCGTATGCAGACGCATCGAACAGCCAACGAGCGACACAAGCGGTGCCCAGGACTTTGCTGCGACTTCAGTCGGCACTCCACGGGTGTGGAACTTCACCTATGACAAGTATGGTCAGGTGCTCACGGTCGATGGGCCACGCACCGACGTGGTGGATCGCACCACGTTTACCTACTACCCGGACAATGACCCAACGATCTCAAAGCGAGGCAGGCTCGCGACCACAGTCAATGCGCTGGGCCATACGGTAAGTTACCTGGCGTATAACGCCTATGGCCAACCGCTCACGATCCGGGACCACAATGGCATCGACACCACCTTTAGTTACGATGCAAGGCAACGTTTGTTGTCGATGGTTCGCCTTGGCGAAGCAATGACCCTGAGCTATGACGCAGCCGGCGCGATTACTCGCGTGACACAACCGGATGGCAGTTGGTTGAACTATGGATACGATGCTGCGCATCGACTCACCGAGGTTTCGGACAATGCGGGCAACACCCTTCGATACACCCTTGACAATTTAGGCAATCGGGTCGCGGAACAGGTGAGAGATTCGGGCGGAACATTGAGGCGCAGCATTGCGCGCGCAATGGACGCTTTGGGTCGCGTGCAGTCGGTGACAGGAGCAGCGCAATGACCCCCGAAAACTTCAAGTTCCCCAATACTCGCTTGCAAAACGCGGCAATCACACGAACCGAGCGCAATCGCTTCGTTGCCTTAGGGTTGGCGGTCTGCCTCGGGTTTGGTCCGTTTGGGGCTGGGACTGTCCTGGCCCAGGCCACCACAAGCCAGTTTGAATACGATGCCTTGGGCAACCGAACCAAAAAAACGGATCCACGCGGTCAGGTCAGCACATTTGGCTACGATGCGCTCAATCGAATGACCCAACAGGTCATGCCACCCGGAGCAGCAGGCCAAGGCGCCCCGACCGTGGTCAGTACCTTTAATGGACAAGACGCTCTGACCAGTGTCACCGATCCAAGGCTCTTGATAACCAACTATGGACGCAATGGATTTGGAGAGGCTACGCAGCAAACCTCGCCCGACACCGGCGTAACGAACCACACCTTCGATCTGGCAGGCAATCTGAAGACCCGCCAGGATGCGCGCAACAAAACCACCACCTTCACCTACGATGCGCTCAATCGCCTGACCTTGATGGACTTTCCCACCGGGACCGATACCGCCCTTGAGTGGGACGGCGGTACCGTCACACCAGCGCCCGCAAATGCCAAGGGGCGTTTGACCAAAATCACTGACGAGTCGGGGACCACCAGCTTTGCTTACGATGGATTTGGTCGGGTGCTCACCAAAACCACCGTGATCGGTTCCGGAACAGCGGCGCGCACCCGAATCATCAGCTACACCTATGGCACCACGGGCACCGGCAAGGGGCGATTGGTCAGCCTGACCTACCCCAGTGGCAATCGGGTGAATTATTCATACAACGCCAACGGGCAGATCAGTGCGATCAGCTTAAATCCAACCAACGCCAACGGTGTGGGTACAAACACCGCGAGCACGATCAATCTTCTCACCAACATCACCTACACCGCGTTTGGACCTGTCGCGGGCTGGCAATGGGGCAACCACACGACCGCCGCGCCCAGCACGGTGACACGCACCTTTGATCTTGATGGGCGACCCACAGGCTATCCCTTGGGGCACCCCGCCCAGTCCGGCTTGGTCCGTACCGTCACTTATGATGCAGCAAGCCGCATTACCGGCTACACGCATGTCAATGGTGCGGGCGTCGCGCAGCCGAGCTTCAATCAGAGCTTTGGCTATGACAATCTGGATCGCCTCATAAGCTGGACGACGTCAGCGTCCAATCAAACATTTAGCTACGATCTGACGGGCAACCGCACCAACCTCACCGTCGGGGCCACACCGTACGCCCATACGGTGGTCAGCACCAGTAATCGCCTCTCCAGTACCGCCGGCCCCACCGCGCAGACCAACACCTATGATGCTGCGGGTAATCTCACGGCAAATGGTACGGCCACCTTCACTTACAGCGATCGCGGCCGGATGGCCCGGGCCGTGGTGGGTGCCAATACGG
>JAIYCW010000019.1 GCA_027487815.1 Burkholderiales bacterium
AGGCCCCACCACCGATGCCGCCAAGTGGCAGTCAGGGTAGACCGGAGGGTTGCCAAAAACTCTTGCATACGTCGAACTCTAGGTTGGGTTGATTAGTGCGCGGACCGGTGACTCAAGTTCTCAGGTTCAGAACCAGCTCTCGGGGATCAGCACCACATCGCCTGGCAGCATTTCCACATTGGCCGACACGTCACCACGCTTCAAAAGGTCACGCAGGCGAACGTTGTATTGCTTGTTGCCCTCCGCAGCGCGGATCAGCACAGCGCGGTTGCCGGCGGCGAAATCGTTCAGGCCGCCTACTGCAATCATGACATCAAGCAGGGTCATGTTCTGCCGGTAGGGCAGCGATTGAGGCTTGGCCGCTTGACCGACCACCCGAATTTGTTCTTTGGCCGGACCCCCGAAGGTGTCTACAACTACGGTGACGATCGGATCCTGGATGTATTTCTTCAGGCGCTGTTCAATTTCCCGAGCAAGTTCCGTGGGGTTTTTGCCAATCGCGACCATATCTTCGATCAGCGGCGAGGTGACCTTGCCGTCCGGGCGCACAGGAACCTTTTGCGAAAGCTCGGGGTTGCGCCACACGATGATGTTCAGGCTATCGCCTGGCCCAATGGCATAGCGGTAATCGGGTGCGGCCGCCGTTTTGGGCGCCAGGGGGAAATCGGTAGCACAACCAGCAAGCCCCATGGCCATTAGCAGTGCAATAAAGAAACGCATCATATTTGCTCCTATCACTATTCAAATCCTCGGTCACGACGCATAGGGTGCGCAAGACCGCTCAGCAGATTGTTGGCGTTGACCTTCAGTGCTTGGGTTAGCACTATGCCGGTGGTGGGCCGGGTTCGGCAGGACATTTGTCACTACCTAGCCGCCTAACGGTATTTTATCGGCGGATGAGCGTTGTGTCGCTGCTTGCTTGTGCCCTTGGGGCACCGTTGGACACACTATTTCGTGTATTCAATGCATTGGCATCAAACGGATGCCGATCAAACGGATAAAGGGCGCGGATACGTTGCACATAGGCGACGGTTTCGGCAAATGGTGGTACGCCCTTGTGCTTGTCCACTGCGCCTTCGCCAGCGTTATAGGCCGCCAGAGTGAGCACGACATCGCCTTTGAAATAGGCTAAAAGCCATCGCAGATAGGCCATGCCACCGCGCAGATTTTGCTTGGGATCAAACACATTGGACACCCCGAAGCGATCCGCAGTATCGGGAATGAGCTGCATCAGACCCAAGGCACCCTTCGGTGAGCGAGCCAGCGGATCGAACGCGGATTCAGTGGCGATGACCGCAAATGCAAGCCTGGGATCGAGCTTGTTGGCTTTGGCAATTTGCAGCACCAGCTCGAGCAGCTTCTTGCGCTCGATGGAGGCTGGCATGGCCCGAAACTGAGCGGCGGCCCCCAAGTCGGGAGTTGGCTCCAGCGGGCGTAATGGTTGGGTCGGTGCGGCCGATGGGGCAGATAGCGCGACTACAGCACCAGGGCGCAAACACTCCGGCACCAGCTCCTGGCCATCGCCGCGAACCAGTTCGGTCAGGCGTTCGCCCATATCGCTGCCCAATTTGGCCGCCCTGGTAAACATGGTGTGCGCGATATTGTCGTTGCGCGCAACGCCTCGTCCGTTGGCGTACATCCAGCCCAGCCGGATGAAGGCATCGGCGTATTCAAGTTTTGCAGCGGCACAATAAAAGGATTGAGCTCGACTCAAATCTCGGATTACCCCTTCCGCGTGCTCAAAGCGGATGCCGGCTTCTGTAAGCTTCTGGGCGCGTTCCTGCGCTTGCGCCTGCTGGGTGACGACAGGCGGATACACTGGAGCAAGGGTAGGGGGTTCGCCAAGCCCTTGGGATTGCGCGCCAGGAAGCAGGAGGGTAACGCCGACCCAAACTGCCCCGAAGTGAGCAATCAGCAATTTTTTTCGTGACATGACGCCGATTGTAATTGGCCCACAATATCGGGCGATGAATTATTCCCTGCGATGGTGGTTTTTCGCGCGACGGCAGATTTGACGATTTGATAGGAACGGTAGGATCAATATGGATGCAGTAATCGGGGTGGTGGGCTTAGGATATGTGGGCTTGCCATTGGCAGTCGAGTTTGGCCGGGTCGCCCGTACCATTGGTTACGACTTGTCTGAGCAAAAGATTGCGAACTTCAGACGCCTTGAAGATCCAACGGGGGAGGTATCTCGCTCTCAGTTTGAGGCCGCTTCAATGCTCGAAGTGACCCACGACCCGGAGATGCTCAGGCAATGCGATTTTTTGATCGTGGCGGTTCCCACACCTGTTGATGAAGCTCATCGACCCGATTTCACACCTTTGCTGTCAGCCAGTCAGACGTGCGGCCTTTTCATGAAGAAAGGCGCCACAGTGGTTTTTGAATCCACCGTTTATCCCGGTGCAACCGAGGAAGAGTGCATTCCGGTGCTGGAAAAGCATTCCGGTTTGAAGTGGCTCGCTGACTTCCATGTCGGATACTCGCCCGAGCGAATCAACCCCGGCGACAAACTTCACACCCTGAGCTCCATCGTCAAGGTTGTTTCTGGTGATACACCCCAAACACTGGAGAAGGTGGCGGCGATGTATGAATTGGTGGTCAAGGCGGGCGTGCACAAGGCTTCGAGTATCAAGGTCGCCGAAGCGGCCAAGGTGATCGAAAACACCCAGCGCGATTTGAATATCGCGCTTATGAATGAGCTCTCGCTTATTTTTGAGCGGATTGGCATTGACACTCTCGAGGTCTTGCAGGCCGCAGGAACGAAATGGAACTTTCTGCCGTTTCGGCCTGGCCTGGTGGGTGGCCACTGCATTGGGGTCGACCCCTACTACCTGACTTACAAAGCGGATCAGCTGGGGTATCACCCCCAGGTGATCCTGGCGGGGCGCCGGATCAATGACGGTATGGGCAAGCATGTCGCCGAGCAAACCGTGAAAAACATGATTCGTAGCGGATCAACTGTGAAAGATCGCCCTGTGCTGGTTTTGGGCTTGACCTTCAAGGAAGACGTTCCGGATTTGCGCAATAGCAAGGTCATTGATGTGGTGCGGGAGCTTGAGTCGTTTGGTTGCCAGGTTTTTATCCATGACCCGATCGCTCAGGACGCTGATGCTCGGCATGAATATGGCGTGTCCCTTTCTGCCTGGGATGATATTCCGTTGTGCGACGCGATTGTCGCTGCTGTGGCGCATCATGAATACAAATCGATGGGGCTTGATTTGATCCTGACCAAACTTAAGCAAGGCGGTGTGTTCTCCGATGTCAAAAGCAGCTATTCGCGGGAGAGTCTTGCTGAAAAAGGAGTGGTCGCATGGCGTCTGTAAACCAACTGCTGCTGAAACCCTCGCGGTGGCTGGTGACGGGCGCGGCTGGATTTATCGGGTCGAATCTTCTCGAGACTCTTCTTCATGCGGGGCAGCATGTCGTCGCGCTGGATAATTTGAGCACCGGTCATCAGCGCAATTTGGATGAGGTCGAGCGCTTGGTTGGGCCCGAAGCATGGGCGAGATCCAGGGTAATTATCGGCGACATTCGCGATGCGGAAGTGTGTCGAGACGCAGTAACGGGAGTTGATTTTGTGCTGCATCAGGCCGCATTGGGGTCGGTGCCCCGCTCGATCGCTTCGCCCATGGATTCTTTTGAGAGTAATGTCGGCGGGTTTATGCAGCTGCTGAATGCGGCGAGGGCGGCTCGCGTCAAGCGGTTCGTTTATGCCTCATCGAGCTCGGTCTATGGTGATCATCCAGACTTGCCCAAACTCGAGGGCAAGATTGGCCGAGTACTATCGCCTTATGCTGCAACCAAGTCTGCAAATGAGTTGTTCGCTGAAGTGTTTGCTAAAACCTACGCAATGAGCTGCGTCGGACTGCGATACTTTAATGTGTTTGGTCCGAGGCAAGATCCTGATGGCGCTTACGCCGCAGTGATACCAAAATGGACCAGCGCTTTGCTGAAAAATGAGACGGTGTTCATCAATGGCGATGGTGAAACCAGTCGCGACTTTTGCTTTGTGGCCAATGCGGTTGAGGCAAACATTCGGGCTGCGATTACCCCGGTACTACCCAATCCGCACGAGGTGTTTAACGTGGCCGTCGGAGAACGAACCAGCCTGAGCCAGCTTTTTGAGATGATTCGTCATGCGCTTTCCGAGCTCGGTACGCAAGTGATTGCAGCGGCCCCGCTTTATCGCGATTTTCGCGCAGGTGATGTCAGACATTCCCTCGCGGATATCTCAAAGGCAAGGCAAGAACTGGGTTATGAGCCCCAGTTTTCCCTGGCCCAGGGCCTGCGAGTGGCGATGCCCTGGTACCTTGCCAGCGCTGCAGTTCGGTAAAGGGTTTACAGCTTACCCACCAATTCCTTGGCGCTAGCCGCAGCCGCAGTATTTTGATGATCCTTCAGGATCGTATCGATTTCGCTGCGAGCAGCATCTTTGTTGCCGATCTTGATCAGGGCCTCGGCTAAGTGCAGGCGAAACTCCGGAGTTTTTGGCGCAATCGATACGGCCTGCTTGAGTAATTCAAGACCACGGCTTTGATTGCCAGTTTCTACCAGGATCGTGCCCAGAGTGTCGATGATCGAAGGATTCTGAGGGGCCAGTGCGTAGGCTTGCTCGGCGACCTTGATTGCGTTGGGATCCTTCAGCTGATGCAAGGCCCAGGCCATGTTGTTCATCGATACCGCATGCTTGGGGTCAAGCTTGAGGGATTCCTCGTAATGCCCCACTGCCGACTTCCATTGCTTGCGCGAGATTTCGAACTCACCCGCGTAAAGCCGCATGGTGAAATCCTTGGGATCCTGCTTGAACCAATCGGTGAGCAAGGCGGCGGCTTCAGGCTCTTTGCCGCTTTTCAGGTAGGCCTGATGCAGCTTGATGCCGATCGCTACGGATCTGTTAATAGCGAGCGCTTTCTTGAAAGACACAATAGCAGCGGGCCAATTATTATCCAGTGCGGAAAGGTCGCCTTCCAGAGTTAGCCCCGCGGGGCTGTTGGGCAGATCTTTTTTCATGCTGTCTGCAATCTGCCGGGCTTCCACTTTTTTGCCTTGACGCAGCAGTACGGAGGCCATGGCAATGCGCGGTTCGATGGCTTTCGGAGCAAGCTCAGCAGCACGGCGAAACGAACCTAGCGCCGCACTATCGTCGCGCATCGCTGCACGCAGTTCCCCCATTCTGTAGTGCAGGGCAGCCGACTTGGGATTGACCCGCAAAAGCTTTTCATAAGTTTCAAGCGCCTGTCCGCGCTCGTTGATACGCATGTAGGTCGCGCCGAGCAAGTCGAGAAGTTCGGTGCGATCCGGCTGTGCGGTGACGCCTTCTTGCAGCACCGGAATCGCTTCGCGGGGCTCGTTGATTTCAAGGTAGTAATTGGCCAGCGCCAGGATCGGAGGCACAGCACCAGGGTTGCCTTCCTTGGCACGCCGCAGATACTTCAGCACTTCTTCTTTTGGCCCATTCGTTTGAGCAGTAATGCGAGCCAGCGCAATCAGGGCCTGGGCGTTCTTCGGATCCTTACCCAACACGCCTTCATAATGTTTCTTCGCTTCAGGAACCTTGTTGTCACGCAGGTCCATCGCCGCGAGATTGGCGGCGGCTGCGAAAAATGCGGGGTCAGCCTTTAATGCATCGGCAAAGCCGCTGCGAGCCTTGGGCTGGTCGCCTTTGGCCAAATAAACCAGGCCTTTCAAATTGGCGGGGATCGGGCTGCCGGGCAGTTTTTTTTCGAGCCGCGTTACCGATTCCAGGGCCTTGTCGTATTGTTTTTCGCGAACCCGAGCCATGATGAGCGCAAAGTCAGCCTGATAGTTTTTGCTATCGATCTCGACGGCTTGCTCAAGCTCGGTGAATGCCTTTTCGCGATCGCCCATTGCCATACGCGAAAGTGCGAGGCCGGTGCGTTTGCTGGGATCGTTGGGGTCGAGCTGAGCAGATTTTGCGAAGTACTCGGCCGCACGGGTGCCGTCATTCAGCTTAAGAGCCGCCTCACCGGCAATCGAAAGGATGGTCGGATCATCGATTTTTTTATCCAGGATCGGCTGGATGGTTTGCATGGCGCGCTCGGGGGAATTGAGCCGCAAATAGGTAGCGCCGAGCAGGCGATAGCCTTGCAGGGCATTGGGCGCACGTTCCACAACCATCCGACCATAGCGCTCGGCTTGCTCAAGGGAGTTCAACGCAAGAAATACGTTACCAGCCAAAGTAATCGAGGGAAGGTAATCCGGTGCAAGTTTGAGCGCGTTTTGAATCGCTTCGCGTGCCGGCTCCAGGCGATTTTGCCGAAACTCAAATAGCGCTCGCAAATACAGTGTGCCCGGGCTGACAGGAGTCAGGGCGGCCAGCTCATTGAGTGATTTCGCGGCGCCATCGAAATCGCGCAGATCAATAGCTATGGCAACGACTTTGGCAAGCGCGAGCACGTTGGTTGTGTCGACAGCCATCACCTGCTGAAATGCCTTGCGGGCCTCTTCAAGTTTGCCATCGGCCAGGAACAAATCGCCCTTGAGGGTCAGGCCATCGACCGAATTGGGGTACTTGACGAGCAGCTCTTCGATCTTCTTGTTGGCACCCGACCGATCCGGACCAAGCGCATCCAAGGCAATCATGCTGACCATGGCAGGCACGTGATCGGGTTTTATCCCGAGTGCTTCGGTGAGGCTGCGACGGCCTTCATCCACCTTGTTTTGTGCAAGATGCGCGCGGCCCACCACCGTGAGCACAGCCGCTTTGGCTTCAGGCTGATCCACAGCGAGATTGCGCGAATCATCAATTACTTTTTGATACTCGCCCGATTGAAAGAGGGCTTCGAGCAGAGGCGCCGCCGACCGATTTCGATCCACACCCATCTCAACTGCGCGCCGGTACTCTTTTTCTGCAGCTCGGAAATCACCGCCCTTGCGATACATCGCTCCAAGCAGCATCCGGGCTTCACCCGAGTCTTCCTTTTGCAGCAGGTTCTTCAGATGAATTTCAGCACTTTTACGATCGTTCTTGTCGAGCGCCGCTTTGGCCTGCGCCAGCAAGGCATCCGGGCTATCGCCAGACTTGCAAGCACTCAGGCTTAGGGCTGCGGTGATAGCCAGGGCTAACGCGCTAAAACGGGCTTGGCGAGGGGTAATCCATGAAGTCATGATGCGAGCGTCCGGCTTGAGGTCTGTGTTGAGTCTTGGGAAGGGCTATGCGTAACAACAAAATGCGTGTGGCCAGTGAGTTCCGTCAGCGCAAGCCGAATCGGTTCAATAAATCATAAAGAGTTGGTCGTGAGATTCCAAGCAGCTCGGCGGCCTTGGCCACGTTGCCATCAAGCTGCGCCATGACCTTGAGCACAGCTTGCTTTTCAGCTTCCTCACGCACCTGGCGCAAGTTCAGAATCGGTGCTTCAACATCAGATTCCAGCCCGAGATCCTCAGCGGTAACGCTACTGCCCTCGGCCATGATCACCGCGCGTTTGATGCAGTTCTCAAGCTCGCGCACATTGCCCGGCCACGGATGTGTGCTGATGGCCGCCATCGCGTCTTCACGAAATGTGAGTCGCTCACGGCCATTTTCCCGCCCAAAGCGTTGCAGGAAAGCATGAGCGATCAAAGCCGCATCGCCAGCCCGTTCGCGCAGCGGTGGAATCATGATCACAAGTTCGGAGAATCGATAGAACAAATCTTCGCGGAAGCTGCCTTCCTTGATCAATTCCCGCAAGTTGCGATGGGTAGCGCAAACAACGCGTACGTCGACCGCGATTTCTTCACGGCCCCCAATTCGCTCAATGACCCGCTCTTGCAAAAAGCGTAGCAGTTTGGCTTGCAAGGGCATCGGCAGGTCGCCGACTTCATCGAGAAACAAGGTGCCGCCATCGGCCACTTCAATCTTGCCTGGCGTGGTTTTCACCGCTCCGGTGAAGGCGCCTTTTTCATACCCGAACAACTCTGATTCGAGCAAGGTGTCGGGAATGGCCGCGCAGTTAATTGCCACAAACCGTTTGGAATTGCGCGGTGAAAGGGTATGCAGTGCTTTGGCAAAAAGCTCCTTGCCAGTACCCGAGTCACCCAGCAACAGGGTCGTGGCTTTGGTGGGGGCGATGCGCTCAAGTTGGCGGCACAGCTTGAGCATGGCGGGATCCCGGGTCAGGATGCCGTGTGTGCTGGTTTCCTGCACAGACTCGCGAAGCCGCCGGTTCTCAATCTCTAGCTCGGCGGTACGGAATGCGCGCTCGACTACCAATCCCAGAACGTCAGCCTCAAAGGGTTTGGCGAAAAAATCATAAGCGCCCAAGCCAATCGCGCGAACCGCATTGGCCCGGTCATTTTGCCCGGTCAGGGCAATGATTTTGGTGTTCGGGGCAATCGCAAGAACCTCTGCCATGGTGGCAAAGCCTTCCACCGTGCTGTCTTGATGGGGGGGCAAGCCAAGATCGAGGGTCATCACCATCGGCTCGACCCGGCGCACTTGCGCAATGGCGTCTTCGCGATTTTCAGCGAATACCACGTTGTAGCGGTCAAATGACCAACGCATCTGCTTTTGCAGACCCTTGTCATCTTCCACCATCAACAAAATCGGACGATCATCGCTTCCCATAGTGTTCTTTAGTTGTCCTGTAATCGGCTGCTTTGGGCTGAAATCACTTCTAAGCCGCCATCAATCGTTGGCGAGCAAGGGGCAAGCGAATGCTAAAGGTAGTCCCCACCCCTTCCTTGCTTAGTACCTGCAATGAGCCGCCTATCTCCCGGATGTATTCGCGGCTTTCAAAAGTACCGATGCCCATACCGTGTGCTTTGGTCGAGGCAAATGGCTTGAATAGCTGATTGCGCACGAAATCCTCACTCATGCCCTTGCCGTTATCTTCAATCTCGATCAGGGCATCTTCGCTTTCCCGATGGGCACGAATCCAGATCCTGCCTTTCGAACCAGTGGCTTCGGCAGCGTTTTGCACAAGATGGCCGATCACGCGCTCAATACGATCTCGGTGAGCAAGAATCGCTGCGCCATCAAGCTCTTCATCCAGCTCAAAGCTGGGTTCGACCTGCAGGGCTTTCTTGGAACGGATCGCAGCTTCGATGGTTTCACCCAATGGGACAGGAGCAGGGGCTTCCACGGGCGTGGTGCCGACGCGCAATTGAAGCAGCAGGCCCTGCATGCGCTCCATGACATTTTCCACTGTCAGCAGCATGTCGGCTTGAAACTCGGGGTTGTGGCGGAACTTTTGGGCATTCTTGAGCAATAGGGTAAGTTGAGCGACCAGGTTTTTCAGATCGTGGACCACAAAAGCGGACATGCGATTGAAAGACTCGAACTGCTGCGACTGGACGAGTTGCTGCACCGCATGCTGCATCCCGATATAGCTGGAGATTTGCCGCGCAGCTGTCTTGATAACATCGCGCATCTCCCAATTCAATTCAGTTTCGACCAGCGGCTTTTGCAATACGACAAAGCCGATGAGTTTGGAACCCAGGATCAGCGGCACGATCATCCAGAGCTGCGGATTGCTCTTGAATGCAGCGGGTAGTTCGAGGGACTGATACAGGTCTGGCGTTTGCCGCCACTCGGGCACACTGATTACCCATTGTGAATCGCGCAAAAAATTGATCATCGGGTTGTCCGGAGCAAGCCCCGGGGTGTCGCCCAAAAACTGCTCGCGATGGGTGCAGACAAAATGCCCCGTGCCGTCGTCTTGCCACAATGCACCGCGTTTGCCATCGATGAATTGGGCCAGCCCTGCAATCGCCCGATTGCCTAAGCCTTCCGGATTCGTGTCGGAGAGCAGCTCGGTGAGTTTGAGCCACTCGGCGCGATAGTCATAGCGATAGCTGAAGAAATGCTTGGCGACAAATACCTTCCAGCGGGCTCGCAATTGGCTGGAAGCAGTGAGCGCCAGCAAAACAATGACTGCGCCAAACAGCACAAGGGCTTGAGCAACAGCGCCCCACTGACCGCCAAAATACCGAACGTAGTACCCGCCCGTAGCCATCAACATCAAAAACAGGCCAGACATGAACAGGGTCGAGGTATGGAATACCACGGAGCGCGAGACCGCGATTTGCAGCTTCCAGTCGCGGTTGCGGGAAGCTGCCACTGCCAATAGGGGCATCACAGCAGCATTGGCAAAGCCCCGACTGGTCCACCAGGTAATGTTCAGTCTCGAGAACAACAGGGCTTCGGTGTACATCACCAAGTCAAATCCGAACATCGCCAGCAAGGCGAGGCATAAAAACTTGATGCCCCAACGCTGGTCATTGGGCGTGTTGCGATACACCTGCTCTATGCACACCAGGGCAAGCACGGCAAGCAGTACCTTAAAGGTAAACGATACCGAAAGGCCCAGGCCCAAAATGTCAGCAGCTACCGAGGCCGCAGCCACCCCTGCGACTGCGGTGAACGCGATCTCGGTCGAACGACGCAGCAAAGCCTGGTCGCGATAGCTTTCGGTTTGTTGTACAACGCTAATCAGAAAGACGATCCACGCCGCACCGCGCAGGGCCTCAATGGCTGAAAGAATGCCTGGATGGACCGCAGTGATGCCCAAGGCGGCGGCGATCGCACCGGCCCATAACACTTCGCAGACCACTGCAAAAAGAAACAGCCGCGCAGTAAGTTTGGGCGAATGCTTGAGCCAGAGTAAACCTGCAAGGCCCAAAAAGGCCATGCAAGCAACAACAAAACTCAGAAAGCCCAGCGATACATTCACAGGTGCTGCACTTCAAAGGCCAGGGTTCGCCTCATCGAGCTCCCTTGCCCAACAACACGACCTGAGCGGTTTCCACAAGAATCAACAAGTCGAGAAACAGCGAATGATTCTTGACGTAATAGAGATCGTATTGGAGTTTTGCAAGCGCGTCATCGACTGAGGCTCCATACGGGTATCGCACTTGCGACCATCCGGTAACTCCAGGCTTGACGCTATGGCGCACATCGTAAAACGGGATCTTCTCCAACAGTTGGCGCACAAAGAATTCACGCTCAGGGCGTGGGCCTACAAAGCTCATGTCGCCGCGCAAGACGTTGATCAACTGGGGCAGCTCATCGATGCGGGTTTTGCGCAAAAACTTGCCGACCTTGGTCACCCGCATATCGTTGGCGCCAGCCCATTGGGGTTTGCCGTCTTTCTCTGCATCCTGGCGCATGGAGCGCAGTTTAAGAATCGTAAAAGGCTTGCCGCCAAATCCGACCCGCTCCTGCCGATAGAACATGGGCCAGCCGCTTTCAAGCAGGATCGCCAGCATGGCGATTAACAGGATCGGCAAAGTGACCAACAGCAGGCTCAGGCTCACCATTACATCGAAGGTGCGCTTGATCACGTCGCGCAACAGCCCCTGATCAAAACCATCGCGGAAAATTAGCCAGGAAGCGCGCAGGTTGTTGATCTTAAGAATGCCTTGCTCTCGCTCGTAAAACGAAACGATATCCATCACCCTGATTCCATTGATCCGGCAATCGAGCAGCTGACGCAGGGGCAGGACTCCGCCACGCCGCTCCTTAACCGCGATGACAATTTCCGAAACACGCAGTTCGCGTACCGTGCGCATCAATGGATCATGGTTGATGGCGCGGCGGTTTTCGTTGGGCAAGCGCTCAGTGATAACTGGATACATCCCGGCGTACTGGACGGTACGGGCGCGTTCGCCTTCGTGCAAAAACCGGATGACCTGTTCGGCTTCATCGCCATGGCCGAGCACTAAAACTCGTCGTTTTGGCAAACCGAGGTCGGTCACGCGGAAGAAAAGGACCCGAACCAGTAGCAGGCCCGCTAACGCAAAGATAGTGCTCACAGCAAACACCCCGCGCCCGATAAGCACGGTTTGGGTGATGTAGAACAGCACGCTCATCACAATCAGCGCCAAGCCGTAAGCCACGATCACGCGTTGTACTGTGGAGCGAAACGATTCCAGTTGGGTTTGGTAGAGCCCAAGGGCTGTCATCATGAGCAACATGATGGCGGTGAAGACGCCAGCCTCAATCAAGGGAAGCGGCACGCTGGGATCTGGAACTCGAACCTGAAAGCCGAGCACCAGGGACTGAAACAGCACCATGGCTTCGAGCGCGGTTAGCAACATCAGCCGCACCGACAGGTAATGGTTAAACAATCTAATCATGAATTGGGCTGGACAAATGAACTCCCGAATACCTTATCTTGTTGTTTTTGATGGACCTAGGAACTAGCGCACAAGCGCTGATCCAAAAGGACCAACGGTAGAAAAGTGTTTACCCGGGCATGTAAGAATATTCGACAACTGGATAATGTGCCAGAACAGATTACCGAGACAAACGTGACGAATCATACTCAAGAGTTGCTGCAGCGCCGCAGCACTGATTTGGTGCATTTTGCACGTGAGTTGGCTCAAGAGTTGTGTGGTGAATCTGAGGCTGAAAACGGGGAACGCTGGCTGGATCACGCGCGCGGAACCGCAGAGATCCTTGTGCTTCAACATGCTGACCCGGTTGCCCAGGCCGCCGCCTGGTTGTTTGGGGCAGAACAGCAGATCAGTATCGCGCTGCTCCTCAAAGCCCTGAAGCCTCTGGGAGCCGAGGGTGAAGAAGTGCTGCGCCTGATTGAGGCGGTACGCAGTGTCTTGCGGCTGCGCCAGGTCCATCAGGTGTCTCGCGAAGGGCAGACTGGCGGGCTGCTTGCTGCCGGTGATCAGCTGGAAAGCCTGCGCAAGATGACCCTGGCGATCGGGCAGGATCTGCGGGTGGTACTGGTGCGATTGGCTTCTCGCTTGCAGACCTTGCGTTATCACGCCACGATCAAGGTGCCTGCCAGTGAGGCGGTGTGTGCCGAAACCCTTGATGTATTGAGCCCGCTCGCTAACCGTCTGGGCCTGTGGCAGATCAAGTGGGAGCTTGAGGATCTGGCCTTTCGGTTCAGGCAACCCGAGCAATACAAAACCATCGCACGCGCCCTCGATGAGCGTCGCTCCGAGCGACTGGATTTTGTCGAGAAGATTCAGGCGCAAGTACAGGGCCTTTTGGATGAGGCCGGTCTACACGCGCAGGTGAGCGGCCGCCCAAAGCATATTTACAGCATCGCCATGAAGATGCGCAGCAAGGGCCTGGCTCTTGAGCGGATCATGGATCTGCGGGCACTCAGGGTGATCGTCGACGACGAGCGCGCGTGTTACGAAGCATTGGCACGAATTCACGAGCGCTGGTCTTCAGTCGAGGCTGAGTTCGACGACTATATTGCGCGGCCCAAACCCAACGGTTATCAGTCATTGCATACGGTGGTGATCCCCCCGGATGGTCGCCCGCTTGAAGTGCAAATTCGCACTGCTGCGATGCATCGCCATGCCGAGTTTGGCGTGGCCGCGCATTGGGCCTATAAGGAACAAAGTACCGGGGTGGCATCGCGTGATGCTCCCGCGGCAGACTCGACCCGCCTGGTTTTTGCGCGGCAACTGCTGGCCTGGCAACAGGAGATTGGTGAGAGGCTGGGGGAGAGCGGTGCTGGCAGTACCGCACTTGGGGCTGCGGAGTTCATTTATGTGCTTACTCCTGAGGCGCGCATCATCGAATTGCCGGTTGGCTCCACGCCGATTGATTTTGCCTACAGTGTTCACACGGGGTTGGGACACCGGTGCCGCGGCGCTCGGGTCGATGGGCAGATGGTGCCGCTGGATCGACGTCTTGAAAACGGCCAGACGGTTGAGGTGATTACGGCCCGAGGGTCGGCTCAGGTGGGGCCATCGCGTGACTGGTTGAATCCCGAGCTAGGGTATGTGCGAAGCCATCGTGCGCGCGCCAAGGTGAGGCAGTGGTTTAACGCGCGTGACCTGGAGCGGGATGCTGCAAACGGACGAAGCCTGATTGAACGCATCATGCAGCGCGAAGGCAAAACCGCGCTGGCCTTTGATGAGCTTGCAACGCGGCTGGGATTCCCCGACGCGGCCGCCTTGTTTGTCGCCATAGCGCGTGATGAGCTCGGGCCGAGAGCTGTTGAGGATGCGCTGCATTTGCGTGCCGCATCGTCGAGCCGGCAGCAAGACGAAAGTCCCGTGCTTGCAAAAACTGCGCTGCGCAGCCGCACCGCACTGAACGGTGCGCCAGAAGGCACCTCCAGCTCGGTGCTTGTGGTCGGGGTTGATTCCTTGATGACGCAGTTGGCAGCGTGCTGCAAGCCAGTTCCGCCAGATCCCATTGGTGGCTTTGTGACCCGTGGGCGAGGTGTCTCGGTGCATCGCCTGCAATGCCCGCAATTCATCCGCCTAAGGAATTTTTCCCCAGAGCGCACGCTTAGCACCGACTGGGGAGCAATGCCCACTGATGGCAAAGCACGCTTCGCGGCCGATGTGCTCGTACTGGCCCATGATCGCCCCGGGCTGCTGCGCGACGTGTCTGACGTGTTTGCCCGCAGTAAGCTCAATGTGACTGCGGTCAGTACACAAAGCAAGTCCGGAGTCGCCAAAATGAGCTTCACGCTGCATGTCGGCGACGCTTCGGCCTTGAGTCAAGCCCTGGTTGCGATACGCGAGGTCAAAGGGGTGCACGAGGCAGCCAGGCGAGCGGGGGCGGGTGCTTGACCCCCGGGCACGCCCGGGTTAGTTCGCGGGCTTAAACCAAAACCAGCCGGCCAAGGCCACGGCCCCCAGCCAAATCAGGATGATGGCAATCGCACCAACCCGGCTAGTGATTCGCCCGGTGTGAGCTTGGGCCTGGGCCCGAGCTGAAGTCATAACGCTTTCAGGTAGGCAACGCATCATCAGCCAGATCATTGCCGGTAGCAGCAGCGCCTCGTCCAGCAGGCCCAGCACCGGGATAAAGTCAGGAATCAGATCGATCGGGCTAAAGGCATAGGCAATCACCACCGCCAACATGAGCTTGATCCAAAGCGGGGTTTGCGGATCACGGGAGGCGTACCAAAGAATAAGCGCCTGGCGTTTCAGCGCTTTGGCCCACAGTAACCAGCGAGCCCACATCGCTCAGGCTTTGGGCGGAACTGATGCGGCAGACTTCGGCCGAAAAGCCTGGCAACGCGCAGGATCGGTTTGCATCCCTGGCGCGCCGATCAAGTCGAGGCAATAAGGCACCGCCGCAAAAATGCCCGGCACCACACTGAGTCCTTGAGCATCGCGTAAACCCTCAAGGGTTTCCCGAATTGCCTTGGGCTGACCAGGCAAATTAATGATCAGGCTTTGGCCCCGAATCGCGGCGACCTGGCGCGAAAGAATCGCAGTGGGCACGAAGCGCAGGCTGATCTGGCGCATTTGCTCACCAAACCCCGGCATGTCCTTATGCGCGATGGCAAGCGTGGCTTCTGGCGTCACGTCTCGCGGGGCCGGCCCGGTGCCACCGGTAGTGAGAATCAGGGAGCAGCCCTCGGCGTCGGCCAAGCTCACCAAAGTGCTTTCAATGACTTCGCGCTCGTCAGGAATCAGGCGTTCAACAAATGAATGGGATGTGGTGAGGCAACTCGCGAGCCAATCACGCAGGGCAGGCAGGCCCTTGTCTTCATACACTCCGCTGGAGGCCCGGTCGCTGATCGAAACCAGCCCAATGCGATGGTGGATGGCATCAGTCAATGGTGGGCTCCGCTGGAGCAGCCAGGGCCTCGGGCAGGGTGGCTTGCTCATGCGCCAATAACCCGGCGTGCAAGACTCGATAGAGCTCCCGAAACGCCTTGAGCTGGCCAGGGCTGGTGGGGGCCTGGGCCGCTTGAATCGTGACGCCGAGCTTCGAACGCATTTCATCACGGCCAGCGGCTTCGCAATAAGTCGCAAGCCAAAGCTCCAGCGTAGCGGGCTCACCCAGCAATCGAATACGCCATTGCTCGGCCGCATGCATTCGGGCATTTTCCTGTTTTTGCAGCACATCGCGATCCAGCAATTGCAAACGCAAGGGCTCGATATCGCGGCTGCGCATCAGCTTGCCGATGTATTGCAGTTGGCGGCGGCGCCCTTCATGGGCTCGGATGCTGCGCGCTTGCATGACGGCGTCAAGCAAGACCTCATCCAAAGCCAGCTTTTTCAGCTGGTAGTCCTCGATCGATACCAGCATTTCGCCCAAGGCTTGCACCGCATCGGAGGCCTTCTTGCGCTGGGTTTTCGAGAGGGGTTCGCTGCCTTCAACGGGTTCCTGGGGGCGTAAAGCCGCTAGTCGCCGTGAGGCTGATGGTTTCAGTCGATGTTTCACGGTGAGTATCATAGGCGAATGTTTGAATACACCCGCAATCAATTCCAGGACCTGCTCGATCAGGTGGCCCATCATTCCAAGCGTCTGGGGGCGAGCGCCTGGTCGGCCGATGTCTCCGAATCCTTCGGGCTGGCGGTTAATGTCCGCAAGGGCGCCGTTGAGACGATTGAGCAAAATCGCGACAAGGGCCTCAGTGTCACTGTCTATTCGGGGCAAAGGCGGGGCAACGCCAGCACCAGTGATTTTTCAGCCCAGGCTATTTCGCAAACGCTCGAAGCGGCATTTCATATTGCACGTTTTACTGCCGAGGATGATTGCGCCGGGCTGCCCGAGGCGGAGCTCCTGGCTACCGAGCAGCGCGATTTCGACCAATACCATCCCTGGGATCTCACAGCCGAGCAGGCCATTGGGCTGGCCAAGCGCATGGAGCGTGCCGCATTCGATGTGAGCCCCTTGGTCAGTAACAGCGAAGGCGCTTCGGTCAATACCGGCCAGAGCCATTATCTTTCAGCCAATTCCCTGGGCTTTGTGGGTGGAGGCCCCTATAGTCGCCACACCATGGCCGTATCGCCGATCGCAGGCGCGGGCGAAGACATGCAGCGCGATGATTGGTATTCCTCGGCCAGTCATGTGGCGAGGCTGGCAGAGCCGGAGCGTATTGGGCAATATGCAGCACAGCGCGCGCTTGCGAAGCTGGGGGCCAGGAAGCTCAAGACCCGCCGCGTGCCGGTGCTTTTCGAAGCGCCCTTGGCTGCTGGATTGTTGGGCTCCCTGGTGCAGGCCACCAGCGGTTCGGCGCTTTACCGCCGCTCGACCTTTATGCTGGATTCCTTGGGCAAATCGGTGCTCCCGTCACATATCGATGTGATTGAGGATCCGTTTATTCCAGCCGAACTTGGAAGCGGCAGTTTCGACAGCGAAGGGGTTCGGACCTCGCGCCGTGAGCTGGTCAGCGGCGGGGTGTTGCAAGGCTACTTTTTATCCACCTACTCAGCACGCAAGCTGGGAATGAAAACTACCGGCAACGCTGGCGGTGCCCATAACCTGAGTCTTACAAGCCGCCTGACGCCCATGGGTGACGACCTTCCCGCGATGCTTCGGCGGCTCGGCACCGGGTTGCTCGTGACCGATCTGATGGGGCAGGGCGTCAACTATGTGACTGGGGATTACTCTCGTGGGGCCTCGGGTTATTGGGTGCATCGCGGAGTGATTCAGTACCCGGTTCAGGAAATCACGATTGCGGGCAATCTGGCCCAAATGTTCAAGGGCATCGTTGCAGTGGGGGCCGATGTGATGACCCGAGGCACCAAGCGCACTGGATCGATCCTGATCGATGAAATGGCGATTGCTGGCTAGGCCGCAAAGCGCATGAGCAAGGCCTTTGTTCGGGATGACGCGACTACTGACGAGGACGATGACGAGCACAGCTCGTCTGCCCCGGCGCTCGGCCCAGGCACGAAGAACTACATGACGCCAGCGGGCCATGCCCGCATGAAAGCCGAGCTTGTGCACTTGTTGCATAAAGAGCGCCCGGAGATGGTAAGTGTGGTCTCTTGGGCGGCTTCCAATGGCGATCGGTCCGAGAACGGAGACTATCTTTATGGCAAGAAACGGCTGCGTGAGATAGACCGGCGCCTGCGTTTTTTAACCAAACGTCTGGAGGCCGCAGAGGTTGTCGACCCCGCCACCCGAGAGTCGAGTGACCAGGTATTTTTTGGCGCGACCGTCAGCTATCTGGATGCCATGGATATTGAGCATACGGTGGCGATTGTTGGGGTAGACGAAACTGATGCTGGCCGCGGGCTGATCAGCTGGATATCGCCGTTAGCCCGTGCTTTGATCAAGGCGCGCGAAGGTGACGAAGTGTTGGTGCGGTTACCCGAAGGCCCGCAAACCGTGACCATACTTTCGGTCAAGTATCAGCAGATTCAGGTCTGAGTTACTTCCTGACGATCCTGCGCACATCGCTCAGCTTGCGCAGCTCTCGCATCACCAGCGCAAGATGCTGGCGGTCTCGGACCTGAATGGCAAAGCGCATTGATGCGGTGTCTTGTGGATTTTCTTCAAGCGACAGATGCACGATATTTGCATCCGCCTTGGCAAGTTGGGCGGCCACCCGAGCCAGCGCACCTCGCGATTCCACCACCAAGAGTTCAAGTTCGCAGCGAAACTGCCCGCTTACTTCCTCGCTCCATTCCACATCTACCCAGCGCTCCGCATCGCGCGAGCGTTGGTGCCGCGCCTGAGTGCAATCCTGGCGGTGTACAACCAAGCCGTGGCCGCCCCGTAAATGGCCAGTCACCGCATCGCCGGGTAATGGATTGCAACATGGCGGATAGGTGACCGCCGAGCCTTCGTTACCATGAATCAGGATGGGCGCCATGCGGGGTAAAAGCATGGCTGCTGCAGGCTTGCTTGCTAGCTGAAGTGCAATGGTGCGAGCTGCAACCGGCGCGAGGCTCTTGCCAAGCCCGATGTCCTGATACAGCTGTGCCATGGAGTGCGCGCCGGTATCCCTGGCTCCACGTTCCATCACTCCCGGGTCAAGCGAGGCGGCATCAATCCGCATGGCTGCCAGCGATTGCTCGAGCAGTCGCTTACCCAATTCAATCGATTCCTGGCTGGTGATGGTGCGCAGATAATGGCGGATCTCCGCGCGCGCTTTGCCGGTTTTGGCGAAGCTCAACCAAGCCGGGTTGGGGCGGCTCGCGGGGTCGGTAATGATTTCGACCACATCTCCGCTGCGCAGCTCCTGGCGCAGGGGTACGTTTTGGCCGTTAAGTTTTGCAGCAATCGTTTGATCGCCCACATCAGTGTGGATGCTGTAGGCATAGTCGATGATCGTCGCGCCGCGCGGCAAAGCGCGTATTTGACCCTTGGGCGTAAACACATACACGGCATCCGGGAACAAATCGACCTTGACGTTTTCGATGAACTCGAGCGAGTCACTGGTTTGCTGGCCGATTTCGAGCAGCGATTGCAGCCACTGATGGGTGCGCTTTTGCAGATCAGTAAAGGTTTCCTTTTCGGCCTTATACAGCCAATGCGCGGCAATACCTTCTTCAGCTGTGCGCGCCATTTCGCGGGTGCGGATCTGAAACTCCACCGGTGTACCGAATGGGCCGACAACCGCTGTATGGAGCGACTGATAGCCGTTGACCTTGGGCAGCCCAACGAAATCCTTGAAGCGCCCGGGGATCGGCTTAAAGGTGCTGTGCAAGACACCAAGGGTCAGGTAGCACTGGGGAATGCTCTGCACCACCACCCGGAAACCATAAATATCCAGCACGTCGCTAAACGAACATTTCTTCTCGCGCATTTTGCGAAACACGCCGTAGAGCGTTTTTTCGCGCCCAAACACCTCAGCTTCGATCCCGGCTTCTGGCAGATTCTTGCGCACGGTATCGAGAATGCGCCCCAATACTTCGCGCCGGTTGCCTCGCGCAGCCATCAAGGCCTTGTGAAGCACCCGGTAGCGCATGGGATGAGCCGCTTTGAAGGCAAGATCCTGCAGTTCGCGATACAACTTGTAGAGCCCGAGCCGACTGGCAATTGGCGCATAGATTTCGAGCGTTTCGGTTGCTATTCGTTTGGCCTTGCTCGGCTCCATCGCGCCCAGGGTGCGCATGTTGTGCAGGCGATCGGCCAACTTGATGAGGATCACGCGCACATCGCGTGCCATGGCCAGGAGCATCTTGCGAAAGCTCTCGGCTTGCGCGACCTCCCGGCTGGCGTATTCCAGCTTGTCGAGCTTTGACAGGCCATCGACCAGCTCCGCCACCTGCACACCAAATTGCTCTTTGAGCTCTTGCTTGGTGGCACCGGAATCCTCCATCACGTCATGCAGGAGGGCGGCCATCAAACTTTCGGTGTCGAGTTTCCAGTTTGCACAGGTTTCGGCCACCGCTGTGGGGTGCGAAATGTAGGGCTCTCCGCTTTTGCGGGTTTGCCCGAGATGGGCGATATCGCTGAAGCGATAGGCCTCACGGATGCGTTTGAGATCGTCTTCGCCCAAATAGGTTTGGGCTAGCTTCAATACGCTCGTAAGGGAAACGATGCCCCGCTCATCGGGGGCCATGAAGAAGCTTTCAGCCGCAGGGGCGGTCTGAACAGGGGGCGGGCCGGAACCGGTGCCCGCTGGGGGTGCAGCCGTTGGGCCGTTCAGAGTGCTTCCTCAGTGGTAAAAACGAAAATTGGGACTCAGATGGGCACGCGCCGAAGCATTTCAATGCCAATTTTGCCGCTGGCAATCTCACGCAATGCGGTGACGGTAGGCTTGTCTTTACTTTCGATCTTGGCAGTATGGCCTTGAGCCAGCATACGGGCACGGTAGGTTGCCGCCAAGGTCAACTCAAAACGATTCGGGATTTGCTTCAAACAATCTTCTACGGTGATACGTGCCATGGTGATGCCTTGAAAAAACGATCAACAAACCGGGAAAAACGACTCAATCTGAAGGCGGATCGCACCTAACTGGCTCGGACCGCTTCCCACGAAGCAAACAATTCAGGAAACCGCGCGCGCTGGTTGAAGTATCGCAAACTGCTGGCATCCACTACGTGCAGCAACTGCCCTAAAGCGCTCGCAAAGTCTTGATTGATAATAACATATTCGAAGTTAGGCACCTGCGCCATCTCCTGGCTGGCAGCATGCAGACGGCGGGCGATCACGGCCTGGCTGTCTTGGGCGCGCTTGATGAGTCTTTCACGCAGAACCTGCAAGGAAGGCGGTGCTATAAAGATGCCCACGGCCTGGGGGAAAATCGCTTTGACCTGCTCAGCCCCCTGATAATCAATCTCCAGCAACACATCATTGCCCGCACTCATTTGGCTATCAAGCCAGGCTTTTGAGGTGGCGTAAAGATTGCCATGCACCTCGGCTGATTCCAGAAATTCACCGGCCGCCCGACGCCGCTCGAACTCATCGTGGCTGACAAAAAAGTAGTCCACGCCATCAACTTCGCCGGGTCGCGGCTGGCGGGTGGTGAACGAGATGGAAAGCTGGATTGAAGGGCGCTGAGTAATCAACGCGCGAACCAGCGAAGTTTTGCCAGCGCCTGAAGGCGCCACGATGACCAGCAGGCTACCAGCGCGAAACCGGGCGTCGTCAATAGCGTTGGGGGAATCAACCATCAACGAATTTTACCTCGAAGCGGTACGTTCCCGAATCATGCCGCGCTATTCGAGATTCTGAATCTGCTCGCGCATCTGTTCTATGGCAAGTTTGCATTCCATGGCGGCCTGGGTGACCCCGATATCGGCGGCTTTGGAGCCGAGAGTATTTGCTTCACGGTTGAGTTCCTGCATCAGAAAGTCGAGCCTTTTGCCAACCAAGCCGCCGGCGCTGAGTACCCGCCTGACCTCAGCCAAGTGGGTTTTCAATCGACCCAGCTCCTCGGCGACATCAATACGTATCCCATAAAGCAGTACTTCCTGACGAACTCTTGCCATGGTCTCGGATTCACTCACACCCGATCCGGCGCTGGCTAGCGCCAATGTGTCTTGAAGGCGTTTGAGCAGCTGCTCCTGGTGCTGCTGGATCCAAATCGGCCCGCGCTCAAGCAAGCCCTGGGCAATCGCTTCGATTTGGGCCACGCGTTGCAAGATGAAGTCGCCCAGCATCTCGGCTTCCCGTTGGCGTGAATCCTGCAGCTCGGAGCGCGCTTGCCGGGCAAGCATCAACACCTGTTCGATCAGGGCTTCGGGTTCTGGGGCGGTGTCAAGAAGAACCCCGGGCCAGCGTAGCAGCTCGCCTGCGCTGATCGGGCTCAGAGCCAATCCACCTGCGGCCGCCTGTTGTTGGACTTTGGATGCGGCGAGCAACACGCCGTCCAGCAACGCGGTATCGACGGCCGGTTGTCGGCTGGCATCCGAGCGATGTTGCAGCTGGATGCGACACTCAAGCTTGCCCCGTTTGACGGCCTCGCCCAGAATTTCGCGTAACGCCGGTTCGGCCGGGCGCAATTCGTCGGGTAGGCGAAATCCCAAATCCAGGTAGCGTGAATTGACACAGCGAAGTTCCAGAGCAATTGACCAGCCTTGCCACGCTGCCGAGCGATGGGCGTATCCGGTCATGCTGCGCAACACCGGGTCTTTAGACGAGACGGTATTTGAAGCGGGGGAATCTACGCCAAGGCCCTGGCGCGCGGGTTTGTTTGTTTGCAAGCTCATCAACACCTTTACAATCCGCTGATGGCCGCACAAACCAATGCACCCCTGCCCGACGGACTTCAACTGGGCGAGTATCGTATCGTAAAGAAGATTTCGAGCGGTGGCTTTTCCATTGTTTATCTCGGCCAGGGTGAAAACGGCGAGCAGGTGGCCATCAAGGAATATCTCCCCAGTACTCTTGTCAAGCGTAATGCAGGCGAGTTGATGCCCTCGATTGCCAGTGACAATCTGGCGACCTATCGCAATGGGCTGAAGTGTTTTTTTGAAGAGGGCCGCGCGCTTGCCCGCATCGCCCATCCGAATGTGGTGCGGGTGGTCAACTTTTTTCGGGCCAATGAAACCGTCTACATGGTGATGGCCTATGAGCAGGGCCGCTCGCTTCAGGAGCTGATTTTGCGTAACCGCAACCGGCCGGAGAAGGTGGTGATTGCGGAGCGCCATGTGCGCACCATCTTCAATCAGATCATGCATGGTTTGCGCGAAGTCCATACCAACCGGCTTTTGCATCTTGATCTCAAGCCCGCCAATATTTATTTGCGCCTCGATGGCTCGCCCTTACTGCTTGACTTTGGCGCGGCAAGGCAAACCCTGACGACCGATGGGCCCAAGCTGTTTCCAATGTATACGCCCGGGTTTGCTGCCCCCGAGCTATATCGCAAACAACATCAGTTGGGGCCCTGGACCGATATCTACGCTTTGGGCGCCAGTCTTTATGCGAGCATGGCCGGTGCCCCGCCGCAACCTGCTGATCAACGCGAGCTGAGCGACAAGATGCCAGCGCAGTTGCAGGTGCTGGTGGGGCCGTATTCACAGAATCTGGTCGATCTGGTGGCCTGGTGCCTCAAGCTCAACGTGCTGGAGCGGCCGCAATCGGTGTTTGCCTTGCAGCGGGCTTTGCGCAAGGTAGACGATGCTCGGGTCGCGGCCAACGGGGTGCAAGTCGCAAGCTCAGGCACTGGCTTAAGCGGCTGGATCAGTCGCCTGCCGGCGCGCTTCGGGCGTAAACCTAAAGACATGGGCTCAACAACCCATGGCCTGACCTTACCGGGCTAAACGAGATGCGGTTTTCAGTATTCCAGGATAGCTTGCTTGGGCAGCGCCAGATCAATCAGGACCGGATGGGCTACTGCTTCACCCGTGATGCGCTCTTGATGGTGTTGGCTGATGGGATGGGCGGGCATCCGCGGGGTGAGATTGCGGCGCAAACCGCCATGCAGACAATTGCCGCTGAATTTCAGGCGCAGGCCAGCCCCTTGCTTGCCGATCCTATCGAATTTCTGGACGCAGCGATTCGCCGCGCGCACCGCGAGATCTTGCGCTACCAAACCGCCAATCAATTGCCGGAATCACCCCGCACAACGATCGTGGCTTGCGTGGTGCAGCGCTCGAAAATCTGGTTTGCCCATGCTGGTGATTCACGCCTTTACGTGCTTCGGGAAGGCCAGGTGTTGCGCCGCACCCGCGATCATTCCAAGGTGCAAAGCCTGTTGGCCCTGGGCCTGATACAACCGGGTGAAGAGCTTACCCACCCGGAGCGCAACAAGGTGCTGAATTGCCTTGGCTCACCCTTCGAGCCCACCATTGAAGTAACGAACGCAATAGCGCTTGCGCCCAACGACCGGGTCTTGCTGTGTTCGGATGGTGTCTGGTCGGGCCTGCCTGAAGCTGACCTTGCGCGCCTGGCCTGTACCGGTTCCGTGCAAACAGCGGTGCCTTCCATGGTGCGCAGGGCTGTGCTCGCACAGGGCCGGTCGGCAGATAACAGCACCGCAATGTTGATGGATTGGGAGGGCGAAACGATCGCCGAAACCCTGTCCTCGCTGGATTTGCCCGACGGCGCGTTCACCAGCACGATTGCTCAGGTGTTGCCGCTGGATACCCAAGCGTCCGAGCCCGAGCTGAGCGATGATGATATCGAGCGCACGATTCGCGAGATTCGTAGCGCCATTGGTAAAACCCAAACCCCTTAGACTTCATTGACTTCATGACATCACCCCTTAGCCGTCCGAGCGCCCGTCGCGCCAACCAATTGCGCCCCATCCACATTGAGCGCGGCTTCACAAAACATGCTGAAGGTTCGGTGTTGATCAGCTTCGGCTCCACTCGGGTGCTTTGCACCGCCAGCGTGGAAGACAAGGTGCCGGGCTTTTTGCGAGGCAAAGGGCAGGGCTGGGTCACGGCCGAATACGGGATGTTGCCCCGCTCAACCCACACCCGTTCGGATCGCGAAGCTGCCAAGGGCAAGCAATCCGGACGCACCCAGGAAATTCAGCGGCTGATCGGGCGCAGCTTGCGCGCGGTGGTGGATATGAAGGCCCTGGGCGAGCGCACGATCCATCTGGATTGTGATGTGCTTCAGGCCGATGGTGGAACCCGTACTGCGGCCATTACCGGCGCATACGTTGCGCTGGCCGATGCAGTGCAATGGCTTAAAGGCAAAGGGGCCTTACCAATCGACGGGCCAGCTGTCATTCGTGAGGCGGTAGCTGCAGTGTCGGTGGGCATCTTTCAAGGTCATCCTGTGCTGGATCTGGATTACGACGAAGACTCCAATTGTGATGCGGATTGCAATGTGGTGATGACCGCGAGTGGCGGTGTTGTTGAGGTGCAGGGTACGGCTGAGGGTGAGCCTTTTTCGCGTGCCATGCTCGATGCCTTGCTGGAGCTTGCTCAAGCCGGAATTAGCGAGTTGGTGCAGGCCCAGGCGCAAGCGCTGCAGCCCACCAAGTGAGGCCAGGCCAGCGGCTGGTGCTGGCATCCAACAATGCTGGCAAATTGCGTGAGTTCAGTGAGTTGTGGGCGGGGCGCGGCGTGGAAGTGGTGAATCAAGCCAGCCTGGGGATTGAAGAGGCTCCCGAGCCACACCGCAGCTTTGTGGAAAATGCGTTGGCCAAAGCGCGACATGCTTGTGCAGCAAGCGGCTTGGCAGCATTGGCGGATGATTCCGGGCTGTGTGTTTCAGCGTTGCAGGGCGCTCCGGGTGTCGATTCCGCGGTGTATGCGCAAGTGCCATCCGATGCCTTGGCCCTATCCTCCCAACCGCTTGACCGGGAAGAGCGCCGTCGCTTGCAAGATCAAGCGAACAACACCAAGTTGCTGAGCGCCTTGAATTCCTGGGCGCAGGCCAGTGAGCGCGAAGCGGTGTATGTCTGTGTGCTTGTGTTGGTGCGTTATCCCGATGATCCCTTGCCCGTGATTGCCCAGGGGCTGTGGAAGGGGCAGATTCTCTCCCAGCCGCGCGGCACAGGTGGGTTTGGTTATGACCCTTTATTCTGGGTGCCCGAGGAGCAGTGCACTGTAGCGGAGCTGCCGCTCAATCGGAAGAATCAAATCAGCCATCGGGCGCAAGCCATGCGGCATTTGATGAACGCACTATGAGCACGTTAACAGGTCATTTGCGGCAATCTCGCCAATGAAGCCGATTGGTGCCCCCGGCTTGGCCACCTTGCCACCGCTGAGTTTGTATGTGCATTTGCCCTGGTGTGTGCGCAAGTGCCCCTATTGCGACTTCAACTCGCATGAGGTGAACCCGCGAGGCGCAGAGCAGTCGCGTATCGCAATCCACAAATCGCTACCCGAGGCCCCCGCCGCATCTCAAGAGCCAGCGCTTGCGCAATGGCTGGATACTGATCTGCAAGCCCGCTACATCGCGGCTTTGCTGCTTGATCTGGAGCAGGCCTTACCCTTGATCTGGGGGCGCTCGGTGCAAACTGTATTTCTTGGTGGAGGCACTCCCTCGCTCTTCGATCCTGCGATGATCGAGAAGCTGCTCGAGGGCTTGCGCGCTCGATTGCGGCTCGCTCCGCATGCCGAGATCACAATGGAGGCGAATCCAGGCACCTTCGAGCAGTCGCGATTTCGCGACTATCGAAGCGCTGGCATCAATCGCCTGTCGATCGGTGTGCAGAGCTTTAATGCGCAGCACTTGCAGGCGCTGGGCCGGATTCACGATCCTGCGCAAGCGCTGGCTGCCGCTGAGCTTGCGGCCACGATGTACCCAAGTTTTAACCTGGATGTGATGTACGGATTACCGGGGCAAAGCCTGGAGCAATGTCAGGAAGACCTCAACACTGCACTGCGGTTTTCTCCGCCGCATCTTTCCATGTATCACCTCACGCTTGAGCCAAACACGCTGTTTGCGCGCTTTCCTCCGCCGCTTCCGGATGACGACCTATGTGCAGACATGCAGCTCCTGATTGAAGCCAGCACAGCGCAAGCGGGCCTTGAGCACTATGAGATTTCTGCCTATGCCAAGCCTGGCCATCGTGCGCAACACAATCTGAATTACTGGAGTTTTGGCGACTATCTGGGCATCGGCGCAGGTGCGCACAGCAAGCTTTCGTTTCACGATCGTATCGTGCGCCAGGCACGCCTGAAAAACCCTCGCGCTTATCTGCAATCGCTCGACCCGGCCCATCCCACAAGCGCGGTGGAAATCGATGAGCCGATTGAGCCGCAATCCATGCCATTTGAATTCATGCTCAATGCTCTACGGCTGATTCAGGGAGTGCCAGCGAGCCTGTATCAGGAGCGTACCGGCCAATGGCCCATTGGCCTGCAGCATGGTGTGAACGAGGCCTTGCGGCGCGGACTGCTCACTGAAGACCCCTTGCGTTTGCAGGCGACTTCGCTGGGGTTAAGATTCCTGAACGATCTACAACAAATGTTTCTGGAGACTTGAGCATGGCTGAGCGTATTCGCAGCACGATGATGGATGTACCGCTTTCCCTGAATCATCTGCTCGAGCGCGCAGGTCGTCTCTTTCCGCAAGGCGAGGTGATATCGCGCTTGCCCGACAAGTCCTTGCGTCGCCACACCTATGCGCAGTATTACCAGCGCACCCGCCAGTTGGCTGCAGCACTCAAGGCTGCTGGCCTGCATCAAGGGGACCGTGTCGCCACGCTGTGCTGGAACCATCATGTTCATTTGGAAGCCTATTTTGGAATTCCGGCGGCCGGTGGCGTGATGCATACGCTTAACTTGCGGTTGTCGCCTGATGAAATCGGCTGGATTGCAGGTCATGCGCAGGATCGGTTCCTGATCGTGGATGATGTGTTACTGCCACTTTATGAGCAGTTCAAGCATCTGCATGCTTTTGAGAAAGTCCTGGTGTTTAACTTCTCCGGGCAGCCTGCATCAAGCGCGCAGCAAGCGGCTGGGCATGTGGACTATGAGAGTTTTATTGGGGCTCAGGAAAGTGCGGCCGCAAGTTTTGAATATGCAGATCATCGGGAAGATGACCCCGTCGCTATGTGCTACACCTCGGGCACCACCGGTCGCCCCAAGGGGGTGGTCTATTCCCACCGCTCCACCATCCTGCATAGCTTGGTGGGATGTGCTCGGGATTTCTGGAGCTTGAGTGGCACCGACACCATCCTGCCGGTCACGCCGATGTTTCATGCGAATTCATGGGGCATTCCTTATGCCGCAGTGATGCTGGGCAGCAAGCTTGTGTTGCCGGGCCCGCATTTGCATCCCACCGATTTGCTCGACCTGATGACGCTCGAACCTCCCACGATGGCGCTGGGTGTGCCCACTATCTGGATGACTCTGATTCAAGCCCTGGAGGCTCACCCGGGCAAGTGGCAGTTGCCTGTCGGGATGCGCTCTTTGGTAGGTGGCTCAGCCGTGCCCGAAGCTTTGATTCGAGCGTTTGCCAAGCACGGTGTGAACATTACCCAAGGCTGGGGCATGACGGAAACTTCACCGCTCGCTTCAACTTCCTATATCAAGTCCGAGCTGCTCGGTTCAAGTGCTGACGAACAGTTTCGGCGCAAGGCCCTGGCTGGCGTGCCGGTGCCTCTGGTGGATTTTCGACTGGTGCGCGAAACGCAGACAGGTGAAGCTGATCCGACTCAGGGCGCGGACATTTGTGACTGGGATAACGAGCAGGTGGGTGAAATCCAGGTGCGCGGCCCGTTTATTACTGGCGATTATCACGCGGTGGAGCGTAGTGCTGAGAAGTTCACCTCTGATGGCTGGCTGCGAACTGGCGATGTCGCAGCGATTGACGCGCATGGTTACCTGCGCATCGCGGACCGCACCAAGGATTTGATCAAAAGCGGCGGGGAATGGATCAGCTCAGTGGATCTGGAAAATGCCATCATGGGGCATCCAGCGGTGGCCGAAGCGGCAGTGATTGCAGTCCCGCATCCGCGCTGGGCCGAGCGGCCGTTGGCCTGCGTGGTGTTGCGCCCGGATCAGCAGGTGGACAGCGCGCAGCTTCAGGCGTTTTTAGCCGGGCGGTTTGCCAAATGGCAAATCCCGGACGCATTTGTGATGCTGCCCGCGATTCCACGCACGTCTACCGGCAAGTTTTGGAAAGCCAAACTGCGTGAGCAGTTCCCGAGTTGGACTTGGGCGGATGCCTAGAATCGCCCCATCGCAGTGCGCATTTATCTGGTGCAAATTCTAGTTAACGCACTAAACTAGTGCATTCGGCAGTAAGGGCGTAAGGACCTTGCACTACAAGCGGGTGGCATAGATTTCGCTTCGATCCCCATGAGTTTGGTGATGCCTAAAAACTAGACCATAATTTGCGGCCTTCCGTTGGCGTGAGATAGCTTCTATCGCCGACGTGCTGCAAGCCCTGTTTATTAGTAACCACGGCGGAGCAATCCGACGTCCCCACCGGTTTAACCCCAGGAGAGAACCACAAATGGCGAACGCCAAAACAGTCAAAGACGTGATGCAAATGGTGAAGGATAACGAGGTCAAGTTTGTTGACTTCCGCTTCACTGATACCCGTGGCAAAGAGCAGCACGTGACCGTGCCGGTGAGCCATTTTGATGATGACAAGTTCACGAGCGGCCATGCGTTTGACGGCTCTTCGATCTCGGGATGGAAGGGCATTGAAGCCTCGGACATGCTGTTGATGCCCGATCCCAACACCGCCAACCTTGATCCATTCCGCGAAGAGTCCACCTTGCTGCTGAGCTGCGATGTGGTTGAGCCTTCAGATGGCAAGGGTTATTCACGTGATCCGCGCTCGATTGCGCATCGCGCCGAGGCTTATCTGAAGTCGACTGGCCTTGGCGATACCGCGTTTTTTGGTCCTGAGCCAGAGTTCTTCATTTTTGATTCGATCACCTGGAATGTTGATATGAGTGGCTGCGGTGTGCAGATCAACTCTGAAGAAGCCAGCTGGTCGACCGGCAAGCAATTCGAAGGCGGCAATCTGGGCCATCGGCCTGCGGTCAAGGGCGGCTACTTCCCCGTGCCCCCAGTCGATAGCTTCCAGGATATGCGCTCGGAAATGTGCTTGATCCTCGAGCAAATGGGCGTGCCAGTTGAAGTGCATCACCATGAAGTGGCTGGCCCTGGCCAGTGCGAGATCGGCACCAAGTTCAGCACCCTGGTGCAGCGTGCTGACTGGATCCAGATCCTCAAGTATGTAGTCACCAATGTGGCGCACAGCTACGGCAAAACCGCGACCTTCATGCCCAAGCCTGTGGTCGGTGATAACGGCTCCGGGATGCATGTGCATCAGTCCGTATGGAAAGATGGCCAGAACCTGTTTGCAGGCGACCAGTACGCCGGTTTGAGTGAGTTCGCTCTTTACTACATTGGCGGCATCATCAAGCATGCGCGCGCGCTCAATGCGATCACCAATCCAGGCACTAACTCCTACAAGCGCTTGGTTCCAGGCTTTGAGGCTCCTGTGAAGCTGGCTTATTCGGCCCGCAATCGCTCGGCTTCGATTCGTATTCCTTATGTGAGCAATCCGAAAGCACGCCGTATTGAAGTGCGTTTCCCGGATCCCACAGCCAATCCTTACCTCGCTTTCTCGGCGATGCTGATGGCTGGTTTGGATGGCGTGCAAAACAAGATTCATCCGGGCGAAGCTGCGGACAAGAATCTTTATGACTTGCCACCGGAAGAGGATGCAAAGATCCCAACCGTATGCAGCTCATTGGATCAGGCGCTTGAGTACCTGGATAAAGACCGCGAGTTCCTGACCCGCGGTGGTGTGTTCAGCAATGAAATGCTGGATGCCTACATTGAGCTGAAGATGCAGGAAGTGACCCGCTTCCGCATGACCACCCACCCGGTGGAATTCGATATGTATTACAGCCTGTAAGTCCTTCCGGACTAAAGCTTGCGAAGGGGCCTGCGGGCCCCTTTGTTTTTGATTACACTGGCGGGCATGAATAAGTTTTTGATTTTTGGTCTGATGCCTTTTGTCTGGACCACGCAGGTGCAAGCGCAGGCAACTGCGCCAGCCCAATTCTTCAGGTGCGAGTCTGCCAACGGTGTGGTTGAGTACAGCAATATGCCGAACTCCACGCGCGACAGAAACTGCCGGGCGATGGACCTGCCTCCAATCAATACCATTCCTGCTCCGAAGCTTCCTCCTGCAGCAACTGGTCGCCAGACTGGCTCGGGCGGCTCGGTGCCTGCGCCTCAGGCGAAGGCCTCGCCGGATGGCTTTCCCAAGGTAGATGCTGGCACGCAGCGTGTGCGCGATAACGACCGGCGTCGCATCATCGAAGAAGAGCTTAAAAAGGAAGAAGGCAAGCTGGGTGAACTTCGCAAGGAGTTCAACAACGGTGAACCTGAGCGTCGTGGCGACGAACGCAACTTTGCCAAGTATCAGGAGCGGGTGGCCCGCCTGAAAGACGAGATCGGGCGGGGCGAGCAAAACATTTCATCGCTCAAGCGTGAACTCGGCGCCATCAAAGACTGAAGCGCCCGACTCCGAGCGGCGGCGCGATCCGGATTCGCTGCTGGCGGGATTTAATCTGCTGGCCCTGGCTGTAGTCGTTCTGGATCGAAGCGGCAGCTGTGTCTATCTCAATGAGTCGGCCGAGCAATTGTTCGGTGTATCGCCACGCTCGGCTCGTGGCCAGGTGTTTGCCCGCCTGTTCAACAATGGACAGGTGCTCGATGAGGTACTGCTTCATGCGTTATCGGGCCGGTTTGATCAGCTGACCCAGGATCTCGATCTCGAGCGCGTGGGCCGAGCGGTCATCCATGTGCAATCGACTGCGGTTGTGCTTGAGCAAGGGCCAGGCGCTTTGCTGCTGGAGTTTCGCGAGATCGACAAGCGGCTCAAAGCCGATCGTGATGAGCGCTTGCATAACTCAGCGCAGGCCAATCGGGAGCTGGTGCGCAATCTGGCGCATGAGATCAAGAACCCTCTGGGAGGCATTCGCGGGGCCGCCCAGCTTTTGGAGCGCGAGCTGCCCGAAGCTTCCTTGCGAGAGTATTCCCAAGTGATTATCAAGGAGGCTGATCGACTGCAGTTGCTGGTGGATCGCCTGCTCGCGCCGCATCGCGAGGCGCGTCGGGTGGTGGCTGTGAATATTCACGAAGTGTGCGAGCGGGTGCGCTCGGTGTTGCTTGCTGAATATAGTCACGGACTTAAAATTATGCGGGACTATGATGCAAGCCTGCCTGATTTTCCGGGGGACCGGGAACAATTGATCCAGGCGACGTTGAATCTGGCGCGCAATGCTGCGCAAGCATTAGGGGGCCGGGGCACCATCACTTTGCGCACGCGGGTAGCGCGTGGTGTGATGATTTCAAAAAGAATTGTGCGCCTGGCATTGGATTTGCATGTGATTGACGATGGGCCCGGAATTCCGGCGGCGATTCGTGATCGAATCTTTTTTCCGCTGGTCTCCGGGCGCGAAGGGGGAAGTGGCTTGGGCCTGTCATTGGCGCAGACTTTCGTGCAACAGCATGGAGGCGTGATCGAGTGTGACAGTCGTCCGGGGTTAACGGATTTCAGGATCCTGTTGCCTTTGAGTTGAGCCAGTTCCGAAGTCATGCCTGCTTTAGGAATACGAATTTAATATGAGTGCTGTCTGGGTAGTGGATGATGATGAGTCGATTCGCTGGGTGCTGGAGCGGGCGCTGAGCCGGGCCGGTTATCAGGTGAGGGCGTTTGCTGGGGCAGCGCAATGCCTGGCCGCGTTGGAAACCGATGCGCCAGCGGCATTGGTGTCCGATATTCGAATGCCGGGCGAAAATGGCATTGATCTGCTCAAGAAGATCAAGACCAGTCATGCCCGCCTGCCGGTGATTATCATGACCGCGTTTTCAGATTTGGATTCAGCGGTATCTGCATTGCAGGGTGGGGCGTTTGAATATCTGCCCAAGCCCTTTGATATTGATACTGCTGTGGCGCTGATTGCGCGTGCGGTCAAGCAGGGCGAGCCTAGCGATCCGGTGGAAGAGGTGGCCACTGGGCAGCGCGAAATTCTGGGCAAAGCCGCCTCAATGCAAGAAGTGTTTCGCGCGATTGGGCGCTTGTCGAACTCCAACGTGACGGTGCTGATCACTGGCGAATCGGGCACCGGCAAGGAGCTGGTTGCGCGGGCTTTGCATGATCACAGCCCGCGTGCCGGCAAGGTATTTGTAGCTTTAAACACCGCTGCGATTCCGCGTGATTTGCTGGAGTCCGAATTGTTTGGTCATGAGCGTGGTGCGTTTACAGGCGCACAAGCTACACGTGTGGGGCGCTTTGAACAGGCTGAAGGCGGCACACTGTTTCTTGATGAAATTGGCGATATGCCTGCCGAGCTGCAAACGCGCTTGCTGCGCGTGCTTTCCGATGGGCAGTATTACCGGGTGGGCGGACATCAACCGCAACGTGCCAATGTACGGGTGATTGCGGCGACCCATCAGGATCTTGAGGAGCGGGTACGTCAGGGCTTGTTTCGTGAAGACCTGTTTCACCGCTTGAATGTGATTCGCTTGCGCCTGCCTGCGCTGCGGGATCGTTCGGAAGATACGGCCTTGTTGACCAAGCATTTCCTGCAGGCAAGCGCGCGTGAATTGGGTGGTGATGTCAAGCGCCTGACCGAAGAGGCCATGCAGGTGATGACCCAGTTTCGCTGGCCGGGCAATGTGCGCCAGCTGGAAAACGTTTGCCATTGGCTCACAGTGATGGCGCCTAGCCAAACGATTGATGTTGGGGATTTGCCGCCTGAAGTTCGCGGCGCCCCGGTGCGCGCATCGTCGCTCGCTGCTTCTGTGGCTCAAGCGGTGGGTACGCCCCTGGTTCCAGTGGATCCAGCTCTGGGCGCGGGCTACGGTGAGCCGATGAATATGAGTGCGCGGGCTGACTTCGATCATGAAGCCGACCGGGTGCATTCAAGCTCACAGATGGTTGGCAGTCCCCCATCGGGGGGTATGAGCGCCTGGTCCAATTTGTTGGAGCGCGAGGTTAGTGCGCAGCTTGATCAGGTGCAACGCGGGGACGCGGGGGGCAGCGATCTCATGGATCGGCTGACGCGCGAGTTCGAAAGCGTGATTATCCGTACCGCCTTGCGTCATACGCGGGGCCGGCGTATTGATGCTGCGCAGCGCCTTGGGATCGGTCGCAACACCATCACCCGCAAGATTGCGGACCTGCACCTGGAAAGTGACGAGCGTTAGGCCTTGAGCTCAATGATCACAGGGGTGTGATCGGAGGGCTGCTCATTCTTGCGGGGGGCTTTGTCAATCCAGCAGCGCGCAAGCTGGGGAGCCAGGCTTTGTGGGATCAGGATATGGTCAATGCGCAAGCCCGCGTTGCGGCGAAACCCCATCTGGCGATAGTCCCACCAGCTGTAGAGTTTGGGCGCTTGCTCGAAGGCACGAAAGCTATCGATAAAGCCCAGAGCCAGCAGTTTTTCGAAGCGCTCCCGCTCCGCTGGTGAGACCAGCACCTGCCCTGCCCAAGCAGCGGGATCGTGCACATCGGCATCCGCCGGCGCGATGTTGTAATCACCCGCGATAATCAGTGGCATGCCATTGGCTTGCAGCTGCGGCACCCAAGTGAGCAATGCATCGAGCCAGCCGAGCTTGTATGGATACTTTTCACTGTCCAGCGATTGGCCGTTAGGGAAGTAGCCACATAGCACCTGCAGTCCGGAGACCTCGGCGAGCATGATGCGGCGTTGCGGATCAGGATAGTGCGGATTTTCTGTGGCGAGGACTCGGGCGGGCTCGCGCGAAAGGATCGCCACACCGTTGTAAGTCGGCTGGCCGGCAAACACCACCTGATAGCCAGCAGCCTCTATCGTTTCGCGGGGAAATTTGTCGTCGGTGAGTTTGGTTTCCTGCAAGCACAGGATATCGACAGGCTCGGTCTCCAGCCAGGCCAGCACCTGCGGCAAGCGCACCTTGAGGGAATTCACATTCCAAGTCGCGAGTTTCAAGTTCGTCCTGAGTTTCGTTCCGGGAGAGTTCTGGATGATACCTCGGGCTCTTGGCACAACCCGCCAGCTTAGCGCACATCGAGGGGCGTTCAATCCTGGCGGCTTGCAGGTTCTCAAGTCCGCGAGATGTTGTAACAAAGATGTCACATGGCCTAACAACAATAAGCCATACGGACTACTCTGCGCCTAAACAGGAGCGCTTGAGGGATCCAAAAATATCAACCAACGAGGAATCCCGATGAAACTTCATGCTATTGCTTTGGCCCTGGCGCTGAGTGCCAGCGCGGCCCAAGCCGCCCCCACTTTTGTCAATGGAATTGCGATCCCTGGCGATACTGCTGACAGCACAACTCCCAATGGAGCCAATGGCAATCGCCTCGGGTTTTTCTCTGATATTTATTACGACCCGAACCGCAATGAATGGTGGGGTCTTTCGGACCGTGGCCCCGGTGGCGGCACCTTGAACTACACCACGCGCGCGCAGCGCTTTTCTCTGGACATCAACCCCAACAGTGGTGCGATCTCCAACTTCCGGGTGGATCAGACCCTGACCTTTAGTCGTGGCGGCTCGCCCATGAATGGCTTGGCTCCCAACCCGACTAGCGTCCTGGGCAATGCGTTTGACCCCGAGGGTCTGGTCGTTTTGCCCCGTACCGGCAATCTGCTGGTATCTGACGAGTATGGCCCGAGTTTGGTTGAAATCAGCCGTACCACGGGTGAGGTGGTCCGCACTTTCACTACGCCCGCAAACCTGATTCCACGCAATGCAAGCAACGTGCCGAACTTTGCCAGCGATACTGGCAACACTGCCGGCAAGCGCACCAATCGCGGCTTTGAGAGCCTTGCGATTTCTCCCGATGGACGATTCACCTACGCGGTATTGCAAAGCTCAACGCTCGATGAGGGTGGAGCTAACGGCACGCTAAGTCGCATCGTCCGTTTTGATAACTCAACTGGCTTGGCGGTAGCTCAGTACGCCTACCGTATGGATACCGCAGCTCAGGGGCGTGGCACCTCGGCGCTGGTGGCAATCAACAACAATGAGTTTTACATCCTTGAGCGCAACAACCGTGGTATCGGTGTAGGCGCAACCCTCGCTGGCGCTGACAAGGTGGTGTACCGGATCAATTTGAACGGGGCTACAGATGTCAGCAACATTAATCTTACAGCGCCAGGAGCCTTGTTTACTGAGGTTAGCAAATCCTCGCCGGTGCTGGATCTGGATGCCAACACGCTGGCCGCACTGGGCAACAAGTCGCCGGAGAAATGGGAAGGGTTGACCATCGGGCCGCGCCTGGCCAATGGTGATTATCTGCTGCTTGCGGGCACGGATAATGATTACAGCGTGACGCAAAACGGCAGCAATGTGCAGTTTGACGTGTATATGCGTTACTCCGATCTTGATCCGTTTGCCAATTCAATCAGTTGCCCGCTGGACCAGCGCAGCAATTGTTTTTTCACCACCGGTGGGGCGGCGGCCGTGTTGAGCTCCGACTACTCGTTGCTACCAGGGGTGTTGCATGCCTATCGGATTAGCGCGGCTGAGCTTGGCAACTATGTGGCGCCCGTCCCCGTCCCGGCAACAGCTGCGCTTCTGGGGCTGGGCCTTTTGGGCTTGATCGGCGCCAAGCGACGGACCAAGGCCAACGGCTAGGACTGCAGGTTCGAACTTCGGCTTAAAACTTGAAGCGGCCGGGTTCGCTGTTGGCTGCCATGGCAGCTGCACGAATCCGCTCGCTTTGCAGCTTTTCTTGCTGCGCGCGGGCTTGTGCAAGTTTTTCTTGAGCCGCTTTTTCCTGCGCAAGTTTTTCTTGTGCGGCGGCCTGAGCAGCCGCAGGTCCATCCAGGGCGGGCTTGCCTGAGGCAAGGCTCACCGCCTGGGGGGTTTTGTAGGATTCAGGCAGACGGGCTGATTTTGGGTAGCCGGCTGAATCCAGAAGGCCCTGCCAGGCCGTGGCTTCGAAGCCTTGGGTCCGCTGCGGGCCTACGCTCAAGCCGGGCACTGAGCCATCGCTGAATCCAGCTTGCTTGTAGGCCTCAAGATCGGCTTTCGCACGAATCTGCTTTTCGCTAAATGGAATGCCGCGCTCCACAAGCAGGCGGCGCGCCTGATCACAAAGGTTACAGTCAGCGGCAGCATACAAGACCACAGGAGCCTTGGACGCGGCCGTGCGTGTCGCATAGGGCAAGTCGCTGGTAGTGCCACTTTCAGCGGCGAGTACGCGGCCCGCACTCACGCCAGCGCGCATTTTCTGCGCTTCCTGGGAGGGCGGTCGATCGCCATAATTTAATTGACCGTCGGGCCCGACCCATTTGTACTGCGCACTGACCGGGCTCGCAAGCAGCAGCGTTGCGAGGGCGGTAAAGAAGGTTTTGCTTGGGTTAACTCGGGCTAAGGGCATGATCGGACTCCTGTGCCATGCCATTGTGGCGAAGCAGGGCAGCAGGCGAGGGGTCGCGCCCGCGAAACGCGCGAAACGAGACGATGGCCGGTCGGCTACCTCCCACCGAGAGAATTTCCCGCAGGAAACGCTCCCCGGTGGCGGCATCGAAAAGACTGGTTTCTTCAAATGCGGCGAAGCAATCGGCCGATAGAACCTCGGCCCATTTGTAGCTGTAATAGCCCGCTGCATAACCACCCGCGAAGATGTGCGAAAAGCTGTTTTGGAAGCGGTTAAAGGATGGCGGCCGCAACACGCTGACTTCATCGCGCACTTGATCCAAAATTGCCTGTACCGCTTCGCCAGCCCGGGTTTGCGAAGGCAATGCCTGGGCATGCAATTGCATATCAAAGAGTGCAAACTCCACCTGACGCAGCGTCTGCAATCCGGATTGAAAATTTTTCGCAGCCAGCATCTTGTCGAATAACTCGCGAGGGATTGGCTCACCGGTTTGTGGATGCGCGGTCATGGAGCGCACCACGTCGAAATCCCAGCAGAAGTTCTCCATGAACTGGCTGGGCAGCTCAACCGCATCCCACTCCACGCCGGAAATGCCCGACACCGCAAGATCGTCAACCCGCGTAAGCATGTGATGCAGGCCATGGCCAAATTCATGAAACAGCGTAATCACATCATCGTGGGTTAAGCGCGCAGGCTGATCACCCACCGGAGCCTGGAAATTGCAGGTGAGGTAGGCCACAGGTGTTTGAATGCCCTCGGCTTTACGGGCCCGGCCGCGCGCATCATCCATCCAGGCGCCGGGACGTTTGCCCGAGCGTGCATAAAGATCGATGTAAAACTGACCAATGAGCTCGGAGCCAGCCGCACTTGGCGCGGCCCGCTCGATCCGGTAAAACCCAACATCGGGATGCCAGGTTGAGGTGTGGTCCTGCGCGATCGACACACTGAACAAGCGCTCGATCACTCCAAACAAGCCCTTGAGCACCGCAGGCAAGGCGAAATACTGCTTTACTTCCTGATCACTAAATGCATAGCGCGCCTGCTTTAAATGCTCACTTGCAAAGGCGGTATCCCAAGCCTGCAAATCATCAATCCCCAGCTCGGCTGATGCAAATGCGCGCAGCTGTGCGAGATCCTGTTCGGCATAGGGGCGGGCACGCTGCGCAAGATCACGCAAAAAAGCAGTGACTTGCGCAGGTGAGTCGGCCATCTTGGTGGCGAGCGACACTTCGCCATACGACCCATAACCCAGCAGGCCAGCTTCCTCGTGGCGCAAGGCCAGCAGTTGATCGGCCAGGGGAGCGTTATCGCGCTCGCCCGATGAGGCGCGTGTAACGTAGGCTGTGTAAAGCTGTTCGCGCAAAGGCCGGTCGCGCGCATACTGCATCACCGGCATATAGGAGGGGAACTGCAGGGTAATGCGATAGCCTTGCACTCCTGCGGCTTGGGCGGCCAGACGCGCCGCTTCAATCGCATCTTCAGGCAGGCCTGCCAGGCGGGATGCATCGGGCAAATCCAGGCTGAAGGCATCAGTGGAATCGAGGACGTTTTCCGAGAACTTTTGTCCGGCGGCGGCATGTTCCTGCGCAATCACCGCATAGCGTTCCCGTGCAGCACCCACGAGCTCGGCGCCGCTTAAGCGGAAGTCGCGCAAGGCGTTTTCGATGATGCGCTGGCGGGTAGTGCTAAGCTGGGCAAAGCCGGCAGATTCACGTAATGCCTTGTATTTGGCATACAGCCCTTTATCGAGGCCGAGCTGGGTGAAAAATTCCGTGACGCGCGGCAGATTCTGGTTATAGGCCTCGCGCAGCTCGGGCGTGTCGGCCACGCCATTCAAATGACCCACCATGCCCCAGGCCCGGCCCAAGCGCTCGGTAGCTTGCTCGAGCGGCTGGACCACAGTTTCCCAGGTGGGCGTAGCAGCACTTGAAGTGACATCTTTCAACGCGTGTTGCGCCGCTTCGAGTAAGCCATCGAGTGCAGGCCCGATATGGGTTGGATCAAACAGATCGAATCGTGGCAAGTGGGTTTGATCGAGGAGGGCATTGGAGGCAGTAGCGTCGGACATGAGAACACCAGAAAATGAAAGTAGGGATAGTGTAGTGGGTGAAGTTGGGGCGTGATGCCACAAGTTCAACCTGGGCGGGGCGAGCGGTTTACTACGGACCATAGCCTTTGTGCAGCGTGCTTTTGGGGCGACTCTGAGGACACCTTCAACTTTACAAGCGTATTGCTTCGCGCTATTATCGAGGGCTTGGTTGCTGATGCACCTTCGGGGGTATAGCTCAGCTGGGAGAGCGCTTGCATGGCATGCAAGAGGTCAGCGGTTCGATCCCGCTTACCTCCACCAGCAAGATGCAGCGGCAACCGAGAAGCTGGATTCACGCAGTCTCGTTCGTCTAGAGGCCTAGGACACGACCCTTTCACGGTCGTTACAGGGGTTCGAATCCCCTACGAGACGCCACCCCTCCTTTTGGGGCTCGGCGTATGGCGGCACCACACTTATTCGGCAGCCCACCGGGCCACTCCGAGTGATGCCGTTCCAGGCAACTACTCTCAGTCCCCCACCTTCAATCCCAGTTTCACCGCAGCCACAATGGCCTGTGTTCGACTGCGCACGCCAAGCGCCCGAAAGACAGCGCTGATGTGCACTTTGATGGTGCCCTCGGCGAGCTTCAAGCGGCGACACATCACCTTGTTGGAATGTCCGGCCAACAACAAATCCAGCACTTCGATCTGTCGGTCAGTTAATCCCATGTTGCGTGGGTCTTTGACGGTGGGCTTGGCTGGCTGGGCAGTTGACCCCGCTTGCCCCGGATATGCAGGAGGCATGCCGCGGCTGGGTTGAGATTGCTCTGCATTTGAAAAGTGTGTGGCCGCCCAGGCCTTGGCCCACTCGAGCATGGAGGCCGCGCCGAAAGCGCTTTGAGGCATGGTTTGGGCTGGCAGCTGCGAATAGGCGGCCAGCGCTTGAATTGGCAAATAGATCCCACCATCCGCTACCTGCTGCACGGCGGCCTGAAACGCCTCCGGGGCCAGGGTTTTTGGAATGAAGCCTGCTGCGCCCATTTCAATGCAGCGCATTACCGTGTTTGAGTCGGCCTGCGAGGAAAGCATCACAACTGAACATTTGGGTTGCAAGATGCGCAGCAGCTCCAGGCCTTCCAAGCCCTCGACATCGGGCAGGTTGAGATCGAGCAGCGCAAGCTCAACCGGGTCGCTGAGCGCCAGCATTTCAATAGCATCTTGCAGGCTTGCAGCCTCGCACACATCGAAGGGCGACTCGATATCGTCAATCACCTGGCAGATCGCTCGGCGCATCAGCGGATGATCATCAACCACGAGGATCGATTGGGGCCGGGGTGTCGGCATGGACGTATGAACAAACATGTTAATTGGCCTCCCTGTGACCTGATCTTGCAGGGGTATCGCCTGGGGCGATCCCGCGCTTATGGTGTAAGTCTGGAGGGTCTAGGCTATTCGGATCGTGTGCTGCTGCCTAGTCACCCAAATGGATGATCTTGAAAGGCGATCGGATGACATGAAGAACCTTTGCGTCACCGCATCCGCTCAAGCGCACAGGGTAAAATCCATGGGTGAGAACACCGATTGACACTGGGTTGGCTAATCAACAGCAAGCCGCCAACGGGCAGCATGGCCTCGCTGCGAAGCGGCAAGGCTCGCCTTTGGCCACGGGACTGTCGCGACGGTTCGCAGTGGCACCCATGATGGATTGGACCGACCGCTACTGCCGGATGTTTCATCGGCTGCTGTCCCGCCATGCCTTGCTCTACACCGAGATGGTGACAACCGGGGCCCTGGTTCATGGTGATCAGGCCCGGCATCTCGATTTTGATGAATGCGAGCATCCAGTGGCCTTGCAGTTGGGTGGCAGCGAGCCTGCCGATTTGGCGCAATGCGCCCGATTCGGAGAGCGCTGGGGCTATGACGAGATCAATCTGAATTGCGGCTGTCCCTCCGAGCGGGTGCAGCGTGGTGCATTTGGAGCCTGCCTGATGGCCGAGCCTGAATTGGTGCGCGATCTGGTCAAGGCGATGGTCGATGTGGTGAGCGTGCCGGTGACGGTGAAACATCGTATCGGGCTAGGGCGCGATGAGTCTTACAGCATGGTGCGTGATTTTGTGGGCACCGTAGCGCAAGGTGGGGCAGGCGTGTTTATTGTGCATGCCCGCAATGCCTGGCTGGAGGGATTAAGCCCCAAGGAGAATCGTGAAAAGCCGCCCCTGCGCTACGAGGTCTTACTTCAGTTGCAAACTGATTTCCCCGAACTGCAGTTTGTATTGAATGGCGGGTTGAACCAGTGGAGCGAGATGGTGCACTGGGCGGCGCGGTGCGAGGGCATCATGATCGGGCGCGAGGCCTACCATTCGCCCTGGTGCCTAACCCATGTGGATCGCGAGTGGTTTGGTGCTGATGCCTCTATCGAGCCTCACGCGGTCATCGATGCCACGGTGGCTTTGGCCCAAGATCTTGTCGCCAGGGGTGAACCAATACGACGCCTCACCCGCCATATGTTGGGCCTGTTTAATGGTTGGGCTGGAGCGCGCCGCTGGCGCCAAATGCTTTCGGATCCGCAAGCGCTGGCTGGCAATGATCCTCAGGTGATCAGACGGGCATTTGCGGGCTTGCAGCCGCCTTCGAATCTGGCGCAGCTGGGCGCGAACGCTTCACAAACCATAGAATCGCCCCAAACGCCAGGCTAGAAAGCGCGGTCTCGATCCAGCCCAGAGATTGGCCTAGCCCCACATCGCTGGTGGCGCGAACCAGGCCCTCTGTGAGGTAGATCAAGACCAGCATCGACCACCACTGAAAGCTGCGAATCTGGCCGCGTGCAATCGCAGGCAGGGCAAGCACCAAAGGTACAACTTTAAGCGCCAGCCATGATCCGCCGGGGCGCAGGGGCGCAAGCACCAGCTCCCAGGCCAGGCCCAACAGGATCAGGCCGATGAAGCACCCCAACACAACACGGCGCAATGAACGGATGGCGGCATCGGAGGCGGGATCAGTGGCCAGCAAAGACTGGGTGGACACTTGGGGCAGGGGTAGCTTGGTCATCGGTCTATGATACGGGCCCCGCAGTGCCTTCTGGGGCTTCAGGGGATATGGAAAGAGTATGGTAATCAAACGACTGCGCCAGATGTGGATTCAAGCGGGCGAGCAGAATCTGTCGCAAACTGCGATGAGCCTGGCTTATTTGTCACTGCTGGCATTGGTGCCGGTGGTGTCCATTGCCTTTGCCGTGATGGCAAGCCTGCCGCTGTTTGGGCGCCTGAAAGATGCGCTGCAAAAGTTCATGGCAGGCAATTTATTTGTGCCGGGCTTTTCCGAGGTGGTGGTCAAATATCTGAACTTGTTTGCGAGCAAGGCCACGCAGCTTTCATTGCTCAGCGCATTGGTGTTTTTTGCCACCGCTCTGACCGCTTTGTTGACCATCGACCGCACACTAAACCGCATTTGGAATACCCGTGCCCTGCGCCCAGTGGGTCATCGCGTTCTGGTGTATTTGGGCTTGCTGACGCTGGCTCCACTTGCACTTGCATTGATCGTGACCCTCAATGGCCTGCTATTCAACGAGTGGTTGCTGGCCTTGATCGATACTCTGGGGGGCGAGCGTCGGTCGGTCGCCGGTGTGCGCAGCGCCTGGTTTGGCCTGGTGCCATGGGTGTTGAGCTTTGTGATGCTGGCCATGACCTATCGCTGGGTGCCGCACACCAAAGTACGGTGGCGCGATGCGTGGATCGGCGCGTTGGTAGGCGCAGGCCTGTTGAACGGCTTGCGGCTTGGGCTGGCCTGGAGTGTTACGCAGTTTCCGACCTACACCGTGGTCTATGGTGTGTTTGCTGCTTTGCCTGTGCTGCTCGTGTGGCTCTATCTGGCCTGGCTTGCTGTGCTGCTTGGGGCGTTGGTGACGGCCAATCTGCGCTGAAAATTCAACCTGATGGCGACCTGACGGCAGGGTCAGAACTTGATCTTGCCAGTGAGAATGTCCTTGAACATGACCCAGTCTCCCATCAAGCTATAGATTGGATATTTGAAGGTGGCTGGGCGGTTTTTCTCAAAAAAGAAGTGACCGATCCAGGCCATCGCGTAGCCAAACACTAGTCCTGCGACCAACCAGATGGCCTGCCCGGTGATGGCCAATTGCACCAAACACCACAAGGCGCCAAGCGAGCCAAAAAAATGCAGGCGGCGCGAGGTGGGATGGCTGTGCTCTTTCAGGTAAAACGGATAGAAGGTGGCGAAGCTTGAGAAGCGCTCATCGGGCGTTGAGTTCACTTGAACACCTTGGCAAAAAAAGTTCTGAGGTGATCCAGGCTGTGTTCCGGACGCTCGCCAAGAAGGTGGTGTCCACACTGATCAATCACCGCAACTTGGGACTGAGCAAACATCTGGGCAAAGTTACGCCCGGCTTTCGCTGGCGTCATTGCATCCTGGGCACCGAGAATAAATTGCACAGGCTGCTTGACCAGCGCCGCATGCTCGGCGCCCGCCGTGTAGTTGTTGCATGCAGCAAAATCAATCGCAAGCACCCCTTTGGGCTGGCGCTCCATCAGGCGGCGCGCTTGCACGAACAGTGAAAATCCCGGCCCCGGGTTTCCAGGGCGGTGATTCAAGCGCGAGAATGACCACAGGTTAATCATGCTGATGGCCTGCGCTTCATCATTGCGTGTGGCATCGAGGAGCATGTCCGAGACTTTCATCGGATAGGCCGATCCCAGCAGCGCAAGAGCGCGGATTTGCGGGCTTTTGTTTGAGCCTGCTCGCGATTCGGCCATGGCGCAGGCCGCAGTGGCAATCAACGAGCCCATGCTGTGACCGGCAAGCGCCACTTGTTTGACGCCGGCAGCATCAATGACATCAAGTATCCAGCTGGCCATCGCCTCAACACTTTCGAGGGGCGGGCCGGGTGTGCGTCCGTGGCCTGGCAAATCCAGCGCGAGTACGCCATAACCATGATGGGCGAGATAGCGTGATTGCAGGATCCAGACGCTGTGATCGTTTTGGGCCCCGTGAATCATCACTATGGTGGGCAGGTTGGCGTCGAATGGTTTGCCGCCGGTGTAGGCATAGGCACAGGAATGGGCCAAGGGGCCATCGCTCAGGCTTAGCATCATCGCTCAGACTCCCCGGGCTTTTTCGGCGATCTTGAGCGCGCGCTTCATGTCGCCAATCAGATCATCGATGTGTTCGAGACCCACCGAAACTCGCAAGGTGCCCTCGCCAATGCCTGCTGCGGCGAGCGCGGCGGCGTCCATGCGGAAGTGGGTGGTGGAGGCCGGGTGAATGATGAGCGATTTGGCATCGCCCACATTGGCCAGATGAGAAAAGACCTGCAGCGCTTCAACGAACGCACGTCCGGCCTGGCGATCAGCCTTCAGATCGAAGCTGAAGACGGCACCTGCGCCACGCGGCAAGAGTTTTTGGGCTAGGGCATAGTCTGGATGGGTGGGTAATGCGGGATGCGATACGCGGGCCACCATCGGATGCTCGGCAAGAAAGTGGGCGAGCTTGAGGGCATTATCGACGTGGCGGGTCATGCGCAAGGAGAGCGTTTCAATACCTTGCAGAATTTGGAACGCGTTCATCGGGGCCATGCAGGCGCCGAAGTCGCGCAAGCCTTCACGCCGGGCACGCAAGAGGAAGGGGGCTACCGTGCTTTCCTCGGCAAACACCATGCCGTGGAAGCCCTCGTAAGCTTCAGTCAGCTCCGGAAATCGTGTGGAACGGGTCCAGTCAAAGCGCCCGGAATCCACCAGCAAGCCGCCCAGTACTGTGCCGTGTCCGCACAAAAACTTGGTCGCCGAGTGATAAATCAGCGCCGCACCAAGGTCGCCGGGTTTGATCAACCAAGGCGTGGTGAAGGTGGAATCAACCAGCAGCGGCAATCCGTGATCAACGCCCAGTTGGGCGATAGTGGGGATATCCAGCACATCCAGGCCGGGGTTGCCCACGGTTTCGCCAAACAGCAACTTGGTATTGGGCTGGATCGCGGCGCGCCAAGCGTCGACATTGCGCGGCTCCACGAAGGTGGTGCTGATGCCAAAGCGAGAAAGGGTGTAGTGCAGAAGGTTGTGGGAGCCGCCGTAAAGTGCGCGCGAGGCGACGATATGGCTGCCAGCCCCTGCCAGGGTCGCAATGGCGAGATGGAGCGCGGCTTGACCGCTTGCGGTGCCGATCGCGCCCACCCCTGATTCGAGTGCGGACACTCGCTCTTCAAGTGCGGCTACCGTAGGGTTGCTGATACGGGAATACACATGACCCGCGCGCTCCATGTTGAAGAGGGCCGCAGCATGATCCGAGTCCTGGAACTGAAACGCCGTGGACATGTAGATCGGTACTGCGCGTGCGCCAGTGGTGGGGTCCGGGCTGTAGCCTGCATGCAGGCTCAGGGTATCGAATTGGTAAAAATCAGGTGCGCTCATGGGGCGATGATACCTTCAGCGCTGCCAAAAATCCGACACCTGGCGCTTGATCGCAGGCGCTTTTGGCATGTGCTGGTGTGGGATGCCGTGACTAAACCGCGCCAGCCTGTAACAATCGCGTCTATGAGTAGCAAGCCGCAATATCGGGTCGGTGCAGCGGGTCTTGATCCGCGGGACTGGCGACTGATTGAAATCGTTTTCAAGCACAGCCAATACAACAAGTTTGAGTACGTGTTGGTGGCGCAGGCCGGACCAGATAGCGTGGATATTCTGATTGCCAACACCATGGCTCCCGAGGGCGTCGCGGCGGTTGTGAAGGTACGCGAGTCCAATCGGGTCACCCCGGTGATTTCGGCAGTGCCGCGCGGCGCGCCAAGTTCAGCCCGCCACGCTATCTCCATCGACCGACTCACCTTGCAACTGTTGCCTATTTTGAATCGGGTGGTGGAAATCGAGCTGTTGGGTGAGCGCTTGTTGGTGCGGGCCGTGCCACCCGCTGCTGCTGCGCCCCGGCCGGAAACGAAAGCCTCCAACCTTGTTCAGTTCCCTGGCCCTGCAAATCTGGCTCGACCTGTTGCAGAAGCGGGGCCTGTGCCAAGCCTGCCAGCCAAGACCCCTGCAGCTGCCCCCCCTGTGACCCAGGCAGATTCTCCTGCGTCAGACTTCGCTCCCTCCGGTTCGTCGGAAACTGCGCTTAAAGTACTCATCGTGGACGATAGCCCAACAGTGCGTAAGCAGCTGGGACTGGCATTCGAACGCATGGGTTTAGCTGTGTTCAGCGCCGCCGATGCGCAACGGGCGCTGGAAATTCTCGAAGACCAGCATGTCGATTTGGCGATGGTGGATGTTGTCATGCCCGAGATCGATGGCTACAAACTAACCCGTGAGCTCAAACGCCGAGCCAAAGCGCAAGGCAAGTTTTTGCCGGTGATTATTCTGACCAGCCGCAGCTCGCCCTTTGACCTGGCGCGTGGCGCGCTCTCTGGATGTGACAGCTACCTGGCCAAGCCGGTGCCGCCACTAGCGTTGGAAGCAGCTGTGCATAAGCAATTAAGACGGGCGCTTGCGATCGATGATTTGGGCGCGTATTTGAAGCCTCTCCTGCCAGGCCATTCCAGCCTGGCCGCGCCTTCCCCTCAGGCTGCCCAACCAGCCGAGCCACAACCCGCTCAAGCCAGCGCGCCCCCGGTGGCCGAAACTTCTTCAGTAGGCAACTGGCTGACCAGGATGCGGGGGCCGCGCTAGTGTCCTACGGGATTACGCTGGGCTTGTGGGGCCTGCGCCTGCCTGCGGTGGCGGCTTATCAGGAGACCGCTGACGTTTATCCCGTGCTTGGAGCGGCGCCGGGTGTGGTTGGAATGCTGGCGCTTCATGCCAAGCCTTGCATCGTTGTGCAAAGTAAGTATGGGGACGGGGCGGGGCAGCGAAAGTCCAACCCCTGGCGCATGATCACCTTCGATGTGATGCCGCAAAGCTGGGCGCTCATCGTGGATGCTGCTCCTGAGCGCATCGGGGATGAGCTTGTGGCGCAAAGGCCTCCAAACCCCAGCTTGGAAGCGCACCCGCCTTCGATTCCTGCACCTCCAGCGGCGTTTCTTTTTGATGGTGTTGTTGCCGGTGGCCGGGTCTGGTGGCAGTTCGAACCGGCCGGGTTGCTGCAATGGCTATTGGACGGCGCCAAAGGGCAGCTTGCGGCATGACAGGACATGGAGTGTCGGTGGGCTGGGTAGTATTCGGGGTCCTGCTGGGTATGGGCCTTGGAAGTGTTGGCGCTTGGTGGTGGGGACGACGTGCGTTGTTGCGCCAGGGCCAACGGGTGCAGGCAGTCCTTCAGCGCGCCTTGCAAGGCGATACTCAGGCGCGTCTTGAAGCGGGATCAGCCGGCCTTTTAACCGCGGGGCTGAACCAGATGCTGAGCGAACGCACCCATTGGCTGAGCCAGGGGCAGCATGACAGCGAGGCGCTTAATCAATCGGTGGTCCGGATCATGCAGGCGGTCGGAGAGATCGCAACCAGCAAGGATCTGAGTCGGCGTGTGCCGGTGACCGAGGATGTCACGGGGGCGATTGCTGATGCGTTGAACCTGTTGAATGAAGAGACCGCGCGGGTGCTTGGCGAGGTCGCGCTAGTGTCCAAGCAAGTGGCGCATGCGACCGTGGCTGTCAAGACCCAAAGTGATCTCGCTAGCCAGGCCGCCGGGCGTGAACAGCGCGAGGTGGAGCTGGCGGCCAGGGAGCTCGGGCAGGCTGCAGACGCATTGAGTTCAATTGCAGCGCGTGCCCGGGCCAGCAATGAGGCGGCTGAGCACGCTGTGCGTGCCAATGCCACGGCTGATCAGTGTTTTGATGAAACCCATCTAAGCATTACCCAATCGCGTCTTGACATCATGCAAACCGAGCAGCGAGTCAAGCGGCTGGGCGAGCGTTCGCTGGAAATCGGGCAAGTGGTTGCAGTGATGCAGCAACTTGCGCAGCGCACCGGGGTGTTGGCGCTGAATGCCTCCTTGCACGCGGTGGCAGTCGGGCAGGCCGCTGAGGCAGTGGGTAGTTCGGGCGCGGCGCATGGTGAATCGGTGAGTGAGTCGGTGGATGCCTCCGAGGCCGCGCGCCGGTTTGCCAAGGTGGCGCAGGAAGTGCGCAGGCTTTCAGACAACGCCCGCGAGGCGGCACAAAGCGCGGGCGAACTGGTGCAGGCGGTGCGTATCGACATCCAGGCAACTGCGCAAGCGATGCAGCTGCTCAGCGAGCGCAGTGAGTTGATCACCCAGATGTCACAGCGGGCTCATGGCGCTATGGCGCAGGCCCGCAACAGCACCGAGCAATTGGCGGGTAGCGTGCGTGATATTGCGCGTTCGTCTCACGAGCAGGCGAAGGTGGGCGCCGGGCTGCAGGAGCGTGCCCGCATCATTCAGGAAGCCAGCGAGGAAACCACCCGACAGTTGCAAGCTCAGGCCCTGGAGACCCGGCGGCTGGTGGAATATGCCAAGGCCCTGCTTGATGAGGTGAGTGTGTTTCGCTTGCCTGCGGCCTCAGAGAGATCTGATCGCCCATGAGCGCAGGGGTTGATGTTACCCAAGAGGAGCTGGATCTATTGGCGCAGGCCAGTCAGGATCTCGCTCTTGAGTGCCTGCCTGCTTTGCTGCAAGCGGCTCAGGCACCCGATCTTCATGGTGAGCAGTATCGTGAGGTGTTTCAGGCTATGGGTGAGCGCTTGACAGCGCTGGGGCAGGCCTGCGGCTTTGTTGGGGTGAGGTGGCTTGCGCAGCGCCTGGAGGCCATCGGACCTGCTCTGGAACGATTGGCCTTAAAGGGCGAGAAGCCGGATGCGATCGTGCCGATGTTGGTGATGCTCCCGCAATCACTTGAAGCCTACTTTACGCAGCCTGCTGAAGGCCGCCACGCCGAGGAGCTGATCACCCAGTGCCTTGAGCCTTTGGCCTTGCAGCTTGATGCGGGCTTGGACACCTCACCAGGCACGATTCACCAAGTAGCCGTCGTGGAGAAACGGCAGCGGCTTGACCTCGAGCCGATGCAGCTGCGGGCTGAAGATTTACAGGCCCCGGGACTGTTGGCGAATGATCCCCAACTGCTCGAGGTGCTTGAGTCGGAGCTTCCCCAATTAGCCGCACGTTTGCTCGTTCACGCCAGGCAGGCCGACGCAGTTTCGGACGATGCAGGGCTCGACGAGCTGCGCCGAATTGCACATACCCTCAAGGGGTCGGCCAATACTGCTGGGCTGCGCTACCTGGCAGTCATGGCGCATTTACTGGAAGAGTGGCTGCTGGAGCATCCTGAGGCAGAGGGGCCCACGACTGGTGCCGATCCGAACGGCAGCTCTAAGGTGATGCTTAGCCCCTGGTGCCATGCCATTCAACAAAGTGTTGAAGCAGCAATGCGCGGCCAAGCGGTACCGCCTGATGCGATTGAGGCCTATCGCAATTTGTACACCGCGCTCGTGGGGCAAGCGCCCCCGCAACTCGTTGAAATCGTGATGCAAGCCCAGGCAAATTTCAAATCAGTCTCGGCTGACGCTGCTGCTCACTGCACCAACGAAGTTTCCGGATTGGCGCCTGCTTCTACCTTGAGCGCTGGTTCCGCGGGAGTGCTTGAGCGTCAAGGCGCGCTTGCCCAGCATTTAGCGCAGGCCCAGTCGGAGCTGGGCAGCCTGCAGACGCTGCGCGGTGCCAGCCGCACCGCGACCGACCGGCTGGCGATGCTAAGCACTGAGTTGCAAACGCTCGCGGATCGGCAGCGGGTATTGCTGCAAACCGGCGCAGCCAAAGTGAATTTCGAGCAACAACAAGGTGAGCTCGATCAACTCGCCCGGCGGGTGGATGAGCTGGTGCAGGACCAGCGCCAGACGCTTGCGAGTTTTGATGAGCATTTGTGGAATCTGCGAGAGGCCACCGAGAGTCTGCAGACCGAGCAGCAACTCGCCTACGACGCCTTGTGGAGTGCGCAGGCGGTCGGCCTGGACCAGTTGGGCGCGCGCTTGGAGCGGGTTGTCCGGCAGGTGAGCCACGCCACCGGCAAACCCGCAAAGCTGATACTGGAAGCCCCGGGGGTCAGGATTCCGCGCGCCGATCAGGATGCCTTGATCGAAGTGCTGGGTCATTTGCTGCGCAACGCGGTAGACCACGGAATTGAACCGCCTTCTGAGCGCGCGCGGTTGGGCAAGCCGGAACAAGGACTGGTGCGGGTGTTAGCCAAAAGCAGTCATGCGGGTATCACCCTGGAGGTCAGCGACGACGGCCGGGGCTTGAATATGCCCGCGATTGAGCAGCGTGCACGCGACCTCGGGTGGCTTGGTGCCGGAGAGTCTGCACCTGAAGCAGCGAGCCTTGCGCAATGGATTTTCGAGCCGGGATTTTCAACCCAGCCGAGCAGCAATCTTTGGTCGGGCCGGGGGATCGGGTTGGATGTGGTGCGCTCAATGGTGCTGGCGCATGCCGGTGAGGTTGAATTGATGCTTCCCAACCGGTTCGTGGTGTTTTGGCCAGCGCCCGGGCAGCAAATCCCGGTGCTTACCGTGCCTTTGCCCGGCGGCCAAATTGCACTGTTTGCGCCCCAGCTCCAGGAAGTGCTGGACGCCTGGCCTTCAGATGAGGCGGCTGCTCCACCGGGTGCTGTTATCGATCTGCTCAGCCGCATCCTGCTGCCACAACTCGCGGGTGCGCGAGAATCTTTTGACGCCCATGAGGCCATGCAACAAGAAAGTGGTTCTGCGGGCTTGTTGCTGAGGCTTGAAGGCTTACCCTGGGTGCGGGTTCCGGATCTGGGTTCGGCTTTGCGCGTACCCCTCTATCCGCTACCCGCATGGGCCGCCCAAGGGGCCGGGTTGATGGGCGCCTGTGTGATGGGCGATGGCAAAACCCTGATGGTGTTGCACCTGGGATTGTGGCTGCAGGCGGGAGCGCCGCTCCTGGGGGGGCAGGCTGATGATGGACAGACCCCGGTAAAGGCTGGCTTGGCTGGCGATCCCCGGCCCACTGTGCTCGTAGTGGACGATGCTGTGGTGGTGCGACAGCAAACTGCAAGATACATGCAGGATTGTGGTTGGCGGGTGCAGCAGGCGGCCGACGGACTGGAAGCCTTGCGCATGATCGAACAGCGCATACCGGATTTGATTCTCAGCGACCTTGAAATGCCCCGCTGCAATGGCATGGAGCTGGCCAGTCGATTGAGGCAACGGCCAGCCACCAGTGCGGTGCCCCTGATCATGATTACCTCACGCTCGGGAGCCGCCTTGCGCGCCCAAGCCCAAAGCAGTGGGGTGGATGAAGTTTTAACCAAGCCTTTTGATGAATTGGCATTACAACAGGCCATCATGCGCCTGGCTCCCTTGCCCAGTCAGGCCGCCATCGGCTAGCATCAGGGCATAACAAGATCGCCAAAGGGGGCGTGGCATGCAAGTCAGTGAAGTTCTGCGGGTAAAAGGCAGCACGCTTTATACGGTGACGCCCAACGAGAAGTTGTCCGATTGTGTGGTGATCATGGCCGAGCACGATATTGGCTCATTGGTTGTGATGGAAAAGGGCAAGCTGATCGGCATCATCACCTTTCGAGAGGTGATTCGCGTGTTGGCCAAGCGCCAGATCGAGCATCGGATTGGGCCCACGCCACCAGTGGCAGAAATCGGGGTGGCTGAGGTGATGAATCGTGAGCCCATCATTGCGCAACCCGATATGGATGTAAACGAGTTGCGCCGCATGATGCTCGATACCCACCAGCGTTATTTGCCAGTGATGGATGGCGATACCTTGCTGGGCGTCATCTCGTTTCACGATGTGGCCAAAGCGGTGCTTGAGGAGCAGGGCTTCGAGAATCGGATGCTTAAAGCCTACATCCGTGATTGGCCTGAACAGGGTTGAGCGCGGCGTCCCGTAAAATGGCGGGATGTTGATTCTTCTAAGCAATGACGACGGCTATCAGTCCGCAGGCATCGCCGCATTAGCCCGTGTGGCCAGTGGGCTGGGCGAGATCGAAGTGGTAGCCCCGGAGCAAGACCGCAGTGCGGCCTCCAACTCTCTCACCCTGGATCGTCCGCTTGCGGCCCGCCGAGGGCTCAATGGGTTTCGCTATTTGAACGGCACGCCCACCGATTGTGTGCATGTGGCGCTCACCGGGCTGTTACCTCAGCGTCCGCAATTGGTGCTTTCTGGCATCAATGATGGTGCGAATATGGGCGATGACACTCTTTATTCCGGCACCATCGCGGCGGCCACCGAAGGCTTCATGATGGGGATTCCCGGAATTGCATTTTCCTTGGTCAAGAAAGGCTATGCGTTTATTGATAGCGCGGCGCAAGCCGCTGGCGAAATCGCAGCTGCGCTTGCTCCGCGCTTGCTCGAACAACCGATGCTGCTGAATGTGAATTTGCCTGCTTGCCCCTATGACCAGATTCGCGGCTGGCAGACCACCCGGCTGGGTAAACGCCATCCTGCGCAAAACATGATTCCAACCACCAGCCCGAAAGGCGAAACCATGTATTGGATCGGCCCTTCTGGCGGGGCGCGCGATGCGGGCCCGGGTACTGACTTTTGGGCGGTCGAGCATCACTATGTTTCGATTACCGCGCTGAACCTGGATTTGACGCATTTGGCTGGCAACGTGCAGGTCGATGACTGGCTCAAGCGCGCGCTATGAATTCACCGAAAACCCCAGGAGCAAGCGCTGAGCAACTCGCCAATCGGGCGGTGCAGCCCCGTGGACCCGCGATGGCCAAGCGTCTGGTCGATGCCGGCTTGGCGACGATGGCTCCGGATCGGGCGCGGGTGCGGATGGTCGAAGGGCTGAGATCGATGGGCGTGCGCGATGCGCAAGTGCTTGAAGCCATGCAAACCGTGCCGCGTCATGTGTTTGTTGAGGATGGGCTGGCGTCGAGGGCCTATGAAGACAGTGCTTTGCCCATCGGGTTTGGGCAAACGATATCCAAGCCATCCACGGTAGCCAGAATGCTTGAACTCGTGCTCGAAGGCATGAGCCCGGAGCGTCGAAGTGCGGCTCATGGCCTGGAGATTGGGACCGGCTGCGGTTATCAGGCGGCGGTGCTGGCCCAAATGATTGGCGATGTCGTGTCGATCGAGCGGCTGCGGGAGCTACACGAGCAGGCCCGCTCCAACCTGCGTCCGTTTCGCCAACCGAACCTGCGCCTGGTTTATGGCGATGGCCGGCTGGGTGCTCAAAGTGCAGCGCCTTTTGATGTGGTGGTAGTCGCAGCTGCGGCGGATGCCATTGCTGACCCATGGTTGCTGCAGCTCAAGGTCGGCGGGCGCTTGATTGCTCCAGTGAAATTCGGGCAAGGGCAGGTGTTGCAGCTGGTGGAGCGCAGCGCTCAGGATCAATGGCAGCTCACCTCGCTCGATGCGGTGCGCTTTGTGCCGCTCAAGGCAGGCACTCGGTGATGAAGGAATTATTGCCATGGGGCCGGCGCTTGAGCGAAATGAATAAGGATGGAAATGTGTTGATGCCAATTCAGGCGCCGTTTGGCCATACTGAGATCGAGCTGATGAAGGACTGCAAACCGGTCAGGTCGAGTAGCACCTGCATCGCCGCTACCGTGGTCATTGCCCTGGCGCTGGCGGCTTGTGCGGCCCCCCATAGCCCGGCGCCAGTCGTGAATCGTACAACCCCGCCTGCGGCAGGTGTGCCTGCCCGTCCAGCAACGCCCCCTCCAGCTACTCGACCCACACCGCCCGCCCAGACGGCGACCTTGCCGGCTGGCGAAGCCGGGGTGCAAACCGTGCCGGTGCGGCCTTCGGGCGTGGAGAGTCGTCCGCTCGGGTCGTCGGCTGGGTCTCCGGGCGCCGTTCCTGCTTCCGGCGCAAATGCCATCAAGTCAGGGCCACGCGGCACCAAGCGCCCGTTTTCGGATCAGGCGTTTGATGAAATGAAGGCTGCCGACTCGGCTGCAAGTGGAGTGGTGCCGCCGGTGGCTATTGCGCCTGCTTCGCCGACTCCCCCGCTGCCAGGTGGTACGTCCCCATCGGCCAGTGCGCCGGTACCGCCGCCCGCGACCAACGCGCCACCAACGGTAGCGACATCGCCTGCACCCAGCACTCCTGCGCCTAGTACAGACAAAGCTCCCGATTTTGCCTGGCCCAGCTCAGGCAAAGTGATTCAGGGTTTTGCTGAGCCGCGCAGCCTGGGTCTATCGATTGATGGTCGCCCGGGCGATGCCGTGAATGCCGCTGCCGATGGTCGGGTGATTTTTTCGGGGCCCGGGCCACGGGGCTATGGCAACTTGGTGATCGTCAAGCATGATGGCGATTTGGTCTCGGTCTATGCGCACAACCGCAGCTTATTGGTCAAGGAAGGCCAGACGGTCAAGCGCGGCCAACGTATCGCAGATCTTGGCGACAGCGGAACGGATCGCCCCAAGCTGCATTTTGAGATCCGCAAGCAAGGCAAACCGGTTGATCCCGCACGGCTGTTGCCCAAGCGTGGCTAGGCGGATCGTGGCATGACCCCCATTCTTTGTTTTGACCTCGAAACCATTCCGGATGTCGCGGGGCTGCGTCGATTACACCCGGATCTCGACCCCGTCACCCAAGAGCGCTTGAGCGATCAGCAGGTGGCTGAGCAGGCGTTTGCCCGGCGGCGCGAAAAAACTGGCTCAGATTTTCTCCAGCACCACCTGCACCGCATCATCGTGGTGGGGTGCCTGTTTCGTGATGAAGAGGGCTTGCGCGTGCGGTGTCTCGGTGCGGGCGACGAGGACGAAGCCGTGATGGTGCGCGATTTCTTTCGGGTGATCGATAAGCACACGCCGCAACTTGTGAGCTGGAACGGCGCCGGCTTTGATTTGCCTGTGCTCAACTACCGTGCCCTGGTCCATGGCGTGCAGGCGGGCCGCTATTGGGATATGGGTGAAGACGAGCGCGATTTCAAATACAACAATTACATCAGCCGCTATCACTCGCGCCACTTGGACCTGATGGACTTGATGGCGCTCTACGGCGGGCGGGCCAATGCACCGCTCGATGAGCTTGCCAAGCTGTGTGGCTTTCCGGGCAAACTCGGCATGGATGGCTCACAGGTCTGGAATGCGTATAGCCAGGGGCAAATAGCAGCGATCCGCGCCTATTGCGAAACCGATGTGGCCAACACCTATTTGATGTATTGCCGCTTTCAGTTGCTGCGTGGCCACTGGAGCCGTGAGGAGTACAACGCCGAAATCACGCTCATGCGTGAGTCGGTCGAGAGCTGGTCTGGCGAACATTGGCGCTTGTTCATGCAAGCCTGGGACGAGCGCTAAGGTGGGTCGTCGAGGCAGGGGAGTGCGCTCAGAGGGATTGAACGCAGACAGCAATGGCCAGATCGGGCGCTCCGAGGTGATCACCGAGCTGGAGATCGAATCGCTTGATCTGGAAGCCCAGGGTGTTGCGCGTCATGACGGCAAGGTGATTTTCGTTCGCGGAGCATTGCCGGGCGAACGGGTGCGCGCCCAGCGCGTGCGCAGCAAGCCAAAGTTTGAAGTCGCGCAAACCATCGAGGTGCTGAAAGCCAGTGTGATGCGAGTCACCCCGCGCTGTGAATACTTCGGGGTGTGCGGTGGTTGCACCATGCAACATCTTGAGCCGCGTGCGCAGCTCGCGATCAAGCAGCGCGCTCTGGAAGACCAACTCAAGCATTTGGGCGGCGTGCGTCCCGATGAAGTGTTGCGTCCGCTGGCGGGCCCCACATGGGCGTATCGCTACCGCGCACGATTGTCGGTGCGTCACGTGATCAAAAAGGGTGGGGTGCTGGTGGGCTTTCACGAGCGCGGCTCCAGCTATGTGGCCGACATGCGCAGCTGCCAGATTTTGCCTCGGGCCGTGTCCGATCTATTGGTGCCCTTGCGTGAGTTGATTGAGGGCCTGGCGATTCGGGATCGTTTGCCGCAAATTGAGCTTGCTGTTGGACAAGCGCTTGCAACGGGTGAGGCAGTGATTGCGATGGTCCTGCGAATTCTGGAGTCCCCTACTGAGCAGGATCGTGAACGCCTGGTGGCTTTTGCCCGAAGCCATCGGGTTGAATTCTGGCTACAGCCCAAAGGCCCCGAAACCATCGTCCTGCTTGATGAGGGCCCCAGCCAACTGGGCTACGACTTGCCCGAGTTTGGCATTCGGATGCCCTATCGCCCCACCGATTTTACGCAGGTCAATCACATGATCAATGAGCGTTTGGTGGGCAAGGCGGTGCGCTTGCTTGAAGTGGAGCCCCAGGATCGGGTGGCTGATCTGTTTTGCGGGCTGGGAAACTTCACTTTGGCGCTGGCCACTCAAGCGCGCCAGGTGCTGGGCCTGGAAGGTGCAAAAAGCCTCACCGAGCGGGCCACGCAAAATGCTGCGCTTAATGGCCTGGCGTCCCGCACTGCATTTGAGGTGCGCAATCTTTTCGACATGACACTTGAGGCCTGGCAAGCGCTTGGCGCCTTTGACCGGGTGTTGATCGACCCGCCCCGTGAGGGCGCGTTGGAGCTGTGCAAGGCGATTGCTGCCGATCCTCACCGCATCAAGCGCATTGTTTATGTCTCGTGCAACCCGGCAACGCTGGCGCGTGATGCAGGCGTCCTGGTTCACACCGGTGGATACCGTTTGGTTGCCGCAGGCGCAATCAACATGTTTCCCCACACCTCGCATGTGGAGTCGATGGCGGTGTTTGAGCCACAGTCCGAGCCCACGCCAGAATAAAAAAGGCCCTCGCAATGGAGGGCCTTATGCCAACTAAGCCGGAGACTTAATCGCGTTCGCCGCCAAAAATGCCGAGAATCGACAAGAGGCTGGTAAACACGTTGTAGATGTCGAGGTAAATCGCGAGCGTCGCGCTCACATAGTTGGTCTCGCCGCCGTTCACTACCCGTTGCACATCAATCAGCATGTATGCCGAGAAGATGATGATCGCCAGCACTGAGATGGTAAGCATCAGGGCAGGCAACTTGAGCCAAATATTGGCCACTGCAGCTACCAGGATCACCAAAAAGCCCATGAAGAGCCATTTGCCCAAGCCGCTGAAGTCGCGCTTGCTCACGGTTGCGACGGTGGCCATGGTCGCGAAAATCGCTGCTGTACCGCCAAACGCCGTCATGATCAGGGTTGCACCGTTGCTGAAACCCATGATGGAGCCGATCATGCGCGAGAGCATCAGGCCCATGAAGAAGGTGAAGGCGAGCAGCAAGGCCACACCCAAACCGCTGTTTTTGGTGCGCTCAATAGCGTAGAAGAAGCCAAAGGCAATGGCCATGAATGCGATGAAGCCAATGAAGGGGCTGCCAGCAAAAAAGGAAAAGCCGCTACGCACGCCTACCCAGGCGCCCAAAACCGTTGGCACCAGCGACAAGGCCAGCAGCCAATAAGTATTGCGCAATACGCGGTTGCGTGTGACCAGCCCGGCAGATGTACCGCTGCCATATTGACCAATCTGTTGATCTCCCAAAGCCATATCCACCTCCAAAAAAACGGATGCCTGAAATGTATGGTGGATCGTCGGGTTTTTCAATGAACCATTACTCATAGCAAGGCTATCGCAAGCCCAATCCGTGCGCTTCTGTGCGGTTTAGGCGAATCTTACTAGGCCCGGGGCTGTTGTTGCTATGCAGCAAAAGTCACGGCACAATCCCGACCGAGCTGTTTTGATACCTGACCCTGTGCTACATTCGCGCGCTCTTGAGGCGTTGCCGCACGCACTGGTCAGGTGCGTCGAGGCCAACTTTTGCTTTAACGCCCGCGCTCGTCGAACGAGCTTTTGTTTCTTTATATAGAGGAGGCCCCCATGGCTACCGAACGTACATTCTCGATTATCAAACCCGACGCAGTGGCCAAGAATGTCATTGGCCAGATTTACAGCCGCTTTGAAGGCGCAGGCCTGAAAGTGATTGCAGCGCGCATGATGCACTTGTCACGCGGTGAGGCTGAGGCTTTTTATGGTGTACACCGTGAGCGCCCGTTTTTCAAAGATCTGGTCGACTTCATGATCTCCGGCCCTGTGATGGTGCAGGTGCTTGAAGGTGAGAACGCGATTCTGAAAAACCGCGATCTGATGGGCGCAACCGACCCCAAGAAGGCAGCGCCTGGCACGATCCGTGCTGACTTTGCTGACAGCATTGATGCCAACGCCGTACACGGCTCCGATGCTCCAGAAACAGCTGCAGTTGAGATCGCGTTTTTCTTTCCGGGTATGCAGATTTTCAGCCGCTAAGAGCATGCTGACAGGTGAAGCGAAAAGCGGACGCGAAAATCAAATCTCCCGGTTCGATGGCCTTGCTCAAGGGTGACCCATGGCAGCAGCAGTGCTTGATCAGTTGAACAGTGCCGACGCGAGTCTGCTTGACTCCGAGCGTCCAGCTGAGGCGGCGCGTCAAAACCTGATCGGCCTGTCACTCACCGAGCTGACTCGCTGGGTGGTTGATCATGGCGAGAAGGCCTTTCGCGCGCGGCAGCTGTATCGCTGGATTCACCAGCGTGGCGAGGCTGAATTTGACGCCATGACGGACCTTGCGCTGTCGCTGCGGGCCTTGCTCAATGAGCGGGCAATGCTGGGTACCTCACCTGTGACGCTGGACCACACCTCGCAGGATGGCACCCGCAAGTGGCTGCTTGACGTGGGGCAGGGCAATGCGGTGGAGATGGTGTTCATCCCCGAAACCAATCGCGGCACATTGTGTATTTCCACCCAGGCGGGCTGTGCAGTGAACTGCCGGTTTTGTTCCACCGGCAAGCAGGGCTTTGCGCGTAACCTCAGCGCTGCCGAAGTGATCGGCCAGTTGTGGCATGCGCGTCGTGCCCTGGTCGGTCCCAGTGCAGGCATTAATTTGAATGTTGATCGCGCCATTACGAATGTGGTGTTTATGGGGATGGGCGAGCCACTCCAGAATTACACGGCCACGCTCGCAGCCTTGCGGGTGATGTTGGATGATGATGCCTACGGACTGTCGCGTCGGCGCGTCACTGTTTCGACCTCGGGTGTGGTGCCGATGATGGATCGGTTGCGCGAGGACTGTCCTACGGCACTCGCCGTTTCGCTGCATGCGCCGACTGATGAATTGCGCGACGAATTGGTCCCCTTGAACCGCAAGTATCCCCTGCGCGAACTCATGGCGGCCTGCCAAAGGTATCTGGAGCGCTCGCCCCGGGATTTCATTACCTTTGAGTACTGCATGCTTGATGGGGTGAACGACAGCGACTTGCAGGCTCGCCAGTTGGTGGAACTGGTACGCGAGGTACCTTGCAAGTTCAATCTGATTCCATTTAATCCCTTCCCGGGATCGGGGTTGAAGAAATCCTCCCGTGAGCGCATCAGCGCTTTCGCCCAAATCCTGATCGATGCTGGTATCGTCACCACCGTGAGGAAAACTCGAGGTGATGACATTGATGCAGCCTGTGGCCAATTGGCCGGTGAAGTTCAGGATCGCACCCGCCTGGCCGAGCGCCAGCCTGTGCTTGCTCCCATTCGCCTTGTGGGCCGCATCTAAACTGCGAGCGGTGGGCGCTCGATCCGGGGTATGGGTTGGCTTGCTCGCGTTTGGCTTGGCGGCCTGCACCACGGTGCCTGAGTCGGAAAGCAACCGTGGCAACGATGCATCCACAGCAATCACTGCCGATTCGGATCAGGAGTCTGAAGTCCGCCGCAGGGCGCGTTTGCGTACCGAACTGGCTGCCGGATATTACGGTCAGCGAAACGTGCAGGTGGCACTTGACGAGTTGCGCCAAGCTGTCGCGATTGACAGCTCTTACGCGCCAGCCCATGGATTGCTTGGTCTCATTTATATGGATGTCGGCGACATGCAGCGGGCCGAGGCCAGCTTTGGCCGGGCCATGACCCTGACGCCGAACGATAGCGAGCTTAATAACAATTACGGATGGTTCTTGTGCCAAACCGGGCGTGCCCAGCGGGCATTTGAGTTTTTCAACCGGGCCGTGCGCAATCCTCTTTATCGCACTCCAGCACGGCCGATGCACAACGCCGGTATTTGTGCGCTGAGAATCAATGACGAGCCGGCGGCTGAAGGTTACTTTCAGCGTGCTTTGCAGGCGGAGCCCAACAACCCTGTGGCCTTGTTTAATCTTTCGGAAATGTATTTCAAGCGCAAGGAGCTTGAGCGTGCGCAGCGCCTCAGTCAGCAGCTGCTCAGGCTCTACGACCCCAATGCCCAAACCCTGTGGCTGGGGCTGCGCATCGAGCGGGCTCTGGGCAATCGCGATAACGAAGCAAGCCTGGGTAGCCAGCTCAGAAGGCGTTTTCCGGCAGCCCCCGAAACCACTTTGCTGATGAACGGGCGTTTCGGCGAGTAAACTTCGGGCTATGAACGTGATTGATACCCCCGCCGCGCTCAAGCGCCTGCGGGAAGACAAAGGATGGACTCTGGAGGCTGCTCACCAGCAACTTCGTCTGCATATCAAGCAGATCGAGGCGCTGGAAGCCGGAGAGTGGGACAAACTGCCCGGTATGGCCTTTGTGCGGGCAAGCCTGCGCTCCTATGGAAAAGTGTTGCAGGCCGATGTTGGTCCGTTACTCGAGTCACTTTCGGATCGCAAAGAGCCTGAGCTTCGCTCTGCCACCTCGCTTGACCGACCCATGTCCGGGCAAAGCATGCTTGGATTTGGTAATGGCGGTTCGGGCTATCGGTGGGCCTGGGTGTTGCTTGGATTGCTGGGCTTGGCTGCGCTTGCGCTTTACTTTGCTCCCGGGCAAGGCATCGGCGAAAGGTCCTCCTGGCTGCAGCAACGCAAGGATTCGGCGGTGGCAACCCCGCCGCTTGCCGGGCAAGCCGGAGCAAAGTCGGAAGCTTTGCCCCCCTCTCAGGGCTCCGAGCTGGCCGCGCCAGGCACTTCGACAAGCTCTGTGCCGCTTAATTTGCCAGCCCAGCCGAGCCAGGAATCATCGTCTTTCCCCCCGCCAGCCCCTGGTGTGCCGATGCTTGCTTCAGAGACACCCAGTCCGGCACCTGTGGCACCTTCCCAGCCGGCACCCGGGTCCGCCGCCGCAGGCTCCAACACACTGATGCTCAGTTTTAATACCGATTCCTGGGTCGAGATCAAGCAGGCCGATGGCAAGGTGCTGCTCTACGGAATCCAAAAGGCCAACACGACTGCGAACCTGGATCCGGCTGGCGAAGTGCAGCTCACGATTGGCAATGCCGCCAAGGTGGAGCTTCAGTACCAAGGTAAACCGGTAGTGCTGAATCCGGCGTCGGGCAGCGGTATTGCCCGCATCACACTCAAGCCCTAGGGACAATGCGATGTCAGTTACGCAAGATGCAACCGAATTGAGTAAGCCCGCAGTATGTGGGTCGCAGCCGCGTCGCTTGACCCGAACTGTGGCCGTGCGCTGGGGCGACACGGTGGTCAAGGTTGGAGGCGGTCAGCCGGTGCGCGTGCAGTCCATGACCAACACCGATACTGAAGATGCGATCGGGACTGCGATTCAGGTAAAAGCCCTGGCGCTGGCAGGTTCGGAGAAGGTGCGCATTACTGTAAATACGCCGGCTGCTGCTGCTGCGGTACCTGCAATACGCGAGCAACTTGATCGGATGGGTGTTTCAGTGCCTCTGGTGGGCGACTTCCATTACAACGGCCACAAGTTGCTCAGCCAATATCCGGATTGCGCTCAGGCCTTGTCCAAATACCGGATCAACCCTGGCAACGTCGGTAGCGGCAGCAAGCGCGATGACAACTTCGCGCAAATGATCGAGATCGCCTGCAAGTTTCAAAAGCCGGTGCGCATTGGCGTGAACTGGGGCAGTCTTGACCAAAGTTTGCTGGCTAGAATGATGGATGTAAACGCGCAGCGTGCGCAGCCCTGGGATGCCCAGGCTTTGATGCGTGAAGCCTTGGTGACCTCGGCAATTGAAAACGCCCAGCGGGCTGAGTCGCTTGGTCTGGGGTCTGATCAGATCATCTTGTCTGCCAAGGTGTCCAGTGTGCAGGACTTGATTACCGTATATCGCGAATTGGCGCGCCGCTGCGACTATCCCTTGCATCTTGGGTTGACCGAAGCTGGCATGGGCAGCAAGGGCATTGTCGCGAGCACTGCTGCGCTGGCGGTGTTGTTGCAAGAGGGTATTGGTGACACGATTCGGGTGTCCCTGACCCCCGAGCCTGGCGGCGACCGCACTCGCGAGGTCGTGGTTGCCCAAGAGATTTTGCAAACCATGGGCCTGCGGGCTTTTGCGCCCTTGGTGGTAGCCTGTCCAGGCTGCGGACGCACTACGAGCACGGTGTTTCAGGAGCTCGCCGATAAAATCCAGCGCTATCTGCGCGAGAGGATGCCCCAATGGAAGGGCGTTTATCCGGGCGTTGAAACCATGCAGGTTGCGGTAATGGGCTGCGTGGTGAATGGCCCGGGTGAAAGCAAGCATGCCAACATTGGCATTTCGCTGCCAGGCTCGGGTGAAGCTCCGGTAGCGCCCGTGTTTGTGGATGGCGAGCGATCGGTCACGCTGAAGGGCGAGCGGATTGCCGAAGAGTTTCAGGCTATCGTTGATGACTATGTCCAGCGACGCTATGGTGTGGCGCTGCCAGCCAGTGTTGAGTAATTACCTGTTAAAGATCAATTGAAGTAGTGCATGGCCTCAGACAATTCAAAACCAGCTAACCCGGTACCCGAGCAGCCCTCGGCCGCGCCGGCTGAGCCCAAGGTGCGCGCAGAAAAGCTTCAGGCAGTGCGTGGGATGAACGATATCCTGCCTGCCGACGAGCCCTTGTGGGAAGCCCTTGAAGATAGCGTTGCCGGGATCATGCGTGCCTATGGCTATCAGCGCATTCGCACGCCAATTGTTGAGCCCACAAAACTGTTTGTGCGCGGCATTGGTGCCGTGACCGATATTGTGGAAAAGGAAATGTATTCCTTTACCGATAGCCTGAATGGCGAGCAGCTCACCTTGCGGCCGGAAAACACCGCTGGCGTGGTTCGGGCGGCCATTGAACATAACCTGACCTACGATGCGCCCCGGCGCTTGTGGTACACCGGGCCGATGTTTCGCCATGAGCGGCCGCAAAAAGGCCGTTACCGCCAGTTTCATCAGGTGGGCGCTGAGGCTTTGGGTTTTGCTGGCCCGGATGTGGATGCCGAGCTCATCATGTTGTGTCAGCGCTTGTGGGATGCCCTGGATCTGGGGCCTGTGCGGCTGGAGATCAATTGTCTGGGCGACGCGCAGGAGCGTGCTGCTCATCGCAGCGCGTTGATCGCCTATTTTGAGGCGCATCAGGATCAACTCGATGAGGACGCCAAGCGCAGGCTGCACAGCAATCCGCTGCGGATTCTGGATACCAAGAATCCGGCAATGCAGGCTTTGGTGAATGCAGCCCCGACCTTGAGCCAGTTTCTCGGGCAGGCCTCGAGCGCACACTTCAGCGGTGTGCAGGAGCTCCTGAAGGCCCAGAACATGCCGTTTCGTATCAATCCGCGTCTAGTCCGTGGGCTGGATTACTACAACCTCACCGTGTTTGAGTGGATCGCGCCGGTTGGCGGCTCAGAGCTCACGATTTGCGGTGGAGGGCGTTACGACCCTTTGACCGAAATGCTGGGTGGCAAGCCCACCCCCGGCTGCGGCTTTGCGCTGGGGGTCGAACGGGTGCTTGAGATGATGCGTCAAGCCGAGTCTGTGGTCGCGGCTCCGTTGTGCGACGTTTATGTGGTGCATCAGGCGGCTGGTTCCTCGGTATTGGCGCTACAGGTCGGCGAACGACTGCGCGATGCCGGCTTGGATGTGATCGTGCACGCCGGTCAGGGGGGCTTCAAAAGTCAGTTCAAACGAGCCGATGCGAGTGGTGCCGCTGTGGCTGTGATCCTTGGCGAAGAGGAGGTCGCGCGCAATATCGTTTCGTTGAAATGGTTGCGTGAAACCGCCTCGATTGAGGCTGGCGAGCAAGAGCAAGTGGGGCTTGATGAAATGGTCGATGTCATTGTTGATCAGCTGGTTGATGAAGGTGACGACCTTGATGGCGGCAGCATGATTGAAGCCTTGACTCTTGACACCGATCCAGACGAAGCCGACCCGCAAGCGGTTCCTCCTGCCCGCAAATCACTGCATTGATGATTTTTTTATTTACTAGCAAACAAGAATTCGAATCATGGCCTTAAACAACGAAGAACAAGAAAGCCTTGACGCGCTCAAGGCGTTTTGGAACAAGCACGGCACGCTGCTGCTGAGTATCGTCACGGTAGCTTTGCTGGTCGTGGCGGGATGGCGTGGGTGGAATTGGTATCAGGCCCGGCAATCGAATGAAGCCGCGGTGGTGTATGACCAATTGGTGAGCGCAGTGCAAGCCAAGGACGCAGCCAAGGTCAAGGAAGTCAGCGGTACCATTTTTGAAAAGTATGCGTCCAGCGCCTATGGTCAGATGACTGCGCTGGTGGGGGCCCGGTTTTATCTTGAAACCAACGACACCAAGTCCGCCAAGCCACTGCTCCAGTGGGCCATGGACAAGGCCAAGGATGATGAATTCAAAACCGTCGCCCGGGTGCGCTTGGCCGGTGTGTTGATCGATGAAAAAGCCCTGGAGGAAGCCGCGGCGTTGCTGGCGGCTGAGCCTCCTGCGAAGTTTGCTGGCCTGGTGCTGGATCGGCGTGGCGATGTGCTGGTGGCGCAGAATAAGCCCAAGGAAGCGCGTCAGGCTTATTCGCAAGCCATGGAAAAGCTTGATGCCAATTCGCCCTTGCGCTCCATGGTGCAACTGAAGCTCGACGGCCTGGGCGGTGCGGGTTCATGAGTTCTGCGTCGCGAGACCATGTCGCACTAAACTCCCGGCGATCTTGCCTGACTTGGGTGGGCGCAGGCACGGCAGTGAGCGCTTTGAGCGCTTGTTCGTCCATGCCCTGGTCCACGCCCAGCAAGCCCCAGCCCAAAGCACTCCCCGCGGTTCCAAATAACCCCTTGAGAAGTGCCTGGCGAGTGCAAGTTGGCGCCAACCCGGTGGGGTTGCCAGGCTTCGTACCGGTGCTGGGTGGCGAATCTGTGCTTGCTGCTGCGCCCACCGGCCAAGTGGTTAGCGTGCAAGCTGCGAGTGGCGCTTTGCGCTGGCAGGTTGCGCTTGGCAAGCCCCTGAGTACCGGAGTCGGAAGTGATGGTCAGGTGCATGTGGTCTGCACCCGTGACGCCCAGTTGGTTGCATTGGATAACGCAGGCAAAACGCTCTGGACCAGCCCGCTGGGTGCTGCCGGTGCGTCAGTGCCAGTGGTGGGTCTGGATACGGTCCTTGTGCGCACCGTAGACGGCCGAATCCAGGCCTTTGAGGCCAGTTCGGGCAAGCGTCGCTGGCAGGCCTCGCGACCTGCACCAGCATTGGTGCTGCAACAAACTGCGGCCATCGCAATTTCGCCTTCGCTGGTCTATGTGGGTCTACCGGGCGGTCGTTTGCTGGCTTTGACCTTGTCTTCCGGCGCGGTGCGCTGGGAGGCCGCCGTGGCGCTGCCCAAAGGGGCTAATGAGATTGAGCGAATTGCCGATGTGAGTGGTTCACCTCTGGTAAGCGACACCATGGTGTGCGCTGCCAGTTTCCAGGGCCGGGTGGCCTGCTTCGATGCGGCCACCGGGCGCGCGCTGTGGGCCCAACCAGTATCGACGGCCTCAGGGCTAGAACTCGACGGGCGCTTCGTGGTGGTGGTGGACGATAGTGATCGCGTGCAAGCCTTCTCGCGTGATGGTGTTTCAGCCTGGAAGAACGAAGCCCTGCGCCTGCGCCTGCTCACCGGTGCCTTGTCGATAGGACGTTACCTGCTGTTGGGCGATGGTGCCGGATTGGTGCACGCGCTGGATCGTGATTCGGGCGCGGTTGTTGGACGGATTAGTACGGACGGTTCGCCGATTCTGAATGCGCCGGTGGCTGCTGGACGCATTGCAGTAGTGCAGAGCCGCAGCGGCGCCTTGTTTGGTGTCAGTGTTGAGTGATTCTGATGCCTTGCGCGGCCCGCGTACTCCTGTCGTTGCTCTGGTGGGTCGCCCGAATGTCGGCAAGTCCACGCTTTTTAACCGGCTCACCAAATCACGCTCGGCAATTGTTGCCGACATCCCTGGACTGACCCGCGATCGGCACTACGGGCGCGCGCAAGCCCAAGGCCGCAACTATATTGTTATTGACACGGGTGGTTTCGAGCCGGTGGCCAAGCAGGGCATCGCGGCAGCGATGGCGCAGCAGGCACGGCAAGCCGTACTTGAAGCTGATGTGGTGTGTTTTATATGTGATGCGCGTGCCGGCCTCACGCCTCATGATGCCCAGATTGCAGCCGAGCTGCGCCGCACTGCAGCCCAACTGATCCTGGTGATCAACAAGTCCGAGGGCATGCCCCATCACAAGGTCAGTGCCGAATTCTTTGAGCTTGGCTTGGGTCAGCCCTTGCCCGTGTCGGCCGCGCATGGCGAAGGTGTCAGGGATTTAATTGAGCATGCGCTTGAGCAAATCGATCTGCGCTTTGCCCAGCAGGCTGGCCCGCTCGATGAGGTTGCAGGGCAGGGCTTGGAAGCGAGCCCGGAGCCGATGGACAAACCAGAATCCGTCGAAGCTGATGGCAAGCCCAAAGGTAAGCAAGATGACCCTCGCGCCGAGATCGGCAAGCCCCGAGGGCCCTTGCGGGTGGCTGTGGTGGGGCGACCCAACGTCGGCAAGTCCACCCTGATCAATACCCTGATTGGCGAAGAGCGCCTGATCGCTTTCGATATGCCCGGCACCACCCGGGATGCGGTAGCTGTGGAGTTTGAGCGCAACGGAAAACCCTACATCCTGGTGGATACCGCTGGTGTTCGACGCCGCGGCAAAGTCACCGATGTGATTGAGAAGTTTTCAGTTGTGAAAACGCTCCAGGCGATTGAGGACTGCAACGTTTGCGTCCTGATGCTCGACGCGACCCAAGACGTCGCCGATCAGGATGCCCATATTGCCGATTACATTCTTGAAGCCGGTCGCGCTGTGGTGATTGCTGTCAACAAATGGGATGGTGTGGATGCCGAGCGGCGCGACGACATCAAGCGTGATTTGGAGCGAAAGCTACACTTTCTGCGCTTTGCCAAACTGCATTTCATTTCGGCCGCCAAAGGGCAGGGCGTTGATCAACTGATGCGCTCGGTAGATGCGGCCTATGCCAGTGCCATGACCAAGATGCCAACGCCAAAATTAACCCGCGCGCTGATTGCGGCGGTGGAACGGCAAGCCCCGCCACGGAAAGGTCCAATTCGGCCAAAGCTGCGCTATGCGCATCAAGGCGGACAGAACCCGCCGGTGGTGGTTATCCATGGCAATGCGCTGGATAGCATCAATGACACCTACCGCCGTTATCTTGAGGCGTGGTTCCGCGAACAGTTCAAATTGGTGGGCACACCGTTGCGGCTGGAAATGCGCACCACAACCAACCCCTACGCACCGAAGTAGTCTCGGCCCCGGCCCCGACGTTTTGCGGTACATTGTTTCCTGAACACCAACTAAAACACGCTACACAACCCAAATAAGCGCTAAAGACGCGGGAGTCGATCATGAGTAACAAAGGGCAGCTATTACAAGACCCGTTTTTGAACCTGCTTCGCAAAGAGCATGTTCCGGTCTCCATCTACCTAGTCAACGGCATCAAGTTGCAGGGGCAGATTGAATCATTTGACCAGTATGTGGTTTTGCTGCGCAACACCGTGACCCAAATGGTCTACAAGCACGCCATTTCTACTGTGGTTCCCGCTCGGGCTGTGAACTATCAGCAGGAAGGCGCTGCCGAGGGCGGCGAAGCTGCCTAATTCCACGACTGATGATCTGCCACTTGCGCTACTCGTTGGGGTGGCGCTCGATGGTAAGGCAATCAAGCTCGCCGATCTCGATGAGCTGGATGCCTTGATCGGTTCTGCACAGCTTCGGGTTGGCGAAAAGTTGGTATGTCGTCGTCAGCGTCCCGATGCGGCGCTTTACGTCGGCACGGGTAAAGCCGAAGAAATCAAGGCGTTGGTAGAACAGCATGCTCTTGATCTCGTGGTATTTGATGATCCAATTTCCCCGATTCAACAACGTAACCTCACCCGCTTGATAGGGGTACCTGTACTGGACCGGGTTGAGCTGATTCTGGATATCTTTGCGCAGCGTGCCCGCAGCAATGAAGGCAAGCTTCAGGTCGAGCTGGCCCGTATCGAGCATCAAATCACACGCCTGGTGCGCAGCTGGTCCCATTTGGAGCGGCAGCGCGGCGGCTTCGGGCAACGGGGTGGTCCAGGCGAGAAGCAGATCGAACTTGACCGCCGGATGCTTGATGTCAAAGCCAAGCAGCTCAAGCTGCGCTTGGGCAAGCTTGAAAAGCAGCGCAACACACGCAGACGTGCACGTGGCCGCAATCCGATTCCCCTGATTGCCTTGGTTGGCTATACCAACGCGGGGAAATCCTCGCTTTTTAATGCGCTAACCCACGCCCATACTTACGCGGCTGATCAGTTGTTCGCCACGCTCGACACCCTGAGCCGCCAGCTTTATCTGGGGCCCAAGGAGCAGGTTGTCATTAGCGACACGGTGGGTTTTGTGCGTAACCTGCCTCATAGCTTGGTTCAGGCCTTTAAAGCCACCCTTGAAGAAACTGCCCAGGCAGACTTGCTGGTGCACGTGGTGGATGTGGCGAATCCTGCGTTTCGCGAGCAGATTGCCGAGGTCCAAAAGGTGTTGAACACTATTGGGGCTGGAGAGGTTCCTCAACTCATTGTTTTTAACAAGATCGATCTGCTTTCGAATGGTGCAGGTCGCGCCCCGGATGAGCCCTTGATTTCCCACGATGAAGCCTCATCTACAGACCCTATGGATGCCCCCCCCTGTGATAGACTGCCGCGCTTCTGGGTGAGTGCGCACAGCGGTGCAGGGCTCGTTGAATTGCGGCAGTTTTTGCGGCAGTTTGCTGGTCAATACGCTCTAAACACCAGTCGTCATGATGCTGATGCGCAGCACCCTGATGCCTTGCGCCCAAGCTTTGTTTTACCACCTTCCGAAAAAGTTCAACACGATGCGTTTGTTGCCTGATTGGCTCCGCGGTCCTCGTAAACTGTTCTCCCTCAACGATCCTGGTTGGGGACGAGGCAGCGACGACCAAAAACCCCGTCGGCCGCAAGACGGCCCGCCTGATCTCGATGAGTTATGGCGCGATTTCAACCGCAAGTTGAATGGTCTGTTCGGAAAGAAAACCGGCGGCTCGGGAAATGGCCAACCTCCTTCCGGTCGCCCCGGCGGTACCGGCGAAGGGCCCTCCATGAAAGCGGCTGGTGCTGGTGCAGGCGTGGTCGGCGTAGTGGCGGCCTTGCTGTGGCTTGGCTCCGGCTTTTACATCGTGCAGGAGGGCCAAGCTGCAGCGGTTATGCAGTTTGGTGAATTCAAATACCTCAACGATCGCGCTGGCTTCACCTGGCGGATTCCCTATCCGGTGCAAACCCATGAAATCGTCAATGTGCAACAGCAGCGACAAGTTGAGATTGGTTATCGCAGCAATGTGAAGAACAAGGCTCTCAAGGAGTCCTTGATGCTCACCCAGGATCAAAGCATCGTCGACATGCAGGTTGCTGTGCAGTACCGCCTGTCGAATGCGGTTGATTTCCTGTTCAACAATAACCCCGGACCGAACCCTGAAGAGTTGATTCGCCAGGGCGCGGAAACTGCCTTGCGCGAAACCGTCGGCCGCAAAGGCATCGACCAGGTGCTTTATGAAGAGAAAGAAGCGGTTGCCAAAGAAGCTCAAAAGCTGATGCAGGAAATCGTCGATCGTTATAAAGCCGGCGTCACGATTATCGACGTCACCATTCAGCAGGCACAGCCACCGGAGCAGGTCCAGGCCGCGTTTGAAGATGCGAACAAGGCGGCTCAGGATAAAGAGCGCTTGATCAACGAAGGGCGAGCTTACGCCAATGACGTCATTCCAAAGGCGCGAGGAGCCGCGGCTCGTTTGACTCAAGAAGCGGATGGTCACAAGCAGCGTGTCATCGCCACTGCGCAAGGTGATGCGAGCCGCTTCAAGCAGGTGTACACGGAGTACGCCAAAGCCCCTCAGGTCACACGTGACCGGATGTACATAGAAACCATGCAGCAGATCTTCTCCAACACGAGCAAGGTGTATGTGGATGCTGGCAAAGGCAATAGCCTGCTTTATCTGCCGCTCGACAAGATCATCCAAAGCACCAACGGGCAGAGTGCCTCGGCGGCCGCAGCCGCCCAAAGTGCAGCTGCCGCAACTGGTGCCGAGCGCCCGGTGGAGGTGGAACGTCCTCGCGAGAGCCTGCGTAACCGCGAGCGCGAAAGCCGCTAAGAGGAATCCAGAACATGTCCAGAATTTTGCCGATTGTGATGTCCTTGCTGGTGGCCTTTGTTGTGCTGGCCTCCTGCGTGTTTGTAGTTGATCAGCGCCAGTTCGCCGTGGTATTCGCCCTGGGTGAAATCAAGCAGGTTGTCGATAAGCCTGGCCTGCATTTCAAGATGCCCCCGCCATTTCAAAATGTGCAGTATTACGACAAGCGCATTCTGACGATAGATACCGCTGATATCGACAGGTTTATTACCTCTGAGAAACTCAATATCCAGATCGATACCTTCGTGAAGTGGCGGATCTCGGATCCCAAGACTTTCATTCGCGCAGTCAATGGCTCGGAAGCTGTTGCGGCAGACCGCATTTCGCGCAGTTTGCGGGATTCGCTGAACAACGAAATTGCACGGCGCACAGTGGCCGAGGTGATCTCGGGCAAGCGGGAAGAGCTGCTCGAAGCCTTGCGTGTTCGCGCTAACGAGGATGCCAAGACCATTGGCGCCCAAGTGGTCGATGTGCGTTTGAAGCGAGTTGACTTTGCCCCTGAAGTGCAAGAGCGGGTGTTTGACCGGATGCAGTCCGAGCGTAAGCGCGTAGCCAATGAGCGCCGGGCAACGGGTGCGGCGGAATCGGAGAAAATTCGAGCCGATGCAGACAAGCAGCGCGAAGTGATTCTGGCCGAGGCATATCGCGATGCCCAGATGGTCAAAGGTGAGGGTGACGCAAAAGCTGCCAGCCTTTACGCGGAGGCTTTTAGCCCCAATCCCGAGTTTGCTGAGTTCTACCGCAGCCTTGAAGCTTATCGTTCGTCGTTTCGAACACGAAGCGACGTAATGGTGGTCGATCCTTCCGCCGAGTTCTTCAAGTATTTCAAGGGCGCGGGTTCCCCACGCAAGTGATGCGCTGGGGCAGGCTGTGAGCGAGATACCATGGCTCGCAGCCTTGGGGCTCTTTTTGGTATTTGAGGGCCTTTTGCCTCTCATCGCCCCAAGTGCCTGGCGCGAAAGCATGCAGCGAATCGCGCAACTGGCTGACGGCCAGATCCGCTTTGTTGCCCTTGGGTCGATCGCGCTCGGCGCGGTCCTTTTGCTGATCTAGGGATTTCGAGCGACAATATCAGGTTGGGCTTGCCGGCGGTGCTGATGCTGTTTGCGCTTCTAATTGCCCTCCCCGGTTCGACCCCCTGTGCTTCCCCGAGTCCTGATTTTTACGTTTGAGTTGCTGATTCATGCCGCGCTGGCTTTTGCCCGAAAACATTGCCGATGTCTTGCCTTCCGAGGCCAGGCGCATGGAAGAGTTACGTCGACAGCTTCTCGATCTGTATCGATCTTATGGTTACGAGCTGGTGATGCCACCTCTGATCGAGCACCTTGACTCCTTGCTCGTTGGGCCCGGCAGCGATCTGGCGCTTAAAACTTTCCAGCTGGTTGACCAGCTCTCCGGGCGCACCCTTGGGGTTCGCGCGGACATGACACCTCAAGTGACCCGTATTGATGCGCATTTATTGGGTAGAAGCGGCGTTACCCGGCTATGTTACGGCGGGCCTGTCCTGCATACGCGCCCTTCGGGTTTGAATACCACCCGCGAGCCCTACCACGTAGGCGCGGAGCTTTACGGCCACCAAGGGCTCCAAGCTGACCTGGAAGTGTTGGACCTGGCAGTGCGTTCGCTGCAATTGGCGGACTGCCCGGTGATCCGATTGGATTTGGCTCATGAAGCGATTCTTCCGGCGTTGCTGGGTCCAGCCCCAGCATTGGACGTGAGCAGCCTGCTGCAGTTGTTGCGAACCAAGGATAGCCCTGGTTTAAAAGCCTGGGTCGAGGTTTCGGCGCTTGCCCCGGATATTCAGCGTGCCTTGCTGGCGCTACCCACGCTGTATGGTGCAGCGCTCTCAACCCTCGAGCAGGCTCGCCGCCAGATCGGGGTGAACCGGGGTGTCAATGAGGCTCTTGATGAGCTAGAGCGGGTAGCGAGCTCGCCCTTGTGGACCCGGCTTCGGGGCTATCGGAATACTCAGGTGGAAGTGTCGATTGATCTGGCCGATTTGCGCGGCTACCGCTATCACACAGGCATTTCATTCGCAGCCTATGTGCCCGGGCAGGCCAATGCCGTAGTGCGCGGCGGGCGCTACGATAATGTGGGCCGCGCCTTTGGGCGTGCCCGCGCAGCCACTGGATTTTCGCTTGAGCTTAGGGAATTGGCTGCGATGCAGGCCAGCACCAATCTTGCGATTGATACGCCAACAGCAGCAGTGCGCGCCCCATGGGCCGATGACGCTGGTTTATTGAAGTGCATCCAAGGCTTGCGTGAATCCGGCGAAATTGTGATTCAAAGCTTGCCAGGTCACGAGCATGACTTGCAGGAGTTTTCGTGTGACCGCGAGCTTCGCCAGGATGCCAGTGGCCAGTGGCATGTGCATCCGATTCCAACCAATACCTCGAGTTGAAGCATGGGTAAAAATGTAGTGGTCTTTGGCGTCCAGTGGGGCGATGAAGGCAAGGGCAAGATTGTTGACTGGCTCACGGAAACAGCCCAAGGGGTAGTGCGCTTCCAGGGTGGACACAATGCCGGTCATACGCTGGTCATTGGCGGAAAAAAACAAGTGCTGCGGCTGATTCCTTCGGGTATTTTGCGACCCGGGGTGACGTGCTACATCGGCAACGGCGTTGTTCTCTCGCCCAGCGCCTTGCTCTCCGAAATCGAGGAGCTTGAAGCCGCTGGCGTGAGTGTGCGTGAGCGGCTGCGTATCAGTCAGGCCTGCACCTTGATATTGCCTTATCACGTCGCTTTGGATCAGGCCCGCGAAGCCAAACGAGGTGCAGGAAAAATTGGCACCACTGGCCGCGGTATTGGCCCGGCCTATGAGGATAAAGTCGCGCGGCGAGCATTGCGAGTCCATGACCTGTTTCATCCGGCGAGCTTTGAGGAGCGCTTGGCCGAGGTGCTTGATCTGCATAACTTCACCCTGACTCAATATCTCGGGGCGCCAGCAGTCGATAAGCAGGCGGTTCTGGATGAAGCCTTGCGCTTGGGTGAAGTGATTCGCCCGATGGTGGGCGACGTTCCCCTGGCGCTTGCGCAAGCGATGGCGCGCGGCGAGAACCTGCTTTTCGAAGGTGCTCAAGGCGCATTGCTCGATGTGGACCACGGCACCTATCCCTATGTCACCAGCAGCAACTGCGTTGCCGGTGCTGCAAGTGCAGGGGCGGGCGTGGGGCCCTCCAAACTCGACTACGTCCTTGGCATCGTCAAGGCCTACACTACCCGCGTCGGGTCCGGACCGTTTCCTACCGAGTTGTTTGATGCTGTGGGCGAACACCTTGGCACCGTCGGGCGTGAGTTTGGCGCAGTGACTGGGCGCAAGCGACGTTGCGGCTGGTTTGACGCTGCTGGGGTGCGCCGCTCGGTGCAGCTTAATGGCGTGACCGGTCTTTGCGTCACCAAGCTTGACGTGCTTGATGGCTTGCCTTCAGTGAAGATCGGCGTGGGTTACACCATGGCTGACGGTAGCCGTGCGGATCTCCTGCCCTTTGGTGCCGATGCGGTGGCGCATTGCACCCCGATCTACGAAGAGATGCCTGGCTGGACTGAGTCCACTGCAGGGGTGCGCAGCTTTGAAGCTTTGCCGGCGAATGCACGCAGATACCTGGAGCGCTTGCAGGAGCTGGTGGCGTGTCCGGTAGCCATGGTCTCGACTGGCCCGGATCGTGATGAAACGATTCTCGTCACCCATCCATTTTCCGCCTGATCAACGTCAAACTTTACGAGTGCAGAGATGAAAGACCTCTACGTATCCTGGGATGAATACAACCGTCTGATCGAAAAGCTCGCGGTCAAGATTTATGATTCCAACTGGAACTTTGATGCCATCATTTGCCTGGCCCGAGGTGGATTGCGCGTCGGCGACACGCTCTCCCGGTTGTTTGATAAACCACTGGGAGTGATGTTTACCAGTTCTTATCGTGAGAATTCCGGCACCACCCAGGGCCGGTTGTTGATTGGCGATGCCCTGGCCAGCGCCAAACCCTTGCCCCCGGGCAATTGGTTGCTTGCCGATGATCTGGTGGATTCAGGGGCCACCCTGGTGGAAGTGGTTCCCGCGATCAAACAGCGCTATCCCGGCGTCAACGAAATGAAGTCGGCTGTGATCTGGCGCAAGGGTGCTTCGGTCGCCGAACCCGACTATTATGTGGAATACCTGCCCACTAACCCCTGGATTCATCAGCCCTTTGAAGAGTACGACCATATGCGACCCAGCGACCTCAAGGCGCGGTGGGGCTCTTAACTTTATTGAGATGCCTTGGGATGAGCCGGAAAGGGCTCGCCACAATGGCGCAGCCCATAAAACAAAAAAGCCGCTTGCGCGACTTGTTTGTTTGGTGCCCAGAAGAGGACTCGAACCTCCACAGTGTTGCCACCGCTAGGACCTGAACCTAGTGCGTCTACCAATTTCGCCATCTGGGCCAGGCACCAACGCTCCAAGCGGAGCGTTTAACCGAGCCGCGCAGTGTAGCGGGCCGCCAGAATTTGTCAAATGCCTTCAAGCAAGAAAGTCCTATAAACCAACATGAATGCACGCAAGTGGGCTTTGCCCACACGGGAAGCGATTCTTGAGGCTTTGCGCCTCGCTCCAGCCCCGATGAGCGCCGCCGAACTGGTGCTCTCATTCCACACTCCACCCGCTCATATCGACGCAATGCACCAGAGAATTCATGCTCTGGAAGTTGAGGGTCAACTGCTGCCCAATCGCAAAGGCGTCTTGCTGCTTGCCGCCAAGCTTGATTTGATTGCCGGTCGTATTCAGGGGCATCGGGATGGCTTTGGCTTTGTGATCCCCGATGCTGGCGGCGCGGATTTGTTTTTACCCGCTCAGCAAATGCTGAAAGCGATGCATGGTGATCGGGTGTTGGCGCGCAAGATTGGCATGGATAACCGGGGGCGCCCCGAGGGCCAGATTGTTGAAGTGACCGAGCGGGCCAATCGCAGGCTGGTTGGCCGCTTCATCAATGAACGTGGGGTCACGGTTGTGGTCCCCGAAGATCAGCGGATCAAGCACGACATTCTGATCGCGCCCGGCGATGCTGCGAATGCACAGCCAGGTCAAGTGGTCACGGTTGAAATTACTACACCACCCTCCGGACATGGAGCGCCGTTGGGGCGTGTCACCGAGGTGTTGGGCGAGATCGACGATCCCGGGATGGAGATCGAAATCGCGGTGCGCAAGTTCGATGTGCCGCATCAGTTTAGTGAAGCGGCTCTGGCGGCTTCGGAAAAGTTGCCCGATGTCGTGCGGCCGGTGGATCGGCGTCAGCGGGTGGATTTGCGCGATGTGCCCTTGGTGACCATAGATGGCGAGGATGCGCGTGACTTTGATGATGCGGTGTATTGCGAGCCGCTGGGTGAGGATAAGGGTTGGCGTTTGCTGGTGGCGATTGCCGATGTGAGCCATTATGTGAAGTCAGGCGATGCGGTAGATCATGATGCTGTGGAACGTTCCACCAGTGTGTATTTTCCGCGCCGGGTGATTCCGATGTTGCCCGAGAAAATCTCCAATGGGCTGTGTTCGCTGAACCCGCATGTCGACCGCTTAGTGCTTGTGTGTGATGCCATGATCGATGCGCATGGGCAAGTTACGGCCTATCAGTTTTATAACGCTGTCATGCACTCTGCCGCCCGGCTGACCTACGACGAGGTATGGGGCATCTTGTCGGGGCGAGACATGCTTGCGGTCAAGCGCCACGCGCCGTTGGTGGGCTATCTGCAAAACCTGTATGACCTCTTCAAGGCCTTGCTGGGTGCCCGGGAAAAACGGGGTGCGATTGAGTTCGACACGGTTGAAACCCAGATCGTGGTCAATTCGGCGGGGCGGATTGAAAAGATCGTGCCACGTCATCGCAATGATGCGCATCGCCTGATCGAAGAGTGCATGCTCGCAGCTAACGTTTGTGCGGCAGATTTTATTGAGCGCTCCAAACACACCGGGCTTTATCGGGTGCATGAAGGGCCCACGCCGGAAAAGCTTCAGCTGCTGAGAGATTATCTGCGACTGGTTGGCTTGAGCCTCGGAGGTGGAGGTTCGCCCACGCCCTCAGACTATGCCCAGCTCTCTCGCGCGATTCGGGCTAGACCCGATGCCGATGTGCTGCAAACCATGATGCTGCGATCCATGCAGCAAGCGATCTATAGCCCGGATAACTCCGGGCACTTCGGTTTGGCCTATGAGGCTTATACCCACTTCACTTCGCCAATTCGCCGCTATCCGGATTTAATGACGCATCGCGCGATCAAGGCGCTGTTGGCCGGGCAGCGGTATCGCCCCTTGCCGATGGATCCAAAGTCCATCACTGCAGCCGGTATGGGTGGGCGGGGCGGCAAAGTCAAGCCCGCGAGCAAAGCCGCAAGCAAGTCTCCTGGCAAAGCCGCTCCAAGCACCCTGGTGGATCATGATCTCTGGGTGGCTTATGGCCTGCAATGCTCGGGCAATGAGCGGCGTGCCGACGAAGCTTCACGCGATGTGCAGGCCTGGCTCAAATGCCAGTACATGCGCGAGCGGGTGGGCGAGCAGTTTGCTGGGCGGATTAGCGGCGTTGCGCCCTTTGGTGTATTCATCACGCTGCAGGATATGTATGTTGATGGCCTGGTGCATGTATCGGAACTGGGCAGCGAATACTTTCAATACAACGAGGTCGCCCACGAGCTTCGGGGTGAGCGCACTGGTCGACGGTTCAAGCTTAATGATGAGCTGCATGTGCAGGTGTCGCGCGTTGATTTGGAAGCTCGACGCATCGAGTTTCGTTTGGTCGAACGCTTTGGCATCAAAGCACTTATGGCTCCCAATGGCGCGAGCCCCTCTCGGAATCCGCCTGCCCGCAAAGCTGCACCTGCACCGAGCCCTACGGTTAAAGCCGCACGTAAGGCGCGCAAGCAACCCGAGGCTTCAAGCCCGGCGCCCGATAAATCCCCCTCTTCAAAGCGCGCGCAAAAAGCAGTGCGACGCAGGAGCAAACGATGATTATTTATGGCTTTCACACGGTTCAGTCGCGCTTGAAACTGGCCCCCGAGTCTATTGAGGCGCTTTATATTGACGCCGGTCGGGATGATGCGCGGGCGCGTGACTTGCTTAAGCTGGCCCAGTCTCTCAATATCAAACCCAGCCTGGTAGACACCAGCCGCCTGGACAAGTTGTGCCCGCATCGTCGGCATCAGGGCGTGGTCGCGTTTGCTGGCTTTGCAGCGCCTCATGTTGATCTTGATGATTTGCTTGATAAACATGAAGGCCCGGTAACACTGCTTCTTCTGGACGGGGTCACTGATCCGCGTAACCTCGGAGCATGTTTGCGAGTGGCTGACGGTGCAGGTGCGCTTGCTGTGATCGCGCCCAAGGATCATGCCTGCGCCTTGACTGAAGTTGCGATACAAACAGCGAGCGGTGCAGCCGAGTCCGTGCCCTACATCATGGTCACCAATCTAGCGCGAACCATGGATGAGCTAAAGGACCGCAACATCTGGCTGGTGGGCACAGCGGATGAAGCGACCGAAACGCTGTACACCCTCGATCTGCCGTCGTCGATTGCCTGGGTGCTTGGCGCGGAGGGCAAAGGGCTGCGGCGCCTGACCCGAGATCGCTGTGATCAACTCGTGCGTATTCCAATGGCCGGGCAGGTGAGTAGTTTGAATGTGTCGGTCGCTGCGGGGGTCGTACTTTATGAATCGGTCCGGCGTCGCAGCATGGCGAAATAGGCATGGCTGGCGGCAGTTTATTGCTGTTACTGGACGATATTGCGAGCGTGCTCGACGATGTCGCCTTGATGACCAAAGTAGCTGCCAAAAAAACCAGTGGCGTACTGGGTGACGATCTAGCGCTTAATGCGCAACAGGTCAGCGGCGTTAAAGCGGATCGCGAATTGCCAGTAGTGTGGGCCGTTGCCAAAGGGTCGATGCTCAACAAGGC
>JAIYCW010000008.1 GCA_027487815.1 Burkholderiales bacterium
CCGCGCGTTGAGCCTCCTGCGCAGCAGCTTCAAGGGATTGCTGAGGCGTTGCACACACCACCCAGCGCGCCCGGGCCAACCTTGGATCGATGGGTTTGGGCGATTCAAACGCACCGGACCTTAGCCCCTGCCATGCGCTCTCAGGCAAACTCAAGCCCAGTCGCTCAATGATGGCCAGAGCCTCCCCGCAAGTGGTGGGATCGGGCAAGGTGGGTCCGCTTGCAATCACCTGCGGGTCATCACCCGGCACATCGGAAATCAGCAAACTCACAACTTCTGCAGGAGCACAGCGGGCAGCCAGTCTTCCGCCTTGCACCGCTGAAAGATGTTTGCGAACACAGTTCATTTCATCTATCGACGCACCGCTGCGCAGCAGGCCCTGATTCAGGACTTGCAGATCGGTCAGGGTCATCCCGGGTGCCGGGGCGGCCAACAAAGCGGACCCGCCGCCTGAGATCAGGCAAATCACTTGATCCTGCTCGGTAAGATGCAATGAGTCGATCCACGACAACATGCGTTGGGTCGCTTGAAAGCCCGCTTCATCGGGCACTGGATGGGCGGCTTCAACCACTTCGATTCTTGCGAGGCCTTGCACTTGGCGCAAGCGCTGCTCCGGTGGCGTGTGATCGTATCGGGTGAGTACCAGCCCTTGTAATGAAGCCCCCAACGGCCAGAGTTGATCCATGGCGAGCGCCATCGCCCCACTGGCTTTCCCGGCACCAATTACGATGGTTCTACCGGTGCCAGGCGGTGGCAAATAGGCCTTCAGAAAATGATGGGGCAGGGCCGCGTCAACGGCCTTCTGATACAGGCTCTTGAGCAGTGCGCGCGGCGAGAGTGTCATCGAGGGTGTGTTCATGGGGCCATTGTCCCATGAGTATTTGAGCGGCCACCGAGGCTGCAATCACCTCTGGCTCCTTGCCTCTGAGCCCCGGCAACCCGATTGGGCACACCAAGCGCCGAGTGGAGATGACGCGCCGCTCCAGGTTGCGTTCAAAGCGCACCTTCTTGGTCTGCGAGCCAATCAGGCCACAAACGGGCGCGTGCGGCAGGCGCAGAATGGCGCTCACCAATTCAAGATCGAGTGCGTGCGAATGGGTCATCACCAGGTGGATGGCGTCGGGGGCAGCTTCAGGCACCTCGGCTATCGGGTCATCGACCAGCACCAACTCCACCCGATTGCGTTGCGGATGCGCGTTCAGTGTGGGCAGAAAAAGATCAAGCTCACTGGAGCGCGATTCTACCCAGCGCACTTGTCCGGGCAGGGGCAGCAAGGCCTGCACCAAAGCCCTTCCAACATGCCCGGCGCCATAAAGCTGCACCTTGAAGCGTAGTGGACTTTCAGGCCAGCGGGCAAGGACCTGTGCTTCAAGCGCCTCAAAGCGCAGGCGCATGACCCCGCCACAACATTGCCCCAAGCTCGGGCCCAAAGCCCATTGCTGTTCAAACGAAGAACCAGCTGAAAGTTGCAGTTGTTCACGTGCGAGGCGAATTGCGGTGTCTTCAAGATGCCCGCCGCCTATTGTGCCGATCACTTGATGCTTGCCCACAATCATGCAAGTGCCCTGAGTGCGTGGCGTGCTGCCTTGCGCGGCCACGACACTGACCACAACTGCCGGTCGCCCGGAGGCTAGCCAGGCTTGCGCATCGGTGAGTTGTGCGCTCATGGGGCTTTCTCTGATTGAAGGGCTTCGAGAGCCTGGATTGCAGCCAGCACAGCGGGCGCCGTGGCCGGCCCACTCAAGGGGACAGGAAGTTTATTCTCCGGCGCGATTTGACCCACCGCATCGCGCATCGCCATCAACACGGCAATCGCCAGCATGAACGGCGGCTCGCCCACAGCCTTGGATCCATACACATTGTCTTGCCGATTGGCCAGCGGCCAAAGATCTACCCGGAAGTCTTTTGGAATATCGCCTGTGGCCGGAATTTTGTAGGTCGAGGGTGCATGCGTGCTCAATCGGCCTTGAGCTGTCCATACCAACTCTTCGGTAGTGAGCCAGCCCATTCCCTGGACAAACGCACCTTCGATTTGCCCGACATCAATCGCCGGATTAATCGAACGCCCCACGTCATGCAGGATGTCCACTGCCAGCACTCTCGATTCACCCGTCAGCGTATCAATCACCACTTCTACGCACGCCGCGCCGTAGGCAAAGTAATAAAACGGACGGCCGGTGAGGGTGGCTTTATCGTAGTGAATCTTGGGTGTGGCATAAAAGCCATCGGACCATAGTTGGATACGCGCTTGATAAGCCGCCTGGACAGCATCAGTAAAGCTTCGGGTAGCGCGTGGTGAGCTCACTTGCCCCTGCGAGATGGTGACTTGGCTTGGTTCGCACTGATCCAGCCCCGCGATGAACTGCAGCAGGTTGTTGCGAATCTGGCGTGCAGCGAACTGAGCCGCACGGCCATTCAGATCGGTGCCAGCCGAGGCGGCTGTGGCTGATGCGTTGGCCACTTTATCGGTGGCGCTCGCACTGATCCGCACCGTTGCAAAAGGTACGCCCAGTTCATCGGCAACAATTTGCAGGACCTTCGTGTGCAGGCCTTGTCCCATCTCCGTGCCGCCGTGATTCACAAGCACGCTGCCATCGGTAAACACATGGACCAGTGCGCCTGCCTGATTGAACTGTGTGGCGGTAAAGGAGATGCCAAACTTCACCGGAGTGAGGGAAAGGCCGCGCTTCAGCGTCGGATGCCGCTCATTAAAATCGCGCACCTGCGTGCGTCGTTCGGCATACCGGCTGGTGCGGGCAAGCTCATCGACCAGGGCAGGTGCGATGTTGTCTTCAATCGTCATGCCGTAGTGGGTGACATTGCGCTCATCCACACCATAGAAATTGCGCTTGCGAATCTCCAATGGATCGCAGGCCAAATAACGCGCGATGTCTTCAATCACGGTTTCGATGGCGACCATGCCCTGAGGACCACCAAAGCCTCGAAACGCGGTATTGGACTGGGTATGGGTTTTGCAGCGAAACGAGCTGATGCTTACATGCGGCAACCAGTAAGCATTATCGGTGTGAAACACCGCTCGATCCGCGACCGGGCCCGAAAGATCGGCGCTGAATCCGCATTGCGCCGCCTGCATCATTTGCAAGCCCAGAATCTGGCCCTGGTCATCGAAACCCACGGTGTATTCAAAGGCAAAGTTGTGGCGCTTGCCGGTGATCTCGAAGTCATCATCACGATCCAGCCGCAGCTTCACAGGCTTGCCAGTAAGACGAGCCGCCAGACTCGCCCACACTGCAAGGTGCCCGGCCTGAGTTTCCTTGCCGCCGAAGCCACCCCCCATACGCCGGCATTGCACTTCAACCTGCGCATTGCTCAGGCCCAGCGCATGCGCCACCCAGTGCTGTACTTCGCCCGGATGTTGAGTGGATGACAGCACCTTCATTCCATCCTCAAGTGGCATCGCATAGGCGACCTGGCCCTCAAGATAAAAATGCTCTTGCCCACCGACGGTGAATCGTGAATCCAGACGGTGCGGGGCCTGCGCAATCGCGGCCTGCGCGTCGCCGCGCCGCACATGCACCGGCGGCAGCAAAAAGCTTTGCTGGGCCAGCGCGGTATCAATATCCAGAATCGCAGGCAAGGGATCGATCAATACTTTGGCGCGTGCAGCTGCATGACGGGCCCGGTTCACCGAGCTTGCCACCACAATCGCAATGGCCTGTCCGACATGCTCCACCCGGTCATGCGCGAGGATGGGTTCATCATGAGTAAAGGTCGCCAGAATCCGGGA
>JAIYCW010000067.1 GCA_027487815.1 Burkholderiales bacterium
CCCAGATCTTCCATCAACTCCGCAGCGATATGTTGCATCGTGCCAGAGCCAGCGGAGGCATAGGTCAGCTGTTTGGGTTTGCTTCGTGCAAAAGCCAATACTTCTTGCAGCGATTTAAACGGGCCGGAAGATGCAGTAACCAGCATCAGGGGCGTTGAGGCAATCATCGTGATCGGGCTGAAATCGCGCACCGAGTCATAGGGCATGGTCGGATAAAGCGCTGGATTGATCGAATGCGTTGCAGCCGTAGTCACCAAAAATGTGTATCCGTCGGGCGCTGACTTGGCTACCGCATCAGCGCCGAGACTGCCGCCCGCTCCCGAGCGATTTTCCACGACCACCGAACCCAATGCCGGACCCATCTCCTGCGCTAACAATCGGGCCAGAATATCCGGAGCGCCACCTACCGTGTAAGGCACCACCAGTCGAATCGGTTTGGCGGGCCACGCCTGGCCAAATGCCCTTGCGGGCAATATGCCCATCAGCGAAAGATGTTGGGCAAACCGGCGGCGATCAAACTGCATGCAAACGCTCCTCAAGAGAGATTGGGGGTAAGGTGACGTCCGCCATCCACCAGAAGCACCGAGCCGGTCACAAACCGATTGCCAGCAAAGAAAAGCACCGCGTCCGCAATGTCGGCCGCTTGCCCAACCCGCTGCAAAGGCACGCTGCGCGCTGCAGCCTGATAAAAGGATTCCCGCGCACCCGACTCCATCTTGTCCCAATATGGCGTGTCGATTACCCCAGGCGAGATTGCATTGATACGCCTCGGCGCAAGCTCCAGGCTGAGCGGCCGAACTATCGCATCAAGCCCGCCGTTGACGACTGCAAGGGCTGCCATCATCGGCGCGGCGAACTGCGATGCAGCACCATTGACCAAGGTTATTGAGCCCTCGGGCTTAACAAGCTTTCCGGCATGCTTAAGTGCGTATAGATAGGCCCAAAGTTTGTTATCAAAGTAGCCCCGCATAGCCTGCGAATCCAGCGTTTCAAAGCGCCCGATCGAACCACCGGCGTTGGCGCAAAGCACCAGATGATCGACCTCACCCATCTGGGCATAGCAGTGCTCCAATGCAGCCTCATCGCTTGCATCCAGAACTATCCAGTGCATCCTAGGCGTGGCTGCGCAGGCTGCTTCGAGTTTGGCCTGAGTTCGCCCCGCGATGGTCACCTCGGCCCCCTCGCTTGCGAGGGCGAGCGCGCTTGCCAGGCCAATGCCCGAACCCCCTCCAATCACCAATGCTTTGTGCCCTGCAAACCGGCTCATAACGATGCTCCAAACTCTGCCGCGAACAAACTGCTTAAGGCCGGATAGGGCAACATTCTTGAAAGATCAAAGTCGATGAGTTTTTGCGCAACCATCGGCAACTCATTGAGCAGCGTGCGTGCGTGCGCGAGATCATCACACTCCATAATCAGCATCGCCCCTGGCCGATCCGGCACCATATGCACACTGCGCAGGTGCCCGTTCATCATCAGCCGATAAGCACCCAAGGCCTCGGGTTGCTCCAGAACTTTCAGTTGCTCGGGTGTTGCGCCAGGCAATCGGCGGGACAATGCCAAGATCTGCATGTCCGACCCCTAGCGACGCATCAAACTGAAGGCCACATTGCGGCCCAGCTTTTGCACAATCGCAAGCTTGATCCACACCATGGCGGCAGGCTCAAGATAGCGGGCGCCATCCAGCCCACCGAGATCAAGCGCTTCAAAGCCTAGATCAGAAGCCAGCGTCAAAGCCGCAGCCTTGGCGGCTGCGTCGCCCCCCGCAAATACCATCGCAGCCCGCGTGCCGGCATACACCGGGTTCATCATGTTTTCCCAGCCGGTCGTGTTGAAAATCTTCACCACACTTGCGCTCGGTGCCCAAGCCTGCACTTGCTCACCGCCCGAGGTGGTATGCCCAAGCGCAAGCTGAAAGCTCGGCGTCAGTGGATTGGTGGCATCCAGCAGTGGTTTGCCACCCAGGTCACCTGCTGACTCAAGCGCTGCCTGCGCACCCATCCATGATGTGGCCAGCACAACTACATCGGCCCATGCCGAAGCTGCTGCCACGGTTTGTGCGCTTGCGCCAGGGGTTTTCTCTAAAGCCGTTGCCAGCTTGGGGCTTGATGGGTTGCTCGCGGCATAGTGAATCTGATGCCCCTTGGCGGCCCATGCCTGGCCCAGCCCACTGCCTACCCCACCCGCGCCGATAATTGCAATTTTCATAGTCTTGTCCCTTGTGTGATTAAAAAAAGTAAAACCAAAGCGTTGAAGGTTCAGGCGCCGGGTCGAGCGGGGCGCTGCATCTTGCATGAGGTGGGCTGAGTGCCCACAAAGGTATCGATCCGGGCGTCGTTCCTGAATCCCAACCCGGTGTTTTCAAGGTCGTAGCTGACAGTCTTATCGCCACCCTTGGCAGCCACCTTGGTCATGGTGCCGACGAACATTGGATTTTGGATCTGATGATCTGAAGCCCGCATCTCGACCTCACCGGTATCGGTCGTGAACTTCATACCCTCCAGCGCATAGGCCACGGCAATCGGATCACTGGACTTGGACCGCTTCATCGCCTCGGCCAGCATGCTGATCAAGGTATCCACCCGAAACAACGCATAGTCCGCGCCATACTTTTGCTTGAAGCCTTGCGCATAGGCAGCTGTCTTGCCGCCAGGCAAGTCATGCATCCATTCTGCGAGCCACTTCATCCGCCCGATGCCGGATTCACCAATCGCCGTGGGCGATCCCCAATACCCGCCACCGAGCGTGTAAATCGCGCTCTCAACGCCAGCTTCGCGAGCCGCACGCATCATCAAACTCAAGTCGTTGCCCCAGCTGCTGGTGATCACCGCATCGGCCCCGCTTCCTTTGATCTTCGCTGCATAGGGGCTGAAATCCTTCACTTGCCCAAACGCGTGCAGGTCATCACCCACAATCTTGATATCCGGCCGCTTGCGCCCCAAATACTCTTTGGCAGCGCGGGTCACTTGCTGGCCAAATGCATAGTCCTGATTGATCAGATAGACGCTTTTGACTTTGGGGTCCTTGGCCAGATAACTGGTGAGGATTTCCATCTTCATGTCGGAGTTGGCTTCAAAGCGAAAGTGCCAGAAGCTGCACCGCTCATTGGTCATGACTGGATCTTGAGCCGAGTAATTAAGATAGATCACTTCCTTGCCCGGATTGCGTTCGTTGTGCTTATTGACTGCATCCAGAATCGCAATGCCCGCGCCTGACCCATTGCCCTGAACCACAATGCGCACTCCGGAATCAATCGCACGCTTGAGCGCATCAAGGCTGCCTTGTGGCGAACCCTTGTTATCCAGCTCCATCATCTCCAGCGAAAACGAGCCCGCAAGCTTGCCTTTGTTTACACGGTCCACCGCGTACTGAAACTGATTCAGTCCGTTTTTTCCAATGTTTGCAAACGGGCCGCTCAAGGGATCAATAAATCCAACTTTCACCGTTTGTGCATAAGCCACGCTTCCAGCCATGCCCATGACCAAAGCCAAGGTCACCGGCACAATTTTTTGATATACGCGGTGTTTCAAATTTGTCGTCATTTGTCTTCTCCTCTGATAGATATCGTCTCTAAGGACGCAGTTGATTAAAGCGCTGCCAGTTAGTTGGCCCACTTGCGGGGCGAGAATCCGGTGGGTTTCAGAATGCGGCTTTCCTGGTGCTGAATCAGCGGCAAGGCCCACAGCCCAAAGGCCTTCCAATCGGGGTCAACCCAAAGCGCGGCTCGCCTCGCATCCCGATCAGCTGCGCTCTCATAGGCCCATAGCTGAACCACTTGATTCAGCACGCCGGTCTCGGAGGTGAAGTAACCAATCAGATTGCCGCAATACTTGGTTTGAAGCGGCAGCCCTTCTTTTTCGAAGCGCGGCAAAAACTCCTGCAGCTTGCCCGGGTAAAAGGTATAGGTGCGATGATCGATAAGCATGTTGTTTTTCTCCTTGCCCTTAGCCCTGAACACCAACCATGCCGGGGTTCCAGTTGCGATAAAACTGCTCGAATACTTCGGGGGGCACCACGATGCCGGTATGGGGATCGCCACCATGATCGAAGATAGCCATCATGTATCCCGGGTGATCCTCAAGATTTTCAAACGTGCGAAACACTCCGGCAGGCACCGAAATCACATCAAACGGGTCGAGATCGAGCGAGTCCTCCAGCGTCTCACCCCAAAACACCCGGAAGCGTGCATTCAAGGGCATGAACACTTCGTTGTAGGGATGTGAATGCACCGTAGGGCGAATCCCTTTGGAAAGCGTCGAAATCGACAGATGAAAGTTATGCGGCGCATCAATCGGCGCCGGGCCGCCGGTTTGCCCAGGCGACAAGCGATACGACACACTGCGCACGCCCACTTGCTGCTTGAGGTCGGGAAATGCGCCGAGATTGGCTTGGCGCTCGGCAAAGCGTGCAACGCGCGTAAGCATCTGCTCGCGCGACACCGGTGCGCTGTGCCCGGGAACCCTTAAATGGTCGGTTCGAATAACCGCATTCATGACGCTAGACTCCTTCATCAATGAGAGCATCCAATGCATAGGCTCCATATGCGGTCGCCAGCACTGGGTTGAGTTCAATACCCCGCAACTGCGGGTTGGCCCATGCAATCTCGGAAACACGTGCCACCGTGCGCGCAAGCGCTTCAATATCAACCGGCGCCGTGCCACGAAACCCAGACAAGAGCGGAGCAATGCGCAAGCTTTGCAACATCACTTTGGCTTGGGCAGGGGTCACCGGAGCGAGATGCAGACAGGTATCGCGCAGCACCTCGGTATTCACACCGCCAGCCCCTACTGTGATGACTGGCCCAAACACAGGATCGTGATGGGCGCCCACCAACATCTCGACCCCACCGGTCAATTGGCGCGCCAGCAAGAAGCCTTCGGTTCGCGCCTGAGGGTGGGCCTGCTTCACACTGGCCTGCATCACCTCAATCGCATCGAGTAGCGCATGATCGGAAGTGATGCCGAGCTTGACCCCGCCCGCCTCTGACTTATGAGCAATATCAGGCGAAACGATTTTCAATACGAGCGGATACCCAACACTCGAAGCTGCTTGCAAAGCATCCTCAACCCGAACTATCGTTTGCTGAGGCGCAAAGCTGATGCCCTGCGATTCGAGTGCCGCACGTGCCATAGGTTCGGTGTTAAGGCCCGGGCCCAAACGTCTCGAGGCGAGCGACTCAGTGTTTTCACCAGACAAGCTTTCTTCAGGCTGAAGACGGGCTCCCGCAGCGCAGGCCGCCAAGGCTAAAACCGCCCGGCTGGGATCTGTAAACACTGCAAACCCTTGAGCCTCAAGCCGCTTGGTAATCGTGTCGCCAGCCAAACCCACCGCCACAAAGGCCATCGCGGGATAGGACTCGCGCAGGGCGAGCAGCGGCGCTTCTAGTTGAGACCAATGCTGTGGATTGCGGGGAATATGGGCCAGGTAAAGCAGCACAGAACTAGCCTCGCTCTTGCGCAGCGCGAGGTCAGAAATTCGAGCAAACACACTGAGGTCACCAAGAATTGCAGCCGATGTATCCACGGGATTGAGCCCATCGGCTAGCGGCACCAGCTGCTTGATAGCCGCCGCAGTATCTTGCGATATTTGGGGCAAACCCATGCCTCCGAGCTCGGCCGCATCAGCACTCAATACCCCCACACCACCCGAGGTGGTGATCACCATCAACCCGTCATTCGATGGCATCGGCCCCACACTGGCAACATAGGCTGCATCCACCAATGCTTCCAGGCTAAAGAGTCGCTTTGCCCCAGCCTGAATCAATGCCGCGTCAAAGACACGATCCTCGCCCGCTAAAGAACCCGTGTGAGTTGCTGCGGCTTGCGCGCCAGCCGAAGACACGCCGACCTTCATCAGCAATACGGGCTTGCCAAAGCTTCGCGCATGCCTGATCGCGTCGATGAGCTTTCGACCATCCTGGCAGCCTTCAATCGCAGCCACAATCATTCGTGTGTTGGCATCCTGCGCGAGAAAATCAATACAGTCCGCCACATCAACATCAGCCTCGTTGCCGGTAGCTACAAAGTGCGAAAACGCCAAGCCACGAGCTTGCGCCATGCCGAAGAAATAAGACCCAACCGCACCCGATTGCGTGGCTACACCAATCGAACCAGCGCTGGGCCACGCACCATCTAGCGCGGTGGCGAAAGTGGCAAAGTAAGCACTGTGCACATTGAATAAACCCAAGCTATTGGGCCCGAGCACTTTCACACCCGATCGACCCGCGAGCTCAACTACTTCGCCTAGATCAATATCGGCTGAAAAGATTTGCAGGGCCTTGATTCCGCGCTCAATACACGCCTTGGCTGCACTCACCACCTGCGCTGCAGGCAGAGCAATGATCGCAGCATCAATCGAGCCTTCAATCGCTTCCAGCGAGGGGTAAGCCGCAACCCCTTGAACCAGAGCGGCGCCGGGGTTAACAGGCAAAATCCGGCCAGGCCACTGGGCTTTAAGCAGAAATGCGAGTGGGCGCCCGCCGACCTTATTCGGGTCGTTACTCGCGCCCAGAATCGCAAGCGAGCGTGGATCAAATAGTGTGGATAGCGGATGCATGCTGGCGGCGTGGCTTTGGGTCACAGGCTGATCAAGATCACTTATCGACCGCTGTACACGGGCTTGCGCTTTTCAATAAAAGCATCTACGGCTTCAGCATGATCCCGCGTCAGTTGCGACTGGGTTTCAAGCGAAACACCATACTCAAATGTGGCCAGGGCCAATTGCTTGAGCGTATGGTTGATGGCCTTCTTGGTGCCCTTGAGTGCGAACGGGGGAAGCTTGAGCAACTTGGCAATCAAGTTGTCGACATGCGTATCCAGCTCGGCATCGGGCACGCAATAGCTGATCAACCCCAACCGCGCTGCATCCTGGGCATCAATGTTTTCGCCGAGCATCAGGAGCTCCTTGGCTTTTTGAAAGCCAATCAGCATCGGCCACATCAGCGCACCACCATCACCCGCCACCAGCCCGACCTTGACATGCGGATCACCAATCACCGCAGATTGCGCTGCGATGGAGATATCGGCATACACGGCGAGTGTGGCCCCCAGCCCGGTTGCGGCGCCATTGATGCGGGCAATCAGCGGCTTATCCAGATCGAGGATCGAGTAGAAAAGCGCGCGCGCTTCATTCACGGTGTCATTCCATAGCGTGCGGTCAGCAATCTTGTCGCGCATGCTGCGGATATCTCCGCCCGAGGAGAATGCATCGCTGGCGCCGGTCAGAATAATGATGTCGGACTCAGGATCGCTGCCAGCATCTGCAAACACGCGCGACAGCTCGTTATGCATCCGAATGTTGGCAGCATTTTTAACCTCGGGCCGATTCATGATGATCGTCAGCACCCGGCCGGAACGCTTGAAGGTGATGTGTTCGTAGTGCTGCATGCTTAACGCCCTCCAGCCACAGGTAGCGTGGCACCGGTGATGTATGAAGCGGCTGGCGACAGCAGCCACATGATGGCCTGAGCAGCCTCTTCAGGACGCCCGGCGCGCTGCATGGGCATGCGTGTGGCGTAACGCTGCAAGCGCGAGGCATCGCCAGCCTCGGCATGAATATCGGTTTCGAAGAGCCCGCATGACACGGCATTCACCCGAATGCCTTCGGTGGCCACTTCAGAAGCCAGGCCGTAGTTGAAGGTTTCAAGCGCGGCCTTGGCAGCGGCATAGTGCACCAGCTCATTGGGCGAGCCAGTGCGTGATGCCATTGAAGACACGTTCACAATCGCACCGCCTGCCGCGCCGTATTTGGTTGAACAACGCTTGATGAACTGCTGTGAGCAATACACTGCAGCAAACATGTTCACTTCGAAAGTCTTAAGCAGGACTGCAGGATCAAGATCCTCCACTCGCCCGATCTTGCCGGGCACTCCCGCGTTGTTAACCAGATGGGTGACCGGGCCAAGTTGCTCACTTGCCTGATCAAAGAGCCTCGCCACTTCCTCCTTGCGGCTGACATCTGCCTGAATCGCTAGGGCTTTTCCACCAGCCGCCACAATGGCACTCACCACATCGCTGGCAGCTTGATAATTGCCGAGGTAATTCACTGCTACCGCGTAGCCCTGGCTTGCAGCCAGCGCTGCGGTGGAGGCGCCAATGCCGCGCCCAGCGCCTGTGATCAACACAACCTTATTCATCGTCTCCCCACCACCCTGTTGTTCTATGCAGTGACTGTAGGGGCGCGAGGAGGTGCTGCCTAGAAGGGGCGGCCGATAGGCGTTATCGGCGTTGACGATGAGGCGGGCTGGCCTCGATCACTTTACTGCGCGGTGCGCTCGGGCAAGAGCCGGTCGTACTCTTTCTTGACCACTGAATAGCACTCGCAAGTGCGATTTTCCAGCCCGGGGCGATCCAGAACACTGATCCGGCCACGGGCATATTGAATGAGCCCCGCAGCTTGCAGTTTGAGGGCGGCTTCCGTGACGCCTTCACGCCGGACACCCAGCATATTGGCGATCAGCTCCTGGGTCATCACCAATTCGCTACCCGTCAGGCGATCCAGGCTCAGCAATAGCCAGCGACACAATTGCTGATCGAGCGAATGGTGGCGATTACATACTGCGGTTTGTGTCATTTGGGTGATAAGCGCTTGCGTGTATCGCAACAACAAATGCATCACCGGGCCATTGCGGTTAAAGGACTCCTTGATCAACTGGGCGCTGAATCGGAAGCCCTGCCCGGCACTTTGCACCACGGCACGGCTCGGCGTGCTTTCACCGCCGAGGAAAAGTGATATGCCAACGATGCCCTCATAACCCACCACGGCAATCTCTGCCGAGCCGCCATCCTCAAGAACATAAAGCAATGACACGATGGCGGTGGTTGGGAAATACACATGCGCCATCGGCTTGCCGGACTCATAGAGCACCTGCCCCAGCTTCAGGTCAACCGGCTCGAGCCTGGGAAGCCAGCGCTGAAGTTCTTCTGTGGGGAGTGCAGCCAATAAATGATTGTTGGTGAGGGAAGTTGCCAGAGCCATGAAACACCTTGAATGGGGGGCCAGTACAGCATTTGCCTTGGGCTGCGGCCAACACCCATGCTACCGGGCCCATAGTATCTGCTCTGTGCGACAGCACACATACCTGGACTGCGGCTACAACCAATACGACCAAATCACTGCGAACCATTCAGAAAAACGTCCGCGCAGGGCGCGTTGATTCCAGCGCTCCAGCTCAAGCGGCTCGGAGCGCTGTAGATCGCGATCAAACATGGCCTGGACCTGGAGCCCGAACTCAGGGCTCAACACAACAACGTTGAGCTCGTAGTTGTGCAAGAAGCTGCGCCAGTCAAGGTTGGCCGAGCCCACGCTCGACCACACCCCATCGATCACCATGGTTTTGGCATGCAGGATCACCTCTTGCCGCTCAAACAGCTTGACGCCCGCGCGCAAAAGTCGGGCGTAGTGCGCGCGCCCGGAGTGAAATACCAACCAGGAATCTGTCTGGCCAGGAAGGATCAGCCTCACATCAACACCACGACGCGCTGCGGCTTCAAGTGCGGTGAGCAGCTGAGGATCAGGAACGAAATAGGCGTTGGTAATGAAGACACTGGTTTTGGCGCTCCCGATTGCCGAAATCAGCGTGGCGTAGATAACACTGAACGGATCGGTGGGCGAGGTACCCATCGCCCGCACAGTCATTGAGCCCGATGCCAGCGGCTTGGTAATGTTTACTGGCGGCGCAGTCGATGCCCCCTCTTGCTCGGTCCAGAGCTCCTGGAAAAGCTTCTGCAGTTCAGCAACCACTGGTCCGCGCAGCTCAATATCGGTGTCGCGCCACGGTAGGGCCTCGCCAGGGCGGCGCGCGGTTTGCTTGGAAAATCTGGAAACCGAGCTTCCCGAATACACACTGCTGATATTGATCCCGCCAAGAAAGGCGACTTCACCGTCAACGATAAGCAGTTTGCGGTGATCCCGGTTATTGAGATTCCAGCCCCGGCGAGCTAACGCTGGATTCACTGGATTAAACTCAACCAGTTTTACCCCGGCCGCCTGCATCGCCTGGAAAAAAGGTGCAGGCGTCGCCCAGGTGCCCACGCTATCGTGCATGAGGCGCACCTGGATTCCCTCGCGCTGCTTGCTCTCAAGTGCTGCAGCAAAGCGTTGGCCCACCTCATCGTCGTCCAGAATGTAGGTTTCCATGTCTATCTGATGCCTGGCCTGAAGAATGGCTTGCAGCATGGCTCGATAGGTCGCAGGCCCGTCTTCCAGCAACACAACAGTGTTGCCCAGCGTGAGCGGGCTATTGACCAAGGCCTCTTCGAGTTTTAGGTGCGCGCCGAAGATGCCGGTAGGTGCACTTTTGCGCGCTAATGCACTGAGCATTGCTTTGCTGCGGGCAGCGCTTAACGGACCGTGCTTACCTTGAACAATGATCGGTGTCGACTGCGCAGAAAACATGCCGGGAGCGACCGTTGGCAAGCTTGCGCAACCACTTGAAGTCAACATGATCATCATCAGCAAAAAAGCCATCAGCAAGCGGGCCGAAAGTGTTGCAAACATTGATCCTCCCCGCCTAACCAAGGTATTGGGCGTAGAGGGCTCGGTCACTCCCATAGCAGGGGCAGGCAGCCGCGATCAGGCCGGGGCGATTGGCGATGGTGATGCTGCCCCGACGGTAGTCGATCAACCCATCGCGCTGCAAATTCAGGGCGGCGATCGTGATGCCCTCGCGCCGCACGCCCAAGCGATAGGCCAAGGCCTCGTGCGTGCAAACCACCTGATCGGTCTGCATGCGGTCTTGCATCGTCAACAACCAGCGGGCCATCCGGGGGGCGATCTGATGAAAGCCGAAGCACGGCACAAAGGCCGCCAACTGGGCCATCTGCACATAGAGATAGCGCAGGATCACTTTTTGCAATGAGCTGCTGCGAGCAAGCTCGGCACTAAAAGCGTGCGCTGTCATGTACAGGGAACCGCCAGCGCCTTGCACCACCGCGAGTAAGGGCATCCCGGTTATCCCGAGCGCCAAGTAGGCGCCGAGCATACCCTCGCGGCCAACCAGAGCAACCTCCACAGCGGGATGGTGATCGATTTTCGCAATAAGCGAGATCGCAGCGGCCTGTGGAAACCACACATATTGCTGGACCGACCCTGCAATGCCCAGGACTTGCGAGCTTTCAAGCTCTGCCGATTGGCACAAGGCAAGCAGGCTTATGCGGTCGCGGCGTGCGAGCAGAGCTATCAGATGATTGTGGGGCTCCAGGCTCAAGGGTGCTCACCGCAGTTTTTGTCGCGATGAGCAGTGATGTTCCCGGTTCGAGAATGATCCATCACCCGTTATAAAGCGCGAGGTGACCGGGGTCGGTTCGAAAGCGCACCGACTTGTGGGTTGGGCAACCACACACTGGGTTTTGCCACATTTCTGACGCTCGTCCGTTTCGGCATCCCTCCGATTCCTCATCACCGAAAGCTCTTCATGCTCAACAACAAAGTTGCCATCGTCACCGGCGCGTCGTCCGGGATCGGCCGTGCAGTGGCACTGGCCTATTCGCGCGAAGGGGCCAGGGTGATTGTTTCTGATGTCCACACCGAAGGTGGCGAGCAAACCGTGGCCTTAGTTCGCAAGGCGGGTGGCGATGCGTTTTTTGTCGCCGCTGATGTCAGCAAACCTGCGGACATGCAGGCCTTGGTGGTTCAAACCGTTGGGCACTATGGCCGCCTGGATATCGCTTGCAACAATGCCGGCATTGCAGGGCCAGGCGCGCCCACCGCAGACTACCCACTGGATGCCTGGACCCAGGTAATCAACATCAACCTGTCAGGTGTGTTTTATGGGATGCAACAGCAAATTGCAGCCATGCTCAAAACCGGCGGTGGAGCCATCGTCAACTTGGCTTCGATCCTTGGAGCGGTTGGATTTGCGGGCAATTCGGCCTACACAGCCGCCAAACATGGAGTGGTTGGACTAACACAAGTGGCGGCGCTGGAATATGGAGGCAAAGGCATCCGGGTCAATGCCGTAGGACCCGGATTCATTCACACCCCCATGGTGAGCGCATTGGAGTCAGATGCCGCTCGAAAGGCGAAGCTTATTGATGCCCATGCGCTCGGCCGGCTTGGCCAGCCTGAGGAGGTTGCGGAGCTGGTGGTGTGGCTTTCTTCCCCCCGCGCCTCCTTTGTTACCGGGGCGTTTTATCCGGTGGATGGCGGGTATCTGGCCCGCTAGACTTGGGCAGGAAAGGATAGTCTGTGTATCCCTTGGCACCCGGCACATAAAAGGTTGCCGGATCGGGGACATTCAAATCCGCGCCCTTCTGAAGTCGCTCCACCAAATCGGGATTGGCCAAAAAAGGTCGGCCAAAAGCGATCAGGTCACCGTGTTTATCCAGCAGAGCCTGCTCGGCATGAGCGCGATCAAAACCTCCTGAAAGAATAAACAACCCCGCGAAACTCTCTCGCAGCTTGAGCTTGAAGTCGGCAGGCACCGGTGGCGCACCCATCGCTTCATGGTCAACCAAATGAAGGTAAAGAAGACGCAGGCTTGAAAGCGACTTGGCCAATATCAGGTACTGCTCTTCAACCTCGGGGAAGGCAGCAGTGCCGTTAAAAACACCATAAGGCGAGAGGCGTATGCCAACACGCTGCGCACCGATCGCCTGAACCACTGCGTCTGCAATTTCCAGAGCAAGACGATTCCGCCCTTCGATGTCTGCGCCAAAACGGTCGGTTCGGGAGTTGACTACCGGGTTGAGGAACTGCTCGATCAGATAACCGTTGGCCCCGTGAATCTCCACTCCGTCGAAACCCGCTTCCATGGCCAGGGTTGCAGATCGCGCGTATTCCCCCACTACTGTAGTCAGATCGGTGTCGGTCATGGCGCGAGGCGGACTATGGGGCTGCATGCCCAGGCCGTCGGTCCACATCTCACCAGGACAGATCTCGCTACCGGGTCCGAGCACTTCAGCCCCCGCAGGCAGGTTAACCATGTGCGCCACACGGCCGCAATGCATCAACTGCACAAATATCTTGCCGCCCTGGGCATGCACAGCCTCAGTCGTGACTTTCCAGCAATCCACTTGCTTCAAGTCGTACAGCCCAGGAATCCGGGCATAGCCCAGACCGTTGGGACTGGGGGAAGTGCCCTCCGAGATGATCAGTCCGGCGCTGGCTCGTTGTGAATAATAGGTCGCCATTAAATCGGTTGGTGTGTGTTCGGCGGTAGCGCGGCTCCTGGTCAAGGGGGCCATCACGGCGCGATTGGACAAAAGCAGCCCGCGCGCCTCTATGGGATCAAAAAGCATCTTCAGCTCCAAGGGTAAAGGCCAGAGGGTGGGCGAGGAATCGCCGGAAGTCTGTTCGATGGCGAACGGCGCAGTGGCGCCTGATCTGGCACCGTGTAGGACTACGCCTTCATGGACACTCGCTGTATATGCCCCAAACCTTCACACAAAACAGGCGGATCGTCCTTGCCCAGCGTCCACGAGGAACGCCACGCGCGAGCGACTTCCGAAGTGAAGTGGTGGCGATCCCGAAAGTTGAACATGGTCACGCGCTGCTGCGCACGCTTTACCTTTCGCTGGACCCCTATGTGCATAGCCGGATCGCAGCGGCTGTCTCCTACGTGCCGCCGTTGGCGCTGGGCGCGGTACTTGCAGGGGCCACGGTATCCAGAGTGGAGGAGTCACGCTTGAGCACACTGCAGGTTGGCAGCCTGGTGGTCAGTGCAAACGGCTGGCAGGACTATCTGCTGTCCGATGGCCAGAACCTGCGGCCCCTGTGTCCGCAGATCGATCATCCAGCGCGTGCGCTGGGCGTGCTTGGCCCCCCCGGGTTTGCCGCCTACATGGGCCTGCGGGATATTGGCCACCCCAAGTCGGGCGAGACAATTGTGGTCGGAGCGGCAAGCGGCCCGGTCGGCTCCGTTGTCGGCCAGCTTGCCAAGCTATCCGGATGCCACGTTGTTGGCCTGGCTGGGCGCGATGAAACCTGCCGCTATGTGGTTGAAGAGCTCGGATTTGATGATTGTGTTGACTGCGAGGCGAGGACCTTTCGCACCCAGCTTGCTGCCGCCTGCCCTCGCGGCATTGATGTGTATTTTGAAAGCGTCGGTGGCGAGGTGTTCGATGCCGTCTGGCCGTTGCTGAATCTCGATGCGAGAGTGCCCATGTGTGGACTGATCGCCCAATATCCGGCAACCGAGCAACCTCCGGGGCCCGACAGACTCAGTCAGCTCCTGGCGGGTATCGTGCACAAACGCATCACCCTGCAAGGCTTCCAAAGCCCGGATGACAGTGCCAGCCTTTGGGACGAGTTTGAAGGCGTCATGCAGCGCCATGTTCTGGAGGGAAAAGTCCGGGTGCGGGAGCAACTTTTTATTGGGCTCGAGAACGCACCCGAAGCCTTTATCGGCCTGCTTGAGGGCCGCCATTTCGGCAAGCTGGTGGTCCAACTTGCCGATCAATAGCTCAGCGCTTTGCCCGCGTCAGACCGAGCGCCAAGCCTGCCACTAATAATAGCGCCACCGTGGATGGCACCGGCACAGAAGCACGCCACTGCGCGCTGGCAATACCTTGCAAGAGCAGAGCATCAGCAGAAGAAATTCCCAGATCGCGCGCGGCGCGTTCAGAAGCGCCAAACATTCCAGGATCCATACCAGTCATCGTGCCAAAAATTGTCAATGCGCTGAGATAAGAGCCATGCACGCTGGCATGGGTGCCGTCGTTGAACCACAGATCGATCAGCCCATCGGTGAGCGCGTCAATGGCGTACATATTGCGGGTGGCCACACCGCTTGTGACAGCACGCAAAAATGCATCACCCACGGGCGCAATCGCTGCAAAGCCACCCGATCCGTCGTCGGCTGCAAACTGGGCACTCAGGGCATAGTTCAGGCGCAACTCAGTGGTCATTTCTTCCAGGCTGGAAAAAAACGAAGTGGCAGGAGCGCCAGAGTAAGTGGCATTCCCGGTTCGTGGATTAATCGTGGTCGACCCCGGCGCGTTAATCAGGTTGGGCCGTGCCCAGGTTTGCTGCAGATAAACCTGCGCATTGGGATTGGCATTTGGATTGGCCACAATGTTGCGAGGCGTAGTGTTTGTGCTCCCAATGCCAATATCGCGCTCCAGAAAGCTTTGCGCCGTGCCCCGATGAATGTAGTTTTCAATATAGTTGGCATACGCCCTGTGACTCAGGAAGTTGGAAGCCAAGGTGGCACTTCCGACAGTACGGGGTGAGAGCGCTTCATCGCTTTGCTCCTGCAGGATCACCTTGTCCCAAGACTGGCTGCGCAAATTGCCTTGCAAATCCCAATTCGAATTAGCCGTATTGAGGAAATGCCCGCGCAAGCTCGCGGCATTGCGGGTGGATAACGCAACGTCGTAATTCAGGCCAGCCTGAACCGTAAGCTGCTTGAAAATACCCGGTACGCCACCCCAAGCCCCGGCGGCTGTACTGGAGGCAAAGTGGGGAGAAAAGGAGGTCTGCTCGACCCCGCCGATGGTGGTGCCCACCGGGTAGGAGTTTGTGCCCGTGAGGTTGGTGAATGGTGCGCCGGTGGTGAAAGCTAAGGCGGGATCGCGTCCTCCATTGAGCGGGCCTTGTGGGCGGGTCAGATCGCGCACATTGGCGGCGTTGTAGGTGAGAACAGGGTCAACACGGCCAAAGGTGTAGCTATTGCCGACGAACAGGACAGATACCGGATCGGCAAGCGCCATCGAGGCAGGCATCAACAGGGCGATGAAAATTGAAAGCTGCAAGCGAGCAGCCGGGGAGTGAGCCTTCATGGTGTCTCCAAAAATAATTGTGATTTTCTTATCCGGCATGTCGACATACCGTGATTCCGCGAAGCAACTGCAATTTTCGTGCCGCAAGATACTAGTTCATAGAAATCAGGCGCTTAGCTTGATGTGCGGACCTGATTGCGCTGGCTTGTGTAAACCGGGCCGACACAAAAAAGCCCCGGTCGCTTTCACGCGCCAGGGCTTGTCCTGATTGAAGGAGTACGGGCTGAAACCCTTCAATCCGAATCACATTTGATCGATTTACATATGATCGATCATCACCTGACCGAAGCCCGAGCACGATACTTGGGTGGCACCGGGCATCAGGCGCGCGAAGTCATAAGTGACCTTTTTCGACAGGATCGATTTGCCCATCGAAGCAATGATCATGTCGGCGGCTTCGGTCCAGCCCATATGGCGCAGCATCATTTCGGCTGACAGGATTTCTGAACCGGGGTTCACATAATCCTTGCCTGCGTACTTGGGCGCTGTGCCATGGGTGGCTTCAAACATGGCCACGGTGTCGGACAGGTTGGCTCCAGGCGCGATACCAATGCCGCCGACCTGGGCTGCCAGGGCATCACTTACATAGTCGCCGTTGAGGTTAAGCGTGGCGATCACGCTGTATTCGGCGGGGCGCAACAGGATCTGCTGCAAGAAGGCATCTGCAATCACGTCCTTGACGATGATCTCATTGCCAGTCTTGGGGTTCTTGAAGCTGCACCATGGGCCGCCATCAATCAGCTGGGCACCAAATTCGTTTTGCGCGAGCTCATAGCCCCAATCCCGAAAACCGCCTTCAGTGAACTTCATGATGTTGCCCTTGTGCACCAGAGTCACAGAAGGCTTGTCATTATCGATTGCGTACTGAATTGCTTTGCGCACCAGGCGCGAGGTGCCTTCACGCGAAACTGGCTTGATCCCGATGCCTGAAGTTTCCGGGAAGCGAATCTTCTTGACGCCCATTTCCTTGATCAAAAAGTCGATCAGTTTCTTGACCTGGGGCGAGCCTTCCTGATATTCGATACCGGCATAGATGTCTTCGGAATTTTCCCGGAAGATCACCATGTTGGTTTTTTCAGGCTCTTTCACGGGCGATGGCACGCCGGTGAAATACTGGATCGGGCGCAAACATACATACAGATCGAGTTCTTGACGCAGGGCGACGTTGAGCGAGCGAATGCCCCCGCCTACAGGCGTGGTCAGTGGGCCTTTGATCGACACCACATACTCACGAAGCGCTACCAGGGTTTCTTCCGGAAGCCACACATCGGGGCCGTAAATCTTGGTGGATTTTTCGCCCGCGTAAATCTCCATCCAATGAATCTGGCGCTTGCCACCATAGCTCTTGGCCACAGCCGCATCCACAACCTTGATCATCACCGGAGTGATGTCAAACCCGGTGCCGTCGCCCTCGATGTAAGGGATGATCGGCTGATCAGGAACGTTGAGGGAATTGTCGGCATTGACGGTGATTTTTTGACCGCCGGCCGGGATCTTGATATGTGAAGCCATGTGTTCTCCCTTGGGGCTTTGCGCTGAAACAGCCTTAAATTATGCCACTTTGCCAAAGTGCTTCCCCGCAGCCGCAGAGCTTTGGTGCAAACTTGGCGCTTGAAAGTGATTCAAAGATGGGGATACCGAGATGATGCAATTTCGTGCGAGCGCAATCTTCAGGGGCCTGCTCGGGGCCGTGGGCATGGCATGGTTGATGACGGCCGGTGCGCAGGATCGACCTCAGCCCAAGTTGCCTGCGGTTGAGCTGCGCGCGGGCATGCACATCATCAAGGCCGAAGTGGCGGCAACGCCAGGCGCTCGCTCTACAGGTTTGATGTGGCGCGAAACCATGGGGGCCAACGAGGGCATGTTGTTTGTGTTTGAGCAGCCCAGCCCGCAGTGCTTCTGGATGAAAAACACTCTGCTGCCGCTCTCGATTGCGTTCATTGACGACAAGGGCGTGATTGTGAACATCGCCGACATGAAACCGCGCGATGAAACCAGCCATTGCTCGGCCAAACCGGTGCGGTTTGCGCTCGAAATGAATCAGGGTTGGTTCGCCAAAAAAGGGCTTAAAGCTGGGGCGATGCTTCAGTCGGAAAAAGTCTGGGGCAATTGAGCCGCAAGCCCATATAACAAGGGCTCATAAAAAAGCGCCGCCAAAGAAAAGCCCGGCGCGATGGCCGGGCTTAGTCTGCGGGATCAACGCGGCAAAGCCGCGGCTCCATCCAGGAATCTTCAGGCGAAGTTCTTGGCCGCAAAATCCCAGTTAGCCAGCGCCCAAAATGCATTGAGGTAATTTGGGCGGCTGTTGCGGTAGTCGATGTAGTAGGCGTGTTCCCACAGGTCACAGGTCAACAAGGGTTTGTCGCCAGTGGTCAGTGGTGTGGCGGCATTGCTGGTATTGACGATATCCAGCGAGCCATCGGCCTTTTTCACCAGCCAGGTCCAGCTCGAACCAAAGTTGCCAGTGGCCATTTTGTTGAAGGCTTCCTTGAAAGCCGCAAACGAGCCCCACTTGGCCTGAATCGCTGCGCCCAATGCACCAGCGGGTTCTCCACCACCAGCAGGCTTCAGACCATGCCAGTAGAAGGTGTGGTTCCAGATCTGCGCTGCATTGTTGAACATGCCACCCGAGGACTTGCGAACAATATCTTCCAGGCCCATTGATTCGAACTCTGTGCCCTTGACCAGATTGTTCAGGTTGGTGACATAGGTTTGATGATGCTTGCCGTAGTGATACTCCAGAGTTTCCTTGGAGATGTGGGGCGCGAGAGCGTCCATGGCATATGGCAGTGCGGGAAGTGTGTGTTCCATGCTTGTTCCTTGGGAGGTGAAAATTCAAAAATGCGTATGAGGAGCGCGCTTCACTCACCCCTCAATTAACTCAGCCCTTTATTGTACGGTGCGCAAGACCGCAGTTTCGACTTGACCCTGCGCTAAGCGTAGCGACAAAGCCTCGCCTGGTTGTAGGAGCGTTGAACTGCGCACCACTTCGCCCTTGGCATTAGTGACAATCGCAAACCCGCGCTCCAGGGTGGTTTGTGGGCTGGCCTGATGCAGACGATGTGCAAGGGTATTGAGATGATCGAGTTCCCGATCAAGTTGGCTTGGCCACCGCTGCATGCGAGCTTCCAGGCGAGCTAGCGCCTCCAGCTTGGGTGCAAGCAACGGAGGTGCGAGTCGGCGCGCGTTAAGTAGCCAGCGGCTGGATTGCCGCTCAAGACCGCGATGTGCCGCCTGCCTCAACCGCCCGGCCAAGGCCACCAGGCTTTGCTCCTTGGCGGCCCAGAGCTCTGAGGGCAAGCGTAATCGTCGGCTGACTGCATCGAGCTGCTGCTCGGCAGTTTGCCAGGAGCGCAGCATTTGGCGCCGGGCCTGATTGGCCAGGCTTTGCAGGCTGGCAAGCGCTACCCTCCGATCCGGGCTTGCTGCTGCGGCTGCCCCGGTTGGAGTCGGTGCGCGCAGATCTGCCACAAAGTCTGCAATCGTGAAATCGGTTTCATGGCCCACCCCGCTGATAACCGGGAATGGTGTCTGCCGAACCAAACGAGCCAGCTCTTCATCATTAAACGCCCACAAATCCTCCATCGACCCTCCCCCACGCACGAGCAGCAGCACATCAACCTCATTACGATCGATGGCAGTTTCCAGCGCCTGCCTCAGGGCCGCCGGTGCCTCCAGCCCCTGAACCAAGCACGGGTAAATCACCACCTCGATATGGGGAGCACGCGCTGCAAGCGTGCTCAGAACATCACGCAGCGCCGCGGCTTGCGCCGAGGTAATCACGCCGATTCTTCTGGGGTGGGCTGGAATCGGGCGCTTCAAACCTGCTTCAAACAAGCCCTCAGCCTGCAATTTGGCCTTGAGCGCAACAAACTGCTGGTGCAGGTCTCCGGCGCCAGCAAGGCGCATCGCTTCAACATTCAGCTGAAAATCGCCGCGTGGTTCATATAAACCTGCAACTACCCGGGCCACCACTTGCTGGCCTTCCCGGGGGGCAAATCCAAGATATTGAGCCCGGCCGCGAAACATCACTGCCCGCACCTGCGCGCCAGGATCCTTGAGCGAAAAGTACCAATGCCCGCTGGAAGCCCGCACCACATTGGACAATTCTCCGCGCACAGTGCATGGCCCCAACGACTGTTCGATCAGCCGCGCCACGCTTCGATTAAGCTCTGAAACCGTCAATTCGGCGCTGGGTTTAACCGGACTAATCGCGCCAAACGTAGGATTCATGCGGGCCTCCGGGCGGAACTATCCACAAAGCCGCGTGGTTTAAGGGTTTGCGTTGTCATCATCCTGAAATCACGGTTTTGTGTTGTAAGTGTCTGAAAACATGGTGTTTTATAAAAACACCCCAAGCTAGTGCACCGACAGACGGTCGACTTGCAGAATTTTGATTTTCCAGCTAGCCAAGTAATCAACAGAGTTATCCACAGGCCAGCATGGTGCAATGCCGCATTGTATGTGGCCTGCGATCACATACATCGCTTTGCCCTCGGGAACCGGGCCATCTGAGGGGCCGACTTGCGAGATCATGACAAAAACAAAGACAATGCGCCCTGGCTTGCGACCATGCAAGCACGTGCCGCTTGCAGCCTCGGGCCGCGGCGGAGGCTCAAAAAGGAGAATGGTTTGTTGTCGTTGATCCAAGCCGCTGGTTGGCCGGTATGGTTCCTGATTCTGGCCTCGGTGGTGACTTTGGCCCTGATCGTGGAGCGGGCCCTGTCCCTGAAGCGTGACAAGATCATTCCTCCCAAACTGCTCGATGAGGTCATCAACTTCCACCGTTCCCGCCAGGTAACGCCCGAGCTGATTCAAAAACTTGAAGGTAGCAGTCCTCTGGGAGCGGTTTTGGCCAGTGGCCTGCGCCATGAGCTTGCTCCACGCGAAGTGATGCAAGAGGCGATGGAGCAAAGCGGCCGGCTGCAGGCGCACAAGCTGGAGCGTTTTTTGGGGGCTCTGGCCACCATGTCTACCGTGGCTCCCCTGCTGGGATTGTTTGGCACGGTGGTTGGCATGATCGAGATTTTCGGCGCCCAACAGCCTGGCACCGGCAATCCGCAGCAACTCGCTTACGGTATCTCCATTGCGCTTTACAACACCGCTTTGGGTCTGGTGGTCGCCATTCCAGCCCTCATTGCCTACCGGGTGTTTCGCTCCCGAGTAGACGATCTGGTGGTCGAGCTTGAGCAGCGCTCCTTGCGCCTGCTCGACACCGTCAGGGGTGGGCGGCGTTGAACTTTCGCTCCCGCATTCGGCGCGAAGAGCCGGAGATGAACTTCATCCCGCTCATCGACTTGCTGCTGGTGATTCTGATCTTTTTGATGGTCACCACCACGTATTCGAAGTTCACCGAGCTCAAGGTCAACCTGCCCGCTGCAGGGGCGCTGAGCGCCACAGAACGGCCCGCAGAAATCCTGGTCGCCGTGAGTGCTGCCGGGCGCTACAGCATCGATGGGGTGGATTCTCCATTCGGCAGCCCAGCCTCCTTTGCGCAGGAACTTGGGCGAATTGCCAAGCAGCAAAACGAACCCATGCTGGTGATCTACGCAGACGCGAGCGCTTCGCACCAGGCGGTGGTGAATGTGCTTGAAGCCGCTCGCCTGGCCGGGTTGGGCAAAGTCACCTTCGCTGCGCAAAAGCAGCCCTGATCGGTGCCCCGATGAAGGCCGGACTCCGGGCGGCCCTGTGGCGACTCTGGTTTCCACAGTCAGCAGCGCACCAATCCTTTGCGCAACAGCTCCTGAACCTGGTGCTTAAGCTCCTTGCAGCCGCGCCCGCCCTCGTAATTGCAGCGGTTGCGCGAAAGCGCTACGCCGAGCGACGTCGGCTCGCACCACCACCAGTTCCAGTCATCGTCGTGGGCAACCTGGTGGTGGGTGGCACCGGCAAAACACCTATCGTGGCAAGCCTGGCCCGTGCTCTCACCAAGCCGGGCTCAATTGTCGGGATATTGAGTCGTGGCTATGGTCGCGCGTCCGCATCAGTAAACCTGCTAGACAACCAGACTCTGGATGATGTGGCGTCGAACCAGGCGAATCCGCAATTGAGGACGGCGAACGAGTTCGGCGATGAACCGCTATGGCTGGCCCGGGAGCTGCGTGCTCGGGGGGTGCATGCCATCGTCGGAGTAGGTGCGCAGCGCGCAGCGGTGCTCCAGGACATGCTCAAGCAATTTCCGCAGGTGCGCTTTGTGATTGCCGATGACGGCTTGCAGCATGCGGCCCTATCTCGCAGCTTCGAGCTGGTGGTATTTGATGAGCGTGAAGTGGGTAATGGCAAGGTGATGCCTGCCGGCCCGCTACGCGAGCCGCTTGCGCTTGCACTTGGAGCCGATGCCTGGCTTTGGCGCAAACCGAGCGATCCATCACATCGCCCGCCGTGTTTCCAGATCACCACCCGGGTGCTCGGTTTGCGCCCCCTGCAAGCTCACGCTCAAAGCGAGTGGCAACATGCTCCCCGGATTCATGCGCTGGCCGGGATTGCACAGCCTGAAGTTTTCCTCAACACCCTGATTCAGCACACCGGACTGCCAGCCGAGCGGTTTATCCTGCACCCCTTGCCCGACCATGCTTCGCAAGAACAGCTTCGCGCGAAGACCCTGGAAATCTGCCAGGGCGGCCGCAGCGGCGCTAGGCCGGTCATCATGACCACCAGCAAGGACGAAGTGAAGCTCACCGCGAGCCTCTTGGCCTTGGCTGACTGGTGGGTGCTGGATATCGAAGCCGAGCTGCCCGCAGAGTTGGTAAGCTTGGCGGCTCAGTCATTGAAAGCGTCTCATGGACCACAAACTGCTTGATATTCTGGTGTGCCCCTTGTGCAAAGGCCCTTTGCATCATGTGAGGGCCGAGCCTCCGAAACACCCGGAGTTGATTTGCCGCTATGACAAGCTCGCGTTTCCGATTCGCAACGGCATCCCGGTGATGCTGGAAGATGAAGCCCGCGCGCTCACCGCAGAAGAATTCTGAGACCAGCGTGTCGCAGTTTGTTGCCCCTCAGTTTATTGCCCTTATTCCGGCGCGCCTGGCCTCAACCCGGCTGCCAAATAAGCCTTTGGCGATGGTGGGTGGCCTGCCCATGGTGGTGCGCGTCGCTCAGCAAGCACGGGCGAGTGGAGCTGATCGCGTTGCTGTAGCCACCGATGCGCAAGAAATCGCAAACGCTGTGAGGGCCCATGGCTTTGAAGTGGTAATGACGCGGGAGGACCACACGAGCGGCACCGAGCGCCTGGCCGAAGCCGCACAGCTTCTCGGCTTGCCCGATGAAGCCTGTGTGGTTAACGTGCAAGGCGATGAACCGCTGATCGAACCCAAGCTGATTAGTGCTGTTGCGCAAACTTTGCAGCACCATCTGCAGCACCACCCTGCAACCTTGATGGCCACAGCCGCCCATCCGATCACCAGCCGCGATGACTACGACAGCCCGCATGTGGTGAAGGTGGTGCTGGATGCGAGCGGCCATGCTTTGTATTTTTCCCGCTCCACCATTCCTCATGACCGCGGCCGCAGCCTGCCCACCACCCACGCCCTGCGCCATGTGGGTTTGTATGCTTACACCGCAGGTTTCCTGAAGGCTTATGCCGCGATGCCGCCTTGCCCGCTGGAGTCGATTGAAGCGCTCGAGCAACTGCGGGTGTTGTGGCACGGTCACCGTATTGCAGTGCATGTCACCGACGCAGCACCCGCGCCCGGGGTGGACACTGCCGAGGACCTTGCGCGAGTGAATGCCCTGCTGCTCGGGCCCTGAATCTGATGCACAAGCAATTGCGGAATACCTGAAGGTCGCCAAGGCTGTCAATTGACCCCAGCCCATGGGTCGGGTACCTTCGACCCTCCAACATAACTCCAATGAGACAAGGCAATGCGACTGATTCTTCTTGGCCCTCCCGGCGCAGGCAAAGGCACCCAGGCCAACTTCATCAAGGAACGGTTTAGTATTCCGCAGATCTCCACGGGCGACATGTTGCGCGCTGCCGTCAAGGCAGGCACCCCGATGGGTTTGGCCGCCAAGAAAGTGATGGACTCCGGCGCACTGGTCTCGGATGACATCATCATCGGACTGGTCAAGGATCGTCTTCTGGAGCCCGATTGCGCCCAGGGTTACATGTTCGACGGCTTTCCCCGCACAATTCCGCAAGCGGACGCGATGAAGGCAGCTCAGGTGGCGATTGACTATGTGCTGGAGATTTCAGTACCCGATAGCGAAGTGATTGAGCGCATCAGCGGGCGTCGCGTGCATGTGGCAAGCGGACGTACCTACCATGTGAAGTTCAACCCTCCCAAGGTGGCCGGCAAAGATGATGTGACTGGCGAAGAGTTGATTCAGCGCGGCGATGATCTCGAAGATACTGTAAAGAAGCGCCTCGAGGTCTATCACGCGCAAACCCAGCAGCTGGTTTCTTACTACAGCGCATGGGCCCAATCAGGCTTGGCGGGTGCTCCGGCTTACCGCAGCATTTCCGGCCTGGGCTCAGTGGATGACATCACCAACCGGGTGTTTGCCGCTCTGAAGTGATACCCCCGCAGCCGGGTGGGGTACACTCCCGGCTGCATGTTTTGGTGCAATGCCAAGACGCGAAGTTCAAAAATCAATCTAGGAGGTTTACCGATGTTGACAGGAACCGCATCGACGGCTGTATGGCTGTCGCTCGCTTGCGGCGTGCTGGCTGTGCTCTATGGCTTTATTTCAAGCCGTTGGATTCTCAGTCTCGACGCTGGCAACGCACGGATGCAAGAAATTGCCGGCGCGATCCAGCAAGGCGCCAAAGCTTATCTTTCCCGTCAATACCGCACGATCTCGATCGTGGGCGTGGTGCTGTTTGTGATCATTGCCTTTGTGCCTGGTCTGGGCTGGCCCACTGCGATTGGCTTTGCGATTGGCGCGATTTTGTCGGGCTTGTCCGGCTTTATCGGCATGAATGTGTCGGTGCGTGCCAACGTGCGCACAGCGCAAGCGGCCACCAAAGGTCTCAATGATGCGCTGGCTGTAGCGTTTCGCGGCGGTGCGATCACCGGCATGCTGGTGGTGGGCCTGGGCTTGCTGGGTGTGGCTGGATTCTTTTATGTATTGATCAGTGGCGCCGGCGCCAAAGACAATGTGCATGATCTGATTAAGCCCTTGATCGGTCTGGCTTTCGGCTCTTCGCTGATTTCGATTTTTGCTCGTCTGGGCGGCGGCATCTTCACCAAGGGTGCGGATGTGGGCGCGGATCTGGTCGGCAAGGTCGAGGCTGGCATCCCTGAGGATGACCCCCGCAACCCTGCCGTGATTGCCGATAACGTGGGCGATAACGTGGGCGATTGCGCAGGTATGGCCGCCGACTTGTTTGAAACCTATGCGGTGACCCTGATCGCCACCATGCTGCTGGGCGCCTTGATGGTGACCTCGGCACCGATGGCCGCAGCGGTGTATCCGCTGGCCTTGGGCGGTTTTGCCATCATCGCGTCGATCATTGGCTGCATGTTCGTCAAGGCGCAGCCTGGCGGCAAGATCATGAACGCCTTGTATCGCGGCTTGATCGTGGCTGGCGTGCTCGCATTGATTGCTTTTTATCCGATCACCACCTGGATGTTTGCAGGCATTGACCTGAGCGCCAATGGTCTGAGCACTGGCGGGATCTACGCTGCTGCTGTTGTTGGTCTGGTACTGACTGCTGGTTTGGTCTGGATCACCGAGTACTACACCGGCACCGAGTACAAGCCAGTCCAAGACGTAGCCAAAGCTTCGGAAACCGGGCATGCGACCAACATCATTGCCGGTATCGGCGTATCGATGAAGTCCACCGCATGGCCCGTGTTGATGGTGTGCGCAGCGATTCTCGTGAGCTACAAGCTTTCTGGCCTTTACGGTATCGCGATTGCTGCCACATCGATGCTGTCGATGGCAGGCATCATCGTGGCCCTCGACGCGTATGGCCCAATCACTGATAACGCTGGTGGTATCGCTGAAATGAGCGGCATGCCCGAATCCGTGCGTGCGATCACCGATCCGCTGGATGCGGTGGGCAACACTACCAAGGCGGTAACCAAGGGCTACGCGATTGGCTCGGCTGGTCTTGCTGCGCTGGTGTTGTTTGCTGACTACACCCATGCGCTGGAGTCTGCAGGCAAAGCCACCAGCTTTGATCTTTCGAACCCCAATGTGATCGTCGGCCTCTTCATCGGCGGCCTGATTCCCTTCCTCTTTGGCGCGATGGCCATGGAAGCGGTGGGTCGTGCGGCAGGTTCGGTGGTTGTTGAAGTGCGCCGCCAGTTCCGCGAGATCAAGGGCATCATGGAAGGCACTGCCAAACCCGATTACACCCGGGCGGTGGATTTGCTGACCACAGCAGCGATCAAGGAAATGATGATTCCTTCGCTGTTGCCAGTGGTGGTTCCAGTGCTGGTGGGCCTGTTGCTTGGGCCCGCAGCTTTGGGCGGCTTGCTGATGGGCACCATCGTGACCGGCCTGTTTGTGGCGATCTCGATGTGTACCGGTGGCGGCGCCTGGGATAACGCCAAGAAGTACATCGAAGAGGGTCATCACGGCGGCAAAGGTTCGGAAGCTCACAAAGCTGCCGTGACCGGCGACACTGTTGGCGATCCCTACAAGGACACGGCTGGCCCTGCCGTGAACCCGCTGATCAAGATCATCAACATCGTGGCGCTTTTGCTGGTGCCTTTGCTTGGCGCAGATGCTTCCAGCACCCATGCCGGTCATGGTGCTGCGCCTGCAGCCCCAGCAGCCATGGCTCCGGCTGCTCCAGCCGCGGCCCCAGCAGCCGCTGCCGCACCGGCCGCTGCCGGCGTGCAGGGCTCGATGGACACGATCAAGTTCTACTTCGATTCTGGTGCGGTGGCGATGCCCGCCGATTCCAGCAAAATGCTTGAAGGCATGGTTGCCTACGCCAAAAGCAATCCGAATACCAAAATAGGTATCTCGGGATATCACGACAAAACCGGTGATGCAGTGAAGAATGCAGAGCTGGCGAAGAACCGGGCGATGAACGTGCGCGATACGCTGATAGCAGCGGGCGTACCGGAAGACCGGATCATCCTGCAAAAACCAACTGAAACAGCTGGTGGTGGAGACGACAAAGAGGCCCGTCGGGTCGAGGTGTACGCAGCTCAGTAATCCCGGGCTCGTCAAACCTGAAAAGGCACTGCTCACAAGGCGGTGCCTTTTTGTTTTATAAAAGTCCCCCAGCGGTACACTGCCAGCCAAACCATTACGAGGAGCGCAATGATGAGATCCATCCGCCGAGTTGTCAGTTCATTTGGCATCTGCTTGCTGGTCGGGCTGGCGGGCTGCGCGACCATGATCCCCGAAGTAGCCACTTGCCCAAGTGATGAGCAAATGCGCAGCATCGCGAAAAGCTATTTGGCGCTTCAGCCGATTGAACCACCCCCTGCCAGCATGAGTATCGAGGGCGGACGATGTGGCGCCGCAAAACTGGTCCGTGAACTGCAACCCACGCTCGGTAAGGTCGTTGGTTACAAGGCCGGCCTCACCAACCCGGTGGTGCAGCAGCGCTTTAACTATGCCCAGCCAGTGCGCGGCACATTACTTGAGAAGATGATCCTGAACGATGGTGCCGAAGTCCCTGCCCGCTTTGGCGCACGCCCGATCATGGAATCGGATTTGGTGGTTGAGGTGGGCGACAGCGCCATCATGAATGCCACCACCCCTGAACAAGCTCTGACCGCGCTACGTTCGATCCGGCCCTTCATCGAGTTGCCCGATATGGTGCTCACCGATCCTTCCAAACACACCGGTGCCTCAATTGAACTGAGTAATGTTGGCGCGAGGCTTGGAGTGCTCGGAGCGCCCCTGGCAGTGAGCGGCAGACCCGAGCTCGTCAGTGCATTGCGCGACATGATCGTGCGCACTTTTGACGGCACAGGCAAAGAAATCAACGCCACCAAGGGCGTAGCAATTCTGGGCAACCCCCTGAATGCGGTGCTTTGGCTTGTAGGTGATCTGAAAAAGGCAGGCATCACGCTCAAGCCAGGCGACCTGCTGAGTTTGGGCTCATTCTCGCCTCCCTTGCCAGTAACGGCTGGCGGTGCCGCACGGGTGGTCTACGAGGGTCTGCCGGGCAACCCATCGGTATCCGTGCGTTTTCGATAGATCATAAAAGTAGTTATAGTTCATCACTAATTTTTTCGGAGCAAGCATATGTGGATCAAAGACGGTGTATCGCTGGTGACTGGCGGGGCCTCGGGGCTGGGCGCAGCCACGGCTGAAATGATTGTGCAAAACGGTGGCAAAGTCGTGATTGCCGATTTGAATGCCGAGTTGGGTGAAGCGCTGGCAACCAAGCTGGGAAGTGCTGCCCGATTTGTGCGCTGTAACGTCACTCAGGAAGTCGATGGCCAGGCGGCCGTGGCAGCCGCGCTCGAAATGGGCAGCCTGATTGGGTTGGTCAATTGCGCGGGTATTGGCCCCCCCGCAAAAACCGTGGGGCGCGAAGGCCCGCATTCGCTGGAGATGTTCACCAAGGTGATCACCATCAACCTGATCGGCACCTTCAACATGATTCGTCTGGCCGCAGCGGCGATGGTGAAGAACACCCCCAATGCCGATGGCGAGCGCGGCGTGTTGATCAATACCGCTTCTGTGGCAGCCTACGATGGCCAGATTGGTCAAGCCGCGTATGGATCATCGAAAGCTGGAGTAGTGGGCCTCACCTTGCCGGTTGCGCGTGATTTGTCTCGCGATGGGGTACGCTGCGTCACGATTGCTCCGGGCCTTTTCCTCACTCCGCTGCTGGAGAGCTTGCCGAAAGACGCACAAGATTCATTGGGAAAACAAGTGCCCTTCCCCGCACGCCTTGGTCGCCCGGAAGAATTCGCAGTGATGGTCAAGCAGATCTATACGAATGTGATGCTCAATGGCGAAACGATTCGTCTGGATGGCGCCATTCGGATGGCACCCCGCTAAGGAATCGAATCTTGCTGATCAATGGAAAAGTGGTGGTTTGGCCGGCCTTGTTTTGGCCGGTAACCCTCATGGCGGCGGTTGTGCTGGCCGCCAATATTCTTGTGCAGTATCCAGTGCAGTGGGCCGGTTTGCAAGACTGGCTCACCTGGGGTGCGCTTTCCTACCCGTTCGCTTTCTTGATTACCGATCTCACCCATCGACGCTTTGGGGCGGCGCTCACCCGTCGTATGATTTACTGCGGTTTTGTGGTGGCGGTGGTGCTGTCGATCTGGTGGGCAACACCACGAATTGCACTGGCTTCAGGCCTTGCGTTTTTGCTCGCCCAACTGCTTGACGTATCGATCTTTGCTCGCCTCAAGGCCAGGGCTTGGTGGGTGGCCCCCCTGGCCTCGTCGATCATTGCTTCGGGCCTGGATACCGCCCTGTTTTTTGGCTTGGCATTTTCTTGCGCCCCTGCTTTGGCAGGCATCCTAACTGCCCTGGGCATCGATACGGCCTGCACTGCGGATCTTCCCTGGGTGCAATGGGCCTGGGCGGACTATGGCGTCAAGGTGCTGATGGCGCTTGCGATGGTGGGCCCTTACGGGCTTTGCCTGCGCTGGGTGAGAGGGCTTCAAGGCCCCCGACTCGCCTGATATCACGCAGGCCATCACAGCCAATACTTCACCGCAATTCTCGCGCGCACTTCGTCAATCTGATCGCTGGCACGATAAACGGGTGCATGACGCTCGGGCGCGTTTGGCAAAGCGCAAGCACTCAGCGGTGCCCGTGTTAGTTGCGCCAAAACAGGCGGTTGCGCTTGCGCCCGACCCGCCCACGGCAACCATGCAAAGTTCCAAATCCAGGGCATGACATTCTCCTTAGTGACCAATTGGAAGCTTGCGCTCGATATTTATCGGAGTAAATCGCCCAATTCTTCATGGATCGGTCAGTTTTGCTTATCATTACTTCATGCGACTGTCTTTACACTTCCTTCCTGCATTTTGCGCTGTAGCGCGTTCCAACAACCTGCGGGAGGCTGCCGAGCAGCTTCATCTCACCCACAGCGCGGTCAGCCAACAAATTCGACAACTCGAAGACGAGCTCGGGCTGCCCCTATTTGATCGCCCGGGCCGCGGCATCCGGCTCAATGCCAACGGGCAGTGCTTCTTGAGCGCAGTAGAGCCCGCGTTGCGCAGTATCGAACGAGCTGCGCAAGAGGCTCGCGATCATCTGGCCAGCTCCGAGCAGCGGCTGAGCGTGAGCGTGTTGCCTTCGTTTGCACAACGATGGTTGCTGCCCCGCATGGCGCTGTGGCGCACTGAGCATCCCGACATCCACTTGCATTTGCATACCTCACAGCAACTTATGGATTTGCATGGCACCGAATTCCACGCCGGGGTGCGGCAAGGCGACGGGCAATGGAAAGGCTTGATGGCCAAGCGTCTATTTGACTCCCCGTGGGTGGTGCTGGGATCACCAGCAGCAGCGCAGCGGCTGCGCGATCAGCCGCTCAAGCGCTGGCTCGATGAGCCATTGCTCGGCAATGCTCAGCGCTGGAACGAATGGTTTGCTTCTCAGCACCTCGCCACCAAAGTGCGACCGGTTGCGAGCTTTGTGGATGCCGGTCTGATGCTCCAAGCGGCAGAGCAGGATATTGGCATTGCCTTGTCGCGTGAACTGCTTGCCGCGGATGCGATCGCGCGTGGAAGCCTGGTTCGCCTATCGACGATGCAGCTTCAGGTTGATGATGCCCAGGCCTACTGGTTGGCATATCGGCCAGAGCTTGCCGACTGGCCTCCCATAGCTGCTTTTTATGAATGGCTCATTAGGCCGCAGACGGCCCGGCCGGTGCTGTCGGCAAGCTAAATTCGCCAACAACCTTCTAGTTCTTTGCCGGGGCCTGGAGCACCTGAAGCATCGCTTGCATCAGCGTCTCAGCGCCTGCTGCACCAGGCACCGCGACCTGATTGCCGATCACAAAAAATGGCACGCCGGTCACGCCCATCTCGCGCCAATGCACATCCTGAGCGCTGCTTGCAGCGAGCAAATCAGTATCGTTGATCGCAGCATCCACATGCTCTTCATCCATCCCCGCTTCCAGGGCTAGCCGCGCAAGCTCGTCATCACGGGTGAGGTCAGCACCCTCTTCAAAGTAAGCCTTGAAGAGCCGCTCTTTAAGTGCGTGTTGATGCGCGCCTGCTGCAGCCAGCAAGGCATGGGCTTTCAAAGTGTTGGGCTGGCGTTCAATCGCATCGAGCTTGAGATCCAATCCGACTTCGCCTGCCGCTTGCCGCACCGGCTGGTAAATTTTCGAGCCGTCGCTCGTGCCAAACTTTCGCTGCATGTAAGCGCTTCGGCTCATGCCACCGGGAGGCATATCGGGGTTGAGCTGAAACGGATGCCAGCGCACTTGCGGCGCTTCAATCTCCGGATGCTGCTCAGCCAACATCTGCAACGCACTTTCCAGCTGACGCTTACCGATGTAGCACCACGGGCACACCACATCCGACACCACATCAATCACGAGCGGGCCAGACGACATAGCTTCAGACATTCAATACTCCTTCGGCCCATTGAGCCAAACCCAGCAACGAGGCATCACCATCAAAGCGCCCCGCGATTTGTAATCCTATTGGCACGCTTGCAGCAGCGCGACCGCCTACCGGCAATGTAATCGCGGGCACCCCAGCCACATTAAACGGCAAGGTCTGCCCCAACACCAACTCACGCACCGCACGCGTTTGCCCACCGATCATCACTTCGGTTTGGCCACGATTCGGAGGCACGATTGCACTGGTAGGCAGTAGCATCGCATCAAAGCCTTGCAAGAGCTGACGCAGCTCGGTGCGCACCTTTCGCCGCAATTGCTCGGCAGCCAAATAGTGCTGCGCGCTGATCATGCGACCATCAAGCATCGGGGCCAGCACCGCCTTGGAAAATCCGGTCAAGCGGCTTGCCTCCTCCAATGCCATCGAGCCATCGGCTGGCACCTGCGCCAACACCGCGCGATGGATGTAGGCCGCTTGCGCTCTCACTATTGGGGTGTAGCACTCCCATGCTTCTTGCAGCATCGGGGCTTGCACCTCAATCACCTGAGCCCCGGCAGCCCGCAACTGTGCGATCACCTCATCAAAGCGCTGTGCCACCTGGGCATCCATGCGCCCTTTCAACCAGCTCAACGGCAATGCAAAGCGCGGCTTGCGTGCTACCCGTGCATGATGCGTGTCGCGCGCGGCGAGCACCTCAAATGCTGCTCGGGCTTGCGCCACTGTCTGCGTGATCGGACCCGCATGATCAAAGCTCCAGGACAACGGCAAAGCCCCTTGCAGGGGCACCGCACCAAAGCTCGGCTTAAAACCGACAACACCACAAAAGTTGGCGGGAATGCGAATCGAGCCTCCAGTATCGGAGCCCAAGCCAAGCTCCGTCACCCCACTGGCCACCGCCACTGCGGCCCCGCTCGAAGAGCCCCCTGCCTGCCATGCAGCGTTAAGAGGATTGATCACATCACCGGTCCAACTATTCTCACCAGTGGCACCGAGAGCAATCTCATGCATATGGGTTTTGCCGATGATGATCGCGCCAGCCGCACGCAAGCGCGCTACAGCAGGCGCATCGCCCTCCCATTGGGTGACTTCACCTGGCATTGCGGCATGCGTACTGGCCCGCAGCCCCATCCCGCGCACCTGAAACAGATCCTTGATATTCACAAGCCAGCCTGCAAGCGGCCCTGGTGCCTGTGCGCCTCTTAGCCCTTGGGCTTGCGCCTGATCCAGTGATTGAGCCAGAGAGAGCGCCTCGTCCCAGGCCAATTCAGCCCAAGCATTTAGGGCAGTGGTTTGCTCGGCGCGTTCGCGTGCATGCTGCACTTTGCTGACGGCGGATTGCATTGGCAATGATGTATTCATGCGCAGTATTATCTTCTGGAAATCAACATACACAACATTTGCGATGACTACGATATTTAGGACGTGTTCACTTCAATCCCTGCAAGGTCCTTTCCTTGTGGCTGCTTTCTTGGCCACCCTGACTGGCTGCTCGGGCCTAAGCAGCAGTACTGCGCCGCCCGCCCTCCCACAAGCGCCCGAAGGTGCAAGCGGCTTCACTGCCAAAGGCGCAGTGGTTGCGCAGCGATGGATGGTGGCCACTGCTAATCCGATCGCATCGGAAGCCGCGGCCAAAGTACTGCGCGAAGGTGGCTCGGCCATGGATGCTGCCGTGACTGCGCAAATGGTGCTTACCCTGGTGGAGCCGCAATCTTCGGGTATTGGTGGTGGCGCATTCATCATGCACTTTGATGCGAAGAGCAAAAAAATTACGGCAATGGATGGCCGCGAGACTGCGCCCGCCCAAGCGACCGAATCGCTCTTCCTGGGCCAGAACAACACTGCGCTGAGCTTTAACGCAGCGGTAGTGGGCGGTCGCGCTGTGGGGGTGCCCGGAGTTGTGGCCGCGCTCGAAGCAATGCATAAACAATACGGAACGCAACGCTGGGCCGCGCTTATTCAGCCTGCGATTACTCTGGCTGAGCAGGGGTTTGCGGTCAGCCCCCGATTGAGCACCTTGCTGAGCAGCGAACCGTTTCTGAAACTCGATCCTGCCGCAGCCGCCTATTTTTACAAGCCCAGCGGACAGGCCCATGAGGTCGGCCATGTGTTGCGCAATCCCGAGCTGGCTCAATCCCTGCGTTTGATTTCTCGCGAAGGTTCAGCAGCGCTTAAAGCCGGGCCTCTTGCGCAAGCAATCGTAGCCAAGGTGCGCAATCATTCAGCCAACCCCGGCGTGTTGCAAGCAAGTGATTTGGCGAGCTATCAACCCAAGGCCCGCGAGCCCTTGTGCGGCCCCTATCTGCGGTATGTAATTTGCGGCATGCCACCGCCTTCATCGGGCACGGTTGCGGTATTGCAGATGCTGCAGCAATTGCAGTTCCTCAATTCGCAGCGTGCGCCTGCACCACTCGCCAACGCTCATGGTGAATTACAAGCTTCGGGGGTGCATCGATTTGCCGAGGCCGGACGCTTGGCCTTCGCTGATCGTGGCGCCTACATTGCTGACGAAGATTTTGTGCGCTGGCCTCGCGGGATTCTTGCTGCGCCTTATCTCCAACAACGTGCAAGCATGATCGATGATCTGCGCAGCATGCGCTTGGCAGCCCCCGGACGGCCCGCCGATTTGAATGCGGCCTGGAAGCCCGGCGCTGAATTCGAAGAGATGGGTACATCTCACATCTCGGTGGTAGATGCGCAAGGCAATGCTGTCTCGATGACAACAACAATCGAAGCCGGCTTTGGTGCCCGCCAAATGATGGGTGGCTTTTTGCTTAACAATCAACTTACCGACTTCAGTTTTGCGCCCACCGAAGCTGGCCAACCCGTGGCCAATCGGGTGCAGGGTGGCAAACGACCCCGCAGCTCCATGGCCCCGGTGCTGGTGTTTGATCGCAATCCTGATGGCAGCCCGGGGGCGTTGCGTATGAGCATGGGCTCACCGGGTGGCTCATTGATCATCAACTTTGTGGCCAAAACACTCGTGGCAAGCCTGCAAGACGGCCTCGATATTCAGAGCGCAATCAGCCTGCCCAACATCGGCAGCCGCAATGGACCCACCGAGCTTGAGAAAGATCAAGCGCCTGCGAGCCTGGATGCCGCGCTCACTGCACGGGGCCATGAGCTGCGCCGCATTGAAATGACGAGCGGGTTGCAGGGCATCATGCGCCATTGCGAACCCACAGGCTGCTACTGGGTCGGAGGCGCTGACCCCAGGCGCGAGGGCAAAGTGATCGGGCAGTAAGGTTCAATAAGAACCGAAGGGAGCAAACAATGCAGCATCAACGATTAAGCGGCGGCAAACTGATTTCAGCGGGCTATGATGCCGCGCAAAACCTGCTGGAAATCGGCATGGCTGATGGCAGCCTCAAGACCTTCAGCAATGTGCCCCTGGAGGTGTATCGCCGCTTGATTGCCGCGCCCAATCCCGCGAGTTTTTATGAAGATCGCATTGAGGAAGAGTATCCGGTGAAAACCGGGCGGCGCACAGGCGACGACTCAGCGCGCTCGAAGTTGGATGATTTGTTTGGTTAATTTGCACATAGCCTAATTCGCTACCGCGAACCGCCCCGCCACATCCTTCAGCCCAATCTCCTCAATGATTGCAGCCAGGCGAACACGAGCTTTGCCTTTAGCGACATCAGGATGACGGCTAGCGACGATCAGTTCATTTTTCATACTGTGTTCCCAGCCCACCAATTCAGTGACGCTGACCTTGTAGCCCGAGGCTTCGAGTCGCAGGCAACGCATCACGTTGGTGATTTGCGCACCGAACTCCCGGGTGTGCAGCGGATGGCGCCACAGCTCACTCAACACGCTTTTCTGCATCGCTTCAGCTTTGTGCGCGCGCAGCACCGAAGCCACCTCAGCCTGGCAACACGGCACCACGACGATATGCGAAGCCTTGCGAGCCAGCCCAAAACTGATCGCGTCATCTGTTGCCGAATCGCACGCATGTAATGCCGTGACCACATCGATGCGCGCAGGCAACTCCGATGATCCCAAGGCATCATGCGCTGGTGTATTCAAAAAGCGCATGCCTGCAAATCCAAACTGCTCAGCCAAGGCCTGCGACTGAGTCACCAGCGCTTCGCGAATTTCAATGCCATAGACTTCGCCGCCATGCTCGGCAAACCAAGCGTTCCACAGCATGAAGCCCAAATAGGATTTGCCTGCGCCGTGATCTACCAGTGCGATGTCTGCTACGCCTTGTGCTTTAAGCTGATCGAGCAGGGGCGTGATGAATTGCAGCAGATGCTTGACCTGTTTGAGCTTGCGCCGACTATCCTGATTAAGCTGCCCATCGCGTGTGAGGATATGCAGGGCTTTGAGGAGCTCGGGGTTGAAGCCTCCGAGCTCGGCGTTTTTCGTTTCCACTTCTGCAACCTTCCCGCTGCCATTGAGCTCAACATCGCCAACTTACGGCTCAACTTTGAGATCAGCGGAATGATAAGCCAACTTAGGCCAGGACCACCTTTAACTAGGCCATCTACTCGGGGCGCAGCCCCGCGTGTTTCGCCAGGGCCCCATAGGCCAGCAATTCGGACTGGAAGTATGCCGCTGTATCCGCAGGCGACATCACCACCGGTGAAACGTCTTGCGCTTCCATCAGGGAACGTATATCGGCTTGCTGAAGCGCTGATTGCACGCTGCTGTAAATGGACTGCACTTGTGCAGCGGACAACCCTGCCGGGCCAATAATCGCTAACCACGGCTCGTAGAGATAGCCGCCAAGCCCACTTTCACGCAAGGTCGGCACCTGCGGCAGCAAGGCGCTGCGGGTGGCGCCAGTGACGGCCAATGCACGGAGGCGGCCACTTCTCACGTGCGGCGCAGCGACACCCACCGGCATGGCACCAAACTCGACTGTGCCGCCAACAGTGTCGGTGACTTGCGCGGCCAGTCCCCGGTACGGTATGTGATGGGTGCTTACCCCCGCTTCACGATTGAACATTTCCACCGGCAGGTGCGTCACGCCTCCATTACCCGATGAGCCGTAGTTGAACTTGCCCGGACTCGCTTTGAGCAGTTGAATGAACTCAGCCACTGTTTGTGCGGCCACGGCCGGGTTGACCACCAGGACCATCATGGATTTGCCAATCACCGTGATCGGCGTGACATCCTTGATGGGGTCATAGAGCATGTTCTTGAAGATGAAAGGGTTGATGACATGGGACGAAGACACCAGCGCAAGTGCGGTGCCATCGGTGGCTGACCGTACCAGCTGAGCCGTGCCAGTCATACCACCAGCACCCGGCAAATTCTCAACCAACACGGGCCGCTTTAGCGCTAGAGAAAGGTGCCGAACCAAGCCCCGTGCCAGGGTGTCGCCGACTGATCCTGGTGCCATGGGCAGGATGAAGCGCATTGGTTTGTCAGCGGGTGTTTGCGCCCATGATGTGCGGCCGCAGGCCAGGGTGAATCCAGCGGCTGCGCCAAGTATCGTTTGTCGACGAATGTTTGCTGTGTTTGCCATTGATGTCTCCGGGTGTGTACTACAAGGGTTGAGAACCGCGCCGCCTAAATTGGGCGGTCACCGCTCTTCATGGCCATGCCGCGCTCATCGATACCGGGCAGCATTTGCGCGGGGTCACGCGTCACGACCACGTCTACCAAGGTGGGACGATCGGTGTGCGCGAGTGCCTGGCGCAAGGCCGGCTCGAGCTCGTCTGGTCGTTCTACACGCAAGCCGTGGCAGCCGACAGCTCGCGCCAAAGCGGCATAGTCAATCTCCGACAATTCGCTCGACTGATAGTGACCTGCTCCAAACATCGCATGCTGCATGGCCTTCACATAACCCGATGCCGCATTGTTCAAAACCACCAGCACAAACGGTACGCCCATGCGGCGCGCTGTTTCAAGCTCGCCCAAAGACATGTTCAGACCACCGTCGCCAGTCAGTGCGATCACCCTGCGCTTGCCGGCAGCCAACTGCGCTCCGATGGCGGCCGGCAAGCCGTAGCCTATGGACGCAAAACCGCGGTTGGCCACAAACTGGCGCGCTGCCGTCTTGGTGTCGAAGAACAATCCGCTCCAGTGCGCTGCAAAACCGCCATCAGCGATCAGCACACCATCTTGGGGCAAGACCTCGTTTATCCCGCGCAAGAGGCGTGCCACGTTAATCGGTGTGGCATCGCTGTCAATCCGCGCGGCAGCGCTGACGCGCCACTCAGCCAGCAAATTCCGCGCCTCCTCCACCCGGCCCTGCCGCGCTTGCAGTGTTGCGTTTGTTGTTGAACAGGCCTTTGCCAAATCGTCTAACCCTTCGGCTGCATCCGACCAAAGCGCAATACCGTGCACCCCTGTGCGCCCAAACTCGGAAGCGTCGATATCAATCTGCACCACCGGGACAGACTTGGGCAGTAGGGCATAACGGCGGGTGGCGATTTCGCCGAGCTTGCAGCCCACAACCACCAAACAATCGCTTTGCGTGATCAGCTCATTGGCCACGCGGCTGTACCGCCCAAAGACGCCGAGCGACAGCGGGTCGCTACAGGCCATCGCACCTTTGCCGCTTAAGGTGTGGGCCACCAGAATCTTCTGCGAACGCGCAAATCGTGCAAGCGCATCGTAGGCCCCCGAAAGATGCACGCCGCCGCCCACGAGCAGCACCGGGCGTTGTGCCGCGCTGATGGCTTGCGCAGCGGCCTCAATTTGTCCGGCACTGGCGCGAGGCTTCAAAGGCTTGCCTCGTTGCGCCAACGCTTCAAACTCCGCCGGATCGAAGTCACACAGCTCATGCGCTACGTCTTCGGGCACATCGATGACCACCGGGCCCGGCCTGCCGCGCGTGGCTAGATCAAATGCGCGGCCCACCATTTCTGGAATCCGTTGGACATACTCCACGCGCAGCAACTCCTTGACCGCGGGTCGCAAGATCTCCACTTGGCGGCCCTCTTGTGTCATGTTTTTACCAGCATGCAGGCGATGAGCATCGCCAACCAATACCACCGCAGGGATACCCGCGTTCAGCGACTCAACCAAGCCACTCACTAAATTAGTGGCCCCTGGGCCCAGGGTGGCGTCGACAACAGCTGGTCGATTAGTGACCCGCGCCCAAGCGTCTGCAGCAAACATGGCCGAGCGCTCATCGTTAATGAGCCAGTGCTGCATTCCTGTTGCGCGAATCGCTTCATAGTAAGTAGCGAACTGAAAGCCAGCCATGCCAAACAGCGGGCCGTCGTGCAGCATCTGAACCGCCTTGGCCAAAGCCGCCCCGCCGGTCATCCGCAGCACATTGCCAAAAGCGGGCGAATCGACGCTTGTGGGCGCGCTGGCTTGGGCCGTTGGGGCAAGGTACGGATTAATAGTGTTGTCCATAATATGAAAATAATTGCTGGCTTGTATGTTTATATTAGGAGAACAAGAACCAATTCACTAACATCTATGTCCATATTATGGAACCATAAGGAGATGGGCATGGGCGACGAAGGCGCGCAGTCGATCTACCGCGCGGGCCGCTTATTGCTGGCCGTAGCGCAGGCAGGCTCACTTGGAATACGTCTGTCAGCGCTGGCGGCCAGGCTTGATTTGCCGCACCCTACCGTGCACCGCATGCTCAAGGCGCTGTGCCAAACCGGCGTACTGCAACGAATGTCGCAAAGTAACCGCTACACCCTGGGGCAGGCCTTGACCGTCGCCAGCACCGGAGCGGTTCCGCTGGAGGCCCTGCAACGTATCGTGCGGCCCGCTTTGCTGCGCTTGGCCACCCGGGTAGGCGACAATGTTTTTCTGTCGGTACGTGAAGGCTACGAGGCCGTCTGTGTAGACCGAATCGAGGGGCGATTCCCGATTCGCTACGGTCTGTTGGATATTGGTGTGCGCCGACCCTTGGGCGCAGGCGCCGCAAGCCTGGCGCTGCTGGCCGACCTTCCCGACGACGTCATTGAAGACGCGATCCGTGTGAACCGCAAAGACCTCACCGACGCACACGCCCCAGAAAAACTATGGGTTTTGGTCGAGCAAACGCGAAGCCAGGGCTTTGCATTTGACGACGGCCGCCTCTTCGCTGGCGGGCGTGGACTGGGCATAGCCATTACAGACGGCCACGGACCAGCTATTGCAGCAATCAGCATCGGTGCCATCGCCGAGCGGTTGCCACAGGTACGCTTACCCGAGCTAGCGGCGGCCATGCGCAAGGAGGTCCAGGCCATCATCGAAGCGCTAGCGGCCCGTAAGGAACTCGCGGACTACCGGAACTGAGCTCTGGAGTATCAGGCCGCCGAAGAATCCACTTTGGTCTGCGTTAAGCGCGAGCCCGCAACCGCCGAGCCGCCATCAAACTCAACACCGCAAGCACAAGTGCCGCAGCCCAATACGGCAGAGCTGGCGCGAAGTGATAAAGCGTGGTCGAAATCACGGGTGCGGCGACCATGCCCGCAGCCTGCGCTGCGCCCACCGTGCCCATGGCGACACCCTGCTCTTCAGGCTTTACCGCCAAGGAGGCCGCAGTGGCATATGCCGGGAACACAAGCCCCATACCAAAACCAACCACAAAATAAGCGATGGCTGCATGGGTCACGGTTTCAATCATGGTGGTGGTGGCAAAGCCCGCACTCGCAATGGCAGCCCCCACCATGATCCAGCGCGAGGCCGACCACGGGGCCCGCTTGAAGCGCTCGGCGAGCTTGGCATTGGCTCGCACCAGCATCTGGGCGAGGATTAACGCAAAGCCAACCGCGGTGAGCACAAAGCCCGTCATTTGCGTGGCCTGCAAGGCGGGAACGCGCACCTGGTCCATCAAAAAGAATGCAGTGTTCACCTGCGCGGACATCACACAGAACATGGCTGCGAAAGCCACCACACTTGGCCAGCGCAAACGCTTGTCACGCAAGCTCATCTTGGTTTCTGGAGCGCCCGGCTCAGCTACCGGTCGGGCAACCACGGGCACCTTGGCACTGATCCACCACGCTACCGCGCCCAGGCCCACCGTTGCGATCATCGGGGCCATCAAATCGAAAGTGGCCAGCAGCGCCGCAAGTGCCGGACCAAACACCATGCCAAGCGCTCCACCCGCACCAAATGCAGCTAGTGCACCCGCGCGTTGTGCAGGCACAAACGCATCTGCAATAAGTGCCTGCCCTGCTACTGGCACCGCTGAATAACACACCCCCAACATGCCGCGAGTAATCAGCATGGCGATAAACAAAAACCAGGCGTTGGTGTATCCGGCAAGCGTGGCCGCCATAGCAATACTCAACACAGTGAAGATCACGGTGAAGCCCGCCAGCCCGCGCCGCATCACTGGCACCCGGCCAATACGATCCGCAGTGCGCCCCCAGAATCGTGAGCTCAACATCCAACACAGCCCCGCCACCGACACGACAACGCCAACTTGCCATTCATGCAGGCCGGTCTTACGCGCAATCGGCCCCACAACAGTATTGAAGGCCATAAAGGAGATATTGCATAGCGCCATCACCGTGACCAACAAGGCGATTCGATAAGGCGGTGGTGCGGCCGCCGAGGTGGCGGCGTCCATCGTCGCGCTCGTCGAGCTCATCAGGCGTGGCCAATCACTGGATGCGGCTGATACGGTGCCTGCAATTGCTTGAGCTCGTCTGCGCTTAACTTGAACTCCAATGCGGCAAGCGGCGCATCAAGTTGCTCTGCCTTGCTTGCGCCCACAATCGGGGCGACCACGCCTTGATGCATCAACCAGGCATAGGCCACCACTGCATTGCTGACCCCGCGTGCCTTGGCGACCGCAGTGACTTGATCCACCACATCAAAGTCAGCTGGGCTGCCATACCACTTTTGCGCATGCTCATCGGTGCGCCCACGCGAAGTATGTTGGCTGCCATCGCGGGATCGATTCCCGGCAAGTAAGCCACGGGCCAGGGGGCTCCATGGAATCAGGCCCACACCGCTCGCCTTGCATAGCGGAATCATCTCGCGCTCTTCTTCGCGATACACCAGGTTGTAATGATTTTGCATCGACACAAAAGGCGTCCACCCATGGGTGCGAGCGGACTGCTGCATGTTCATGAATTGCCAGGCAAACATGCTGGACGCGCCGATGTAACGCGCCTTGCCCGCCTTCACCACATCGTGCAAGGCTTCCATGGTTTCTTCGACCGGCGTATGCGGATCGAAGCGATGGATCTGATAAAGATCAACATAGTCCGTGCCCAGGCGCTTGAGCGAGGCATCAATCGCAGCAAACACATACTTGCGCGATAAGCCATTGCGATTGGGTTGGCGTTGGTTCTGATCCTCCACATTGAAGTAGAGCTTGGTGGCAAGCACGTAGTTTTCGCGCTGGCTAAAAAACTCGCGTAACAAGCGGCCGGTAATGATCTCGCTTTCACCGAAGGAGTACATATCGGCGGTGTCGAAAAAGTTTATTCCGTGATCCGCAGCGTACTTTACGATCGGGCGGGCCTGCTCTTCGGGCAGGATCCAGTCGCGCCAACGCGGCGTTCCGAAGGTCATCATGCCCAAACAAATGCCCGAGACTTCGAGCCCGCTTTTTCCAAGTCGATGAAATTTCATAGGCCCTGACCTTATCATGCCGCCATGACGCGAAGAGCTGTGATTCTATGCAAGGTGATCGACAATTTTGGCGATGCCGGGGTGTGCTGGCGCCTGGCCCGGCAGCTCATTACCGAGTATGCGTGGCAAGTGGTGGTGGTCTGCGACCAGCCCGAAGTCATGGCGCGTATTGGCGGACAATCAGCCGTTATGACCACTCGCGCATGGCAGGAAGCTGCTTCTCACGGTCCCGAATCGCTCTTTGATGGAGCCGCACCGGATCTGGTGATCGCCGCATTTGCTTGTGACTTGCCCGAACGCTGGCGCGATGCATTCGCCAGGCCAGGAGCACCTGCCTGGGTAAATATTGAGTATTTAAGTGCCGAGCCCTGGATCGATCAGCACCATGGGCTGGTGTCGCTCAAGCCCGATGGCGCACGCGAGCTCTTCTTTTTTCCCGGGTTCACAACCGCAAGCGGTGGCTTGATCCGCGAGGCCGGCTTAATAGAACGTTTAGATAGCGAACGTGCCGATGGCTGGCAACTTGAGCGACACAAGGGGTATCGATTGAGCCTGTTTTGTTACCCCGGCTCCGCCTTGCAAGCCTGGAGTCAAGCCCTTGAACTTGATGCGGTCGCAGACCTCAACCTGACTTGCCTGGTGGCCCAGGGCGTCCCGATTCAAACCGCACAAGGCACACTGGCCGATACAGCAGGCGCAACTCTCCAAACCGGCGGCACCACATGGCAGCGCCTGCCCTGGCTGGATCACGAAGCCTTCGACCAGATGCTTGCCACCTGCGATCTCAATATTGTGCGCGGTGAGGATTCCTGGGTGCGGGCGCAGTGGGCGGGGCGTGTGTTTGCCTGGCAGCCCTACCCTCAATCCGAGACCACCCACCAGCTTAAAAGTGCGGCGTTTATTGAGCGGGTTGCCCCCCATTTACCCACTGAAAGCCCGTGGAGCAGTCTGATGAAGCACTGGTCTGGCGCCGAGCCTCAAACCCCGGCGCAGCTGGCCCACTTGCTGCCGCAGATGCTGGATCCTGAGCTGCAATCCGGCTTTCTGGCCTGGCGCGCCAAGCTGGCTGCGCAGGAGCCTTTGGTGACGAGGTTGTTGGAGGCAACCCGCTTGCTATAATCGAGGGTTGACGGGAAATTTCGTCGGAAATCTCTCCGATCCTCCTCCAACCCCCTTAAAGTCGTTCTCATGAAACTCGCTCAAGAACTCCGCACCGGCAACGTCATCATGATGGGCAAGGATCCCATGGTTGTGGTGCGTGCTGAATACAACAAATCCGGCCGCAACTCGGCGGTGGTGAAAGCCAAACTCAAGAATCTGCTCAACGCGTCCGGCACCGAAACCGTGTTCAAGGCCGATGAAAAGTTTGATGTGCTGGTGCTCGACAAGAAGGAAGTGACCTACTCCTACTTCGCCGATCCAATGTATGTATTCATGGATGCTGAATACAATCAGTACGAAATTGAGTCCGACACCATGGGCGATGCGCTGAACTACATCGAAGAAGGCATGGGCTGCGACGTGACCTTCTATGAAGGTCGGGCAATTTCGGTTGAGATGCCCAACAGCGTTGTGCGCGAAGTGGAATACACCGAGCCCGCAGTGAAGGGTGACACCTCAGGCAAAGTGATGAAGCCGGCTCGGATCAAGCCCACTTCCTTCACGATTCAAGTGCCTGCGTTTGTGGAGATCGGCGACAAGATCGAGATCGATACCCGAACCGCCGAGTACCGCTCCCGCGTCAAGTAATTTACTGCATCACTGCCACTGGCGTGGCCATCGCGTCACGCTGCTGGTTGCGCTTCAAGTGCCGCTGCACGGTGGTGCGCAGTGCGTGGATCGCTACCGGTTTGACCAGATAGCTGTTGCATCCCGCCAAAGCGCCGCGCGCCAGATCAAGCGGTGAGCTGCGGCTTGTGAGCATGATCACTGGAATCTTCTTGAGCGCGCGATCCCGCTTGATGGATTTGGTCAGGCTAAAGCCATTGGTCACCGGCATCATCACATCGGTAAACACCAACTCGTAACGCCGAAGGGTCAAGGCCTCTAGCGCCTCATCCGCGCTGCCCACACAGTCAGTGGCCAGGCCAAGTTGCTGCAGTGCCAGGCTTAACTGCCGCTGCACGGCCGGGCTGTCATCCACTACCAACACGCGGGTGGGTTCGGGCACCCGGGGAAATGAGGGCACGGAATCATGGGCGCCGAAGGCACCGAAGGCCTGAGCCACCTGGCCCGGCCAGCGCCCCATTTTTTGCACTGCATCGTTAAGCACCTTCACCAAGTGCATCAAATAATCGCCGGTATAAAGATCATCATGCGGCCGATCGCCATCGCGCCTGCGCCCCAGGGTCACGATCGGGCGGGCTCCGGGCAGCCGCTCCAGCGTGGCCGCCACTTGTGGCGCGCCCTTGGCTGTCATGTCTACCAGGGCAATTTCAAAGTCGCCGGGGCCTCGAGCAGGTGCCATCACGAAGCGATACGGATTGTGCCGTGCATGCTTGAGCACGATCTCGGTCATCCGTTGGAACTTCTGAGCCAGCCCAAAGCCGGCAATCCGTACCACCGGGCGCGCATCTTCAGCCTCAGCCGGTGAAAAGGGGTCTGGCGTCATGGAATCGAGTCTCCGTTGGCAGTTGTGCTGCATCGGATTGTAGCCTCGAAACCGCCCCTTGAGACAAGCGAGACAGGGAAAAAGTGTTTGTTTTTCCGTACGTTAGCGCGTTTTCTTCGCCTAGCCTCTCAGCTGCGCTTGAGGCTAGTCCGCAATTTCGCGAATCTGCAGGTCGTTATCCACCGCAAAACTCACCAAAAACTTGTAGGCAAGAGATTCAAGCTCGGCAATCTCCTTGTCCACGCGCACCACTTTCAGATCGCCTTGCTGATCAGGCATCACGTAGGGGGAGTAGGTCAGGTGAGACTGCGGGCCACCACCGCCAGGCTTGAATTGGGACATCACACTGCACAACCGATCCGCCCAATCGCTAGGCCGGAATACCTTGCCCTGGCGGGTCACGCCGAGGATGTAAAACGAAACTGGCGAGGCGGCTGAAGGAGGGGCTGGCGCGTTCACACTGCAGTGCAACAGTAAAACCGCATTATAGCCAGCCGACCGCCTTATGCCCTACAATTCAAGACCTTAGCAACGGCGGGAAACCGCCGTTTAGCGTTTTGTGCAGCCCCAATGTGGAGCGACCATGGCCCTGCCCTCACCCCTGATGCCGATTTATGCCCAGCAGCCGGTGCGCTTTTCGCATGGCGATGGCCCCTGGCTTTACGACACTGATGGCAAACGCTACCTCGACTGCCTGTCGGGTATTGCAGTGAATACGCTCGGCCACAACCATCCGAAACTGGTGCCCGCTTTGCGAGAGCAGATCGGCCGCATCATGCATGCCTCCAATCTCTTTGAAGTGCCGCTTCAGCACACCCTGGCAAGCAAGCTGGTTGAGCTTTCAGGCATGGACAATGTGTTCTTCTGCAACTCGGGCCTTGAAGCCAACGAAGCCGCGATCAAAATCGCTCGCTTGTATGGTCACAACAAGGGCATTGATCTGCCCGAGATCGTGGTCTATGAAAAAGCATTCCATGGGCGCTCACTTGCCACGCTTTCGGCCACCGGCAATGTAAAGGTACAGAAGGGCTTCGAGCCTTTGGTCGGAGGCTTTGTTCGGGTGCCGCTCAACGACACCGCTGCACTGGAAAATATCGCAGCAACCCGGCCCAATGTTGTAGCTGTGTTTTTTGAAGCGATTCAGGGCGAAGGTGGCATCACTCCCGCGAGCATTGAATACATGCAAGCAGCGCGGCGGATTTGCGATGCGCAAGGCTGGCTGCTCATGATTGATGAAGTGCAGTGCGGCACCGGCCGCACCGGCAAATGGTTTGCGCATCAGTGGGCCGGCATCGTGCCCGATGTGATGCCGCTTGCCAAGGGCCTGGGCTCAGGTGTGCCCATTGGCGCGGTTGTAGCCAAAGGTGCAGCAGCCACCACCTTCAAACCAGGCAATCACGGCACCACCTTTGGCGGCAATCCGCTGGCCATGCGTGCCGGAATCGAAACCATCCGCATCATGGAAGAAGAAGGCCTACTTGAAAATGCTGCGCGCATGGGTGCTTACATCAGCGCTGGCATGACGCGCGAATTGTCAGGCGTTGCGGGCTTACGCGAAATTCGCGGCAAAGGCTTGATGATGGGCCTGCAACTGGATCGGCCTTGCGGCCATCTGGTGGCCGAAGGCTTGAAACATGGGCTCGTCATCAATGTCACTGCGGAATCTGTCGTTCGCCTATTGCCGCCGCTCATCTTCAAGCAAGAGCATGCCGATCTTTTGATCCACACCTTGGCCCCGTTGATCCGGGCCACCCTGCAAACCCCGGTGGAGTTTTCCACCCAGGCCAAAACCGCCTGATCCTTTGCGCCAAAGGTAACACGACGTGTTGCTTCTGGCCGCCCCTCCTGATTCAGCCCTGTCATGACAACCACCCCTTCCCAGCCGCCGGTGGCCCTGCGCCATTTTCTCAAGCTCAATGATTTCAGCGCTGCTGAACTCAATCATGTGTTTGAGCGCGCCCGTGTGATCAAGGATCGCTTCAAGCGTTACGAAACCTACCACCCGCTGCTGGATCGCTCGTTGGTCATGATCTTCGAGAAGGCCAGCACGCGCACTCGCCTTTCATTCGAAGCCGGCATTCAGCAACTCGGCGGCAATGCAATTTTTCTCAACACACGCGATTCCCAACTGGGCCGAGGCGAGCCAGTGGAAGACGCAGCACAAGTCATGTCGCGCATGTGCGATCTGGTGATGATCCGCACCTTCGAGCAAACCATCATCGAGCGCTTCGCAAGCCGCTCGCGCGTGCCAGTGATCAACGGGCTAACCAACGAATATCACCCGTGCCAGATCCTCGCTGATCTCTTCACCTTCATCGAGCATCGTGGCGCGATCCAGGGCATCACCGTGGCGTGGATTGGAGATGCCAACAACATGCTCTACACCTGGCTGCATGCTGCCGAATTGTTTGACTTCAAGGTGCATATGGCCGCGCCTCCAGGGTATCGCGCAGACCCCGCAGTGGCGGGCTCAAGCATCAGCCGCCTGACTGAATTTGCCGATCCTATGCAGGCCGTGAAAGGCGCGCACTTGGTTACCACCGATGTCTGGACCAGCATGGGCTACGAAGCTGAAAACGCAGTGCGCCTCAAAGCCTTCGCAGGCTATGGCGTGAGCGGCGCCATGATGGCGCAAGCCCAGCCCGATGCACTCTTCATGCACTGCCTGCCCGCGCATCGCGGCGAAGAAGTGGAAGCCGAAGTGATCGACGGCCCACAAAGTGTGGTGTGGGATGAGGCGGAAAACCGCCTGCATGTGCAAAAGGCGCTGATGGAGTTTTTGTTGCTGGGAGCAGTTGAAGGGTGAAGCCAATTGAACAGCGGGCAGGCGAACTGGAGCGGGTTCACTTGCTTCTGCTTGAGCAAGCCAAGAAAGGGTTGGAGGACGTTCTTGCAGGGCGGGTTAAGGACGCAAGGTCGGAACTAATGAAGCTAAAGCGCAGGCTAAAAAAATCCTAGCGTTCGGTTAACCTACTACCGCTCGGATCTTATTCTGAGTCAAACTGCCTGGCGGAGGCTCGTGTTGCTTTGGCTGCCGACCGATTCAGGGCGCTCCCGCACGTTGTAGCGTTTTTTGCAACGTAGCACCGTGCAATTCTAGCGGGCAGCCATACTCACGTAGGACTGGTTTCATTGGTGCCAGCAGAAAAGCCCATGTCGACTCGCACTGATCCTAATCGAAGAAACGTTTTCAAGCGGATGCTTAAACAATTCGGTGACAATAACTTTGAGCCCATCCACACCCATCGTTTACACAGTGATCTCGTGTTGAGCCACGGCGATGAACGCCTAATCTAGATCTGCGTCCATTCTCAATCCACGCCCCCGAGCTGGGGGACGACCAAATGCCACAGCCATTATGCGCATCCCTAAATGGTTTCAATCCACGCCCCCGCGCGGGGGGCGACGACAGAGGCATGGCAATGCCCCCGCCAATGTCAGTTTCAATCCACGCCCCCGCGCGGGGGGCGACCCGATTCCTGAACAACCCCAACCGATTGAGGCTATGTTTCAATCCACGCCCCCGCGCGGGGGGCGACCAGGTTGTGCACCCAAGCCGAACAAGAGCTTGAGTTTCAATCCACGCCCCCGCGCGGGGGGCGACCGCAATTGTCGCGTTGTCGGGCTGGTACATTTTCAGTTTCAATCCACGCCCCCGCGCGGGGGGCGACGAGCGTTCGCATTGAGCGGCTGCAGGACATCAGCGTTTCAATCCACGCCCCCGCGCGGGGGGCGACTGCGGATGCGGGTAAGCAAAACGTGGGGCTGTTAGTTTCAATCCACGCCCCCGCGCGGGGGGCGACTGGGCCGCCTAGTCCATCCACAAGCGGGGTAAAAGTTTCAATCCACGCCCCCGCGCGGGGGGCGACATGGGCGCGGTGGGTTTACAGTTGGCACTTTCAGGTTTCAATCCACGCCCCCGCGCGGGGGGCGACCAAGCTGCTGCGTGAAAGCTACTGGTTCAGCAAGGTTTCAATCCACGCCCCCGCGCGGGGGGCGACCTGGCGTGGTGGGCGCGGTGGCATTGGCTAAAAGGTTTCAATCCACGCCCCCGCGCGGGGGGCGACTTAGAAAAAAAGCACGAAGCGCCACCTAACCAAGTTTCAATCCACGCCCCCGCGCGGGGGGCGACGATTGAGGTGTTGCCGCACTGGAGCAACATCTCCTGTTTCAATCCACGCCCCCGCGCGGGGGGCGACCTGGTAGCCGGGCTGTTGGCTATCGCCATGCCAGTTTCAATCCACGCCCCCGCGCGGGGGGCGACCTCCGGCCCCTGGGTTCGATCACCGCCTCGCGCCGTTTCAATCCACGCCCCCGCGCGGGGGGCGACCGGGCCGCCTAGCCCATCCACAAGCGGGTTAAAAGTTTCAATCCACGCCCCCGCGCGGGGGGCGACTGTCAATGGTGCCGTTGGTGGCAGCAACATCGTAGTTTCAATCCACGCCCCCGCGCGGGGGGCGACAAACGTAGTAGCTCGATGGGATAGCCCGAAGTGGTTTCAATCCACGCCCCCGCGCGGGGGGCGACGCCATCTTGTATCAGGCGGCGCGGTATCAAATTGTTTCAATCCACGCCCCCGCGCGGGGGGCGACTTAAGGGCCATTGTTCCAAAGGCTCTAAGTGCCATGTTTCAATCCACGCCCCCGCGCGGGGGGCGACCTAGGCACGCCTTATGACGTGGTGCGCTTTGATGTTTCAATCCACGCCCCCGCGCGGGGGGCGACATTCCACCAACATCGTGCCGGTATCGGCAGCAGTGTTTCAATCCACGCCCCCGCGCGGGGGGCGACGCCAGTTAAATCATTAATAAGGGGTAGTTACATGTTTCAATCCACGCCCCCGCGCGGGGGGCGACTTGGCTGGGGCCGCCTACTTTGTAACTCGGGCAGTGTTTCAATCCACGCCCCCGCGCGGGGGGCGACCCTGGCGACAAATTTACATACCGCCAGCCCAGCCGGTTTCAATCCACGCCCCCGCGCGGGGGGCGACAGCTTGTTGCAAGACGGGTTGCTGGTATTAAAAGGTTTCAATCCACGCCCCCGCGCGGGGGGCGACGTTACGGCCCCGTTTGCCGTGCCTGTCAGGGCCGGTTTCAATCCACGCCCCCGCGCGGGGGGCGACCTGATCAGCAAATTATTGGCCACGCAATAATCGCTGTTTCAATCCACGCCCCCGCGCGGGGGGCGACTTGTGGTCACGCAATACACCCCCACGCTGACATTAGTTTCAATCCACGCCCCCGCGCGGGGGGCGACATTCGATTGGGCCACTGCCGATCTACATTGCGCTGTTTCAATCCACGCCCCCGCGCGGGGGGCGACACGCACAATCATTGCTCTTGGAGATTCAATTACTGTTTCAATCCACGCCCCCGCGCGGGGGGCGACGGGCGGCGATGCGTCGGCGCAGCACTATTCTGTGTTTCAATCCACGCCCCCGCGCGGGGGGCGACTGAGGCAATCACTCGATCACTTGCTGCATAGTGGTTTCAATCCACGCCCCCGCGCGGGGGGCGACCAAGTTAAGTCGGCGCTGCTCAAGCTTGAGCTCAGTTTCAATCCACGCCCCCGCGCGGGGGGCGACCAAAAAGCGCACACTTGGTCTACAGATTTTTAATGTTTCAATCCACGCCCCCGCGCGGGGGGCGACCGATGAGGTGGCAGAAGTCGCGATCAACGATGCGGTTTCAATCCACGCCCCCGCGCGGGGGGCGACAGACCATGCTTAAAGGCATTCACGACAAGCTGCGCGTTTCAATCCACGCCCCCGCGCGGGGGGCGACGCAGCATGATCGCCTGATTGCATCGATATCGCCTGTTTCAATCCACGCCCCCGCGCGGGGGGCGACGCATAGGTGGCGGCCGCGCAATCCAAGCTAACTGGTTTCAATCCACGCCCCCGCGCGGGGGGCGACCGGTAAAACGTCCTGCATTACCGACCCCTCCCGGGTTTCAATCCACGCCCCCGCGCGGGGGGCGACTACGCCTGAAGGCCATTACTTTATGGGTTTGCTGTTTCAATCCACGCCCCCGCGCGGGGGGCGACCACGGCGCGGCTAAATGGCCTGCTGAAAAGCGCTGTTTCAATCCACGCCCCCGCGCGGGGGGCGACTTTTCCAATTCCAAGATAAGCCGCCACGCTTACATGTTTCAATCCACGCCCCCGCGCGGGGGGCGACTTTCTGGCGATGTTTCGTCTTTGATTTCCCAGCGGTTTCAATCCACGCCCCCGCGCGGGGGGCGACCCAGGTGCTTGAGTGGTCGACCAGCGATTAATGTTTCAATCCACGCCCCCGCGCGGGGGGCGACACCATGCTTAAAGGCATTCACGACAAGCTGCGCGTTTCAATCCACGCCCCCGCGCGGGGGGCGACCAGTACGCGCCACGATGTCGGCGCGTTCTTTGGAGTTTCAATCCACGCCCCCGCGCGGGGGGCGACGTTTGGAATGGCGACCAAATGCCGTCACTTCGGATGTTTCAATCCACGCCCCCGCGCGGGGGGCGACCAAAGTGCATACAGTCCACGCGCGACTCTTGGTTGTTTCAATCCACGCCCCCGCGCGGGGGGCGACCTTAGAATTCGGTGGCTCAGGCCACGCAATGTTGTTTCAATCCACGCCCCCGCGCGGGGGGCGACCAAGCACCCAGGTGTTGGGTTCTATCGTGACCGGTTTCAATCCACGCCCCCGCGCGGGGGGCGACCCCGTCGTACCAACGCCGCTAGGCACATAGTCTTGTTTCAATCCACGCCCCCGCGCGGGGGGCGACGTTCTGCGCCCGCTGGGCCTGCGCCCGAATGCCTCGTTTCAATCCACGCCCCCGCGCGGGGGGCGACTCGAAGCGCCCGACAGCCTGGCCGTCATGGCAAGTTTCAATCCACGCCCCCGCGCGGGGGGCGACCGCTGACCGGACACGTGTTTGACTATAACGGCTTGTTTCAATCCACGCCCCCGCGCGGGGGGCGACCGCCTAAGAATAGCGCCTTATTTGGCGCGGCATTACGCAGATAAATTCGCTAACCTCAAACGAACTTACAAGAATCTTTCCACATCGAAACGATCCGGAATATCTCTTAATCAACTCAAGGACTTAGTTACCGCTAACTACGGCGTAAGCTATGAGAACGGGAGGCTAGCGATTCAGCGTAAGAATCACAGTATTAGGGAATCGAACACTGGATTGTCTACTCGCTTGGAACCGTGATGCTCGACAAGCTCGCGGCCGCGTTTGCCTAGGCGATAGAACCTCAGGCTATCTTGCGTTGCATCCATTGTTGCGAGCAACCGATCCTTCAGCTGAACCCATTGCGCTGGGTCAATTTCGCATTCAAATACGGAGTTTTGTACTCTGACTCCAAAATCCAAACAGTGTTTTGAAATATGTCTTAGCCTCTTGACCCCGGCCTTGGTAGTGACGTTCACGTCATAGGTGATTAGGACCAGCATAGCTATCGAATTGCGAAGGGAGGGTAGTACTCCATATCGCCACGCAGGTGGCGGGCCAGAAGTAGTGCTTGAACGTGAGGTAACAGTCCGAGCTCTATAGACTCGTCAAGAAAGGGATGTTTAAGGCTTTCTCGCTTTCTCTCCTGATAGGCGGTTAGAAAGAGCTTTCTAGCGTCATCTTTTAGGCGGACAGCCCCAGTAGCCTCCTGATGAAAATCGTTCGCCTTCACTTGGCCGCGATTGACAAGCGTAAGCACAAATCGGTCAGCTAGCGCCGCGCGAAGTTCTTCCATGAGATCAAGAGCCAAACTTTTTCTCCCGGGACGGTCTCTGTGCAAAAAGCCTACATAGGGATCGAGTCCGACGCCGGCGAGAGCGGACGAGCATTCGCTTGCCAAAAGTACATAAGCAAAAGAAAGCAATGCATTGACAGGGTCGGTAGGTGGCCTACGAAAACGCCCCGAGAATTCGAAATCAGGTATCCGAAGGAGGGAAGAAAACACACCGAAGTAAAGGCTCGCAGCCTCACCCTCTAGACCCATCAGTTGCTCAGTCGACCTCGCGCGTCGAATATCCTCTAATACTATCGCCATTGATTTGGCTGCGTCAGCAAGCGCAACCTGCGCACCATGATTTCTTTGCTCGCGCATAAGTACCGCTCGACAGTTCGCAACTTTCGCGGCAATCATGAGTCGGGAAATTGACAAAGCCTTTTCTTCATCATCAGCCCAGCGATATTGCGTTCGCCTTAAGAGCACGTTGCCCTTTGGCATCCCTACGACCTGCGCTTGGAACTTCCCAAATTCGGTGTGGAAGGATAAAGCAATGCCCACTTCGACACAGGCCGACATGAAAGCAGGTGAAACACCCACTTGCCCAAAGCACAAGATATTCTGAAGCGCCAGCATCGGGAACTGCCCAAGCTTGTCATCGCCTTGCATCACGACGACAGTTTCGCGCTCTTTGCGCAAATAGCAATCAGGTCGAGTCAGGTAGAGTGTGTTCAGGAGTTTCTTCACACCGACATCCAAGCTGAAATGTTATTCAACTGCATCTTAATCCTGATCATCTTCAGCAGAGATCTTCTCCACCTCGAACAATGCTTGAACATACGTGCCTGATCGATCTCTTCTTACGATCTGTGGAACACATAAATCCACCAGTGAACAATTCTTACAGCGAGTTAAGTCAGTTGTCGGCGGCGGAGTTACCTGACTTTGCAACACCAATCGAGCATTGTCTATGCAGGCTAAAGTCTGGTCGCGCAACTGATCATTGAGAGCAACCACCTCACGCAAACGCTCCTGCCAGTACCACAGAGCGCCTTCTGAGATTGATACACCTCGCATTTCCTCAAGGCAGAGTGCTTGAGCACAAAGCTGAATACGATCCCAATCCATGACCTTCCGCTTACCGCGCTTGTACTCGACAGGGACATATCGCCGGGGTTTGCCGTTTTCACTAAACACCTCAAGCAAATCAAGCTTGCCCTGAAGCCCCAAGCGATCACTGTAGACCTGCACCGCGCGTTCAGAGCGTTTCTGTCCGCGAGTTTCTACCTCGTGACTGTCCACCCTCTCGTGTAATACGTTACCTTGTGCAGTAAGGTGGTTATCGCTCCACGCCTGTTCCAAATGGATTAAGGCGAACTGGCGGGGGCAATAAGCAAAGTGTTGGAGTGCGGAAATCGCGATCTGTAGCGGCGCGGAACTCACACTTGACCTCATGCGTCCGCAGGAAAAGGCCTTCTACGAAGCGTTTCCCCATCGAATTGATGAAAATACCCCTCGTGCAAAAAACCCTGCTCCGCCAGATGTTGTAGCCAAAGCGCAGGGTCACGCGGCTGGTAACTTTGCAGGCGCAACAACACCAAGACCGGAGGCGCGGGTTGTCTCAATCGGAAAATCAACTCTCCATAGTCACGGTCAAAAGTCGCCAACCAACGTTGTTCAACATTGGCGAGGGCCATAACACTATGATCCGAAGCCCCAGGATGGCTTTGCCCAATCGACAAAACATCCCAGCCCCATTCACGGCACAGCACTATCGAGGCAAGCGGCAGATTCTCATTGAACAACCAGCGTTGGGTCACGGCATATTCGCTTGCAGCTTCCCGACAGCTACGTACTGTTCTTCCCGCACCAATTGTGCGGCGAATGCAATCGCCGCAAGGACATCCTCGTTTTGCAGGTTTGGATAAGAGGAGACGATTTGATCAACCGACCAACCATCAGCCAATCTATCCATGATCAACTCTACGGAGATTCGAGTCCCTTTAACCAGGGGCTTTCCAAGCAAAACACTGGGGTCACACGCTATGCGATCATTCATACACATCCCCTTGATTTCAACTAGCTTACCTCAACAACTTCCTTGAAACTACTGATGCTACGACCATCAAGCTTTACTGAATAATCAGCAAATGCTTGGGCAGGCGAACCCGCTTCACCTTGGGCTCGCTCGACAGTGACCCGTTCAAAAAGTTTATGAGCCGGCGCATTGCCCAATGCAGTCGCGTGCTTAAACACCACCAAGTGCCTCGCAACCATTTCGCCCCGCGCAGCTGATCGGTCGTGCTCAAACATGTTTTCAAGGGCTTGCCAAAGTTTACTCAAATCATCATCCGAAAAGCCAGTAGTCTTTTGCGCCAGATGGGCAGAGACGAACCCGTGAACTCGATATAAGCCATACGGAACAATGAACTTACGGCCCATTGTACGGTTGTCGCCAGACTGCGCCTCTGCCTCTTTTTCCGTAGTCACGGCCATCCGGGTAATAGACACCTCTAGTGGAATGATCGGATCTTCTGATTTTGCAAAGGCTAATTGCACCGGCCCCCGCACCTGCCCGCTGTTTACATCGGTGGTCATCACCGCACCAAAAGTCCGTACATCGAAAAAATTTTTACACATCCATGCGGTGACCTCGCGAGCTTTATCTTTGTCTTTCGGCAACTTCTTAGGCTCATGCGCTAACCCCAGCGCCTCATAGGCTTTTTTATTCTGAAGATTCAGCACGCTTTTTTCTTTGACATAGATGTCAAACCCCGGCGTTTGTTCCTCAGTAAGCTCAATGAAGTTACGAATTTTCCGCTTCAAACAAACGTCACTTACCAGGCCGCGGCTCGAATCTGGATCAAGTCGTGGCATGTTGCCCGCGTCCGGATCACCATTGGGATTGCCATTGGTCACGTCAAATAGGAAAACAAACTCATAGCGATTTTTAATGCTCACGTTGCTTCTCTTTTAAGTTAGATAGATGAGGTGGCTTCAGTCTCAGGCTCGGAGAGCTTTTTGGAATAGAAACTTTGTCGTTGATGGTAGTACCCCACCGCAAACTGCCCTTGTTGAACAATGCTCAGCTGTTTTGGAAAGCTCGGGGGCAAAGCGTCAAGGATTCCACCAATTGCCTTGCTCAGACTCACAGCAAACCCGGGCTTGTCTTTTCGGATTTTGGAAACATGGTTCTGGAATCCCGCGATGAGGCGAGGAAACACAGAATAGGGCACGCTAGAAGCAGTCCCATAGTAACGATCCACAATCGTTGAGTTCGCGCTTGGAATCGCTTCGCCCTGAGCTCTTTCGAGTACTGCAAACAAACACCCCAGGCGATAAGCCACGGGCGCATTCTCGAGATCAAGTGACATCGGAATTGTCTCCTTCAATAAACCTTTACGGAAGTCGCGGTGCAATACAGCTTTAATCAATGCAGCACGTAGGCCGCTTACATCACCATCTGAACGCAAGCGATGAATAATCTGGGTAAGCATTTGCCGTGGGTAGCGCTGCCCGGTAAGGATGCTGCGCAACCATTCGCCCGCAAGGCGTGGCGGAATGTTTTCAGTCTTACCTAGGGGGGCCGTTTGAATCAAGCACCTCCAAAGAGAGGGAGGGTGTTGCGCGGACCAAGCAGCTGGCTCAATCTGTAAATCGCTCCAATGCTCCATCAGATTTTGCCCCAATTCACCCAAATTGCTTTCCAACCAGTACCGAATGGATAACCGTGACGCATTGGGAGCAAGACCAAGCACAAAGAATCTAGTACCGGGGTCAAGATCGGGGGCAACCTCTTCGAACGGACGCCCACTCGCGATGTTCTCTATCGAAAAGGCCAACTTTCTTGACTGACTTTCGTCGGTTGGCGGATCCGCAAAAGCTGAAAAAAAATCCAATGCCTGCTGCTCTTCAATAGCGCTCCGAGCCTGCGCCCAATACACGGTACTCGTATCGCCAACAGAGAGGCATTGGCCATTTTCACGGCGCAACAGGAAGTTCAAACTGGTTGTGTAAGCAAAGGCTGCTTGCTCGGAAACAGGCGCGTTGTCCCCCTGCTTCTTACCAAGGGACTCATAAGCCGCTTCGTTGTAACTCACAATAAAGACGCCAGAGGTTTGACCACCTGGCACCTTAAGGGGTGCATGGGTGTCAGCAACGGGTCCGAGTTCCCCTTCCACTAAGCACTGCCGCACAATGCCGTTGCGCTGGCTATTCCAATGCAGCAGCCAGGCAATTTTCGCAGCGTCGCGATCCGCGATAGCTCCAAGATCCCCATCAAGCTTGAATGCAAAGTTGAACTTCAAAAGCTTTTGTTTAGTATCCGTCATTAGCCTTTGAAATAGGGGGTGTACAAGAAAGTGTTTTGGCTCCCAGCTCTTGATAAACCTCAGGACTGCACTGAGGCCTACATCCTCTGATGAACCAATTAGCTTCTCGTGCTTTGCTCTGAACGCGCGGAATGGAAGTTCGGATAACTTAATCTTATTCTCAGCAAGAGTAACTCCGAGTAAGAACTCTGGTTTATCCCACAGAAAGAAAGAAACGTTCTTGCCCGCATTGAATGCTTTCTCTGTGAACACTCCTGTTCTAAGAAAGGCGCACGGGACCCGCAATCGCCTTTCCTCTTGCCTCAGGGTCTTGCCGTACTCGACCTGCGTAAAATTGGGTTGAACGTCTATGAGCTGGCCGCTTCTATCGATTACCAGCAGATACCCAATTTTCTCATCGCTGAATCCATAAGGCGGGACCAAGCAAACTGGCCGCAGGCCCGAGTCATCAAACCGATCTGCAAGCCGATAGTACAGATCATTCAATCGACTTAAGATCATGCCTTGACCGCCTCTGCATCAAATGCAGGAACCTCAATCAACCCCTCCTTGATCGCTGCTCTGAAGAAGTGCGGGGTATTAGCATTAGCAAAATCAACATCGTGGAGCATCCACCCTAGATCGCGGTTCTTCTCGGACTCGCGTAGTTCGCAAACAGGCATTAGGTCTTCATGATCAACCAAAGCGAAATGAGCAGGAAATTCTCTTGTGCCCATGCACGGTTGATGAAAGCACTGCCCTCGTTTGGCACGTCGATTGAACTGATCCAAGTGCTTGCCTACGCTATCATCGGCACTCGCTTTGCTGGTCAGCTCAAAGTGCGCTTCAATTACATAGGCCACATCTCGCAGCAAAGTCGAGGCGCGCTGCTGTCGATCATCATCGGCGACTGTATAAAGATCCTGAGTGCTATTTGCATTCATTGCAGCCATTGCGTTTCTGGCGGATAGCTTGCCTCCGACTTCGTTACGACGAATAGTCTCGAATCTGATGGGCTTTAAGACATGAATTCGATCTACGCACCAACGGATAGCTGGCTTCCAGTGGATAGCCTCTAAAATTCCTCTAGCCGCCGATGGAGTGATTACGTCATAGCTCACCCGCTCCACCTTCATTTCAGGCCTCGTAAAGCAAGCGTATTCACCCCAGATGTGCAGCCGCACGCCATAACCCATTGCATTTACCTTCTCTAAAATACGGTCGCCTCTGCGGCAAGTGCGGTTGGATCTGAAAAGTTAAGCCCCGCTCTCAAACTATAAAGGGACTCGGCAACCAATTCGTAGAATTGCCCTCCAAACCTGTCTGGTTGAATCGGTGCAATGGCACCGACCTTAAGCATCCCAGCGAATGCCGTCTCCGGAATTTGCACGACATACCGTTGAAGCTTTTGGGCCAAACTGCTCACGCTTACGTGCTCAGGGAGCTTATGCAATTCAGATAGAAGGGCCGTGGCATTATCGCCAAAGGGAACAATGATCGGGAGCATATGGCTGTCAATCATTCGAAACGCTTCGGCTATATCTTGAAAGGCAAAGTCGCAGTCCTCTGTATCAGCATGGGAGGTGAGAATTTTGTGATGATCTAGCTCATTACCCTTAGAGAAATAGACCTGTTGGAAATAGTCCTTTATTGCAACTGGGCCCAATACATCGCCTTCGTACTTACGCAAGATTGAACGCATAGGTGCGGCAAGTTGCCCTAGTTCAGGAGGTGCCGACCATTCGGTGCTTTGGAAGACAAAAACCCTACTATCCTCTAAAGGTCGTCGACCCTCCCGGTTACATCGCCCTGCCGCTTGCGCTATCGAATCCAGCCCTGCTTCGGCACGGTAAACCACCGGAAAATCCACATCTACTCCCGCTTCAATCAGCGAGGTTGCCACTAGCCGGCAAGGAAGACTATTCAATAAACGACTCCGAATCTCCTTCAGCTTTTCGCTTCGATGTTCAGCACACATTGCTGTCGTTAGATGAAAAGCGCCAGCTTCGTTTTCGATTGCGTCAAAGAGCAACCGGGCGTGACGTCTGTTGTTCACGATCATCAAAACTTGCTTATGGTTCCGTAGGTGCGCTACCAATTGATCATCAGCTTGCTCACCAAGGGTCTCAATTTGAGTGCGCCGCAGTTGTTCAAATAACGCCTTCGGATCAGGAGCAATCTCGCGAACCCCCGAGAAGCCATTGTGAAAATCATCGTTGCTTAATGCTGGCTGTGTCGCGGTGCACAGCACTATGGAACAACCATAGTTCAACGCCAGTTCTTCTATGGCGGCCATTATTGGCCTCAAAAGCTTAAGTGGAAGAGTTTGTGCCTCGTCCAGAACAATTACGCTATTAGCAATATTGTGAAGCTTTCGACATTGCGATGGGCGATCAGAAAAGAGCGACTCAAAGAATTGCACTGCCGTAGTAACCACTACTGGCGCGTCCCAGCTTTCCATCGCGAGTCGCAGCTTGTCGCGATAATCGGCTTTCGGTCGAGGGGCCAGCTTTTCTATCCGGTCGGGCAGCTTGTCGCGGTCAAACGCACTGTGATGTTCCAACACTGCGCTCTCGTACCCACCCAGAGAGGCCCTAAAAACCTCAGCAGTTTGTTCGATGATGCTGGTGAAAGGAATGACATAGATTACCCGGCGCAATCCATGTTTCACCGCGTGCTCTAAGGCAAAGGCTAACGAAATCAGGGTCTTTCCGCCGCCAGTTGGCACTGTCAAAGAAAAAAGACCGGGAGGCAAAGCTACTTGATCTAGCGCGTGCTTTAGAACATTTTGCCGCAAGGTGTTTACAGGGGTCACTTTTGCAGACTGCTCCAAATGCGCTAGATGCAGTTTCAACCGATGTTGTAGCTTTGCGATGGCGGGGTAATCGCTTTCAAGCGGCTTTTGACCGCTAACCCGCCGAGCGTAATTTTCGGTATCAATCCGATCAGCGTCTATCAGGCAGGAAAACAGCATTCGTGTGAGGAAGGCCCAGCGGAAATTCTTGTGTTTTTTAGGATTAGCGTGCGCCTTTATTTGAGGCATTCCTAAACCAAGAGGCAAGTTAATCTCTTTTTTCCACGCCTCATCAAGAACTGGCAGGTCTTTTCCGTGTTCTAGAGCAAGACGCTGTTCAAGGGTGGAACGCTCCTGCCCAGTACCAGTCCCATTAGCTAATCCTGCGTGATGGCCCGCGATACCAAACGCAAAAATCTTGGCCATCGCACGGACTTCTTTCCGATCCCCGAACAGACCGACCAAGTACTCTGTTACTACCCTTGCACCAGCGGTCGCATGATCCGCCCGCTGATTACTTCCGTTTAAGCGGGCCTGAAACTCAGTAGAGTATTTGCCCAAGTCATGCAATAGGCCGATCAGGTGAGCCCAGTCTGCCGCATTAAAAGCTTGAGCACGCTCAGCCGCCAACTTAGCTACCTGGGCAAGATGCTCACGAAGGGGCTGCCAGTCACTTGGATCTCCGGGGGTACCGGAATGAGCGTAGAACATTCTTTACCTTAATCTATTCACCGCATGTTTGCAGCACCCTGTTACCCGCCAATTTCAGTCGGACCTTAGCTGACACTTCTGCTCAGCGCTAGCGGATTTAACCCGGTAAGGCCCTTCTTTTCCTTTATGAGTCAATGCCCAAGCAGGTCAAAAACGCCTTTACCCTTGACTCGGGAATCCTCACGGTCTTGAGGATTCTGGGTGCAAAGGCCTCCACAAAGCAAAAATCCCCACGCTTGTGGGGATTTGCCTGGGCTGAGCGGCCTGAGTCAGGGGCTTAATTCAAATGAGCACTCATCCGCCCTGCCAGCCGCTTGCGAGCGCGGTGCAAGCGCACCCAGCAGTTGGCCTCGGTGATGCCAAGCTTGGCGCACACCTCTTCGGTGGACATATCTTCCAGCGCCTGCATTGAGAACACATCGCGCAGAGTAGGTGGCAGAGCCGCCACTTCGCGCTCGAGTTCTTCCATCATCTGCTGACGCACCACCTGGATTTGCGGGTTGTCGGCGTCGCTGCCTTCGTCGCGCTCGTATTGCAGGCGGTCCATGCTGTCGTCGCTGGCCAAATCGTCTTCGCTGCCGTGCTCGTCGCCTGCCACACGCTGGTAGCGGGTTTCGCGACGAAACGCGTCCTGGATTTTGTGATTCAGGATGCCAATGAGCCAAGTGCGCAGTTGCGATTGACCTTTATAGGACTCAGCGCTGTTCAATGCCGCCAGCAAAGCGTCTTGCACCGCATCTTCAGCCAAATCCTGGTCGCGGATCTTGCGCCGGGCAAAGCGCAGCATCGCGCCACGGTGCTGGGCAAAGTCGTGAATGATGATGGGGTCGGGCGCAACCGCAGTCAGGCTGCTCAGGGGCAGGGGCGGTACGATCGTCTCGAAGCTGGCGGTCTGCATGTTGGTGTCTCCGGTTGGGATGACTGAAGTGTGTCGGCCCAAGATAGCGAGGCCATCGCCAGCCGATATCCGCCCGATCACCGCCAGATATCGTTTTGGTAACAAATATTTCGCCAGTAAGTGCAAGCGTGGGGGGCCGACCACCCAAAGCGCGAAATTGCGCACTCCTGTCCCGAAAGGTTTTGTTATGCTCAGCGCTCTGTTGGACCCCGATCCTGCCTCTCCGGCGCTGCCCGAGGCTGGGTCTTCACTGGAGATTGCCTTGGAACGCAAGGTATTGGTCGTTGAAGACCAGAAGGATATTGCTGAGCTGATCAGCATGCATGTGCGCGATTTGGGCCACCAAGTCACTTGTGTTCATGATGGCAACAAGGGCTACGAAGAGGCGTCTAGCGGGATCTACGACGTGGTGCTGCTTGATGTGATGCTGCCGGGGCGTGATGGCCTCGATATCGTGCGTAACCTGCGGATGAATCGTATTCATGTGCCGGTACTGATGCTCACAGCACGCTCCACCGAAATTGATCGGGTGCTGGGCCTTGAGCTGGGCGCAGATGATTACCTGACCAAGCCGTTTTCGATTCCCGAACTCCAGGCGCGGGTTAAAGCGCTATTGCGCCGGGCCGAACTGATGAATGCCGCACAGGCTCCGGTAGCCTCCAACACCGAGCGCATCAGCGTCAAGGACATGACGATCGATCTGGCCAGTCGCGAGGTCAAGCTGCATGGCGAGCCTGTGCCGCTCACCAGCAAGGAATTCGACTTGTTGCTGCACTTCGCGCAAGCGCCTGGCCGAGTGTTTACCCGGATGCAGTTGCTCGATGCGGTGTGGAGCACTCAATTCGAGGGTTACGAACACAATGTGAATACCCATATCAATCGCTTGCGCAACAAGATCGAGCCCGATCCCGCAAACCCAACCTACGTCTTAACCGTACGCGGCGTGGGCTATCGCTTTATCGACGAACGTTCGGCAGGATGAACACCGCCACCACCACGCTTCCAACACCAGCCGCGAGCCCGCAGCAAGCCGCTGGGCCGCGCATCCGCCTGGTGCTGGATTCATTGCGCGCGCGCGTGCTGGCTTTGGTCGCTGGATTTGGCTTGCTGACCGCACTGGCCTTATCGCTGGTGATGTTTCATTCGGTCAAGCATTACTACGTCAACACGCAATACAGCCAGGGCGGCGAGTTTCTTGAGCGGGTATTGCGGGACTCACCTGATATCTGGTCGCTGTACGAGGCTAACAAAAAGAGTTTTTCCGAGCGCCTGGCCCGCTACACGCTCTACACCCCAAGCTCGGGGCTTTACCTGCTTGATAACGAAGGCCGGGTGTTGGCCAGCTCGGGTGAAGGCAAAATCTTCTGGAGCGGCTATCGGGTTAATGTGCAAGCGGTGGCCGAAACCATGCTGCGCGATCCCGATGAACCGGTCTATGGGCAAGACCCGGACACGATTGACGGCAAGTGTATCGTGACCGCGCGCCCGGTGATGGTGGGTACCCAGCAGGCTGGTTGGCTCTATATGGTGGTGCGCAGTGCAGATCTGGGCAGCAACATGCCTGCCATGCTCAAGAGCTATGCGATTCGCACCGCGATCAAGGTGGGGCTGCTCACTTTGGCGATTGGTGTGGTGCTCACCATGCTGATGCTGGCCGTGCTGACCAAGCCACTGATGGCGCTGACCAAAATCGTGGAACAGGTGAAGGCCAAGGGCTTTCAGACCGGCTTTCCAATGGACCTTTGCGGCCAACTCTCGTCTCATGCTGCGCGCCAGGATGAAGTCGGCAAGCTCTCGCGCTCATTTAATGAAATGCTGGAGCGCTTGCGTCAGGAGATGCAACGGGTCACACAGGCCGATGGCCAGCGCCGCGAGATGGTGGCAAGTGTGTCCCACGACCTTCGCACGCCCCTTACCGCTTTGATCGGCCAGCTTGAAACAGTGCGGCTTAAGCGAGCCACCATGACCCACGAGGATCAGGCGCAATTCATAGATCGCGCATTGATGAATGCCCAGCATCTCAAGCGCCTCACCGATGCCCTCGCCGAGCTCGCACGGCTCGACAACCCTGAATTCAAAGCGCAAACCGAGCCAATGATGTTGTGCGAGCTGGCCGACGATGTGGTGCAGCGCTATGCCAGCCGGGCTGAAGAAGCCGGGGTCATGCTCAACATCGAATATCTCGATCACATCCCGCAGGCCAATATCGATGCACAGCTGATTGAGCGGGCGCTATCCAACCTGCTTGACAACGCCCTGCGTGTAACCCCGGCCAGTGGCTCTGTCACGGTTCAAGTCGCATTTAATGCGAGCACCGGATACCGCGTTACCGTGAAAGACTCGGGCCCCGGTTTGCCGGAAAGCGAACAAACCAAGGTGTTTGAACGCTTCTATCAAAGCAGTGCCCACCGGGAGACCCGGGGCTCCTCTGGCCTGGGGCTGGCTATCGTCAAGCGCGTGGCTGAGCTGCATGGCGGGCGTGCTGGCGTGGAGAGTGAGGTTGGCAAAGGTGCTGCGTTTTACCTGACCCTGCCCGCCTGAGGATCGCTTGCGATCAGCTCTTCAATGAGCTTCCCCGCCTCGTCGAATCGCTGCATCAATCCAATCGGATGGTCGTTGGCATCGCGAGTGGAGCGCTCACGCAGCAGTCCATTGGGCCAGTACTCCTCGACAGCCGTGACGCTGCGCCCTTCGAATAATGACTGCATCTGCCTGCGCTGCACCCGGCCTGCCTCACTCCAATCAGTTTGGGTGCGCTGCTGATATTCATCCCATTGGATATCACGAAGCAGTTTTCCAGCCGGACTGAATTGCTGCTCGCTGCGCCGCTTCTCGCCCTGCATGACCACCACGCTTCGCACCCCACCGGAAGGATGATGCCTGCGCAGCTCAATCACGCCGCCCGCCAGACGTTGCTCTTCGGTACCCAGGCTGCCCTGCGCAAAATAGGTCTTAAATCCGACCCGTTGCCCTTCATGATGCGTGATCGATGCGCGCCTGCGACCCTCGCCATCAAAAAGCTCCACCTCCTGCGGCCCTGACCAACCACATAGCCGAATATCTTCGGCCACACGGGAGCGTGAAGCGCAACGCAGCTGCCGCACACGTCCATCAGGATTAAATTCGATACGCACAATCTCGCGCTGGCTCTCGACCAACACCACCCGCTCGACTTTGCCTGAGCCCTCAAACCGGCATCGCGCAAGGCCCTCAACCGCGGGCACTGCCACAGGCTCAGCAAATACCTCCGTACGCCCATTGAGATCGCACACCACAGGCCCAACTGCAAGTGACCCACCCGGAGCATTGGCGAGCACCGGCCCGGCAAGGGTCAGAATCAGGCATGTTGCCAGCGGCCGCAGCCTAGCCTTCGCCACAGGCCGAGGCATTGCATCAAGGAAGGATTTGCGGGCATCGCTCATGCGCTGCAATATATCGGAAGCGCCCCTACCCCACACGCCAACCCCGCATGCCTCACACCAATCCTTCCCTTCCCGGTTCGCCTCCTGGCATTGAGCAAGGTATCGCTTCACTGCCCTCCGGATCGCAGCTGGAGTGGTGCTGGATTCGTCATGCGACCCCAGGCCACGCGGTGCCAGTGGTGATGTTGCATGAGGGTTTGGGGTGCATCAGCTTGTGGCGTGATTTCCCAAAAAAACTAGCGCTGACATTGGGCCGCGATGTCCTGGTTTATTCGCGCCGGGGCTATGGCCGCTCAAGCGCTTGGCCCGGGCCGTGGTCCAGCGCGTTTATGCATGCCGAGGCCTACAGCGAGCTGCCCGAACTGCTCAAGGCGCTTGGCCTTGAAAGTTACCTGCTCTTTGGCCACAGCGACGGTGGCTCGATTGCATTGCTTCACGCAGCGCGGTTTCCAGCGAGCACCTTGGGCGTGGTGTGCCTCGCGCCGCACCTATTTGTCGAACCGATATGTGTGCAGGCTATCGGCCAGACCCATAGTCAATACCAAGCGCCAGCAAGTGCACTGGCTTCAGGCCTGGCCAAACATCATGATCATGCACAAGCCCTGTTTGCTGCCTGGTCGGGCATATGGCTCGCGCCGCAATTCAGTCTTTGGAACATTGAAGCGCAGGCTGGCGCGGTGCGTTGTCCTGTTTTGGCGATTCAGGGGCGCGAAGATCAATATGGCACGCTTGCTCAAATCGAACGCTTGCAGGCGGCACTGCCAGAGGGCCAATGCCAATTGAAGGTGCTGGATCAATGCCGGCATAGCCCCCAGCTGGATCAGCCCGAGGCTGTGTTGGCCGCAGTCGATCAATGGCTGGGTTCAACCGGTCATTTACTGAAGTGATGAACCCTATGAATGCAACACCATTGGTGACCCACCCTCATTTGCCTGCGCTGCCGCGCATGCCCTTCGATTTTCAGGATTGGATCGCCCGGCATGCCCATCTTTTGAAGCCGCCGGTGGGCAATCAGCAGGTGTGGCAGGACGCTGATTTCATCGTCACCGTGGTGGGCGGGCCCAATCAGCGCAGTGATTTTCATGATGATCCGCTCGAAGAATTTTTTTATCAATTCAAGGGTAATGCCAGCCTTCGCATCATGGAGCCCCAAGGCCCACGCGAGGTACTTCTCCCCGAGGGCGCAATCTTTTTGCTGCCACCCCGCGTGCGCCATTCACCCCAGCGCCCCGAGCCTGGCAGCCTGTGTCTGGTCATTGAAAGGCAGCGCCCGGCAGGATTACTCGACGGTTTTGAATGGTATTGCCACGTATGCCATGGTCTGGTTCATCGGGTGGAAGTACAACTCAAAAGTATTGTCAATGACCTGCCCCCTTTGTTCGAGCAGTTCTATGCCTTAGAGGCATTGCGGACCTGCCCGCATTGCGGCACGATCCACCCGGGCCGGGCAAAGCCTGTGCTAACCTGATTCGAGATGCAATCAGAGCGCTTATTCATGCGCCTGTATCGACCGTTTCACAACTTTTCACCCGAGGAGACCCTCCCATGTTGCGTCGTTCCCTGATGGCTGTAGCTGCTGCCAGCGCCTGTTTTATTGCCGCGCCAATCAGCGCCCAGGCTCCGATCAAGATTGGCTTTATTGCCGAGCTCTCCGGGCCCCAGGGCCCGCTCGGGCAGGATCAATACGACGCCTTCATGCTGGTAGTCGAGCAAAACGGTGGTCGCCTGGGCGGCGTACCTGTTCAAGTGCTGCGTGAAGACAGTCAGCTCAAGCCCGATGTGGCGGTGCAACTGGTGGACAAGTTGATTGAACGTGACCGGGTGCCCATTATCACAGGTGTGACTTTTTCGAACGTGATGATGGCGATCCATAAAAAGATCACTGAAAAGGAAGTGTTTCTGATTGGCAGCAATGCCGGACCTTCCCCAATCGCTGGCGCGCAGTGCTCACCTTTCTTCTTCAGCACCTCCTGGCAAAACGACCAGCAGGCTGAAGTGGTCGGCAAGTACGCCGAGGACCGTGGCCTGAAGCGGATCGTGGCCCTGGCTCCGAACTATCAGGCGGGCAAAGACTTTGTTGCAGGCTTTAAGCGCTATTTCAAAACACCCCTGGCCGGTGAGTTTTATCCAGCATTGAGCACCCAGGACTTTTCGGCAGAGATTGCACAAATTGCTGCGACCAACCCGCAAGCCGTGTTTGCATTTATGCCGGGCGGTTTGGGCATCAACTTTGTGAAGCAGTGGAACCAGGCCGGCATGCGCGGCAAGATTCCTTTGCTGACCACCTCCACCACCGACGGCATCGGCCTGCCGGCCATGGGTGATGCCGCGCTGGGCGTGGTATCGGGTACCTTCTGGGGCCCGGATTTCAACAATCCGGTGAATCAAAAGTTCGTGCGCGATTTCGAAGCCAAACACAAGCGTATTCCGTCGCAATATGCCGCCCAGGCTTATGACTCAGCCCTGCTGCTCGACAGCGCAATTCGCAAGGTGGCAGGCAAAGTGGAAGACAAGGTGGCATTTCGTGCCGCACTGAAGGCTGCGGATTTTCAGTCGGTGCGCGGCGGCTTCAAATTCAACACCAACAACTTCCCGATCCAGGATCTGCATATGTTTGAAGCGATCAAGGATGCCCAGGGCCGCATGACACTCAAAACCATTGCGACCCCGCTCAAGGCCGATCAGGATGCTTATGTGGATCGTTGCCCCCTGAAGTAATGATCCGCGCGTGTTGACGGGCCTTTACTTCACGCAGCTCTTGAACGGGCTGCAGCTCGGTGTGCTGCTGTTTTTGCTGGCCGCCGGGCTCACTTTGGTGTTCGGGATCATGAATTTCGTGAACCTCGCACACGGCTCGCTATACATGATGGGGGCCTACTTTGCTGCTGCCGCAATCGCCGCTACCGGCTCATTTATCGTGGGGGGCGTGATTGCAGTAGCGGCCACCATGGTGCTGGGCATGGTGATTGATCGGGTGGCACTCAGTGGACTCTATTCCCGTGATCACCTTGATCAAGTGTTGGCCACCTTCGGCCTCGTGCTTTTCTTCAATGAATTGGTGCGCATCATCTGGGGCGTGTCGCCGGTGTATTCCGAAACACCTCAAGCGCTCTCGGGCACCGTGCAACTGTTTGGCTTTAACTATTCAGCCTATCGCTTCGCCATCATCGGCGTGGGGCTCGCGGTCGCTGTGTTTCTGTGGTGGCTGATCAATCGTACGCGGGTAGGCATGCTGATTCGCGCAGGGGCCACCAACCCCGCGATGGTGTCGGCCCTGGGTATCAATATCAAGCTTATGAACACGCTGATCTTTGGCTTGGGGGCAGCACTTGCAGGGTTAGCAGGCGTGATGGCCGGGCCGATTCTTTCAGTGCAATCGGGGATGGGCGAATCGATCCTGATTCAGACCTTGGTGGTGATTATCATCGGCGGGATTGGCTCTATTCGTGGCGCGTTTCTGGGCGCGCTGATTGTGGGCGTGGTGGATTCGATTGGCCGCACATTTCTGCCGATCTGGATGAGCGCAGTGATGGAATCCTCATTGGCGCAAGCTGCAGGCCCGGCGGTTGCTTCCATGCTGATCTATGTGCTGATGGCTGGCGTGCTGGCCTTCAAACCTGAGGGATTGTTCCCTGTGCAGCACCGTTAAGTGATGGCCAGTTTGCGCAATTTGCTGTTTCCCGAGCCGGTGGATTTCACCTCACCCAAGGTGATTTTTGCGGTGCTGCTGATTGGGTTTTTTGCCTGCGTGCCAGTGTATGCAAGCCTCGCAGGGCAGCCCTTTTACCTCACCATGTTTGGGCGCATCATGATCTATGCGCTGGCCGCCCTGAGCCTGAATCTACTGATCGGCTACACCGGCCTCGTGAGTCTTGGGCATGCGCTTTATCTTGGCCTGGGCGCCTATGCGGTGGGCATTCTCAGCTTTCATGGCATCACCAATGGCTGGATTCATATTGCGGCCGCACTGGGCACCAGCGTGGTTGTGGGCGTGCTTACCGGCCTGATTTGCCTGCGCACCCAGGGCATGGCCTTCATCATGATCACACTTGCTTTTGCGCAGATGTTTTTTTTCCTCGGCATCTCGCTGAAGAACTATGGCGGCGATGATGGTATGCGGCTCGAAGCACGCTCCAACCTCTGGCCGCTCGATTTGAGCTCCAACACTCAGCTCTACTACCTGGTGTTTGGCCTGCTGATGCTGACGCTTTATTTCTCCTGGCGGCTAGTGCATGCCCGCTTTGGTTTTATTCTGCGCGGCATCAAGTCCAATGAGCGACGCATGAAAGCGATGGGCTATGCCACGCTCAAGGCCAAACTCGCGGTGTATGTGCTTTCGGCTTGCCTGACCTCACTGGCGGGAGTCTTGCTCGCCAACCTCACCTCCTACACCTCCCCTTCTTACAGCGCCTGGACAGTATCTGGCGAAATCATCGTCATGGTGGTGCTGGGGGGAATGCACACCTTGATTGGTCCGATTGTTGGTGCCACCGCCCTGCTGCTTTTTGAAGAGTTCCTGTCCTCGTACACCACGCATTGGCAGCTGGCCTTGGGTGCCCTGATCGTGATCATTATTGTCGCGCTCAAGCAAGGACTCTACGGATCGCTCGTGCAGTGGCAGGGCAAAGCGAAGATCACGCCAAGATCCTCCGCCAGGGTCACTAAGCCATGAACCAGCCAGCCACGCTCCAGCCAACAATGAGCCAGCAAACGCTGCTCACCACCCGGCAGTTAGTCAAACGCTTTGGCGGGTTGCTGGCCACGGATCATGTTGATCTGGAAGTGGGCACGCGCGAAGTGCATGCTTTGATCGGGCCCAACGGCGCAGGTAAAACTACGCTGATCGGGCAGCTCACCGGGGAGCTGCAGTCCGATAGCGGATCGATTCATTTTGATGGCGCTGCGGTTCAATCCGAATCGGTCGACGCGCGGGCGCGCCGCGGCTTGGCGCGCTCGTATCAAATCACCCAGATTTTCAAGGACTTCACCTGCCTGGAAAACGTGATGATGGCGGTGCTTGCCGCCGATCCTGAGCGTGGCGCACGCACCCGCGGCACAGCTTGGGGCGCATGGCAGGCCTTGCATCACGACGATGCCATCCGCCACGAAGCCCTAGCTGCGCTCGACACCTCGGGGCTCACTGAGCGTGCCGATACTCTCACCGCTGTGCTCGCGCACGGAGAACATCGCCAGCTTGAGCTGGCGATGGCCTTGGCGCTCAAACCCAAACTGCTGCTGCTTGATGAGCCACTTGCGGGGATGAGCCGGGCGGAGTCGGAGGTGATGATTGCGCTTTTGCAAAAGCTGCGTGCGCACTATCCGATGCTGCTGGTTGAACACGATATGGCTGCGGTGTTTGCCCTCGCAGATCGCATTAGCGTACTGGTCTACGGCAAGGTGATCGCCAGTGGCGAGCCTGAAGCGATTCGCACGAATCCGGATGTGCGCACTGCTTACCTTGGCGAGGATAACGAGGCGGATCATGCCTGACAACTTGCTTGAGGTTCGTGATTTGCAGGCGGGCTACGGCAGCGGAAGTGCAGGCGCTTTGGGGTCGAGCCAGGTGCTGTTTGACATGCAGCTGAGCATGCGCACAGGTGAGGTGATCACTTTGCTGGGGCGCAATGGCATGGGGAAATCCACCTTTGTGAAATGTATCTCGGGGCTGCTGGCGCCGATGGCAGGTGAGATTCATTTGGGTGGCAAAGCGCTTCATGGGCAACCCGCTTATGTGTTTGGTCGCTCAGGCCTGGGCCTGGTGCCAGAGGGCAGGCAAGTGTTTCCAACACTCACCGTGCGTGAGAATCTGGTGGCCACTGCCCACACCCGGCATGCAGGCGCAACACCCTGGACGCTTGAGCGGGTCTACGGCTTGTTTCCCAGGCTGCGTGAGCGTGCAGGCCAGTTGGCAGGCAAGATGAGTGGCGGTGAGCAACAAATGCTTGCGGTGGGTCGCGCGCTCATGACCAATCCTCGCTTGCTGGTGCTTGATGAAGCCACCGAAGGGCTGGCTCCTTTGATCCGCGCCGAAATCTGGCGCTGCTTGCGAACCCTACGTGCCGAAGGCATGTCGATGATCGTGATCGACAAAAACCTCAAGCCTTTGCTGGGCTTGGCAAATCATCATTACGTCATGGAAAAAGGCCGGATCGCTTGGTCAGGCACAAGCGAACAACTGCAATCGACCCCCGAGGTTGTCGCTCGCTATCTGAGCATTTAAACCCTCCCCCCAAAACAGGAGCACCCATGATTCTCGAAGTCGCCGATATTAGAATCCAGCCTGGTCAACAGGCCGCTTTTGATGTAGCCATCCAAAAAGGCCTCAACGAAGTGATCAGCCGGGCCAAGGGCTTTCAGGGCTTCAAGGTCAACAAGGGCATCGAATCGCCCGAGCGCTATTTGCTGATGATCTTCTGGAGCACACTTGAAGACCACACGGTGGGATTTCGGGAATCCCCATTGTTTTCCCAATGGCGCTCCATCGTCGGCCCGTTTTTTGCCGCGCCGCCGGTGGTCGAGCATTTCGATCTGCTCGCTCGCTCGGAGTAAATCAATCAGCCTTGATTGATTCGGCCAGGCTGATACTTTTCGCGGCAGGCTTTGGCGCAAAGTGTTGTTGCCTATGCCATTTGGCAGATGGCGTGCGGTAGCATTGCTCAGCCATACTGATGCGATGATTCTAAAACGCTCCAGCGGTTCCCAGGGTTTCGGCACACAAGCGAGCCAGGGCACGGATGACCCGGACAGCACCCAAAAGAACGGCGCTCGCCTGGCGGCCATCAACGACGCCATGCTGGTGGAAAAAAGCGTCGAATTCATTCTGAGTCAAAGCCGCAGCGGCACATTGTCGGCGCTCCTCATGGCAGCCGTACTGGGCGCAATGTTTGTTCCTGCAGTGGGCTGGCAGCCCTACCTCATCTGGTTCGGGGTAGTCGCGTTTGGGTTCACGACACGCCAGTTTTACTTTCTGCAATTGTTCAAACGCGAAGGTGCTACTGCAAAAAGTCTGCGCACCATCGCGATCATTTCAGCCATCTCGGGTTGGGTTGCGAGTACCTGCGTACCCCTGTTTGCCGGTGCATTGACCAATGAGGATCTGGCCGTGGTGACTGCGCTAATGACCAGTTGGGTCGCGGTCGCGGTGGCAGTGCTTTCCGTGCAGCCACGGATTTACACGACCTACATGTTGGCGTGTCTGTTCACCATCTATCTAGGCTGGGCACCTCGCGCCACGGGTGCCGAACTGATCGCTTTGACTGTCGGACTGATGCTGGGCGGCTTGGTACTGCATCGCCTCTCGCGCCAGATTTGGGGGATGTTGCGCGATACGGTTCAGGTCGGGGCACAAAACAAGCTGTTGGCTGATCAAATGGCTGACGCGCTGGGAAGTGCCCGCGATGCCTATGCCTCGCGAAGCCGCTTTCTTGCAGCAGCCAGTCATGATTTGCTACAACCAGTGCATTCGATCAAATTGCTGGCAAGCGTTTTGCAGCGAACCAATGACGCTGAACGCAGAGCAACAGTGACCGAGCAGATCACCCAGTCTGCCGGCTCATTGGACTCCATGTTTCGCAGCATTCTGGATCTGGCGCAGATTGATGCTGGAACCATGCTGGCCAAACCCCAGGCTCTCCAGTTGTCGGTCATTCTGAGTCGGGCGACAGCCGGATTTCAGGATCGATGTGCTGCCAAGGGATTGGGCTACGCGCTGCAATACGAGCATGATGCTGGGGTCTGGGTGGATCCCGTATTGATGGGGCGGGTGATTCGCAACCTGCTTGAAAACGCGCTCAAGTTCACCACCACAGGTGGCATCAGGGTGGCGGGCCAGCAGGTGCAAGATCATATGGAGCTTTTGATCGAAGATACCGGGGTCGGCATCAGCGAGGCGGACCGCCCCTTTATATTCGAGGCGTTTTTTCGGGGTGCTGCTGCAAAGCATACGGACGCTGATGGCGTAGGGCTCGGGCTTGCCATCACCCGGCACATGGCCGATTTGATGAAGGTGGGCTTGCAACTCTCGCCGCGGCCAGGCGGGCAAGGTACCCAGGTCAAGCTCACGATTCCAATATCACAAACTGCACCCCTGATTCGGGTCAGCACAGCGCTGACGCTGGACCTGCAGGACCGCTTCATCGTGCTGATTGAAGACGACGAGAAGGTACGCAAAGCCACCGATATCTGGCTGCGTGAACTTGGGGCAAAGTGCCTGAGCGCAAGCAACGGCGATATCTTGCTGGAAGCCCTGAAGCGAGTGGATCAAGCGCCCGAACTGATCGTGGCCGACTATCGGTTGGGCAAGCATGACAACGGATTAGCTGTGATTGCCCGCTTGAGAGAGAGGTTTGGACCGATCCCGGCGGTGCTGATTTCCGGCGACAAGGTCAGCGCGGAAGAACTCGGCTCGGTGCCGATACTTTCCAAGCCGGTGCAGTTTGATGAGCTCAACAGCGTATTGATGCAATTACTGCGGACTTCAAAGCCAGAAAAATCAGGCTGAGTCGATGGATCAGCCGAGCGTGTTGTCGATGGCCTGGAGGCAATGGATTGCCAATTCGGCCAACCTGGAGCCTCATCGGTTTGATGCCATTGTGGTGGGCTCGGGCTACGGCGGGAGCGTGGCGGCCCTGCGACTGGTCGAAAAAAACTATCGGGTGTTGTTGATCGAACGGGGCGGGGAATATCTTCCCGGGGAGTTTCCCAACGATCTTGCGTTTGCTCCCAAGCATGTTCGTGTCGTCGTACCGGGCCAGGGCACACCTCTGGGGCGGGCCAGCGGATTATTCGAGTTTCGGATTGGGCAAGGTGTTGCCAGCCTCGTGGCCAATGGGCTTGGGGGAGGCAGCCTGATTAATGCAGGAGTGGCCCTGCAACCCACCCCACAAGTGTTTGCCCAAGACGCCTGGCCCGCGGAAATCAGGCATAACACCACTGGGCCTGCCGGCGCCATCAGTCTTGAGGATGCATTTGCACGGGCCCGCAGAACGCTGGGAGTAAAGGCCTATTCAAGCCCAAGCGGTGAAGAGCCCAAAACCCAAGCCCTGCATAAACTCCAGCCCCTGTTGGCAACGCCTGCCCGGCCAGTGCATATTCTCAGCGACCTGCCGCTCACTATTGATCCGGGCAAATGCACTGGCTGCGGGGATTGCTTCAGCGGGTGCAATATTCCCGGGGCCAAGTTAACCGTGCGCGATACCTATCTTGCACAGGCCTTTGCCACCGGCCGATTGCAAATCGTGACGCATGCGCAAGCCTATCGACTGCGCCGGATTGAGCAACCGGACGGGGCCTGCACCTGGGAGCTGGTGGTGTTTGCAACCGATGCCCAGCATGAGGTGATGCAAACCGCCGAGGCGGCCAATCTTCGACCCAGCGGCACAGGCGCAACTGCGCGCGCATTGAGCACGCCGCTTCTGGTGTTGGCTGCGGGCAGCTTCGGCTCGACGGAATTGCTGCAACGCTCGCAATCCCTCGAAGGCGACGATTTGGCGTTTTCTCCTGCCCTGGGCACGCGTTTTTCTACCAATGGCGACAGTTTGTCTGCGCTGGCAAATATGAAAAGCCCGGTGCACGCAGTGGGTCATGGCGCACAACCAGGGCCCTTGCCTCGCGTCGGGCCGACGATCACCACCACCCTTGACCTTCGCCATGGTCGTGCACTCGAAGAGCAAGTGATCTTGCAGGATGGTGCAATGCCCGGGCTGCTTGCTCCCTTGCTCGGCGAGCTGGTAGCCACAGCTGCAACCCTCGATGGCCTGGATCACTGGCGCTGGTTCACGCCAAGTGCTGCGCTAAATGGCCGGGATGATCCCTTGGGTGCCAGCTTGAGCTACAGCAGTAACACCCAGATTCTCCTCATGATGGGTCATGACCAATCGGCCGGGCGATTGGTTTGGCTGCAAGGACAAGACTGCACCGCGCCCTATTGGAGCCAACCCGAAACGCTAACCACCTACCGCACCCAGCAAGCCATGCTGGATGCCATGCGCAAGTTGGGTCTGCCCCTGCATCCTCCCACTTGGCAGCTTCTGCCCGCTTCGGCCAGCCGCACCATGGAGGGCCCTGCCCCGCAACGCACGCTGCTTACTGTGCATCCGTTAGGGGGATGCGCGATGAGCGACGATCCGCTCCAAGGCGTGGTGAATAGTTTGGGGCAGGTGTGGATTCATGACCCCGGGTTTCCGGAGCGCTGCGCGACACACTCAACCCTGCCCAGCTCCCGCCCGCAGGTGTATCCCGGGCTCTATGTGCTGGACGGGTCGATCGTGCCAACTTCCCTCGGGTGCAATCCCCTGCTCACCATCACGGCTTTGGCCGAGCGCGCCATGAGTAGCCTGGCGATGCACCAACCCGCCCCCCCTGCAATGCAGGTGACCACCAATCCGATTCGGTTTCCGAAACCCTTTTCACGCTCCGAGTTTGCACTCGCAGCGCAGCTCAAGGAAACCTTGCTTTGCACTCACTTCACCGGCCCTGTGGGGCGGCGACCCGAGATTAAAGAAGCCAGTTTTGAAGCCAGTTTTTCGAGTGCGGATTTTCTGGATACGCTGCGCCAATCACAGCATCCGTTTAATGTAACCCAGGCGAAATTGGTGTTTAAGGATCAGCAGGGCTCGCCGGTCGCATCTTATAGCGTCAAACCCGGCGGGCTGTTTTCCGTGCTTCCTTCACCCAGGTCCATTGGCGGCATAGCGGGACTAGCGCTTGCGCTGGCACCACTATTGATGCCTGTTGTACTGCCCATCATCGCCTGTCAGCTCTATTGCAAACAAGCAATCTGGGCCCCTGTCATGGCCTTGTTGGTCGGCCTGATGATTTTTTCATTCAGCCGGTTGGGCCGCACTCTAATCACTTGGTGGATCCTGCGAGGTTGGCGCGATTTCCCGCTGAGTAACAGAGCAAGCAACGCGGGGTTATGGGCGCAGGTTACCCACTATGGACGGTTGGGCATCGACCTGATTCGCCAATGCGTGCACGCTTGTGAGCGTCGCATCATGCGCTACGAATTGGGTTTTACACGCGATGACTCGTCGTTGAGCAAGGCCGCGGCAAACACCTCCGAGTGGCCAAAGCACTTGTGGATGAGTGCACGAAAAACAGTGATGTATCGCGCAAGCATCAGCCAACTAGCGCTTTGGGTATCACGCCGATTTACGGCAACAGGCCGCCCACGAACGCTGCGCCCAACGATGTGGGAACAGATCATGAACGCCCAGGTCCGATTGCATCGCAGTGAGCGCAAGCCCTCGCTATTGGGTCAACTCAGTCCTGCTTGGTTGCGCGGCGAATTCGCCATGGGATTTGAGAATCTCATGAGCGCTCAGGCGCTTCAACTCGGCCCTCGAGGCGATACCACGCGCGGCTTGATTGCGCTCGCGGCCTATCCCCTGCTCTTCTTGCGCTTCGCAATCAAGACTCGGCTTTTCGAGCTACGCCTGCCGAGCTATTCCAAGGTGCCTGTGCTGGATCGCAGCGATGTGTCCGACCTCGACTTGCGAACGCCCGGACTCGCTGCAGGGCAACCTGGTCTGATGCCAATTACTGTCCTGCTCAAGGTGCCGCGCGGCCAATCCAATCTTGACCAAGGCACTGAATCTGTCGATGACCTGAGCCTGGCTTTGCATCGCTATCGACGCCCATTGGCTGAGGAGCATTTACCCGCAGTGCAAAAAGACGCACATTGGCGTGGCCAGCCAGTGACCCGCGCAAAGTCAGTGCTGTTGCTGCATGCATTTGGCCAGTCGGGCTTGACTTACACTTTCAAACAAACCGATCAGAATCTCGCCGAGGCGTTTTATGCCGCGGGCTACGAGGTGTGGGTGCTCGAAAGTCGCATGTCCACTCGGGGTGCCTACGCGACCAATCCTCACACCGTGGATATGATTGCCCAGTTCGATGTGCCTGTAGCCATGCGCCATATTGTTGAGCAGCTGAGCATTGAGTTGAAGGCGCATTGCCCGGTTCAGATTAGTGCGTTTGGACAGTGTATTGGCGCGGCTTCGCTGTGGATGGCTGCCCTGCAAGGTCGACTCGGGCATCCGCCCTCAGCGCCTGGCCACCGCGCGGTGCCGATGCTGGCGCAGGCCATGTTCAGCCAGGTGCATGCCTGGGTGAAGGGCACCGCAGTGAGTGCATCCAAAACCTGGCTTCCGGGGCTCTTGCAGGCTCTCGCCCCTCAGGCTGTGATTCCCTTTGCTGTGCGTGGGGCTGAGCCCTCGTTACCTGAAGCCTGGCTTGATCGCTTGCTTGCCAGCCTTCCGGTGCCGCAAGAGGAGCGATGCAGTCATCACGCGCCGCCTCGCAGCAGCGATAAGCAAACCTTGAAAAGACATGAGGACGCCGAGGCGACCTGCAGACGCATTCGCTTCATTGAAGCCCCGCTTTACAAGCATGCAAATCTCAACGCGGCCACCCATGAAGCCATGCCCCGGCTTTTTGGCCCGGCCAATGTATTGTTGTTTGCACATGCACGGCGATTTCTTGAGCGCGGCCGATTGGTCGACGAGAACGGCGGTGATGTCTATGTGACCCCGCAAGCGATAGCTGAGCACCTGGATTTTCCGGTGCAATTGCTGCATGGGCAGAACAACGAACTCTTTGATGTTGCCAGTGTGCACACTACCCATCAGCAATTGCGCAGCATCCATCCCCAATGGGTCAGCGAGTTCGCGCCGATGCCCCTGGTGATACCGCAATACGGTCATCTGGATGTGCTCATCGGTGCGCGAGCTCCGCAAGAAGTCTATCCGCAGGTCATTGCGTTTTTCAATCAGGCACAACATCAATCGCATCACGGTTCTGCGGCCACCAGAGCGGGTCCGCTGCCCCGGCGATGGAATGATGATGCCGCCGCCCTCGCACCGAGGGTGGGCCCACTGATTGGCTGGACCCGGCTGCAAGCTTCGTCCACCCTGGTCGTGCGTATGGTGTTTGATACGGGTTCGGCGCACCACAACATCAAGCTGTGGGCAAAACTGGATGGAAACTGGGCAGCGTTGGTTGTCACCGATGTCGCCAGCGGAAAGCCGCGCGCCGCAGAGACAAGCGGTGGCGGGCCCGCTTCAAGCTCAAGCTACTGGATGGTGTCGGTAGACGTCCAGATTCCAGTGAGGTGGCTTCAACCAGTTCAGGCCTTGCCTTTGGCTTGGGCGCCTGATGCGCCATTCGCTGAACAACCACCACCCCATGCTCACCAATTCCAGCTTGATGCAGCAACCTGGCTCCCCTTGTTGACCGAGCCGCATCGGGTGCGATTTACCGCAGGCTCCTGCCGTCATCCTGGCATGGCTATCGACAGTTCGCGTGTGGATGCCGCAATTGAGCGCTTGCTTGCGGCAGGCCTGCCGTCCTTTAGTCTGCTCGTGGGCGATCAGATCTATGGAGACGCCACTGCAGGCATCGCTGATCCCAGCAATGCGCTGGAGCGCTATCACGATGCTCATGCCACCGCGTTTAGCAGTTCGGGCATGCGGCGTTTTTTGCAAAGTCACCCGGTCTACATGACCCCGGATGATCACGAGTGGATCGATAACTACCCGCATGCTTCGCCATTGGTCAAGCAGGCTTGGCCTGATTGGCATGCAGGCTCATCATTTGCCCTGCGCCACGACCGCGTGGAGTCGGTCGCCAACGAGGCAGTCCGCTTGTTTCAGCGCCTGCAAACGCCCTGCCCCGAGGATGTGAACTACACTTTTGAAGTGGGCGTACTTCGGGTGTTTGTGATGGATACCCGTGTGCATCGAAAGCGCAGTCAACGCCTGATTGTTGATCCCGCGACCATCACCCAGTTTGAACGATGGGCCAGCCAGGCCGCCAATCATCAAATAAGTATGTTGGTCACCGGATCGGTGCTGGCCCCAGGCTTGATTCGACATGCCGATCCCACCGAGCCTGGCGAACTGGACACCTGGCAATTCTCAGAGCTGCAAAGGCAAGCCGTGCTCAGCGCCTTGGTGCGCCATTGCGCCGGACGCTTTGTGCTGATGTCTGGCGACTATCACCTCAGTGGTACAGCGCAGCTCATTCAAGGCGGCCGTTGCGTTGGTGTTGCGCTGGTTGCGCCTCCCCTCTATGCCCCGCTGGCCTATGCCAATGCAAGCGCTCAGGAAGTGTTGATCGAAGAATCCATCCCACTCAAGGGGATGGCGGATCTCGAAGTGCGCAGCGAAGGCTTGCGGGCTGGATCAGGATATTGCGATGTCGAGCTCGAAGTTCAGCATGGTTCGGGACTCGCCGTGACCTTCACCACTGATTTGGTGGAATACGAAACTGGCCAAAGCTGGGGCCGGCGTTGCGTGCAATTGAAGCTCTAGCTTGGCTCCGTTTCGGACGCCGTTGGGGGCTCAATCGGAATGACTGGCTGCGGCAATTTGATGCCGCGGCGCGATAGCTCGAACACAACCTGCGTGCGGTTCTCAACGCCCATGGTGCTCAAAATATTGGCTACATGGGTTTTGATCGTCCCGTCGCCAACTCCAAGCAGCTTGGCGATGTTCTTGTTGGTCATGCCAACCACTACACAGCGCAAGACATCCATCTGGCGCTCGGTGAAATTGGCCAACAACTGCTTGTTGTTGCGCCCCCGAGCAGTAGGAGGATGCGCAGTCTGGAAAGCGGAAACGCTGATTGCGGGCAGAAACACTCCGCCTGACAACACCGTTTGCAGACCGGATACCAGCGTTTCAATATCCGAGCTTTTATGGACATACCCGTAGGCGCCTTGATCAATACAGCGGCGCACGATGTCGGGATCCTCGTTGGCGGACAGCACTACAACCGGTACCTCGGGAGCAATCTGGCGCAGACGCAGCAGCGACTCTATGTCCTTGTAGCCTGGGATCGTTAAATCCAGCAAGACAAGGTCCAATTTCAGGCCAGGTCTTTGCACCAAACCAAGTGCGGTGTCGGGAGAGGAGCAATCCAGAATATTGAATCCGGGGTCAACAGTCAGCAAGTGAGCCCGGATCGCCTGGCGCACGAGAACATGGTCATCTATCAACAATAGGTTCATGCCCGCATGATCCCGTACTTTCGGCCGTTTAGCCTATGCCATTTGGGAGAGGCGTCAGCCTCTTTTCAAGCGTTGTTGGTCGAAGTGGTGGTGAAAAAACCACCTTGATGGGCCTGAGTCGCCCTTTGCAGGCGATCCAGCACCGCAAGCCACGCGGGATCTGCAGGAGGATGCTCAATCCATATTTCCCGTGCGCCGCGCTGATCAAGCGCACGCAATCGCGCGTAAAGCGCTGCGCCATAGGTTTGGGGATCGCCTTCCAGAGCCAGGCCGACTACGTGTCCGAGGTGCGCAGCAGGTGCATTCATCAGCACCGCAAATTGTTCGCTAGATACCAATCGGGTTGGCGTTAGTGGCGCATAGTGCGCAGCGAGACTTCCTGATACGCGTGGCGCTTGCTCATCGATCTGCGTCGGCCGGGCAATATTTGGAGAAACCTGAATCGCAGCTCCGAGCGCCTCCTCAATTTGTTCGAGTCTCACGCCTCCCGGCCGAAGCAACACGGGAGCTGTGCGGCTTAAATCGATGATGGTGGATTCCAACCCGACATCGCATGGCCCGCCGTCCAGCAGGAGCGGGCATTGCTCGCCTAAATCATCGCGCACATGTTGAGCCGTGGTGGGGCTGATTCGGCCAAACCGATTGGCCGAGGGCGCGGCAACGCCATGCCCACCCAGCGCATGAAATCGCTGCAATACACTCAAGGTCAGTGGATGCAACGGCATGCGAAGCCCAACACTGGATTGCCCCGCACTTGCAAACCGAGGCGCATGCTCGGCCAACGGCACAACAAGAGTAAGCGGCCCTGGCCAAAATCTTGCAGTGAGCAGGTCAAGCGCGCGCCTTTGCGCTGCACTCAATTCGCCACACCACCAATGCGCCTGCTCAAGCGTTCCGACGTGAACAATAAGAGGATGATCCGCAGGCCGCCCCTTGAGCTTGAATATTGCCTGCACTGCTTGCGCCTGCGAAGCATCCGCTGCCAAGCCATAGACCGTTTCGGTGGGGATCACCACCAACTGCCCATTGATCAATGCAGCAGCAGCCTGATCTGGAAGCGTTGTGGACTCATCGGGCGATGGATCGGATTGGATGCGCTCACTCATTGCGGCGCAGGTAGACCGAGCGCTTGTGCGCAATGCCGGGCCCGACTCAATGCTTCGCCGAGGCTCGCACCCGTGATGGTGATGTGGCCCATTTTGCGGCCCACGCGCGCGCTTGCTTTGGAATACAAATGCAAGTGGGTATGGGGCAGGCTCAATACGCCGCTCCAGTCGGGCTCACCCGCTTGCCACGTATCACCCAGCAAATTGAGCATCACCGCCGGTCGTATGGCTGCGGCAGCTCCCAAAGGCAGCCCCGCTACCGCACGCACTTGCTGCTCAAACTGGCTGCTCGCACACGCCTCAATCGTGAGATGGCCGGAGTTGTGTGGGCGGGGCGCCATCTCGTTGGCCACCAAGCGCCCATCGGCGAGCACAAAAAACTCCACGCAAAGCACCCCCACATACTCAAGCTTGGCCGCTATGGTTTGCGCCATCGCCTGGGCTCTCAGACCGATTGCATTGGGTAGGCGTGCCGGTATGATGGTGGTGGCGAGGATGCCGGCCTCGTGATGATTCTCAAACACATCAAAACACACCATCGCGCCGTTGGCATCTCGGGCCAGAACAACCGAACATTCACCCGCCAGGGGCAACAGTTGTTCGAGGACACAAGCGCACCGATTCAAACTCGCAAAAGCCTCTCGAAGCTGCGCCCGATCATGAATGCGCACTTGGCCTTTGCCGTCATAGCCCATGCGAGCGGATTTCAGAATGCCAGGGAACAAGGTCTCGGGCACCGCATCACAATCAGCCTCAGAACGGATTGCAGCAAACAAGGCGGTATCCACCCCAGCCTCGCGCAAAAATGTTTTCTCGGCGATTCGATCCTGCGCGATCGCAACCGCATGGGCGCCCGGTCGAACAGGCATGTGCTTGGCCAGGGCATCAAGCACAGTCGCCGGCACATTTTCAAATTCAGTGGTCGCGGCTTGGCAATGCTCAGCAATCCAGGCAAGCGCTTGCGCATCCTCATAATCCGCTTGCAAATGATGATCCGCAACCCGACCTGCCGGACTATCCGCATCCGGGTCGAGCACACATACCCGATAGCCCAACGCATGCGCAGCAAAACAAAACATGCGCCCGAGCTGACCACCACCGATCATGGCAATCCATTGATTCGGCGCAAGCGGGGTTTCGGCCCTCATCATCATGGGATTCAAGCGCTCGGTGGAGGAACAACCATCGCGCGTGCTGCAGCGTTTTGCTGAGCCCGAAAATCTGCCAACAAGGCCGCGAGGCGAGTATCCGTACTGGCCAGCATCGCAATCGCAAACAAGGCCGCATTGGCTGCACCTGCTTCGCCAATGGCGAAGGTGGCCACCGGAATCCCCTTGGGCATTTGAACAATGGAGTACAGCGAATCGACGCCCTGCAGATGCTTTGATGGGACGGGCACGCCCAGCACTGGCACTGACGTGTTCGCAGCCACCATCCCCGGCAGGTGCGCAGCGCCACCCGCACCAGCGATGATCGCGCGCAAACCCCGCCCTTGCGCGGCTTGCGCATAAGCCACCATTTCCTGCGGCATGCGATGGGCGGACACCACCTGCGCCTCATAAGCCACGCCAAACTGCTCGAGTATCAGCGCGGCTTGCTGCATCACTGGCCAGTCGCTGCTGCTGCCCATGATGAGCCCAACCAGCACGCTCTCGCCATTCACCGCTTTATTCATATCAGACACTTTCTCGGGCTCCCGGGGCTTGCAACCATTGCTCAAGACTGCGCCCGGTAATGTGCACCAAAGCTTCGTGATAACGAGCCGCTGTTTGCTCGATCACGGTTTGCGGCAGATGAGGCGCAGGTGGCGTTTTTGGCCAATCCAGGGTTTCGAGATAGTCGCGCACAAACTGCTTGTCGTAAGAAGGTGGCGATTGGCCCGGCGCATAACCAGCGGTGGGCCAAAATCGTGACGAGTCTGCGGTGAGCACTTCATCCATCAACACCAACTCACCCTGGGCATTCAGACCAAACTCAAATTTGGTGTCGGCAATGATCACGCCACGAGCAGCCGCATATCGATTGGCGCGGGAATACAACTCCAGGCTCACTGCGCGAATTTGCTCGGCCAAGGGAGCACCGATGCGCTGGACCATCACATCAAAGCTGATGTTCTCGTCGTGTTCACCCACGGCTGCTTTGGCAGCGGGAGTGAAGATGGGCTCAGGCAGGGCTTGCGCCAATTGCAAGCCTGCTGGTAAAGCAATCCCGCAGACTTGACCACTTGCCTGATAGTCCTTCCAACCCGAGCCCGCGAGATAACCGCGCACTACTGCTTCCACCATGATGGGCTGCAAGCGCTGTACCACCATTGAGCGGCCATGCACCGCTTGCGCCTCGGCTGGAAGCACCACGCTCTTGGGGTCGCGCCCGGTGAGGTGATTCGGCACAACATCGGCCAACAAATCGAACCAGAAAAGTGACAGCTGGGTGAGCACCTGCCCCTTGCCGGGGATGCCTTGCCCCATCACCACATCAAACGCCGAAAGTCTGTCGCTAGCCACCATCAGCAGCGTTTGCGCATCAATCGCGTAGTTGTCCCTCACCTTGCCCTGGGAGACGCGGGGCAGGCTATTTATGGTTGGAGGAGCGAAGTTCATGCGATCATTTTACCGTTCCTCAGGAGAGCTCCCATGAATGCTAACTTGCAAGCCCCTTTCGCCCTGCCCCTGCTGCACCACTACACGAGCTCGCCCTTTGCCGAAAAAGTGCGGGCGATCTTGGGGTTTAAAGGCCTGCGTTGGGGGGCGGTGACCCAGCCTCAAATCATGCCCAAGCCCGACTTGCAGACGCTTACTGGTGGCTATCGGCGCATCCCCGTGCTGCAGATTGGCGCAGATGTGTATTGCGATACCAGCCTGATCGCTGAGGTCATCGACGAACTCGCTCCGAATCCAAGTCTGTTTCCCAAGAGTCATGCCGCGCAAGCCCGAATCATGGCGCAGTGGGCCGACCACACGCTTTTCTGGACAGCGATGAATTACAACTTCCAGCCCGCTGGGGCGAACGCTCTGTTCAAGGACGCGCCGCCTGATGCCTTGAAAGCCTTTGCCCTGGACCGCAAGGCCATGCAAGGCCCTGCGCCGCGCTGGGCCTTGGGTGATTCAAGCGCCGCCTATCGCGAGTATCTGGCGCGTATCTCTCAGCTGCTTGGCGGACAGGCGTTTGTATGTGGCGATGCGCCTTGTATTGCCGACTTCTCGATCTACCACCCGCTCTGGTTTACCCGAAACCTCGCGCCTGTTGCCGGAATTCTCGATACTGCCCCAGGGGTTGGCGAATGGCTGGAACGCATGGCTGGATTTTCAAACACCGCTCGTGCCAGCAGCGAAAAAGTTTCTGCTGCGCAGGCGCTCGAAATTGCCTCCATGCACGCTCCTGCCGCGCTTACCCAAGGCACTGGCGCAAGCTTTGTTGATCTGCACGGCGTGCCCGAAGGCAGCCCGGTCAGCATTGCTGCAGAAAGCTTTGGCCTGGAACTCACCACAGGTATCCTGGTGGCCGCAACCACGAGCCGGCTCACGATCGCGCGCCAAGTTTCGATGAATGCCACGGTAACTCCAAGCCCTGTGCATGTGCATTTCCCGCGCATTGGCTTTGTTTTGAAAGCGTTGGAGCCCGCTGCATGAAGATTTCATACGCCCTGGTCATTTCACTGACTAGCGGACTCTTGAGCACCGTACAAGCGCAAAGCCCTTCCACAGCGGCCAACCCGCTGCCACTATTCGACGCGCATATTCACTATAGCCATGATGCATGGGAAGTGGTGCCCCCTGCCGACGTGATCAAGCTGATGCGCACGGCCGGCCTGAAGCGGGCCATGGTGTCGAGCTCCAATGATGATGGCACCCAAAAGCTGTACAGCCTGGCGCCTGACTTGATTGTTCCGAGCCTGCGCCCCTACCGCACCCGCGCAGAAGTATCGACCTGGATACGCGATCCCTCGGTAGTCGAGCATCTCAAGACCCGACTGGCCCGCTATCGCTATGCCGCTGTAGGCGAGTTTCATCTCTACGGGGCGGATGCCGAGCTGCCAGTGCCTCGGGCAATGATTGCGTTGGCCAGGCAATATCAGCTGATTCTGCATGCGCATTCCGACGCAGATGCAATTGAACGAATCTTTGCCCAATATCCTCAAGCGCGAGTGGTGTGGGCACACTCCGGATTTGCCCGAGCCTCAGAAGTTGCGGTGTTACTGCGCAAGTATCCAAAGCTCTGGGCCGACTTTGCATTTCGCAGTGACATGGCCGCAGGCAGTGGCGTAGACCCTGAATGGCGCGCAGTGATTCAGGAGTTTCCGGATCGCTTTATGGTGGGCACCGATACCTTTACCCCGGAGCGCCTGGCGTATATCCCCGACCATGCGCAGTTTTCGCGGCGCTGGATTGGTGCTCTCGCGCCGGACATTGCACAACAGGTGGCCTGGGAAAATGGTGAGCGCATGATTCAGCAGGTATGGCAGCCTTGTGATGCCACTCAGTCCGATGCACGAGTGATTGAGAGGGACGGCGTTCGGGTGGCGTATCGATTGCTTCAACCCCCGCGTATCAGCCAGCCCATCACCATGTTGGTGGCGAGTTGCTCCATAGCACCAAGCTCAGGCACACAAGCCAAGCTCGAACTCAAAGCCTTTGATGCCACCATGCCCGAGCATCGGCACGGCATGAACTACAAGCCCACTGTGCAATCCCAGGGCCCAAGTGCTGCATTTGATGCGCGACTGATTGAAGGCATCGTGCTGCATATGGCGGGCCGCTGGCAATTCAGCTTCGAAGTGCAAGTGGGTGAGAAGACTGTGCGGCTCACCGACACGATGCTGCTGCGCTGATGATGCGCATCTGCTTTGCAGCACTGGCCCTGCTCACCTTGATGTTTTTGACTTTGCCGACAGCCCGAACTCAATCTGCGTTGAGCCCAGCCAAGCTCGAAGCTTTCACCGCTGACGAGCTCGCCCAACTTGCGGGCCTGGGGCCTTGGCCCGAACCGATTGTCCGCGATCCAAGCAATCGCTTTTCGGGGCAACCCGCTGCCATTGCGCTAGGAGAAAAACTCTTTAATGCCCCTGAGCTATCCGGCCCAGGCACCATGAGTTGCGCAAGCTGCCACAACAAAACACTCGCGTTTGCGGAAGCACGCCCCACCGGTTTTGGTGTCAAGCCCTTGTCACGCAACACCCCCAGCTTGATGAACCTCGCCGGAGCGCGATGGTTTGGCTGGGATGGCGGCGCTGATAGCCTCTGGGCAGCCACGCTGCGCCCGCTGCTGGATGCTGACGAGATGGCCTCAACTCCAGCGATCATTGCCCGCTATCTCAAGCAGCAACCTGAGGCACAGTTGCTTGGCGCTTTGGATCGATCTGGCTTGTCGACCGCTGATGATTTACCACTTGCAGTGAACGCCGCCAAACTGATCGCGGCCTATGTTGAAACCCTGCGCTCCCCACCCTCAGCCTTTGACCGCTTTCGTGATCAGATGCTCAGTGCAAGTGATGCGAGGCGGCCCGTACCTGAGACAGGCCCGAGCCTGAGCATGTCGGCACAACGCGGCCTGAAAGTGTTTCTGAGCAATCAATGCACTGCTTGCCATAACGGCCCGCGCTTAAGCAACGGCGAGTTTCATGATATCGGTATTGGATTTTTTCTACCGCGCGTTGCAGACCAGCCGCCGCGAGTTGATCCAGGCCGTCATGCCGGTTTGCAGCGCCTGGCGCAGGACCCCTTTACCCGACTCTCCAACTTCAGCGATGCACCCGATAGACAGCGCGATGGTCTTGCCACACGCACTGTCACGCGTGAGCACCGAAACTTTGGCGAGTGGAAAACACCCAGCCTGCGCAACCTTCGCCTGACCGCCCCTTATATGCACAACGGCACCAAGGCGACACTGCGCGATGTGGTGCGCCATTACTCGCGCTTTGATGAGGAGCGGGTCCATGCCGACGGAGAAGCGATATTGAAACCACTTTATCTGAGCAATCAGCAGATTGATGATTTGGTGGCGTTTCTCGAAAGTCTGTAGCTGTAAAAAAGCCCATCTCACGCCGCCACGACCTGAGATGGGCTAGAAAGCTGGCGGAGGAGGGCTTACTGCACCCGCTGTTCGATGGTGATCTGATCGACTTCCACGCGCCGGTTCGCACTCAGGCATTCAATCAACGCGGGACGCTTTTTCTCGTCACATTGCACTACCGGATTAGCCTCGCCCTTGCCCATCGCCATCAGGCGCGTTTCGCCCACGCCTTGCTGCATGAGATAGGCTTTCACCGCATCGGCACGTCGCTGCGACAAGCGGATGTTGTACACAGCACTTCCCAGCCGATCCGTGTAACCAGTGATCATCACATTCTTGACACTCGTGTCTTTGCCAAGCGCTTGCGCAATTGCATCAAGCTTCGCGTGCTGAGCTGGCAACTCGGCACTGTCAAATGCGAATAGATCAGTAGAAGACAGCGTGATCTTCTCGAAACGAGCTGGCTCAGGCAATGGAGCCATCGGAGCCGGCGCGGGTGGAGGAGTCATGGGCACAGGGGCCTGAGCCATCGGGGCTGGTTCGACCATCGCCACTGGCGGGGTGTAGGGCACTGACACTGGCCGCGCTATGGGAGCCGCCTTGGGTGAATCAAAGGTGTAGGTCAGCGCAATGGTTGCCGTGGTGGTATTGGCGCGGTCGAAAGAAAAAGTGTTCCCGCTCAAGCGGCTGTATGCGTGTCGTAAATCTGCCTGCATGCCCCATCGTTCGGTAAATGCAGCCTGGAAGCCCAGACCTGCGCTGACATAGGGAGAAGTGCCCCCGGTGGTAACCCCGGCAGAACGGACACGATCATATTGGGCACCCAAGCCCGCCATTATGAAAGGCCGGAACTTTCCGCGCGAGAACATATAGAGGCCGTCTACACCAAGGGTTGATTGGTCGTAGCGATCCGAGCCTACTTTAGCTCGGGAAAACGTCGGGCCGAACTGGATGTCCCAATGCTGGGAGACAGGCTTTCCGATGCGCAATCCCAACCCCTCGCCACGTTTGTCAACGCCAAAGCTGCCATCCGGGTCAATCCCGTTAACGCTCGGAGCGACATACCAGCTGCTGTTGTAGTTTGATGAGCCGGATTGAGCATGCACACCGGAACTCAGCGCCAGGCCCAAAAGGGCCAATGCGCTGGGTCGAAAGAAGTTTTTTTTCATGGAAGCCTAAAAGGAGTGTATCGAGGGAAAGTTGAAGCGACGTTGGGTTTTATTTGATATCAAGCAAAGCCGCTTTGCGTGCGCTTTTGGCGTCGGCGCGGCAGGCAGATTTCGCGGCTCCATTGGCGTCATCGCATCGTTCATTGGCGGTTTGGTAAGTGCTGTCAGCCTTCGCGATTCCAAGGTTGCGCTGGTGGCGCGGCGAAGGCTCGTCCTTGTTTTCCAGCTCGGCGCGAGCCACCTTGTAAGCGCCTTTGGCTTCTTGCAGGCAAACGTCTTTGGCGTTGGAATTCTGGGCGTTACACGCTTGCTTGGCAGTCTGATGTTCGACAGCGATTTGGCGCTGAGCCTCTCGGGACTCGGCATTTGTCATCGTCTCGGCACCAAGGCTCGAGCAGGTGATCAGACCAGCAAGGGCCAGCGCTTGCAGGTAAGGGTTTCGGGCATTAAGGAGAATCATGGTATCCATTCGGAAAGAGGTTCGTGAATGCTTTTTGCACTCTTGAATAATCCTCTTGCCTGGCGCATGGCACCATGAGACGACAAGCCGTTGGCCTGTAGTCTGAAACCTACCTCCTGATCAGCGAGCCCGATGCATGGACTCCCCAGCCCGCAGCTAGTCGAGCGATACCTGAGCCCGCTTGATCACGGGCGTCCAGCGCTTGAGCTCATCTTGTATAAACGCGGCAAATTCACGTGGGCTGTTACCCACCGGCTCCATGAACTGCGCTCGCAATTTTTCTGCAACACCTGGATCCTTCAGCGCAGCGACCACCTCTTTATTGATCCGCTCGACCAACGCGGCGGGTGTGCTGGAGGGCACCACGATACCGATCCATGCCGTGGCCTCCACATCCTGAATGCCGACTTCCTTGAAGGTCGGTAAATCATTCAATCCGGGATAGCGCTCTTTGGTGGTCACCGCCAAGGCCTTGAGCTTGCCCGCACGCACTTGCGGAATCACCGCGGCCGGCGCAAGCGCGGCGATCTGTGTGTCGCCCGTGAGCAATGAAGTGACCGCGGCTGGCGACGAGGGGTAAGGAATATGAACGATGTAGGTACCAGACTTCGCCTTGATCAGCTCCACCGCAAGATGCGCTACAGTGCCTGCGCCAACGGAAGCGTAGTTGTACTTCCCAGGGTTCTTCTTGAGCAAAGCCATCAACTCGGGAACGGTGTTTACGCCGAGCGTTGCAGGCACCGTCAATACCGATGGCTGAATAACTGCAAGGGTGACCGGTGAAAGATCCTTGAAGGGATCGTAGGGCAGGGATTTGTACAGCACCGTGTTGTTCACCAAAGGCCCGGTGATCGAAACACCAATCGTATAGCCATCGCCTGCCGATTTGGCGACTGCATTGGTGCCGATGTTTCCGCCTGCACCCGCGCGGTTTTCAACCACGAAAGGCTGGCGTGTTGAAGCACCGACTTTTTCAAATACGAGACGCGCAAGAATGTCCGGCGTGGACCCCGGCCCAAACGGCACCACCACCTTCACAGGTTTGGAGGGCCAACTGCTCGGCGGCTCTGTGCTTTGAGCTTGGGCAATGCCAAGGCCCGCGCTCATCGCCACTCCTGCAGTCAAAGACCTGATAGCAACGCGACGCAACTTGTTATTCATCTGGAGTCTCCGGGATCATGGCGTTGAAATACTCTTGTTCTTGCGCAATGAAAGCCGCCACCATGGCTCTGTAGGTAGCTTCCACCACGTCTTGCAGCGCAGTAAACGAGCTGTGCTGCTCCACTGCAATGGCCCGCACTTTAGCAAACACCTCGGCTTGACGAGCCGGCGCGGCCACTTGAAAGCTATCCGCCTTGAAGCGCGCTGCATCTTTGACCAACAAGGCACGGCGAGCGATCAAAGCGACAATCTCGCGATCCAGGGCATCGATGCCCGCCCGAATCTCGGCCAAGCTCCTGGCTTGGGGTTGGTAAGCCGGATCGGCGAACCTCCTGAGCGGTTTGCCTGCGGGGTCAGGCTCGCGGGGAGCCTGAGGCTGCGGCTGATCCGCGATTATGCGATCACCTGCGCCAATTCGCCTTGCGCGTACCGCGACACCATTGTGCTCAGGGGAACTGCCTTGATCTTGCTGCCCTGCCCTGCACAACCAAACTGCTGATAACGTTGCAAACAAATCTGCTTGGCGGCTTCGCGAGCTGGCTTCAAATATTCACGCGGATCAAACTTGTCAGGATGCTCGGCGAAAAAGCGGCGAATCGCAGCCGTCATCGCGAGGCGAATATCGGTATCAATATTGATTTTGCGCACACCGTATTTGATGGCTTCCTGAATCTCTTCCACCGGCACGCCGTAGGTTTCCTTCATCGCGCCGCCATACTTGCGGATCTCTTCGAGCAAATCCTGTGGCACGCTCGAGGAGCCATGCATCACCAGATGTGTAGTCGGAATCCGCTTGTTGATTTCCTTGATGCGCGAAATTGCCAGAATGTCGCCGGTGGGTTTGCGCGAAAACTTGTAGGCGCCGTGCGAGGTTCCAATCGCAATCGCCAGCGCATCCACCTGGGTGTTCTTCACAAAATCTGCGGCTTGCTCAGGATCGGTGAGCAGCTGCTCGCGTGTCATCGCGCCATCCGCGCCATGGCCGTCTTCCTTATCGCCCATCATGGTCTCGAGCGAACCCAGGCAGCCGAGCTCACCCTCCACGGTGACGCCTTCGGCATGAGCCATGTTCACCACTTTGCGGGTGACCTCAACGTTGTATTCATAGCTGGCGATTGACTTGCCGTCTTCCTGCAGGGAGCCATCCATCATTACCGATGAAAAGCCCAGATCAATCGCACCACGGCAAATCAGCGGCGATTGGCCATGATCCTGGTGCATTACCACCGGCACCTTGGGGTAGCTTTCAATCGCGGCCTGAATCAGGTGCTTCAGAAACGCTTCGCCTGCATATTTACGTGCACCTGCCGAAGCCTGCATGATCACCGGCGCATCAATTTCGCTGGCGGCCGACATGATGGCCTGCACCTGCTCGAGGTTATTGACGTTAAACGCGGGGATACCATAAGTGTGTTCGGCTGCATGATCGAGCAGCTGGCGCATGGAAACGAGAGGCATGGGAAGGTCCTGCAAGAAGGTGGAAACTGGACAGCATTATCGCAAATCCCACCTGACAGCCTCGTGACACAGTTGGCAGGCTGCCCGCTTCAGAGTGCGAAGCTTAGACCCGATAGAGCAAAAGCAGCATCACGATGCCAATCGCGCTATAAAACATGAAGGCCGATTCGCGGCCATTCCACTGCTTGGATTGCCAACTGGCAAACCATTGCCCGCCGATGATCATGAAACCCCCGAACCACAAGGCAAACCCGGTGATTAAGCCCAGCATGGCGAGCCATTTGGCTCCGTGAAATACCTCGACCGGGGTAGTCAAGTGCTGAAAAAGCCAAATGCCGCCCGCCACACATAAGACAGCAGCCACCCCTTCAACCAACACTATCAAATAGAAAAACAGGCGCTGCATACCCGGCGAGGTCACCGCCCGGCTGCGCAGGGTAGAGTGCTCGAAGGTGGTATCCATGCTCATCAGATGCTGCACAAAGGTCAGGTTGCTCCCTGGATCGACGAGGTTGTTCCAGGTGACTGAAGCGGCAAACGCGCCTATCAACAACACCAGAAAACACTGCGCCAGGCGGGTGATGAGCAGCATCGGTTCAAGTATTTCCATATTGTGAGAAAAGAAAATTGGAGTGATGTGTCGATTGTGCCGGTTCTCGCTCGTCATGGTGAGGTAAGCGTTGTTGCTTATGTCTATCCAAGGAGATTTTCATGAAGATTCGCTCAATCGCCCTCTTTACCGGCGCTGCTGTTATTGGTCTGGTTGCTACCGCTAGTGCAGTGAGCCTGGCTTTTTTGCCAGATTCGGTTCAAGTCAGCCGATCGGCTGTTGTTAATGCCTCGCCCGAGCAGGTGTTTGCCCAACTCAACAGCACCGCAGGCTTTCACCGGATGAATCCGTTCCTGGATGCATACACCGATGTAAAAATCACCCGTAGCGGCCCGGAGCAAGGCGTTGGCGCGGTGTATGCCTGGGATGGTGGCGGCAGCCAAGGCTCCCAAACCATCGTACGGGTGGAACCGAACAAGCGCATTGAAATGCAACTCGATCTCGGCGTGCAAGGCCGCCCACTTCAGACCTTTGTCATTGAGCCCGCCGCTGATGGCAGCAAGGTCAGCTGGATCATGGATGCGAAGTTTGGCTTCAATCCTATCGGCCGCATCATCGGGCAAACGCTCGATGGCAACCTGGGCCCGATTTATCAGCAAGGTTTGGCCAAGCTCAATACTTCGTTGAGCTCTGCTTCAAATGCCACACCATTGGCCATCAACAACTGATCGAGCATTTATCATTTAACCCCGTTATCCACACACTCTAAAACTGAAAGCCAACAAAATGAACTACACACTTTTTCTTTACAGCGACGAAGCCGCCTTTGCTGACGCCACCCCTGAGCAAATGCAAGAGGGCAAAGCTGCCTACGAGGCTTACATCAAAGCCCTGATGGATGCTGGCGTGTTTGTCACCACCGACTGGCTCCAACCTACCGCCAACGCCACAACCCTGACGATGATGGGCGGACAGCGTCGCGTACAGGATGGCCCCTATGCAGTAACCAAAGAACAACTTGGCGGCTTTTTTGTAATCAAGGTGGACAACCTGGATGAAGCGCTCAAGTGGGCTGCGCAATGCCCGGCGGCTTTTTATGGCCATGTTGAAGTGCGTCCATCGATGATGGGCTGAAGCGGTTGAGCAAGAAGTCGGCGCACGCAAGTGCGCCGCATGACCAAAGCCCTGAAGCGCTAACCGCGCGTGCAATTGTTGAGGCGCGCAGCACCTATGGGCGATTGCTCGCCCTGATTGTTGCCCGAAGCAACGATATTGCCCAGGCGGAAGATGCGCTGGCCGATGCCTTCGAATCGGCCTTGCGCACCTGGCCTGAATCCGGGGTGCCCGCCAATCCGCAGGCCTGGTTACTCACCGCCGCTCGCAATCGCATCACGGATATCTGGCGCAGCGCAGCCTATCAAACCAGCGTGCCGCTTGAAGAAGACGAGATTGAGGCCATGTTCACTACGACCATCGATGACGACACCATCCCCGATGAACGCCTGAAGCTGCTCTTTACCTGCGCTCATCCGGCGATTGATGCTGGCGTTCATGCGCCGCTGATGATGCAAACCGTGCTGGGCATGGAAGCTGCAAATATTGCGCAAGCGTTTGTTGTTCCGCAGGCCACGATGGCGCAACGCCTGGTACGTGCAAAGAAAAAAATCAAGGATGCGGCCATACCATTTGTAGTGCCTCAGCGCTCTGACATGCCCGAGCGCCTGGAATCTGTGCTGGAAGCCATCTACGGTGCATATGCCGTGGGTTGGCATGATGTTGAACCAACCTCACCTCGCGAAAGCCTAGCCGAAGAAACATTGTTTCTGGCGAACCTTCTTGCCCGCCTGTTGCCCGAGCACCCCGAAGCCCTGGGCCTGGCCGCTTTACTTTCTTTCACCCATTCGCGGCAAGCGGCCCGCCATGGCGTAGAGGGCGAATTTGTTCCGCTGGACCAACAAGCCACTGATCAATGGGATCAGAAAAACATTCTATGGGCCGAGCGCTTGCTGGCCCGAGCGCGCATTCAACAAGCCACTTTGGGCCCTGCCGCTCTTGGGCGATACCAGTTGGAGGCCGCAATACAGTCAGTGCATTGCGCACGCGCGATCACCGGCCGTACAGACTGGGTTGCGTTGTCGATGCTTTATGAGGGGCTGATGCGCTTAGCGCCGAGCCTCGGCGCGGCAGTGGCACGAGCTATCGCTGTAGGGCATGTGCAAGGCCCATTGGCAGGTCAACATGCGCTCAATTCCATTGACACAGCGATGCTTGAGAACTATCAGCCTGGCTGGGTTGCGCGAGGTTTTTTGGCCCAACTGGCAGGTGATTTACATGCGGCGAAGCAGTCCTACAAACGCGCAATTGATTTAAGTCCAGAGCCCGCTATTCGACGCCACCTGAGTTTGAAGCTGGCAGCACTTTAGGGCGAATCGGTGCCGGCACATGCCGGAGCTTGATTTGCAATCTCGCAATCAACGAACGCTTGACACTGTTGATCCACTAATTTACTGTAAAGACTCTTAACGCTAGCAACATCGCTAGCAGCGGCAACATCGCCGCATCCACATTTGGGCTACATAGCCCCCTGATTAGCGCACCGCGCCTCAGGGGGCTTTTTGTTTTTGTCGCGGAGATTTGATGACGGATTTGCTTAACGCAGATGTCGGCCTGGTGAAAGTAGCCTGCCTGCAAACGCACCCCAAGGTTGGGGAGAAAGCCGCCAATGTTGCTGCAAGCTTGCTTTGGATTGAGCGTGCTGCCGCGATGGGCGCGCGTCTGATCGTACTGCCCGAATTGGCGAACTCCGGCTATGTATTTGCTACTAGGCAAGAGGCCTTTGAGTTGGCCGAAATCATTCCCGAAGGACCGACCTGTCAGACATGGATTGACACCGCAGCTCGCTTGAATATCACGCTGGTTGCCGGCATTGCAGAGCGGCAAGGCGATGCCCTTTACAACTCGGCTGTCGTAATCGGCCCGGCAGGCTACATCGGCACTTTTCGGAAGGTGCACTTATGGAACGCTGAGAACCTATTCTTTGAGCCAGGCAACCTGGGCTTTCCGGTATTCAAAACCCCGCTTGGCCGAATTGGTGTGGCCATTTGTTATGACATATGGTTTCCCGAGACCTTTCGCCTGCAAGCCCTGAAAGGCGCAGACATTATTTGTGTGCCCACCAACTGGGTACCCATTCCCGGACAAGCCCCAGATCGTCAGGCCATGGCAACGGTATTGACGATGGCTGCAGCACACACCAATTCTGTGTTCATCGCCTGCGCAGACCGGGTGGGTATTGAGCGCAATCAGCCTTTCGAGGGCCAAAGCGTGATCGTAAGTTGCGCAGGCTGGCCTATCGCGGGCCCGGCGAGCCGGGAGTCCGAAGAGATCATTGTTGCCGAGCTCGATCTTGGCAATGCGCGCCGTGCCCGCAACTGGAATCAGTTCAATCAGGTTTTACGCGATCGTCGCACCGATGTTTATGACGAAATGCTGGGCTCCAAAGAGCAGCCTGGCTGGTACTGATTTGTTTGCTTTGCCTGCTTTCCCTGTCCGTAGTCTCAACCCTGGAGTTCGTATGAAATACTTATCCCTTCCACGAGTCTGTGCAACCATAGGTTTGACCAGCATGCTGCTTGCGGCACCTACTTTCGCTGCCGGCCCGATACGCATCGGCGTACCGGTAGGCTTGTCGGGTGCCAATAGCGTCGTGGCACCTTCAGTGGTGCAGTCATCCCAACTTGCTATCGATGAAATTAATGCAGCCGGGGGCATTCTCGGGCGCAAGGTTGAGCTCGAAGTGGCCGATGATGGCTCCGGCGCAGTGGGTGCTCAGAAGGCTTTCGACTCGCTGATCTTTCAGAAAAAAGTTGATGTGCTGATTTCGATGGAAACCAGTGCTGCGCGCAATGCGGGGCTGCCCATCGTCGCGCGGGGCAAAGTGCCTTACATCTACACCTCGTTTTACGAAGGGCGTTCATGCAGCCCATGGATGTTTGTCAACGCGTGGGTGCCCGAGCAGCAAGTGCCACCCATCGTGGATCACTTCATGAATGCCAAATCAGCCAAGACATTTTTCCTGGTAGGCAGCGATTACTCCTTCGGACGCGGCATGCTTGAGTTCACCAAGAAATATGCACAAAGCAAAGGTGCAAAAGTGGTGGGTGAGGAATACCTTCCCATGGATGGTAGCGATTGGACTGCCGTGATCAGCAAAATACGGGCCGCCAAGCCTGATGCGATTGTGACCTCCACTGCGGGCGGCGCGCCCAACGTGACCCTGACCAAGCAGCTCCGTGCTGCAGGCATCACCATTCCGTATGGCAATCTTGCGGTTGACGAAGGCACAGCAAAATCGATGGGCGCTGATGCGCAAGGCATCTTCATCTCGGCCTCATATGTCACCGGTATCGATAGCCCCCGGAACAAGCAGTTTCTCGCGGCAATGACCAAGAAGTTCGGCACTGATCTCAAGACTCCGAACGATCTTTCGGTGCCGCAGTACGAGGCTGTGTATGCCTACAAGGCCGCCGTAGAAAAAGCCAAAAGCACTGATGCCCAGAAAGTCCTTGCCGCACTTGCCGAAGTCAAGGTCGACGGACCGCGCGGCACCATTGCAATGTCCAAGCAGCGCCATGCGCCACTAACGATGTATCTGGGCGAAGTGCAGGGCGATGGCAGCGTGAAGGTAGTGTCATCGTTCAAGGATGTGGACCCCGGCACCCAATGCCCCAATCTCAAGTGATGCTTGCCTGACATTCATACTTGCACGGGGAGAGCGTTTTGCCACTGCTGCTAGATATTCTGACTACCTCAGCAATCCTGTACGCGGTGGCTGCCGGGCTGTTACTGATCTTCGGTGTGATGAAGATCATTAATTTTGCTCACGGGGCTTTCCTCACTCTTGGCGGCTATGCCAGCCTTGTGGGCTCACAACTCGGGCTGCCGTATTGGGCGGCCTTGCCCTTGGCGCTTGCAGTCGGCGCACTGGCTGGCATGCTGATCGAGTGGTTGATTGTGCGGCCACTTTATTCAAGGCCACTTGATGCGATCCTGGCTACCTGGGGCTTGGGTATCATCATTGGCCAACTAATCACCCTGGCCTTCGGGCGCGAGGTCAAGTTCGTGGCCAGCCCGGTTCAAGGCACCGTGGATGTGTTCGGCACAGACTATTCCGCCTATCGCCTGCTCTTGGTACTCGCAGCTGCGGCCATCGGCATCACGATGGCTTTTCTTCTGACACGCACCAGGTTTGGGCTGGTCACGCGCGCCGTCATCATGAATGAACAGCTTTCGCGCGGCTTGGGCATCAATTCAAGTCTGGTTCGGTTTGTATCATTCAGCATCGGCGCTGGGCTTGGCAGCCTGGCCGGAGCGCTCATCACTCCGCTATCCAGTGTGGATCCAAACATGGGCATCCCATGGTTGGTCAACGCGTTCATGTTGGTGATGGTCTCGGGATCTTCGATGGCCAGTTTGCTGATCGCCACCCTGCTCTTTGGAGCCGCCCAAGTGCTCATCAGCACTTTCATCAGCCCTATCCTGGGCGGTCTCGCTATCGTGGTGTTGGCGGCCGTAACCTTGCGTATTCGCCCTAAGGGGTTTTCCAATGCTTGAGACTGCAGCAAATGGCCCAGCCGCCTCGAGCATGGCGAGTTCACAAATCAATCGCAGCCAGCGATTTATCCTGGGGTGCGCGATCAGCGCGGTGGTAATTGCTGTTGCGCCCTTTGTTCTGGATAACTACACGCTGAACATTCTCGTACGTGCGATGTTCTTTGCGATGCTCGCGCTCACAGTGGATATGCTCTGGGGCTATACCGGCTACCTGACGTTTGGCCAGTCCGCATTCTTTGGCGCGGGTGCCTATGCTGGCGGGCTAGTGTTTACACACCTGGGTTTCAGCCCGGCGCTGGCGGTTTTGGCGCTGGTCGCTGCGCTCTTTGTTGCCGCGATTATCGCGGCCTTCGTGGGCTGGCTTTCTTTTTACCACGGTGCCACTCCTCTCTATGCGTCCGTAGTGTCATTAGTCTTGCCTATTGTCGTGACCCAACTCTTGTTTTCTGGTGGTACGTTCACAGGTTCAAGCTCCGGGCTCACGGGCTACAGCAGTTTCGATCTTTCGGTTGAAGCGTGGTTCTGGTGGGCAGGCTTCGCGCTTTTGGCTCTCACAGCACTGGCCTGGACCTTCGTGCACAGTGATGCCGGACAGCTGCTTGTGGCAACCCGCGACAACGAAACACGCTGCGCTTATCTGGGTATCAATACAGCCACGCTGAAAATTTCGCTCCTTGTGGTTACCGCGATGGTCGCAAGTGTGGCGGGGTTGGGTTACGCAAGTTTTAGCGGCGTGGTGGCTCCTGAATTGGCAGGGTTCGTTTTTGGCACTGAGATCATTATTTGGGTCGCCCTCGGAGGCCGCGGCACCTTGATCGGCCCGGTGTTTGGTGCATTGCTCATTGAGCTTGCGAGCGCCTATCTCGGAGGCAGCTTGCCCTACGTCTGGAAATTGCTGCTGGGTGGCGCATTCGTGGCGGTGATTGTGTTGCTACCGCAAGGGCTTTTACCCGCTCTGCTAGGCCGTGGTCGCGCGAAAAGCGCCGTAAACGATGATGCGCCTGTACCCATGCTGGTCGCGGAACCCATCGACCCCTCACAAGCGCAACTCAAGACCGGTGAAGCAGTCGCACTTAAGGGGGTGGCCAAGAAGTTCGGCAGCTTTGCAGTACTTCAGGGCATCGACCTGATAGCGCGACCTGGTGAACTCGTCAGCCTGATTGGACCCAACGGTGCCGGCAAAACAACGCTCATGAAATGTATGAGCGATGGCGCAGAGCGCAGCGCAGGCAGTGTGTTTGTTTCCGGCAATGATATTCGCCACGCGCCGCCCCATGTTTGCGTTCGCTATGGTCTGGGCCGAAAGTTTCAGACCGCAAACATCTTCGAAACGCTTACCGTTGCTCAGTGCTTGCGTATCGCCCGTACCCGGCTAGCCAAGCCATCCATCTGGCGTCGCAGCTCACTGTTAGCTCTGCCCGCCTATGTGCTGCGGGTTTTGCAAGTTACTCAGCTGGATCAGAAACTGGGCGTCCAGGCGCAGCGCCTGTCCCACGGAGAGCAGCAAGCCCTGGAATTGGCGATGGTGCTGGCTATGGAGCCCAAGGCCATTTTGCTGGACGAACCTACTGCTGGGCTCACGTTGGCCGAACGCGCTCAGATCGGGCAGATCTTCCTCGACCTGGCCCACACCTATGGAATTTGCCTGCTTCTGGTCGAGCACGATATCGAGTTTGTGCGTGAAATCTCGACCCGGATGGTCGTTCTACACCAGGGACGTATCGCACTGGAAGGTACGGTACAGGAGGTGGTCGAGTCAGAGCTGGTCCGCACGATTTACTCTGGCGCTGCTGGCCACAGGCAGGATGCGGCATGACGCCCGCCGCATTGGAGATCCAGGACCTGACCTGCGGCTATGGTGAGGCTATGGTGCTGCGCGGCGTTGGCTTGCGCATTGAGCCGGGCTCAATCACCGCGATGCTCGGCAAGAACGGTATGGGCAAGTCCACCGTGCTGAAGTCTGTCATGGGTTATCTGCCCAAGCGGGGAGGAAAGATTTCATTGTTTGGCCGCGACATAACAAGCCTGGCTGCGCACAAAGTAGCGAAGCACGGAGTAGCTTACGCGCCGCAAGAGCAAGCCTTGTTTCCGGAGTTGAGCATTCGTGACAATCTGCGCCTCGGCCTATTCACAGATGCTGACTTCGAGCCCGGATTCGCTTCGGTGGTACAGCATTTTCCGTTTCTCGCTGATCGTCGAGCCCAACTGGCTGGCACCTTGTCGGGCGGTGAGCAAAAAATGTTGCTGATAGCGCGTGCCTTAATGTCCAGGCCGCAATTGATTCTGATTGATGAAATCACGGAAGGATTGCAGCCTTCGGTGGTGACACGGTTGGCAGCAGCACTGAAGGCCGAGCGCGACAACAACGGCACAGCCATGCTGATCATTGAACAGAATGTGGACTTTGCCTTGCAGGTGGCGGATCGATACACTGTGCTCAAACGAGGCGAGATCGCGGCGCAGGGTGTTGCCAGCGCTGGCGATGCCCAAGAAATCATTCATAGGCATCTGCGTGTGTGAGGGAGTTTATCCGCTGTGACCGACTGCTTTGAATGATCGATAACCTAATCCCGCCAAACATTACGGCCGCATCACCGGGTGGGGCTGACCCGACTTGGCGTGTCGGCGTATTGTTTTCCCGCTCGGGCGTGATGTCGGTTTCAGAAACCGAGCATTTCCTGGGTACTGTTCTGGCAATCGAACAAATCAACGCGGCCGGTGGTGTGCTCGGAAGGCCTTTGGAACCCGTGGCCTTTGATCCAAAGTCGGATCCAAACGAATATCGCCGCCTTGCCGAACACTTGCTTCTGGACCACGGCATCAGTGTGATTTTCGGATGCTCGACCTCTTCGGGGCGCAAGGCTGTGCTGCCTGCGATAGAGCGCCGTAATGGATTGCTTTGGTATTGCTCGTTATACGAGGGCTTTGAGTTTTCGCCCAACGTCATCTACACCGGTGCCGCGCCCAACCAAAACACCTTGCAGCTGGCCGCCTACCTCTTGCGTCATCATGGCCGACGTATCTTTCTTGTTGGATCGGACTACATCTATCCACGCGAGACCAATCGCATCATGCGGGAAGTCGTCGAGCAGCACGGTGGCGAAATTGTCGATGAGGTCTACCTGCCCTACGAGGCGGTCACCAGTGCGGTGAGTGCAGCAGTCAAGGCAATTCAGCAGGCCCAGCCCGATGTGGTGTTCAGCACGCTGGTTGGGCGCCCAGCCCGCGAGTTCTATCGTCTGTATCGGGAATTGGGAGGAGACACCAACAAGATCACAGTGGCCAGCCTGACCATGGTCGAATGCGAGGTGCAGCAGGTGGGTGCCGAGCTGTGCCAAGGCCATATCACCGCAGCCACCTACTTCAGCTCGTTGCCAGGAAAAGCCAATGAGCGCTTCGTTGCCCAGATGAGTGAGCGTTTTGGGCAGCATACCCCGGTGAGTATGTGGGCTGAAGGCGCATATAGCCAAATTCAGCTTTTCGCACGTTCGCTCGAAATCACCGGCAGTCTGGATACTCAGAAGCTAGTGCAAGCGGCCTTGACCATTACTTTGGACGGCCCCTCAGGCTCACTACGCCTTGACCCGGAGAATCAGCACGCGTGGTTACGCCCGCGTATCGCGCGTGTTGGTATTGATGGCGCCTTCGAAGTGCTATGGCAGGCCCATGCTCCAGTGAAACCTGATCCTTACCTCACCACCAGCGGTTTCACAAGTTTTTGGCTGGATTGATACCCTGGCTATGACCACGACTATCCGGAAACTTTTCGACGAATTGCGCGGAATTGAAGTGCTGGTGATTCATCCAGCGGGCCCGGATTGTGAAGTTCTGCATGACCAGCTTAAGCGTATCGGCTGCCGTGTAAAGCCTGTGTGGCCATGCCCGGCAACCCCACCCCCAGACAGCGCTGTCATCTTTCTGCTGATCTCAGCGGAAAATGCAGGCACCCCTGTCTGGGGTGCCGCTGATTGCGGCGCAGCCTTGGTCGCCCTAGTCGATTACGAAAATCCGACTGTGCTCAAGTCCTTGCTTGAAGTGAATGCGCATGCCGTGCTGAGCAAACCTTTTCGCGCGAGCGGCATTCTGAGCACACTGGTGCTAGCCCGCTCAGTGCACGGCTACGAGCAGCGTTTACTGAGCAAAGTGAGAAAGCTCGAAGAAACTTTGCGTTCCCGCCGGGTGATCGAGAGGGCCGTCAAACTATTGGGCGAGCGACGAGGGGTCACCGATGTGGAGGCCTACGATCATATTCGCCGACAAGCCACCAGCAAACGCATCTCAATCGTGGAAGTGGCCACCATGATCATCAATGCAAGCGACATCCTGGATGGCATGGGCCCGATCAACCGCTAGGCAGGCAGCCCTCCAGCACCCATCAGCAAGCCAGTGAATTACCGCGCCGAGTGCTCACCAATCTTCACGATCTTCATCGTGTTGGTGCCACCCGATTTGCCAATCGGCTCACCAATCGTAATCACGATCTGATCGCCAGGCACGACCACGCCCGCTTCAATCAAACGTGCCTCAGCACGCGCGAGCAAGGCATCCCGATCTTCATGCTCAAACTCAATAAGCAGTGGCTTCACATCGCGATACAGGCACATGCGCCGACGACTGCCCTCCTCGGGAGTCAGAGCATAGATGGGCACGCCCGAGTTCAGGCGCGACATCCACAGCGCAGTGGATCCGGATTGGGTGAGGGAAGCAATCGCCTTCACGCCAAGGTGATGCGCCACAAACAATGCACTCATCGCAATCGATTGATCAATGCGGGTAAAGGTGCGATTCAGAAAATCAGCATCCAGGGTGACAGCTTGCGACTTTTCTGCTTCCACGCATACATTGGCCATCATCTGGACGGTTTCGAGCGGATACTTGCCCGCCGCTGTTTCGGCTGACAGCATCACCGCATCCGTGCCATCCAGCACTGCGTTGGCCACATCGCTCACTTCAGCACGGGTCGGTACTGGAGACTCGATCATGGACTCCATCATTTGGGTGGCGGTGATCGTGACCTTGTTGAGCTCGCGAGCCATGCGAATCATGCGCTTTTGCAAGGCCGGCACGGCAGCATCACCCACCTCAACCGCCAAGTCACCACGCGCCACCATTACGCCATCCGAGGCCTTGAGGATCTCCTCCAGATTGCCGATCGCCTCATAGCGCTCAACTTTCGCAATCATCAGCGCCTTGCCGCCGGCGGCACGTACCAGTTCGCGCGCCATATACATATCTGCGGAATTTTTTGGAAACGAAACCGCTACAAAATCGGCCTCGAAGCCCACCGCCACCTTGATATCGTCCATATCCTTGGCAGTGAGCGCAGGCGCTGACAAGCCGCCGCCCTGGCGGTTGATTCCCTTGCGATTGGACAACACTCCTCCCAACACCACGGTGCAGGAAATTGTGGTGCGCCCCACTGCATCGACTTTCATGGTCATGCGCCCGTCGTTGAGCAAGAGCATGTCGCCCGGATGCACATCGTTCACAAGCTCTTTGTAATCCAGCCCCACACGCTCGTGATTGCCTTCGTCGCATTCGATGTCAAAGATGAATTTGTCGCCGGTTGCCAGGCTGACCTTGCCATCCACAAATTTGCCAACCCGAATCTTGGGGCCCTGAAGATCGGCCAGCACGCCCACATCACGCCCAAGCCGGGCAGCGATCTCGCGCACCAAACGCACCGTGGTGGTATGTTCGCTGGCCGAGCCGTGCGAGAAATTCACCCGAACCACATTGACTCCGCCCTTGATCATCTTTTCAAGCATCTCGGGCGAGGTGGAAGCAGGGCCAAGGGTGGCGACGATTTTGGTAGCGCGTTGCATGAGGATCCTGTCGTAAAGAGGCTTACATCATCGCACGTCGCGGTGACCAGGTTAAGACGTAGTTTCCCTTGGATGCCCAATGGCTTGACCGGCGGTCATGCCCAACTGGCCAATCAGCCAGAGCGTGACCACAACCGTGGCACTGAGTGCGATCAGCCCAAGGTTGCTGATCTCGTGTGCACGCCAAAGCACAACAGCGAGCACATTCAGAACCCCAAAAAACAGGGCTGCAGCCAGGATCTGCCGGGTTCGACTCACAGGCGGGTCGAAGGTCTGGCGCTGCTCAAGCTTAAAGCCCGCTTGCGGATCATCGATGCGCATTTGCGCGGATTGCCAACCCGGGGGCCTGAACCAGAGCTGCAGGCGATCACTCCAGGAGGTCGCCTGACTTGAGCGATGCCAAAGATCGGCATAGACCTGCACATTTGCCCAAATCGGATTCCAGCTGCGCAATGGCTGACGCGTGCCATATACACAAGGCAGCTCGGCCCGCTCGGGGGCAAAGGTGCCAAACAGGCGATCCCAGATCACCAGAATGCCGCCGTAATTCTTGTCCAGATACTGGTCATTCACAGCGTGGTGAACCCGGTGATTGGAAGGCGAGCAAAACACCCGATCAAACCATCCGAGTGAGCCCACCAGTCGGGTATGCACCCAGAACTGATACAGCAGGTCAATCAGCGCCACCACGGCGAACACCTTCGGCGGAACCCCCACGACTGCCATCGGGATATAGAACACCCAACCCAGTAGCGCACCGCTGCTGGTTTGCCGTAACGCGGTAGACAGGTTGTACTCCTCACTCTGATGATGCACCACATGCGCGGCCCAAAGGATCGCCACTCGATGGCCGGCACGGTGTAGCCAGTAATAACAAAAGTCGTAAAACACTAGTGCAAAGATCCACACCCATACCGCATCTGCGGACAACTCAAATTGTGCGAAGTGGGCGTAGATCCAACCATAGATCCCGATGGTGAACACCTTGACAAAGATGCCAGCCACCTGACTCATCATGCCCAGCCCGATGCTGTTTAAGGTGTCATTGAGACGATAAACATTAAGGCCCCGGCGCAGACTGATAAAAAACTCCAACGCGATCAGCAATAAAAATACCGGCGTGGCCAGCACAATCACCTGCTCACCTGTCATTTGCACTAGCCCTTTCGCATGCGCCGTACCATCGCACCACCAACCCGGCGGACCAGCCATTTAGGGGCCGCGCGAGCCGCCAGGGTACCGACAAGGTTGAGCGATCCCGGCACACAAATTACATCGCCGCGCATGCAGGCCTCGAAGCCTTGTTCGGCCACCTCTTGCGCGCTGCCGATGAGAAAATCGGGTAGGCCGCCAAGTTCCTGACTGCCCGCCTGGGCCTTGCCCAGCATCTCAGTTGCGGTAATCCCCGGACACAAGGCAGTCACGCTCACCCCGGTACCCCGCAACTCTTCGGCCAATGACTCAGTAATGGACAACACATACGCTTTGGTCGCTGCATAAGTCGCCAGCAAGGGAATTGGTTGAAACGCAGCGATGGAGGCAACGTTGAGGAAGCGGCCTTGCCCACGCTCAATCATTGGTGGCAAAAAATGAGCGAGCAGGCCCGTGAGGCTACTGATGTTGAGATCAATCAATTGCTGATGGCGCTCGGGGGGCGTTAGCGCAAACTCGCGATGCTCCAACACACCTGCGCAATTCACCACGATATCAATCGGACGACGAGCACGCTTCAATTTCGCAAAAAGTTTGGCGGCCGCATCGGGTTCACCCAAATCAAGCGGCACCACCCATGCCTTCACCGCGTATTGGGCACTCAACTGCTGGGCCACCTCTTTGAGTTTGTCTTCACTGCGGGCCACCAAGACTACGTCATGACCCGCTTTGGCAAAGCGCTCGCCCAGTGCCTGCCCGATCCCGGCCGATGCACCAGTGATCAAAGCATTTCCAAGCACTTCCGAAGGCTGACGCATCTTCACTTAGGCGCGCCCCGGAACCACAAACGCTTCATGCCGCTAATCTCAAACGCCTTCCATTGCCCGGGCGCTTGTGACAACCGATCGGCCAGCGCGTAGAGCGCAAAAGGATTTACGCCCAATCCAATATGACTTGCGCTTACCTCAATGCTCTCGCTCATCGGCCCTGCTTCTTGAATACTTGCCTGCCAGGGGACGATGCCATCTGTGCGGCTGAATATCGAAGTTGTCGGTACGGGTGGTGCTTGCTTGAGGCTCGCATACTCCACCTGCACCCGCTCCTTGTTACGATTGACCCATTCAAACAAGCGCGAAGCGTTGGTATTGTCCGGCGGCTGGGCAAACGGCGAGCCCAGCGTGACGACATTGCGGATCAGGTCAGGTACCCGCTTGGCGAGTTCGCGGGCATAGATGCCGCCCAGGCTCCAACCCACCAAACTCAGCTTGCCGCTCTTGGCGGCCAAGGTCTTGATCTGCTGCTCGGCTTGCGCAAAAGTGGCCGGCGATACGCCAGTGTTGCGCCCTTGTTCCCAGCCGAAAGCTTCGTAGCCCAATGCTTTCAGCAGACGGCGCAAAGGCGCGGTGCTTGAGTCGGCTGCCAAAAATCCGGGATACACCACCACGGTATGTCCATCGCCCTGAGGTGCACCCAAAAGTGCAGGCGCTGCGACCGCACTTGCAAAGAACTCAACCGGAGCCCGCGTCTCCAGCGCGAGTCTTAGCAGCCCCGGGCGCGGTGCATCAGGCACGTTTACGCTGCGGCTTTCTCGTCGCAACCTTAGCAGCTGCCACTACCGGGGCGGGCACTGGAGGGTTGGCAACCACCGTGAGTTTCGGACTCGATCGGGGCCGCGATTTACGGCCCGCTGGCGCGGCCAGCACTGGCACTTCGGCTACCGCTTCGGAATGCAGCACAGCCAGCTTGCGCAAAGCCACCAAAGCGGACTCCAACTGCACGGCCAGCTCACTCACATCGGGCACTGCGCGACGGCAAGCGGTGAGGCCAAAGCACAATTGCCCCATATAGCTTTGCACAGTGAAGTTGAGGGCCACGCCATGAATCACAATCGACAAGGGGAACAGCCCCTGCATTTTGGCCCCGGCCATGTAAAGCGGCACCTGCGGGCCCGGCACATTGGAAATCACCACATTGCTTACCCGAATGTAGTCTGCCATTCGCGAGCGGCCATACAAGGAGGCCAGGCCACTGAGCAACCAGGGCGATCCGAGCGAAGGGAAATCGGTGGGGATCATGCTGCCAAAGCTGCTTACCTGCTGCTTCATCGCGCGGGTGGCGATCATGATTTGCTCCAGGCGCTTGAGCGGATCCTTGACCTGCGTGGCCAGGTCAATGAGCGTGCCCGAGACCTGGTTGTTGCTGCTGGTATCGCCCTCGGAGCGCAATGAAATCGGCACGCCCGCCACCAGAGATTTTTCCGGCAGTTCACGCGAATCGGCCAGGTACTCGCGCAGCGCAGTGCTGCAGAGCCAAAGCACCATGTCGTTGACCGATGCATCGAACTGCTTGCCGATAGCTTTGATTTCTCCCAGCGGCAGGGCCACACTTGCAAACGCGCGCTGGTTGGTAATGGAAGTATTAAACGGGGTGGGCGGCGCAAACTTCAAGCTTGAAAGCAGACCCGGTGATGCAGGCTCCTTGCTGCGCTTGCGAGTGGCACGCTCGGCCAGTGCACTGCGGGCGCTGCTCAAGGCCAAGGCCGCAATCGGCGGCACGAGCTTGGCCACTTGCACGACTTGTCGCAATTGATTGCCCAATGCCGCCGTGAGTAACTCGGCCACGCCCAGCTGATAGCGATTGCCGCGGGTCGTGCGTGGCGGTTTGATCCGGCGCGGCTCGACAGTGAGGTCAAACAGGGTTCGGGCCAAAGCCACAGCCGCTTGCCCATCCACAGCGCTGTGATGCACTTTCGAGTAAAACCCGACCCGGCCATCAGCGAGCCCGTCGATCACATACATTTCCCACAGGGGCCGACTGCGATCCAGCAAGCTGCCATGCAAGCGAGCGCACAGTGCCTGCATCTGCGCAAGGCTGCCTGGCTTTTGCAGGGTGGTGTAGCGGATATGAAAGTCGAGGTCGATCGCGTCGTCGGCAATCCACACCGGATTGGCCAGATCGAAAGGCATCAGGGCGAGCTTGCGGGTGAATACCGGCGCCAAATGCATCCGCCCGGCAACATGCTCACGCACCGCTTCAAACCAGGTGGCACCCGTCTGGCCTTCGGGCAAGTCAAACACTGCGAGGCTGCCCACATGCATCGGCATCTCAGGGCTTTCAAGATGCAAAAACGCGCCATCCAGCACGCTCAAATGGCTCATGTCTTTCATCGCTGTCCCCCGGGTTTTGAAGTTATCCGCAAAGTTTGGCCTTCGCCGATAGGTTTTGCAACCTAAAACCAGGGGGGTGCCTTCGCCCGCAAGCTAGGGGGTCAACTCAGGCCCGGCTCTCCAGGGCCTCTACAGCGGGCAAAGTCTTACCCTCCAGAAACTCAAGAAACGCGCCGCCGCCAGTGGAGATATAGCCGATCTGTTTTTCAATGCCGTACTTGGCAATTGCGGCGAGGGTGTCGCCACCGCCGGCAATCGAAAACGCAGGGGAGTGGGCAATGGCTGCCGCAAGCATCTTGGTACCACCGCCAAACTGATCAAACTCGAATACCCCAACCGGACCATTCCACACGATGGTGCCCGCCTGAGCAAGGATGCCTGCGAGCTTGGCAGCCGCTTTGGGGCCGATATCCAGAATCATGTCGCCCGGGCCAACCTCCGAAGCAGGAACCTTGTTGGCCCGCGCAAGCACAGAAAATTCATCCGCCACGACCACGTCTTCAGGCAAAGGCACTTCGGCACCTCGCGCCTGCATGGCCTCCATAATTCGCCGCGCCTTATCCACCAAATCGGGCTCAGCAAGTGATTTGCCAATCGGCATGCCTTTGGCGAGCAAAAACGTGTTGGCGATACCGCCACCGACGATCAGCTGGTCGACCTTGTCAGCCAGGGATTCAAGAATCGTGAGCTTGGTTGAAACCTTGCTGCCCGCCACAATTGCCACCATTGGCCGCTTGGGGGCGTCGAGGGCTTTGCTGAGTGCTTCGAGCTCGGCGGCCATCAGCGGACCCGCGCATGCTACCGGCGCGAACTTCGCGATGCCGTGAGTTGTGGCCTCCGCGCGATGGGCTGTACCAAAAGCGTCGTTGGCATACACATCACAAAGCGCTGCCATCTTGCGGGCCAGCGCCTCATCATTCTTCTTTTCGCCCTTGTTGCAGCGGCAGTTTTCCAGTAACACCACCTGCCCCGGCTGCACTTCGAAGCCACCCTCGACCCAATTGCGAATCAACGCCACCTTGCGATCCAGCAACTGCGCCAAGCGATCTGCAACCGGCGTAAGCGAATCCTCTGGCTTGAGCTCACCTTCGGTTGGCCGCCCGAGATGCGAGGTCACCATCACCGCAGCTCCCGCCTTCAGGCAATGCTCAATGGCAGGAATGGAAGCGCGGATTCGCGTGTCATCTGTGATTGCGCCAGCGTCATCTTGCGGGACGTTGAGATCAGCGCGGATAAACACACGTTTACCAGCCAGGTCGAGATCGGTGAGGCGTAGGAATTTCATGGGTAGGAAGTAAGAAAGACGCAAAGTCGTCATGCTAAGGGAACTTGGCTAGCAAGCCACCTCAAAACGCAACTTGAAACAGACTTTTTTCCGGATTTGGCCTAGCGTATTGGTTGATTTACCTTATCGAACCACTTCACAGTGAGCAGCCAAGCCGAGCCTCAAGCGCCAATTTCAAGGAGACATGCAATGAAAATTTTTACAACAGGCCGCTGGATCATCATGTCAACGGTATTGGTCGCGAACCCGGTGCTTGCCCAGGTTGAACCAAGCGCACAGGTGTTTGATGCCACCGGGCAGCCTCTGGCAACGCTTGAAAACACGATGATTCAGCGCGGCTTCAAGGCCAATCGCAGTGCCAGCGGCAAACAGTATTGGTGGAATGCCAGTGAAGGACGCTGCGTCGCCACCCGCGCAGATAACGTCAAGGTAGTGCATTCGGAAGTTGTGCAGGCTCAGGAATGCACAACCGCGGCAAACGAGCGCAAGGACTGGCGCTCGATTTTTGGCATTCGATAAGTAGCCAGCTTAGGGCCGCTTTGCGTTCTTAAGCGCAATGGCGGTGTGCGGCATGCGGTTGCTGAAGCGCGAGGGTATTGTGGTGAAGTCGTAACTTCGCTTCTCGAAGTTAGCCTTCACCGCAATGAGTGGGTCTTCAGGGAACTACTTTGCGTTCATGAGAGCAATGGTGGTATCCAACATTCGGTTGCTGAAGTCAGGGTTCATTGTGGTGAAGTCGTAACTTCGCTTCTCGAAGTTAGCCTTCACCGCAACGAATGGGGTTTTTCAGCGTAGTCAGCGTGCAGACATCAGCGCGATTGTCGTGTCCAGCATGCGGTTCGAAAAACCCCATTCGTTGTCATACCAGCTCGATACTTTGACGAGTTTGCCGCTGACTTTGGTAAGTGTGGCATCGTAAGTTGACGAAGCCGGATTGTGGTTGAAGTCCACAGACACCAAGGGTGCGTCGCTGTAATCGAGAATGCCTTTGAGTGCACCATCGGCAGCCGCCTTCAAGACCTGATTCACCTCGTCCACTGAGGTCTCGCGCTTGGCGATGAATGACAGATCCACAATCGACACATTGATGGTCGGCACGCGCATCGCATAGCCATCCAGCTTGCCGTTCAGCTCAGGCAGTACCAGCCCAACAGCAGCCGCAGCACCGGTCTTGGTGGGGATCATGCTCATGGTGGCCGAGCGGGCGCGACGGATGTCTTCGTGATACACGTCGGTCAAACGTTGATCGTTGGTGTAGGCATGAATAGTGGTCATCAAACCAGTTTCCACACCAATCGCATCATTCAGCGGCTTCACCAAGGGCGCCAAACAGTTGGTGGTGCATGACGCATTGCTGATCACAGTGTGCTCGGCTTTAAGCACGGAATGGTTCACGCCATAAACTACGGTAGCGTCCACATCCTTGCCACCTGGCGCGGAGATGATGACCTTCTTCGCACCACCGGCAAGATGTTTGCCCGCATCGGCCTTGGTGGTGAAAAACCCGGTGCATTCCAGCACCACATCCACCCCCATCTCACCCCATTTGATATTAGCGGGGTTGCGCTCGGCGATCACCTTGATGCGATCACCATTCACCACAATCGAGTCGCCCTCCACTGCCACAGTGCCTGGAAACTTGCCATGCGCGGTGTCGTACTGAGTCAGGTGGGCATTAATCTTGGCATCGCCCAGATCATTGATGGCCACGATCTGAATATCGTGCTTTTTGCCACCTTCATAGTGGGCGCGAAGAATGTTGCGGCCGATGCGGCCGTAACCGTTGATGGCTACCTTGATGGTCATGCTGAGGTCCTGAAAGAGAAGAAAAAATTAAACCTGAAATCTGCGCCCACTTCAGTGAGCTTTGGCACGCCGCAAGGCTTCTTTTACTGTGTCGGCGACATTTTCCGCAGTAAAGCCAAATGTTTTGAACAACACGCCGCCAGGCGCGGATTCACCAAACCTGTCCAGGCCCACCACAGCGGCACATCCGTATTTCCACCAGCCATCTGTGACCCCAGCCTCGACCGCTACGCGCAGCAACTTGGGCGGCAAGACATTGGCTTTGTAGGCCGCATCCTGTTGATCGAATCGGGTGGTTGAAGGCATCGACACCACGCGCACCATCAGGCCTTCGCTGGCGAGTAAATCGCGCGCCGCCATGGCTACTCCGAGCTCGGAACCTGTTGCGATCAACACTGCCTTGGCTTCTGCCGCGTCCCGCAAGATGTAAGCACCTTTACGAATCGCTTCGAGCTGGGTTTCCGAGCGGGTGAAGAACGGCACGTTTTGGCGGGTGAGCAACAAGGCGCTTGGCGCATGCTCGGCTTCCATCGCCTCGACCCATGCCACTGCGGTCTCGACCGGGTCAGCGGGCCGCCACACCTGCAACCCCGGGATCAATCGCAGGCTGGCAGCGTGCTCTACAGCCTGGTGGGTGGGGCCATCTTCGCCCAAGCCGATCGAGTCATGAGTAAACACATGGATCACTCGCCGCTTCATCAATGCAGCCATCCGCAGTGCGTTGCGCGAGTAGTCCGAGAATGTGAGGAAGGTGCCGCCATAAGGCACATACCCGCCATGCAAGGCGATGCCGTTCATGATTGCCGCCATCCCGAATTCGCGCACACCATAGTTAATATGACGCCCGAATTCAAAACTGGTTTGCGAGGCACGCAATGCGCCACAGCCCTTGAAGTCGGTCAGGTTGCTGCCAGTGAGGTCGGCCGAGCCTCCGAGCATTTCAGGTGTGGCGGGCCCAAGGACATTTAACGCATTGGCAGAAGCCTTGCGCGTGGCAATGGTTTCGCCGGCAGCAATGACCGACTCAAGCAATTGATCCACGGTTTGATCCCAATTGGCTGGCAACTCGCCTTTCATCCGCCGCATCAGTTCGCTGGCCAACTGGGGATGCGCAGCCTGGTAGCTCGCAAACAAGGCATCCCATTCGGTTTCCTGCGCAGACCCTTTGGCTCGGGCGTCCCAGGCCTGCTTGATCTCTTGCGGAATCTCAAAGGGGGCATGCGGCCAACCGAGCGCTGCACGCGTCAATTCAATCTCGGCGGCCCCCAGCGGCTCGCCATGCGCCTTGGCTGTGCCAGCGCGGTTTGGTGAACCTTTTCCAATACTGGTTTTGCAGGCGATAAAGGTGGGGGCAAAGCGCAGCACGCCGGTGGCATCCACACGCCCTTCGCGCGCCCAACGCCGAGCCTGTGTCAAGGCCGCATGAACTGCGCTCTCGTCATGTCCATCAATCGCATCCATCACATTCCAGCCGTAGGCCATGAAGCGCTGCACAACATTTTCTGCAAACCAGTGCTGCACCTGGCCATCAATGGAGATGCCATTGTTGTCCCACAGCACAATCAATTTCGACAGCCCAAGCGTGCCAGCCAGCGAGCATGCCTCGTGCGATACGCCCTCCATCAAGCAGCCATCACCAGCAAACACGTATGTGAGGTGATCCACCACCGAAAAATCAGCGCGGTTGAATTCATGGGCGAGCATCTTTTCGGCCAGCGCCATGCCAACCGCGTTGGTGATCCCCTGACCCAGCGGGCCGGTGGTGGTTTCAATCCCCGGGGTGACATCTACTTCGGGGTGTCCGGGTGTGCGCGAATGCAGCTGGCGAAACTGCTTGAGATCCTGAATGCCGAGGTCATAGCCCGTCAGATGCAGCAAGGCGTAAATCAGCATCGAGCCGTGGCCGTTGGAGAGCACAAACCGATCCCGATCCAGCCAATGCGGGTTCGCCGGGTTATGGCGCAGATGACGATGCCAAAGCGCAACAGCAATATCGGCCATACCCATCGGCGCGCCCGGATGACCTGAATTGGCCGCCTGCACGGCGTCCATGGCAAGCGCTCGGATGGCGTTGGCGAGGTCTTGGGGGGAGACATTGGCGGTCATGAGGGCAACTTTCCAGCGCACGAAACCCACGATTTTACCAGTCGTTGATATTGGGGGCTTTTGATCGGCCTGCGTATGATGGCGGCTATGAAACGAGTCAGAGTCTTTGCGCGGGAGGCCCCGCGCCGCTGGATGGCGGGCGAGCAAGTGGAGTTGCAGCCCGATCAGTTGCACTACTTGCGCAAAGTGCTGCGCCTTTCGGGCGGCGATGAGCTGGCGGTTTCGGACGGCCGGGGACACCGCTGGCAGGCGCGTCTGGCAAAAGTGTCCGGCACCATGGGGGCGGAGCTGTTGGCCCCCTTGAGCGCAACACCTGAATCCCCGATTCATATCCGGCTGGTGCAAGCGATCAGCAGCGCCGAAAAAATGGATTGGAGCATCGAAAAGTCGGTCGAACTTGGCGTAGACGAAATCTTCGCGGTGCAATCCCAGCGCTCAGTAGTCAAGCTGGGAAGCGGCAACAAGCAGCGCAAGCTCGCACACTGGCAAGCGATTGTTGAGGCCGCAGCCATGCAGTCGGGGCGCGATGTGTTGCCGGTCATGCATGAAGTGAAGTCGCTGGAAACCACGCTTGGCAAACTCGATGCGGTGGAGGGCCCGAAGGTTGTATTACAGCCCGGTGGATCCACCCATCTGGGCGCGCTGGGCAAAAACCTGCATGAAATCACCCTGGCAATTGGCCCCGAGGCAGGCTGGTCCGACGATGAAATGGCGCTTTTTGCCGAGCATCGCTGGATCAGCGCGGCCCTGGGCCCACGAGTGCTCAGATCGGAAACTGCAGCGCCTGCGGCGCTCGCAACGTTACAAACTGTGTACGGCGATTTTTTCAATATGGCTGGGCTACACTCCAAGGCTTGATTCATCAGGAGGTTTCACATGAACTTATTGCAATCGGTGTTGGGCAGCATGCTGGGTGGCGGGCAACAGGCCAGTCAGGGTGGCGGCTTGGGCGGGCCTTTATTGCAGATGGCAATGAGCATGCTTGCCAACAATAATTCCGGGCAGGCAGGAGCAGGCGCAGGCAATCTGCTCGATCAGCTGCGCGGTGCGGGTATGGGTAATCTGCTTGATTCCTGGATCGGCAAAGGCACCAACCTGCCTATTTCAGCTGAGCAACTTCAGCAGGTGTTGGGCTCGCAACAGATTTCGGATATCGCCAGCAAGCTCGGCGTGGATACTTCAAGCGTGACAGGACAGCTGAGTCAGATGCTGCCCGATCTGGTCGATAAGCTTACTCCCGATGGTCAGCTCCCCCAGGGTGGGCTAGGCAATGCAGATGCCATGATGGGCATGCTGCAAAACCTGCTTAAGCGCTAGCTACCGAGTAAAACACCCGAAACGCAATGTTTCGGTCGAAAAAGAAATCACCGGCCTCACGAAACACATCGAGTATTGCCTCGCGCACATCGCTGTGTTTCGGGCCGGGCAGATTTTCTAGCACAACGATGAACCCGGGATGGGATGACTCATCGAGCGGTTGCATATCGGTGATGCAATCGTAGAGCGCATCGAGATTGTTGCCAAAGTGTTTGGGTAACGGGAACGAATGGGCCAACTGATTCAGTATGTCGGCCTTGGCAGCCACACCGTGAACATCAGCCTCCAGCATGCGCTGATCGGCCTGCGCAGCGGCTTTGCGCAGATCAGGCATACGCCATTGCCCGAGTGGCAACACGGCATGTTTGGGAATATTACTTAACGCGCTCATTGACTACTCCCGGATCCGGCGAAAACTCTGATAGTGATCGTCGGTGTAGTACAGCTCGTTGGACCTGGCAGGCTCACCACCCACCACAATTCGGCGCGCGCCTCGGTCTTTTGAACCCGGTGTGCGAACCGTATATTCAGTGTAATAACCTCTGGGCTGTTTTGGAAGCAATTGCTCGCGATTGCCAAATACAGTGCCATCTTTCGGGTACGGAAATGGGCCGCTGCTGCGAATCAGCCCAAGCGTTTGCTGCGCCTCTGCGGGCAACTGTTGAACAGCAATTGTTGTGGTATCGCCAAACCATCCTTTGGCGCCCACCACTGAGGCCACCAATGCAAAGACTACAAGCACCAGCAACCATGCGGTGCGGGAGAGGTTGACGGGCATTCGGGAAGTGATCGACATGCCGCGATCCTAATGCAATTGCCGATGCGATGGGCAAAAAAATCAGTGCTTTTTCACTGCCTCAGTGTCGACCAGAGTGAACCGGTTAGTGAACGCTTGCGGCCTCGGGCACAGCGGACTCGCCTTTAGGCTCAATCGAGTGGATCGCTGAATCCACATTGCTGCGCTTTTCAATCACCCGCGCTTTACCCGTGCGAAACAGGTCGGTGAATTCAGCCACCGGGAGCGAGCGGGCTTCATCAGGAAACCGGCTCAACACATATAGGCGTTGAGAAGGGCTGATCCACGCCAGCTTGTACTGCACTGCTTCGTCGCCCTGATCGACTTCGATACGATCTCCCCGTTGCAATTCAGGCAGCCCAGAAGAAACTGCGGTAGGCGAAGGCGTTGCGGATGCAGCTGATGTTTGCGTTGCGGTATTGCGCGCGGGGGTAAAGTGAATCGAACCATCCGAGCGCATGCGCAAACGTGATTCCACCCGCTCGGCAACAATACGCTGCAGCTCCTTGTTTTTTGCAGACTCGATCGACTGGGTATGACTCTTCAATAGGTCGTTAAAGAACGCTTCGCGCTCGCTATCAGGCATATCGATTGACTTCAGGCCCCGCATCACACCGGTGATGAGTTTAGGCAGTATGCTGGCCAGCCGGGTCACTTCCTCTGGCAATTTGGGGCCCACGGACCAAATCAAGGCTTCGACAAGTTGCAAGGCCTCGGCAGTTCGCAGCCCGTCTTGCGAATCGTTCAACTGAGCCAGGGCACACACTTCAAGCCACCAACGATCAACAAACGCACGCATGAATGCCGGGGTGGCCGCGTCCATTCTCTCAGCGAGCAACTTGGCACTCATCTCACGCGCCCCACCAAGGGCCTCATCGCGCTCGGCCTGCTCGGTGAGTTGAGCCAGGCGCTTGGCTCGGCGATCATTTTCCGCATCCGCCAGAATCTCCAACCTTGCGATGGCCTCGTCGAAGGTCGCCAGATCGCGATCAAACTCATCGAGGATCCATTGCACCAGGCCAGTGAGGCCCTGCACCAGTGCTGAATCAGCCGCAACATCGCTATCCGGATCGGTAGCCAGCTCCGAGATGCGGTCGATCAGTCTGCGCATCGGATGCTGACGGCGCGCAAAAAAACTGCGATCAATCAGAGCCGCTTTGACTGCTACAACCTGCAAACGCAACAACTGCTGCTTGATGCTGTCGGGCAGGCGTTTGTCGGAATAGATATAGTCAAATACCATCGAAACAATTTCGACAGTAAGTTGGTCAAGCGCCGAGCCATCCTGCTTGGCACGGGCCATCAGCTCGCTGGTGAGGCCACTCGCTGCCTCAGTGCTTACTGGCTGCGCCTGAAGCGTGGAGATCGCATCAATCAGGGGGGCCTGAGCGCTGGGCAGAGGCAAATCCGCCACACCGAATGTGGCCGGGTCGGTCAATAGCTTCGCTGCATTGAGCCGCGCTGATGGCACACCTTGCTCAAGCTGCTGAAATGTATCGGCAATAAACTGCTGGGCGCTTGCCGACATCATCGGTGCGGGCGCAGCCGTCGCAGCGGCCATGCCAGAGCCAGGGGCAAATCCACCCGCTGGCATCGCACCGCCCTGCGCATGCTGTGCAAAAGCAGCATTTGGATCAACTGCAGGAGCCTGAGCTCGCGGAGCCTTGGGTGCCGAACGATTGACCGCCACTTGTGGGCGAATCTTGGGCAGAACCATGTTGGCCTTGAGCCGGTCATTCACCGTGTTGTAGACGCCATTGAGCTGCGAGGAAACATGAGGCTCGAAGGCATCAAGCAATGCCGACTGGACCGACATGTCTGGGGCAAGCTCGCTAAGCGCACTCTTTAATGCTTCAAACACCACTTCGGGCGCAGCCGGATGACTGGTTTCCTCAAACCAGTCCCGCTCGAGCAAGGCCGCCAGTCGGGCGCGTATCCCAAGCACTTCATCGGGATCGAGCTTACCGCGCGATCGATGTACCAGGCGATCAACCGTGAGCTTGTCGGTAATGACCGACTCATCGATCAAGCTTAGCTCGCCCTCAAACTCCTCGGTGGGCTTGGGCTGCGTGTTGAACAGCCGCTTTTCAAAGCAATCCACAAACGACTTGCGAAAACGGGTTTCAATCTCGGTGCGGTTTTGCCGAACCAGCGAAACTGCATCCATCAAAGCCTGCTGCTGATCGCGCTGCCCGGACTTCAATGCGAGCTCGGTAAGCTCGGAGCTCATCTTGGACAATGCCTCGGCAATCACCTTGCAAAGCCGGGTCACCACCAACTCCCGGCACTCCTGCAACAACTCAAACCGCTTGCGCGCATCCTCGGGAATACCGCGGGAACGGTCACCCGCAGCATTCGCGCTGGAGCCGGAATTGGGGGGTTTGCTGGTAGTTTCGGCGGTATCAAACATCATCTCGCCAGACTAACAGTGCCAGAAGGTGGGTCAACAATAAGCGCCAGAAAACCTGCGCTTTTCTGATCCTCGCACCTGTCTGACCGACAAGCGGCAAGCCATCCCACCAGGGCTTTTACCCGACGCAAAGGCCCGTGCCAGAACCGCTAACGATTGGCGTCAACCACCGACCAGGCCGTCATGTTGACGATCCGCCGCACTGTCGCCGATGGGGTCAATACATGCACTGCCTTCGAAGCCCCCAACAACACCGGACCAATGGCTACATTGTTGCCGGCAGCCGTCTTGAGCAGGTTATAGGCGATGTTCGCAGCATCAATATTGGGCATCACCAATAAATTGGCCTCGCCTTGCAAAGTGGAGCTTGGGAGCATCGAATGCCGCAAAGCCGGGTCAAGGGCAACATCGCCGTGCATCTCCCCATCCACTTCCAGATCAGGTGCCAATTCGCGTAACAACTGAAGGGTGGCCTGCATTTTCCTGGCGCTTGCGCTGTTGGAGGAGCCAAAATTGGAGTGGGACAGCAGCGCCGCTTTGGGTTTGATGCCAAAACGCTTCAATTCTTCCGCCGCCTGGATCGTGATATTGGCAAGATCAGCAGCGCTTGGGTCCTCATTCACATGGGTGTCGACCATAGTGATCTGCCGATTGGGCAACATCAGCGTATTCATCGCGGCATACACCTGCGCTCCCGCCCGCTTGCCAAGCACTTGGTCGATATAGTGCAAATGTAATCCGTAGGTGCCGAAAGTGCCGCAAATCATCGCATCGGCATCGCCGCGATGAACCATCATTGCGCCGATCAGGGTATGGCGGCGCCGCATTTCGATCTTTGCGTATTGCGCGGTGACGCCCTTGCGCTCGGTCATGCGCCAATACTCCATCCAGTATTCGCGATAGCGCTGATCAGACTCGGGATTAATCACCTCGAAATCAATCTCGGGCCGGATGCGCAACCCGAAAGTCTCGATCCGCTTGGCCAGAATCGCAGGCCTGCCCACCAGCACAGGACGCGCCAGCTTTTCATCCACCACCACCTGCACCGCCCGCAATACCCGCTCGTCTTCTCCTTCGGCATACACCACACGGCGCTTGGGCGCCCGCTTGGCAGTGGAGAAAATCGGCTTCATGAAGTTGCCAGAGTGATAGACAAACTGCTCAAGCTGGGTGCGGTAGGCCTCAAGATCCGCGATCGGGCGAGTTGCCACACCCGAACGCATTGCAGCGAGCGCAACTGCAGGTGCAATCCGCACTATCAGACGCGGGTCAAATGGGCGCGGAATCAGGTACTCCGGGCCGAAACTCAGTCCCAGGGCACCATAGGCCGTAGCCACAACATCAGACATTTCTGCCCGCGCCAACTCGGCTACCGCGTGCACTGCAGCAATCTCCATTTCGCGGGTGATGGTGGTTGCCCCGACATCCAGTGCCCCGCGAAAAATGAACGGGAAACACAGAACGTTGTTAACCTGATTCGGATAATCCGTGCGTCCAGTGGCAATAATGGCATCGGGCCGCACCGCTTTTGCATCTTCCGGCATGATTTCCGGATTCGGATTGGCGAGCGCAAAAATCAGGGGCTGCGGCGCCATCTTGGCAACCATCTCGGGCTTAAGCACCCCACCCGCAGAAAGGCCGAGAAACACATCAGCCCCTTCGATGATTTCGCCCAAGGTACGCGCGCTCGTGTCCTGGCAAAACAGTTCTTTATCCGGGTCCATCAACTCTTTGCGGCCGGTGTAGACCACGCCAGCCAAATCCGATACCCAGATGTTTTTGCGGGGCAGCCCGAGGTCGACCAGCAGATCCAGGCAAGCCAGCGCTGCGGCACCTGCGCCGCTCACTACCACCTTCACCTGCTTGATGTCCTTGCCCACCACGGTGAGTCCGTTGGTGATGGCAGCGCCGACCACAATCGCCGTGCCATGCTGATCATCATGAAACACCGGGATTTTCATGCGCTCGCGCAACTTGCGCTCAACCGTAAAGCAGTCTGGCGCCTTGATGTCTTCAAGGTTGATTCCACCAAAAGTCGGCTCAAGCGAAGCGATGATCTCAATCAGCTTATCGACATCAGTTTCATTGACCTCGATATCAAACACATCAATGCCAGCAAACTTCTTGAACAGGACGGCCTTGCCCTCCATCACCGGCTTGGCTGCGAGCGGGCCAATATTGCCCAAGCCCAACACTGCTGTGCCGTTGGTAATCACCGCGACCAGGTTTGCCCGGCTTGTGTAGCGCGCTGCGTTAGCAGGATCTGCCACAATTTCTTCACATGCCGCTGCAACACCAGGGGAGTAAGCTAGAGCCAGATCCCTTTGATTGGTGAGTTGTTTGGTTGCCGTCACCGAGATTTTCCCGGGACGCCCTTGCTCGTGATATTCGAGCGCTGCTTTTCTGAGTTGAGGGTCCATGCAGCATTATCCGCCAGTGTGCCAATCCACCAAAATCGATTTTAGTAAAAGCATTTGCAACTGTTTTCCAGGAATATGACCGCCCCGGACCTCTCGGCCGATGAAAAGCGATTGTTTCGCCTGTTTGATATCTGGCGAGTGATTTGTGCCTTTGTAGTTGCCCTGTCGCATGCCCAGGCCATGGAGTTACTGGATTGGCCGGGCCCGCTGGGGCAAGCAGCGCATCATGCGGTGATCGTATTTTTTGTGATTTCGGGCTACAGCGTGAGTTACTCCTCGCGCTCTAAAACCTCCACCCAGTCCTTTTTAGCGCAACGGTTTTCACGCCTTTGGGCCACTACCGTGCCGGTTCTGCTGCTGGCGTTGGTGATCGGTCTGGCTGCTCGTTCGCAGGGCTGGGACGCACTGGATGATTGGACCATCAATAAGTGGTACCTGCACCTGCCATTTAATGCCTTGTTCCTTGGGCAGTTCGGGCCCTGGGCCATGTCGCCTTTTGGACTGGTGCCGTATTGGTCTTTGGCCTATGAAGCCTGGTACTACCTGTTTTTTGCAGCGTTGATGCTTGATGGTTCCCGGCCTTGGCACCGGGGCGCGCTGGCACTTATGCTGATTGCCCTGGCCCCAAGAATGATCCTGCTATTGCCTTGCTGGCTGGCCGGGGTCGCCCTGCATCGCTGGACCCTCACCCGATCGCCTCCGGCACCTTCCACTGCACGACTGGTCATTACCCCACTGGTGTTCTGCGCGCTTTGCCTGGGCCTCTACATCGTCGCACTAGCTCCCCTTCTTCATTTCACAAGCGATATCAGCGCGCAGTGGGCCGAGCAACTCAAGCATTGGGGCGAGGCACGCCTCACGGCCCCATGGACTGGGCTGAGCAATCTGGGATATTCCAAATGGTTTGTGGGTGACTGGATCCTCGCCCTGATTTTCAGCCTCACCATCGCCGCGGCAATCGTCAGGCTCAATATTTCAGCTAGCAGTTCATCACGGGTAGAGCAAGGTTGGCGAACGCTTGCCAATCTTAGCTTCGGGGTATACCTGCTCCACTATCCTGCGCTCAAAATTCTGCAATTTGCCGGCCTGGGAGAACTTCCGGCTGGCCCTCGCGCCGCAGGCTTGCTGCTGGCTCTGGCTGCCATCCTGGGCTTTAGCCAACTATGCGAATTCACCCGGCCCTGGTGGCGGCGTCAATTGAGTCGACCACTGAGCCCATCCGTCAAGCCTTGAGCAAAGCCCGAAGCACCGTGGCCACATGCCGCACCTTGCGCTCACCAAGCTCTTCGATCTGATGCCTGCAGCTGGTGCCATCCGCCACTATCCATGCTGCTTCATCCGCCTTGCGCACCGCCGGTAGCAAACTCAATTCAGCCATGGCGCGTGAAGCCTGCACGTGCTCGGCTTCATAGCCAAAAGCACCAGCCATGCCACAACAGCTCGATTCAATTACCTGCACCGATACCTGGGGAATGCGCTTTAACACCCGCAACACGGGCGCAAAAGCATCCAGCGCCTTTTGATGGCAATGGCCGTGAACATGCAAGGCCGGGGTGGGCAAGCTTTGCCAGCTGCGCATCCACCCATCGAGTTTTCCACCCAGCATTTCGCGATCCAGGAACTCCTCAAACAGCATGCTTGCACCCGCAATACGCTCAGCCTGCTCACCCAGCCTGAGCGCCAAATGCTCATCGCGCAGGCTCAGCAGGCAGGAAGGCTCGAGTCCAACAATCGTGGCGCCCCGCTCCACATGAGGCAGCAAAGCTTGCATGGTGCGCAAGGCTTCCTCGCGGGCCCGCTCCACCATTCCAGTGGATAGGTAGGTCCGGCCACAACACAAGGGCCGTTGTGGCTGATCATTGCTGCGCGCCACCACTACACGATAGCCGGCGGATTGCAGCACGGCTTGCGCATCATCAAGAATCTGCGGATCAAACACATTATTGAAGGTATCGACCCACAACACCACTTCGCCCAAGCCATTGGCCTGCACAGACGGCTCGGAGTTAATTGGCTGCTCCGAGAAAAAACTGCGCCCTGACCAATGGGGCAATTGCCGCTGCGCGCTAAAACCCAGCACCTTTTCACCCAGCCATCCCAGCGCAGATATTCGGTTGCGAAGATTCAGCAGCGGCGCGAGCCGTGCGCCCCAGGCGGCATAGCGAGGAAGATAAGCCACCAGTTTGTCGCGCAAACTCCAGCCGTGTTTTTGATGCCAATGGTGCGCCACTTCAATTTTCATGCGCGCCATATCCACGCCGGTAGGGCAATCCCGCTTGCAGCCTTTGCATCCGACGCATAGATCCATCGCGGCCTTCACTTGCGTGGAGGCAATGCCTTCATCATCGAGCTGCCCGGTAAGCGCCATGCGCAGCGTGTTGGCTCGCCCACGCGTGAGGTGTTGCTCATCGCGGCTGATGCGATAACTCGGGCACATCGTGCCTGCATCAAACTTGCGGCAATGCCCGTTGTTGTTGCACATCTCGACCGCTTTGGCCAAGCCTTGAGCCGGATCACCGCCGGTGCCAGGTGCCGAAATCGCTTCAGTTACCGGATGGTTTTGCACATTCCATGCCGACCAGTCGAGCGCTGTTGTTAAAGGGGTAGCCTGATAGCCCGGCTTGAAGCGAAACAAGCTGGCCTCGTCCATTTTTGTGGCGCGCACAATCTTGCCCGGATTCATCAGGCCCTTGGGGTCAAACTTATCCTTGACCTCCTCAAATGCGCGGGTCAAACGCTCGCCGAATTGCCAACCAACCCACTCACTGCGCACCAGCCCATCGCCATGCTCGCCAGAAAACGCGCCTTTATATTTGCGTACCAAAAGCGCGGCCTCTTCAGCGATATGCCGCATCTTGGCCGCGCCGCCCTGCTCGCCCGCCTGCCGCATATCCAGGATCGGGCGCACATGCAAAGTGCCCACCGATGCATGGGCATACCAGGTGCCTCGCGTGCCGTGTCGTGCGAACACTTCAGTGAGCGCATCTGTGTATTGCGCGAGATGCTCAAGCGGCACAGCGCAATCTTCAATAAAACTCACTGGCTTGCCATCGCCCTTCAAGCTCATCATGATGTTGAGGCCCGCCTTGCGCACCTCCCACAAGGCCTTTTGATGGGTCTCATCGCGCATTGCAACCACCGTGCCGGGCAAGCCCAGATCACCCATCAGCTCGACCAATCGATCAACCCCGGCGTCACATTCGCCAGACTCCTGCCCGGAAAACTCAACCAACAGAATCGCCTCGGGAGTGCGGGCGGATGGATCAACGAGTGCGGTTTCAATTACTTGCTTGAAGGCAGGATTAAAACGCGCCAAATCGATCATGGTCCGGTCCACCAACTCAACAGCGACCGGCCCAAGCTTCACGATGTGTTGCGCACTATCCATCGCGCGATGAAAGCTTGCAAAATTCACCACGCCCAGGCGCTTGTGCAGCGGTAAGCGTGCCAGCTTGAGATGCAGGCGCCGGGTCCAGGCCAGCGTACCTTCACTGCCTACTAGCAGGTGCGCAAGATTCACGGAGTTATCGGTGGTGTAAGGGCGCTCGGAGCGTGGCTCGAACACATCGAGGTTGTAGCCTCCAACGCGACGCATCACCGTGGGCCACATGCGCTTGATCTCATCGCTCTCGCGTTGACCGATGGAAAACAAATCCGATACCAACTGCCCGGTGCGCGCCGAGCGCATGGGGCGACTCGCCTTGGCACCAAAGGGACCAAAAAACTCCTGCGTGCCATCGGCAAGAATCGCATCGATGCCCAACACGTTGTGCACCATGTTGCCGTAGGCCAGCGATCGCGAGCCGCACGAGTTGTTGCCTGCCATCCCCCCAAGGGTGGCCTGCGCAGCGGTGGAAACATCCACTGCAAACCACCAGCCTTTCGCCTTGAGCGCAGCATTCAAATGATCCAGCACCATGCCGGGTTGCACCTCGGCCACCCCAGCTTGGGCGTCTACTGCGATCAGATTGCGCAAGTGCTTGGTGGTGTCAATCACCAGCGCCTCGCCCACCGTCTGGCCGCACTGGCTTGTGCCACCCCCGCGCGCAAGCACCGGCACATTCATTTCATTGGCCAGATCAAGCGTCGCCTGCACATCCTCCTCATCGGCCGGCACCACCACGCCTACCGGCTCGATCTGATAGATCGAAGCATCCGTGCTGTAGCGGGCTCGCGATCCGGCATCAAACAACACCTCGCCTCGCAAGGTGCGTCTGAGCCTGGTCGCTAGTCGTGACCGCTCCAATCCAGCGCTGCGCACCGGACGCACCGAGGAAGAAGACTGCGCATTGGAGTTGGTATCGAACAGGGGATCGCGCATGTTCATAGTGCCACCTTCGTTTCAGCGCGAATCAGCTCCCATTGCTCCAGCACCGCATCACGCTTGTGGCGCAAATGCTGCTCAAGCAAGCCGCGCAAACGCGCAGCATCCTGGGCCCGCAGTGCCTCGATCATCGCTCCGTGCTCAAGCACTGCGGCATCCCATTTGGCCCGATCAAAGTTCGAACGAAACCGCAAACTCTGCAAGCGTCCATTCAAGCGCGCATAGGTTTCCATGAGTACCGGATTGCGCGCGCTGGCATTGATCGCGGCGTGAATCTGCCGGTTCAAGCGGTAGTAGTTAGGCAAGTCGCGGCGTCGATGCGCAGCCAGCATTTCCAGATGCAAGGCTTCAATCTCGACAAGTTCGGCCTCGGTGCGGCGCTGAGCAGCCAGCTCACCTGACAAGCCTTCGAGACTGGCCATCAACTCGAATAGATGCGCGACATGCTCACGCTCAAGGCTCGCCACGCTCGCGCCGCGGTTAGCGTGCAGATCAATCAAATTCTCGCCTGCCAGTTGCTTTAGCGCTTCGCGCAATGGAGTGCGCGACACGCCCAGCTCTTCGCAAAGAACGCGCTCGTTGAGCTTGGCGCCAGGGGCGAGATGCCCTTCAGTAATTAGATCGCGGATCCGATCAGCCACCTCCTCATGCAGAACGCGGCGCTGCAATGGATGAAAAAGAGGCTCAACAATGTTTTGCATACAATTAGATCTTCTCGAGTAAGAAGCTCAACATCTGGACTTTCCAGATTTTTGCATACAAAATACAAAAAGTCATCGGAGAACATCATGAAACTTGCCCACGGCATCAGCCTGAACGGTCATTCCAGCGGTCGTCATTTCCTGCAAATCCCCGGGCCAAGCACCACGCCCGATCGCATCTTGCGGGCCATGGACTACCCCACGATTGATCATCGGGGGCCCGAATTTCAAAAGCTGGCCCAGGCGGTACTGGCTGGGATCAAAAGAATTTTCCAAACCCAACATCCGGTCGTGATTTTCCCGGCCTCGGGCACTGGCGCGTGGGAAGCTGCTTTGGTCAATGCCCTGTCGCCCGGCGACGCAGTGCTCATGTGCGAAACCGGGCACTTTGCGAGCCTGTGGAAAAAGATGGCAGACCGGCTCGGGTTTGTCGTGGAGTTTGTGCCCGGCGATTGGCGTCATGGCGTGGATGCAGATCAGCTGGAAGCGATCCTGCGCGCAGATACCGGTCATCGATTCAAGGCCGTTGCGGTAGTGCATAACGAAACCTCAACTGGCGTTACCAGCCAGATCCCGTTAGTGCGCGCAGCAATTGATGCGGCCCGCCATCCGGCGCTATTGATGGTCGACTCCATTTCGGGGCTGGGCTCGGCGCAATACAAACACGATGCCTGGGGCGTTGACGTGACCGTGTCGGGTTCGCAGAAAGGTTTGATGCTGCCGCCCGGCTTGTCTTTCAATGCCCTGAGCCCAAAAGCGATTGAAGCTGCCAAGCATTCCCGCTCCCCGCGAAGCTATTGGGATTGGGCCGAGCAGCTTGGCATGAATGCCAATGGCTGGTTTCCCTACACCCCGGCCACCAGCCTCCTATATGGCCTACACGAGGCTATCGCCATGCTGGAGGAAGAAGGCCTGGATACCGTCTTTGCGCGTCACCAGCGCCATGCCGCAGCTACCCGTGCCGCAGTACAAGCCTGGGGCCTGGAAGTGCTGTGTTTGAACCCTGCCGAATACAGCCCGGTACTCACTGCCGCGCTTATGCCCGCTGGCCACAATGCAGACGAAGTACGTCGTCAAGCGCTTGCAAACTTCAATCTATCCCTGGGCCAAGGCCTATCAAAGGTAAGCGGCAAGGTGTTTCGCATCGGGCACTTGGGAGACTTCAACGACCTCACCTTGCTCGGTGCGCTGGCAGGAGTTGAAATGGCTCTGGGTTTAGCCAATGTGCCCCACCATAAAGCCGGCGTGCAAGCAGCAATGACTCACCTTCAATCCACAGCGCCTTCAGCTCATGCGATGATCAAGGCCGCCGCTTAGGCTGCGGTATCAGATTCGCAATATACAAACACTACAAAAGACCCCAGGAGACTTCAATGAACCGCCCAATCCACCACGGTAAGCGCCAGATCCTGAATGCACTCGCAGCCGGTGGCGCCGCTTCGGGCCTAAGTGCAGCATGGCCCGGCCTCGCATTGGCGCAGGGCCAGCCCGCTGCCTCGGCTCAAACTTACCCCAATAAACCGATCCGCCTGCTGGTGGGTTTTGCCCCTGGTGGCGGCACCGACATTATTGCGCGTGCTTTAGCGCCGCGTTTATCTGAGCTGCTGGGTCAATCGGTGGTGGTTGAAAATCGCGCTGGTGCCTCGGGCACGATTGCCGCAGATATGGTGGCCAAGTCAGCCCCCGATGGCTACACCCTGGCCATGGGACACTCCAACCCCAATGCGCTCAGCCCGCAGGTGTTGGGCAAGGTGCCCTACGATCCAGCCAATGACTTTTCACCGATTACTTATATCGGCTACGTACCCAATGTGCTGGCGGTGCACCCCTCGGTCAACGTCAACTCCGTGGAGCAATTGGTCGCGCTCGCCCGCTCCAAGCCCGGAGTCCTCACCTATGCTTCTTCCGGCATTGGCAGCACCCAGCATGTGGCGGGAGCGCTTTTTAGTGCGATCACCAAAACCCAGATCATCCATATTCCCTACAAGGGCAGTGGCCAGGCAATTGGTGATTTGCTCGCCGGGCAGGTCACGATGAATTTCGACACCATGCCGCCGGTGCTGCCTCATATTGTGGCGGGCAAGCTTCGCGGGCTGGCCATCTCCACACCCCAGCGCATGCCTCAGTTAGCCAATGTGCCCACCTTTGCGGAAGTTGGCATTCGCGGCTTTGATGTCACCAACTGGTATGCGGTCATTGGTCCGAAAGGCCTGCCGCGCGACATGGTCGCCAAATTGGACGAGGCCATCAAAAAGGCGATGGACGATCCTGCGGTCAAAGGCAAGCTCGAACCACAAGGCGTGATCTACGGAGGCGCCCGCACTCCCGAAGAGTTTGGCACCTTCATTCGCGCGGAGATCACCAAGTATCAGAAGCTGGTCAAGGACTTGGGAGTCAAGGCTGAATGAGCGCGGCGGCTCAAGACCTGTTGGTTGAGCTCTCCGATGCGGTAGCCACGATCACTCTGAATCGCCCGGCCAAGCTCAATGCGATAACCAAGGCGATGTGGCAAGAGCTCGGGGCTGCGGTTCAAACCCTGAGCGCACGCGATGATCTGCGATGCATCGTGATTCGTGGTGCAGGCGAGCGGGCCTTTTCACCCGGCAATGATATTTCCGAGTTCCCCACCGACCGCTCCAACCGTGAGCAAGCCATAGCCTATGGGCGAATCATGCACGACACGGCCCAGGCCTTGGATGCATGCCGCCATCCCATCGTGGCCCAGATTCACGGCATCTGTGTGGGTGGTGGTCTGGAGATTGCTGCGCTCGCCGATATCCGGATATGCGGGCATTCGAGCCGCTTTGGTGCGCCGATTAAAAATCTCGGGCTGGTGATGGCGCATCCCGAAATGGCTCCGCTGATTCGCCTGATCGGCGAGACCCGAACCCTTGAATTGCTGCTCGAGGGGCGCATCATTGATGCGCAGGAAGCCTGTGCGATAGGATTGGTCTCGCGGGTCGTTGCAGACGATCAAGTCGCCACTGAAGTGGCAGCTAGCGTCGAGCGCATTTGCAGCGGCGCTCCGTTGGTTGCGCGTTGGCACAAGAAATTTGCCAAGCGGTTGCGCCCCGAATCCCTGGCCTCGCTTGGCGCAGTTTCGCAGGCCGAGTATCTCGAAGGCTTTGATTGCTTTGATACGGCAGACTTTCGGGTGGGCTACCAAAGCTTTCTTGATAAGCGAACCCCTCCCTTTACAGGTCAATAACCCCCTTGGCTGCCACTCCCCATCCCGGACCACTTTCCGGCGTCACCATTCTTGAACTCGCGCAAATCATGGCGGGTCCTACCGCTGGCATGATGCTGGCCGATCTGGGCGCTGATGTCATCAAGATCGAGAAACTGCCCGCAGGCGACGATTCGCGCAACTATCGCGAGCCGCGTATTAACGGCATCTCTGCGCCCTTTCTCATGCTCAACCGCAACAAGCGCGGCCTGGCGCTTGATCTCAAGCAAGCGGCTGGCAAAGATGTACTGCGCAAGATGGTGGCCAAGGCTGACGTACTCACCGAAAACTATCGCGCTGGCACGCTTGAAAAACTTGGGCTCGGCTATGCGAGCCTGGCTGCAATCAACCCGCAGCTCATCTATTGCGCCGTGTCGGGTTATGGACGCAATGGCCCTTTCGCGGATAAAGGCGGCTTCGACTTAATTGCCCAGGGCTTTGCTGGTTTGATGAGCATCACTGGTGAACCAGATCGCGCGCCAGTCAAGCCGGGCAATTCCGTCGCTGATATCAATGCAGGAATCCTCGCCGCGCTGGGCATTCTCGCCGCCTATATCCACCGGCTAAAAACCGGTCAGGGGCAGCAGGTCGAAACCTCGCTGATGGAAGCCGCCTTGCAGCAAACCTACTGGCACGCTGCAATTTTTTTCGCAACTGGCCGCTCCCCCACACCCCTGGGTTCCGGGCATGTTCTTACCGCGCCTTATCAAGCGTTTCGCACCGCCGATGGGTATGTGAATATCGGTGGAGCCAATCAGTCCAATTGGGAACGCATTGCCGATACTCTCGGCCATCCCGAATGGAAGCTCGACCCCCGCTTCGACACCAACACCCATCGGATGGAACACCTCGCCGCCTTGGTCGAAGCGATGGAGGCTGTGTTGGCAGAAAAGACCACGGCCCAATGGGTCGCTTTGTTTGATAGTAATGGCGTGCCCGCCGGGCCAGTGCACTCCATCGGCGAAGCGCTTAACCATCCGCAAGTTTTAGCGCGCGATATGGTGCTTGAGCTGGATCATCCGCAGGCCGGACCAGTGAAAACTCTGGGCTTTCCAATCAAATTGAGTGCTACCCCGGCCAGGGTGGACCGCCCGGCACCCAACCTGGGCGAGCACAGCCGGGAGATCCTGCGCGAGTTCGCATTCACCGATGGCCAAATCGATGACTTGCTGCGCTCCGGCGTAGTTCAATAAAAAAACGCCAGTGGCTTTCAGGCACACTGGCGTTCACGAGCTTGCACCAATGATCGCTTAGTTGAGTTTCACCCAGCGAATATCCACGCGGTTATCTGCGCGATGAGTCAGATCGACTGATTTTTTCATTGCCCAGGGAATCACCTGATTGTGTAGCGGAATATGAGCTACCTCGCGGTTGTGCAGCATCAGCGCATCATTAATCAGGCGCTTGCGAATCAGATCATCGGTCTCAACCTTGATGCGATCAATGATGCGATCCATCTCTGCATTGCTGTAACGCCCAATGTTGTAATTGCCATCTGCACCCGTGGCCTTGGTGCGCGCTAGCGACTGAAGGCTGTAGAGCGCATCAAAGGTCGGCACTCCCCACCCCAGCAAATACACCGAAGGCTCAAAGCGCAAGAGCATCGGGAAGTAGGTCGCCATGGGCTGGGTTTTGAGCTTGGCTTTCAAGCCCACCCGATTCCACATCGCTGTGACCGCCTGGCAAATCTCTTCATCGTTGATGTAGCGATTGTTGGGGCAATCCAGGGTGAACTCAAAGCCGTTTGGATAGCCTGCTTCGGCCAGCAGCTTGCGCGCGGCATCCTGATCAAATGGCAAACGGCGATCCGAAGACTCGGTCCAGCCATACACCTGCGGCGCAATGATAGAGCCCGTTACCTGCGCCTGACCGCGCATGATCGAGCGACGGATGCCCTCAATATCAATGGCCTGATACATTGCCCGGCGCACACGCACATCCTTGAACGGATTCTTGCCCTTCACATCGCTGCCAGGGATCTCATTGGAGCTCTGGTCCATACCAAAGAAAATGGTGCGATTCTCAGCGCCATCGACCACCTTCAAATTGGTGTTTTGACGCAAGCGCGGCAGATCCTGCGGGGTGGGGTCCAGCACCATATCCACATCGCCGCTCAGCAAGGCGGCTGTGCGGGTTGCGTCGGATTTGATCGGGGTGTAGATCACCTCGGCGATGTCACCCTCAAGCTTGCCCCACCAGTTGGGATTGCGAACCAGCACTGTGCGCACATCGGCTTGCCACTGTTTCAGGCTGAAGGGGCCAGTGCCGTTAGCATTGCGGTGAGCAAAGTTCTCATCCGGGCTGCGGGTATCTTTGGGGCGCACCGAATTGTTTTTCTCGGCCCAGGCTTTGTTCATGATGCGTAGCTCAGTGAGCTGCCGCAATAACACAGGATTGGGAGCGCTCAGCACAATATCCACGGTGAAATCATCCACCTTCACCGCACGATCAATGCCCTGGGTATAGATCGTAAAGTTAGACAAGCGGTCCATCGCTCGGTTGATGGAGAACACAACATCGTCCGCAGTAAACGCAGCGCCATCATGAAACTTCACGCCCCTGCGCAAGAAAAAGCGCGTTGTCGTGTTGCTTCGCTGTTCCCACCGGGTCGCCAACATCGGTTCAATTTCGAACTTCTTGTCGTAGTACACCAACGACTCATAGACATACGCATGTACACCATTGGATAAGGCGTTGTTTTGCGAATGCGGATCCCAGGTGGGTAATTCACCTTGGCTGGCCCATTTGAAGGTTTTGCCTTGAGCCAATGCTTGCTGGCTCAAGCCGCCAGCTGCCAAGCCAACAATGGAAAGCGCCAGCGCTGCAGTTCTAAACAGTTTCATGACAGGTTCTCCGAAAGACCAAGCTGAGATGATAGCTGCCACCGGCAGACCTATTTCATTGCCCCGAACACTTTTTCCAACACTTTGCTGCCCGCCTGAACCGGGTTTTGGCGGATTGAGCGCTCTTGCTGGGCGATCATGTAATACAGGCCGTCCAGCGATTTTCCTGTGACGTATCGCTCCACACTGGTGGCATCGCCCTTAACCAATCCAAACTTGGCTGCCTGGCCCGCCAGGGAGTTATAACGTTGGGCAATGCCCAGACTCCCAACCACCCTGGAGACGGTAGGAAGGAACTTCTCGGTCAAAGGCGCGAAAGTCTTACCCCGAAAAAACTGGGTCACCGAGTCATCGCCGCCGCCCAATATCTGCTTGGCGTCACTCACCGACATCGATTGAGCGGCACTGACCAGCATTTGTCGCGCTTGCGGCACCGCTTTTTCAGCTGCCTGATTCATGGACAGTACCAAAGCGTCCAGATCGGGCCCCTGGCCGGCAGCTCGCAGCAGCTTTTCAACCTTGCGAATGCTATCGGGCAGCAGAATCTTGACTGCCGCATTTTTGAGAAAGCCTCCGTCAACCCCCAGGGCGTCTACTGCGAAGTTGGCCCCCTTTTCCAGGGCGAGTTTAAGCGCAGAGCCTGCCTCGCCTGCGGTAATTGAGTCCAGCATGCCAGCCTGGGCGCTTGAGCCAAACAGCCCGACTCCGCTTAGGGACACCCCTGAGCCCAGAGCCAGGCAAATAACTCGGCGCGAGGGCGAGTCCACTTGGTGATCGAATTCCGAACTGACATTCTTTGGCTTGATCATGGTCAAACACTCCCACAGATTTATAACAATGCGTCGATGCTAACGCAGCTTCCTCCTTGCAAAGCTTGAAAATTGTTTACACTGGGCAGGTTGGGGAGAAAATATGGCTTCGGTCCAAATAGAGCAGGCAAAAAAAGCCTACGGCGCCACGCAAGTGTTGCATGGTGTGGATGTACAAATCGCTGATGGCGAGTTTTGTGTTTTGGTGGGCCCTTCAGGCTGCGGCAAATCCACTTTGCTGCGCATGATCGCGGGGCTAGAGGAAATCAGTGCGGGCACGATTCGCATCGGCGAGCGCGTGGTCAACGATGTGCCACCCAAAGAGCGCGATATTGCGATGGTGTTCCAAAACTACGCGCTTTATCCGCACATGACCGTCCGGGAAAACATGGCCTTTTCCCTCACCCTGGCAAAAAAGCCGCGTGAAGAAATTGACCGGCGCGTCAATGATGCAGCCCAAATTCTTGGCCTCGGGCCCTATCTGGATCGTCAGCCACGCGCACTGTCTGGCGGGCAACGTCAGCGGGTAGCCATGGGTCGAGCGATTGTGCGCAACCCCCAGGTGTTTTTGTTTGACGAGCCTTTGTCCAATCTGGATGCCAAGCTGCGCGTGCAAATGCGCACCGAGATCAAGGCTTTGCATCAGCGCCTCAAAACCACTTCGGTTTATGTCACCCATGACCAAATCGAGGCTATGACCATGGCTGATCGAATCGTGGTGATGCGCGATGGCCGAGTCGAGCAAATCGGCTCGCCGCTCGAGCTTTATGACCATCCAGTCAACACTTTCGTGGCTGGCTTTATTGGTTCGCCAGCGATGAACCTTATTGCCAGTGCCGTCACGCGAGGCCGCCTGGGTATTGAAGGGCAAATGCTGAGTGTTCAATCAGCCGAAGCGCTCGCCCCCGGCCGGCAGGTGCTGATGGGGATCCGGCCTGAGCACATCCAGATCGGTCGCTCCGCCACAGAGCTAGGCGCTCAACCCGCACTTCAGGTCGAAGTCGAAGTGGTCGAGCCCACCGGGGCCGACACCCAGGTATTTTGCAAACTCGGCAGCCAGTCGATTATGGCGGCGGTTCGCGAACGGATTGACGCCAAACCCGGGGATCATCTCTGGCTGGCCCCGGACCTCGCGCGTATCCATCTGTTCGATGCGCAAACCAATCAACGAATTTAGTTTTCTGGCAACTACGTCGATATGACCGTTATCACCACTATTGAAGATCTGCGGCGCCTGGCTCAAAAGCGGGTACCGAAAATGTTTTATGACTATGCGGATTCCGGCTCCTGGACCGAAAGCACCTACCGGGCCAATGAATCGGACTTCTCGGCAATCAAACTTCGCCAGCGAGTCGCCGTCAACATGGAAGGCCGCAGCACTGCGACGACCATGATCGGCCAGCCCGTGGCCATGCCGGTGGCTATCGCCCCGACGGGCTTGACTGGCATGCAGCATGCGGATGGCGAAATTCTCGCCGCGCGCGCCGCCCAAAAGTTTGGTATCCCGTTCACCTTGTCCACGATGAGCATCTGCTCGATCGAAGATATTGCTGCCAACACTACAGCACCCTTTTGGTTCCAGCTTTATGTGATGCGGGATCGCGACTTCATTGAGCGCTTGATTGAACGAGCCCGAGCCGCCAAATGCAGCGCCTTGATGCTCACACTCGATTTGCAGATTCTTGGGCAGCGGCACAAGGATCTCAAGAATGGCCTCTCCGCCCCCCCAAAACTGACTCTGCCCAATATCATCAACATGATGACCAAGCCCGCCTGGTGTATGGGAATGCTGGGCACGCAACGCCGCCAGTTCGGCAACATCGTGGGGCATGTCAAGGGTGTTGAAAACATGGGCTCACTTTCGGCATGGACAGCCCAGCAATTTGATCCGCGCCTGAATTGGGGCGATGTGGAATGGATCAAGAAGCGCTGGGGCGGCAAGCTGATTCTTAAGGGCATCATGGATGTTGAGGATGCCAAGCTCGCCAGAGACTCCGGTGCTGATGCCTTGATCGTCTCGAACCACGGGGGCCGCCAGCTGGACGGCGCCGACTCTTCAATTCGCGCCTTGCCTGATATCGCAGCTGCGGTTGGCAAAGACATCGAAGTCTGGATGGATAGCGGTATCCGATCTGGGCAGGATGTTTTGAAGGCACGTGCCCTGGGTGCCCAAGGCACCTTGATTGGACGCGCATTTCTATATGGGCTGGGTGCCATGGGCGAGGCGGGTGTCACCAAGGCACTTGAGATCATCGGCAAAGAGCTTGAGCTGACCATGGCCTTTTGCGGCCATACCAAGATTGATACCGTAGACCGTTCTATTCTTTTGCCCGGAACCTTTCCGGTGGCACAAGCACACCAGTAGTCAGGGCTGTCCCCAGCAGGATGACCATGCCCCCTAGCAGCATCGGCATGGTGACAGCCTCGTCCAGCAGGAGCGCTCCCCAAAGCACCCCAAACACCGGAATGACAAAGGTGACTGCGATTGCGCGGCTAGGACCGACATTGCGAATCAAGCGAAAATAACTGATGTAGGCCATGCCAGTGCATACCACGGCCAGGCAGATCACAGCGCCCCAAGCCTTGAGTGATACTGCAGCCGATGGCCAATGAGAGATTGCAAAGGGGAGCAACACAATCGATGCGGCAAGCTGGCTACCCGCTGCGGCTGCGATCGGATTGACTTGGGGTAAAAATCGCTTGCTATAGCTTGCCGCGATACCGTAAGCCAGGGTAGCTAACAGACATGCCCCAACCGCAGGCAGCGCCGCCTCAGGCGAAAATCCACTACGCGAACTGGCCAGCCACACCACCCCGGAAAAGCCAATCAGCAAGCCCATGACTCGCCAGCGATTGAGGCGATCTCCGAGCCAGAGCCATGCGACCAGTGCAGCCCAGAAAGGCGCTGTTGCATTCAGGATTGATGCAAAGCCCGCAGTAATGCTTAGCGTGGCATAAGCGAAGAGCAGGAATGGCAAAGCCGAATTCAACAAGCCCACACCCATGATGCGCCAGAAATGCTCGCGCAGGCTCTGGGCAGCTCCCATCCACGCCATGATGGGGAGCAAGACCAGGGCCGCAATACCGACCCGCAAACCCACCATCGCGAGCGTCCCCATCTCAGGCACTGCAACCCTCATGAAGAGGAAAGATGCGCCCCACACCGCAGACAACCAGAGCATCTCCAGCACATCCCATTTACGCATTAAATGTCTCGGCTTCGAATATAAGCAAAGCCCGCTTGCGTTCAACCCCGCCGGCGTATCCGGTCAACGCACCACTTGCGCCAATAACCCGATGGCAAGGAATGATCACACTCACCGGATTGCGTCCAACTGCGGCACCCACGGCTCGCGCAGCTGCTGGCGCGCCCACCTCCTGAGCAATCCGCCCATATTGACTCAACGCGCCTGCCTTGATGTTTAGCAACGCTCGCCAAACCGCAAGCTGAAACACGGTCCCTTGCGGAGCAAGTGGCAAGCTAAAGTCGGCACGCTCGCCACGCTCGAATTCAGCCATCTGCTGCGCCGCTTGGCCAAGTACCGGAAAGCCAGGCATCAGCACATCCTCTGAACCAAGCTCAGGGAAATACTTCTGACCTTCAAAGTAAGCGCCTGTCAGACCCACCTCATTTGCCGTGAGCAGCATCGGGCCAAAACGGGTAGTGATTCTTGAATAAAGCATGTCAACTCTTCAGTGAGTGGGCTTGCGCCCATAAATGAATCACAGCATAGGAGCGCCACGGAGCCCAACGCTCGGCGTGAAGCATCATCAACTTATCTGTGGCGCAACCCGTGACCTTGCGCAGCACCACATCGCCGGGTAAAAACACATCTGGCAGGCTCCAGCCACGCATCAAGATATAACTCGCTGTCCAGGGGCCAACTCCCTTGAGCGCCAGCAATTCTTCCAGCAACACTTCAAAGTCGGATCGAGCACGATGCCCATCCGGTGAACTGGCAAACCATCTCGCGATGTTAATCAAGGTTTCAGCGCGACTCGCAGGCATGCCCAACTGTGCGAGTTGCGACACCTCAAGACGGGCAATATCAGCGGCTCGCGGAAAGAACATCTGATGCGCAAGGCTTTCTCCAGTTTGATTGGAACCGTCCCCAGGGGTCTGCCCATAACGCTCAACCAGACGTCGAGCCAAAGTACGCGCTGCAGCCACGGTGATTTGCTGACCCAGCACCGCACGGATGGCAATCTCAAAAGGGTCAAACGCGCCGGGCAAGCGCAATCCGGGGCGCGATGCAGCGAGCTCGCCAAGATCAGCATCGATGTGCCCGCTGCTCGCATCCAGATCAAAAACCCGCCGCGTCAAGCGCATGATCACCACCAAATGGCTGGCCAAAGACTCACTGACGCCCAACTCCAAATACTGCCGCCCCGAGCGCCACAGCACCTCGATTTCGCCACGCGCATCATCCAGTCGAAGCAAGCGTTGATAGCTCGCCTTTCTTGTCGATACGCTAACCGTTTCGATACCCTCGATAGCGCGTTGCTCCAAAAAACGAAACAACGCAATCGCATCAAAAGGCGCGCTAAAAGCCAGTCGAACCCGCAAAGGAAAGCGGTTAAAGCCAGAGGTCTGCGAAGTGTTGACTGCATGGCTGGCCTTACGCAGCGCACCTGGCTGTAACCGATAGTGCTCAATAAAGCTTGCGTTAAACCGCCGCAGGCTCTGAAAGCCCGAGGCAAAGGCAATTTCGGTCATCGATAAGTTGCTGTCACACAGCAATTGCTTGGCCAGCAACAGGCGTGATGTTTGAAGGTATTGCACCGGACTCACACCACTGTGGGATTGAAACACCCTGCGCAAATGTCGATCAGTCACACCAAGCGATTGTGCAAGGCGCGCGAAGTTTCCCTGCATGAGTTCGCCTCGTTGGATCGCACGCATGGCTTGTAGCGCCAACTCAGGCCCCTGCTGCACACTCAAAAACTGCGGAGCCAGTTCCGGGCGGCAGCGCAAACAGGGGCGAAAGCCCGCGCTTTCCGCTTGGGCCGCGTGAGCATAGAAGCGGCAATTCTTCTGCAACGGGACACGCACCCGGCAAATCGGCCGGCAATAGATTTTTGTGCTCGTGACACCGACGAAGAACTGACCATCGAAACGCCCGTCGCGAGCACTTAGCACACGGTACAAACGTTGCGTATCGGCAAGATCAACCAAGGCTCGGGACTTCGGCAGACCGTGGGAGGCAATAACAGGCGACATGGCGCAATAGTAGCGCTCAAACGCCGACAAGTCTGGCCGTTTTCGGACATCATGTTAGGGCTCTGAATCCGCTTTAACGGCGCAGACCTGGAATCTCCAGTGACAGGTCTTGACCCCGCCAGGCCAGGTACAGCTCAAGGGCTAAAAAATCCGCAGAACCTTGGGGTTGCAACTGCGCACGAATGCCCGAAAGGCAGCTGCGAAATCGGCGATGCAAGCTACCCATCGATTGCCATTCGAGGCGATACACTGGATAGGCATGGCTATGTCCCTGGCTGATCACCTCGTTCAGCAAGGTGCGGCCATAGAGCCGATCATGGCAGTCGCTGCATGACAAATTCAGTTGTCCTATTCGGCGTCGATATAAGCTCTCACCGTTCACAAGCGCCCCACGGGTTGGTTCGTCCAGAGCGATTTCGCGGCGCAGCCCTGCCAAGTAAGTTACCAGCAGGCTTGTAATTTCAAGCATCTCAGCGCTCTCATAGCCCCAGGGCGATTGACTCAGTCGCTGGGTCACGCATTGATTCACCTGGGCTTCAAGGTTGATTACCGCGCCGCGCTTGTCAACCCGTGGCAGGCGAGCGAGTGCACCACGTAAATTGCCTGGAGCTTCGCCATGGCATTGCGCACAACCGTTTTTCCAACGGACAGCACCGCGATCTACCGAAAGGCCAGCGGGATGTTGAAGACTGTCGGCTTGCTGCGCCCGCAAAGATTCTGAAAGGTAAAAGCTGCCACTGCGTAAATCGTTTGCTCCAATCGGCGGCATTGGGCTTTGCCTGCTTGTTTGACCATGAGCCAGCCCCGCCATAGCCAAACTCAGGCCCCAAACCACGTGAAATCTTAAGCGATACCTCAAATGACATCCATGACGATGCTGTGCGAATCCCGCACGCCTTGCTCATCGATCCAGTCAAACCGCAATTCACCTGAAGCTGCAGCGCGGATCAAAAAACTCACATAAGGATTAGCCGAGATTCCTGTGCCCAGCGAGATGCGCATAACTTCTTGGCCGCCATAGCGGCACACCAATTCAGGAATAACGTTTCGAGTAATGCGATCACCACTAGCACCACGACGCAAGCCATTCTCCATGGGATGCCCGATGATGATGCGCACCTCCACCGTTTCTCCCGCACGCGGTTGCGCTGGTCGAAGCTGAACCCGAGCGGCCATCGCCTAGCTTCCATCCACGCAGGCCGACACACTCACCTGCACATCGGCGGTGCCCGAGAAGGCTCGACCATCGCTCATGATCGCTACCGCCATCAGGCGCTGCGACCCGGCAAGACGAAGGCGGGTATCTAGACGCGCTTGAGGATTCGCAGGTGAAAAATGGGCCTTCAACACAAACGGGCGGGGATTGATTGCTGCAAACATGTGCAGCTCACGCACATGATCCTCGGGTGTCATCGGGCTATCGACAAGTATGGTGCAAGGCACCGAGTTACCGTTGTCTGCCAGGCTTTGCACCTGAATCTTGACCCGCCCTTCAAGTAACTCGACATTGCCCAAAGCGCGGGTCAACTCGCGTTTGAGCAAGGTCTGCTGTTCCTGCAAAGAGACAATATCGGTACTGCTGCGGCTTTGCGAAATGCCACGAACCGGCAGCAATGCGCTGGCCACACCCAGGGCAGCCAAATACCGTCCTGCATGTCGGCGTCGTGGCTCGGGCACGGCCGGTGCAGCTATTTCAGGGTGATCAGCCATGCAATCAGATCCTCAATTTGTTGGGCCTGCAGCACTGGCTTGTTCCGATAAGCCGGGTCAACCTGCACCAAATGGCGGGTGGTGAAATAGGACGGCATGATGGTGCCGGGACTGACGGCCTGTGCATCAACCAACCGGGCACGCAATTGAGCCGCATCCCACCTCAAGCCCACGCCTTGTAGCGGGGGAGCAATGTCCGATCCTTGCGAACTCGCCTCAATCTTGTGACACAACACACAGGTGCCTTCCCGCGATCTTCCCAACTGCTCACCGCGCATCGCACTCGCGTTTGAGACCAGTGGTGTGTCGATACGATTGATCTCGAAAGTAGCGCATCCACCTGCTACTGTGACAACCAGCGCTCCGAGCAGTAAGCGCAACATAACAGCCATCAGCATCAAGCTTGTGCCCGATACAAACGCATCGTTGCTGCAACCACAGCATGATCTGAAGTCAGCGGATCACGATCATTCAAATGATCATTGTAGTAATCAACCTTGACTACCTCGCCTATTGCAAATCGGCTTTCACGACTGAATTCCTCGGAGAGCAAAATATGATCGATCACTTGTGGGTCAGCCTGATGTACATGGCTGTAAGCCACATCGCGCCGCATGCCACGACTGCCCTGCAAGCCGTGCGCGGAAAACAGTACCGTATCGCGCTTTTCCTTTTCATGCAGGGGTGCGCTGCCTGCAATCAGTTCGGTAGTTACCGATTGCAGCGCATCATTGAAGTCACCCAGCACCGCCATGGGCACCCGGTTTTTATTGGTACTCTCCACCACCATCTTGCGCACTGATGCCGCCTCCGCACCACGAATCATCAGCGCGCGCAGCTCACCACGTAACTCATCGCTTGCAAGATCACCATCCTCCGAATCCAGGAGCTCAGGGCGCCGCGACTTTAAATGCAATCCAATAATGCTCATGGGAAGTGCTTCAAGCGGCTCTGTATCCGCCCGCCGTGCATCAGCATTTAAATCCACGGTCAGTCGTAACACTGGACGCGAAAACTTTTCATGCCAGCTCCCGGCTTGCTTGCCATCTGCAGAGCCAGGCAACATCACTCGTAAATCAGCGGCGATGTCGGTAATGGATTCGGGCTCGCCAATCAGGGGGATCAAGCTCGCAAACCCCACACGCGGCAATTCATTGCCAGCGACCGCAAACGGAGCGCCCACGACAGCACCTTGGCTAAAACGGCGTGATCGCCCGCAAGCCAGGCGCAAGGCCTCCTCGGAAAACACCTCTTGAAAAATCACGACATCGGGAGCAATGCGATCCAATTGCTGAGCAATCCACTGGATCTTGGTGGAAAACTGGGCTTCGGTATAACCCGGCCGGCCATAAATCGATTCCCCGGGCAGTCGAAGATTGAGCAGATTGAAGGTAGCCAGTTTCAAGGATTCACGCATGAGGCTAGGTCTCAGTCCTAATTTTGTTAACATTTCTGCACCCCGCCGCAGGATGCCTACTTCACATGACCATCACATCTTCAACTACTCCCGCCCCCTCTGTCTACCCACGAGATCTTGTGGGCTATGGCCAGCACCCGCCCCACGCTCAATGGCCCGGTGGCGCGCGCATCGCGGTTCAGTTCGTTTTGAACTATGAAGAAGGTGCTGAAAACAGCGTCTTGCATGGCGATGCTGGCTCCGAACAGTTCCTCTCTGAAATTGTGGGCGCTGCAAGCTATCCGGATCGCCATATGTCGATGGAGTCGATCTACGAATATGGCTCGCGCGCCGGGGTGTGGAGAATTTTGCGTGAGTTTGAGAAGCGTGGCTGGCCGCTGACCGTGTTCGGGGTGTCGATGGCCTTGCAAAGACATCCCGAGCTTACCCGGGCTTTGGTAGCCGCCGGCCATGAAATCGCATGTCACAGCTGGCGCTGGATTCATTACCAATCGATGGATGAAGCGCAGGAGCGCGAGCATATCCGTATCGGCACTGAAATCATTCGCGAGCTGACCTCAGGCCAGTGGCCCCTGGGTTGGTACACCGGCCGCGATAGCCCCAACACGAAACGCCTGGTGATGGAGCATGGCGGCTATGAGTATGACAGCGACAACTATGGTGATGACCTGCCGTTTTGGACTCCGGTGTCCACCTCCACGGGTCTGCAGCAGCAGTTGATCGTGCCCTACACGCTGGATACCAACGACATGCGCTTTGCAACGCCGCAGGGATTCAATACCGGCGATCACTTCTTCAGCTATTTGCGTGATGCGTTTGATGTGCTTTACGCCGAAGGCGCAAGCAGCCCCAAGATGCTATCGATCGGGTTGCATTGCCGGCTGCTCGGGCGACCAGGTCGCTTGCGGGGCCTGCAGCGCTTTATGGACCATGTGGCGCAACACAATCATGTGTGGGTGGCACGACGCATTGATATCGCGCGCCACTGGAAGGCCCTTTACCCACCTCCGGATCCTGCCCCGGCTCACACAATGGCAACCGGAGAGACCCGATGATTGATCATGCAGCCTTATGCACCTGGATTGATGCTCACCATGCTGATCAAATCCGCTTTCTGCGTGATGTGGTCAGTATTCCGACTGACATGCCGCCGGGTGACAATGCCCCATCAGCAGGCAATATCGCACGGCTATTGCGCGAGCGCGGATTTGAGGTCGAGGAGCATCAAGTGCCGCAGGCTGAAGTGCAGGCTTACGGCATGCGATCAATCACCAACCTGATCGTACGCTATTGCTTCAGCGATGAAGGACCAGTGATTGCGCTTAATGCTCACGCCGATGTCGTGCCTCCTGGCGAAGGCTGGACACATTCCCCCTATGCTGGCGAGATCGAGGATGGCCGGATGTATGCGCGTGGGGTGGCGGTTTCCAAATCAGACGTTGCCAGTTACACCTACAGTCTGATGGCCTTGCGAGATGCTGCTGAGCAGGGTGCAGAGCTGCAAGGGTGCGTCGAGTTGCATTTCACCTTCGATGAGGAATTTGGAGGCTTGCTCGGGCCCGGCTGGTTACTTGGCCAGGGGCTCACTCACCCCAACCTGGTGATTGCAGCGAGCTTTTCCTACCAAGTGGTCGTTGCCCACAACGCATGCTTGCAATTCGAAGTGGTTGTCCACGGAAAGGCTGCCCATGGCTCCATGCCGCATACCGGGCATGATGCATTTCAGGCGGGTGTAGCGATTCTGAACGCGCTATATGGCCTGATTCCCGGCTTGTCCTCCATCAGATCATCAGTCACTGGCATCGATTCGCCAACCTTGGTTGTGGGATTGATTCAAGGAGGCATCAATACCAACGTGGTGCCCGACAAACTCAGCTTCAAATTTGATCGGCGCCTGATCCCGGAAGAAAACCCGGCCCAAGTGGAAGCAGAGCTTCGCGCATTGATCCAAAAGAGTATCGAAGGCCGCGAGGGCATTCGGGTTGAAATGCGACGTCTGCTATTGGCCAACGCCATGAAACCCAGTCCGGGGCAAGCACCGCTTGTTGAAGCTTTGCAGCGCCACGGGCAGCGCATCATGGGCGAAGAGTTGCCTGCGGTTGGCGTGCCTCTCTACACCGATGCCCGACTGTATTCTGAAGCGGGCATACCCATCGTTCTTTATGGGGCAGGGCCGCGCACTGTGCTGGAGTCCAATGCGAAGCGCGCTGATGAAAATCTCGTGCTTGAGGATCTTCGCAAAGCGACACAGGTGATCACTTGCGCCTTGGCCGACCTGTTGAAGGTTTAAGTTCGGCCTGACGCGCTTGCCCGGGCTCGGTGCTGCGGATTAATTCCCGCAGCAAGGCCTTGAGCTGCTTGAGCTCCTGCTGATCATGATCAGCCAGGAGACCGGTGTTGAATTTCTGGGCCTGGGCAATCGCAGGTTCAACCTGTTGGCGCCCCAGCGCCGTGATGCGTACCTTGGCTTTGCGGGCATCACGCTCGTTGATCTCTCGTTTGATCCAACGTCGGGCCTGCAAGCGCTCTAGCAATTTGGACATGGTCGGCTGCTTGGCCAGACTCACCTCGCACAACTCATTCACCGTCCAGTCACGTCCATCGGCCAGCGCAGCCAACACCCGCCAGGACAACACGGTAAGCTGATGATGCTTCAGGGTTTCATGAAACTGACCCGCAACCTGATGGGCCGCCCGCGCCAGAAGATACGGCAGGTAATCGAGATAAAACGCAGACCCCGGGGGCATCAGAGCAGGGCGTCGAAACTTCGCGTCAGGGCAAACTCACCCTGGCTAAACAGCAAAGGCGCACGCTCACTGCGATTGCATCGCAATACTTCGCCTATGAAGAGGGTGTGATCACCGAACTCATGGTGAGACCGGGTTGAACATTCAAACCAGGCCACTGCTTGTGCCACCAGGGGTGCGCCGCCCAGTCCTGGATAAACATCCACACCCGCAAATCTATCAGCCCCGGAGCCGGCAAATCGCTTGGCCATCTCGAGTTGATCGGCGGCCAGGATACTCACCGCAAAATGGCTCGCCGCCATGAACCCCTCCAAAGTGCGTGCCTTGCGATTCAAGCTCCACAACACCAACGGTGGCTCCAGCGACAGGGCGCTGAAACTATTGGCGGTGAGCCCGATAAAGCCGCCGTCCTCTGCGCGTGCACTGACAATCGTCACGCCTGTGGCGAATGCGCCCAGGCAATTACGCAAATGGCGCGGGTCGTGTACGGCTGGTGAAGTTTCGGTAGGATGCATTGATATATGAAAATTCATGTATTAAGATATCTTTAAAGCCGATGCTTTGCAAGTCACCTCGGCTCTTGCCTGATTGCCCCACAACCAAGAAGAGGCCGCATGCTAGCTGATCGAATTGAAGCCCGTTGGATTGACCTATTTGTTCAGGTGTTTCGAGCCTGCGGGGTCACCGAGGGTGATGCCTGTGCGGTGCTTTCCGAAACCCAGTCTCGCGCACTCAATGTTCATCTCGCCGAATTGGCGCTGGTGCGCTTGGGCGCGCGGGTGTTTCATATTCAGATGGTGTCACCTCCACAAACCGCACCGGTGCCGGTGCGTTCCACCGGTGCGTCGAATGCGCTCCAGGGTCTCGGGCCAGCCGTGGGCGCTCTTGCGCAGGTCCAGTTCGTTGCAGACTGCACCGTGGAAGGCCTGCTTCACGCCAGTGAATTACCTGAGATTTTGCAGGGCGGCGCCCGCGTGTTGATGATCTCCAACGAGCACCCCGAAGCCTTGGAGCGACTCAAGCCTGATCTTGATCTGGAATACAAGGTCAAAACGGGTATGCGCCGCCTTAAAAACGGCCAGAAAATGCAGATTACCTCCAAAGCGGGTACCGACCTTCAGGTGCAACTCGCTCAAGCGCAGGTCGGTGGAGGATGGGGACACAGCACACGGCCTGGTTCGATCACTCATTGGCCGGGTGGCCTGTGCCTGTGCTTTCCTGCCACCAATAGTGTAAATGGCCAATTGGTGTTGGCCGTCGGCGACGTCAATCTCACCTTTAAACGCTACCTTGAATCGCCGGTCCATCTGACCATCGAACATGATTTCGTCACCCGCATCGAAGGCCACGGCCTGGATGCCGAACTGATGCGGTCGTATTGGGCCGCCTGGGGCGATCGGGAAGCGTATGCGGTTTCGCATCTGGGCTGGGGCATGAATCCGCGAGCACGCTGGGATGCCATGGCGATGTACGACAAGCGCGACTTCAACGGCACCGAGCTGCGCGCCTTTGCGGGCAACTTCCTCTACTCCACTGGCGCCAACGAAGTAGCCGGACGACATACCCTGGGGCACTTCGATTTACCCATGCGCCACTGCAGCGTCAGTATTGATGGGCAGCCCATTGTGATTGAGGGTGAATTGCAGGGTGAACTGGCTTGATAGGCAAACCAACACTCATCCTTTTGCATGGCATTGGCGGAGGGCCTGCGGCTTTCAGTCGAGCCAGTCTGGCGTTCGAACAAGCAGGCTTTGATGTTAAATGCTGGGCCCATCCAGGTTATCCCTGGTCGGTAAGCCGTCCGGCTGAAGTTAATGGTATGGCCTGCTCTGACATGACGCAGGCCGCCGAGCAGCTCGAGTTGTGGCTGGCCATGCACTCCCTGAAGGATGTCGTGTTGATTGGGCATAGCCTGGGCGGCATGGTGGCCCTCGCCTACCTGGCCGCCGATCTTTTACGGCCCAATCCGCGCTGCCGAGCGGCTGTGTTGGCGCATAGCAGTGCTGCCTTCGGAAATGCTGATGGTGCATTTCAAGCGCAGTTTATTGCTCAGCGCACTGCGATCCTGGATGCAGGCGGCACGATGAGTGACCTCGCGCAAGTGCTGGTTCCAAAATTGTTCGACCCTCAAAGTGACCCCGAAGCGTTTGAGCTGGCTCAGGCGTTAATGAGTGCCATTAGTCCCACAAGCTATCGCACCACCTTGCAGGCCCTGGTTCACTTTGATCAGCGCCCGGCGCTGGCCCAACTGAAAATTCCCGTACTGGGCCTGGCAGCTGCTCAGGACACTACGGCCCCGGCAACAGTCATCGAAAAGATGGTTTCGAAAATCCCCCTTGGCCGATATGTTTGCTTACCCGAGCTTGGCCATTTGGCGCCAATGCAAGCACCCATGGTTTGGGCCCAATCAGTGATTGAATTTTTGTCGGAGTCCCATGTATGAATGCACCTGCCGAACTTGCCAGCGCCTTGAAATCTCCCCTGGATGGTGACACGCGGTTTAGTGTCACCGGTGATGGCTGGCCTCTCACCGAACAGCAGCAGGAGCTGATTGACCTGGCCGAGGATCTTGGTCGAAATAGATTTGCAGCGCGCGCCGCAGGAATCGATCGCGAAGCACAATTTCCGTTTGCGAATTATGCAGACATGAAAGAGCGCAAGCTGCTGGGCCTTTGCGTGCCCAAAGAGCATGGCGGGCGGGGCGCAGACTTGTTTACCTACGCCTTGGTATCAGCAACGCTGGGCAAGTATTGCGGGGCCACCGCCCTCACCTTCAACATGCATGCTTGTTCATCGCTTTGGCCAGGTGTGCTCGCCGATGCTTTGGATATGACGGTCGAGCAACGGGCCGAGCATGAAGCCCACCGTGCCGGCCACTACAAACGCATCGTTGAGCAAGGGGCGATTTATGCTCAGCCCTTTTCAGAAGGCACTGCCGCAGCCGCAGGCAAAGCTCCGTTCGGCACGATGGCTCGCAAGGTCGATGGCGGCTGGTTGATCTCGGGCAAGAAGATTTTCGCTTCACTCTCCGGGGCGGCCAACTACTACGGCCTGCTGTGCACTGAGGACAAAGGAGCCGATGCGCACAAGTCCATGCGTGATTCGCTCTATATTGCTGTGCCGGCCGATGCCCCGGGCGTGTCGATTGTGGGCGACTGGGATCCACTGGGCATGCGAGGCACAGTGTCTCGCACCTTGATCATGAATGATGTGTTCGTGCCTGATAGTGCCCAGATGATGCCGCGCGGTATTTACTATCAGGCGGCGGCGCGCTGGCCGCATATGTTTACCACCCTGTCGCCCACCTACATGGGGATCACGATTGCAGCTTATGAGTTCGCGGTGAAATATCTCCGGGGCGAAATTGCAGGTATGGGCCCGCCCGTCAAGCGCAGGCAGTTTGCTACCAAACAGATCACCATTGCGCAGATGCATATTCTGCTTGAGCAAACCCGGGCAATGTTCTTGCGCAGCTTTTCGGAAGCAAGGGTCGACCCACCCAAGGCAATGCGATTGCGCGCCTATGCCACACAGTTCACCATCATGGAAAATGCCAACGAGATGTGTCGCCTGGCAATCCGCACTTGTGGCGGTCAATCCATGTTGCGCAGCCTGCCACTTGAGAGGCTCTATCGGGATTCACGCTGTGGCAGCCTGATGCTGCCCTGGACAGCGGAGCTTTGCCTCGACCGCATCGGCCGCGAAGCCCTCTATGAACCCGGCGAAGCCGATGATTGATGGTCGACTCGAACGCTGATGTGATGGCTGAGAGCATGATGGAATCGATGGTATTTGGTCACGGGTTGGCGCATTGGGCTGCCCAACGCCCTGATGCCTGTGCAATCGAGTTTCGCAGTGAGTCGGCTGCGCCTGCCCGGTTGAGTTATCGGGAGCTCTACAGCCTGGTCTTGCTTGCCCAGCAAGATTTGATCGAGCGCGGCTTGGTTGCAGGCGATCGTATTGCCTGGCTCGGGTGGAATCATCCTGCATTGATTGTGTTGGTTCATGCCGCCGCGCAGCTTGGCATTGCGGTTGTGCCATTGAACTACCGGCTTACCGCGCACGAACTCAATCATCCCCTGTTTGATGCCCAACCCAAGGTATTGCTGATCGATACCCATCTTCAGACGCTCCAACATGCACTTGCCACCGGAGAGATTGCTTGTGAGGCTCTGAGCATGGAGCGCTGGTGGCAAACGCTGCTGGATCGGTTGGCGCACATATCGGACGCTGTTCCTGCACCTGCAGTAAAATCAACCGGGCATCTGGATCATGATTTGATGGTGGTGTATAGCTCGGGCACCACCGGCAAACCCAAAGGCGCTGTTCTAACCCAGCGGGCGCTTTGGTTCAACAATCTCAACTCGATCCATGCCCATGATCTTGTGAGTAGCGACAGGGTATTGGTTGCGTTGCCGACCTTTCATGTAGGTGGCTTGAACATCATGCTGCTACCCGCCTTGCAGGTTGGTGCGCAGGTGATCCTGATGGACCGGTTTGAACCCGCCGCATTCCTCAATGCGATTAGCGAGACTAAGCCTACGCTGAGCATACTGGTGCCCGCCGTAATGCGGGCCCTGATTGCCCACCCTCAGTGGCTGAATACTCCGCTTGATAGTCTGAGAATGCTGAATGCCGGATCATCCATCATTCCTGATGATTTGATCGCAGCGATTCATGCTCGCGGCGTGCCTCTGGGGCAAGTCTATGGATCGACCGAAACCGCGCCGATCGCGATTGTCCTACGCGCTGAAGACGCCCTGCGAAAGGCCGGCAGCACCGGACTGCCCGCCATCTATTGCGACGCCCGCCTAGTTGATGAGGCAGGGCCAATTCACGCTGCTCATCAAGTTGGCGAAATCCAGATCAAGGGCCCCAACATCCTGCGTGCTTACCTCAATTTGCCCCAAGCTACCGAACAGGCCATCCAGCAGGGTTGGTATGCCACCGGCGATCTCGCCTATCGAGATCAAGAGGGGTACTACTGGGTTGTGGGGCGCGCGCGCGAACTGATCATTTCTGGCGGGGAAAATGTGTATCCGGCTGAAGTTGAAACCCTGCTGGAGCAACACGCCGCCATCGCGCAAGCAGCAGTGATTGGCTTACCGGATCATCAGTGGGGTGAGATCGTGTGTGCAGCAGTTGTGCTGCGTCCCGATACGGCAGCCCCAACGCTTGAAGAGCTCCAAGCCTTCATGCACGAGAAGCTGGCTCGTTTCAAGCAACCCAGACGACTCTTTGTGCTTGATACCCTGCCGCGTACTGCCCTGGGGAAAGTGCAAAAATCAGTGCTTTGTGATCAGCTCAACGCTCTGGTGCAAGCGAGTTAATCACACGGGGCAAAGATATCGAGCTGCGGCCGATAGGCGCTGCTTTTGATCTCCATCAGCCCGAGAATAGTGTGAAAAACATGATCATGGCTGCGTTGCTGCCTGGCTTGATCACGCACACAGGATTCATTCCATTTTTCCAGCTCAAGAAACTGTGGCGATAACCAAGCCAACATCGGAACGCGGGTTTGCTCGAGAGGCGCAATCGCATAGGGAAGCCCGTGAAGAAACAACCCCCTTTCGCCCAAAGATTCGCCGTGGTCCGAAACATAAAACAGCGCGCTGGCATGGGTTGCTGCGCGACGCTTGAGAAGATTCACCACTTCACCAAGCACATGATCGGTGTACACCAGGGTGTTGTCATAGGCGTTCCGAATTTCCTCGAGAGTGCATCCTGAAAGCTCATTGGACTGGCATGCAGGCTTGAAGCGTTCAAAAGCGGCCGGATAGCGTTTGAAATAGGCCGGTCCGTGACTCCCCTTAAGGTGAAGCACAACCAAGGTGTCTTGTTTAATCTGGGCCAAGCGTGCATCCAATCCTTCAAGCAATACTTCATCAAAGCAGTTGCCCTTTTCGGGACACCACTTGCCAGGTTCAATGTTGGTACGGTCCTCAACGCTAGCCTTATCACACACGCCCTTGCAGCCGGAATCGTTATCGAGCCACAACACCGGAATCCCAGCATGAAACAACACATCGATCAAGGTCTCGCGGGATTGGGCCTTGGTGAGACTGAACTCGTCGCGGGTATAAGCCGAGAACATGCACGGTACCGACAAGGCCGTGGCAGTGCCGCAGGTTTCGGTATCCGCGAAGTAAATCACCCGCTCAGCTTTCATTCGAGGGTTGGTATCACGATCATATCCATTGAGCGACTGATTCTGGGCGCGCGCGGTTTCGCCGAGCACCATCACAATCAAACGCGGTTTCTTCAGCCAGTACTTGGTCCTGGCATCCAGTCCGAAGGGCAGGCGAGTCGTCGCTGCTTGCCGCCCGGCATACCAGGAACCGACCGCTGCGCCCAGCAGGTTGATCGGAGCAATGGTGTGAAAACTGACGGCTTCGTTGCGCACCGCACTGGCAAGCTTCTGAAAATTTGGATACACCGCTGCAGCACAGAGCGCCAGGGCACCAAGCAGCAAGGCCAGAACACTTGTCGGGGATATCCACCAATGTTGAGAAGTCCGAACCCGAAAACGCAAGACCACCAGCGCCGGCAAAACACCGATCAACACTACCCAGGCCACCATCCGCCAACCGACGAGCTCCATGCTCTCGGCATGGTGGGTCTGCACAATGCTCAGCCACATGGTCCGATCAAATCGGGTTCCAAACGCATAAGTGAAATAACCAAGTACCGAGGCCAGCAAGATCATCGCTGCGCACAGCCAGCGAATCGACCGGCGCCAGAAAAAGACACCCAGCAGGCATAAAAGCGTGCAGGAAAATGCAAACACGATGGCGACCCCGGACAGCATGAATCCTGCCAGACCAAAGCCCGAGCCCGCATCCGGCGCCAAAGCAAACGAGCGCAAGGTCGGGAAGTTGGGTGCGAGGCTGATCCACAATGCGCTCAGCCCAATAAGCTGCCAGCGTGAAATCGTCCGGGGGAAATCTGAAAGAGTCACACTGCGAATTATCGCAGAGTCACACCCCGTACCCTCCGCCACCAGGCGTCTCAATCACAAACACATCGCCCACTCCCATCTCAGTGCTGCCGATATGTTCAAGCATCTCAATGCTCCCATCCTTGCGCTCAACACGATTGATACCCACCGCGCCGGGTTGACCCCCTGCCATGCCAAACGCCGGGTAGATGCGTCCATTGGAAAGAATGCTGGCGGTCATGGGTTCGAGAAACTCTACTCTGCGCACACCGCCATTGCCACCGCGCCAATGCCCGGCGCCTCCGGATCCTTCACGCAAGGCATAGCTCTGCAGGCGCACCGGAAAGCGAAACTCCAAAATCTCGGGGTCGGTGAGGCGTGAATTGGTCATATGGGTCTGAACCACTGAAGTGCCCTCAAACCCCTCGCCCGCACCCGATCCACCAGAGATGGTTTCGTAATACTGATACTTCGCATTGCCAAAGGTGAAGTTGTTCATGGTGGGCTGCCCGGCCCCCATTATCCTCAGGGCTCCATAAAGCGCATTGGTGATGCAGGTTGAAGTCTCTACATTGCCTGCGACCACGCTAGCGGGCGCCAGAGGATTCAGCATGCATCCCTGCGGAATGATGACTTCAAGCGGTTTCAGGCAACCGGCATTCAAGGGAATATCATCATCAACCAGGGTACGAAACACGTACAGCACGGCTGCCATCGTGACGGCCGTGGGCGCGTTGAAGTTGTTGACTTGTTGCGGACTAGTACCAGTGAAGTCGATCACTGCACTACGCTCTTGGTGATTGACCTTGACCGACACTTCGATCCTGGCGCCGTTATCCAGCGGCAGGGTCATTGCACCATCATGCAGGCGGGTGATCACGCGGCGCACCGACTCCTCCGCGTTGTCCTGCACATGCTGCATATAGGCTTTGACGACCTCAAGCCCAAACTGGCGGACCATCTGCCCGAGCTCCTGCACACCTTTTTCATTGGCGGCTACCTGAGCCTTGAGATCAGCCATGTTTTGATGCGGGTTGCGGCTGGGATATTCGCCGCTCTGGAGCAGGGCCACCATATCGGCCTCGCGCAACTGCCCGTGCCTGATCAGCTGGAAATTATCAATCCGCACGCCCTCTTCTTCAATCCGTGTGGAAAAAGGCGGCATCGAACCAGGAGTAGATCCTCCGATATCAGCATGGTGCCCGCGCGAGCCTACGTAGAAAAGCGGCGCCCTGGATCGAGGAACTCTAGACTCGTTCATGGTCGATGCATCTGCATCAATAAAGACCGGGGTGATCACAGTGACGTCAGGCAGATGAGTGCCGCCGCTATAGGGGTCATTGAGCACAAACACATCGCCCGGTTGCATCTTGCCCGCGTTTTCGCGAATCACGGTTTTGATGCTCTCGCCCATGGATCCAAGATGCACAGGCATGTGGGGCGCGTTGGCAATCAGATTGCCCTGAGCGTCAAACAAGGCACAACTGAAATCCAGCCGCTCCTTGATGTTCACGGAATAAGCCGTGTTCTGAAGCTGCAGCCCCATTTGCTCGGCGATATTCATGAACAGGTTATTGAACACCTCCAACAAAACCGGGTCGACCTGGGTGCCTACCGCAAACCGCTGGGTCCGTGGCCGAATCCGACTCAGGACAATATGATCGTGCTGCGTCACCTCGGCCCGCCAACCCGCTTCAACTACTGTAGTCGCATTTTTTTCGGCAACGATGGCTGGCCCATCAACATGCTGACCGGGCATAAAGCTCTCACGTTGAATCAACGATGCATCACACCAGCGGCCCTCGCTCACCATTGGCACCACCGTAGTTACTGAGGGCTGTGGACTTGATGCAAGTGCATGAACCGCCTCCTCGACAGGATCACCGCGAGAGATAGCCTCAACTGACAACGCTTCAACGAGAAGTGCTCGCTCACTCATCAAGAAGGCATAGCGCTGGCGATAGGCTTGTTCAAACCCTTCGCGGACTTGTTGTAATGACCCCCAGGGCACAATCAATGCACTATCCGTCCCGGCATAGCGAACATGCGCTCGGGCGTTGAAATGTGCTTGTCCATCGTCGAACTCCAGGCTGACTCGCGCTTGCAGTGCCTGCATCGCTTGCTCAACCTGCGGCCATTGCTGCTCATTCAGAGGCTGCTCAACCGATTGCTCGCGGATCAGATTCCGATCGGCCAAGCCCATCCCGTAAGCGCTCAACACCCCGGCCAGCGGATGCACCAACACTTTGGTCATGCCCAAAGCATCAGCCACCAGGCAGGCGTGCTGCCCGCCTGCACCACCAAAACACTGCAAGGTGTATCGGGTCACGTCATAACCGCGGGCTACAGAAATCTTCTTGATCGCATTGGCCATCTGCTGAACTGCGATCTCGATGAAGCCTTCGGCAAGCTCAACAGGGGTACGCCCAGATTTTAATGCAAGTGCATCAAACTGCTGTTGCACGACCTGCCGATCCAGTGGCTGATCGGCCTGGGGACCAAACACCTTCGGAAAATACTCGGGTACGATTTTGCCAAGCAATACGTTGGCATCAGTCACCGCCAACGGCCCACCGCGCCGATAGGCGGCCGGCCCGGGATTGGCTCCAGCGCTTTGCGGCCCAACGCGCAAGCGCGCGCCATCAAATCCCAGAATCGAACCACCGCCTGCGGCTACTGTATGAATACTCATCATCGGTGCACGCATACGCACCCCGGCCACCAAGGTTTCGAACTCGCGTTCAAACTCGCCAGCGAAGTGCGAAACATCAGTGGAGGTTCCGCCCATGTCAAACCCGATGACCCTATCCTGGCCCGCTAGCTGGGCAGTGCGGGCCATCCCGACAATACCGCCCGCCGGGCCGGACAGGATAGCGTCCTTGCCTTGAAAGCGCTCAGCAAGCGTTAGCCCACCGGAACTTTGCATAAAGAGCAATTCAACGCCGGGCATTTCAGCAGCTACCTGATCCACATAACGACGCAAGATCGGCGAGAGGTAAGCGTCCACTACCGTGGTATCTCCACGGCTGACGAACTTGATCAGCGGGCTAACCTTATGCGAAACCGAGATCTGGGTAAAACCCATGCGTTTGCATAGATCTTCTGCTGCCAACTCGTGGACAGGGTTACGGTAGGCATGCATGAACACAACCGCCACACTGCGTAGTCCAGCTGTATACGCTTCACGCAGCAGGGGCTCCAGGGCGTGAGTATCCATGCCTTGCACAAGGCTGCCATCAGCAGCAAGGCGCTCATTAACTTCAATCACCCGGGAATACAGCAGCTCAGGCAAAACAATATGCCGATCAAACAAACGAGGGCGGTTCTGATAGGCAATACGCAGTGCGTCGCGAAAGCCACGAGTAGTGACCAATAAGGTGGGCTCGCCTTTTCGCTCCAACAAAGCATTGGTCGCTACGGTTGTTCCCATCTTCACCCGCAATACGCGATCTGAAGTAATCGGATCATGCTTGCCCAGACCGAGTAGCGCCCGGATACCTGCAACTGCTGCATCACGATACTGCTCAGGATTCTCGCTAAGCAGTTTGTGCGTTACCAGCGACCCGTCAGGCCGCTTGCCAACGATATCGGTAAACGTGCCGCCCCGGTCAATCCAGAACTGCCAACGCTTGTCTTGAGTGCTCATTGCGATTGAATCCTCTTTACCATTGTCCTCACCGAATTCACTTGGCCGGGCCCATCACCCAATCCGGCACGCTGGTCACGATGCCTGGAAACAGGGTGATCAGGGCAATGCAAAGCACCAGGCACATAAAAAACGGAATGGCCGCGCGGGCTATGCGATTGCTGTCTTTGCCCGTCATGTTTTGCAGAACGAACAAATTGAAGCCCACCGGCGGGGTGACCTCGGCAATCTCCACCAAAAGAATCACAAAGATGCCAAACCATACCAGATCAAATCCTGCCTTCTGGATCATGGGTAGCACCACCGCTGCAGTGAGCACAATCATGCTGATGCCATCCAGTGCCGTCCCCAGAATCAAGTACACCACCACCAGACAAGCAATCAATGCATAGGGCGACAGGTTCATGGCACTGACCCATTGCGCCAATTCGCGGGGAATGCCGGTGAAAGCCATGGTTTTGGTAAGGAACGCCGCTCCTGCCAGGATGAACATGATCATGCAGCTGGTGCGAGCCGCCCCCATGAGAGCAGCACTGAAGTTGGTCCAGTTCAGTGAGCGGCTCCAGGCGGCCAGCACCAGAGAGCCGAACACGCCATAGGCTGCGCATTCAGTAGCTGTTGCCCAGCCTGCCACCAGAGACCAGCAAATGAATACGATCAGCAGCGCACATGGCAGCAGGTTCTTCGAACTTCGCAACTTGTCCGAAAAACTCATGGCGGGTTCGGCAGGCGGCATTTTCCCGGGGTTGCGTAAGGCCCACCATGCGATATAGGCAGAAAAGAGCCCCATCAACAAGAGCCCAGGCAAAAAGCCAGCCAGGAAGATCCGAATAATGGAGGCGTCTGCTGCCATGGCATAGACCACCATCGTGATGGAAGGCGGAATCAGAATGCCCAAGGTTCCAGCAGTGGCCAATGACCCCAGCGCAATGTTTTCGTCGTAGCCTCGCTTACCCAGCTCCGGCAATGACACCTTGGCTATCGTTGCACAGGTGGCTGCCGAAGAGCCCGATACCGAGCCAAAAATTCCGCATCCAAGAATCGTGGTGTGAAAGAGTCGGCCAGGCACGCGTCCAAGCCAGGGCGCCAGCCCACTGAACATCTCTTCGCTCAACTTGGTGCGAAACAAGATCTCCCCCATCCAGATGAAAAGCGGAAGGGCGGCAAGTTCCCAACTCGCATTACTCTCCCAAAAGGCAGAAAAGAGATTCAGCCCGGGCGAAGTGGTGGTAAAAAACGCCTGCCCAATCCAACCGCAGATCGCGAGAGTCATCGCAATCCACACACCGCCAGCAAGAAAAAACAACATCACCACGAGCAGGAATAGCCCGATACCCAACGCATCCATGATTTGAGACCTTTAAAAAGGAAGGGATCAGATATCGGAGGAGAAATCGCCCCGCGAATGCCGCTCGCGGGTGAGACGCTCAAAGGTGGGCAAATGCCCGCGCAGCACCAGAAGCCACTCATCCAGAATCGCGATCAACAACAGCACCGCGCCGACAGCGAACACCGACTGCGGCCACCAGATCGGAATTGGTAACAGACCCTGAGCGAGCTCATTGAACTTCATGCTCTCGTAAGTGAAACGACAGGCCCAATAGGCCAGATAAGCTACTGCAACCGCTGCGATGCTTAGGCAAGCCAATTCGACACGATGGCGCATTTTTTCAGACAGCTTTTCTAGCACCAGACTCACCCGCACAAAGTCTCCATGCCTGAAGGCGTGGGCCATGGTCAGGAACGCCGCAGCCGCACATAGCCACGCAACGATGTCGTTGATGGCCCCAGTCGTAATGCCAAACTGCCTTCCCAAAGACTGCACGATCATCAATACCGCAATTGCCGCGATGCATGCCGCACCAAGGATCGCAGCGGCGAAATAGAGGCGATCCAAGGCTTGGCGCATGATTGGCTTACTTCCGGTTGAAGGCGTCGATCACTGCTTTACCTTCATCGCCAGCAGCCTTGAGCCAATCGGCCGTCATACGATCGCCGATGGTTTTTAGTTCGCGCTTGAGCCCTTCGCTGGAGGTGTCAATCTTCATGCCCCTGGCGGCAAGCTCGCGCATGAATTCATTATCCTTTTCCTCGCTCAGCTTCCAGCCGCGTTGCTCTGCAGCGCTCGCCTGGGCCAGCACAGCGTCCTGGGTAGCCTTGTCCAGACCGTCAAACACCCGCTGGCTGACTACCACTGCATTGCGGGGCAGCCATGCATTCACGTCATAGAAAAACTTCACATGCTCGTAAAGCTTGCTATCCACTCCGCTAGCGCTTGAGGTAAGGAAGTTGTCTACGCCACCGGTCGCCAAGGCAGCAGGCAATTCCGCGAGTTGAATCGTAACCGGCTGCGCGCCAACCGATGTTGCGATGAATGCAGTGGCCGGGTTGTAGGCCCGCATCTTGGTGCCCTTGAGGTCATTCATCGAACCCACCGGCTTGATGGTATAAAGCCCTTGAGGGGGCCACGGCACGGTGTAAAGCAAGCGCATCCCTTGCGCGGCAAGAGTCTTCACCAGCAAAGGGCGCGACACTTGATCCAGGCGCCTGGCATCGGCATAGCTGGTGGCAAGAAACGGAATTGAATCCAAGCCATACACCGGTGCTTCATTCGCTGCGCCCGACACAATAAATTCGCCGATCTGGGTTTGCCCGGATTGCACCGCACGCTTGATTTCATTGGCCTTGAACAGCGATGCTCCTGGATGGACCTGAATACGCAACTTGCCGCCGGTAGCACGTTCTACCCCTTCGGCAAATGCCTGCAGGTTCTGGACCTGAAAGGTGTTGGCGCCATAGCCAGAGGGCAGATCCCATTTGGTCTGCGCAGCTGCAGGTGCGGCTCCCAGGCCATAGGCCACTGCAAAGCCCACACTCAGGGCGGTCAGGTTAAAACGTCGACGCATGTTCATGAATTGATTCCTTAAAAAAACTAAAAACTCGCCATCTGATGATTCAAACGATCAGTCACCAACATCGCGCCCGGGCGATGGGTGATACAGAACTCGGGCTTGGCATGGGCCAACGCTGCCTGGGGAGTAACCCCACAGGCCCAGAACACGGGAAGCTCATCACTGCGCACTTCAACAGCATCGCCGTAGTGGGGGCGCTGCAGGTCCTGGATTCCAATCAGGCCGGGGTCGCCAATGTGTACAGGCGCACCATGATTTTCAACATAACGTGAAGTGATTTGCACTGCGCGAATCGCGTCTGCAGCGCGCAAGGGCCGCATCGAGACAACTGTCGGCCCCGAGAACCGTCCGGCAGGAGTCGTCGCGAGGCTGGAGCGATACATGGCCACATTGCGCTTTTGCGAAACATGGCGCAGCTCAATGCCCGCATCCATCAGCGCTTGCTCGAAGGAAAATGAGCAGCCAATTACAAAGCTCACCAAATCTGCACGCCATAGGGACGCCACCTCGGCCACTTCATCAACCAGTACCCCATCGCGCCATACCCGGTATCCAGGCAAGTCAGTGCGCACATCCACATCGCGCCCGAGGGATTCGATCACAGGCCGACCGGGATCGCCCACCGCGAGCAAGGGGCAAGGCTTGGGATTGCGCTGGCAATACAGCAAGAAGTCATCGGCCCAGGCCTTGGGCAAAATCACCAGATTGCCTTGAACAAAGGCACCCGCACCACTGGTGTGCCCGGAAAACTTTCCGGAACGAATTGCCTGGCGCAGTTCGTAAGCTGAAGATGAATTTAGGTTTGGCATGGCGGCAGTGTGCGCGATGCCACAACGCCTGCCTAACGCAAAATTTTTTGCTTATCTCATCGATTTTTTCGATGCTATGGATTTTCGTGCAACCGGCTTTGACCCTGAAAGACTCTGCGCATATTCCGAGGCCGCGCGAACGATTTGTTCGATATCTCCTGCAGAAGGGTCATGCCGATAACTGGCATAGATCGGCAAATCAGCCAAAGCCACATTACATTTCAAGATCCGCAAAGGCTGCGAAAGACTCAGCCTTCGTACGGCCGCTTCGGGTAGCGCCGCGATGCCGAATCCGCTGGTGACGAGCTGGGCCATCGCAGAGATCGATGACACTGCATGCACTTTGCGCGGCTGAGCCTGCTGCTTGGCCAGCACCTCCAGCAGCATCGCATAGGGTTGCGAGCCGCGCTGAAAAGTCATCAGGTCAAACGCGGCAATCTCGGCCAGGCTATAGCTTCGTTTGGTGTGATTCTTCGCATGACCAACAAACTGCATAGGCATGGCTGGCAAGCTACGAGAGCGAATCGAGTCTGCCTCAATCGGCAAGGTAGCAAACACGACATCCAGCGCACCGCGGCGCATCTGATCCAGAAGCACTGGCGTTGTTTCCACCGTAAGCTCAAGCTCAAGTCGGCTGCCTGAGCTTTGTAATGTTTCCAGCCACGGGATCAACCAGGAGTGAAGTACCGATTCGATCGCACCGATGCGCAAACGCGTTGCAGCTGCAGGCTCAGAGCCAAGCTCGGCTTTGGCTTCTCGCTGCAACTCAAGCAACTTCTGGGAGTGCTTTAGAAAGCGGCTTCCGGCGGTCGTCAAGCGAAACGAGCGGTCGCGCCGATCCAGCAACAAGACACCGAGCTCATCCTCCAGAGCGGCGATGCGAGCGGACATTGCTGACTGAGTGAGGTAGAGCTTTTCGGCAGCCCGGCTGATCGAGCGCAGCGTGGCCACCCAGTAAAACGCCTCGACAAACCGCAGATTCATGCGGACAGTGTACTACTGCCCTGCCCCTGGTCCGGGACTTCGTTTACTTGACTGGCCGTAGCATCGCGCATCGCACCTGTGGGCTGATGGATGCTGCATCGACCAGCCGCTCGGTGCGAAATCCAAACCCCGAGCCCTCCACATCAAACACTACTTCGCCGCCAGCGCGCTGCATGAGCATCACGACCTGAGGGGTGATGAGCTGGTGATCAGAAGCACGCATCGTGACGGCATACGGAGTGCGCAAGCTTCGGCCTTCCATCGCACGGGCTACCGCAAAAGCCTCGGTCGACCCAGCCGCTTCTATCGATTGCGCAAGCATCTCGAGCATCACCACATGGCGGATATTGAAGTAGTCATCCCGGGGATCGCGCAAGCGCTGACGAAACGCCGCATAGATGGGTTCGCTCGCTTCAAGCCCCTGATTGGGATGCCATTCCGCGACCGCACGCACACGGCCCACCCCGGACTCACCAATCGCGGTGGGCGAGCCCAGACTGTTGCCGTAAAAGGTGTAGTACTGAGCCTCAAGGCCTACATCCCGCGCGGCACGCACCATCAGCGCCAGGTCATTGCCCCAGTTGCCAGTCACCACGGTATCGGCACCCGCCGCCTTGATCTTTGAAGCGTAGGGCGCGAAGTCCTTGATGCGTCCCAGGGGATGCAATTCATCACCCACAATCTCAATATCTGGGCGCCGCGCAGTGATCATCTGCCTGGCCAGCCTGGCGACTTGCTGACCAAAGCTATAGTCCTGATTGAGCAAATACACCTTGCGAATCGCGCGATTGCTTGCCATGGCTTCAACGAGTGCTGCCATACGCATCTCGGCATGCGCATCGAAGCGGAAATGCCAAAAGCTGCAACGCTCCTGGGTGAGGATCGGGTCAACCGCCGAGTAGTTAAGGAACACCACCCGATTGCCCGGCTCACGCTCATTGTGCCGATTCACCGCATCAATAATGCCCGCTGCAATCGCGCTGCTATTGCCTTGGAGAACAAAGGTAATACGCCGATCTGTGACCAGCTTCAAACTGAGCAACGCTTCATCAAGCTGCCCTTTGCTGTCGAAGCTCAACACTTCAAGCAGGTGTCGGCGATCGCCTATCTTCACGCCACCCCGTGCATTGATTAGATCGGCGGCGAACTGGATATTACGCAACACTGAGGCGCCTGCATTGGCAAATGCGCCCGACAGGCCTTCCACTACCGCCAACTGAATGCGGGGAGCGTCTTGTGAGAAGCCAGGGCGGGTGAAAAGTGGTGCGAGTGCACTGAAGGACAACAACGAGCGGCCCAAACGCCGCCTGGAAAAACTAATCATCGAATGAATATCACTATGTCTTCAAGTACCGGATCAAGCAGACGCAAAGGCAAGCTCAATGCGCCAATAATTGTCATGTGGCTCACGTTCTCATAACGCTTGAACGTAACCTCGGTGTTTGCAGCGCGCAGCCGGGAGGCCAAGGCTTCAGAGTTGCGTTTGGGATTGACCAAAGTATCGTTGGCCCCAGTGGCAATGAAGCTGCGGATCGCAGGTTGCCCGGCATAGTTGATTGGCTGGCTGGAGGCGGGTACGTTAGGGTGATTAAAAGCCTGCTGAACTTCGGGCACGCCAATCGGTAAAAAATCATAGGGCCCGGACAACCCGATCCAGCCTGCCAATTGCCGAGGCCGCAAGTCATAGGCTGCCAGCCAGCGAGGATCGAGCGCAATCATCGCCGCGTTGTAAGCACCAGCGCTATGCCCCATCACATACACCCCCTGGTGCTTGCGGCTTGCGATCTCATCAAGATTGAGAAAGCTCCATGCCACAGCGGCCGCACAATCCTTGAGGAACTCGGGGTATTGCACTTCAGGGTTCAATCGATAGTCGGCCACCACTGTCGTGATACCCCGACTTGCCAGGGCTTTGCCCACAAAGGCGTAGTCAGCGCGCGATCCGGTGTTCCAGGAACCACCATAAAAGAACACAATCGCACGCGGATTCGCAGGCGCTTTATCAGGCCAATACACATCGACCCGTTGGCGGGGATTCGTACCATAGGGCAAGCCCAGCTTGACCTTCACGCCCAAGCCTGGGGTAGTGGTATTGATTACTTCGGTGGCTGAGCAACCCACAAGGCCGCTTATCGCAGCAAGGGCGATCAACGCATCACGACGCGAATTCATCGCTTCAGGCAAGCTGGAACTCCACCAGCAGGTCACGCGCTGCCACCGTATCGCCGCTACGGACATGCACTGCCTTGATCGTGGCATCACGCTCGCATCTGATCTGGCTTTCCATCTTCATCGCCTCCAGGGAAATCAGGGGGTCACCAGCCTTCACCACCTGGCCCGGTTTAACCGCCACCGTCACAATCATACCGGGCATCGGAGCCGCCACATGCGCAGGATTAGCGGGGTCGGCTTGGGTCCGGGTGTGGGCGGAACGAGCCGCGCCCGCCTTCTCAATACGCAAGGTGCGCGGCTGCCCGTTGAGCTCAAAGAATACCTTGACCAACCCTTCTTCTTCAGCTGCGGCGGTGCCCAGCATCCGGATCACAAGAGCTTTTCCTGCATCGATATCCACACTGATTTCATCACGCTCGGCCATACCGTAAAAAAATGCTTTGGAAGGCAGCACACTCACATCACCAAACACGCGCTGATGATCGCAATACTCCTTGAATACCTTCGGGTACATCAAATAGCTCGCGAGTTGGCGTTCATCCACAGCCTTGCCAGCTGCCTTTTCTGCGGCAACACGTGCGGCTGCAAAATCAACCTCGGCCAAACGATCACCGGGCCGGTAGGGTTGTGGCGGCTCAGGCATCAAAGGCGCGGGAGTATCGCATCTCAAAATGCGCCGCGAAACGGCCATCGGAAATCCATCCGGAGGAAAGCCAAGCTCGCCCTTGAAGAGCGACACCACGGATTCCGGAAAACTGATGTCGCGCGAATCATCCATCACATCATCAACACTCAAATCATTGGCCACCATGAAGAGCGCCATATCGCCAACCACCTTGGAAGTCGGTGTCACTTTGACAATATCGCCAAACAACAAGTTGACCTGCGCATAACATTGCGAGACCTCGGGCCAGCGATGCTCAAGGCCGGTGGCGCGCGCTTGCTCGCGCAGGTTGGTGTACTGGCCACCGGGCATTTCATGGTTATAGACATCACTCGTGCCCGAGCGGATATCAGCTTCAAACGGTGCGTAGACACGACGCACACCTTCCCAATAGGTCGAGAGCTCAAGCATATGCTCGCGAGACACCTCCGGCATCTTCGCGGAGCCTTCCAGTGCCGCGACGATCGCGCCGAGATTGGGCTGCGAGGTGAGCCCACTCATCGCATCCAGCGCACCATCAACAGCATCCGCGCCGGCACCCACCGCCGCAAGTATCGAAGCCACACCCGCGCCGCTGGTGTCATGGGTGTGAAAGTGAATCGGCAAGCCAGTTTCAGCCTTGAGCACGCGCACTAGTTCAGAAGCCGCCTGAGGGCGACACACCCCGGCCATATCCTTGATTCCGAGAATATGCACACCAGCGGCTTGAAGCTCTCGGGCAATGCCGATGTAGTACTGCAGGTTGTACTTACGCTTGGCATCAAAAAGATCTGCTGAATAACAAACAGTGCCCTCACACAAGGCGCCGGTCTCAATCACCGCATCAATCGCCACGCGCATATTGCGCACCCAGTTCAGGGAATCAAACACGCGAAACAGATCGACGCCGTTGCGCCCACCAAGGCTAGCGGGCCCCGCACCATCGCCGCGCGCGGCTTGCTGGATAAAGTGGCGCACCACATTGTCTGGATAGTTGGTATAGCCCACCGCATTGGAGGCACGCAGCAGCATCTGCAACAAGGTGTTGGGCACCTCGGCGCGTAGCTGCGCCAGTCGCGCCCAAGGGTCTTCTTTCAAAAACCGCAAGGCCACATCGAAGGTCGCCCCGCCCCAGCATTCCAGCGAAAACAGGCCCGGCAACAAGCGCGCATACGCCGGTGCAATGGCAACCAGATCATGGGTACGCATGCGGGTGGCAAGCAGGGATTGATGCGCATCGCGCATTGTGGTGTCTGTGAGCAGGAGCGCAGGATGATCGACCATCCATTGCGCAAATCCCTTGGCACCCAGCTCGGCCAATCGATCCCGGCTACCTGGCGGTGGCGCAACACTACGATCAAACTTGGGCTTGCGAATGCTCAGATGGGTCAGATCAGGCAGAACCCGCCCCTTGATGTCAGGTTGACCATTGACACTTACCTCACCCAAGTACCGCAACATCTTCGTGGCGCGGTCACGCCGCTGACCAAATTTGAATAGCGCGGGAGTGGTATCAATGAAGCGGGTTGTCACCGTACCTGCGGCAAAATCGGCGTGGTTGATGACGTTTTCTACAAACTGCAGATTGGTCGCCACTCCCCGAATCCGAAACTCGCGCAGCGCCCGATCCATACGTTTAATTGCCTCGGGCGCAGACGGGGCCCATGCGGTGACCTTGACCAACAAAGAGTCGTAATAAGGCGTGATCACGGCTCCGGCATATGCTGTGCCGCCATCCAGACGCAAGCCAAAGCCCGCCGCACTCCGATAGGCGGCAAGGCGGCCATAATCCGGCGTGAAATTGTTTTCTGGGTCTTCGGTAGTCACACGGCATTGCAGCGCATGGCCATTGAGTCGAATGTCCGCTTGCACCGGCACTGGGCAATCTGCATCCCCAATGCGAGCGCCTTCGGTGATGCGGATCTGCGACTTCACGATATCAATACCAGTCACTTCCTCGGTGACGGTATGCTCAACCTGCACACGCGGGTTCACCTCAATGAAGTAAAACTGTGAGGTATCCGCATCCATCAAAAACTCGACGGTGCCCGCATGGGTGTAGTTCACCGCACGCCCGAGCTTCAAGGCAGATTCGCACAACGCTAGGCGCTGCCGATCATCAAGATAAGGTGCTGGCGCGCGCTCCACCACTTTCTGGTTGCGCCGCTGCACCGAGCAATCCCGCTCAAACAGATGCACAAGATTGCCGTGGGTGTCGCCCATGATCTGCACCTCGACATGGCGAGCCCGGCGCACCAGCTTTTCGAGATAGACCTCATCATTCCCAAAGGCCGCACCCGCTTCACGTCGAGCCACCGGCAATTGCGATGCCAGGTCAGCGTCCGATTCGATGACCCGCATGCCGCGGCCGCCGCCACCCCAACTGGCTTTGAGCATTACCGGATAACCGATTTTGCTGGCAGCGTGTTGGGCCGCTGCGATCTCCTGATCTGCGTCTTCAAGTTTGGGTAAGGGATCGGTGGCAGGCATCACGGCCACACCAGCGGCTACTGCCGCATTACGCGCGGCAACTTTGTTGCCCAGGGTGGTCATGACCTTGGGCTTGGGGCCAATGAATCGTATACCTGCATCCGCACATGCCTGGGCGAACTCCGGGTTCTCCGACAAGAACCCATAGCCTGGATGGATCGCGTCAACCTTTGCTTCGCGCGCGATCCGGATGATGTCGGCAATATCCAAATAAGCTTGCAAGGGTTTCTTGCCCTCCCCGACCAAATAACTCTCATCAGCCTTGAAACGATGTAAGGCAAACCGATCCTCATGGGAGTAGATGGCTACTGTTCGGATACCGAGCTCGGCGGCCGCCCGCATCACGCGGATAGCGATTTCGGATCGATTGGCAACCAAGAGCGAGTGGATTTTGGGCATGGATTTCTCACTTGAAACAGCAATGCACAGTCGCGAGGGCGGCGGGTCAACGCGAAACGAACTTCGGGAGTTATACCAGTTTTGCGGCACTGCACCATTGCGGAAAACCCGGCCCAAAACGCCGAATCCAGGGTAAACAAGGGATGATTACAGGCCTGCATCCGATAAACGGCCTGCGCGTATAAGCCTGATGCCTCGATAATCTCGGGGTCTTGCCGATAGATCTCTGATCAAGGACTGCCTGTTTATCTCATGACCATCACACCTAAGCTAGCCCAAGCGGTCCTGTTCTCAACGGCCCATGCAGCAGTATTTCGAAAGGCTTGGGTCGCCCCGGCGACGCTTGCTCTGGTCATCCTGGCAGGGTGCGGCGGCGGTGGGTCGTCGAGCAGCAGCAGTTCAGGCGGCGCAACAGTTAAACAAAGTGGGCTCGCCAATACCGGATGCGCCTTTAGCTACAGCTTAACCGGCGCGGCTGCCTTAACGGGTAATGACCCCTTGCTCGCGAATCAATGGCACCTTACCAATACTGGCCAATCGGGCGGCACTGCGGGCGAAGACTTGCGCGTGGCAGCGGCCTGGACCACAACACGCGGAGCAGGAACGAAAGTCGCCGTGGTAGACGACGCAATTGAAGTGCTTCATGCTGATTTGGCGCCCAACGTGGTTGCGGGTGAAAGCTATGACTATCGCCCTGCCAGCTTGGGCAGCGTGTATCCGCTTCCGTGTAACAGTGATGATGATCATGGCACAGCAGTGGCGGGCATCATCGCGGCGCGAGATGGCAATCAGATTGGCGGGGCTGGCGTAGCTCCTCGCACTTCATTGATTGGCTATAACGCTTTGGCGACGAACTTTGATACTGATATTGCAGATGCGCTTACCCGGCGCAATGCATCGGTGGGGATTTTTCACAATAGCTGGGGCTCGCCTGATGATGGCAAGCTGCATCCGGCTGAGGCTTCTTTTGAAAACGCAATTAATAGCGGTATCACTTCTGGACGCGCCGGACGCGGTTCGATTTTTGTATTCCCGGCGGGTAACGGGCTGTGTTACGCCACCAACCCCAGTGGTGCGTGTATCGATGATGACTCGAACCTGGATGGCTATGTCAATAAGCGCGGAGTGATTTCGGTATGTGCGGTGGATCATCAGGGCAAGCAACCTGTTTATGGAGAATCCGGTGCAAATGTGCTTGTGTGCGGACCCACCTCAAACTTGACCTCAACACGCGCCCTTTTGGGCGGAATTACAACCACCGGTTTGCAAAATCAATATCGCAATGACTTCAGCGGGACGTCAGCAAGCGCACCCATGGTATCGGGGGTGGTGTCCTTGATGCTGAGTGCAAATCCCAATCTCACTTGGCGTGATGTTCGGTTGATCCTCGCGCGTACTGCGAGGCGCAATGACGCTACCGATCCGGGTTGGAACAATACATCTGGGTTATGGCACAACCCCAAGTATGGATTCGGAGTAGCCAATGCACAGGCCGCTGTTGCTTCAGCTGCAACTTGGAGCTCGGTGGGTGGCTCAACTTCCTTGCAAAGCTGCGGTCCGTTCTCACGCACACCGAACCTTGCCATTCCTGAAGCGGCAAGCGCTACAGTGGCAGGTCCCGTGGTACAAGATACGGTCAACATAAGTGGTGCCAGCTGCCCGATTACCCGCATCGAGTTTGTCGAAGTGACCTTCTCTGCAACCCATGGTTATTCTGGAGACTTGCGGATCAGCCTGACGTCGCCGACCAATACAGTGAGCCAGCTCGTCAATAATCGAATTTGCGGAGATAGGGTGTTACAGCCAACTGGTGTTTTCGCGAACGTGACAGTACCCTGCGGCGACTACACCAACTGGACATTTGGATCGGTGCGCCATCTCGACGAACCTGCAGCTGGAAATTGGACTCTGCGGGTCAACGATGCCCAGCCAGCTGATATCGGGACCTGGACTAACTGGTCGATTCGAATTTTTGGACGCTAATGCCATGACCATCAAGTTCACAGCACACACTCTTTTGGTAGGCGCTTGGTTGGGCCTCACTTGCTTGAATCCAGTGCAAGCGCAGGCTCCGACCGAGTACTACTGGTATGACGGTGGCGTGCGTCGCGCACTATTTGTTGATGGATCGCAAGTCGCTGATTTTGCAGCCGCACGTGAGGGTAAATCCGTGCTCAAGGCAGCCGGACTGATCGAAAAATCTGCTGGTCAAACCTCGCCGGTATTCAAGGATGCAGCGGGCGAAGGCGCCCGCCAGCGGGCTTTGCCTGGTGGTGTAATTTTAGTGCTGCAACAAGCTATGGCCGAAGCTGAGGCTCGCAAGATGCTGACTGATCTTGGTCTGAATCCGGTGCGCATGCTGGGCGCGCAACGTGATACCTGGCTGATCGAATCAGCCCCCGGGTTGGCAACGTTGAAACTTGCGAATCAGCTTCATGAGAGCGGCCGCTATAAGTCTGCAGCTCCAAATTGGTGGGTGCCGCGTACCCGCAAGTAAGCGGGACATTTAGCTGGATCGAAAAGCGGGCTAACCCTCCGCTTTCATAACCTGCTTTTAGAATCCGCTTTCCCTTACCAGCACAGCTGCGACCGAAGTCCAGAGGTCTTGTGCAAGGCTGCGGCGCTCGCCTTCGATACGCACACTACCCAGCATCATGCGCTCGCCTTTGGTGTCTGGCTCATCAACATGCAGACGGACCCGATACAAGGCATCACGCGGCACCAAAGCCCCGTTGGCCTGCTTGGTCACAGGCACTCTGCCTCCATGATCCACGGCGAGCATCGGATGCGGCAGCACCTGCGCTCGCGCCGAATCGATTGCCTGCACCTGGGTCGACACGCTCTTGCCAGGTTGGTTGCGCAAGTAAAACTGCGCGCGATCGCCAACCCGAATGCGGGCCAGTGCATTTTGCTCCACCAGGGCATCCACTACCCAGCCTTTAGGATCGACCAGCATGCCGATGGGCTGGTTGGCGGTAATCCACACTCCGGGCTTGATATCCGCCTCAATATCGATAAAGCGCCCGGCAAACGGAGCGGTAAGTCGCAAGCGCTTGAGCTCGGCGGCTTGAGCGGCAGACTCGGCAAGTTGCTGGCCGAGTTGCTCTGCCAGCAATGCGCGACGCTCAGCACCATCAGTGCGCCCCACTGTTTGATCGAGCTGCAATGCCAGCGCTTGCGCAGCTATGCCAGACACCGCGGCTTTGCTGCGTGTGTCAGGTGAATCAAGCACCACAAGCGAGGCTCCTGCAGCGACTTCTCCCGCAGGCGCAAGCTCGGCGATGCGTGCAGGAAACGGGCTATAGATAAGTTGCTGTTGCTCTGCATGCAGCCAGGCCTCGCCTACAACATCGCGCTGCCATGGCCACACCAGCGCGAGCAACCCCGCGCCAAGCACGAGCAGCATACCGAGAGCATTAACAAGCCTCGTTTCCCGCCACCTCGGCCCCCACTGGCGCACCTCCATCCATACAGGTCTGCCAATGAACCACACGATCTCGACCACAAACAGGAAAATGCCGAGCAGCTTGAAAAAGAACAGATACACCGCCACCGCAATGCCCAAGAACACCACCAATCGGTAGAGCCAGGTGATATACGCAAATGCGATCAGCCCTCGCCTGAGCGCGGGTTCAAAGGCTTCTTTATCCGCCTCATGCCAGCCGAACAGGGCGCGGCGCAATTGCGAGCGCGCAAGCTCGCCGCTGCGCTGATGCAGGTTCGGTAGATCCAGGGTATCGGAGAGCAGGAAGTAGCCATCAAAGCGCATGAAGGGGCTGGCATTGATGCCAAGCGTGAGCACCCAGCTGGTCGTGGCAAGAAAGAATAGCGCGCTCTTTAATGCGCCTTCATCGGCCAGGCTCCAGCCCAGGGTGGCAAACCCCGCCAATGCAAACTCCGCCGCCATGCCAGCGGCGGCAATACGAAATCGCTGGCGCCGATCATCCAGCTTCCACGACTCGCCTGTGTCGGTGTAAAGCATGGGCCACATCACCAGGAAGGCAACGCCCATATGCGCTACCCGCACGCCGTATCGGGTGGCTGTGATCGCATGGCCAAGCTCATGCAGGGTCTTGGCGAACATCAACGCCAGCGCATAACCCAGCAATCCCGCCGGGCTGAAAAAATCCTGAAAGGTATGAACAAAGCTATCCCACTGGCGGGCCGCCAGCATCAACCCGATTACTGCAGCTGCGAGCGAGACGAAAAAAAATGGCAGGCTATAGATCCAGCTGACCCAGGGAGTGATGGCTTTCAGAAATCCCTGGGGGCGCACCAGGGGGACGCGGAAAAACAAATAGTTATGCAGCAGCCACTTCCAGCTTGAGCTTTTTGCGCGCTGTGCGATCTGGCCCAGGAAGTCGACCGCTTGCGCATCACTAGCCCTGAGCAGTTGGTGCTGGCGAAAGAACTGCACCAGTGCACTGAGATCTTCGGTGGTGGGCTGAAGCGGGGTTTCTTGCGCAACCGTTTGCAACAGAATCTGTGGCGCACGCAATGACCAACGCGAGAGCAATTCAAACTCAAGCCAGCCTATCCGAAAGAATCGGTTGGTCACGGGATCCTGGATCATCCACGCAGGCGACCCATCACGATTCGCAGCGGCTGGAAAAAGCTTGAGGTCTTCACGAAGCGCTGGCAACAGTGCCATGCCTGGCATCATCGCAGGCATTATCGCGGGTTGCATGGTCGGCAGGGTCGCAGACATCGCGATTACCAGCCGGTGAGCTCGCGCAGGGTAGCGAGTGGTCGCCGAAACAGGTAGTACCCCATCGGGGCAGACTCACCATACAGCTTGGCTGTGCCTTTCAGGCCAATACGTGCGAGTTTTTTCTCCTCTTCCGATAGCTCATCAAACCTGGCGCGCAACCGATAAGCGCTGACACCTTCAGGCGATTGATTCACCTGATAACTGGTTTGATAAAGCGTGGCAGGCAAAGGTTTAAGCGGCGCCACATGCAGGTAAAGCCGCGCCTGCGCACCAGCTTCCAATGCAATGGCATCGGCCACCGGCAACCACACCAGAACACCCGCATCATTCGGATCAGCCAGCAGCGCGACCCGCTCGCCTGTCACCACTGGCTTGCCCTGCCAATCATTGATATCACCAAACACCACCACGCCCGCGCCGGGAGAGCGCACCTCAAGGCGCTTGAGCTGATCATCGAGATATGCAACCTCGGCTTGCTGCTGAGCGACCTTGCCGTTTAGCGATGCCAGCTCGGCTCGGCTCGCTTCGCTCTCAAAGGATTTTTGCTGCGCAGCCATCGCATCGGCACGCGCCACCTGCAATTGCTTGATAGCAACCTCCCGACGATTGCGCAAGGTCGTTTCTTCAAGCGTGAAGAGAAGCTGACTTTTTTCGACGACTTGATTGGGCTGAACATGAAATTGGCGCACCACCCCATCCATAGGCGAGCTCACCGCCATTGCATCCAGGGCTATCACTTCGGCGGGTGCCAAAACACTCAACCTCACAGGAATGAACATGGCCGCCAGGGCCAATGCAAAGACTCCCCATGCCAACCAGCGACCCCAACGCACTTGTTGGCGTTTACGCATCGGCTCCAAAGCTGTCCAGGCGTGGGCATAGGCAGCGACCAGGCGCCCGGCCAAGACCTGCTGAGCTTCAAGCGCAGCCTGATCCATCGCAAAACCAATCACACCTAATCGCTCACCACTGGGCGCAACAATCGGTTGCGCCAGCATGTACTCAGGCATCCATTCACGCCAGCCTGCCCGCAAGGCCTCCGGAAGATCATCGGCTTCAATATATTCCGGGTCTTGCCCCAAACGTTTATCGAGCTCACGACCGAGTTGCTTGAGCCACACGGTATTGGGCGAGTCTTCGCTCAATTGAGCTAGCCCGGAAACCATTCGCAGGCGAGGCTTGCCGCCCATGATTTGCCACATCACCGCCTGGCGATAGGGCATCACTTGCCAGGTCTCGTTAGTCAGGGAAAAGATCAGCTCCGGTACCGACTTGGCCTGGCGCGCGCGTTCCTCAAGCAAGGTGAAGTTATGCAGGGCCTGAGCATGAATGATCGGCGGCGCAGGAGCCTGCGCATTTGCGGTTTGCGTCGTAACCTGAGGTGCGACGGTATTGCTCATTATCTGGCGCTGAAACGTGCGTTGCCGCTCATGCCAGCGAGCAATTCATTGAAGTTGCCACTGATTCGGCCTTCAAGTTCGATGGATTGGCTCACCGCATCCACCCGCCCATTTATCGCAGACACAACAGCTGGATAACTGCGCCCGGTCTCATCAATCAGCACATCAAAACGCGACCCGGGTTTCAGCCAGGTGAGCCAGCGCGACGGGGCATTGAGCTTGACCTTCAAGGGCCCGGCCGACACCACCTCAAGCAAGGGCTGCCCGATATTGACCACCTGAAAAGGCTTCACATGCAGCTTCACAATGCGGCCTGAAAAGGGAGCCGCCACAACGCACTGGCGCAACTGAACTTTGGAGAGCTCGATTTGGGCCCTCGCCTTCTCCACTGCGGACATTGCAAGAGCGACCTCGACCTCACCAGCCGCATCAAGCTTTTGCAAACGCAGCTTCGCATCATGATTTTGTCGCGCAGACTCCAGCTCGGCTTCCGACATGCGCAGGCGAGCTTCGTTTTCGCCGCATTCAAACGCAACCAAGATAGCACCTTGGTTAATCGAGCTACCCAGCTCACCGCCAAGCTGGCGCACTTGCCCGACGGTTTGCGCAACCACGGTGATTTCGCGCTGGGGTACTAGCAGCACACGGATAGGCGAATCGGTGGCAGGGGTGGCCACTGCAGGAGCTGCCGACTGAGCTAGCGCTATCGTGGTTGAAGTTCCCAGACACACAAGCAATGAGCTTAGTAGCCGACGCACAAATATGGAAAGACAGAACATGGAATGAGGAAACCTCAAAAGCTTCGCCGTAAGAAAACAACGCCTCTGCAGCCCGAAAGCATACAGAGGCGGCAATGGGTGGAGAAAGCTTACTCCCCGAACCCCGCAAGCATCCGGTTGATTACCGCCGACCCTGGATGCTCGCTATTGTCCTTCAATTCCCGCTGGTGCGTTCGGTTTGGGCCATGTTGCGATGGCCTTCCGCCAGCCAATCGACAACAGCCACGGAATAAGCATCGACCGCGGATTGTGTGAGTACGTCCACAACATCGGCAGCAATGCGACCTGGCACCATACTCGTGTAGCTCATTGAACCGGCGCGTTGGCCATTGGGTCGCAACATGGCGATGTTCCAGCTGGCTTTCGGAGCTCCAGGAGTCGACTGGTCAATGACCATCCGAACACTGATACGGTGTGTCGTGGCTTCGTCACTCACCACAATATCCTGGCGCGCCAACGCCTTTTCAACACCGAGCTTCACCGCTTGCGCGAGATCCGCTTGCTGAACACCTTCAACAATCACGGCCACCTTTGGAAATGGCAAGCTGCTTGAGGCAGGACGCTGGAAAGTGGATTGGTGCCAGCGGTTCATCGACTGCTGAATCGTCTCTGAAATTGATTTAATGCTGGCGCCCACTGCAGGCGGTGTAACGTCGTAACCAATCGAGTTATACAAGCGCCCGAAAGCCGCCTGGGCATTGGCGAACGCAATGTAGCGTTGATAGGAAGAAAGCAAGGCGCGGGCTTCGGTGCGAATGACCTCGAGCTCGGAATCCACTCGTGAAGTTGCAGCTGCGCGCGAGTAATTCGCCAAGCGCTGATCCACGCCGGCACTCTCCAGCACCTGGTCATACTCTTCCTTGGCCAAGCCATACCGAAGGTTGGCGATTCGCACTTGGGTAAGCACTGCCATAGCCTGGGCCATGCGTCGAGTGTCATCCACCATGCCTTGCGCTTCGCGCTGACGATTCAGGGTGGGAATCGACGCCAGACGGAAAAGATTGGCCGACATCCGCAAGCCGCTTTCTATCCATGAATTATTCAGCAGGAACTTATTGGAGTCGTACTGATAACCAAAATCCAGCGTCAGGCCGGGCAAGGCTGATACCAGTGCGCGGCGAGCATCGCTACCGGAAATCCGCTTGCGATAGTCCTCTTCACGTAACTCCGGACGCTGGGTCAAAGCCAGGGTTTCCAGCTCGGGCATGTTGGTGGGTGCGGGAGGCAACGCTGGATCAGGTGTGTCGGCCAGGGTGAACTCGGTATTGGGCGCAAGATTCATCATTTGCGCGAGCTCGGTCTTTGCAAGCTCCAGATCCTGACGACGCACTTGCAAGAGCACGGTGGAATCCAGCAAGGCGCGCTGATAGGCCAATGCCTGGGCCTGGGGCAACAAGCCTTGCTGCTCAATTTGCCGGGCACGTGCCAAAGCCACTTTGGTCTTTTGCATCAACGCATCCATCTGCTGGGTGAGGCGTTGAGCGCCCAACGCCCGCCAATAGGCGGTGCGCACATCCTGCATCAGATTTTGCATTGCCTTGCGCTTACGCTCCTCCGCAACCAGCACTTGATCAGCTGCAATCTTGGCGCGGTAGTAAGACACACCAAAATCGAGGATGTTCCAGGAGAACTCGGTGCTTGCCAGAGCGCGTGTGCGCTCCAGAGTGGTGGTCGAGGGGATACCGCCGCTGGTCACGTAAGCCAGCTCGTTGTTCCGGCTGGTGTAGCCCGCATTAACGAGCAAGCGCGGGAACATGTCCCAGCCCGCCACATTCAGAACGCCTTGGGCCAGGGCCGCCTCCATGATTCGGGTGCGATAGTCGAGGTTGTAACGCGCAGCTCGCGCAGCAACTTCAGCGAGCGTCAAGGGCGCGGTGATGGGCTCCTGATCGGCATACATTCGTGTGCGGTCTGTGGCGACACGTTCGGACACCTGATCACCGGTCAACGGCTTCGGGGTAACGGAACAGCCCGCAACAAGGGCTACCAGCGCGGCGATACCGAGCGCTCGAAGTCCGTGGTGGTGTACTGCATGGGTCATGTGGTTTCCTCTTGGCTGGTCTTTGTATTTTATGGGGGTTGTGTCAATCGGCTGTCAGCAATCGCGCTGCGGTGTCGGTTTTGGCACAACTTTTACTGGTGGTACGAAACGTTTCTTGGCGGCCTGGAGCTGTTCGGAGAACGGACGCGCAGGCTCAAGACCGGGCGCGACGAACACACTGCGCTTAACCGCAACAGCCTTGGGCTTCACTTTCGCTTTGGGCTCAGGCACACAATCATCCTTGGCTTGCACAACCGGCTTGGTAGCCTCTGCCGCTTTCTCATTGACCATCGCTACCCGCTCGGCTCCCTGAATCGGTGGGCCGGCAAACCACGGCACAAAGGGATCAAAGTCATTGGGTTGGCGCGGATCTTCCAGACGCAGACGCTCCACCGGTGGCGGCACAAATGAAATTGTGGGTGGTGGCGCTGGTATCGGCGGAATCGGAGGCGCTGGCGGCAGGATTGGTGGCAAGGGTGGCGCAGGTGGTGGCGCCGGATTAAACGGCCGCACATTTGCATTGATTGCACCATCCGCACCACCGCCATTGCCATCAAGCACGGTGAAGGTGAGCGCGCCTGAAGGAATCAAGCCATTGGCCGCGACCGGTATGGGATTGAGCGGGTTCGGCACAAAGCACAAAGCTTGCAGCTGCTGCTGAGTGAGCACTTGACCTGGGACTACAGCCGACCCATCAGCCAGCACAAACCGGCCCGCGCTGGCTGGCGGCACAGTATCCACCGTGATCGTCAGTGTTTGTGCGGGCAGATCAGGATCACTTGGCGCGGGCAGCACGGGGCCTACTTCACAAGCGGGCGATCCAGGCGTGGCGTTTTGGTCGATCGTGACCGTGATTGTTGGTGCAGTCGGTGGATCATTGATCGGGATCAGGTTGATTGTGATGCGATTGGGTGAGGGATCAAACTGCGTGGGCGCGTCACCACTGTTATCACACACACTGAAGGTGAAGCTCGGGGCAGCTGGCAGGTTGCTATTGTTGGCATTGAGTGCCGGCACATACTGAAGCGTATTGAGTTGCGCGAGCTGGATCACCTGCCCTGCCGTCACCGGTGCGCCATTGAAGATCAAGGTGCCAGAAGTAGGCAAGGTATCAATGCGCACTGCCTTGAAGGTGTCCCCGGCATCCGGGTCCGTGAACCCGAAATCAGCAGGTACCAGATTAACCGGAGTGTCTTCAGCGACAGTGAAGGTCTTATCTGTTCCAGACGGCGGATCGTTCGCCCCATTGATGGTAATGGTGAGCGTACTTGTAGAGACACCGCCATTGCCATCATTGATCGTGTAGCTAAAGGTCTCGGTGAGGGTTTGACCCGCGGCCAATGCCTGCACCGCAGGATTTGCGGCATTGAGCAAGTAGCTGTAGCTACCATTGGCCGCTACAGTAACTGCGCCATAGGTGCCAGTGATGCTGCTGCCCACGCCGGTGGTGTGGCTTGCAGGATTATTGCCTGCCACCACACCTTGCACACTCAGGACATCGCCCACATCAGGATCGGTGTCCACCTGATCGTTGGCAGAGCCAGCAGCAATCAAGTTGCCAGTACGCGGCGTGGTTGCTGTTGAACTGATGCTATTGGCATCGGGGTTGGCGAGCGGAGGATCGTTGGCTCCAGTGATGCGGATCGTGAGTGTAGTGCTGGCCTGGTTGCCGTTACCGTCATTGATGGTGTAGGTGAACACATCATTGACCACCTGGCCTGCGCGGATGGTTTGTGCGTTGGCATTGGGCGTATAGACATAGCCGCCATTGGCGCTCAGCTGCACGGAGCCATAGGTGCCAGCAATCGTGACCGGAATCACACTGGTGTGCGGGCCTGGAACATTTCCAACCACTGCGCCCTGAATCACCATCGGATCACCGTCAGCATCCACGTCGGCCTGCTCGCCGACTTGCCCGCCGAGAATCACATTACCTGTCACTGTGTTGCCCGGGCCCGGATTGGGCTCAGCAATCGCCCGCAGATCGGGGTTTGCATTCAAGGCATCATTGGAGCCCACGATATTGATCGTGATCGTGGTGGTGGCCGTTGAGCCATTGCCATCATTCACCGTGTAGCTGAACACATCCTGCGCGGTCGTGCCTTGCGGAATCGCTTGAGCAGCAAGCCCCGGCGTGTAGGTGTAAGTGCCGTTGGCGTTAAGCACCAACGAGCCGTAGGTGCCTGTGATGCCAGTACCCACGCCTGTGGTGTGAACAGCATTGTTATTACCTGCAACCACCCCTTGTACGGTGACGGTATTGCCATCGGGATCAGGATCGAGCACATCACCTGGTTGCCCACCAGCAACTCCGTTACCCGCTACAGCATTGCCGGTAATCGGGGGATCGTCCTCGCCCATGGTGCGCACATCGGGCTGCGCTGCAACGGGATCGTTCTGACCAGTGATCGTGATGGTGATGCGCGCGACCGCTGCATTTCCGGTGCTGTCGCAGATGGTGTAAGTGAAGATATCGGTGACATTGCTGCCAGCCGGAATCGGGTTGGTCGCAGCCGGATTGGGCGTGAAGGTATAAGTGCCGTCGGCATTGAGCACCAGCGTGCCATAGGTGCCGGCGATACCCGCACCGCCCACACCCGCATTATTGGTGATCGGTGTGGCATCTGTCCCTGCGCGCAAGCCGCATACCGTGAGCGAGTCGCCATAAGGCAAATCAGGATCGGTATCAACAGCATCGCCAGCCGTGATTTGACCCGCATTGGGATTGATCGCTTGACCACCGACTGCCACCAGCTCGGTGGTTGTTCGAGCATCGTTATTTGCAATCGGAGGATCAGGCGTGTTGTTGACTGTGATCGCTATATTGCGGGTTGCAAACAGATTGTCTTGCACCGTTTCATTAGGTACGCGATCGCCATCTGCGTCGCCAATATTGCCGCGATCATCAATGCGTACCACCAGGGTATCGGCCCCAGCAAAGTTTGCAGTGGGCGTGTAACTCAAACCGGTGAGCGCGGTATTGATATCCGCAATGCTGCCAGTCAGCGTCATGTTTGCTGTTCCGGCGCCAGTGATGACTACACCCGCTGTCACAGGCACATTCAAGGTACCGTTGGTCACTGACAGCGTGGTGAGGAAATTACTTGGCGCAACGGCTGGATTGGCCCCTTCAGCAAGATCGGGATCACCGACGCTGACCGAGTTGGCCGCAGTGAAGGTGAAGCTTGAGTCTTCATTGCCACTGCGAGTAGCAGGTGCGGTAATCGTGGGCGTAGCGTTTTGCTTGATGAAGCCAAAGTCACGATCTATCGCGCTGGTGCCTTCTGGCAAAGCGAGCGAGATCAAACCATCCTGACCGTTCGCCCCGGTCGTGGCGGTGGTGCCATTCGCGCGGTCCATGTAAATGATGACCGGCCCGCTGGTTGCATCATTCACGGTGGTGGGCACCGAGATGCGGTAGTTACCCGCAGGCAACAGGGCAAAGTTGTAACGCCCATTGGCATCGGTGGTGGTGGTGAAGGTTTGATCATCACCATTGCCGAAAGTGCCGTTGGCACCGGCCCACAGGAGCGTCACGGTCACGCCTTGTAATGGATTTTCGGCGGGTGATGTGTCCACGACCTGATCAAAGTCCAGCGTGTCGTCCCACAAGCGGCCGGTAATCACACCCAGGCCTGCACCATCTCGAGCAGAGTAGTTGTTCAACACGGTGGTTTCAGCACCACTGCCATCGGCACCTGTGCGCTCGCCGGTAGTATTGGATACAGCGACACCTGCGATAGGCGCGCCGCTGCCGTCCTCACCAGAGCGAACCGTAAGCGTCGTTGCGCCAACGCTCAAGCTGGTGGCGGTGATCACTGCATCGCGGCTGGGTACAGCGGCGGTTACGTCTGCAATCGTGGCTGTGTAGCGCACAGTAATCGTTGCGCCTGCAGCCAGGGTATCAACACTGATATCGGCCGCGCTGCCCGAGCTGTTGTCGGTGGAGCCTGGAGGTAACGAGCCCCCAATCACGCTACCAAACGTAAGATTTGTTGCGCCTGCAAAGGTATCGAATATGCGCAGGTTGTGCGCCTCTTCAGTGCCCGAATTGGTGATGCTCACCTCAAAAGTCACGGTGTTGCCCACCACGCTCACCACCCGCTTATCAGCGGCAGTCAGGATAGGTTCGCGCACCGTGACTGTGTCTATATCTGAAGTGCCTTGATTGACTGCGCTCGATACAAAACTGAATGAGACAGGCAGTGCGGTGGCACTGCCCACACCGCCCAAGGCGTCCTGATTCGAAAGCTGGTTAACCACCACCGCATTGAACTCAACCACGACCCACTCGCCGTCAGCATCATTGTTGACGTTATCAAGAGTGCCGAGAACAAAGCGCACATCATCGCCACTTGCGAAGGTAGCCGTGCCAGTGCCAGGCGCACCAGAAGGATTGGTGGTGCCATTGGCGATTGCATTGCCAGAGCCACTGTTGGCAAAAACAAAGGAGGGCCGGATTGCGCGAATGTCTGCGGCCGTGCTCGCACTGCCATCGGCTGTGCCGTCTGCAACTTCTAGTCCGGCGCCAGTGAGAGAAGTGGAGACAAGACCACCACCATCGGCAATCAGGGCAATCGTTGCGGAGCCATCATTGAGAAACTGCAAGCCATTGGCAAGCGACACCACAAACTCGGCATTCAGTGCACTGGCCTCCGGCACCCGCACAATCGCGCGGTAACGAATGATTTCGCCAGGCGCACCGCTGATGTTTTCCGCGGTTTGTGGGCTGCTGGGGTTGCCACCATTGGCCGTAGTGAGCGGCTCGCTGGTTTGCACAATGGTGAGAATCGGCTGATCGGCCGTGATCGTGATCGAGCCGTTATCGGTGCGGGCATAGTCATTTAATGCGCCGCCTACACCATCCGCACCAGTGCGCTCGCTATCTTCGTTGGTCGAAAGCAGCGCGCTTAATGTGCCGGTGTTATCCGGATCATCGGGCAGCGAGCTGTAATTCACTCGCGCAGGCACAGTAAGCGTGTTACCAATCGGCACCCCACCATCCACCACCGCTGTGAAGGTGAACACAGCGGTTTCACCTGCATCCAAACGATCTATCGTGGCGCTGCGATTGACGCCGTCCACAGTGGTGACGACCCCGGCCGATGCGCTTTGAAGCTGAAACGAGTTGGCGGTGTAGGTCAGGCCGCTTGGCAACACTATTGAGGGAACAACACCTGTGAAGCCTGGCGCATTGCCACCGCCAGTCACGGTCACGGTAAACGTCACGGTATCGCCGAAGTCAGCCGATCCGTTATCCGGGGTAACAGCAATTGTCCAGGCGGGTTCGCGTACTGTCACAGTCGCCACAGCGGTGTCTTGAGAACCGAGGCTTGTGGTCAGATTTGCGCTGTTCGTTAACCCGGTACCGCCTTGCACTGTAGAGCGATTCACGACCAAGGTGGTGTAGCGAATCGTGATCGTTTCGGCAACCGAATTGTTAGTGCTGCTATTGGTGAGCACACCAAAATTGATCGTCAAACCGCGATCTTCAAAGCCACCCGCTGCGTCGATGCCTGAACCGTCTACGAGGCTATTGTCATTGGCTTGCGCGAGAATCGCCGCAGGTGATCCGGTGGAGCTGCTAAGGCCGCCCGTGAAGGCGATGCTATCGACACTCACGAACACTTGCCCGGCCACCGAGCCTTGATTCAACACATCGGTGAACACTGCAGCGTCATGCCCGCCTTGCGGCACAGTAATCACCACTTCATAAGTGACGTATTCGCCGATGACGACATTACTACCGCTACTGACATCATTGGGCTGGCTGGTTGCCACGACAGTCTTACTCACATCGGCATTGGCGATAGTGACTGTGGCCTCTTCGCTCAGATCAGTTTGCGTGCTGGTGGTGTAGTTGAAGGTGTAGTCGCTGCCGCCTTCCTGGCCCGCATAATTGAATAGCGTGGCACTCGAGGTCATTTGCAGGGAGGCTTCAGCGCCTGCAATCTGCAGATCGTAAGTGATCGCGAGCAGGTTGGTGCCATCGTTGATCGTGGCACCTGCGTTGTCCTTGCCAGGCCCCAAACGGCCTACCGGGCCCGAGGGATCAACAATCTCAATACCATCGGCGCCGAAGAACGCGGCGCGCACATCGGCATCAGACGTGAACACTACCCCAGTAGAGCCATTACGCACGTTGGCAAACGAGCTGCCGTCGTACACCACCGTCCCATCGCCAGTGGTAATACGGAAATTTGAAACATCAGTGGAGATATAACCGGCTGGCAACGTATCACGTACCCGGATATCGTAGGCACCTGAATCCGCGCGACCAGTGTTTTCAATAACCACTGCATAGCGCACGATGTCGGAATCATCGGCGTTCACCAGATCGCTATCGAGTGCGCCACGATTGGCGCTTGAAAGTAAAGCACTTAGACCGCTCGCCGTGCCGGCTGTGCCCACCACCGTAGTTTCGGTGATGGCATTGGCGGTGTCGTCCTGGCGGAATTGGCGGGTGAAGGTGGTGACACCACTCACATCATCGCGCACCACACCTTTGCTGATGTTGAGCTCAGGCGCAGTAAGCTGGATCGCGCCGATATCCTGCGAAGACCCCGCACTGCCAGGCGTGTTGGCGCCATCTTGCTGGGCCAAGGCGGTCAGGAACAGGCCATCCGCAAAAGGCCGGTCACTCGCCCGCACGGTAAAGAGAATATCGATCTGCCGCGCATCGGGCGCTGCATCCGTGCGGCTGCCAAAGTCAAACAGGATTCCGTTTGAATTTGCCGAAGTGCTTACCCCACCTGTCGCAGGTAAGTTGACGCCGCCAAAGTGGGTCGGACCAGCCTGATATTGTCCTGCTGACGGGGCCGGATTCCCGCCACTATCCAGAGTGAAGTTATTCAATACTCCGCCGGCGACCAGGTCAGCATCAACAATGCCGTCACCGTTGGCATCAACCGTCTGTAAGACCGGCAAAGGCAGATAGGCCTGCAAGTTAAAGTTGTCGAAGTCGCCCGTGGGCACTTCGTAGCGCAAGCGATAAGTCACCGTATCGCCTGGCACAAATCGGTTCAAGCGGCCGTTGGTATTGTCGGTGCTGCCATTGCGGGCATACACCTCAAGATCCACTGTGTTTGGATCGATACGCAGCTGGGTACTCGAGTCATCAAACTCACGATTACCAGTGGCATTCAGCGCGGTGTCCAGCACAGCCCCATCGGCCGTGACTGCATTTTCGAGCGTGTCACCTTCATTGAGGTTGAGGTTAGATCCAGCACCTTGGGGGCGGTCGACATAGGACTCATTTACAGTCGTGCGGAAACGAATCTCACCTATCGTGCCACTTGAAGCCGCCGCGCCGTTGAACAGATCGCCAACCAAATTGGCACTCGATCCGGCAGTCACCAACTGATCCGAGACGCGGAAGACCAGCCTGGTACGGGTTTCGTTTGCGTTGGTGTTTTGCGCACCGCCTGCAGTATCGAAAAACGTTGGGTTATCAGGAGTGCCAGTATTGGTGCTGTTGGCCGCCACTGTTGACACGGTGAAGTTGGCACCAGAAAAGGTACTGCTCACATTGCCATTGTTGAACACCGTCAGAGTCGGTGTAAACCCAGCCTCGAAGGTCTGGCCATCGGAAATCAGATCGGTGATGACGAGATCGTTGAAGGCGGCGTAGTCCGACACCTGAAAACGCAGGACATACTCAATTGTGTCGCCAGGCGTGGGCCGGGTGGGATCACCACCGCCTACATTAATGGCCACTGCCCCAGTTTTCTGGATGGCCAATGCCTCGGCCTCAAGACGGTGGGCATAACCTGCCGCCTCATCCGTGTCACTGTTATAGCTCAGGGCCTGAGGGGTGTCATCCGGGTCAGAGGGCGTCCAGTTGCCAGTGACTTCGGTATCCACGTTCCAGAATGTGGAGTTGGCGCTTGAGGCGTCAAATATGCGGTTCCCATTGGCCGGCCCGCCATTCTGGTTGAATTCGGGCACATAGAACTGCACCACCATGGAAGCGTCAATGGCGGCTGCAGCCCCAGTAATTGAGCTGATCGTGCGCGCAATCGTGCCGCCGTTATTCAGACCGACACCATTGCCGTCCACCGCTGGCGTGGTGGTATTGGATGCTGCCTGCGATACAAGTACGCCACCTACATTGGTCCAGCTGCCACCAGGCGCGGCACCTAGGGAAACCCCGGAAATGCTGGATGGTGTGCCGGTGATTGCAGCAAAACGCAGGCCCTGATTGGCATTGGCCTCATCCTGGAGGATCTGCGAGAGCTGCAGATTGGTGAGGGTCTGCCCATTGGCCACATTAACGTCGATACGATAGGCGCGGGTAAAGTTTGAGCCAGTAGCGGTTTCGTTCTCAGGGCCGATGTAGGTGGTGGTTACCGTGTACAGCGCGGGCTGCAGGGTCAGGGTATCGATGGCCCCTTGAATTGAGGGATCGGTGGCCGGGTTGTCCAGTGCATCATTGCCATAGCGAAAGCCACCCTGCACCCGAATATCCAGGGGCTGGTTTAGATCGGCGAATTCGCCCAGCCGCCCTTGCACTGCGATATCCACTGGGGGCTGACCGGGAGTAAAGCTGCCAAACGGAAGCTGCACCACATACAACTTGTCGCCAGCCTGCATTCCAACCGGAATGCTGATGGTTGAACCACCGCCGGTATCGCGGAAATACGGGTGATTGGCCACTGTCCCGTTGGTGATATCCGAGGCGCTGAGCGTTAACTCGGTCACCGTGAGGGCCTGACCGAGGTAGGTCGCACCCGTGATGGTGGCCCCTTCGCGGCTGACGTTACCTACCGGAGCCGCGGTGCCGTTGCCATCGCGGCCATTAAAGGGCACAAACAAATTGATATAGGGCGCATAGCCGGTATCCACCGGATCGGTATTGTCGTAGCGCACGTTGAAGTTAAAGCTATCGCCAATCAGTGTCCGCTGCGAAGTTGCCGCGATGGTTGCGCTGGGTGCGGCGGCGAGTACTTCATCGTAGTTCGCCAAAGCTGTGGCGTTGATCGGCAGGCGTGCTTCGATGCTGCCGGTTGAGGCCTCAAGCTCCCAATCAGCGCCAAGGCGCGCAGCGCCCGTGCGGTCTGTCGAGCCGGCCACGTCAGCCTGCGTTGCCTGGGCGAGCGCTTGCAAAAATGCCATGCCGCCTGAGCCCTGCGCCACATCACAGCCGTAAAGAAGCAAATCACCCGAGGGCGTCAGGCCAGCCCCAATTTGGGCAAGCTCGCCTGCGTATTGGCCTAGGTTGCTGGCATCAAGTGCGCGGTTACCGAGCTGAATTTGACCGGATTCGCCATGGGAAAGAAGATGGATGGAGGCATAGGTTTGCCCAGCCATGGCACCGGCCAGCGCCTGAAGGCCGTCTTGGTCTGCCTGAATCCATAGCACCTGAACCGATCCGTCCTGGGGCAAACCGGCCACCAGGACCGCAGGGTTTTGGACCGAAGCGTCAATCACCACCAATTGTGTTGGGGCGAACGATGCTGCGGAAGCGTCAAGCAGCTCGGCACCGCCAGCCCGATCAACCCATACGTCGGCTGGATGAGGTGGCGGATCCACAGCATCCACTGCAGCCACGCCGCCCGCACCGTCAAACAACATTCGAGGCTCCATCGCCAGTAGCGCAGAGTGACGCGGCAAGGGCCTGGGCTGCCGGGAATCCGACAAATTGACAGGGCTGGTTTTTGGCTGGGACTTTTTAAAAATCATGAGCTTACGCGGCTTGTATAAAGTAGTATCTCAGTTTGAGGGTCGCTATACAAGACACCTTGGGCGCAAAAACGCCGAGCCGATTCTGATAATCGGACCACTGAAGGCCCGGAATGGCCCCGATTTGATTATCTGCAACAGTCCTGTGGTTGGACAAACCACAGGAACACGCGCCTTAGCAGTCTTTCGGAGGGGCGCTTGGAGCGATGCGGGCGGGAGCTATAAACCGTTTTTTTGCCGCCTTAACCTGCTCGGAAAAATTTGCCGCAGGCTTCTCACTAAATGCCGAGAAAACTCGCGCTGGCTTGACTGCTTTTGGCTTAACGGAGTCCAGTGCCGCGATCTTGGCTTTGGACTTCGGGGTTGGAATGCAGGGGTCGTCCCGGACGGCGGTGGCCGGCTGCGCGGGTCGTTCCTCGGTCACTCCAGCCACCCTCTCGGTGGGCGGTTCGGCTAGCGACAAGAAGTTATCAGCGGGCAAGATCAAGCGGTTATCGGCAAACGCTCGGGTTACCAAGGGAGAAAGCACAGCAGCGCGCGCCAGAGGATCTAGCGGACCTCGGACTATCGGAGCATCCCCCACCGGAGGCAATAAAGCCGCTGGACCGGGAGCTGGACCGGGAGCTGGACCGGGAGCTGGACCGGGAGCTGGACCGGGAGCTGGACCGGGAGCTGGACCGGGAGCTGGACCGGGGGCTGGACCGGGAGCTGGACCGGGGGCTGGACCGGGGGCTGGACCGGGGGCTGGACCGGGGGCTGGACCGGGGGCTGGACCGGGGGCTGGACCGGGGGCGTCTGCGCCGACCACAGTGATCGACAGAGTTGAGCGTGCCTGCGAGCCGCAGGGGTCACACACTGCATAGCTAAACACTTCGGTCAGAGTCTGGCCGGGCGCCAAAGCACGCACTGCCGGATTACTCCGATCCAGTACATACTGATAACTGCCATCAGAGCCAATAACGATGGACCCAAACTGTCCAGCCAGCTGCTGTCCAATAGGCGCACTGAGCAAGTTCGCATTGGCATCATTGCCCGGCAGCACACCACACACCACCAGCCTGTCGCCCGCATCCGGATCGATGTCGGCACGATCCCCCGGCCCGACAGGGGTAATGAGGTTGCCAGTTAATGCTGCGGCATTGTCGCTACGAGTCTGGTTCGTATCAGGGTTAGCCACAGGTGGCAGATTCGCACCATCGACCCGAATCGTTAGCGTAGTTGTCGAAGTCTGTCCGGTGGTATCGCGAATCGTGTAGGTAAACACATCCTGAACTGAGGCTCCCGGGGGCAAATTCACAACTGCCGGCCCAGCAACATAGGTGTATGAACCATCGCCATTCATCACCAGTTGGCCGTGAGTGCCTTGTACCACTTGGCCAACCGAACCACTGACATCACCGACCGCTGCGCCATTGCTCACGCCAACTACTGAAAACGGATCGTTATCTGCATCCGAATCAGGCTGCTCACCAGAATTCGGCGCAATGATCACATTGCCAATAACCGGATCACGCTCACAAGTGAACTGGCTATCGGGGCGTGCCACTAACGGGCCATCAACTCCCGCGATGGTAATGGTGATGGTGGTTGAGCTAATCAGGCCGTGAATATCGCAAATCGTATAGGTGAAGACATCCTGAATCGTTTGCCCGGCACGCAGGTTACCCACCCGGGTATCGGGGGTGTAATCATAGTTACCGCCCGTCCCAAGAATCAGGGTGCCGTATTGACCGAGGACCGGCTGATCAAGGCTTCCGAATACCGGCCCGGGCACCCGTCCCGCTGTAACGCCAGCTAAAACGACACCTTCGCCTTCGGGGTCAATATCGGCCACATCCCCATTGATATTGGAATACACGGCTTGCCCAAACCGGACTTGCCCGCCCTCTTGAATCGTGCGCGAATCCGGGTTGGCAATCGGCGCGTCATTGACTCCAGTCACTGAAATCGTCAGGGTAGTTGTGTCGGTGCGGCCTTGGGAATCCGCGATGGTGTAACTGAAAACATCTTGCACCACTTGGCCGCCACGCAACACGTCCTGGGCACGCGGCTGGTAGGTGTATGCCCCGTCGGCCCCCATCACCAAATCGCCCCACTGCCCGGCGATAACCTGGCCCGTCCCGCCTGAAATCACTGCCTGGGTCGACCCCGACGCGACTCCGACCACACCGATCGAATCGCCGGCAGCGCCACTGTCAGCGCGATCGCCTGAGGAACCTCCGCCAATCGCCTGCCCATCGAGTATGGGCTGGTCTTCGAGCACCTGCCGGGTATCGGCCACTGCGTCGGGGGTACTTGCAGCCAAAGCACCATCAAACAACATCCGGGGCTCGAGCGCCATGGCAGTTAGTCGAGGCTTCACCACAGGCACCGACAACATGGATTTCCAGCGGGGACGACGCAACAACATGGCACAGACCTTCTAAAGAGCTATCTGCATTCTAACGCCGACCGACCGGCGGCCGCCTACCGCCGACTAACGGGATTGCGGAAAAGTTGGCAATCCCTTGTTTGAATTGACGATTGCCGGGCTGCTGTCTGCTTCCAGCTGGAGGTCTAACGCATCATTGGCGCGCGTCAAAGTATTGCCAAACAGTGCCTGGTCAGGACTCAGGACCGCGGTATCGAGCAAATGCAGGGCGCGCAACACTTCCCGGGTGCCGGAAACACGCTGCCAGCCGGCCAGCAGATTTTCAAAGCGTGCGCCAAGAAGCCGAGCCATCACGGCATCCGCATAGTCAGGCGGGCAACCAAACAGAAAACTCCAGATGCATCCATCATGTTCTGTGCACACCGCATCACGCGCACCGCGTTGCAAGGCTCCGGATGCGGCCTTCAATGCCGCTGGGGCTACCACGGTAAAGCGGATCAATGTCGAGGGCACCTCGAGCTCATCAGTGAGCGCGAGCAAGCGCTCCACCTCAGTACGAAAATCCGCCACGCCCAACATACCGCGCTGCGGACTAATCGTATCGCCCAATACCTTGTCCACATCGGTTTCAAAGGGCCGGGTAAACAAGGTGCCGCGCAGCGAATCCGCAACCAGACGAGCCGAAGCTCCAGGCACTTCACGCGGGATAAACATGCTTACACCCAAGCGCAACAGCGCCACCATCTGGGGCAGGCGCAAGCGCGCGCCCGCTTCCCGAACCACGATACGGACCTGCACGCGCCCCATCGACCGAATGGTGGCCACACACTGCGCCAACTCACGCAATCCGGAAAGCCGATCAAAATGCAGAACCAAGGTGCCGGCCTGAATCGAGCGGCTTTTGTCGATCGCATCAATCAGGGAATCGGCGAGCCGCCAGGGCTGGGATACCGCGCCGATCCCCGGGAAATCTTCCCCCGCCCGACGGGTTGCGAGCATCACTTCGGTAGCCGGATCGGTCGACAAACGCGACGCACTTACAGCGCTGCGAGCACTTAGCCGACCATGACCTCCCACGCTCAAAACGTAACTGCTTCGTGCGCTTACCCCGGCTTCACTGAACCAATGCCGCACATCCAGAAGGGCCTCTTCTTCACCGGTGCGCACCATCGCAAACCCCCCAAACGCCTCTGCAACTGTACGTAAAGTCACATACTCGCGAGGCACCTGATTGCGCGGGGTAAACAGCAACAGCACGCAGGCATCCAACGCCTGAGCCCATTCAATCATCGCGCTGGCCTGGCGCGCAGCTGCCCCGGGATCAGCCAATGGCAGGCGCGGGTCGGCCGTCTCGAACACGACAAGCGAACCCGCAGCAATCTTGTGATGCCTAAGTTCCGCATGCAACCTGCGCGCCGCTTCCACCGGATGCGATGGCGTTGCATCGACAGGCGCGGTGGGCACTTCGGACTGGCGAAGCAAACGCAGGCGCCCCGAACGCACATGAGCTTGCAGCTTCACGCCAGTGATTTCGGCCTTGCGCAGCCATTGGGTGGGGTCTACAGCAATGTAAACCAGACATTCACGCCCGGCCTGCAGGGCAGACTCGAGGGTGTGAGCCACCAGGGAGTAACGGATGGCCTGTTGATCCACGGCCAGTGCGTAGACCATGGCGTGACCGAGCTCTCCGATCTGATCTGAAAGACCGTCGATAGCCAAATGCAAGGCGGGCAGACTCGAAGTGGACTGGCTCAAGGCGCAAGTGTCTCTAAAGGCAACATGCGCTGATTATGCGTCAACTTGCCCTGGCGCCCCAAGGCGAAGCCGCTAAGGCTTCTTCGGAATCTCGACCTCTACCCGTCGCCCGGCGCCACTTTGCCCGGGAAAATCATTGAGCAAACCTCGCGCCATCAGCGGCAAAACTTCAGCCAAGTTACGATTTGAGCCGATGCTGGTGACGTTGGACTCAAACACCCGACGTCCGGCCTGCGCGGTGTCATCGATCAATAAACGCAAGCGTCGTTCATAGACCACAACCTCGCGTACGCCGCCATAGTACGGCCAGCCCCATCCGCCAATCGGCACACCAATGCCTACACCCAGACCACCACGATTCCAGCCAGTACCGACACTGATCGAGGAATTCACCCACGGATCCACCACCCGCGAAACCTGCGAACCGATGCTGTAGTCAAAACCGATCAGAAAGCGACCATTTGCCTGCTCGGTAAAACCAGCGCGAGCCAGCTCGGCGCGCAGGCCCTGCTCGTAGGTCGCATGCTCCAGGCTATTGGCCTGTGCGGGCTGCCGCACCAAGCGGTAGGTTCGCGATCCGATGGCCGCTGCAGCTGGCCACTCATGAAAGGCCGTCACATCGCTCACGATCCGCGGGGTCGCGCAGCCCAATACAAGCGCAGTTAACCCAAGAGCAGTAAACAACCTGAAGAATCTGGTAATCATCGGGGTGCCTGATAGAAGATGTAATTCGAGCCGTAGTCGCTTACCTCGAAGTAAACTTTCTTCTCGGTTGGATCGGCCACACCGTTCAAATTCTCATCCATGACGCCATAGCCAAACCGATAGGGCCTGGGCTTGTTATCGTCAGTTCCCATGGCAGTGCTGAGTTTATCGATCGACAAAAATCGCCTCATCAGCTTGTCGCCAGCATAAAACTCCAAAACCCCATTGGTGCCGGTCCAGTTCTGAATGTCTCGGGATATCCGGTTTTGGGTCTCTTGAGTACATGCCCCCAAACCCACCAGGCTCACTAGGACCATGAGCCCAACGCTGACCTTGCGCGCCCGGTAACTTAAGCCCGGTACCATACTCACACTTTTGTTTTGCATCGATTGCCTTTCATGCGCATCCCCACTGCTTCTGCTGCCCAGCGCTCGCCGGTTCTGAGTTCGGATTACACGCCCCCATCTTACCGCGCGATCTCTCTGGAACTGCGTTTCGAACTTGATGCGCAAACCACCAGGGTTCACGCGCTTACCGAAGTTGTTCGAAACGGCTCGCAAGCCGCAGATCTCAGGTTGAACGGCGAAGCCCTGCAGCTGGTTGACCTTCAGGTCAATGGTCAGCACCGGCAACCCGAGTTTGATGGCGATGATTTGATCGTTCGCGATCCTGGTGAGCGGGCGCTGATTCGCATCACTACCCAGCTCAATCCCCAGGACAACTCCACCCTGATGGGCTTGTATCGCAGCAACGGCAACTATTTCACACAATGTGAGGCTCAGGGGTTTCGCCGCATTACCTATAGCCTGGATCGCCCCGACGTGATGGCACGCTATCGCGTGCTTGTTTTGGCCCGTGAAGCCGAAACACCTGTGCTGCTGGCCAACGGCAACCTGCTTGCAAAAGGCCGATGCGCCGAAACCCTGCCCCCAGGGTATCAAGCTTCCATGCTCGCGCACCTGCACCCACTACAAGAGTGGCATTGGGCCTTGTGGGAAGACCCTTTCCCGAAGCCCACTTATCTATTCGCTCTGGTAGCCGGGCAACTGGTTGTGAACGAAACCACAATCCAGGTAGGGTCCCCGCCCCGAACCGCCTTGCTGCAGGTCTGGGTAGAGCCCGGCAATGAAGATAAAACCGATCATGCGATGCAGTCGTTGATCCGGGCGATTCATTGGGACGAAAAGCGTTATGGCCTGGCGCTTGACCTTGAGCGCTTCATGATTGTTGCGGTGGGTGATTTCAACATGGGGGCGATGGAAAACAAGGGCCTCAACGTGTTCAACACCAAGTACGTGTTCGCCCATCCGCGCATGGCCACCGACACTGACTTTGCCAATGTGGAAGCGGTGGTGGGCCACGAATACTTTCACAACTGGACCGGCAATCGCGTCACCTGCCGCGACTGGTTTCAGCTCACCCTCAAAGAAGGCCTTACGGTATTTCGTGATCAGGAATTCTCAGCCGACATTCTGGCTGAGCAAGCCTCCTCCCCGGCTGCAGCTGCGAGCGCACGCGCTGTCAAGCGGATTGAAGATGTGAGGGTATTGCGCTCAGCCCAATTTGCGGAAGATGCGGGCCCTATGGCGCATCCGATCCGGCCCGACTCCTATCAGGAAATCAATAACTTCTACACCGTCACCGTCTATGAAAAGGGCGCGGAGGTGATTCGGATGATGCAAACCCTGGTGGGCGTCAGTGGCTTTCGAAAGGCGATGGACTTGTACTTTGCGCGCCATGATGGCCAGGCGGTGACGTGTGATGATTTCATAGCCGCAGTGGCCGATGCGAATCAGATTGATCTGGCGCAATTCAAGCGCTGGTATAGCCAGGCTGGCACCCCTCATGTGCGGGTGCAAGAACGCTGGAATGCCGAGTCAGGCATGCTGCACCTTGATCTGCGCCAAAGCTGCGCACCGACGCCAGGGCAGCCCGAAAAGCTGCCGTTTCTGATCCCGCTATCGATCGGGCTGCTGGATGCGCAAGGTCACGAGCTTGCATTAAATGCACAGGGCGACACCACCGAAGTCGTACAGCTTTGTGAAGCCGAACAAACCTTCAGCTGGGGGCCCTTTAGCCAACGGCCAGTGCTTTCTGCCGGGCGCGGCTTCAGCGCGCCGGTGGTGCTGCAACAAGACCAAAGTGATTCCACCCTGGCCTTTTTGGCAGCACACGATACTGATCCTTTTAATCGCTGGGAGGCCGGGCAACGGCTAGCGGCCAACGCAATCCTTGCCTGTGTTGCTGGCATAGATGTACGAGTCGCCGCGCAGGTGCTCACCGAAGTGATGGCGACCGTGCTGGTAGCCGACCTTGACCCCGCATTCAAGGAACAATGCCTGATGCTGCCAGCTGAGGGCTTTATTGCTGAGCAACTCGCGGTGGTCGATCCGTGGGCGGTGCGCAGCGCACGCAATGCTGTGCGGGATCATCTCGCCATTACGCTTCAGACCCAATGGCGCTCGACCTATGAAGCACTGCGTGCCGATCATTTGAGCGACACGACTCGGACCCCTGACCCCTATTCTGCCGATCCGGGCCCGGCGGGCCGGCGCGCTTTGGCCAATCTCGCTCTGGGGTATTGGGCCGCGAGCCTGGCGCCAGAAGCGATGCAATGTGTAAAGGATCAGCTGCGCCGCGGCACAAATCTCACCGACCGGGCCGCGGCCCTGAATTGCCTGATCCAGGGCCTTGATCCCGAGCGCGACGGGCTGATCGAAGCCTTTGCGCAGGAGTTTGCTGATGAAGCCCTGGTGCTGGACAAGTGGTTCTTGCTTCAAGCCACTGCGCAAACTCGAAGCGCCCAGCATTCGCGCACTACGCTCGATCGGGTTCAGGCGCTGATGCATCATCCGCAATTCACCTTGCGTAATCCAAACCGCGCCCGTGCATTGATTGCAAGCTTCTGTCACGGCAACCTGGGCGAGTTTCATCTTCCCGATGGCCGCGGCTATGAGTTTTGGGCCGATCAGGTGATCGCGCTGAACGGCATTAATCCGCAGGTAGCCGCCCGACTGGCTCGCGCCATGGATCGGTGGCGTAAATTCACCCCGGAGCTGGGGGAAAAAATGGCGGTCGCTATGCGCCGCGTGCGTGCCTGCGAAAATTTGTCATCCGATGTGCAAGAGATCATCGACAAAGCGCTCGCGGCCTAGCAAGCTTCAACTTCTGACTGAGTTTTTCGAGAATTCCATGAAACGTGTATCCCTGACCCAATACCTGATTGAAAAGCAGCGCGACAAAGGCCTGATTCCGGGAGAGTTGCGGCTCTTGCTCGAAGTGGTTGCGCGAGCTTGCAAGCGCATCAGTTACTCGGTGGGCAAAGGGGCACTGGCCGATATGCTGGGCGAAGCCGGATCGGATAATGTGCAAGGCGAGTCACAGAAAAAACTTGATGTGATCGCCAATGAGGTTTTGCTGGAAGCCAATGAATGGGGCGGCCACCTGGCGGCTATGGCCTCAGAAGAAATGGATCATCCCTCGCTGATTCCGAATCGATATCCCAAGGGCGAATTTCTATTGCTCTTTGACCCATTGGATGGCTCAAGCAATATTGATGTGAATGTTTCGATTGGCACCATTTTCTCGGTGCTCCGTATGCCCTCCGGTGTCACTGAGCCCACAGAGCAACATTTCCTGCAGCCGGGCACGGCCCAGGTCGCCTCGGGCTATGCGGTGTATGGCCCCTCCACCCTGCTTGTGCTTACTGTTGGCGACGGAGTGGCCTGCTTCACGCTGGATCGCGAAACCGGCAGCTGGTGGCTCACCCAGGATCGCATGCATATCCCGGTCTCTACCAAAGAGTTTGCGATCAACGCTTCCAATGCCCGGCATTGGGAGCCTCCGGTAAAACGCTATATCGATGAACTCTTGGCCGGCAAGGAAGGGCCGCGCGGCAAGGACTTCAATATGCGCTGGGTCGCCTCCATGGTGGCGGACGTGCATCGTATCCTCACCCGGGGCGGCGTGTTTATGTATCCCCGCGATGCCCGCGAGCCCGATAAGCCAGGCAAGCTGCGCTTGATGTATGAGGCCAATCCGATGGCTTTTCTTGTTGAGCAGGCGGGCGGTGCATGCACCAACGGATCCATGCGCACGCTGGACATCACGCCTGAAAAACTGCATCAGCGGGTTGCGGTGTTTCTCGGCTCCAAAGAGGAAGTTGAGCGCGTTACTAGCTATCACTAATCATCGAGCAGGGCCTGCACATGCAGCTCGGTGCAGCGCGCTAGGGCTCCGAGGTCATAGCCTCCTTCAAGGCTTGAAACTATGCGCCCCTCGCAAAAGATGTTGGCCATCATGGTGATCTCCTGGCTCAACCAGGCATAGTCGGCATCGATCCAGCCAAGCTGCGCAAGATCGTCGGCCCGATGCGCATCGAAGCCCGCCGACACTACAATAAGCTGCGGCGCGAATGCCCGCATGGCCGGCCACCAATGATCCTTCACCGCCTGGCGCATGACCGAGCCATCGCTGTAGGGCGGCAAGGCAACATTGATCATGTTGTCAGCCAAGGGCTGATCGCCTGAGCCCGGATAAAGCGGCGATTGAAAAGTGGAGAGCATCAGCACGCCCGGATCGCCTGCCAGAATCTCTTCGCTGCCGTTGCCGTGATGCACATCAAAGTCGATCAGCGCAACGCGCTCCAAGCCATACTTGGCCATCGCATGACGAACCGCAATCGCGACATTGTTGAGCATGCAAAACCCCATGGCCTGATAGCTCAGCGCATGATGGCCGGGCGGGCGCACCGCACAAAACGCTCGATCCACAGCGCCTGCGCACACCAGATCCACCGCACGCACAGCAGCTCCTGCCGCATGCAAAGCCGCCTCCAGGCTATGCGAATTCATCGCCGTGTCGGCATCCAGCATGTGATAGCCCTGATGCGGCGCGGCATGCCGCAATTCCTCCCAATAGGCCTGGGTATGCGCACGCAATATCTGCTCTTCTGACACTTTGGGCGCAGATTCACAAATGAGCTGGTCCATCAGGCCACGCTGCACCAAGCGATCATGAATCGCAGCCAAGCGCTCCGGGCATTCAGGATGGCCCGGGCCCATCTCGTGCAGCAGGCCTGAGGGGTGCGAAAGATAGGCAACACGCATCCGCGCACTGTAACCGAAACTCCAACCAAAAAATAAACCGGGTCCTGGACCCGGTCTGATCGCCACCAGCAGGCGTTGACTAGAAGGTGATCGTCGCCAGTGCGCCGCCGCATGAGGTGCCCGCGGCAAAACTGTACGTGCCAGCAAACGCGCCCAGAGACTGGGAAATCCCGGGGGCTGTGACAATCGAATTGTCGCAAGCCTCCGAGGCTGGCAAGTTGGTAATGCACAGCGCAGCAATGCCCGCCACCGAAATGGTGCAGGCCCGGGAAGGCCCGGTCAGACCCGTGTTGGCATTGATGTTTACCCCGGTGCCCGTCAGCGAAACGCTAAGTGGGAAGGTGCCCAGCCCTGCCTGCTGCAAGGTGGTGTTGTAGGTGGTCAAAGCGGTTTGCAAGGCGCTTTGGTAACTCGCGCCCCAGCCATTGATCAACGCGGCCAGGCTGATGTTGCCGGCATTCACCTGATACTGGGACAGCGCGCCGAGCCAGGCGGCGTAAGCGTTGGTGGCCCACTGTGAATTCACAGTACTGAAGGTTGGTGCCGTGCTGGCCAGATTCACATTCGATCCCAGGCCCAATTGATTGGCAAGCGCAGTGGCCGCGTTTGCGAAGGCCGTTGCGCTCACACTCGACCCCATTTGATTAAAGGCCACTTGAGTCAGCGGCGTGACCATACCCGCTACCGCGCCACCGTTGCCTACATTCACCACGCTGGTCATGGGTGTGGAGAGCGAGCGAGTCGTGCCCGTTGCTTCATCCACATAGGAGCCGCCCGTTGCCTCGATCAATACGTCGCCGGTCGTGGTCACGGCAATGGAATACACCCCCAGGGCATTGGTAGTGCCACAGGCCAATTGCGCTCCGCGCACACCACCGCTCACGGCATATACGCATACCTGGGCACCGTTGACCAGACCTGCCGATACTGTGCCCGACACCGTTGCCGACACTGGTGCTGCGGCTCCACCGCCACTGCTGCCCGAGCTGCATCCAACCAAAACTGCTCCGCTGAAGAGCGCTAGTGCCAAAAGACTTGCCCGATCGTGTTTCATTGCATTCCTCGTTGGTGACTTAATCTGAGGTCAGAAGAGTAACCATTGCGAAGCCGCGCTCCATCATCCTTTGGGGTGAGCTGATCAGGGGAGATGTTGAAGGATCGGGACTGGAGCGGGTGAAGGGAATCGAACCCTCGTATCGAGCTTGGGAAGCTAGCGTTCTACCATTGAACTACACCCGCAAGGTGCATTGCGCTGCCGCATTATACTTGCGCGCCTTGGCCCCCAACCTCGACCCTCACCCCCGACCTTCCTTAGCCCTGTATTTCGCCAGCCTGCCCCTTATGCAGACCACCCTACCCGGCTCCGAACCCGAGCCCACCAACGCCCACCCGCTGATTCGCACTTATAGCGGCCGAAGGGGTCACATTACAGTGGGGCAACGCCAGGCACTGCAGGACTTGAGCGGGCGTTTTTGCGTGCCTTTTGCCCAGGGCTCCTTTGATTGGCCAACGCACTTTGGAAGATCGGCCCCCCGTGTTTTCGAAATCGGCTTTGGCATGGGCGAAACCACTGCTGCGATTGCTGCTGCCAACCCGCAATCCGACTACCTAGGCTGCGAGGTTTATCCTGCCGGAGTGGGCGGTTTACTGGTGAGGATCGGGCAGCAGCAGCTTACCAATATCCGCATCTGTCACTACGATGCCGTGCTGGTGCTGACCCACATGATCGCGCCAGATTCTCTGGACGCCGTGCATGTGTATTTCCCGGATCCCTGGCGCAAGAAGCGACACCATAAGCGGCGCCTGATTCAGCCGCCGCTGGTCGAGCTGGTGCGCTCGCGACTCAAGCCGGGGGGCTATCTGCATTGTGCGACTGACTGGGAAGACTATGCGATGCAAATGGCGCAAGTGCTTGGCACAGCGCCGGGCATGCGAAAGCGGGCTGACGAGATTGGCCTGGAACCAGCAGCGGGGGCATCAAATGGCTTTAGTGCCCGGCCGTCCTGGCGCCCGCTGACCAAGTTTGAGGCGCGTGGGCTGCGGCTCGGGCATCAGGTTTGGGACCTGGTGTACGAACGAAGCGCCTAAGCACCACTCCAAGCGCCTGAGTTCAACCCGCCGCCCATTCCACCCATCCAAAGTAAGCGGTGAGCAGCACCAAGCCGCCAAAGAAGATGCGATACCAGGCAAACGGCACAAAGGTGTTGGTCGCAACAAATCGGATCAGCCATTTCACGCAAACCAGCGCGCTTATAAATGCGGTAAACAGCCCAACCCCAAACATGCCAATGTCGTCGGTCGACAGCAAGTGGCGGTATTTGAAGGTGTCATAAGCGCCAGCGGCAATCAGGGTTGGCACAGCCAAAAAGAACGAAAATTCAGTGGCGGCCTTACGCGACAACCCGAACAACAAGCCCCCGATGATGGTGGCCCCGGAGCGCGAGGTGCCGGGTATCAGCGCGAATGCTTGAGCCAATCCGAGCTTGAGTGCATCCACCGGCTGAAGTGCTTCAACCTCGGTGATGCGGGGCTCGCGAGCGAGACGTTTTTGGCGCGCTTCCACCCAAAGAATCACGAAGCCGCCCACTACAAAAGCGATCGCCACGGGCACGGGCTTGAAGAGGTAAGCCTTGATGTACTTGCCAAAAAGCAAGCCCAACACAGCAGCGGGCATAAACGCGATCACAAGGTTAGTCACGAACCGGCGTGCGACTTCGTCATGCGCCAGCCCGCGCAACACAGCGGCAAACCTCGCCCGATAAAACCAGATCACTGCCAGCATGGCCCCGGTTTGAATGGCGACATCGAAAAGCTTTTCCTTTTCACCAGTAAAGCCCAGCAGGCTACCGGCCAGGATCAGATGGCCGGTGCTGGAAATCGGCAAAAACTCGGTGAGTCCTTCGACCACCCCCAAAATCGCCGCTTTTACGAGCAAGGGCAAGGCTACTAGCAGTTCAAACATGGCCGCCATCATACGTAAGAGTGATTAACATACGCATTCGAGTCGTGCATCATGTGACGTATGTCCAGTATTTCGCCTCCCCGTGTCGCGCCGAGCATATTGGTCATCGATGATCATCCGGTGGTGGCGGATTCGGTTGCCGCGCTGGTCCGCTCACTGGTGCGCGATGCAGTCATTCAGCAAGCCCACGGACTGAAAGCCGCTTTGGCCCACGCGCAACGCGACCGCCACTTTGATCTTTTGGTGATTGATCTTTCGCTACCTGATAGCCGGGGGATCACGACCTTTGAAACCTTGCGTGGCACCTGGCCACTCGCCGATATCGTGGTGTTTACTGGAGTTGAGCACGCGCTGCTGCGGATGCAATGCCTGCAAGGCGGAGCACTTGCCTTTGTGACAAAAAGCGAAGATGTGCAGGCCCTCAAGCAAGCAATCGGGCAAGCGCTGAGTCTAGCGATTAGCTTTGAGGCCGCTCAAACCGGTGCCTCACTCACCGACAGCCATGCTGGCCTAAACGCCAAGGCGCGATTTGAGCTCACCCCAAAACAGCAGGTCATCTGGCAGGATGTTGCTGCGGGTTACTCAAATGCCGAGATCGGGCAGCGTCATGAAATTGCCCTGAACACGGTCAAGACCCATGTGCGCGAGATTCTCGAACGGGTTGGCGCACGCAATCGCACCGAAGCTGCCCGCCTGTATTTTGAGCTGCATTAAGCCCTATTGCAGCCTCAAGGGTGTTTGCATTCTCATCCTTGCGCTGCTGATCAGCTCGCTTGCCATACAGGCAGAGGCGCGCACGCAACCCGATTTGCCTGGCTTGCTTATGTCGCCTCCGTTGTGGGCACATCAAGTGCAAGCGGTAGAGCGTGGTGCTTCTGCCCCCTCGGAGGCCGATCTTCACACCGATCTGATCATCAGCCTGGGCGACACCCAATCGAGCTGGCACCCAAACGATGCAGAGCGCGCGTTAGCTGGCACCGATGTGCTGCGCCCACGGTCCGCGATTCAGGAAGTGGGGCGACATCGATTTCCGGGGTGGGCGGGCTTTGTGCTCAGAAACGCCAGCGATCAGGCACTCGACCAAGTGATCTATCTCAATCACCCCACCACGGACTTCGCGGCGCTCTATCGCTGGACCGGTTCGCAATGGGCGCAGGTGCGGGGGCGCCATGAAACCGCAATCGGCTGGTTCGAGCGCGACCGTTATCCGAGTTTCGATATCACCCTGCCTGCAGGCGCAACCCACTGGTACATGCTGCGTCAGCACACTGTATCGCCCATGCGATTTACCCTGGTCGCGCAAAACAATCCGGCCCATAAAACCGATGAGCTATGGAAGCATCTGGTACTGGTGCCCGTGTTTTTGGTGCCGATAGCTGTAGGACTGTTGCTGGTTACTTTGCGCCGCCTCACCAACACCGGTGGCCAAGCACTGTTTATGAGCTTTATTGCGGCTGATCTGTTTGGCGCCTCCTGGCTGGTGGGCATTCTTCCTGAGCTGTTTCCCACCCACTCCCCCTTGACGCTGCGTGCCCTCGCGCAGACTTCCTACGCGCTTGTTGCCCTGTTTGGATCGCTGCACCTGCTGCGCTTTCTCGACCTCTGGAGCCTTGCGCCCCGGGTCAGCCACGCGGTAGCCGCCTGCGCAATACTGTTTGCGATCTCCGTCGCACTTAGTGCAATGCTTGATCCATGGCGAGCTTCCAATCTACTTATCGGCGGCTGTGCAATCAGCGTGTTGATCAATATGGCGCTTGCCGGATACGCATGGCGCAAAAACCGCCCCTACAGCGGGCTCTACACCCTGGCCTGGGGCGTCTATCTGCTCTCCTTTGTCATGTTTGCCCTTTATAAACTGGAGTGGGTCATTCCCCATGCCTGGGGCATGACGGTGTACATGCAAAGCGCCGGCGTATGTTTATTGATTGGCTATGCGATTGCCAAATCGGTGATCGAGCGCGACACTCGCCTCGGCGCTGCGCTGGAACAAGCCTACCGACAACGTACGCAGATCGAGCAGCTTTCCCTGGAGCGCGATCGCTTGTTTGCTGCGGCCAATCATGACTTGCGTCAGCCCCTGCAGGCGGTGGCCCTGAATCTGGAGCTGCTGCGAACCCGAGCGGCCGAGCATCCCGAGCTCAACACCATCATCGCCCGCATGCGTTTAGCGCTGGGATCCATGGGCGGCATGCTGAGCGCACTGCTTGACTTGCGACGCGCCGACCACACCGGCAGCGCACCCAATCTTGAGCCAGTGGAGTTGCAACCGCTATTGCAGCGCCTGGCAATTCAGTTTCGCGAACAAGCCCGAGCCAAAGGGCTGGCCCTGCGCCTGGTCTCTACGCGCGGTTGGGTCATGGCCGATGCGGTTTGGCTGGAGCGGGCCCTGAGTAACTTGCTCTCCAATGCCCTGCGCTACACCGAGCGCGGACGCATCGTTCTTGGCGTACGCAGAGGGCCAAAGGACGACCTGCGAATTCTGGTGATTGACACCGGCTCGGGTATCGCTGCGATGGATATCAAGCGTCTTTTCGGGGAGCATCAAAGCGGAACGATCCATCAAGCAGGCCATCAGTTCCAGGACGATCGACGTTACGGACTGGGCCTGTATATCGTTCAGCGGCTCACCCAGGCGATGGGCGCACAGGTCGACGTCAGGAGTGTTGAGGGCAAAGGGTCGCAGTTTGCAATCCAGATGCGAAGCGCTGTGCCCAAGCAGTCACCGCCCCGATCCGGGTTAGACCACGACGAACCCGCTGAGTCTCTCAACGGACTGCAAGTCTTGCTGCTCGATGATGATCCGCTAACCCTCGCATCCCTGTCGGAGGCATTGCAACAATGCGGCGCAATTGTCACTGCCGAAAGTGACCCCTCAGCGATTCGCCTGCTTCTGGGGCGTCCGGCCCAACGCTTCGATATTGTGCTTTCAGACCTTTACTTTTCAGGCTACCCCTTGGGGCTGGAGTTTTTGCAGTTGGCCCGATTGAGCTTGCCTGAAACAAACCGCATGATGATGACGGCTGATCCCGAAGCATTGCGCAAATTACTGCTTGATCCAGAACTGATCACTCAAACTTTCCCCAAACCGATCAGCCTGCTGGATCTGACCCGAGGGCTCGGCCGGGTAAATCGGGCCGTTGCGACAACCCAGGCTGACACCAGGCTTTGACCGTCCTGCTGTCCACCCCTATAATTACTGACCAGCTAGTCATTTAGGCCCTCCTTCAATGTCCACTCCTGCAGCCGAAGCCTTCAAGGCGCCGCGCTGGGAACGCCGCAAAGACAGCCGCCCTGCCGAACTATTGCAGGCGGCGCTGGACCTATTTGTGGAACGGGGCTTTGCTGCCACACGACTCGATGATGTCGCAAAACGGGCGGGCGTCAGCAAGGGCACCCTTTATCTCTACTTTTCCTCCAAGGAAGATATCTTCAAGGCGAGCGTTCGCGAAACCATCGTGCCGATGATCGAAGCCTTTGGAGAAACGGTTAATCAAAGCGATCTTCCCGCCGACAAACTGCTGCGCGCGTTTTTCATGGAGTGGTGGAACTCGTTCGGAGCCACCAAGCTCTCGGGGCTGGTAAAGCTGATCATGGCGGAAGCCAATAACTTCCCCGAGATGGCGCGGTTTTTTAACGATGAAGTCATTGCCCTGAATTTGCGGGTGCTTATTGATATCGCCGACAAGGGCGTTGCCGAGGGCCGTTTCAGGAAAGTGGATACGGAGGCGCATTCCCATCTGTGGATGGCACCTCTGGTGATGCGGGCGATCTGGAGTCAATCAGTGGGTAATGTTTGTACGTCAATGTATATGGTGAGCGCTGAGGAAATGATTGATTTGCATGTAGATCAGATTTTGCGGTCGTTGCGCCCATGAAGCGCGGCCTGGTTATCGCGGTTGGTGTGATTGCGATTGGGGTTCTCGCCGCGGGCACTTGGCGGGCGATGAAGCCGCGCACTGTACCTGCCGAGCCAAAAGCGAACGCTTCAGCCATCGCAATGCCGGCCGCCTCAGAAGCCATTGAGCTCGTGGCCAGCGACTTGTTGGTGGTGAGCGCAGTTGACCTGAGTCGTCAGGTACCGGTCACAGGTAGTTTGCGGGCCGTGCAACAAACCGTGGTCAAGGCCCGGGTCGCAGGCGAATTAAAAAGCCTGGATGTGCGTGAGGGGCAAACCGTCAAGCAAGGCCAACGTATCGGGCAAATCGATACCCTGGAGCATGAGTGGCGGGTCAAGGAGCGGGAAGCTCAGCTTCAAGCCAGCGAGGCACAAGTAGCGAGCGCGCAGCGCACCCAGGATAACAACCGCCAATTGCTTGAGAAAAACTTCATCTCCCAGGCCGCCTTTGATGCCAGCCGCTTTGCATTGGACACGGCTTCGGGCAATCGCGATGCGGCCCGCGCCCAACTCACTTTGGCCCGCAAAACCCTGAACGATGCCGTGCTTACCGCGCCTATCAGCGGCGTGGTGGCCGAGCGCTTTGCGCAGCCCGGCGAAAAGCTATCACCCGATAACCGCATCTTGTCGATCATCAACCTGGCCAGCATGGAGATTGAGGCTTCAGTACCAGCCTCAGAGCTTGGCGGCGTGAGCATCGGTCAGGCGGTTGCATTAAAGGTGGAAGGTATCAAGGAGCTGCAAAAGGGTAGCGTTGTGAGGATCGCGCCATCCACCAGCGCGGGCACCCGCTCGGTGCCAGTGTATATTCGATTGCAAAGCCCGCCTGTGAGCAACGAGCAAATTCGCGCAGGCCTGTTTGCGCAGGGCCAACTCGATGTGGAGCGGCTGGGCAATGTATTGGCTGTCCCTCAGGGCGCGCTGCGTGACCAGGCCGGGCGCACCACGATTTATCTGATCAAAAACAATCGGATTGAAGAGCGCGAGGTCAAGCTCGGGCTGCGTGGCAATCTGCCTGATGGGCGAGCTGTTGTGCAAGTGGTTCAGGGACTGAACGCTGGTGAGCAAATTGTTGCTGCCAACCTTGGCGTGCTCAAATCCGGTGCTGCGGTGAAGGTCAAGCCCTAAACCATGTGGTTCACGCGCGTCTCGATTGCCCACCCGGTTTTTGCCACCATGATGATGGCGGCCTTCGTCGTGCTTGGGCTGTTCTCTTACAACAAGCTGTCGGTCGAGCAGTTTCCCGATGTGGCTTTCCCGGTTGTGGTGGTCGCTACCGAGTATCCGGGCGCTTCACCAGAGGTGGTGGAAACCGAAGTCACCCGACGCATTGAAGAGCAGGTCAACACCATCAGCGGTGTGTATGAACTGATCTCGCGCAGCTACGAGAGCAACTCGGTTGTGATCATCCGATTTGATCTCACGATTGACCCGGCCAAGGCCGCGCAGGATGTACGCGAAAAAATTGCATTGGTGCGGCCAATCCTGCGCAAAGAGGTCAAGGAGCCCCTGGTTACGCGGATCAACCCGGATGATCAGCCCGTGGTTTCAGTGGCGGTGCAAAGTCCGCAGCGCAGCGCCCGCGAACTCACCAGCCTGGCCGAGCAAGTCATCAAGCGCAGGTTGGAAAACGCGCGCGGTGTAGGCCGCATCACAGTAGTGGGTGGGGTTAAGCGCGAAATCCAGATCGTGCTGCGACCCGCCGAAATGGAAGCCATGCGTATCGGCGTCGATCAGGTGCTCAACGCACTGCGTGCCGATAATCAGGAGCTGCCCGCGGGTGCCCTGAGCAGCAAGGAGCGCGAGCAGGTTGTCTCCATTCGTGCCCGCCTGCGCTCGCCGGAAGATTTCAATCGGATCGTGGTGGCCCGCCGCGGCGGTCAGCAGGTGTTGCTCAATCAGGTTGCCCAAATCATTGATGGCGAGGAAGAACAGGAAAACGCTGCGCTGGTGAATGGCAAGCGGGCGATTGTGCTGGATGTAGTGAAGTCGCAAGGCGAAAACACGATTGCGGTGGTCGACGGTATTCGGCGGATTGCTGATGAGCTCAAAGCCAAGGGCGCGCTACCGGCCGATGTTGAGCTCAAGGTGATTCGGGATGCTTCCACGCCTATTCGTAATTCGGTCGCCAGCGTCAAGCGCAACATTATTGAAGGTGCGCTGCTTACCGTGGTCATCGTGTTTCTGTTTCTTTCCTCGTGGCGCTCCACTGTCATCACTGGCCTGACCTTGCCGATCTCACTGATTGGTACCTTTCTTGTGATGTATGCGATGGGGTTCTCCATCAACATGGTGACCTTGCTCGCGCTATCGATTTGCGTGGGCCTGCTGATCGATGATGCGATTGTGGTGCGGGAAAACATCGTGCGGCATCAAGCCATGGGCACCCCACATCGCGAAGCCGCACTGATCGGCACCGCCGAGATTGGGCTGGCTGTGATGGCCACCACGCTCACTATCGTTGCGGTGTTTCTTCCGATTGGCTTCATGGGCGGCATCATCGGCCGGTTCTTCAAGCAGTTCGGGGTCACTGTCGCTTTTGCGGTGCTGCTTTCAATGTTTGTGTCCTTCACGCTCGACCCGATGCTCTCGGCAGTTTGGCGCGATCCGGATGCCAACGGCGCCCGGGGCAACGGCCCCATTGCCAGGCTTTTACGCGGCTTCCAGAAGATGGTGGGGTGGTTCGAAGCGCGCTACGTGCGCTTGCTCGGATGGAGCCTGCGCAGTTGGCGTACTCGTGCCGTTACGGTGGGGATAGCGTTGCTTAGCTTGCTGGCTTGTGTCCCGATTATTCGGGTGGTGGGCACTGAGTTTGTGCCTCAAGCCGATAACAACGAGCTCTACATGCAGATCTATACCCCGGTAGGCTCATCGCTGGAATTCACCCAAAGCCGGGTGCTGCTGGTCGAGGCCGCGCTGCGCGAATTCCCCGGGGTCATCGAGACCTACGCCACAATAAACACCGGCACAGTGCAGGGCAAAAACTACGCCACGGTGTTCGCCAAACTTGTCCCTCGTGGGCAGCGGCCCCTGTCGGTTCAGCAGTTGCGGCGTCCGGTGCGCGAACGCATCAGCAACATCGGTGGGGTCACGATCACCGACCTCGGCACGCTTGCTTCCGTGGGCTCGGGCAAACCAGTTCAAGTGAGTATTCAAGGCCCGGATCGGCAACAACTAGAAGGCTTTGCATCGCAGGTGATGCAGATCATCGAACGTATCAATCAGCAAATGCGTACCGATCTCCAGCTCGCCGCTGGCCAGGGGCTGGTGGATATTGATACCAGCTCCAAGCCCTCCAAGCCCACCATCGATATCGAGATCAACCGCGCGTTGGCAGCCGATCTTGGTATCAATGTTGCCCAGGTGTCCGCCGCGATTCGCCCGATGCTCGCCGGTGAGTCTGCAAGCTCTTGGCGTGGCCCAGACGATGAAAACTATGATGTGAAAGTGCGGTTGCCTCGCGCCGCCCGCGACAGTCTGGCGGATCTGGAACGTTTGAGCCTGAGCGCTTCGCTGCTCGACACAGATGGTGCCCCACGCATGGTGGCCTTACGCCAAATCGCTAGCCTCACCCCAAGCACCGGCCCCACGCAGATCAATCGCAAAGACCTCACTCGCGAGATCATGGTCTCGGCCAATACCGATGGTGTGGCTGCAGGCACGGCGGGCACCCGACTGCAGGCGGAGCTTGCCAAGATCGAACTGCCCCCGGGCTATCGTTTTGTGACTGGCGGAGCCACACGCGACATGATTGAAAGCGCGGGCTATGCGGTGCAGGCGCTTTTGCTTGGCGTGGTGTTTATCTACATGATCCTTGCCTCGCAATTTGGCCGCTTCGTCCAGCCGCTTGCGATCATGGCTTCACTGCCACTATCACTGATTGGCGTTGTGGTGGCGCTTCTGATCACGCGCTCCACCCTCAATATGTTCTCGATGATCGGCTTCATCATGCTCATGGGCCTGGTCACCAAGAATGCGATTTTGCTGGTGGACTATGCCAACCATTGCCGCGAGCGGGGCATGGATCGATCGCAGGCCCTGCTTGAGGCCGCCAGTGTCAGGTTACGCCCGATCCTGATGACTACGCTGGCAATGGTATTCGGCATGATCCCGCTTGCGCTTGGTATCGGCGAGGGCTCCGAACAGCGTGCCCCGATGGCGCATGCAGTTATCGGTGGAGTGTTGGCTTCCACCTTGCTGACCCTGGTTGTGGTGCCTGTGCTCTACAGCCTGCTGGATGACTTAACCGCCTGGCGCAAGCCCGCTGCAGCTTCAAAAACAACTGTTTCTTGATGAGATGAACCACCATGGATATTGAACTCGCACGCTTCAACATGATCGAACAGCAAATCCGCCCCTGGGATGTGCTCGATCAAACCATACTTGCCACCTTTTCGCGGGTGCGCCGTGAACAGTTTGTGCCCGCGCCGATGCAGGCCCTTGCCTTCACCGATATGGAGATCCCATTGAATGTGGCTGGCTACTCAAGCGGCCAGCATATGTTGGCCCCAAAAGTCGAGGCGCGCTTTTTGCAAGCGCTTGCTCCAAAGGCCTCAGAGCGCTGTCTGGAGATCGGCACGGGATCGGGATACATGGCCGCATTGCTCGCTCATCATTGTGCGCAAGTTACCAGCGTCGAGCGTGACCCGAAGCTTGTTGCGTTCGCTCAATCCAATCTTGAGTCCACTGGCGTAACGAACGTGCAAGTGGTGCAAGGCGACGGCTCCCTTGCCGACCGATTCGCTGGCGAAGAGTTCAACATGCTTGTTTTTTCCGGTGCTTTGCACACCATCCCCAAGGCCTTTGAAGCATTGCTCGCACCGGGTGCGCGAGTCATCTCGATTCAAGGTGAGCGGCCGGTGATGCGAGCCATGCTCGGCACTTACAACGCCAAAACAGGATTGGTGCAGCAGGTGATGTTTGAAACCATGGCCGATTCACTGGTGGGCTTTCCGGTGCCCAGCCATTTCGAGTTCTGACGTTTTTCGAATGCGACAACAATGAGCGTGAAGCCAATGCAGGTTACCGAGCTTGCTGCAATGACAACCACAACTGATGCAGAGCAGTCACGCAGCCTGCGCGTGCTGGATGTGCGTGAGTTGTGGGAAGTGCAATTAGCGCCAATGCCCGATGCGGTGCATATTCCGATGGGCGAGATCACCTCGCGCTATGCTGAGCTGGACCCCGAGCTCACCTGGGTTTGTGTATGCCACCACGGCATGCGCAGCATGCAAGTGGCGATGTATCTGCAGCGCCTTGGCTTTGAACATTTATACAACCTCACAGGCGGCATTGACGCCTGGTCACACCAGGTTGACCCCTCGATACCCCGCTACTAGACCCTTTCCGATAGAGAACCTTATGAACCGTCAGTGGATCCTTGGTGTGTTTGTGGTGCAGGCTGTCATGGCATCCGCGCCTGCAAGTGCGTACAACTTGGTGGAAGCCTATCGCGATGCGCTCACTTATGACGCCGCGCTCGCCAGTGCGCGCTCTGCGGTGCAGGTCAGCCGCGAACGCAGCATTCAATCCAACGCGGGCTTGTTGCCCGCCATCAACGGTACCGGCTCGATCAGCCGCCAGCTTAGCGACAACAACATTTCTCCCCGACGCGAGTTTACTGCCAGCAGCTACGGTGTAAACATGAGCGTGCCAATCTATCGCCTGCAGAATATTGAGGTCTACGAGCAAAGCAGACTCTCCATAGGTGTCACCGAAGCGCAGCTTGAGCAAACTTCGCAAGACCTCATGGTCAGGGTAGCGCAAGCCTATTTCGATGTCCTCGCCGCCCAGGATAACCTCGGCACTGTAGTAGCGCAGAAGCGCGCGATCTCCGAGCAACTTGCTGCTGCCAAACGTAATTTTGAGGTTGGCACTGCCACCATTACCGATCAGCAAGAGGCCCAAAGTCGCTTTGATTTGGTGGTGGCTCAAGAGCTTGCCATTGAAAACGATTTGGCCACCAAGCGTGCGCAACTTTCCACCCTCACCGGCAAGCCCGTAACCTCGCTCGCCACTTTTGGTAGTGGTGTCAACCTGATTGGCCCCCAGCCCGCCGATCCCAATGCCTGGACCCAGGGCGCACGCGAAAACAATCTCGGTGTGGTGCAATCCAAAATCGCGCTGGAGATCGCCAGACGGGAGATTGATCGCCAGCGGCTCGCCCATCGACCCACTGTCGATCTGGTTGCAAGCGTGACTCGCAGCGAAAATCCAACCGCCCAGTTTGTTGGTATTCGTACCACTGGAGCAAGCCTCGGCTTACAACTCAACGTACCGATCTACGCAGGTGGCGCAATTGATGCACGGGTTCGGGAAGCGATTGCAGCCCGTGATAAATCGATGACCGATCTGGAGAATTCGCGCCGCTTGGTTGAGCAAGCTGCGCGATCCCAGTATCTCGGGGTGAGCAGTGGCCTGGCCCAAGTCAAAGCGCTGGAGGCGGCCGAAAAATCAAGCCAGCTTGCTCTCGATTCCAACCAGCTGGGCTATCAGGTGGGGGTGAGGATCAACATCGATGTGTTGAATGCACAGCAGCAGCTCTTCACCACCCGGCGTGATCTGGCCAAAGCGCGCTATGACGTGCTCGTCAACGGGCTGAAACTCAAACAAACCGCAGGCTCTTTGCGCGAAGAAGATTTGCAAACCGTCAATGCCCTGCTCAAGTAAGTAAGCCGGCCATCTTCAACGCAGCCAGGGTGCGCGCTGTTGCGCCCTGATGCTGATGGGTGAACGCCATCCCCTGCTTGCCCATGGCTTCTCGCTTTGGCTGATCCTGAGCGAGCATGATCGCTTGATTCACTAGCGCTTCAGCATTGTCCAGTTGCAGTGCCGCGCCCGCCTCAATCGCCAGCTCGCTAGCCAACGCGAAGTTAAAGGTGGAAGGCCCGAGTAACACTGCCCGACCTTGCGCGCAAGGCTCTATCAGATTTTGTGAGCCAAAGGCGCCCAATGATCCGCCCATGATCACCACATCGGCGCGCTCAAAGTAAGCCGCCAACTCGCCCATGGAATCGCCCAGCACCATCCAGGCCTCATCACGCTCGCCATCAAAGCTGCCAGCACTGCGCCTGACTGCGCCGCCTCGTCCCACAGTAGCTCCTGAAGCCAATAGCGCCCACACCGCATCAAACCGCTGAGGATGGCGCGGCACCCACCACCACTGAACTGCATCGGCTTGCGGATGGCGCAGCACGGCTTCAAGCAGCGCAGCCTCCTCGCCCTCCCGCGAGCTGGCAATCAGCACCGCAGGGCGCACCGAACCCTCACGCCACACTCGGCCTAAAGCCCGCTTAGCTTCATCAATCGTGTGATCAAACTTCAGATTGCCAAGCACCTCAAGCGCTCGAGGCGCGAGCTGCGTGATGCGCTTTGCATCAGCTTGACTTTGTGCCTGCACAAGATCGAGCTGTTGGAGTGCAGGGGCCAACAGCCCACGTCGTTTGAGCCCCTGGCGCAAAGATTTTTCGGAAAGCCGCGCATTGACCAGCGCGATAGGCACACCAGCACGCTTGGCCTCATTAACTAAATTCGGCCAGAGCTCGGTCTCCATGATGAGAATGAGCGCGGGCTTCAGTCGTGCAATCAAGCGGCGTTGGGTCCAGGCGAGGTCGTAGGGCAAATAACGCCTCATCACCCGATCACCAAATAGCTCCACGCTGGTTTGACGACCTGTCGGTGTCATATGCGTGAAGAGAATTCGGCGGCGCGGATCGTCTTGCAACAAGGCGCGCACTAAAGGCGCTGCAGCGCGAGTCTCGCCTACCGAGACCGCATGGATCCAGATCAACGACCCTTGAGACGTTTGGCTTTCAGACCCAGACAATTCCCCACGATCAAGCGCCCAACGTTCAGCCCAGCCCTGCCGATACTCGGGCTGGCGCCAGGAGCGCCAAAGCAAATAACCCATCACCAGGGGCGTGGCGAACCACCAGGCCAGGCCATACCAGAGCAGTGCCCGGTCGCGCCGAACAGTCACCAGGGCACTCCAAGCTCGCTAAGCGCCGCGATCACTTGCGCAACGCTAGGCCACTGGCCGGGGGCGCCCAGGGAGCGCGCACGGGCACTCCAGGTCGGGCCGTAGCGCCAGCTCTCAGTCGCGCCAAAAATACACACCGTGTTTTTATCCAAAGCGGCTGCAAGATGGGTGAGGCCAGTATCGACCCCAATCACCGCTTGCGCGTGCGCAAGCATGGCCGCAGCCTCCGCAAGGCTCATGGGGCCAGGCACCATCGCCGCTTTGGTTTGTGTTTCTGTATTCAGGCTGTCTGCCAGGGCCTGCGCCGCTTCACGCTCATGTGCACTGCCCCAGGGCAATACCACCGAATAGCCCCGCTCCATTGCATCCCGCGCAAGTGCTTGCCAGCGCTCGGCGGGCCATAGCTTTTCGGGTCTTGCAGTAGCATGCAAACAAACGAGGTAAGGCCGCCCATCGCCGGTTAACGATGCGACAAGAGTTTCATGCGGATCGCTGCGTAAGCCAAACACTGCGGCCCCGGCGGGCACGGCATAGCCGAGTGCCTGAGCTGCCAAAGAGCGGGTACGCTCAATGGCATGCAATTCACGCGACACCGCAAATCTGTGCTGATAGCTCAATGTGGCCAAAGGCTCACGCGCGCTTGACCAATCAAAACCACTGCGCGGCCCCCTTAGATGCCAAGCCACATAAGCCGATTTCAGCAAACCTTGAAGGTCAATTACATGATCGTATTGCGGCTCGCGCATCACCTGCCACAGCGCCCCGCGCTCAGCCGCACTTGCGCGCCATGCCTTGCGCCAGCGTCGCATCGCCACCCGATGCACCTGATACACAGCCGGGTGCAAAGCAGGCAAATCAGCAAAGCTTTCCTCCACCACCCAATCAATCACGGCATCAGGAAAGACTGCACGAATGTCCGACACCACCGGGAATGTGTGAATCACATCGCCCATCGAACTGGTTTTAACCAAAGCCACACGCATGGGCGGGCAGTGTACTAGAGCGGCGCGCCCTGCTTTGCACGCAACCAGACTAGCCGTCAGTCTTTGAGCATTTGCCCGGCGCGTTGGGCCACTTCCAGGCCAAGCGAGCGGGCTGTGGTCCACTTCCCACCAAACACGCTGATGAGGCGGCCCTGGCTTTCAATGTGATGCTCGCGGGTGTTCACATTGGCACTGGCCGATTGCCTCACCAACGGGCGCACACCCGCATAAGTTTCCACTAACCTTGATTGGGCACTGCCAGCGCCGAAATAGTGATCAAAAGCGGTGGCCAGGTATTCTTGCTCGGCATCAGAAATACGAATCGGGTCGTCCAGCAACTGCTCGGCTTCGGTGGTGCCAACGATACTCATACCCGCATATCGCCCCATCCCGGGCAGCACGAAAAACACCCGTTGATCCTGCGGCGCCTGCAACAACAACCCTTGTTCGGGCGCGCCGCTCAACACCAGATGCGCACCCCGCACCAAGCGCAAATCAGCCTGCATCGACACGCCACTGGATTTAAGAAGCTGCGCGGCCCAGGGGCCTGCCAGATTGCAAATCAGATCGAACTGATGCGCCCGCCCCGCGCAAATTAATCGCCCTTGAGTATCCACGGAAGTGACCGCGCTGGAGGAGTGAATCATTGCACCGAGTGCCACGAGCTGATCGGCCGCCCATCGCCCCAAAGCCAGATCATCCATCTGGCCATCGGTGAATTCAAAAGCTCCCACAAGCCCATGGGGGCTCAGCGCAGGCATTGCAGAAAGCACTTTGCCCGCAGGCCACCAATGATGCTTGGGCCAACCCCGGGGCGCGAGGCGATCGTAAAGCGAGAGCCCCAGCTTGATCAGCAAGCGGGCCCGGCCCTGCCCTTTGTAAACAGGCAAAAGCAAAGGTAACTGACGAGTGAGATGAGGCGCTTGCTCAAGCCACCAGGAGCGCTCAGCCAAGGCTTCATAGACCAAACGCCAATCGCCGGTTTCAAGATAACGCAGCCCGCCATGCAGGAGCTTGGTTGACGCCTGCGAGGTCTGCGCCATTGGCGCACCGCGCTCAAACACCTCGACCAAATGACCCGCCTGCGCAAGCGCACGCGCCGCCATCACGCCATTGATACCCGCACCAATTACCGCGATCTTTGCCATCGCGGCACGGTATCAGAAGGGCAGCTTCGCGTCAGGCTTGATGGCTAGAAGCGCTGCTCTAAACTCGCCCTGAATGCGCTGCAGCGCCTGCGCGGTGTCCGCCTCAAAACGCATCACAATCACAGGCGTCGTGTTTGAAGGACGGGCCAATCCAAAGCCATCGGCATATTCTGCGCGCACGCCATCGATCGTGATGATGTCCTGGGCATTAGCGAAACTCGTTTTGGCATGCTGGGAAAGCGTTTTCATTATCGAAAAGTTCTCGCCCTCAGCGCACATCAACTGCAACTCAGGTGTTGTTGGAGAATCAGGCAAGGCTTCAAGCGCCGCATTCGGATCAGCCAGCTTGGAAAGAATCTCAAGCAAACGCGCCCCGGCATATAAGCCATCATCAAAGCCATACCAGCGCTCCTTGAAGAACACATGCCCGCTCATCTCGCCCGCCAGAGGTGCGCCGGTTTCACGCAGCTTGGCCTTCACCAACGAATGCCCCGTTTTCCACATCATGGGTTCGCCACCATGGGCGCGCACATAGCTGGCCACGTTGCGACTGCACTTCACGTCATAAATGATTTGTCCGCCCGGCACGCGCGAAAGTACATCTTTGGCAAACAGCATCAGCTGGCGATCCGGGAAAATGATCTTGCCGGACTTCGTGACCACACCCAGGCGATCACCGTCACCGTCAAAGGCCAGGCCCAACTCGGCATCTGTTTCCTGCAGGCAGCGAATCAGATCCTGCAGATTCTCAACATGAGCCGGATCAGGATGATGATTCGGAAAATTGCCATCCACCTCACAAAAAAGCTCAGTGACCTCACAACCCATCGCCCGATACAAACGAGCGGCGAAAGCCCCGGCAACACCATTGCCACAATCCACTGCAATCTTCAAAGGCCGCGCCAGCTTCACATCCGAAGTCACCCGGTCCAGATACCGTTGCCCCAAATCCACCGACAGCGATTGCCCAGGGGTAGGCGCCAATTGGTTGGTCGCACCCGACTGGATTGACTGCAACAATGCCTGAATCGTTTCACCATACAAAGTGTCGCCTGCCACCATCATCTTCAGACCGTTGTACTCCGGGGGGTTATGACTCCCCGTCACAGCCACGCCCGAACCGGTGTTGAGTTCGTAGGTCGCGTAGTACACGATAGGCGTGGTCACCATCCCAACATCAATAGTGTCCAAACCCATCTCGCGGATGCCCTGGGCCAACGCAGACTGCAAGCGCGGACCCGATAAGCGGCCATCGCGACCCGCCACGAATTGCTTGACGCCTCGCGCCTTGCCTTGCAGAGCTAACGCGCGCCCGATGTGCCTCGCGGCGTCTTCGGTGAGGGTTTGATCGACGATCCCACGGATGTCGTAGGCTTTGAAAATGGATGGAGAAATCATCTTGAACCTTGAAATACCAATTGGAATCACTGACGAATGAAAGTGTATCGGGTAATTGCTACAAACTAGCGCTCAATTCTTCACGTCAGTCGCCAAAAAATTAGAGCTTTTATCTTGGGTCTCAGGAGTCGTAACCAGGCAAATCGTTATCAATACGGCGAGTCCGTATGCAAAGACTCGGACGTTTGCCTGATGCGCAAACACCTCATTGGTTAGCCCAAATACCGCCCATGCCACCAGGTAAATGCAAATTAGGGATGCGCAGCCTGCGCAAATGCCCTTGGCCCACCGTAACAAAAGAATGACCGCCGCTACAAGCCAAAGCAACCCAAATACACCATAAGAAACAAGCAAGCTCAGGATCGTATTGTGAGGGTGTTGGAATCCAGGCGTGAGCGTTAGTGAACCCTCGCTCGCAAGCGCCTTTAAATAGCTCTCAAAGCCAAATGGCCCCGATCCGAACCAAGGCCTCTGAACAATCAAGTCAGCTGCCAGGCGGGCCATTTCAAGTCTAGGTCCAAGAGAATCCTTGAGTGTTCCACCATCTACAGCCCCTTGATTGAAATCGCGGAAAAGATGTTGAAGCCGTAGAAGTCCGGCAACATGAGGTGATACTTCCACCCTGCTCAAAAGCCACGCCAACAAAACGCAAGCAGTGAAGACTCCGGCACCGATCAGCTTCCAGTAAGGTTTCAGCCAGGGAAACAGAAGGAAAATCACCATTGGAAAAACCAGCGCTGGGCCGCGCGAGCCCACCATGAAAAGACCAATAAGCAGCCCTAAACCAAGCACCAAAAACAATAGCCGATCCGGGGGCTCACTGGATCGTCTCATAGCCAATACGAGCAAAATCAGCCAAGTCCAGAGCGCCGTAGCATGCACTATCCAGTTAGTGGAGTACTTCGGGGCGGCCCCGCTGCTGAAGTAAACAAGTAGCGGCTCCTGCAACGCTGCAACAAAAATTCCTAGTGCTAGCGCCCATTGGATTTGCGCTGATTGCAAGCGGGCCACCCACATCGCTGTCACTAACGCTGGAATGAGCAATATTGGCCACCAGACAACTGCTGATAGCTTGAGGTTCCAAGTTAATACTGCGACTAGGTTAAGCGCTAGAGGCATTGCACAGCATACCCATAGGACTCCGAGCTTTTTCGCAACCGTTGCATCAATTGGAGAAGCAGTGGTTCGCCTAACCCAATAGGTAAGGCAAAGACCAGACATGCCCACCAACCAAAAGACAACCCCAGCAACCTTGTTGCTCGCCAACGTCGACAACGGAAAGCTCAACACACCCAGCAATAGCAGTTTCCTTGGAAGCATCAGCAATTCCGCTTGATGGAATAGCTTAGCGACTCAGGGTGCTTTGCCAATTTGCTTTCGGAAGAGCAGATAGGCTGCCAACGCTCCAGCGAAAGAACCAAGGACACTGCCGCTAAACAGCCAAAGCCATTTATTTGGAGCAACTGGTCGACTGGAGATTTCAACCGGCTGAAAAAATCCTGTTGGTGCATTCTTCGGTGGATTCAATTGATCATCAATGGCAAACAGCTGCTCGCGAAGACGCGTTATGGCGGTATCTCTTGTGTTCAGAACAGAACTGCTGGCAATCACGGAGGCCACGGCATCATTTCGACCGAGTGTCTTGCGCAACGCTTCCTCGGACTGTTCGCGGTTGCGCAGAGCCTCCGAAAGCTCGGCGCTTGTGGTGGCCCGATAAGTCCGCAGCCTGTCATAGGCCTGGGCGGATAGCCGCTGGTGATCCTGCTGAACCAGCTCGACTGCGAGCTCGGCCCACTTTTGTGCGAGATCGGTACTTGGCGCGCGCAGCGTAACGGCAACCAAACCCGGGCGATCAGACACTCTTGGAACCAAATAGGTTTCGAGGAGTGCAAATGGAACGCCAGTAACGTCAACGTCGAGCTTGCTACCCTGAAGCAGACGTTTGAAAAAATCCTCTGACCTCATCCGCTCAACTACCCGGTGGGGAGCCTCAATCGGGGTCATTGGCCCAAGACTTCCCTGACCGCTTGCATAGGTTCCCGGTACGGCGCCCACCTGTAACAGAAAACTTGCCTGCCACAGCGGCGGTAGCTGAAATGCAATCGCCACCCCAAGCACCGCGCCACTGACGGCAGTGGCCAAGATCAAAAGAACAATACGCTTCATTCGCAAAAACCTGACTGGTTGATTCTAGACATTGGTATCCCTATCAGTCGGCTATCACTGTCAGGGTCAGCTTCATGCTAATGGGCCATTATATAATCCCGGTTTTATCTCGTTAGTCTCCAGTGCTTGAAGCCTTCCCCAACTTAGGGCTGCCCAAACAAACCTTTTATTGGACCAAGAGCCTTGCCAAGAGCTTGGGACGCCTTCTTGTAAAACGAGTGCGGCGTGATTCGACAGTGGTTGCAAGCGAATACGACGGCGGGCATTGGGCAAAACTCCTTAACGAAGCGCCGTGGCAGAACTTCAACAAGGCCAAGGACTACCTGGCTGGAGTGGACTCGAGCGCACTCGTTTGCCGTATAGGTAACCAATACAAGAAGGTCACGAAACAGGACTACTACCGGGATCGAATCTATGCGCTGAGCGAGTTTATCGCTCCTTACATTTTGGATACCCGTCGGGTAGTTGAACTTGGCTGCGGAACTGGATACAACTTGCTTAGCCTCGCAACCAGTGATCCGGAGCTCCAACTCGAAGGCTATGATTTGTCGCCTAATGGGATAGCCGCTGCACGTCAGCTGTTCAAGCACTTTGGTTGTTCTCCGGGCATCGTTTTGGATCAGATTGATTTAACGCTAGCGAGCCACCCGAATTTCCCTGCCATTCATAACAAAGCTGTTTTCACATTTTTCTGTCTCGAGCAGATTCCCTACTCGATAGACAAAGTCGTTGAAAACATCCTGAGGCAACGGCCATTGAGAGTGGTTCATGTGGAGCCTGGTGTCGATCTTTTGCGGGCAGGCAACCCCATGGACTGGCCCAACTGGCTGTACGTTCGCTCGGTGGACTATCAGACCCAGCTGTTTCGTTGTATCGAGCGGCTCGAATCAGCGGGCCAGCTGAAGGTAATTGAAAGACGGCGCCTGCCGTTTTCGCCCACGATTCAGAATGACGGCATGTGCATTATTTGGGAGCCAATTTAGCTTGTCCTGCACCAACCCAAAATGCTAACCAAGCCAGCGGGAGCCAAGCGGCGCCCAAGGCATACCAAGCCAACCATGGAAATTGCTGAACCAGATAGGCTAACGGCAACAGCCAAAACACATTGATAGCTGTCAACATCACAACCACCCGAAAATGGCTGTCCCAACGCAAGGCTAAGATTTGATAGGCGTGTGACCGATGGGCTGTCATCCAACGCTGACCAGTGAGGATTCTGGTTGACAGCGTTACGATCGTATCCATCAAAAAAACGCTCATGAGGATAGCCCAGATAAATGCATTGGAGATGTCACGCAGGCTAGCCTCAACCCAATAAACTGCAAGGGTCACTCCAATGAAGCCGCTGCCGACATCACCCAAGAAGATACGCGCCGGCGGCTTGTTCCAAACTGCAAATCCGGTTGTTGCCCCAACCAGTACCCAAAGCCCGGCTAGCTCCTGATCACTCCCGGTCAGCAAGGCCGCGCTCGCAGCAACAAAAATAGTCTGGGCAGCCGCGATCCAGTCTATTCCATCCATAAAGTTAAAGGCATTAAGAACAAAAGCCATCGCTATAGCAATTGGCCCGATAAGCCACCAATCGAAACGGATTACCGCATCAAATGCGTAAGCGCGTTCGATCAGCACTGCAGTAAGAACAACACTCGCGAGCAAATGTACGCACAAGCGCAGGGTACTGGGTAAGGGCCGGTGGTCGTCGACAAATCCCACCACAGCAACGCTGCCCGCAGCGAGGATGATCCAGGCATAAAAATAGGCCATGTTCGGTGTGTGCCATGCCGACCCGGCCCAGGCGGCGATAACAACCAGCACAACAGAAGCTCCGCCACCCCGCGGTACGGGCCGTTGATGCGAACTCCGCTCATTGGGAATATCCATAAGATGGCGACGCCCGTAAAGCACTAATCCCCAAGTGACCAACCAGGCCAGAAAGCCTGCCAATATCAAGTCAAAAACAGGGCTCATTATTCTTGGCGCTCACGGGCACGAGCGGCCATCCAGTGGCGGGCCACCAGCGCGATTTTCTCGCTAACATCCACATTGTTGTTCCAACCCATAGTCGCAACAGCATTGCTACTGTCAATAATCAGGCGATTCGCCAATTTAGACCACTCCAATCTACGCCCGGTGATTGTCGCTGAGGCTTGGAGTATTGCTTGTGGTAGTGAGAACATTCTCAACGGCTCACCAAGCCCATCTCCTATAGCGGCAAGGGTGGAGCTCATGCTGATAGGTTGAGCATCTGCTGCAACAAAGCAACCACTATTCTTTTGGCTGTTGGTTGCTGATCGGTAAAGCAGGTCAACCAAAGAATCGATCCATACCATCGACCGCATATTGGTTAGCCCCGCGAAAGGTAATGGCCACCCTGCATGACAAAGTCTAATCAATCTGGGCAGGTTACCTGGGCAGTCTGGACCGTAGACCATGGCCGGTCGTATGACTGTCATTCGGGACACATCCTGGCCAAAAAGGATGCGTAATGATGACTCAGCGGCAAGCTTCGATAGTGCATAAGGCTCTTTAGGCGCAAAAGGGCTAAGCTCGGTGATTGGATCGAGAGACTGTGAGCCGTGCACCCCTATGCTGCTTACAAACACAAATCGCTCCACGCCAGCTAAAAGAGCACCCTTCGCCACTTGTACGGCAAGCTTATGATTTATTGCATCAAAAGAAGTGTGACCATTCCCTCCCGAAGGTTGATGAGCTAGGCCAACCAGATGAATCACATATCGAATTCCACTGAATACATTTTCCCAGTCAGTATCTGTCCTGAACTGGCTGGTGGAACGCACGATCACATTTTCAGGAAGCTGTCTGGACCCCTCCCGGCTAAGTGCAAGCACAGCATGCCCGCGCCTAGCGAGAAACCTCACTAGGTGGCTCGCGATGTACCCGCTCGCGCCAGTAACCGCAAATTCTGCATTCAAGGTGCAACTCAAAAAACTCGGTACTTCCACCACGCTCGAGCCGCGTAGTTTGAAAAGTACCAGGCAGAGGTTACTGTTCCCAATTGCTCGATCCGGCGATAAGTATTCCAGACCTCCCGAGCAGACTTCCCCTTATTTCGGGATACGGAGTGGCTCATAACTCGATAACGCATTAAATCCTGATCTATTCCTATCGCCCAGCGATGCGGCCGCAGCAGCTCAAGCCAACACGCAAAATCATCGTAGTACGTAGCCTTCATTTGGAAGTCCCCGGTACGCTTACGATCAACCAAAACTGTCGAGGTAGCAATTGCCGTGTTACCAAGCAGTTGGCGATAGCTCAATCGACTTGGCACTCCGATGTATCGCCCTGTGACCTGGCCCAAGGCATCTATACGTCGAAAGCCGGTGAAGCCAAGACATGCATCACTGTTTTGGAGTGCCGTTAGCTGCAAATCAAGTTTATTGGGGAGCCACAGATCATCACTATCAAGAAAAGCAATCCACCGGCCTTGAGCTCGTTGTAAGCCGGCATTTCTGGCTGCTGCAGGGCCCCCGTTACGGTCTTGACGCAAAGGCTTGATGCGTGGATCAGAGCGGGCGTGTTCTTGTAAAACCTCGAAGGTGTTGTCAGGCGAACAATCATCAGTAATCAAGAGCTCCCAGTTTGGATAACTCTGCGCCTTTACGGAGGCGATGGTCTGAGCAACATAGGGGGCGGCTTTCCAAGCTGGGGTAACGATCGACACCAGTCCGTCGTTCATATCGCTCGCCCCTTGACTAGTTGCCATGGAACCATGGGGCCATACCAACGTGCCCATGCGGGCTCCAATACGCTAAACAGAACCATAGCCCCTAACTTTACCCAGAAAGTCCATACAGTCACTACATTCAACATGCCCCCTACCAGCACAATACACAACGCAAAGTAGACATAGGTCTGCCAAAACAGCGCGAGGTAGTAGCCTTGAATGATGGATCTGACCATCAGTGCTAGCAGCACCGCATAAGCTACACCCAACAACGCAACAACAACGATGCCGTGAAACGGCCCAATCCACTCATAAAGACTTTCCGGAAAGCCTCCGGTGTACTGAGTCCCATGTCCGAGGAGTTCCAAAGTTCGGGCGTCGCCCAAAACCAAGACCATCAGCATTTGCATCCCGGTGTTGCGGGTTGGGTCGAGCGGTTCGCTGAACATCCAATGGTAAGCCGCCACTGGATCCCAGCCTGCCGCACCAAACAACCTTCCGGCACTCACCCACCATAGCTCGACGGGCTGAATAAAAATCCGTTGATACAGGCTGTTGTTTCGCTCCGCTACGTCCTCGAAACGAATGCCGACATAACTATTGGCCAGGGCGAGGACCACTACCATCAACAGCAAAGCAGCGCCAGTACCAATAATCCTTGGCCGCATGATCCAGGCTTGCAATCCAGTAAGAGCCACAAGAGAATTTTGTGATTTGTAGATAATCACTGCGGCAAACGGCAGCACGAAAAACGAACCGAACGCATAAAACGCCGAGAACCTGTGACCAGCAAGCAGGCAGTAGCCAAACACTGCCAAAAGGAGGACAACAAACCGCAAGTCATAGCAACCAATTTGGATCCGTCGAACTACACACAGTGTTCCGAAAAGCAGCATAAGCAAACTACCGTATTCAAATAACCAAAGGTGAAGCACGCCAGCGTGTTCCCTTGCATACTCAACTCGCTCCATACCAACGAATAGCGGAATTACCCCACGCAGAAACATATCGCCGTAAAGTCCCAGCAAAAATCCGACCCCGATCCCAAACACGATATCGCCAAGAGTCAAACCACCTGTTTGTGCGGCTGAGGGCTGTCTACGCTGGCTGAACAAAGCAGGCTTGGTCAAAATGCGGAACGTCAGCGCAGAAGCGCCAAGGAAAACCGCGAAACTGCCCCACAGATAAACGGCATAACCTGCACCCCCTACAAAGCGATCCACCTGATCAGCGAACAACGGTCCAGTGAGCTCAAGCGAAGCCGCAGCGACGCTTCGGTGTGCAATCATGACCAGGGTTAAAACGCTAGCCACGACAAAAGCTGGCGAATATCTGGCAAGCAAAACCGAAACGCAAACCAGTGCTAGTAGCCCTGCAATAGCTACCAGATGCCCTTCAAGGGCATACACACCCATCATGTTTGTAGAACCGCAGCCAATGCATCGGCCATTGCCTTAACACTGTCGTCATGGTCAACGTACAACTCACCACGTCGCGTTTGCCGCCAAAGCGCCTCAAACCACTTCAATGAGTCGGAATCCAGCTCCTGGCTTCGTGAGGCTTGAAGACAGCGTGTAATTGCGGCTGACAAGTCCGCACCGCGCTCAAACGGCGTGATGAAGGGTGCATCGCTGTAAAAGGCATCGCCCAAAGCCAACACCGGAACGCCGAGCAAAGCCGCTTCCGCACCCGACTTGGAGTTCACAGTCACCACCGCCCTTGCACGACGCAAGACTTCATAATTATTTGTCTGCGCAGGTACCAACTTCAAATGATCATAACGCTTGAGTAACTGACCCACCCGACGGGCATCCATGGCACCGATCATAGCTGGGTGTTCCTTGATCACCAGCTGCAAACCGTAAGGCAACGATTGGGCAATACGCTCGATGAGGGTTAGTTGATCAAGGTATTCGGGGGCCCGCAAGGTCAACGCCATATCCGCTGGAACGTGCAGGGGATAATAAACAAACTGCCCCAACTGATCCATCGAAGTGGACATTGCACGCATCTTTCGAGCGTTGACAACCATTCTCAGGTGGGTTTGAACATGCCAACCAATATGTCCAAACTCCTGCCGCTTACCCAGCAAGTACTTGTCAACGACTTTTTGGACAAGACGCGTCAAGTTCCTCTGATTCAGCACTTTCTTGAGAGCCGCGGAGTAGTGATGTGCATCCTTCCGAGGTATAACCACCGTTCCGGCCTGCTTAGCGCTTTGCAAATAGGACAGCATTTCAGGACTGCAATCCAGCCCATGGGTACCGACTTCAGGCTTGGGCGCAGCAAAAGAGTTACGTGAAAAAAGCAACCCACCCTTGAAAAATGATGGCTCAATGAACCAGTGCTCAAGTTCGTGTTTGCGGGTAGCAAAGTAGACCCCTACTACTGACAGAAAACCGCCCACTTCTTGGACTACCGTGATTTGCGCATACTGCTTGCTCAAAACCTTGAGTGCATGGTCGGCACACTGGAGGCAATCCGCAAGTTTGGCGACTAGATAGTCACTGTCTCCAACGCCAAAAGCCAGTCGTTCGTGTAAAACCCATTTATGCAGGTCCCGGATACCAAAGCTCTCAATCACCTCAATGCTTTGAGCCCGAGTACGGTCAGGTTGTCTGCTTCGCCCATCGAAGGTCAGGAGGCCAGCTGCCCGCAGCTCCTCTGTACTGCGATCGTCAAAGGACAAAAAAGCCAGAGTGACGCCGAGTTCCGCTGCCAGGAGTCCAACAGCTTTCCAATAGGAGGTCTGATACTGGGCCAGCGTAGTGACAAGGACCACTTGAGTCGAATTCATGCGGTTCTCAAGAGCGCTTTTTCAATTGAATCTTGCACTCCCTTATCAATGAATCGTGGTTTTCCATCGGGAAACAGTCGGGGTAACGTAAGGTATGTCGCTGTGTAAAGCAATCTTTCATGGCCTGGTGCCATCCGACTACCCATATGAAGGCACCTTGAAGTTTCCACCAGGAAGGCGCTAAGGCGCTCTCCCGTCACTTCTTGCTTATGGGCATGCACAAACTCGATACCAAGACTCTCATCGGATCGATGGCTGCGCCAGCTGAATCGGCGCTGGTCGGAATGTGGACCAGCAATAAAGGTAAACGGGCCATCTTCTACAGCGGCCACATCGGTCAAATAAACAAACAGCTTAATGGTGTGCACATCATCATAATCTCGATGCCATAACTGGGAAGACTCAAGCGCAGACTCGCTGTGCCGTGAAAGCGTCAGCAACACATAGTCCAGATAAGGCAACTCACCAAGCCTTGCAGCCAGCACCTTGGCGAGCGGCCGTTGCAGCGCAAACCTCACAAACGGGTTATCAGAGGGCAGTGCGCCATCTGTCATGTCAGCATCCAATAGCCGCGTCCAAAATTTCTTGCTGGTGTTGTGTTGAGTGGCCGGGCTTGTTTCACTTGAGAGCTTCAAATGAGCAGCCGCTGAGAGACTTGCCAACGCGTCTTGCTCAAGCAACTCATCGACGCGCACCCAACCATGCAGCGCCAGCGCTTGCGCTGCATTGTTTTCCCTGGCGTTCAATTCAAAACTGCGAGCCAGGGCCCTGCGCTCCGAAACGAGCTTGGACTCCCAAAGCCTCAAAGCCGCTTTCGCCCCCTTTGCCAAAGGGGTACGGTTGGCATGCCACCAAATCCTGCTAACCAAGCTATTCATTTGCTATTGCCATTGTCTTTGGGACGCCAAAACCCTTGCCTGAACAAAGCCCAAACCTTCACTCTTTGCCCATTCGTTAGCAGTACAAACCAGGCAAGAGCCCAAAGCGCTAGCAGGCAGGCGGCAATTGTAGCAATCAGCCCTTGCCACCCAAGGCTTGCAAGACTCAGACCAGGTATCACTCTCAATGAGAACAGCGCTGCCGCCAACCCCAGAAACGCCGCTAGTCGCCACCATGTTGAAGCGTTGACCCCTTGTGACTGGGCAACAATGCGCGCTTGAGGAACGAGCACGACGACTTGGGCAATGACTGTTCCCAGCACTATGCTTCGCTCAGCGAGCATGTCGAGAAAGAACCACGCAATCGCATACATCACGAGGGTTTGCAAAAAACTAATTCGAATCCAACGGCGAAACTTTTCAGGTTGAACCATAAGCGCGGAGCCCCCGAAATTCAGTATCACTCCAAGCCCGGTGGCTACAAAAACGATGGCTGTCCACGGCCCATATTGCGCGAACTGCTCGCCCAGCCATAATCCCAGAATGCGGTCAGCCACAAGGCTGGATGCGATCACGGGAGGAAGCACAAGCACTGATACGACAACCAGTCCGAGTTGACCCAGTCGGCGCATCTGGCTTTCATCGCTTGCCTCATCCAACCGGGCTGCCACCGGCAACACACTTGAATTCAACAGTCCGAAAATCATCTTTGCAAACCTTGGCAAGCGCATGATGACGTCGAAAAGCCCGGCGGCTGCAGGACCAAGCCAGCCGCTAACTACCAGGGGCGGTAGCTGTGTGCTGGTGACTCCTAGAAGCTTGCTCACCCACATCGGGCCGATAGCCTGCCCCAAGCCTGAATACCGCAGCCTGTGCATTTGACTTAAGCGCAGGCCTGAGTGGCGTCGTGCCGTTCTGCGGCAGGCCTCAAGAACCGCCAAGGCGCGCAGCATCTGTACAAAGACAAAAGCGGCCCCGACATAGGAAAACCGATAGTCAAGTACAACCGCTGCAAAGGCTAGTGCTGCAAACACCAGGTTCACACCAATCTCAAGAGAGCGAAGTCTGCGGTAGGCCTCAAAACCCTTGAGCACCCCCTCGGCAACCAACAACACAAACAGGAGCGGTAAGGCTACGGCCGTCAGGTAAAGCAACCAAACCACGTCAGTGCGATACTCAGGGGGGACTTTAAGCAGTGCGGTCCACCACAGGGCTGAAAGAGCCAAAAACAAACCTACACATACCCCAATCACTACAGCAGCCATCAGCAGCGCTGTAATCTTTACCGAGGCATCCTGCCAGTCGGCAGATACCCGAGCGCGCGCCACCGCTTGAGTGGATAACTCGGAGAAGCCGAAGTCAAAGACCGCAAAAAAAGCAAGCGGCAAAAACAACCGTACCAGCACTAACAGACCATACTGCTCGATTCCATAAGCCTTGATGAGCACAGGAACCAAAACGAGCGCCAAAGCACTGCCCGCAAAAAACGCGGCTGCATTCACTGCGGTGTTAACTGCCAGTGCTCTAAGCATGCCTAATTGCCATGTGCTTTTTGGATGCCAACGCACCTACTGCTTCCGCTCCAAGACAGGGGCTGGCTCAGCGTGCTGACGACATGGCCTGCATCCACGCCGGCTAGACGCTTGATGATTTGCTCCACATCCCAGCGATCAAAGTTTTTCGATGCAAGGGCTTTGAACTGGGCAGGATTACGCCAGCGTTTAACTGCTTGAACAGTACGGTACCCGAGGAATTGACGCACCAGAGTTCCCGAAGAGTCGTTGCGCCGTTCATGAAGCGTCGGCTCGCTGGGCTCCGACGAAGGCTTGGGTAAGCTCGTACCGTTCACCAAGTGCGCCAAGTCGTGGGCAATTCGCTCGGCGGCAGAGCCGTCGATCTCGTGATACGAGTCACGGATTACACGTTGACGGGCTAGTTGCAAGGCTTCGTCCAATACGGGAAGACCGTAATCATCGATCCCCTTGAGAAATGCCACCAACTGATCGACACTGCCACAGCGACGACTGACAGCTGTCGGGCCATCCAGTGCCAGAGCTCCTCCAGCAAGCCAATCCATGGAGATGACCTCGCGATGCATCATTGAGGCTTCCACAGCGGTAGAGCAGTTTTGATGCACCAGGATCTTTGAATCTCTGAGCCACGGTAAAACGGACCCCTCCTGACGAACTTCCACATTAGCCAGACCAAGCCTTGCATAGGCCAGGGGTGATTCGAAAGGATGAGGGCGTACTACAAATCGTTCATTGGGCAAAGCTGTAGCAACCTTCTTTATGGCTTCAAGCATGCCTGTAAAGCCGACACGGTTAGCGCTCAGGAACTCCCGTGCAAACGCGTCAGTAAATCCCGCAGAGCGCATCGCGCGAATCTCGTCTTCCGGACCGGTTGAAAACCTCGCATTGATTACAGGAAAGTTGGTATTGAACAATACATAGCCAGGCGCGATGGTTTCTGGCAGGCTTTTCTTCCAGGGGTCAGCGCAAAAGTCAAAGCGCGGACAGCCGCTTAAGAATGGGGCCGGCCCGCCAAGGCCTGGATGCGCAATGAATTGATCATGCTGTGCCTCGCCCCACAGGTAATACCGATCAACACAATCGTATCCATTAACCGAAGCGACCATGTCGGAAAAGTGCTTGGCAGACTTGCCGCCGACTCCCTCTGTATCCAGTATCGCAACCCTGGCCCCAGCAGACCGATATTGCCGCAGGGCCTCAAGATTATTGCTGCGAAGATAGTTGCTGACAACTACGTCCGGTTTGAGCTTGGGAATGTCAAACCGCTGCGAGTGCATCGGTACCAACCAGACTTTGGCTCCCAGTTTGGTCAGTTGCCACCCTAGCAATACGAGTCCGTCCAGATCGCGAAGTGGGTTATCAACAATTAGACATACAGTAAAGGCCATAAGTCAGAGAGGCTGCAACAAATCCCACGACATCGCAGTTCCGCGAGCCACTGCACGCGCTACAGGCTTGCCTAAAAGTGCAGGCAAGAACTTCGGAGGCAATCCAAATCCGGGACGGATTGCCCGCAAATTTTGCGCTGTTAAAACTTCTCCTGCGGCAAGATCCTCGGTAACGTAAAGCGAGCGACGAAATACGGTTGATTTGAGTTCAGCCTGGCCTGGGCCATAGCGAATCTGTCCGATGGCCTGCCACGCACGTTCGGTCTCGATTACCAATTGCGCAAGTTCTTCGGGCTCCATCGAAAAAGTGGAATCAACTCCCCCATCGCTTCGCCTCAAGGTGAAGTGCTTCTCTACAACGGTTGCTCCAAATGCCACAGCCGCGACCGCCGCGCCCACGCCCATGGTGTGATCAGATAAGCCGACCTGGCAACCAAACAATTCGCGCATGTGGGGGATGGTTGCCAGGTGCGTGTTGACAGGGGTGGCCGGATAGGTGCTTGTACATTTGAGCAGTATGAGCTCCCGGCAACCGCTATCGCGCGCGCAACTTACAGCTTCATGAAGATCGGCAACTGAAGCCATTCCAGTAGAAATGATCAGCGGCTTGCCTGTGCTCGCTGCCCTCGCGATCAGGGGCAAATCAAGGTTTTCGAATGATGCGATTTTGTAGGCTGGAGCATCAAGTGACTCAAGAAAGTCTATGGCTGTCTCATCAAAGGGGCTGCTGAAAGCCACCATCCCATGGGCTCTGGCCCTCTCGAAAACAGGCTGATGCCATTCCCATGGCGTATGAGCTTTTTCATAGAGCTCATAGAGGCTTTGACCTGCCCAAAGACTGTCGGGATCGTCGATCATGAACTCGCGCTCTCGCAAATCTAGGGTCATCGTGTCAGCCCGATAGGTTTGAAGCTTTAGCGCATGAGCACCAGAGGCCGCCGCCGCATCAACGAGCATCAGGGCTCTATCGAGACTTTGATTATGGTTACCCGACATTTCTGCAATAACAAAGGGACGGTGCCCGGGGCCCAATTCAAACTGGCCAATCTTGATAGTGTTCACGATTCATCCTCGGGTTTATCGAGCTTACGTAAGGTAATGGCGTAGCGGTGGCCACGCAAATCAAAGTACGCGGGGTAACGCACCGGATCGCACACACGGAGCAAATCAAACTGCTCAGCCAATGACTGGTACGGATCGAGTTGACTGTCCTGCGGTGTTCGTCGACGATAGCTGCTGGCTGGCTCATCGGCTTGAACGCGGGGGTTTACGCTGCGCCAGTGTTGTACGGCAAATTCAATCAGTTCGACCTCTGCTTCAAATAGCAATGTATTGAGCTCATCAACCAACTCATGGCCATTGAGCCGGATTTTCTTTTGATGCCAGATCGGACCGGAATCCACAGGCTCGCAAGCCTCGATCAAACTTACCGTTATCTCGTTTGCACCGTCAATGATTTGCCAAATCATCGGAGACCAACCCCGGCCTCTGGGTAAATCGCTCGCATGGATAACCAGCACCTTGGCATAGCGGGCAATCACGGACGGACGTGCGATCTCCGAGCATGACACCAGGACAAGTAGGTCACCTCCCTGTGCGTCATCAAGCCGATGCACCAATCCAAAGTGACCCGAGGGTCGTACGGATGCACTGTGGGCGCACCACGCCCGCAAATGGGGAATAACGGGATGCGCCGGATCTGTACATACCAGGCAGACTCGCAAGCTACTCATCCAAGGGCAAATTCATTAAGGTAGGTCGCGACACGTCGCGCCCCAAGACCGTCAACCAACGAGCGGCCTATACGCCACTGCTCCATCCTGCTTGAAGGAGAGTTAATCACATTCTCGATTGCATGAGCCAGCTGTTTAACACTCACTGCGCTGGCCGGGCCCGCCCAGAAGGTCAGCCCCGCTGCATGCGCACTTTGCCCGATGGCCAACTGATTCTCAGCCACGCTTACAACCACACTTGGTAGGCCGAGACAAGCCCGCTCCCAGGTTGATGAGCCTGTGGCACCGATGCACAAGTCCGCCCAAAGCATATGGTCTACCACCGCCTCAGTATGCCGAATGACCTCCACCCTGTCTGTTTCGGCATATCTAGCCACAATCTCACTGGCACGGGGGTTTGCTGCACCGACTATTGCACGAATTTGACGCACTCCCCCAACCAGTGCAAGCGCTTCCAGCGCTAATTCCGTAAGCCCTGTCGGATCAGAGCCTCCAGCCTGAATAAGGACCTTTTGTACTACCGGAGCAGGTGTGTAGTGCGCCCTTTTAATGGCGAACTCGGGTCGCAACAAAGCATACCGTGGTCCAAGTAACTGCTGAGTTGTCGGCCGAATCCAACGCGAATAACGCATGGAAGCATCGGGGAAAAAATTCTGGTCAAGTAAAACATCAGCTGCATGGGGCCGACTCGCAGTGTCATCAATAGCAAGCAGGCAGTGTGCAATAGATTGCGCCTGCACCTCCCACGCGCTATCCAGCTCGTAATGGTCAACTATGATGAATTTGAAATCCTCAGCAAAGTTCGGCAGGTGATCGATGGACGCATCTTCGACCCAATGCCAATCCACCCAATGAATACTTTGAAGAAAATCCTTCAGTCCGGGACTTACTCCACTAAGAAAGCTAATCGAGGAACCCTGGCGACGTAGCTCATCGGCCAGAGTAAGGCAGCGTTGAATATGGCCCATTCCTATGCTGGGTGAAGCATCGGCCCTAAACAATGCTTTCGGGATAGCGGCACTCACCCTTCCAAGTCCCCTGTTCTCAATAAAGTGAACAGCTGTTCAGCGCGCGCCCAGTCCTCGACAGTATCGATATCTTGAACTCGACGATGATCCAGTGCCCAGGCTAGGCTATTACCTTGGTACATGCTTCGTAGGTCAGCAAATGCATCGGGTCTGCCCCAATAGAACTGTCCAGCATCATGCCAAGCCTCCTCGAGATCCTGGGAACGCCGCAAAATTGCCTCGGCAAACATCGGCTCAACGCTCCCATCTGCTTTCACACGCAAGCTGCGTTGAATGGGAAACTCAAATCGGGTTACCGAAAAGAGGAAGTCCATCAATGAGTCTTCAAATCGGAGGCAACTTTCCTGAAGGTCAACAGCGCTAACAAATGGCGCAGTCGCATATAGACAGCATACCGACTCAAATTGGCTTCCATGCGCCCGCAGATGGCGAACGGCATGACCAACCACAGCATTGGTACCAGTAAACGCATCCGCCAAATCTGCAGGGCGTAGGAATGGTACCTGCGCGCCCGAATTGTGCGCGACTTCGGCGATCTTCGGATCATCGGTAGATACGATAACCTGATCAAAAAGTCCGCTCTCCAAAGCAGCTTCGATCGAGTAAGAAATGATCGGTTTACCGACAAAAAGCCGAATGTTCTTGTGAGGAATTCGCTGGCTTCCTCCTCGCGCCGGTATGACTGCTAGACGGGGGCCCATCGGAAAGGCTATTCGGCCAAAATGGCATGCATTTGCGCGATAACTTTAGCTTGCTCTTCGTGAGACAAATCGGGGTACATCGGCAGACTCAATGCTCGTGAGTAATAGTCTTCGGATACTGGAAATTGGCCGCGCCTAAAGCCAAGCGCCTCATAGTATGGGTGATAATGCACAGGGATATAGTGCACATTTACTCCTATTCCTGATTCGCGCAATTGAGAGAATACTCTTGCGCGTTGTGAGGCCCAGTTGCCCTTAAGCAGCACTACATACAGGTGAAGTGCCGAACGCCCAGCGTACTCGACCAAGGGGAGCTGCAAAGGCAACCCTTTAAGTTCATAACTGTACCGCTCGGCTATTTGATGCCGTTGAGTTACAAATGCATCGAGACGAGCAAGCTGACTCAATCCGAGGGCGGCCTGCAGATCAGTAAGCCGGTAATTCAATCCGAGCTCGATCTGCTGATAAAACCACGGCCCTTCCGAAGTTCGGTCCATGAGACCTTGATCGCGGACAATCCCGTGCGTACGCAGTCGCTGCATTCTTGCGTTTAAATCAGCTTGTCGGGTCAGCGCAGCCCCCCCCTCAGCGCAAGTCACGATCTTCACCGGATGAAAGCTGAACACGCAGATATCGCTGTACTGGCATGAGCCCACAGGCCCACCGTCATAAACGGCACCAATCGCATGCGACGCGTCTTCAATGATCCGTACCCCATAGTTCTTCGCAATGCGATGAATCGACGCCATGTCGCAACTCAGGCCTCCAAAATGAACCGGAATGATCACTTTCGGCAACCGTCCTGCTGACTCAGCGAGCACGAACTTGCGCGCAAGCTCGGCTGGGCTCATATTCCAGCTGTCAGGATCAATATCGACAAAATCGACTTCAGCGCCACATAACCGAGCGCAGTTGGCTGACGCCGCAAACGTATTAGGCACAGTCCAGACAAGGTCGCCATGCCCGACATTCAGGGCAAGACAGGCTACATGCAGTGCTGAGGTGGCGCTATTCATTGCAACAGCGTACGGAACCTCGCACACCGCAGCCAATGCAGCTTCAAATGCTGGCACCTCGGGACCTTGGGTCAGAAAATCGGACCGCAACACGCGAGTTACCGCATCAATATCTTCAGGCGATATTGACTGACGCCCGTAGGGAATCATGCGGTCTGTCCTCGTTCATTCATCGACAAAATACCCGCGGCATCGAGGAAGTGGGCATTGCCCCCAGAGCTGTACTCAAAACCAGGCTCTACCGGAGAACCTATTGCACCAACAGCATTGGTTGCATAGTCAATGTCACGATGATGAAAGCGAATTGAGGGACGCAACACATAATGATCAGAAAACTCAAGGGTTAAGTGGGAATCGTCGGCCGGGCACATGACTTCGTGAAGCTTCTCGCCAGGCCTGATCCCAATTACACGGGTGGGTAAATGGGGTGCCATTGCGCGTGCCAATTCGACTATGCGTATAGATGGGATCTTTGGAACGAAAATCTCCCCGCCGTGCATACGCTTGAGGCTGTCAAATACAAAACGGACACCCTCATCGAGCGTTATCCAGAAACGCGTCATGCGCTCGTCTGTAATGGGCAGCTCGCTTGCACCCTGCTCAAGCAGGCTTTTGAAATAAGGAACGACTGACCCGCGAGAGCCCACAACATTGCCATAACGCACCACACAAAAGCGAGTTAACCGGCCTCCTGCAATATTGTTGGCTGCAACAAACAGCTTGTCAGAGGCCAACTTGGTTGCTCCATACAGATTGATCGGGTTGGCAGCCTTGTCTGTCGATAGGGCAATTACATCCTGTACGTCGTTTTCAAGCGCTGCTTCGATCACATGCTGGGCACCGTGGATATTCGTCTTGATACACTCCATCGGGTTGTACTCTGCCGCAGGAACCTGTTTCAGAGCAGCCGCGTGAATGACAACATCAACGCCGCGCATTGCTTGTCGCAAACGCTCCTGGTCGCGTACATCACCAAGAAAGTAACGCATGCATGGGGCGTCAAACTTTTGCTGCATCTCATACTGTTTGAGTTCATCGCGCGAAAAAACAATCAACCTTCTAGGTTTGGACGAGGCAAGAACAGTACGAACAAATCGATGTCCAAACGAACCGGTTCCACCGGTTATGAGAATTGATTTCCCATCAAACATTAACTATCTCCGTGTTGTGAGAGGCATCCCGGGCCAATTCAAAAAAGTTCTCAAGCTTGCTCAAGGCCTCCCAAAATCCTGCCCCATCCGCCTTATGCCCCTGCCATACCTCCGGAATAAACGAAGCACTTGGAGCAAGCTGATCAAGCAGCCTGCACAACATTACAAAATCGATGTCGCCGCTTCCGATCTGCAACCCCTCCCCATCGACGCCCTGAGCATCAACCAAATGCAAGTGCGCTGTATGGGGCAAGACAGTCTCGAGAAAGAGCTGAAAAGATTCCTGAGAGTGGTTACACGCCAATTTCGAATGGGACACATCTAGGCATATGCGCCGATTCCATTGCTTACAGAATCGAGCAATCTCACCGGCATCGACAAAAAGATTATGAAATCTCTGGCCACCAAAATGCCAAGGGAAAGGCGGCATGGTCTGGATAATCACCTCTACACCTTGTTCATCGAGCAATTGAAGTGCCTCACCGATTCGCTGGTAGGCACCAACTCGATTTCCCACCGGCCAGGCTTGATCAGCTGAAAAACCACCCGCATTGACAATGATCATCGGACGGGACGTGCGAAACATTGGCTTGAGCTGTCGGGTGACCTCAACTACACGCTGTAATTGCCCCACTGAATGCTTCCGGTAACTTTCAACATCGCTGGCCAAATCCAGCAAATGATCGGATGAGAACAACTCAGGGCTGTGCACTACAAAGTCCATATCAAAGCGTTGCCCGATTCGCGTTGCCGGATCAATATCAAGATCCTTGTACGACAAATGAAACTCTACTAAATCAAGGTTGGACTTCGAAACAATAGCTTCCATATCGTGATACCTGACCGGTACTCCAAACGGGCGGCGGAATTGAAAAGCCCGGCCCGAGTGTCGAGTAGCGTCAAGGTCTTCTGGAAAAAAGAAGTCTCCCTTCGTAACATCACGGACCGCAGCTTTACCGATCAACTCACCCCGGCGATAGGGAGCCAAACCACGACCGGGGCTCTTGACTTCTATCGCAGCAGCATCAATCACCTCTCCACGGCGAATGTCGCGAGTAGCCACTAACGACTTTGCAAGAGTTTCGCGATTCATCAACTCCCCCTGGGTCAGGCGCCTTGTCTCGGCACTGCCCAAAGCTTCTTCGACGTCACGGATAGCCTGGACCATTTCCTTGAACTCGTGAGGCAAGAGGCTGACCCGATGATCGTTGCCTTCGAGATTTCGATCCATGGTGAAGTGTTTTTCAATCACCTTGGCTCCGCGAGCCACTGCAGCGACCGCTACTGAATAACCCCGCTCATGGCCCGAATAGCCCACAAGGCAACGGCCAATCTGAGCGAGGTGATCCATGTACCGGAGATGTACATCCTTAAACGGCGCGGGATAGGTCGAATTACAGTGCAAAAGTACATACTGGGCGCCGAGCCGTTCAAGCTGGTTCACAGCACGAGCAATCTCCGCTTCGTCAGACATGCCTGTTGAAAGGAGCATTGGCTTGCCGGTTCGGGCCACTACTTCAATCAAGTCCGGATTGGTCAAATCTGCTGAGGCAATCTTGTAGGCCACCATTCCGTAGGCCTCAAGGTCTGCAACACTTTCAGCATCAAATGGTGTACACAACGGGAGTATGCCCACTCTTCGGCAATGATCAAACGCAAGGAACATCTCTTCACGTGTCAGTTGGAAGCGACTCAGAAGATCTATGGTGTACTCCGCGCCCAAATCCTCTTCTGCACCGGGCGAACCATCCCGGTAGACCTTCTTCAGATTACGCATCTGGAACTTGGCGCAATCTGCCCCGGCAGCTTTTGCCGCGTCAATCAGAAGGCGAGCACTATCCAGACTCCCGTTATGGTTGTTGCCTATCTCTGCGATGACGAATGCGGGGCTGTGGCCATCCAGCACAAAACGGCCAATGGTCAGCTCCTGGGCGCGCCCACTGGCGATCGCCACAAGACGTCCAAGATCGTCAACTATGGGCAGGTGCTTTACACGATCACTTAGCTTTGCCGCAATGCTTTCGGGGTTGTCGCCGTCCCGAGCGAACACGAACTGTCGGTTTGCAGCAAGCAATACAGCGGACTGCAAATCTGCGCTGGTCTGCATAACTAGCCAGCGGCGAAAGTCACCGTCAGTAAGGACTCCTTCAACCACACCTGAGTGATCCACGACAAAAACCAGACCACTTCGGTTGTCAGTTATCTTTTGCAATGCCTGCGCCAAACTCTCCTCAGCTAGCACGGCGAAACGAGCGATATTGCGGTCAAGCACCATGATTGGCGCCATACAAAGCATGGTTCATCAGTCCCTCAACCACTAAAAAATCCTCAACGGAGTCAATCTCCCAACTTTCAATCTCAGCCATTTCAAACATCGCTATCTTGCCGCCTAACCGGTTCTTCAAGTCTTGGAGTATTGCGCAACGCGTAATGTAAATTGATCCGTTTTCACGATATTGACGATCTTCAGGAGAAATGTCCTGGCGCCGGGGTCTATGAACATAATCGTAGTTAGCTTTTGGTGTTGAAGGACTGGACCAAAAGAAGGCGTGGCTTGCGCAAACGCTTACCAGCGAATCGGCTTGTTCAGCTTCAAACTTCTTGATAGCGGCGTCTAAAGTGCCAGCGAGCCGTAAAGGGGAAGTTGGCTGCAACAACACAACTGCATCAAAAGCGCCTTTATGCAAGGTCGCTAACGCAAGAGCGTATTCCAGAACAGGCTCCGTTGCAGTGGTATCTTGGGCTAAGGCGGCTGGGCGTAGCTCGGGAACCCACGCTCCTGCTGCCAATGCTGTATCAGCTATCTCCCTGCTATCGGTACTAACGAGGACGGTGTCAATCGCCTTGCACGCCTGGGCTTGCTCGATCGACCACTGAACGAGCGGTTTCCCACAAAGCTTCCGAACGTTCTTTCCTGGCAATCCCTTGGAACCACCACGCGCTGGAACTACCGCTAGGTAACGCATTTAATTTGCTGGCAGGCGGGTCTTAAAGTAATCAATGGTTGCCAATAGTCCATCCCGCAATGCCACAGTAGGCTGCCAATCAAGTTTATCCCGCGCCTGGGTGATATCGGGGCAACGCTGCATCGGGTCATCGGCTGGCAATGGCTTGAAGACTATCTCTGAATCGGAATTGCACAGCTCAACTATGATTTCAGCGAGCTGGGAAATTGAATACTCCACCGGGTTACCCAAGTTGACTGGCCCCGTCAAGGCAGCATCAGAACTCATCAGTTTCATCAAGCCACCAATCAAATCGTCTACATAACAAAAGGACCGTGTCTGACGACCGTCACCGTAAACGGTGATCGGTTTTCCCTGCAAAGCTTGCACGATCAAATTCGAAACAACTCGACCGTCGTCGGGGTGCATTCGCGGCCCGTAAGTATTGAATATCCTGGCCACTTTTATCTCGAGCTTGTGCTGCCGATGATAGTCAAAAAACAAGGTCTCCGCGCAACGCTTGCCTTCGTCGTAGCACGACCGGATTCCGATCGGATTCACGTTTCCCCAATATTGCTCGGTTTGAGGGTGTACATGCGGATCGCCATAAACCTCGCTAGTGGAAGCTTGCAGGATTCTCGCGTTGAGGCGTTTGGCGAGGCCGAGCATGTTAATCGCCCCGTGTACGCTGGTCTTGGTGGTTTGAACCGGATCGTGCTGGTAATGAACCGGGGAAGCTGGGCAAGCCAGATTGAATATCCGGTCAACTTCAACGTAAAGGGGAAAGGTGACGTCGTGGCGCATGAGTTCGAAACGGGGATGCGTTCGGAGGGTCTCAATGTTGGCCAATGCGCCAGTGTAAAAGTTATCTACACACAGCACTTCATCGCCCGCTTCCAATAAGCGCTCGCACAAGTGCGAACCAAGAAAACCCGCCCCGCCCGTCACTAGCACCCTTAGACGGTCAAACTTGAATCGCATACGCCCTCACCGAACACAGACCTTACGCCCCTCGAACCGCAGAGTATACTCGGTGCAAGGAAGGATTTTGGCTCTCCATACTCTGCCTCCAACCTTTCCCTTTGCCTAAAAGAACATGTTCCGGATCATCACATCCCCTCGTACCCTAGTGGTTTTGGCCTTCGACTGCCTATGTGCAGTGATGGCTTGGCAGATAGCCCACTTTGTTCGATACACCCTTGAGGGCGGACAAATCCCTTCGATAGCAGTCAGCATGCTTCCATTGGTCATCGCTGCAGAAGCTGCATGCTTCCTTGTCTTTGGTCTTTACCGGGGGTTTTGGCGCTTTTCTAGCCTGCGTGATTTGCGCAGAATTTTCTTCAGCGTTGTCGCTGCCGCAATGCTGATTCCTTTGGTCGCGTGGCTTGCTTTTGGACCGCCTCCACCTCCTCCTAGGTCGATCTATTTGATCAACCCATTACTGCTCTTTACGATGATGGCCTTGGGCCGCATCATTTACCGATGGTGGCGAGAGGAGCGTCCATTCGCGGGTACCCGAAACCTTGGAGACCCGGTACTGCTGCTATTGACCGATAACTCAAACCTTTCCTTGATCGAGTCTTTTGACCAATCCTCCCGGTGGCGATTGGTTGGCTTGCTGGATCAGAATGGGCGCCTTTCGGGTCGTCGGGTTCACGGCCAACCTGTGCTGGGAACCTGGCAAGAACTTAGCTCCATCGCAGAGCGTTTGGGAGTCTCCCATGCGCTGCTTGCTGACGCAGGGCTACATCACGAGCTCCGGCGCAAGGTGTTTGAGCTATGTGAACAAGCGAACTTGAAGCTCATGCTCGCGCCCGCTCTGGACAGCGTTATGAACGGTCAGATCAAGATCGCCGACATTCGTGAGGTCGAACTCGACGACCTCCTGGGTCGTGATCCAATAGACCTTGACCTGCCAGGAATTTCACGGCTACTTCAGGGCCGAACCGTCCTTGTCACCGGAGCGGGTGGGTCAATTGGCTCGGAGCTTTGCCGCCAGATTGCAGCATTTGGGCCATCTCGGATTGTCCTGATCGAGACCAGCGAGTATTCTCTCTACCAAATGGATCAGGAGTTTAGGGGGAGATTCCCGGGGATAATTATTGAAAGCTGGATTTGCGATGTAAAGGACACTGATCGGCTAGTCGAGATTTTGCAGGCTACCCGTCCTTACCTTGTCTTCCATGCAGCTGCATACAAGCACGTCCCTCTTATGGAGGTCGATAACGCTTGGCAGTGCGTGCGCAACAACGCCTTCGGAACCCTGAGCTTACTTTATGCGTTGGAGGCCTGTCCGGTCGAGAAGCTTATTGTCATTTCAACCGACAAAGCTGTAAACCCGACCAATGTCATGGGAGCAAGCAAACGGCTCGCTGAGCAGCTAGTTCAAATTTGGACTAAAAAAACCGGGATCCCTGCAATGATGGTGCGCTTTGGCAACGTTCTTGGGTCAACCGGTAGTGTTGTGCCGCTCTTCAAACAACAAATCGCAATGGGTGGCCCTGTCACCGTGACCCACCCAGACATACGACGCTACTTTATGTCCATCCCGGAAGCGGTAAAGCTCGTCTTGCAGTGTTCAAACATGGGGCGTAGCGGAGAGATTTTTGTGCTGGATATGGGTGAACCTGTGCGGATCGTCGATTTGGCGCGCGACTTGATCCATCTTTCGGGATTTACCGAAGATCAAATCAAAATTGAATATACCGGTTTACGCCCAGGCGAGAAGCTGTATGAAGAGCTTCTTGCAGACCATGAAACAACGTTGGAAACCCGTCACTCCAAAATCCGAATTTCGCGATCCCAAGCCCTTCCAGACGATGTATGGTGGAACAGCGCCATCGAGATGCTCAGCCAAACCCGGCCGCTTTCGGATGCTTTGACAAAGGACATGCTGAGACGTTTTGTGCCCGAATATGCACACATGACCAAAGCCGGTCAATCTGCTCACTCCGATACCCAAGTTCTAATAGCGGCAAAAGCCTAGTGGCGCCCTAGCCTTCAACAGCCTTCTTCATGCCCTTTTCCATGACATGCCCAGCCCTAATTTCGCGATAGGCGACATCCAGGGCTGTCACCCAAGCCTCAAGGGCTTGCTGAATCTCCTGCCTGGCGATCGAGCCGCCGCGCAAGTAATTCTGCTGGGCGACCTGGTTAATCGCGGCCCCGATTCGCTGGGTGTTTTGCGCTGGGCATATTCCAATCAAGTTCGCACGGTGCTGGGTAATCACGACCTGCACTTGCTTGCCGTGTATGCAGGCCTGCGCAGGCCCTCTCCTGCCGATACTTTGGCCGAGGTGCTAGCTGCCCCCGATGTTGATGAGCTGCTCAATTGGCTACGGATGCAGCCGCTTGCTCGTTTTGAACACAACCACTTGTTTGTTCATGCTGGGGTGCTTCCTCAATGGGAGGCGAGCGAGGTGATCAGCTTGGCTGACGAGGTAGGCCAAGCCTTGAGTGGGCCGAATTGGCGTGAGTTTCTCGCCAACATGTATGGCAATACTCCGACCCAATGGCACAACTCACTAAAAGATCATGAGCGCCTGCGAGTGATTGTGAATGCGCTCACGCGTTTGCGCTTTTGCACGCCCGAAGGTGAGATGGAGTTTGCTACCAAGGAGGGCCCCGGCGCCACCCCGGCAGGATACCTGCCCTGGTTCGACATCCCGGGCCGAAAAACCGAGTCCATCACCGTGGTGTTTGGCCATTGGTCGACTCTGGGCTTTATCGAACGCCCCAACCTGCTCGGGCTGGATACCGGATGTGTTTGGGGTGGGCAGCTTACTGCTGTGCGGCTCGAAGATCGCGCACGATATCAGGTAGATTGTCCTCAAGCGGCAATGCCTGGGCCTCGCTGATAGCGCTTCGAAGTTGCTGTGCTATGTCGTGGCGCTTGCTGCCAAGGGCCACCGGAATTGCAGGCAGGCTTTTCACATGCGCAAGGATGCGCCTGGCTCCAGTCAGCCACCACATGGATTGCACAAAGCTGATGGTTCCGGTGTAGTCGGTCAGAGGTGAAAACGCGCCCCGCTCGTCGGTGTACTTGAGCGCAAACGGCAACACCGGGCAAGGTGTCCTGACGGCAGCTTCTAGCAAGTTGGCATGGAACGGCAAGAGCCGTTGCCCGTCACTGGTTGTGCCTTCCGGAAACACCGCAACCAAACGCCCCCCCTGAACTGCGCCAATGATGGTGTCGATCGCACGATGCACTGCATGACGCTTGCCCCGCTCAAGAAACAACGTGCCTGCGCGCCTTACCAATGTGCCTACCACGGGCCATGCGGCCACATCCGACTTTGCAACGAACGAGGCCGGGCGCAGAGAATTGATCACAAAGATATCGGTCCAGGAAATATGGTTGGCAGCGATCATTCCCGGGCCTTGATGACTCGCGAAATGAGCCTGACCAGTCATCACAATCCGAATACCGAGCACGCGAACCAGCCAACCCGACCAGACGCGAATCATGGTGTAGCGAAACTTCTGGGTAAGCATGGGGAACAGCACAATGGTGCTGAACAAACCGCCCAGCAGCAGAATCACAACCAGTGGCAATCGATAAATCCGGCGCATCACTTGCTTGTTAATGTCGTTCAGCGTGACTGGTGATAAACAAGTCTGCCATCCACAATGGTGGCGCACACACGGCCCTGCACTTCGCGATCCAGATACGGGGAGTGTTGGCCCTGGCTACGCAAGCTCGCTCGCGTCACGATCCAATCCTCGCGTGGGGCGATGACCGCCCAATCGAGGGTCGGTTTGATACCCAGAATTTCAGCCGGCTTGGAGTGCACACGCTGCAGCCAGTGCTCAGGCGAGCATCCGGTTTCCTGGGCCCACTTCAAGGACAGGGGCAAGAGCAGTTCGAGCCCTGTGACTCCAGGCTCAGCTTCACCAAAAGGAAGCAACTTGCTGTCGTCGTCCACCGGAGTGTGATCAGAGCAGATCGCATCAATCGTGCCATCCAGCACCGCTTGGCGCAGGGCATCACGATCGCGCTGGGTACGAAACGGCGGGTCCACCCGGTAGTGACTATCAAAAAATCCAATATCGATATCAATCAGATGCAGATGATGTACAGCCACATCCGCGGTCACTGGCAAGCCTTCGCGCTTGGCTTGCCGCACCAACTCCACGCCGGCTGCGGAGGACAACCGGCAAAGATGTACCTTGCATCCAGTCGCCCGCACCAGTTCGAAGATTGTGTGCAATGCCACCGTTTCTGCAGCTGTTGGTACACCCGGCAATCCCAGTCTGGTGGCTACTGCTCCACTGGCTGCAACACCGCCTCTTGCCAGAAACGGATCTTGCGGCTGCAGCCATACGGTAAAGCCGAAGCTCGATGCATATTGCATCGCGCGCATCAGGGTTTGGGTATCGGTGATCGGCACGCCAGCATGCGAAAAACCGACACATCCCGCTTCAGCCAGCTCGGCCATCTCAGTGATCACTTCTCCTTTGAGGCCAACAGTAAGCGCCCCCAAAGGATAAAGGTGCGCAGCGCGCAGGTTATGGGCCCGATGCTTCAGCATCTCAACCAGGCCCGGCTCATCCAGAGCAGGCTCGGTATCGGGTGGGCAGCTAAGTGAGGTCACACCACCTGCGAGTGCGGCTTGCATTTCAGATTCAAGGGTCGCTTTGTACTCAAATCCCGGCTCACGCAGGCGCGCGGCAAGATCAACCAACCCAGGGGTCAGCCAACCTTGATCGGCCTGGATCACGTGATCAGCAACAAAACCGTCGGGTGCATGATCAATCCCCAACAACCCACCGCCTTGCAGATAGGCCGTGTGGGAAGGGCGGGAGGAATCGGACGCCATCTTGGTGTGGCCTGCCACCCAACTCAAGCCCTGAACTTCGATTTTTTGATTCATCGTTATCCGTGTTGTTTCAGTGGGCCGCGAGGATGCTCATCACCGCCATCCGCACCGCGATACCAAAAGTGACCTGGTCCAGGATCACTGAGCGCGGCCCATCAGCCACTGCCGATTCAATCTCGACGCCTCGATTCATGGGGCCGGGATGCATCACGATGCAGTCGGGTTCGGCCATTGCGAGCTTTTCCTCTGTTAGCCCGTAGTGCTTGAAGTACTCCTGAGCTGAGGGAAGCAATGCGCCGCGCATGCGCTCGCTTTGCAGGCGCAGCATGATGACAACATCGACTCCGCGCAAGCCTTCACGCATGTCGTGATAAACCCGCACGCCCATGTGTTCGAGCCCACCAGGGATCAGGGTCTTGGGGCCCACCACACGCACTTCAGGCACTCCAAGCGTGGTGAGGGCATGGATATCACTGCGAGCGACGCGTGAGTGCAGCACATCACCCACAATGGCGACCCGCAGATTGCTGAAATCTTTCTTGAAATGCCGGATCGTGTACATATCCAGCAAGCCTTGGGTAGGGTGCGCATGGCGACCATCCCCGGCGTTCACCACATGCACATGCTCGGCGACATGTTGGGCTATCAAATAAGGTGCACCGCTTGAGGCATGCCGCACCACAAACATGTCCGCCTGCATAGCCGCCAGGTTATCAATCGTATCGAGCAGAGATTCACCCTTGGCCGCCGATGAGGTGCTGACATTCAAATTGATGACATCTGCGGAGAGGCGTTTGGCTGCAATCTCGAAGGTCGTGCGCGTACGGGTGCTGTTTTCAAAAAACAGATTGAACACCTGTTTGCCTCGCAGCAAGGGAACCTTCTTCACATCGCGCTCCGATACCCCGACAAAACTTTGGGCGGTATCGAGAATCTGGGTCACGATGGCCCGCGGCAGGCCTTCAATCGTCAGCAGATGCTGGAGTTCACCGCGTTTGTTGAGCTGGGGATGGGATGGCATGGTCGCGTATTCTACCGCCATGCCCAGGGGCGGCGCGCCAGACCCTTGCCTGCTTCAGGCGAGCTGTTCGGTGGCGAGTTGCAAACGGCCTTGCGTATCGCGGGAAAGCACAAAGCTTTGACCTTCTGGAGGTTGGAGGCTGCCCCCGCAGAATGTTGCCGCCACAGGCAGCTGCCGCCCACCGCGATCAATCAGTACAGCCAGCTCAACCGAGTCGGGGCGGCCAAAATCAAACAGCTCGTTGAGTGCGGCCCGCACGGTGCGGCCGGTGTAAAGGATGTCGTCCACTAAAAGAATCGAAGCGCCCTGCACTTCACATTGCATATCCGTGGCCTTGAGGTTGCTGCCCAGGGCCCGGCTGGCACCCTGGCTGCTCAAGCTGCGGCCGTAGTCGTCGCGATGAAAAGCCGAAGACAGGAAGCTGATCGGCGTGCTCAGGCCCAAAGCTTCATGAACCCGCTTCGCAACCCAGGCCCCCCCAGTGTGAATCCCCACAATCGATAGCTCACGCGGGTGCAGCCTGAGGCTCTCGCGAATTTGGTCAATCAGGTGAGCGAGCAAAGATTCCGCAGTGGGCAAGGAGGCGGGCTGGGTCATGGTGCAAACTAGGTTAAGGGGCGGGCTGGGGTGGCAGTGCAAGCGAATCGAAGTACTGCTGCAAAATCACCGCAGCCGCCTCCGAATCATCATCCGACTCTGAACTATACCGCTCATCCACCAAATGAACCGGCAAGTGAAACCGGCCATTGAGCTGCCGCGCGAACCGCTCACAGCGCATGGTCATCTCGTGTTCGGCGCCATCAGGATGCGTCGGGCGCCCCACCACCAAGGCCTCGGGCTGCCATTCATTGAGAAGTTTGGCGACCTCGTCAAAGCGTCGTTGGGCAATTTGCGTATCGATGACTTTTAAAGGGCGTGCCTGCCCCAGCAGAGTATTACCTACCGCGACACCGGTGCGGCGGGTACCAAAATCAAACGCTAGGAAGGTTTGGGCCGCCGACGAGCTGCCGGCCTCAGGCATGCCCTGCAGCAGAGGCTAAAAACACCGGGTTGACACCAAGCAAACCAAAAGCCCGCGATAAGCGATCTTCGGCCGGCACATCAAACATGATGGACACATCAGCAGGAACGGTGAGCCAGGCATTACGGGAAATCTCTTCTTCGAGCTGCCCCGGCCCCCAACCCGAATATCCCAGGCTGATCAGCATATGCTCTGGACCATCACCACGAGTGACCGCTTCGAGCACGTCTTTGGATGATGTGAGAGCGATCTCATCGCTTACTGAAATCGTGGTGCCCCAATCACCGCATGGGCTATGCAAAACGAAACCCCGATCTGTTTGAACCGGGCCGCCGGCGAGCACCATGGCTGATGAGTCAACACTTCGGGGCAGGCTCAATTCGATTCTGCTAAACAGGCGCGCGAGATTGAGATCAGTAAGCTTGTTGACCACGACGCCCAAGGCTCCGCGGGTGGAATGCTCAGCAATAAAAACCAGCGAGCCTTCAAAGTTCCCATCAGCCATGGAGGGCATGGCGATCAGGAAATGATTGGCGAGATGGTCAGCAAAGCTGGCTTCGTATGCGCTCGTTTTCATGACTTCATGGTACCAATACCTGAGCCAAATGGAAGAACATTTTCCACACCACTGACAGGGCTGGGCACAATCGTCGGTTGTCTACTGCAAAGTGTTGCACTGTCTATGCCCTCTACTTCCTCGCCGAGTCGCGCTCTTGTCTGGTTCAGGCGCGACCTTCGGTTGCATGACCACCATGCCTTATCAGCAGCGCTTCAGACCTACGACGAAGTGATCTGCGTATTTGTTTTCGATCGCGCAATTCTTGATCGTCTTGCCACTCGCAGTGACCGGCGTGTGGAGTTCATTTGGCTGGCTATTGGGCAAATGCATGATGCGTTAGACAAACTCGGTTCGGCCCTGGTAGTTGCGCACGCGCATGCGAGTCAGGCTGTGGTTGATCTAGCATCCGCGTTCAAAGTCAAAGCGGTGGTGTGCAATCACGATGACGAACCTGACGCGATCGCGAGGGATGCAGAAGTTGCACTTGCGCTTGCGAGCCTGGGATGTAAATTTCAGAGCTTCAAGGACCATGTCATTTTCGAGCGCGCCGAAGTGCTCACGGCAATGGGCCAGCCCTTCTCGGTATTCACGCCCTACAAAAATGCTTGGCTCAAACGTCTTGTGCCCGCCGACTATCAGGCCCACCCGGTGGGTCTTGAGCATAAATGCGCCGAGCGCAATTGGCTGGAAGAAAGCCTGAAGTCATTGCGCATCCACCCACACTGGCTTGGGCCACCCGCGAGTCTTCAGGCCATTGGATTTGAGCCCACCAATCTGGGGGAACTTGCCATGGGTGTGGGCACCGACGGCGCGCGTGAGCTGCTGAATGATTTTGTCAAGCGCATGGGGAAATACGGCGAGGCACGTGACTATCCCGCACTGCGCGGGCCCTCCTATCTTTCGGTGCATCTTCGCTTCGGCACTCTGAGCATTCGCGAGCTTGTTCAACAGGCTCTGGCGGTGCAGAGCACTCAAGCCCAGGATAGTGAAGGCGCGCGGGTCTGGCTTTCCGAACTGATCTGGCGCGACTTTTATCATCAGGTACTGCACCATCATCCCAGGGTGGTACACCAGGCCTTCAAGCCGGCCTATGACCGTATCCAATGGGATGACGATCACGAGCACTTCAACGCATGGTGCGAAGCCCGCACCGGCTACCCATTAGTTGATGCGGCAATGCAGCAGATCAATCGCACCGGCTACATGCACAATCGCTTGCGTATGGTCGTCGCATCATTCCTGACCAAGGATCTCGGTGTGGATTGGCGCAAGGGCGAAGCTTACTTTGCACAACATCTGAATGACTTTGACCTGGCCGCCAATAATGGCGGCTGGCAATGGGCGGCTTCGTCGGGCTGCGATGCCCAGCCCTACTTTCGAATCTTTAACCCGATCACCCAATCCGAGAAGTTCGATCCCAAGGGGCAATTCATTCGCCGCTATCTACCGCAGCTCGCGGCGCTCAGCGATAAGGCCATCCACGCGCCCTGGCTCGCCAGCCCGATCGAACTCAAAGCGGCTGGAATCAGGATTGGGGAAGATTATCCCGCGCCGATCGTGGATCATGCGCAGGCCCGCACCCGGACTTTGCAACGCTATACGGTTGTAAAGTCCGAAGTTTGAGACAGCCGCTTCTGATCCACGTAGCGTTGAATCAAATGCAGCAACGAGTCTTCGTCATAGGGCTTGCCCAGGAAGTGATTCACGCCGATGGACTGCGCAATGCCGCGGTGCTTGTCTCCCGTGCGTGAGCTGATCATGATGATTGGCAATGATGCAAATCGTGGATCAGCACGCAGATTTCGCGCGAGGTCAAAACCATCCATGCGTGGCATTTCAATATCAAGCAGCATCACATCGGGCCGCTGCTCCTCCAGTTGCCGAAGCGCATCCAACCCGTCTTTGGCCAGCTGCACCTGATAGCCTTCACGACTCAACAGGCGCTGGGTCACTTTACGCACCGTCACTGAATCATCAACCACCATCACGGTTGGAGGCAGCTCGGCGATGGCCGCTTGAACCATCGCATCCACATGCGCAAGAGTGTTTGAGTGCAGCGTGTTGGCCAGCTGCAGCGGGTTAATAATCAGCACGATCTCGCCATCGCCCAGAATGGTTGCTCCCGCCACCCCCGGTACTGCGGCAATCTGCACGCCAACATGCTTGATTACAACTTCCTGATTTCGGCCTACCGCATCCACATGCAAGGCCACGCGCTCGGTACCAAGCTGCACCACTAGCACGGGAGATTGGTGTTGAGCGGTTGGCGTGGCGTCTTCACCAAGCGTTAAATGTCCGAGGTAATGCACCGGCACCCGCTCGCTACCATGCACCACATGCCCGGCGCGATGCACTTCTGCCAACTGCTGTGGCTTCATCGGAATCACCTGCTCTATGGCAGAGGTGTTGATCGCGTAGTGATGGGTGCCGGCACTCACCAGGGTAACTTGGGCCAATGCCAAAGACAGGGGCAGGCGCACAGTAAATACTGTTCCCATGCCTGCCTCAGTCTCAATCTCGATACGCCCGCCCAGATCGGTAACGGTAGCGCGTACGACATCCATCCCAACACCGCGGCCAGCCAGCTCGGTCACTTGAGCGGCTGTTGAAAACCCGGGTGCAAAAATCAGCTGTGCGGTTTCAGCATCGGACAATTCGGCCGAAGCAGAAATCAATCCCTGCTCGATCGCACGCGCACGAATGCGTGGCATGTTCAATCCGGCACCGTCATCACTAAATGCCAAGACCACTTCATTGCCCTGTTGCTCGACCCGCAGTCCCAGTTGACCCACTTCCGGTTTGCCGGCGGCCAGGCGAACTTCACGAGCCTCAATACCATGAGCCACCGAGTTACGCAGCAAATGCTCAATCGGGGCGACCATGCGCTCCAGCACGTTGCGATCCATCTCTGCGGCTGCTCCAACCACATCCAGATTGACCCGCTTGCCGGCATCTTTTGAAGCCTGACGCACGACGCGGTACAGACGATCCGCCATGGAGCCAAACTGCACCATCCGAACCTGCATCAAGTGCTGCTGCAGCTCGCGCATGGATTGACCCTGCCGCTTCAAGTCAGCGGTAGCGGCCTCGAGATTACGGTGTGCATTTTGCTGCACAGTAGCCACGTCATTGACTGATTCGGCCAACATCCGGGTCAGTTCCTGGAAGCGTGTATAGCGATCAAACTCCAGGGGATCAAAATTGCGATCCTGATCCTTGTGCTGAGCCAGTTGCGCTTCAATCTGACTCTCGGCCTGGATCTCGACCTCCCGCAATTGGGTGCGCAAGCGATGTACGTTTTCGGTCAGCTCGCTTAAGGCCTGGCGAATATTGGTCAGCTCATTGTCAAGGCGTGAGCGCGCAATCGAAACCTCACCGGCCTCATTCACGATACGGTCAAGCAAATCAGCCCGCACTCGCAAAAGATGTGCTGCATGAGCAGTTTGGGGCAGGGCGACTGCCGGTGTTTTTACCACGCTTGCCTGAGCCGTGGCTTGCACTGGTTCGGCAGGCTGGTGATCCCGTTCGGGCAGTGTGTTCTCATGCACAACGTCAGCACGATCCGTGCCAAGCGAACCAAGTTCAGGAAGTGGCGCGGTATCAGCAAACTCAGCAGAGCCACTTTGCAGCGCGCTGTTGATGCCTGATATCTCGAGCACCTCTTCAACCGGCATTGGCTCGCCGCTGACCAGGTGCTCGAAATGCACCATCACCTTGTCAAAACGTTGAATCAGCTCATCGACCGTCGCGGCGTTGCCTCGACCCAAGGCCAGCAAATCCTCAACTTCGGTTTCCATCTCATGCAAGGTTTGCCCGAGTCGCATCGCGCCAGCCATGCGCGCGCCACCCTTGACAGTATGCAAGCCACGCATGACCGATTGGCCGAGGCTCATATCGTCTGGCTGCGATTGCCATTGGGCCAGCTGCTCGCCCACGCCAGGCAATATGTCCTGGGCCTCAACAAAAAAGATCGAAGCCAGCTCCTGATCTATCTCGTCCTTCAATCCGGCGCTGTCTGCAACCTCAGCTTGAGCGTCCAGGTCAAGTGCGGCCTCGGGAGCATCAAACTTCACCTCGCTTTGCTCTGCGAATTCACTCACGGGCGCTGCCGCAACAGCCGTGTGACTGCGCATTTGCGCCTGCAGATTGGCCAAATCCACCAACAACACGTCATCAAGCCCGGGCTCTGCTCCGGCTGCAACCTGGTGAAGCATACGATGCAAGCCGTCGATTGCCGGACGCATCTGGGCAGCAGGTTCGTCACCAACCCATCCGAAACACTCACGCCAAACGTTTAGCGTCTCTTCAAGTGCAAGGCTCATTGAGCGAACTGACCCCAGGCCAACTAGGGCGCCTGCGCCAGCCAGCGAATGTGCACTGCGCACAGCAGTTTCAATGCTCGCATCGTCATTGACTTGACCCACTTCAACAACCTGCTGCATTGCCGAAATGCGGTCCTGTGCTTCCGCCATGAAGATTTCAAACAAGGCACGACTCACACTACGCTCGCCGATCACCACTTGCGATTCGGCAGGCTGCTCGGTGGCCGGAAGTCCGATCGAGGATGCAAGGAATTCAAGTGGCAGCTCGACTCCGGAGGCCGCATACAGGGCGCTCGCCTCGCTCACTGCATCCGGCAATTCAACGGTTTGAAGCTCGCTGTCATGAGTCGGTATCGGATCGAAGTCCTGGATCGCGGGTACCGACTCTGGAATCAGCTCGATCACGGTACCAGACACCTCCCGGCCCAGGCTTTGTGCACGTTGCGTCAGCGCATCCATGTCATAACCGGCCTGCGTGTCGATGCGAATCAGCTCGATCCACTGCGAAAACGCCTCCTGCGCTTCAAGCACGAGCGCGACCATTTGCGCTGATGGTGCCAGCTCTTGAGCCAGCCAGAGATTAAGCAATTGCTCAAAGGCCCATGCCTTGTTTCCAAACGTAGTCAGGCCAACCATCCGGCTGGAGCCTTTCAGGGTATGGAATCCCCGTCGAATGGTAACCAAGGACTCTTGGGCCTGCGGAAACTGAATGAAGCCAGATTGCTCAAGACCTCGCGCTTGCTCGGCAATCGCCTGAGCAACCTCGGTTGCTTCCTCGATAAAGATGCCTACCAACTCTGCATCATGGTTTTGTGGCTCAGCGACCGGGGACTCCGTTGCGCTGACTGGCGCTGCCAGCTGGTGATGTGTTTCAGCAGGGGCCTGGCGCTCCGGCTCAACCATGGTCGAAACAGTTTGCAGTTCGGCCTGCAATTGGAATAGCGGATCTTCGATCAAACGGGTGACCGAGCCTTGGAGCATCCGGAAAGTTTCGCTTTGAGCGTCAAACTCAAAACGCTGGTGTTTGCTTGCGGGTTGTAGCAAGGCCTCTACGAAAAACCCCAGCACGCCCATGTTGCCAGCAAGAGTCTCAAAGCTGCGTGCGTCTGCACTGTCGGCACTGGACCCGGCGGTTTGGCGGGCCATGGATTGCGCGGCCAGTCGGGCTTGTTCATGCCCAAGCACCATAAACGCGCCCGCGGTCTGTTCAAGCAAGCGAGCGGCCTCTTGCAGGCCTTCGATTTGCGCGGTATCCCGGAAATAGGCGTCGAGTGCGCTTTCGGCCTGCTTGAGCGAGCTTTGCAGCTCACGCACAAAACTGATAATGGTGCCGCGCTCTTCAGCGGCTTGGCTGAACCGCTTGAGCCATGGAGGCATGGGCAACTCTTGCTCGGGTTGCGCTGTAAAGAGCACCAGGCGTTTTCCGAGTTCAGCGCAATGGGCGTCAAGCTGTGCAAGCTCATGCGCCGGCTGCTGGAACACATGCTCGACAAAAAGAATCGCACTTGCACCCTCAATGGCCAAAGCTTCCAGCCCTTTGGGATTTAATCCATTGCCGCCCAAAACCTTGCGAACCTCTTCAAGGCTTTGCATCAAGTAGCCAAGGCCGGGCAAAGTGAGGCGCTCAAGCGCAACATTGAAGCGCGCAAGCGCATCGTTTAATGCCTGCGCATCGCTACCGCTGCCAAGCCATTGGCCTTTGGCTGCACGAGCGATCTTTTCCCACGCAAGCTTGACCTCAAGGATGGCTTCATGGGCTTTGCGCCGAAATCGCAGATCCTGGGTAGCGTAACGCCGCGTTTCATAATCTTCCGGCGCGATGGTGGGCAACTGCCATGCGGCTTTTGTCTCGTCGACCATCGGCACACCGCGGGGCACACACGCGATTGCAAACAGCAGGTCGGAAAACAAACGATCGGCAATCGGTTGTTGCTCGAGCGTGGCGCGCACCTGCAGATTCAAGCGAGCGAGCAGCCGCTTGTTGTAGACATCCTCAGGCGTTTTTCCTGACTGGAAGCTCGCCATGAAGACCAATACGAGCTGCCAGAACTGGCGTTGATTCTGCGCGCCTTTCCATTGGGTCATCAGCGAGATCGCACCGGCCATATATTCGCCACCGCGGCGCGCATCATTTTCCTTGAGGTGCTTGAGCAGACCGCGCTCAAACTGCTGCCGAATTTGCAGCGGATCCACCTCTTCATTCACTGGCAGCGTCGCGGCAAACCTTGGTCTGCGGGAAAGATCGGGGAAATACAGATCAGCTGGATGGATTCGCTTGGCTCCGCGCGCCTCAAGCAAATCACGCAAGTAAGGAAACAGACTAAGCGCGCTGACCTCGGAGCCTGCCAAAAGCGCCTCAAGATATTCAGTGGCCGACCGGAAAGCGGCACCAAGCAGGCTTAGCGATTGCGCAGTGAGCGCCTGTTCGCCTTGCTCCACTGCATTGACCAGAGCCTCGGCCTCGCTTGTCAGAAGCGACACACCCGGTACATCAACCACCTGCAATGCACCATGGGCCTGATGGAGTGAATTGCGGGCCATTCGCAGCAGATCAATCCCGGATTGATCGCTCGCAAGATAGCTTTCCAGCTGCTGCTCGGCGGAATCCAGACACTGCCGAATTTCGCCCAAACACCAGCTCAAGGTCACCAAATCGGGGAGGTTATGCATCATGCCACCTTGAAGCGCGCAGCGGAGCGCTTGAGTTCCTGGGCAAGCTCTGCGAGTTGGCGGATCGAGCCGGCTGTTTGTAAAGTACCTTCGCTGGTTTGCTCGGTCACCAGCAAGATTCGCTGGATGCTTTGCGCGACGGTTCCGGCGGAGGCCGCCTGCTTGGATGTGCTGCTGGCGAAGTGCTCAATCATTTCGCCCAGTTGATTCGATACTCGCGCGATATCCACCAAAGCGCGGCCTGCATCATCTGACAAGCGCGTTCCTTCGACTACACCCTGAGTGCTTCGCTCCATAGCGGCTACCGCATCCTGGGTGTCGGCCTGGATGGTTTTGATCAATGCCGCGATTTGCTTGGTTGCCTCACCTGAGCGTTCGGCCAGGCGTTGTACCTCTTCAGCAACGATAGTGAACCCGCGCCCGGCTTCACCCGCAGATGCTGCCTGGATGGCTGCATTAAGCGCCAGCACGTTGGTTTGTTCGGTGATATCGGAAATCAGCTCCACAATCTCGCCAACTTCCTGGGATGACTCCCCCAGGCGCTTGATGCGCTTGGCAGTATCCTGGATTTGATCGCGAATGCTGTTCATGCCACTGATCGCGTTTTGCACCGCGCGGCCACCTTCCTGAGAAACTTTGACGGATTGCCGCGCAACATGCGTGGACTCCGAGGCTCGAGCGGAGACCTCATTGATCTGCTGCGCCATGCGCAACACCGCTTCACCAGTTTCGCGAATCTCGCGCGATTGCTGATCGGAAGCCGCCTGCAGGCTTGAAGCCGTCATTTGCGCCGTGCTGGAAGCGTCATTGACCAGCTCGGCCGTTGAGTTGATGCGAGCCACCAGGTTGCGCAACTCTTCCACCGTGTAATTCACCGAATCGGCGATCGCACCGGTAATGTCTTCAGACACAGTGGCCTGCACGGTAAGGTCGCCATCGGCCACCTCCTGAAGCTCGTTCATCAAGCGAAGAATGGCTGCCTGATTCTGATCGTTGGTGCGCTTGGCATCTTGCTCCAGACCCTGAGCAATCCGGCGCTGCTGCTCGGCTGCCTCGGCACGCTTGCTGCTCTCTCGGGTGTAACCACGCACGAGACTCAAAGCGGCCAGCAAAGCCAGCAGGCCGCAGCCCAATGCAAACATGCTGTTCCAGCTGCGGCTGCTCTCTGCAGTTCGAATTGCAGTTTGCAAGGCACTGAGCTGCGAACGCAAAACTTCACTCTCGGTAAAAATCGCGAGTTCCGATTGCTTGGCGAGCACCAGCGGCTTGAGCCCATCCAGTACCTTTTGCATCTGCGGGGCGATAGCCCGTTCGAAGGCAACCAGTTCAACAAGCGCAAGCTTGCTTTCGGCATCGGTTAGTGCTGCAACCCTGAGCCGTTCACTACCGTTACCAAAGGCTGCCAGCAGATCGCGGAAATACTGCAAATCATTGTCCAGAGTCCGGGCCGCCACATCAGTTGCACTTCGCACATCACTGAGCCGCGCAACATCATTGGCCAGTTTCTGGGTCAGCATGACCAAATCCCCGGCAGCAGACACTTCCCGCGCACTCGCATTGGATTGAACCTTGTGGGCCGCAATAACTTGCGCGGCTTCCAGAGCGTTCTTGTTCTGGGCAAGCATGCTGGACGACAGCTGAGCCAGCGTGAGCACAAGTCCCGATTGATCCGCCAGTTGCTGAACCGCTGTATCGAGGGTTTTCCAGGAGGTGGTCATCGATTTGCCATTGACACCTTGGGCCAGCGGAATACCCAAACCAAACATGGCGTCTTCGCCGCCAAAGGTTCCCAGAGCGGATATGGACTGGCTCAAAGCCTCGCGACTTTCCCGCAGCTGCTTGCCTGCCTCGGGCGTTCCCTGGATAAAGCCCGGGGTTGATTTGGCCAGACGCTGCGAATGCATCAAGGCATCGCCCACCAGTTGGCTAAGCTGGGCGTGGTGCCCGGCCTGCTTCGAATCCAGGCCAAGAAAAACAAATGCTGCAGCTACTGCTACAGCCACCAGGGGTAGCGTAATTTGCACCCTCAGCTTGAAACTCAGACGATCGAGCCAACGTACTTTTCGACCAGACAAAAGTTCCTCGTCCCGGCCTGACTTCCCGGGCGATGACTTGTCAAAAGCGCTGCCGGACTGTATCGCGGAGTCTTCACGATCAGTATCGCGCATGATCGAGACGGGTCCGTTGTCGGATGCAGGTAGCTTCGATTTCGTAGCTGCGGCCTTGCTTGAAGCAGGCTTGGGTTGACGACGCAACAGGCGGGTGGCCATTTCAATCATTGCATGGGCCTATCAGCGTTGTACTTTGAGAAACACATCATCACGCAGCAACTCGGCAATATTGAGTTCGCGCCACAGCCGACCCTCGGCGTCGCGCCAACAAGCGCCCGACCAAGATCCGGTCTGCGCAGGCAGGCCTTGCTCGGCAGCATCTTGCGCGCCAATTTCGCTCCATTGCGCAGGGTTGTGCAGCCCCAGCATTCGAGTCACCAGAAGTGCGCTGTTGACTCCAAAGCGATTGGATACCGCCAGCAAGCGGCAGTCCTTGTTGATGGGGGTAGGCCCCAAGCCCACAAAAGCGCTGAAATCGGTGACGGCATGAAGCACCCCACGCAAATTGGTCAAACCAAGCAACCAGCTCCGAGTATTGGGTACAGGGGTGATACTTCCACTTAGCGGAAGAATCTCTCCGGCATCTTCGAGGGCCACCAGGTAGCGTACATGACCAACCAACAGGCCCAGGCGAGCAGTAATCTGCACCTCGGCCGCTTGCTCCAGACGCCTATCGAGCCGGCTCTGGAACTCCTCGCGAGTTGATGGTTCATGTTGCGCGATATCGTTCATGGAGCAGCAGGCGCTGCTGCGCGTAAAAGTTCGGTGAGTCGGCTCAGCAAATCATCAGTGCTGATGGGCTTAACCAGATAATCCCGCGCACCTTGGCGCAGGCCCCAGATTCGGTCAGTCTCATTACTCTTTGAGGAGCACAGGATGACCGGAATCGATTGGGTGAGTGGATCGCGAGACAAGGCACGAGTAGCCTGAAACCCGCTCAAGCCCGGCATCACCACATCCATCACCACCGCATCCGGCTTCTCAGCCAGGGCCTTCTCATAGGCCTCATCACCTGTTTCAGCGGTTATGACGCGAAAACCGCGCTTGGCCAAAAAATCAGCCAAGTAAAAGCGTTCGGTCGGTGAATCATCGACCACCAGGATCTTTGCGCTGAGTGCTGCAGATGTGCTCATACTGCCGCCAGCAAATCGCGCCGACCAAACTCCGCAACTGCCTTGAGCAGGCTGTCCTTGGTGAATGGCTTGGTGAGGTACTGGTCCGAACCCACCATCCGGCCGCGGGCTCGATCAAACAAACCGTCTTTGGACGAAAGCATGATCACGGGCGTATTTGAAAATCGCGGGCTTTTCTTGATCAGCGCGCAGGTCTGATACCCATCCAGCCGTGGCATAAGAATGTCGCAAAACACAACATCCGGGCCATGATCGGCCAACTTGGACAACGCCTGGAATCCATCTTCAGCGGTGATGACTGTGCACCCCGCCTGGCCGAGAAAAATCTCGGCACTGCGCCGAATCGTATTGCTGTCGTCGATTACCATGACCTTAACACCGGTCAGGGTTTTGGTTGGATCTGCCATGCATCACCCCTGTGCGGGCAGATCCGGGGGTTAGATCTGCACCATTTCAAAATCATCTTTTCGCGCCCCACATTCCGGACACATCCAGTTGATCGGGACATCTGCCCAACGCGTGCCCGGAGCAATACCCTCATCGGGAACACCGAGCGACTCGTCGTACATCCACCCACAAATCAAGCACATCCATGTGGAAAACTCTTCAGCCTGCGCCATCACTTGACCTCATTAGATAAACAAAAGCCCGTCATGGTAGCGTCAGACCGACAAAGGCCCAACGGCTACCGATGGTCGGCAGCCATTCAGTGCCAGGGTTGTAGCTCCAACACCTCGATCAGCGCCATGGCTTTGGAATCGACCAAAGCAACCAGATCGCGCTGCTTGCCTTGCACCGGCAAATAAAGCACTTCCGGGCGAGATGCATAACGCTCAATAAGAGGTTGCACGACATTGGCGGGATTAAACGCAGATAACTGCGCAAGGGGCTTGGCCTTTTGCTGAACCAAGTCCCGGGCCTCTTCAAAGGGCTGATAGTGGCGCAGGAAATGCTTCAAATCGATGCCCGCCTGGACAGCTGAGAACATCAATGCTTCGCGCTCCTTCGGATCATCCGGCTGCTTGGCCCAAGCCAGCCCGGGCTGGCCCCACCGCAGCTCATGGAAGCTTTGCGGTGCACTCTTGAGTTCGTTGGCGTCCACTTCAGCTCGGGTGACAATCTCGAAGCGATCCACGGCCAGGGTGAGATACACCGGACGGGCCTGGGTGGCCGCGTAAATGCCATAACTGAATGCACATACCTGCAGGATTGCAATGATTCCAAGATCGCGTTTCAGCTCAGGCTTGGCCAGGTTAAACACGACAAGCGTAAGCAATGGGCCCAGCACAACATCCACAGCGAGAATCAAAAGGATCAAACGGGTGGTGCCCATTGCCTGAAAATAAGGTGCGGGGATCCACCATTGGGTGATCACAACAAGCACCACCAATCCAACCAATGCGCTGCAGGCCAGATGCAGGCCGGCCGCTTTCCAACGGTTCAGAGCCATGATCTACATCCGGCTTAACGGCACTCGGCTGGCCGAAAACGGGCCGCTAAAGTGCCGCCATTGCAAACCCAGCGCACCCGGCCTGTCGGCGGCGTCGAAGCCGCGAGCGCACCAAGGTCGTCAGTGGGCGTCATGATGATCGTGTTGGCACCTGCAGGCGCAACCTTGGCGGTGTAAGTGATGGTGATGACACCAGTGGCTGCGGTTATACCGACAGAACTCACACCAGGGGTGCTTCCGGGCACCACGTAGCCTTGTGCAAGACTCGCCTGCGCATTTGCAGCGTTTTCAGTCACAGTGGTTTTGGCGTCTGCGGCAAGTCCCAGCCCCTCGGCCACACGCGCTCGCACGGTGTAGTCCTGGTACGCAGGGATGGCTACTGCAGCAAGAATTCCGATGATAGCCACAACAATCATCAACTCGATCAGGGTGAAGCCGGACTGAGATTTTGAGAATTGCTTATTCATTGGTGTGTTCCTTTAGACCTATCCACATCACTTAAAAAAAACGCGGCCATAAGCCGCGTTGATCTCCGGAGTAAAAGCTACCCGGATTAACGGCACTCAGCAGGACGGAAACGAACCGCCAAGGTACCGGTGTTGCATGTCCAGGTGATCGCACCTGCAGGTGGGGCACCAGCAGCCAGTGCTGCACCAGCCGAAGTGGGCACCATGATGATGGTATTGGAACCAGCAGCGGCAACCTTAGTGGTGTAGGACACAGTGATTTGGCCTGTCGTACCTGCAACAGCCACTGATGCAACGTTGGTCGTTGCAGCCGGTGCGGTGTAGCCTGTATTAAAGGCTGCCGAAGCGTTCGCTGCATTTTCAGCAACCACTGTCTTGGCGGCGGAGGCCAGGCCCAAGCCCTCGGATACTCGGGCTCTCACCGTGTAATCCTGATACGCGGGTATTGCGACTGCAGCCAGAATGCCGATGATCGCAACAACGATCATCAATTCAATCAGGGTAAAACCCTTTTGTATTTTCTTGTTCATGGCAAAGTTCCTTATGAAGTGTCGAACAGTTGGTTCAGGAGGGGCTGGCGGTGGATAACCACCAGCCCAGCCCGATCAAGCTGTTAGCGGCATTCAGCAGGACGGAAGCGAACAGCCAGAGTACCGGTGTTGCAAGTCCAGGTGATCGCGCCAGCAGGTGGTGCACCAGCAGTCAAAGCCGCACCAGCCGAGTTAGGCACCATGATGATGGTGTTCGAACCCGCAGCCGCCACTTTGGTAGTGTAGGACACGGTGATCTGGCCAGTTGTAGCAGCCACGGCAACTGAAGTTACGTTGGTTGTTGCTGCTGGAGCAGTATAACCAGTGTCAAATGCTGCAGAGGCGTTGGCAGCGTTTTCAGCAACCACTGTCTTGGCGGCAGAGGCCAGACCCAGACCTTCAGAAACACGAGCGCGGACGGTGTAGTCCTGGTAAGCGGGGATGGCCACAGCGGCCAGGATGCCGATGATCGCAACAACGATCATCAACTCGATCAAGGTAAAGCCTTTTTGAACTTGCTTGCGCATTTGGATAACTCCGATAAAAGTTTGAAACGGGCGTCGGTTGACGAGGTTGTATATGCGAAGGCTGTGCCAGCTTTGCCACCCGGGGATGATGTGCCGATGGGCGGTGCAGATTTGAATTTGAGCGGCATGTTTGAATAAAAGCGCCAGGAGAATTGGAGCACAATGCCCCGGCGTTTCATTTGATCGGCATCAATTCCGGGCAGCAAGTGACAATTTTTGTCAGCCTTGGGCGAATATGGTCACCCCAAAAACGCGGCTTAAAACTCGATAACCTGCGCACCGGCCAGCAGCCGGGTATCGAAGCGGCCTGCCCAGGCTTGAATCTCGTGCCCGATGCGTTGCGCATCCGAGGGCTTGAGGTGGGTGATGTATATCACCGGCTCGCGTTGCAACTTGCCAAGCTCATCGGCCAGCTGAATCGGAAACAGGTGCTTGGCGGTCACAGCCAGATCGGCCTCGCGATTTGAAAAGGCAGTTTCAATGATCAACACCTTGAGATCATTGACTGCATTCACATTGCGCCAGAACTCATCATTCGGGCCGGTGTCGCCTGAAAACACAAGCGAGCCGCCCGAGTGGTAGATATGAAAGGCCAATGCGGGCACGGTATGGCTCGCGGCCAGTGCACGGATTGCACGATGCCCCAGAGTCACCGTCTGGCCCACCACAATCGGCTCAAACCGCATCCATGGCCGGTCGTAGTGTGGAATCTCGGTGAAGTCGGGCCAGATCACCCAATTGAAAATATGCGTCTTTAATGCCGTGATGGTTTCTGGCAAAGCATGGATCGTCAGAGGGCGTGAGCGAATGGAGCCCACGGAGTCGACCATCAAAGGCAATGAAGCGATATGGTCGAGATGCGAGTGGGTAAGAAAAACGTGATCAATCGCCGCGAGCTGATCGACGCTGAGGTCCATCACACCGGTGCCGGCATCAATCAGAATATCCTCGCCCAGCAGAAACGAGGTGGTGCGCGCCGCCGCGCCGATCCCGCCGCTACAGCCCAATACGCGCAGTTGCATCGGCGGGTTCCGTGTGAGTGGGCAGAGCATCGTGGTGAAGCGGCAGGGTTACGCCCAATGCCGTGGGCAGAAACACCCGCACCGGCTCAACCCGCCCGGCCACATTGACCAATCCCACCTCGGAAAATGTATGCGCACGCGCGGCGGCCTTGGTGCCGGCACCGACGATCACCGGGAGGCGGAAATGCTTGGTCAAGCCTTCTATGCGCGCGGCCAGATTCACTGCGTCGCCTAGCACCGTGTAGGCACGGCGCGTGTTCGAGCCCATGTCCCCTACCCGGCAAGCCCCGGTGTTGATGCCCACACCAATGGATAGTGCGGGCCACCCGCGGTGCTGATACTTCACACTGAGCTCGTTGGCTGCATGCACCATCGCCATTGCAGCGCTCACTGCATGATCTGCATGCATCGGGTCGTCAATCGGCGCACCCCAAAAAGCCATCACCGCATCACCAATGTATTTGTCAACAGTGCCGCCATGCTGATGGATCAGCTCGGTCATGCGCGTGAGGTATTGATTGATGAATTCACGCAGCTCGTCTGGAGGCATGGTCTCAGCGATACGGGTAAAGCCCCGAATGTCGGCAAACATGATGGTGAGCTCACGGGTTTCGCTGCGCATGCTGCGATAGCGCTCGGGCTCGCGGGTCATTTGTTGAACCAGGCCTGGTGAAACATACTCACCAAAAAGCTCGGCCACGGCGCGCCGCGCACGCCCTTCCAGCAAGTACCCCAAAGCCAGATTGATTGCGCCCAACGCTCCCACCAGCCCCAAACCCATCGCCACCGGTTTGATCAATCCGAGGTTACTGTAGGCCATCGCGCTGAAGCCAAAAATTACCACTACGCTCACGACACAAGCCAACAGGATCCCGGTTGCACCAATCATCGGGAGCAGGATGGAGAGCACCACGCCAAGCGTCAGGATAAGAGCGGCTGCAGTGTGTTTCCCGGCATCGTTGCGCACCAGAAAGGCCGGTGGCGTGGCACCCGGTTGCTGAGAAGCATTTACGGATTGCAATGCTGCTGCAAGCATGGTGGCGTGAATCTCTACGCCTGGCAGGGTTTTGCTCACGGCGGTGGAGCGCAAGTCTGTGAGCCCGGGCGCCGAAGAGCCCAAAAGCACGACCTTGTTTTTCCACAGCTCCGGGCTTGCCTTGCCGCCCAGCACGTCTGCTGCGGAAATGTACTGAAAGCGCTGGCTTCCAATATTGCTTGCCATGGGCACAATACTTACCAACCCATCAGAAAGCGGCAATTGGAGTTGACCCCGTGGCCCAACCAGGCTGAGCGTATCCGCCCCGAGATTTAACCGAGCGCCACCGAGCGCCAATCGCAAGGTTGCCAGCACCATGGACTCATACACATTGCCTTCAAGGCGCGCCAACATCGGAATCGCGCGAACTACCCCATCTTCATCAATCAGTGCGTTAAAAAAACCGGCACCTTTGGCAGCGGCTTGCAGCTTGGGCAGGTTGGCCCCATAACCATTCCAGTCGGTGATTTGCACACCAAGGGATTCAATCGAAGCAGCCTGCATGATCGGCGCTGGAAGCTGACCGGCGCGTTGGCCGGCCCGGTCACTGCTCAGGTAGTACCCAAGCACTACCTGCCCTTGAGCAATCGCGGCTTGCAGCGCGGCGTCTTCCTGGGGCGAATCATCATGCTCGGCAAAAAGCACATCAAGCGCCAGCACCTGCGACTGGCTGGCCAGCTTGCTCACGAGTTGAGCGAGTGTTTGTCGGGACCAGGGCCAACGCCCCAGCTGTGCCAGGCTTTGTTCGTCAATATCCACGATGACCACTTCAGTGGCCATCGGAGCGACGCTTGCGCGCAGTCGCGCATCAAGCAGCTGACGATCCAGGCTGCGCGCAGCAGGGCTGATCGCTGGCAACTCAATGATCTCGAGCGTCGCCAGACAGGTCAGCGCTGTCAGCAGCAACCCATATACGGCCCTGCGCAACCAGGTGAAGTCATAGCGTTTCATGCACTATGCTCGAAGCGAAATATCAAGGCCCCGAGCTCAATGAGGTCGTTGTGAGCGAGCGGATAAGCCATCAACCCGATGGGCTCTCCGTTGATCATTGGAGGGCTTGGCCCTTCCAGGTGGGTGAGGTAGTAGCCACTGGATCGGCGCCGGATGACCGCCACATGCGGGCCAGCTCCGCCGATGCTGGTAATGGCCCGGTCCAGTGCAATGGTTTTGCCGGACTGTGGGCCATTCATGGTTTCAAGCAGCCCCACGCTCGGGGCCGGCTCATCAGTTTTGAAAGCCCGTTTACGCTTGGGCCCGGCAGGCTCTTCAATTCGCACTTCGAAGCGCAATTGGTAAACGCCGATCTGGATCAGGTCACCATGCACAAGACTGGCCTGGTTGATCGCCTGACCATTCACAAATACGCCATTACGACTGCGCAAATCCCGCAAGATGCGACGATCGGCTTCAAGGCTCAAGGATGCGTGCTCGCCGCTTACCGTGAGGTCATCCAGGGCGATATCACAATAGGGCCGACGACCGATGACCATGATCGGCTTGCTCAGCTCGACCGAGCGCAAGACCAAGTTGCCAGAAGAGAGGATGAGGGTTTCTCGCCCTCGCGTCAGATGGCTCTGCATATTATGCAGCCTTAGGCGCAGATAAGAAGTGCTGTGACGTTGTCGAGCCCGCCGGCTTGAAGCGCAAGATCAACTAGTGCACCGACTTGTTGCGCAGGAGCGCCTCGATGCAAGCAAAGAACCCGGTGAATCAGGGATTCCGCAACCAAGTCTGATAATCCGTCGCTGCACATCAGCAAACTCTCGCCCGGAGCCAGGCTCACCTGGCATACATCGGCTTGCACACTAGGCTCGATGCCCAGCGCCCGAGTCAACACCCCACGCATCGGATAGGCTCGCAATTGGCGCTGGGTCATGGCTCCGCTATCGAGCATGGCCTGCCCGAGCGAATGGTCGCGGGTCAGGCGTTCCAATCTGTCTGGCTTAACGAGGTAGGCTCTTGAGTCACCCACATGGCCAACCAGCCATTGGTTGGCAACGAGATGCCAGGCAACAACCACGGTGGTGCCCATACCCAGACACTCAGGGCGTCGAGCAGCTGCACTTCGTATTGCTAAGTTAGCCTGCGCTATGGCCTGGCTGAGCCTGTCTGAACGCACTGCCACTTGGCCATGCTCCGGCTCAGAATCAACCAGAGCGGAAGCAATGGTGTTGATCGCAATCTGGCTTGCGATCTCGCCGGCGTTGTATCCGCCCATGCCGTCGGCAAGTACTAGCAAGCGACCATGGGAACCGACCAGCCAGGAATCTTCATTATGAGCGCGAGCCAACCCGGTGTCGGACTCGGCCGCCCAGCGGTATATCAAACGGCCGGAGTCTTCAGAATGGCTGGATAAACCCGCAAACGTTTGACCGTCCGCCGCGCTGTGGGCGGCAATTCGCTCAACAACGTCGGCGTCGAGATAAGGCGGAACCACCGGCCTTGCGACCGTGTGCGAACCTGCCATGGATACCGAAATAACACTTGAAGACCCCATGGGTCTGATTGTGAGCAGGCTTTGAGCGGGAGCCGAGGAACTTTGTCATCAACGGCTCCGATCATCCGCTCGACGGCGAATGGCACGCTGCCCGGTCTAGGCGAGCGCCTCACCATGAGTGCGCCGCATCAACATCAACTTTCCAATCCCGACCACCACAATGGCGCCGATCACGCCACACACGGTTGCAAGGGTGGACTCGCTAAGCCCGGTAGATTGACTTAACCCGTGGACAATTTCGACTAGGGCTGGGTCGTCAATCACGATTTCGCCTGCAATAAATCCCAACAAGCCAGCGCCGAACCATACGATTAACGGAAAGCGTTCGATGACCTTGAGAAGCAAAGTGCTGCCGAAAATCACCAGGGGAATGCTGACTGCAAGGCCCAGGACAAGCAAAGTGGTACTACCCTTGGCCGCTGCCGCCACAGCAATCACGTTATCCAGGCTCATGACCAGGTCGGCGATCAGAATTGTGCGCACCGCAGCAAACATGCCTTTGGTGTCCCCTTCGCCCCCAGCCGCAATCTCATCTTCCGGTAAAAGCAGCGAAACGCCGATATAGAGCAGCAATCCTGCGCCAACTACCTTGATCCACGCCATCCGGAGAAGCTGGGCAGCCACCACGGTGAGCGCTATCCGCATGACAATCGCGGCTCCGGATCCGATCATGATTGCCCGCTTTTGTTGAGCCGGTGGCAGAGCACGGGCGGCCATGGCGATAACAACCGCGTTATCTCCCGACAACAAAATGTTGACCCAGATAATCTGCGCCAACGCCAACCAAAAGACTGCGGTACCGAGTTCCATGTTGCATCCCCGTGCAAATCGCCTGCAGGTCTATTCCCGCAGGATTTATACGGGTATTGTCACCCTAAACCGAGCAAAGTGGAAGGCTGAATTCGCCAATCCGCCCCTGCGGGTTTCCACAGGTCGGGCGATCAAAGTACGGATTTAAGCAGCTTGCCCATCTCGGAAGGGTTTTTCGTGGTCTTGATGCCGCATGCTTCCATGATTTCAAGCTTGGCCTGGGCTGTGTCGGCACCGCCAGAAATCAAGGCACCTGCATGGCCCATGCGCTTGCCTGGGGGCGCGGTGACGCCAGCGATAAAGCCCACCACCGGCTTTTTCATGTTGTCTTTAGCCCAGATCGCAGCATTAACCTCATCGGGTCCGCCAATCTCGCCAATCATGATGACGGCATCGGTGTCCGGATCATCGTTAAACATTTTCAGCACATCAATGTGCTTCAAGCCATTGATCGGATCGCCACCAATGCCCACAGCGCTCGACTGACCCAGGCCCAGTTCAGTCACCTGTCCAACCGCTTCATACGTCAGCGTGCCCGAGCGAGACATGATGCCGATACGGCCTTTGCGATGGATATGACCCGGCATGATGCCAATCTTGATTTCCTCGGGGGTGATCAACCCTGGGCAGTTCGGGCCGAGGAGCAGAGTCTTGCGATTCTCTTTGCGCATCCGGTCACGTACGACCATCATGTCGCGCACTGGAATGCCTTCAGTAATGCAGATCACAAGGTCCAGATCAGCACTCACCGCTTCCCAGATTGCATCAGCCGCGCCAGCCGGTGGCACGTAGATCACAGAGACCGTGGCGCCTGTCGCCTGCTTGGCGGCAGCAACACTTGCGAAAATCGGCACGCCTTCAAAATCCTCACCAGCCTTCTTGGGGTTCACACCCGCCACAAAGCAGTTTTTGCCGTTGGCGTATTCGCGGCACATCCGGGTGTGGAACTGGCCAGTTTTTCCAGTGATACCCTGGGTGATGACCTTGGTGTCACGATTGATCAAAATACTCATTGCTCAAGTCCTGTTATCTATCATTGGATCGCCAGCCTCGGGGAAAGACGCTCGCGACAGGGAGTTCGGTGGATTTGCTTACTTGCCGGCTGCAGCTGCCACGACTTTTTCAGCCGCCTCAGCCATGGTGTTTGCCGAAATAATGGGCAAACCGGACTCAGCAATCATTTTCTTGCCGAGATCCTCATTGGTGCCCTTCATGCGAACCACCAACGGCACACTCAGCCCCACTGCTTTTGAAGCCACAATCAAGCCTTCGGCAATCGTGTCGCAACGCATAATGCCGCCAAAGATGTTGACCAAGATGGCTTTCAGGCCTGGATTGCGCATCATGATCTTGAAGGCTTCGGTCACCTTTTCTGCAGTTGCGCCGCCGCCCACATCCAGGAAGTTGGCGGGTTCACCGCCAAACAACTTGATGGTGTCCATGGTCGCCATGGCCAAGCCTGCGCCGTTAACCAGGCAGCCGATATTGCCATCAAGCTGGATGTAAGCAAGATCAAACTTGCTGGCCTCGATCTCGGCAGGATCCTCTTCATCAATATCGCGCATGGCCACGATATCCGGATGCCGGAATAACGCGTTGGAATCAAAGTTCAGCTTGGCATCCAGTGCGATGACCTTGCCATCACCAGTCAAAATCAAAGGGTTGATCTCGGCGAGGGAAGCATCGGTTTCAAAGAATGCTTTGTAGAGCCCTTGCAGCACCTGACGCGCTTGCAGCAAGCTGGCAGGGGGCACGCCAATTTTGGAGGCTAGATCATCGGCCTCAGCATCGGTCAGACCAGCGGCTGGATCACAAAATATCTTATGAAGCTTTTCGGGAGTGTGCGCAGCCACTTCCTCAATATCCATTCCGCCTTCGCTGGAGGCCATGACGCAGATCTTCTGGCTCATCCGGTCCAGAACTACGCCTACATAGAGCTCTTTCTTGATGTCAGCACCCTCTTCAACAAGAAGGCGGCGAACTTTCTGGCCTTGTGGTCCGGTCTGATGCGTTTTGAGCATCATTCCGAGGATTGATGAAGCATGCGCCTTGACCTCGTCCATGGAGCGGGCAAGCTTCACACCGCCGCCTTTACCCCGGCCACCAGCATGAATCTGCGCCTTGACCACCCATACCGGGCCGCCCAGGGTGTTTGCAGCAGCGATGGCTTCATCGACGCTAAAACAAGCGATGCCGCGCGGCACTGGAACGCCGTAGCGCTTGAGAATTTCTTTGCCTTGGTACTCGTGGATTTTCATGGTTCAACCTGAACAAATCAGAAAGGAAAGGGAAGGAGGACGGCCAATGGGCTGCAGTTAAACAGCGAATCGGGCAAACCGCAATGGCCGGAAGTGTAACGGTTTGCCACGGCAGGCTATACCGACGGAGTCGCTTTAGGCCGGTGCCAAACCGGGTAGTACTGGGCTACCGCGGGTCCTTCCGACGCCAAGGCGTGACAGCGATCAATTTGAAAGGGACGCTTATCCGGATTGGCTTTGCGCATTTTTCCGGCCATGGCCTGCACCGCTGCTGTGGGCAAGACCCCGGCCAATTCGCTCATGTGGGTGCATCCCGCAGTGCCGCCAAGCCGCTCTTTAACGACCTGCCGAAACCCTTTAAGAAGATTGGCGCCTTCCAGCTTGGCATACGCCGGGTTGATGGACTCACAAAAGCCAATATAGGGCACCGCTTCGGATAGCGTTTGACACTTGAGCACATTAAAACTTGAGTCAAATCGCAGCCTGAGCCACATGTCGTGCACCGGTTCGCCGGCTGGCCTAACACCCTGCGATAGCTTGACCTCAAAGGGCTTCACGTCCAGAAGATGGGCCTCAATCTCGAAGCTTCCGTCCTCCAGTTCGAACACTTCCATCGTGATGGAGCGCCTATGGAGTGGCTTGCGGCCGGGATCAGGAGGGTGGAGAGGCATAAGAGACGAAGTGGGCAGAAAGATGCTGCATAGCAATAAAGTTTAGCAGACCGGCCGATGCGTCTACATCCCATCCTCTTCAGGAGCTAGACCCCGCGCTGCATCTTTCACCACACGACTCACCACCTCGCCAGGAAATCCCCTTGCAATCAAATACCGGGCTTGTTTGCCTTTTTCGGCAAGGTCGCGAGGCGGCTCACCAAATCTCCTGCGCCACAATGCTTGGGCTCGTTCCAACTCGCTGCCCTGCAAGGCTTGAATCACCGGCGCGGTTTCAGCCGCATTCAAGCGATGCTCGCCCAGCTCCATTGCGATCGCACGCGAGCCCAGTTTGATACCACGCCTGCGAGCAAGGCTCTCTGCAAATCTGGCGTTGGAAAGAAAGCCCAAGCGCCGGAACTCTTCCACAACCGCTTGGACCTGCTCGGGCTCATCAGTAAAACGAGCCAGCTTTTGGGCCAGCTCGTATTCACTATGCTCGCGCTGCGAAAGCAGCTTGAGCGCCCTGCCCTTAAGCGAGAGCGTTTGGCGCTTAGGCGGCCTGCTGCTCACCACCCACCGGACGCGCATTGACCCCAAAGTGATCGCGAATTCGATTCTCAATCTCGATCGCCATTTCCGGGTGCTCTTTTAAATACTCACGGGCATTGTCTTTTCCCTGACCGATCCGGGTGCCTGAATAGCTATACCAGGCACCAGATTTCTCCACCACATTGATCTCGGCACCCAGATCGATCACCTCGCCAAGACGCGAAATGCCTTCGCCATACATGATGTCAAAGTTGGCCTGCTTGAACGGAGGCGCAACCTTATTCTTGACGACCTTGACCTTGGTTTCGGAGCCGGTGACTTCTTCACCTTTTTTAATCGAGCCGGTGCGACGAATATCCAGACGCACGGACGAATAAAACTTCAGGGCATTACCGCCAGTGGTGGTTTCGGGATTACCGAACATCACCCCAATCTTCATCCGAATCTGGTTGATGAAAATCACCAGGCAGTTGGTGCGCTTAATCGAGCCTGTGAGCTTACGCAGGGCCTGGGACATCAACCGCGCTTGCAGGCCTGGCAATGAATCGCCCATCTCGCCTTCGATTTCCGCCTTGGGGGTGAGCGCTGCGACCGAATCAATCACGATGAGATCCACTGAGCCAGAACGCACCAGTGAATCCGTAATTTCGAGCGCCTGCTCGCCATTATCGGGCTGCGAAATCAGCAGCTCGGTAAGCTGAACACCAAGCCTGGCGGCATATTGAACATCTAGCGCATGCTCGGCATCGATGAACGCGCAGGTGCCGCCCATTTTTTGCATCTCTGCGATCACTTGGAGAGTAAGCGTGGTTTTACCCGAAGACTCTGGCCCGAAGATCTCAACAACACGGCCCCGGGGCAAACCGCCAATACCGAGTGCAATATCCAGACTTAAGGAGCCGGTGGAGATCACATCAATATCTTCAGCAACCTCGCCATCTGCCATCCGCATGACCGAGCCTTTGCCATACTGCTTTTCGATTTGTGACAGTGCTGCAGCAAGAGCCTTGGCTTTTTCAGCTTTGGCCAGTTTTCCATCTTCTATCTTCACGACCTTCTCCATGGCGGCGGCTCCTCATGACATTGTTTGAACGAGCCGCAAGAGTACTGTATAAAATGTCAGCTGTAAATCTATCCAGTTGGCCTAAGCCAAAAGTTCAGGGCTGGTGTCTGAGCCTAACCACATCCGGGCCCGAGCTAACGCGAAGCCCGCGCTAGCATGCCTCACCGCCGTTCGATCCCCTGCAAATAGCCGAGTGGCAGACTCGACGCGTTGGTCATCGGCCCAGGCAAAACACACCGTCCCCACCGGCTTATCCTCCGTGCCCCCGGTAGGCCCAGCAATCCCAGTCACTGCAATGGCCAGCTGACCCATACTATGGCGCAAAGCCCCCTGAGCCATAGCCCGCGCAACCGGCTCACTCACCGCACCAAATTCGCGAAGCAGATCGATCGGCACCCCCAGGGATTGGGCCTTGGCCGCATTGCTGTATGTGACAAAACCCCGTTCGAACCATGCGCTGGATCCGCCCCGCTCGGTCAGGAGCTGCGCAATCATTCCACCAGTGCACGACTCAGCAGTCACCAGGGCCACACTGCGAGCCCGGGCTAATTGCCCAAGCTCCCAGGCCGCCTCGACCAATTCTTCCCAGGTGATAGCAGAATTCATAGAAACAGCGCCTTGCCCAAAGCCAGAACCAGCAAGCTGAAACATGCAGCAAGGAGATCGTCAGCCATAACACCCCAGCCCCCCGACACCTGCCGGTCAACCCATCGGATGGGAGGAGGTTTGACCACATCGAAAAATCGGAACAACAAAAACGCGCTGAATTGCCAGCCGAATCCGTCCGGGGTGAGCCACAAGACCAGCCAGAACGCGATGATCTCGTCCCACACAATCGCACCGTGATCGGCAACACCCAGATCGTCTGCAGTGCGCGAGCAGGCCCAAATGCCGATCCAGACCCCAGCCGCGATGATTGCACCTTGCTGCCATGCGGTGAGCTTGTCGAGAGCGACCAGCCACACTCCCCAGGCCAAAAGTGTGCCTACCGTTCCGGGGGCAACTCCACTCAAACCACTACCCGCGCCAAGCGCCACCCAGCGCGATAAACGCGGGCGCATAAAGGCAAAATCAGGCTGATGCGTTGGATTCATAAACAGCAATGTTCAGACAAAATGATCAAAGCCAGCTTGGCGAACCATGATTTCATGCCCCCGGCCATCAAGCACCCGGACCCGCTCGCCAACCTCAACCTGGCCGACGCAGGCCAAGGGCAGGCCAAGCTGCTCGCCCAAAGCGGCAATGGCCAAATGGTTTTCCGGCGCGGCGCAAAACAGCAACTCGTAATCATCACCTCCCGAAAGTACGCATTGCTGCTGCATCGCAAGATCAGCATCGCCGAGCGCGGCATGCTTGGGAATTCGTAACCAATCCAGTTGCATACCCACCCGCGAGCGCTCGCAGATATGGCCTGCGTCCTGCACCAGCCCATCGGAAATATCAATCGCCGCGCGTGCCAGATGTTGCAAGCCCAGCCCCAGCAATACCCGAGGCTCGGGAATCTCCAGGCTATCGCGCAAAGCTTGTGCAGGCGCGAGCTTCTCATTTTGCAAAACATCAAGCGCCAGCGCAGCGCCGCCCAGTGAGCCACTGATCCACACCTCATCGCCGAGCTCGGCGCGGTCCCGCCGCAAGCCTGCGCCTAAAGGCAGCTCGCCCATAACAGTTATCGCGATAGTCAAAGGGCCCCGCGTTGTGTCGCCGCCCACCAGCTCACATTGATGCGCACACGCCAACCGATCCATACCCGCACAAAACTGCCCCAGCCAGGCATCATCGCGTTGCGGCAAGGCAATACTTAAAGTGAAAGCGCGAGGCTTGGCTCCCATCGCAGCAAGGTCTGATAGATTCACCGCAAGCGCCTTGTGCCCAAGGCGATCCGGTGCCACATCCGGGAAAAAATGTCGGCCGCTCACCAGCATATCGCTCGAGACGGCCCACTGCGCATCGGCCACCATCGGCAGTACCGCGCAATCATCTCCGATCCCCAAGGCCGCTTGACCGAGCCGCGCGCAGCGCATCTGCGCAAAATGCTCGCGAATCAACGCAAATTCACCCACGCGAACCAATCTCGGTAGGTCGCAACTTTGGGGCAAGCTTGTCGAGCACGCCATTCACATACTTGAACCCATCGGTGCCACCAAATGTCTTGGTGAGCTCAACCGCTTCATTAATCACCACCCGATAGGGAATCTCGGGATGCGCGCTTAGTTCATAGGCGCCAATCAGAATCGCCGCATGTTCCACCGGGCTCAGTTGCTCAAGGGGCCGATCCAGACAATCCACCAACGCGGCATGCAAGGTTTCACTCTGGCGCGGTATGGAATGCAGCAAGGCCTCGAGATGCTCCATATCAGCCTTGGCATAATCCTCAAGATCGGCCAGCTGCGCCTGGATCGCACCGGTATCTTCTTTCGACACGAGCCATTGATACAAGCCTTGCAGTGCCAGCTCTCTCGAACGGCGACGAGCACTTTTGGGCTTGGGCGGGCGCGCGTTGGCTGTTTTGACTGGCTTATCCGGGGCGGCGTTCATACCCCCTCATCCTCAACGCCATCACCGAGCGTCGCGATCGATTCAACCAGGTTGGCCATTTCAACCGCGACCCGAGCAGCATCCGCGCCTTTTTCTTTGGCTCGCACTTCAGCCTGAGCGTCATTCTCAGTCGTAAGCACTGCGTTGGCGATGGGCAGGCCATGCTCCAGCCCCACTCGCGTAATCGCCGCACCACTTTCATTGGAGACCAATTCAAAGTGATAGGTTTCCCCCCGGATAACTGCCCCCAAGGCAATCAGGGCGTCAAACTCACCGGTCTGCGCAAGCTTTTGCAAGGCCAAAGCGATCTCCAGTGCGCCAGGCACTGTGCAAATGAAGATATCTTCATCTTCCACCCCCAGCCGCTTGAGCTCACCAAGGCAGCTCTCCCGCAAGGCATCACACACCGGAGCGTTAAAACGCGCCTGCACGATTCCAATCCGCAAGCCCTGCCCGCCATGATCCGCCTGAAACACTTCAATACTCATCATTCTTCCTTGCAGCCCGACTTCATGCGGGCGCTGATTCAAATCCAGTGACTTCAAGGCCAAACCCGCCCATGCTGGGCATCTTGCGCGGTGCGCTTAGAAGCCGCATCTTGCGCACCTGCAAATCCTTCAGGATCTGGGCGCCGATACCGTAGGTGCGCAAATCCATCTTGGAATGCCGCGCCATTTGGCGGGTGCGCTGCTCAGGATCCCGATCCAGGCTCCCCAGAGCACCAAACTGCCCAAAGATCATCTCGGCACTCTGAGCGCAGTTAAGCATCACCACCGCGCCGCGCCCGTGCTGCGCTATCGTTTTCAGCGCCAATGGCAAAGGCCACGAATGCGTGCTTGAGCGCATATCCATCATGTCCAGCACCGAAAGAGGCTCATGCACGCGTACCAGCGACTCGCCTTGCGAGAGATCGCCGTGGGCCAAGACCAAGTGCGGCGAGCCGCTCGGCTTGTCGCGATAAAGCAGCTGCCGAAACTCGCCAAAGCCTGTGTCGATACGCCGCTCACCCACCCGCTCCACGAGACTCTCGTTGGCACTGCGATAGTGAATCAGGTCAACAATCGTGCCAATCCGAAGGCCGTGTTCCTGGGCAAATCCCTGTAGATCGGGTAAACGGGCCATGGTCCCGTCGTCTTTCATGATTTCGCAAATCACAGCCGATGGCGAAAGCCCGGTCAACATCCCCAAATCGCAGCCAGCCTCGGTGTGCCCGGCTCGCATCAGCACTCCGCCATCGCGCGCCATCACCGGAAACACATGGCCCGGCTGAACAAGGTCATCAGGCGTGCTGGCTGCACTGACCGCGACCTGAATGGTCCGAGCCCGGTCCGCGGCCGAGATTCCGGTGGTCACGCCCTCAGCGGCTTCAATCGATTGGGTGAAAGCGGTGCCCATCTTGGTGCCGTTAGCCCGCGCCATTTGCGGCAAGCGCAGATATCGGCAGCGCTCCTCGGTAAGCGTCAGACAGATCAAACCCCGGCCAAATTTGGCCATGAAATTGATCGCCTCCGGCGTCACGAAGTCGGCGGCCAACACCAGGTCGCCTTCATTTTCACGATCCTCTTCATCAATCAGGATCACCATCTTGCCGGCCTTGAAATCGGCAAGAATCTCGGGGGTGGTGGATATAGTCATTACTGCATTTTACGCCTGCCATGCGCAGTCACCCCGGCAGGCACCCCTTGGCCCGAAATATGCTTACACTCTCCACCAAGGAGTAGAAGCGTTCAGCTGCCCCAGGGCAGTCCGGAAATTGCTCCGAGATGGGCTCTTGCCACCAAACCGGTGCATCCCGCCTCGTTGTCGACCTTTCGCACTCAAATCCAGGCCTGCATATGCTCACATCCCGCCAAACCGTGTTTCGCAAATTCTGGCACGCCACTGTGCCACTCTCCTCCCTGGCCGAAGGCCCCAAGCCATTTACATTGATGGGCGAGCCTCTGGTCCTGTTTCTGGATGCTGCAGGCGAACCTGCCGCCCTCAAAGACCGATGCTGCCATCGCACCGCGCGCCTGAGTAAAGGCTGGTGTGTCGATGGCAATATCCAGTGTGGCTATCACGGCTGGACCTACAACCGCGAAGGCCGAGTGGTGCGCATCCCGCAATACGATGCCGAGCGCCCGATTCCAGCGGAGTACCGCACCCCGGCCTACCGCTGCGTCAGCCAATACGGCTATGCCTGGGTTGCACTGGAAGAACCGATCGCACCGATTCCCTCCATTCCGGAGTTTGATGATCCAGGCTATCGCACAATCTTCCAGTTTTATGAGCACTGGGCAACTTCGCCGCTGCGAGCACTGGAAAACTCGTTTGACAACAGCCATTTCAGCTTCGTTCACCGCGCCACTTTCGGCGTGGCTGCGCAACCCAAGCCCAGCAAGTACGAGCTGCAAGACACCGAGGATGGGTTCTATGCCGAGACCATTATTGATGCGGTGAACCCCGAGGCGTTTCATCGTGTCAGCGGCGTCAAGGATCCGATCACAACGCGCCATATGCGCAATGCTTGGTACTTACCGTTTTCTCGTCGACTTGATATCGAATATCCCAGCGGCATTCGCCATATCATCATCAACGCCTTCACACCGATTGATGATGGCAATCTGCAATTGATTCAGTGGCTATTTCGCAATGACACCGAAGCCGATTGCCCCGCACAGCTTCTGATCGATTTTGATCATGTCATTACCCGCGAAGACAAGGAGATTCTCGAAAGCACCGATCCCGATGCTCTTGTGGATACCCGGCGCAGGGGCGTGGAGTTTTCGATGGATAGTGACCGGCCTGGAATGATGATGCGCAAACGGCTGATGGAGCTGTTAGCCAAGCACGGAGAGCCCGAGATCCATCGTTAGGCGTTGCCATCAGCGTCCGACATCAAGCGGGCGAGGAGCGCAACCCATAAAGCTTGTCGGCCACCAGCAAAACCTCCACCCGCATTAGTGGCTTGGGTGTTCCTGCGAGCATGTAGCCGACAACAGCAACCATGTCCCCCGCCTTGATCTGCGGCACCTTCCATTGCTCCATGCGAGTCAGTGGAGCCAGTTCAATCGTCCAGAGCGGCGCGCTTAGCTCGGGGACCCTGGCCTTGGCCATCACCGAAGCCACATCCACCGGATTGGTCTGCGCAGGCACCGATCGCTTGGCCAAATCAGCCGGCAGCATCAATGGCGTGCGCGGCGCGAGTTCAAGCTCGGCATGCGGATTTTGCCATCGGGCATTGCGCACTACACCTTCAAGATAGAAAGGCTGACTATCGTTAAAGCTTGACCATCCATGATGAGCGCGAGCCATGGTCGGGAAGGCGCAGGCTGCCACTATCCCCAGCCACGATTGCATGGATTGCCGACGGTTGATCAGGATCATCATGGTTCTCCAAGACTAAAGTCACACATAGGCTATCCAGCGCCCTGCAAACACTACCGCCACCCACAGCAGGATGCTCACTATTGCCTGCCATCTCGCCAACCGGTCGAGTTTAATCAAAGCCTGACGGCTGTGAAACCAAAGCGCATTCACACCGGCAAGAAAGATCAACCCAAGCTTGATCCACAACACTTGGTTGCTCAGTAAGTCCAAAGGCCGTGCCACCAGCATAGCCAACCCAGCAACAAGCGCAATACCAAACCCCGCCAGGCTCAAGGGCAAGAGTCGATCAACAAAGTCGCGCACCCGGCCTTGCCACACAGCCAGATCAACGGCAAGCATCGTGCCAATCAACACGCCAAAGCCAAGAATATGCAGCACTTCAAGCAAGGGGTACGCGAGCGGCTCCTGGCGCAACCATACACTCAGGGCACTATCCTGGATGCTCTGCAGCAAGTTTAGGAACATGCCTCGCCCCTGCGCGGTCACTCAGCGCTGCCGCCGAGAGCTAACCCAAGCGCCCCGGCAGCCACAGCACTATTGCCGGAAACGCGCACAAGATAATCAGCCGCACGATATCCACGGCGATAAAGGGCATGGTCCCGCGATAAATACCGGTAAGCGAAATATCGCGCGCAATCGAATTGATTACAAACACATTCATCCCCACCGGCGGGCAGATCATCCCGAAGGTTACCGCCATCACAATAATCACGCCGAACCAGACCGGATCAAAACCAAGCTGCATCATCGCTGGGAACACGATGGGCACAGTGAGCAAAATCATTGCGAGCTCGTCCATGATTGCGCCCAGAATAAAGTAGCCCACCATCACCAGCGCCAACACCCCATACGCACCCACTGGAAGGTGCACCAGGAAGTCCACCGCCTTTTGGGTGAATTGGGTAATCGTGAGGAAGTAGCCAAACAAATAGGCCCCCACCACAATCAGCATGATGGCCGACGAGACGCGCAATGCATCAATCAAGCAGGCCTTGATGGCCGCGCCATTCAAGCGCCTGCGTAACACTCCAACAAGCAGTGCTCCAGTTGCGCCCACACCCGCAGCCTCGCTGGTTGTGAAGAGCCCGCCATACATGCCGCCCAGAACAAAAAGAAACAACACCAGCGTGGCCCACAATTCCCGCAGTGTGGACAACCGCTCTGACCATGGGGCCAGCTCACCTCGAGGCATGGCTGCAGGCCGCCAATAGCTAATCCCGACAATCACTGCCATATACAAAACAATGGCCATAATTCCCGGCACAACACCCGCAAAGAAAAGCTTGGTGATATCGGTTTCGGTCATGATCCCGTAGAGCACGAAGATCACTGAAGGCGGAATCATGATGCCCAAGGTTCCGCCTGCCGCAATCAGCCCAGCGGCCAAACCAGGCTCGTATCCCGCCTCACGCATCTTGGGCAAGGCCACCTGCGTCATGGTGGCCGCAGTTGCTACCGAAGATCCATTGATCGCAGCAAACCCGCCGCAAGCCGCAATCGACGCCAGTGCCAACCCGCCACGCCTGTGTCCAAGCCATGCTCGCCCGGCGCGAAACAACTCATTGCTCATGCCGGCGGCCGAAGCAAAAGCACCCATCAAAATAAACATCGGGATGATGCTCAAGTTGTAGTCCGCCAACACCGCCAACGGCACGTTGGCCAACAGGTTCAAGGCAGGCTTCCAGCCCGACAAGCTTGCGAACCCAACAACACCCGTGATCCCCATGGCCACGCCAATTGGCACGCGCAAGGCCATCAACACAAACATGCCCACAAAACCCAAAAGGGCGACCAGATCCCTATCCAAGAGGCGACTCCTCGTCCGGCACGCCTTGCCACACCCGCACGATGCGCCACACCGCCAAAACACATGCTGCTACAACTCCAGTTGCGGCAACCCAATAAAAGTAAATGATCGGAATTCGTAGATCAGATGTCGCCTGAGTGCCCAGGCCCATGATCTTGGTGCACACCATCCACGACATTGGCACGAGGAATGCCGCAGTCACACAAGTTGCAAACAGGTCAATGATCCGCTTGCCTTTGGGCCCAACATGCTCCCAGACAATATCAACACAGATATGCCGGCCGGCGAAGGTGGTAAGCGCAATGCCCCAAAACACCGCCACCACCTGCATCAGCTTCGAGAAGTCGAACCAGTCCGGGATCTGCACCGAAAAAAAATCCCGGACCGCCACATTCGCAAATGTGAGCAAGGCAATCGCCAGCAAGAAAAAAGCGGCGATGGTTTCCACCGCCGTCAGAAAGCGCCTCACGCTGTTACGATCTATTCGCGATATGTAGCGTTACGTTTGCGCAACTCGGCCTGAAGCTCGCCCAAGGTCTGGTCAGCATTCACACCGGCCTTGGTCGCCCCATCTTTCCAACTTTGATACACCGGAGCCACGGCTTTACGCCATTCCCCAAACTGCGCGTCGGTAAGCTTCACGATGGTGTGCCCGGCCTTCTCCAGAGCCTGCTCGCCTGAATCCTCATCATCACCCCAGGCCTTGCCAACCCGCTCGGCCCAAGCATTGCTGCAATGATCGTCGATCACTTTTTTGTTACCTGGGCTCAGCTTGTCGTACCAGCCCTTGTTCATCGCGAACACAAAGTTTGCTGCATAGAGCTTCATATCGGTATGAAACTTGGTGACCTTGTCCACGCCGAAGGATTGAATCGATTTCCAGGGGAAGGTAATTGCATCCGCCACACCTTTCTCAAGGGCATCGCGAGCCTCGGGTGCGGACACCCGTACATTAGTGCCACCAAGTAAGGTCACCATTTGGGCGACTGTGCCGTTGGCCGAGCGGATCTTCATGCCCTTGATCTGGGTTGGCAAAGTGATCGGTTGCTTGGCATGGATTGTGCCGATATGCAGATGTGCCAAACACATCTTCACGTCCTTCATTTCCCGCTCGGCATACTTGCGGTACCAGGCATCCAGAGCTCCAGAGCCGCCACCAGGATTACCCATCAAAAAGGGCAACTCGCCTGCAGCAAAGATCGGGAAACGCCCAGCCTGATAGCCCGGATTCACCCAGGTCACATCAGCAATCCCGTCGCGCGCCATGTCGTAATGATCCTCAGCCTTGCCAAGCTGCTGCGCTGGAAAAATCGCTATCTTGATGGATCCTTTGGACGCTTCCTGGATTGACTTCACCCAGGGCTCGAACCCCAAACGCACCAGAGGATGCTGCGCCGGCACCCAATGGGCAAATTTCATTTCAACCGGTCGCTCCTGGGCCTGCAAGGCAGGGGCTGCGCCCAAGGCTAATGCCAGGGCCAAAGCGGATTTCAGGGGAATCATTCGTGGATGCATGGTCGGTCTCCGATAAAGCTTATAAATTGTTCGTCAAGTGTGACGCGATACCCGTTTCGCCCAAAAGATGGGTTTACCCTTAGCCGGCAAAGGCGCGATGCCCTCACCTCCTAAAACCTTTTCCAACGCCCGGCCCTCCGGATCGCTGAGTGCTGCATCAAGCGCAGCCCGAAATGCAGCCAATGCGGCTGGCTCTATGGCCTGAGGATCTTCCAGCAGCCGCGCCAAAAGCGTTGTACGCAGCCGCTGATAGTTCGACAAGCCCCGCGCGTGAGTATCGGAATACCCTTTGCGCAGTTGCGGCATTCTGACCAATTCCTGGCACACCTGTACAGCTAAAGGTGCAACCTGAGGGGGGACGCCAGAGGGGACAGCGCTGATTTCGCTCGACCCACGGGTCGATAAACTCCAAAAGGTTTTGAAGCAAACCAGCCAATCCTCAATAGCTGCTTGTTCAGCAGCAAACCTCAAGGATGATCGACGCCAGCGCCGTGCTTGCGCCAGAGCCCGCAGCAGCAGCAAGCCAGGCAAGCCATTACTTTGCAGACGCTGTGCAGGCCCGGTGGCAGGCCACTGGCGCTTGTCTTTTTGATTCATCAACCATCGGCCCAACGAAGCAGGCAACACCGAGGCAATTTCTTCAACCCCTGGCTTTAGAAACTCCCGCACCTCAATCAAATCCCGCTCGCCCGCTCCTGCCTCACGACGAATCGCCGCAAAACGACTGGCTCGTGACTTCAGATCAGCCACGCGCGCCACATCCTCATAGGCCATCCAGAGCGCAAGTCTGCGAGCCACCTCGGGTGCCAAGCTCAGCGCAAACTTGGAGTCCACATCACCATTGAAGAGATCGCGCAAGCGTCGTTCATACAACTCGGCATATTGCGCATCCTGATAGTCCGTCAAGCGCTCGCGCCCGAGTTGCACGATCTTGTAGTAGTTGAGGAGAGGATCGGGTGACGATACCTGCACGGGGCTTGCAAGTGCGCCTGCAATCTGCGAACCACTGCTGGCAGCAATCATCTGACATGCCGCATTAAAGCCAGCAATACTGGCTTTTGCATGCCGCCCTGACCCGATCACTTCGTGACACACCGCGATCGACCACGGCAAAACCCCGCAACCTGCGAGTGCGCCAAACATGATCGCGCTTACCACCGTGCCATGTTCGGCCGCCAGGGCATTCATATCCAGCCAGGTGCTGTGCTTTGCCAAAGCGCGGCCCGCACGCTGAATTTTTTCACCATCCACCCGCCCATCGCCCATCGCCATTTTCTCAACCACGGTGTAGGCGCGGCTGATGGAACTGATCAGGGTGGTGGTGCTCGGAGTCACCATGCCGCGCTCCAACAGCCTGCCTGTTTCCAGCAGTTCACTGGAGATCAACACATCGACCTGGCCCACTGTTGGGCTCAAGGCAAAAAGCGGCGCGCTGGCCTGCCCGTCTTCTCGCCGCGCCCACTCAATGTAGTAGCTGGTGGCTCCAGTGCGCTGGGCCACGCCCGGCACTGAGGTGGCTTGCACCCAATGGTTGCTGCGTCGCGCGGCCTCCACCAGCCAACCGGCCAGCACCCCGCCGCCCTCCCCGCCGAGCGCAGCAATCACCACCGCATAAGGCCGGGCGATCACGCGGGCATCCATCGCAGCAAGATCCAGTGCCGAATGCGCGCAACGAAGCGTTCAAAAGCGCCCGCATTGGAGACCACCCGAATCTCGTGAAACGATGGGCAAAGCGCAGCCGCATGCGCCACCTCACCGCATAATCCACAACCCACGCAATCGTTATTCACATGCGCAACAGGCTCGGTCTTAAGCGGGTCGATGGATGGCTTCACCGTCAAGCTCGGGCAGCCAGACAAGCGAATACAGGAATGATCCCCGGTGCAGGTTGCATCATCCACCCCATAGCGCGTGCGCACTACCCGCTCACCCTTGGCCCGCTGCGCAGCCAGCAGGGGCTTGATGCGTCGCTGGCGTTCGAGCTGGCACTCGCCTTCCGCCACAATCACTTTGAGGCCCGGATAGTCCGTTGACAAAGCCTCCTTGATCGTGGCCTGCACCTCGCTCACCCGATAGTTATGCACGGTTTTCATCCAGCCCACGCCCATACCCCTCAGGGTATTTTCAATCGTGAGCTCGCTGCCCGTGGCGCTATTGCCCTGCGCCTTGACCTTCACATCTTCCAATGGCGAAGACACCAGCTCCTGAGTGCCGGTGGCCGAGGTGTAGCCGTTTTTCATCACGATCAACACACCATCACCACGATTCAGCAATGAGGAGGTCACACCTGACAGCAATCCGTTATGCCAAAAGCCGCCATCGCCCATGATTGCAATCGGCCGACGCGCCGAAAAGTTTTTTACTCCAGCGCTGGAAGCCAGGCTCATACCGTAGCCCAGGATCGAATTGCCGAAGGAAAACGGAGCGAAGGTGGCAAACGAGTGGCAGCCAATATCCGCCGAGATGTGTACACGCCCCACTTCCTTTTCAACAAGTTTAAGCGCGGAAAACACCGGCCGCTCCGGGCAGCCCGTGCAGAAGTTGGGAGGCCGAGCCGGGATCAGCTCGCCGAGCATCTCTGCGGCAATCTCCTGCGCCTTAAGCACCTCGGCCATTGAGCTGATGGAGTCGGGGATCAAACGCTGCAAAGCGCTTGCAAGGACTTCAGAAGTCAGTTCGCCGCCCATGGGCAGCCAATCCTTGCCATGCAAGGGCGTGGGCACCCCAGCCCTGCGCAGATGGGTCGCCAGCTCTTGCTCAATAAAATCAGGCTGTCCCTCCTCAACCAGCAACACATCGCTGCAAGCCTCGCAAAACTCAATCAGTTGCTCAGGCACCAGCGGATACACCACATTGAGCACCAACACCGACAGCTGAGGCTCGCCCTGACTATCTGCAAGCCCAAGCAATTGCATCGCACGGATCAAGGAGTTGTAGAGTCCGCCCTGCACCACGATTCCGGGCCGGGTGCGCACTGGTTTGGGGCCCATGAACTCATTAAGCGCATGGTCCAGCACAAACTGGCGGGCCTGCGGTAAACGTTGCTCATATTTGAGCTTCTCATGGCGATAGGTGGCTGGCGGATGGGCCAAACGCTCATAGGCAAATGCGGCCGGCTCGTCTTGCAATGCGCGCGAGGAAATCGCAGGAGCCCGATTGCTCTTCGCCTCAAAACTGCCCTGCACATGGCAGGTGCGAATCCGCAGCTCAATCATCACGGGAGTGTTGGAGGCCTCGGATAGCTCAAACGCCTTTTCCACACTACTGACGATGCTGGGCAGATTGGGCCGGGGATCGAGCAGCCACACCGAGCACTTCATCGCAAAGGCATGGGTGCGCTCCTGAATCACGCTGGCGCCTTCGCCATAATCCTCGCCCACCACAATCACTGCTCCGCCCATCACTCCGGGGGAAGCAAGATTGGACAGGGCATCGGCTGCAACATTGGTGCCCACAATCGACTTCCAGGTCACCGCACCGCGCACCGGATACATCACGCTTGCAGCGAGCATCGCCGCAGCCGAAGACTCATTGGTGCAGGCCTCAACATGCACACCGAGTTCATCCAGATAGGGGCGCGCTTGCACCATCACATCAAGCAGATGCGATACCGGCGAGCCCTGGTAGCCCCCCACATAAGTCACCCCGGATTGGAGCAAGGCTTTGGTCACCGCAAGGATGCCTTCGCCGTAAAAAGTTTCGCCTGCCCCAAGCTTCAGGGATTCGATCTCGCGCGCAAATGAACGTTCCATAACGCGCATCCTGACAAAACCCGCAGTATTGATCCAATGGATTTAATGGATAATTTATATCCAGATTATGAATACGCGATCCACCGACCCCCGCCTCGACCCCAAGCTCGATTTGAATTTGCTGCGCCTGCTGGTCGCGCTGTTTGAAACCGGCTCGGTCACCGAAGCCGGGCGCAGGCTGGCGCTATCTCAGCCTGCGGCAAGCAATGCCCTGGCCCGGTTGCGCAGCCAACTGGATGATGAGCTTTTTGTGCGCAGCCCAAGTGGCCTGCGGCCGACCGCGCTGGCCACACGGCTCGCCCCTGCAGTAGCCGAGCAACTGCGCAGCCTGGCAGACACATTACGCGCGCCAGCAGATTTTGAACCTGCAAGCAGCACCATGATCCTGAGGCTCTCGCTTTCGGATCTGGGCGAGCTGACCTTCCTGCCCCGGCTGATTGCCCACCTTAGGCAGGCAGCACCGGGCATTCGGGTGCATAACCACGCGGTGCCCGCCAGCGAAACCCATCGCGCCTTGCAAGACCAAACAATTGATCTGGCAATTGGCATCTTGCCCATCATGCTCAAAGGTTTGCGCTCGCGCCGCTTGTTTACAGAACCTTATGCAGCCCTGACCGGCCCATTTTTTCCCTACGACTCACTCACCGCGCCGATCTTTGCCAAGAGCCCCCTGGTGATCGCTTCGCCAAGCGCAACCCAGCACAATGATATTCAGGGCATGCTCAAGCGACATGGGTTAAGCAACAATGTTGTGCTGCATGCCAAACACTATGGTGGCATCGCCGATGTGGTGTTTGCCACCGATTATGTCGCGATTGTGCCGAGCAACTATGCGCGTTCGTGTGTGGCAAGAATGCCCCTCACCCGCTGGCCCCTGCCAGTTGATTCGCCCTCCTATGAAGTGCGCATGGTGTGGCATAGCGCCCTGGATCATGACCCTGCCCAAGGCTGGATCCGCGACGCGGTCAGCAGCCTGTTTTCAGCCTGAGCGCGGCCTGACCACCCCCTGAGCGAGGTGGATTGCCGCCTCACCCCCTTGAGCGGCGCAAACCCCCTGATCGACGGCATCAGCTCAGCCCAAACATTCGCCGATACTCAGTGTGATATGGGTTCAAACGATTTTCAGCCTAACCGGCGCCTCACCACTCGTGCTCAAGCGCGTAATGCTCTTGAAGATACGGTCAGCCAGGTGCGGGATCGGCTTTGCATTTTTGATGACCGGGGCGAGTTCTATGGACTGGACCGGCGTGTTTTTGTTGACCCCATCGTCCAGGCGCTTCGCGAGCATCCAAAAATGCGCGTATCGATCGTGCTGCACGACCCGCGCTATCTTGAAGTGCGTGGTGCGCGTCTGCTTGAAGCCATCCGCAGCTTTTCTCCGCGTCTCGAAGTGCATAAAACAAACAGCGCCGTGCGTGCGTTTGCCAAGGGCTTCGTGATTGCGGACACCATGGTCGTATTGCGTCGCCCGCATTTTGATGCTGCTGTCACCGTCGTGGACTACGCCCCCGAAGCCGTGCACCAAGCCGCCGCTCTTTTCGAAGAGCTGCTCGCTAACAGTGAACCAGCCAGCTTGGCTAGTGTGACGGGGCTCTGACCCCCTTCAAGGTCCAACGCTCAAGTAACCCTGCTCGTTGGCGGTTCTGTGGCACCATAGGTGTTGCATAGAAATGCATCCAGGGAGCCTTGGTTGACCAACGCCGATCCTCAATTGTTGAAGCTTTTAGCGCAGAAGTATGTCTGGTGGAAAAGTCCGGAGGAAGCGCTTGAAAATCCGCAAAGAATCATCGCTCAAGTCATGGAAATTGGTGATTACGCGGATGTTCAGCTGGTCAGTGAACGCATCGGGGAAACGGCTTTTCGCGAGGCCCTGACGCAAGCAGAAGCCGGGCAGTTTAATGCTCGCTCATGGGCGTACTGGCATTATCGATTGGGGCTGTGTGAAGTGGATCAGGTTCCGCCATTGCCTAAGCGGCGGTTTGTGTGAACAAGGCTTTCGCTCTAGGGCGATAGCGTCTCGGCTTAACGCTTGAAGCATGACACAATTGTTTGTTGGGTCAAGGATCAGGTCGATAAGAGCCCGCTACGTCTCACGTCTTCTTGCCATTTCCACCTGGTTGGTGTTTTGCTCGTTCATTGGTTGCTGCATTTGCCAGGCAAGCACTTCCTTGCTTACACGATTCGTTACTGCTTCAAAGATGCCTTCAGTCTCCATCCAGTCATCAAAAAGATCGCCGATTTGAGGGTTCTTGCGTTTAGTCATTGCTCAATCTCCTTCGTTTGTTCACACTGGGTGCAATTGAATTGCCTTACCCACAAGAATTTTAGTAGGTTCAGAGAGTGTCAAGCATCGTCATCCTCCCACCAGGGATTCGTCCCGCCCCTTCATTAGTAAAAAAACCAGGAGTCGCCTTTTGATAACGCGAGTCTTGTTAGCAGGATTTTTGGCCCTCCCGTTCACTTCTACCGCTGCCGACTCGCTGACTTGCATGACCGGCCCTATTCAATTGTTAATCGGCCAAGGCTACTGGCAGGTAACGTCCTGTAGCGATGACCGCTCCGTTGTATTCGCCACTGTTGCCAGCAATCCCGCGATGCCATTTGTGTTCGTTGTACGTCGCACCGATGCGGGAAGACTAATCAATGGGGAGGGAGCTGGTTCAAAGCTAGCTTCGTTTGCCGCTTTCGAGGAGATTAAGGCAATGTCAGATGAAAAGCTTGATGCTTTGGTTGCTGCCACTAAGCATGTCAAGCCGAGATGAGGCAACCAACGTTTGCCTGCATTGGCTCCTTATGAACGTAAAGCGCTGACCGAGACAGTTGAAAGTCAACGCTTGAAGGTGTTGGCAAGTGATAGCGGCCCGGGTTGTGCAGGTTTGGCTGGTTACCGAATGGGCCTCCCCAACCTCAAATGTTTGACCCATAGTAAAGCACCACAGCTGCCCAAAGGCCCAAGAGCATCAGTGGTATCGCGTTAAGTACACGTTGCCAACGTCGCTCTGAATTTCCCATGACTTGTTGCACCGCGAGCGAGAGCAGCAAGGATATACAAAGCCAGATTGACACATAAATCGATCCCATTCCAATCGAATATCCACCACCGGCACCTATATCACCATGTTTAGACACTGACATCCAGTTCCAGAAGTTCATGGTGGACCAAATAGAAAAAAGACTAAAGGTCACAGCGAGTACATAACGCATCAACTTTCGAAAATCGCGTCTAGATATCCAGACCAAAAGTGCTACAGCAGTCAATAGGAAAACAGGGGCCGATGTCAATGTGATGCTCATTGATATGCCAGTTGTATAAGGCAGAAATCCCCACATTAAACCCGTAGCACCCAACAACGCTACCGCAACTTTAAGGAGAGCCTTTTCTCCCTGATTCGCATAGCCATAATTCTTACCGAACCCAATCTTCTCGGCCATCATTTGCTCTTCCCTGTGATAACTCTTGCGCATCCATCGGACCTATTTCTTAAGAGGCCATCTTTACAGGAATTATTGGTCCAGAAAAGTCGGTCAGGTCAGCCCTCCAAATCGTGGATAAGCGCCGATTCATTCACATAACGCCACAAGGAGGCTCACTTTCTTAGGTTGACAAATGCTTCCTTGCAAACATCATAGTGTTTTCTATGAACCCCAAGTAACTCTGTTAAATATGGCAGCTTCGAAATCGCCGCAAGCTTTCCATCAAGAATGTTTGTGTTCCCTCCAAGGGTTAGAGACCGTAGTTTTTTCATGCGTAGAATTGGCATAGCCGAATCCAGGTCACCGCAATCGAACAAGTAGAGGAATTCAACATTCGTAGCCTCGTTTAGGCTGTCGATTGACGCGAGGTTTGGGCATCCCTCAATAAGAACTCGTTTGAGTGCAACTGATGGGCCCTCTAGGCCTCGTAGGGAATCAAGTTTTCTTAACGAGAAGAGATGAATTTCAGCCAGCTTGCTAAGACTAGCAAGCCCTTCCAGATCGCTTAGAGTCGAGTTTGAAATACTGAGATATCTAAGTTCAGAAAGACTAGAAAAACTTGTGCTCGAAAAACCCTTCGACAGCCTAACCAGAGATAATTCCTTGAGCGCTTTACAACAGGCCACTTCGAAATCATTTGGTATCGCTTCACCAAAACGCAGCCTCTCAATGTTGTCAAGAGCTTTGAACTCGAAGCCCTGGCGAGGATCCACAAGCCCCCGGCTTAAGCTGACCGACTTTAGCTCACGATGTTGGTAAATTGGGGTGTAATTTCGGATCCTGTGCGTTGTTGAAGCGAATCCCTCTAACTCGTTTATGTCGCTGAGAAACTCCAGATCCGATACTGAGTCTTCCGGGGAGGGGCCATCGGTGACGAGTAGTTCCTTAATCCGATGCTTGTTCATGTAATCGGTCAAGGCCGCTGACCAAGCGCTACGTACTTTAAGCCTCGGGCCAAACTCACCCTTTTCCACAACAAAAGCACGCTGACTAAAGAATGACAGGGCATTCCGCAAAACATCGATCGGGAGCGACATGCCAATATGATCCTTACTTCGAGTAGACAGACTGCATCGTATTGATGTTTGATTTATTCGGGTAAAGAAGAAATCCACCTCCTGCAGGAGAACCCCCGCTTAATCTGAAAGCACTGCTCGCACCGCCTCCAGATAGTGCGGACATTCCAAAACTAATGTTTGGAACGTAAATGCTGTCGGCGACTCCAATTGACAGGTCATCCAAATAGCTAGTTCTTGCGGATCCGATCGGATTTACTTTGTTTAAAACATTTGAGGCGCCCGGACCGCCCAAAGAATTCAGAACACGCTGCTCGGCGACCTCTCGAGAGAGCTTACCTCCGCCAACCGAGAACCTAATTGCATCACTCGCATTGTCCACACCAAGCTTTCCACTTGCAACATGCTGACCAAGCCTTGTAGTTACCTGACCCGACTGGCCCACATAACTTCCCGCATTTGTATTGGCCAAATAGATGCCCTCATCGATTTTCGCACTAGCCGAGGCTCCAAGTTTCGTTGAGAAAGATGCGACCGACGAGGGTACGCTGCTCAATCTAGCAAGGGCGCTCACTTTATTGGCAATACCAGCTCCAACAGCGCCAAGAGCAGCATCTGTCGCAATTGCCTGCGCATCTAATGCCGCATTCGCCGCCCCACTCCAGCCGCCTTCGGCATAGCCCGCTATTCCGCGAATCAAACCACCGGCCAAAACGCTAACTCCGGCGCCAACACAAGAAGGGCAATTGCCACTCGGATCATTAGCGTTAATCGGATTGTTCGAGGTGTACTGATAAAAGTTCACATCGCCCGCCCCAAACCCCAGCGGGTCTTCGCTGATGAAGCGCCCAATGACGGGATCGTAGTACCGCGCGCGGTAGTAATACAGCCCCGTGCCATCGTCCTCGCGGCCCGTGTAGCGCAGCCGGTTGGGGCTCGCCCCTGTTCCCGATTGTAGGGCGCCAAACGCGCTGTACTTGATCGCCTGCGTTGTGCCCCCGTTGTGCCCCGACACCGCCATGGTGCTACTCACCTGATCCTGATGAAACAAAAACGGCTTGAGCTTGTTGTCGCTATCCACCATCCAGGCCGCCACCAACTCATCCACACTCGCCCCCCGAAAGTACTTCGCCAGCACATTGCTGCCCGAGTACTCGCTCTCCAGATGCTCGCCCTCCAAAAAGTAACTGCGCCCTCCCAGCACTCCACCCGTTCTTCCGATCCGGTAGTCCAGCGGATCATAGCTGTAGCTCTCCGCCCCAACCGTCTTGACCCGACCCTTGGCATCCCACGTCAAGCTCTTCGCTCCGGCCCCCGTCTGCGCAGTGAGCCTGCCCTCCAGATCGTGGGTAAACGCCGATTCAATAGCGCCCGTGCTTGGGTTACCAATCCGAATGTTCACCAACCGGTTTGAGCCTGTCGTGTAGTTGTAATGGCGTGTGGTCGCATTGGCCACCAGGCTGCCCCGCGTGTAGGTCTTGCGGTTGCCCACCCGGTCATAAGTGAACACTTCATCATTGGCTGCGCCGGGATAGTCTGCCTGGATCACGCGATACAACCCATCGAGCGTGAAGGTCGTAGCACCGCTCGCATCGGTTTGCCCAATGATGTTGCCCACCCGGTCCCGGCTGTAACTCGTGTCCGAGATAAGCACATTAGCCGCATCGAACTGGCTTTGCCGGCTCATCCACCCATTGGCATCAAAGGCCTGCGTCATACGCGCCCCATTGGCGGTGACCCTCGACAACAACCGACCCGCTGGATCGTATTGGTAGTTCACCTGCGTGTAGTCGGGGTTGCGCAGCATCACCAAACGATTGGCGGCGTTATACACATAGCTTGTCGTGCTACCTTGAAAGGTAGTTTTTGTGAGGACATTGCCGACACGGTCGTAAGTGAGTACCAAGCTGCGGCCCCGACTGTCATTTTTTCGGGTCATGCGATTCAAGTTATCGAAATCGAAGGTGTAAATCACATTGCCGTTGGACATGTTGTTTTGCATGCCAGCCGGGCTGTAGGCAAAAAAGTCAGTTGTGTTGTCCTTGGCGTAGTCGGCGCGAATCAATCGGTTTCCAAGGTCATAGGTAAAGCGGGTGAGCTCATTCAGTCTGTTGACCCGCCGGTACACATTGCCCGCTTCATCTGTGGCGTAAGTTGTGATTTGTGCGCCATGATCGGTTTCGTTCGCCAATCGGCCCAGATCATCATAAGCAAACCGCCAAGTCTTGCTCTCGGCATCAATTACAGTCAAACGATTGCCCGCCAAATCATACGAGAACCGTGTTTCGCCATTTAGAGCATCGAGAATTCTCACGACGCGGTTGAGTTCATCATAACTTCGGGTCTCACTGCACCCCTGACTATTGCGCGGCTGGGTCCCCGCCAGGCCATTGGCATCAATGCTGCAGGTGAGGTTTCCATTCTCATCGTACCGAAACTCACTGCGAAAGCCCCTGGCATCAATGAGTGCCGTTTTGCGACCCAGCGCATCAATTTCAGAAACCGTGGTTTCGCCATTGGCGTTACGTACGCCGAGTACATCCCCTCGCAAGGAGTAAATCGTCTCAGTCCGATATCCGGTGGCATCAATCACTGCTGCTTTCCGATTCATCGCATCATATTCAAACCGCGTGGTGTGGCCTTCGGCATCCAGCAAGGCAATCAGATTACCCGCATCGTCGTAGCTGAAGGTCGTCAGGTTGCCCATAGAATCTGTTTCAGTCTTGACGCGGTCTGCGGCATCAAAGGTGCGGGTGACAAGATCGCGCACCTCAAAGCTCGCACCGTTTCTATAGCGATGCGTGACCTTCCACACCTGCCCATTGGCATCAAAGCTATTGATCACTTCATTACCGAGGCTATCGGTCACTTTGGTCACACGATCCAGCGCGTCGTAATCATAGGAGGTCGTCAAGCTCACTAGTGTGGAGGTGTCTGGATCAGCGCGCCGCCGGAGGGTTTCAGTTTTCTTTCTGCCCAAGCTATCGTAGGTATAGAGCTTGGTAATAATCAGGTTTGCAGGCATCCCCACCAACTGCTCCTGACTCACGTTTAGACCATTACTGGCAGGCTCATAGGTCAATCTCGTTTCACGATACCGCGTGGCATCAAAGTATTGACGTGAATAGTTCAGCGTGGCATTGCTATTCCAACAATAGCTGGAAAGAAGCACATTTGAAGCTCCTGCAAGCGTATTAATGCGCATCTCGCGAGGACGATTCACAAAGTCGCAGCCTGAGGTTGACGTGGCAAACAATGTTGTGGTGATGCCCCCTCGCTTGTCAGTGGTTGCGCTGACCTGATCCAAGGGCCCGTAGGCCATATCGACCGTGCGGCCCAAGGCATCGACCTCACGGGTAACGTTGCCAAACACATCAGAACTTCCGGTAAGCGCCCGATCCGCGCGATAGCTATAAGTGGTCGCATACCCGAGCGCATCAAACTTCTTGCTTCGAATCGCATCGCCCTGGTTTTCAAATAGCAACACCGCTCCATTGGGCTCAACGAGCTTGGTCATGCGTCCGTTTTCATCGTAGTGATACTCTCGGACGTTGCCTCTCGCATCGGTCACTCGAGTGCTCTTGCGGTACAGATCGTAGTCGAGGGTATCGCCCACATCAAAACTGTTGGTTTGCTGGAAAGTGCGACCGTTTTCGTAGTATTTGAACTTGGTTTGGACTGGTTTTCCGTCGCGGGCGATCGGTTTTGTAATGGTCGTGAGGAGATGTCTGGCAGTCTCATAGGCATATGCAGTTACCTCGGCCAGGGCATTGGTTTTTGAGGTCAGATTACCCGAGGTATCGTAGGCAAAGCTCCACTTGCGCGCCGTCCAATCCGACACATCCTTCAGCCGGTTGTTAGCGTCATAGGTCAGCGTGATACCAGTACGCCCCGCTATCCCTAGGTTATCCGCGATGCCCGCAAGGCGTCCACTGGGGTCATAACTAAGTGATAACCGGTCACCCCAGGCGTTATCAATAAACCGAAGCCGCGCGACGACATTGGGCGCGGTTCGTAGATTGCCCGTAGGCGTTTCAAAGATGTACCGAACTCCATTCCGGAACGTCAGGGTATGTTGACCCGGTGAAGGGCTATCCAGTGTCAGAGTGTCATAGATGCCTTTGGGTGAGCTCACGGCAAAACTGGTTTCATTGACGAGATAGTTTTGTTCGCCGCCTCGCTCGTCGGTGTAGGTAATAGAGCTTGTTTTTGCGTTAGCGTTCTCGGGCCGCTGGGCGGAAGTGCAGTTCGGGCAGTCGCCGAAATCATTGGACTTCAGTCGCATCATGTAGCTGTGCACCCATCCGAACCCTACCCCCCGATCTGCTTTGGTGCTGGACGGGGCGCTGTTGTAGGTGCGAGTAAACACTAGATTGAGCCCGTTGCGGCCTCGAATGACAAAATCCGTTTCATCGTGATAGTTGTTTCCAGTGACGGTGGACACTGGATCCGATGTACTTGGCGTGCGAATTGGGTCATTGTTCACCGTGCCCACCAAAAGCTGGTCATTAAACTGGTCGTTGTTAAAGCTAGGTGTGATTGATACCGCGCCAGTATTGATAGCACGCGCCGGATTCAAGACTACATTCCCGTCAACGTAGCCCCCGGCAAACGCTGGCACCGTGCTCGTTGCAATCAGTGCTACTGCAACAATCGACGCCGTGACTTTCCGATAAACCAAGCTTGCCCTAAAAGAAGTTCTTACCGGCAGTGCTGAACCCAGTGGATAACTCGTCACGTTAGTTCCCCGTCATTTCATTGCCTATTGTCTTGAAAGGAGTTTCTTTCAAGCCAACGTAGCCGCCGCCAGCCGTCAGGCTCCTATTGGCAATCTCAAAGCTTATGTTGTTGATTAGATTCGTGGCGCCCGAGTATTCCCTGCGGATGTTCACTTCGAACCGATAGGTCGCCCCCGCGACCAATCTCGATGGAAGTGTGTATTCCACCCACGCCTGCGCCGGATTTCTCAACAAGAGGTCATTACGAATGCCCCACACAAAATTAGTCGAGTAAGCGTTCGTAGATAGAGCGGTAGTTCTATAAACAAAATCTGCAGCATTAAATCCCTGCAAAACATCCAAGTAGTTGAAGAACGCAGTATTTGTTCCGGTGCGGAAAGAAAGAAATCCAGTTTGCATCCGGCTTATGGTCTGATCGATGGTGGTTCCAGCAGGCCAAGATACTCCGCACGCAGAGCCTGCGACGAGAGTCGCCGAGCCGCCACTACTTGCTCGCAAAGCGTTGAGCTGATTTTGCGTGTTAAAGAAACAAGCTATACCGAGGTCCCAAAGATCGTTAACATAGGTCAAAGTAGATACTCTCGGGTCCGTACTACCTGTTGGATTCACCTTAAGAGTAGTGAATGTGTCGGTCGCCGATGTAGTTGGATGGCTCCACGACACAGGCCTGGTGCCATAAACATCTCGCGTCACTACGACGAAGGGAGCCGGGGCTGACGGACCAAACCCTACTGAGCTCAAGAAGCTCGGTACTGTATTGGTACTAGAGTCCCGTTTGGCACTCACCAAGCTTCCTCCGGATGCTAGTGCCATCTGGATCCCACGCACAGTGGATACTGCATCATAGCCGGTGAGCTCCTGCCATATCTCGTGCTCTAACGAAGACACGAGATGCCCTGCGAATTCAAACTGCCGATTCGACTCACTCAAACTCGCCTCAGAGGTGCGAAATGAACCGCCGATAGTGATTCCCTTCATATCTATAAGTAGCCCGCCTGGCAAGATGGAGAATGCGGTGCCATCGACATACTCTGCCTCATAAACCGAGCTCACCACCCCAAGGAACCCCACGATCGGAGTCCGAGTCTTCATCAATCGATCACTGCGTTCAAGCTGCTCCCTGACCCTTGCGTAATACTGTGTTGCCGCAACATAAAGCAGCCCACCCGTGAGCGCGTCGAGCGCGGGTTTGCTTTCCAATAGCTTTATGTCGCTTGCCTCCCAGCCGTTGCCGTTAGCATCAACATAGGGCGTGCAATTCACTCCATCGGTCTGGCAACCCGCTTCAGAGGGGTTAAAGACGATTTTGTACTGGGCATTGGAGTCCAACAATTGACCGGCCGCTCGGTGAACCTGTGACCAGTTCGAGGACTCTCCGCCGGTGGCTACCAGGTAGTACCCGCCAATGATTCCAGAGTACTCAGCACTTATCGTTCGGTCCGCTTGTCCGTTGTCCGCACCCGGCGCTCCATCCATGCTAACTTGAATCGAGAAAGGGTCCCCTACCTTTGGGTTGTAACCCACAATCGTTCCCCCTCCGGCGATTGGGCGGGCGATCTCCACCCCACCAAGACGGGTCACAATGTTGGGAACGTTGCCAGGAGGAAAGAATTCCGTCGAAAGAGTCAATCGTTTTGTATTGAGCTCGGCCAACACGGCATTTCCTGCGCCGACATTCACCGTAAATGTCCCGCCGCCACTTAGAGGCGCTACCAGGAACACCCCGATGGTTAGGCGCTTACCCCATCGCTTTGGTTCGGCCCCTGGAACAGCGGCATCATGCGCGGCGATGGTGTCGTATCGTCGGACCGTTCCGATAACCTCGAACGGAAGGGATGCGGGAAGCAAACCCTCACGCAATTCATTGATTTTTCCTTGATCCTCAACATCTTCTAGGGCTTTTCCCGGATGGTTAGCACGTAACCACTCAGAGATTTGGTCCTCAAGAATAGTCAGAGGATTTTTATCTCGGCGAGCGGCATCATTATTTCTAATCGCATTGTAGTAAGCGTTGTAGTTAAAGCTCAAGGCATTGTAGGGATCAAGGAAGAAGCCGTTGTAGGTCTTTTGCTTAACGCTGCCGTTCAGACCAATCCAAGTGCAACGCGTAGCATTCGGCGCTTGAGCACAGTCCACCGCAGGATTAACCGTGTTGATCCCTCGATACTGATCAAACGGCACAAACGCTTCGACCCATGTATGTTCAAAATCCACGGTGGCGCGGTTCGGTGCAAGTACCACCCCTTGAATGCCTTGAGATTTCAACACTGCTACCGCTGTATCCAAGTTTGGAATGCCGAGCCAATTAGTAAACTGCGCTGCCGGAATCCGTATCAACCCAACTGCATATCGCGCCGGAATGTTCTGGGAGCGCAGCATGGCAATCATTGTCGACGCGATATCAACATCGCTACCGCGTTGTCCCAAAAACGTATTCACTGATCCAGACCTTGATCCGTGATAGGGGGAATACTCGATGGTGTTGTGCACATACTCGTAAATTGCAACCGCGCTTCCCAGCTGCGCCGACTTCTCGCGCAGCCGTTGTGCTTCTGCACCTGAAAACACAATTTCGGGGGACTCGGCAATCGACTGTGCATACCCTGGTCGCAGGCCCCCTAAACTGACAATTACAAAGTAACCTACAAGCCATAACCCTGATCGAGTCATACTCATCAACGCTTCTGCAAGCTTAAGCCAGGTCATTTGCGCAGCTCCTATTGCTTCACGTCAGTGGTATTGCGAGCCGTTGGCGGCACCGGATCGCCGGCCCGCTGCACTTGCAGTGTTGGGGTTCCAGGCAATCTCGGGACTTCGTTGACGGAGCCCTTCCTTGCCACAAGTTGTTGATGAAGACCCAGCAACAAAGCGGTACGCTCAGCGCTAGGCCCTGCAAGCGCGGTGTCGAGCGCCGAGGTCCAGCGCTCGAACATTTCACTGCGTTGGGACCGGATCGGCATGCCCGATGAAAAGACTTCACGATCGTCGTCGATCCGATTCGGCAAGCTAGGTCTTTGTGAACGATTACGGAGTTGGGACACCATGGAACGCAACTCAAATTGCAACGCCTCGCGCGCCGTTACATTCCGCTCTGCCCCTGCCCGGGCATCTCGACCATCATGCTCTAGAGCAATACGCCCTTGAGCAGGGGAGAACTCAGCCGCTATAAGCCGTTCCAGCGCGCCTCTTAACTGATTGAGTTGACCAAGATCAGCGGCATCTTCGGCGCCACTCTTTTTCGCCGCCAGCACTGTTCGACTAACCCCGCGGATTGCCGAAAGTTGTGCGGCGCTTAAAGCTCGATTCTCCATAACTGCGGTGACCGGCTCTGCCGTGGAACTATCCGCCGCAAATACAAAGGCAGCAATACATTGAAACACAGAAAAAACACTCCAATGGACATACTTGCGCTTCATTGAGATCCACTCCCCTCTTTGGCCCGATGACCCGGCCCCGCATTTCTTCGTCGATTTGCAGCGCCCGCAAACATCACCCCCAACAACCCCAAGGCCCAAAGCGGAATGGGAACATCGCCATCCCCTGCGGCAACCTGAGTAGTACAGCCCGGACACGGGTTACCACTCAAATCGCGGGTAGTGAGATTTGATAAATTGGCAATCGGCGCCAAGTCGCTGATCTGATTGTTTACCGCGTTAAGCGATGTAAGATTTATCGCAAACTGCAATCCGTTGAGGCTAGCAACGCTCCGATTAGAAATATCCAGTGTGGTTAACCGTCCAAGCTCGCCTCGATTCAGCTGATCCATCGATCCACGCCCGAGCGATTCATTGATTGCAGTGCGCAGCGCGGCATCAGTAACGTCCACTCGCAACCGATCATTTAAACTATCGGCTCCCTCAGCTGCCGAAAAAGCTTGAGACACCAATCCGGTCACAAAAACACCTGAATCAAAGCCACCATCTCCGCGTTGAAGGGCGACTAGAGAATTCAAAAGGACTCTAGCATCAGCGGACGAGGGATCTATTCTCATGTAGGCCAACGCTGTAACGGCGCGAATATGCGGTGCTGAAGAAACCGTTACGCGTGCGCGAAGGGCATTAACCGCATTGGAAAGGATAGGGGCAAGGCTAGTGTCAGCGCTTCGCAACGGCGCAAGTGCTTGAACCACTCGCGCAGTGGCGTAGGGATCGATCGTGCTGCTGGCCCCGACTGCCCAGCCTTGATCGCCCAACGTAGACAACTGCGTAGCTTTTAAGAAATTAATGGCCTCCCCGCTTGGGAAGCTTGCGCCTGCGTTGCGAAGCGCATCAACCACTAACGCGGTATCCAGCGGCGATGCCCGATAACGCTTTGCCAACCCCCATCCCGACTGTCCACTTGAAGGTGTCGAAATGGCGTCTGCAAGCACCGTAACATCTTGCTGAACATTAGACTGGGTCGCTCGCAAAACCACTAATCGGCGGGCCCGACCGTCTATATTTTTTGGATCATGATTCTCAATCCAAGTAAGACCTGCATAGTAGGGTGCTCCCCGTCGATTGGCCTGATGAAGCGCCAAAACAGCTTCAGCCGTTTGAATAAACGTTCGCGCTTCGGATGAATCGCGCCAGCTACCATCGCTTTGATCTTGTTGAGACTCCAACCACAACACAGCACGTTGGTTTGGCGTGGCGTAGATACCTGCGACAACCGAACCGTGCAATAGAAGCCCAAGTATCGCGGCGATGATTTGGCTTCCAAAGATCCGCGCTACGCTGGCAAGCTCGCGATTGCTCTGAGCGCAAGGGCGAACTGCTGCCCGCAGGCCAGGCCTACCCCTATACCGTTGGTGGAGCACCCGCGAAAAACTTTGAATCCGCACCAAACTTTGCATTCTGTGCATCTTTGACCCTCCTGGAGTTACGGTAGATGTCAAACAATGCCGGCATATTACGATTGAGTCGAGATTACTGGTCCGAACGGCATCAGCCAAATGGCATAGGCCAATTCACAAACGCCTTAAATGAGACTATTATTCGTCTCAATATGATAATTCTTCGAAAGCATCACTTTTGAAAGTCCAATCACAAACAGCAGTAATGCCCAAAGCCAAGCCTCGGTCACCAAAAAAAGCTAACAGTGCTGCTCGACCAGCAGAATTCTTCTATCACCCCAGCGATGGTTTCGACGAATTCATCAGCAACCTGCATGTCGCCGAGCCCATGCAGCTCATTGAGACCGAGCGCAAAGGTATTGCGAGCGTGTTCGTAAAGGATCTTTCGAAGCGAATGCAAATCCCCGCGCAAAGGATGTTCGATATTCTCGGCATCTCCAAAGCTACTGCAGAAAGAAAAGTGGCTGCTGGCGAGTTACTTTCTGGCAGCGGTGCCATTGCGGCCTTAGGGCTGGCGAGGCTTCTTGGTATCGCTCAGGAGATGGTCGAGCAATCCACCGCGCCTGAAGCTAAGGACTTTGACGCAGCCAAATGGCTTGGTCAGTGGATTGAGCAAGCTCAGCCCGCGTTAGGAGGCCGCAAGCCCGCCGAGCTCATCGAAACGCCCACCGGGGTTGATCTAGTGGCGAAGCTGCTTGGTGCTACCCAAAGCGGCGCTTATCAATGATCCTGTGGCGAATCGCTGCAGAAACTCGCAGTTGCGGCGCTGATGATTTAAGCGGAGCTGGGGCTGCAAAGCATCCTGGGCGCTGGAACGATTCTGGGCAAGCAGTTGTGTACTGCGCCCCGAGTATTGCCATGGCCGTGCTGGAAACAGCCGCTCACATCAACGACACTGGGCTTCCTCTAAACCGTTTTCTTGTCGAAATCAAAGTTCCGGAAAGAGTGTGGGCGGCCCGGCAAATCATCGAAGCCGCTTCTTTGCCCTTGGGATGGCAGGCCATTCCAGCGGGAAGGGTCAGCACAAGAGTCGGGTCGTATTGGATCCAATCAATGGCCTCGGCGCTGCTTGAAGTGCCCTCGGCCATTGTTCCCGAAGAACCCACAGTGATTATCAATCCCAAGCACCGTGATGCAAGATTTATCAAGGCCAAGATCACGCGCCCCTTCGAATACAACCGCCTATTGCGTGCCAGTAGCTAAGCCACTCAAGCCTGCAGCATGAAAGTGCTGTACTCAAGCTTCCCGAAGGTGCGATCCAACGCCACCAAGCCCGCAATCACGCAAACAAACAAGCTGACGGCAAATCCGTAGCCATAGAAGGCGGGCCCGAGCTCCACTGAAAAATAACTCAGCGCGCCATTCATCAAAGCGAATAGCACGCAAAGACGCAGCACAATCAAACGCCGATCCAGATAAAAGAACACGGTCAGGATCGCAAGAAAGATCACCTGCATTGCTGCTGCCACCGACTGCACTGTGAGTAGTGGGAGATAAAGCTCGGAGATCTTGAGCCAGCGCAACACCACTTCACCCACCACAAACAGCATCAGTACCGCAAGCGATTGCACCTTCACGATCTCCACAATTCCAGTACGCACCTGCTCCACCATGCCATCGCGGTGCGCCTCGATGGTTTGCAGCGAACCGCCATTGCGAACAGCGTCGTAAAACCCATCGTAGTGCTCGACAAAATCAGTCTCGATGCGCACCAGAAAAATCGCCATGCCGGGAATCACTGAGAGGTAAGCGAGGAACACTGGCAAGTCGTAAATCACCGAAGCGCCAAAGAACCAGATGGTGCTGGAAGCAGTAAGCGGATGCAGCCAAAACACCAGCTTATCAATCCACACGCCCAGATTAAACAGCAGGCCAATTGCCATCAAACTCGGATAGCGATACTGCTTCCAAAAGGCTTCGAAGCCAATCAACCGAGGCGAGTCGAAACTGCGCATCACCATCCACTGCATGCCAATCAAAAGCACCAGTTGGCCAATAGCAAAGCCAAGCAGTAGCCCCTCGGTGCCCTGCCCTCGCATGCCATAGGCGCCCACCACGGATAAGCCATACCCCAAGGCAAACAAAGCAACGATGGCTTTGTATTGCTTGAGGCCAGACAAAAAGATCGTGGCGATCCAGATCAAACAAAACAATCCAAACACAGCCACAACCAGCACCCGATACGTCAAAGGCTCGTGGCCATGACCCGCGATGATGAACCCCAGGCCAAAAACCAGGGCGCATCCGAGTACCACAAGCACTACACCATGATAGTTCGGCATGATCATCTCGCGCCGTTTTTCAAACAGGCGGTCGGCCACAAACCGGGTCAAGGCCAATTGGAATAGGCCGGTGAGAATCAGACTGATCGCCATCAGATTGGTGATCACAATCTGAAACTTGGTCATCTGCGCTGGATTGCTATTGGGCCCATTGGCAATCAAGCCAATCACCAGCATCGCCATGATCGAAAGCACCCAAGGCCCCGAGCTGATGATGCCGGCATAGCCATAGGCTTGCAGCAAGCCCGAGAGCGAATCCTTGCGCAATAACTTGCGCAGCTCAAACCCTATGCCAGCCATGTCTGCCCCATGATCAACTCACCTGCGCTGCCGGCTCAAGAGCCTTGGTATAGATGGATCGATAAGCGCCGAACATCAATTCCTGGGTGTAGTAGCGCTCAACCCGGGTGATGCCTGCCTGCTGCGCAGATGCCCATCGCGCCGGATCAGAAAGCAAACCGACCGCAGCCATCGCAAGCGCCTCCGGATCAGCCAGGCGCACCACATCGCCTGAAGCTCCCAGCGCTTTGTCTTCTTCGCTCAACCCAAAAATCAATTGATGGCATGACCCGACATCCGTAGCGACCGTCGGCACCCCAGCGGCATAGCCCTCAAGAATTACCAGGGGCAAGGCCTCACTGATCGAACTGAGAATCAGAAGCCCCACCTTGGGCAGAAGTTCGTCGATCTTCTGAAACCCCAGGAACTTCACTTTGTCTTTCAAGCCCAACGAATCACAGATCGCGTGGCACTCGGCGGCATACGCGGGATCTTCATCCTCAGGGCCAGCAATCCAGGCCTCGGCCTGCGGAAGATGCTGCAACACCGTGCGCATGCTGCGAATGTAGGTTTTTACATCCTTGATCGGCACCACTCGCCCGATCAGGCAAAGGATCGGAGGCGGGGCACCCGGAGCACGTTTGTCGCGCAGCGCTGCCAGACGTTGCAAATTAATCCCGTTAGGCACATTCATCGTGCGCTCGGGCGGTGCGCCATCGGCAACCTGACGCAAGCGGTTGGTTTCATAAAGCGCCACGATACGATCGCTCGCCTGATAACACATCCGACCCATCGCCTCAAAGAAGCGAATCCATAAATCACGGAAGTAGCCCAGCTGCGAAGGATCCTTGTCAAACGCATTGCGGTTATCGCGAATCCAGGTGCTTTGATACAAATCGATCTTGCGCTCTTTGGTATAGATCCCGTGCTCGGAGAGCAGCAAAGGCCGCTGGTTCTTCGATTTCAGCAAGGCGCCAAGAAAGCCAGCGTAGCCCGTGGAAATCGTGTGGTAGCAGCCCGCGGGAATCAATTCATCCGCGATGGTTTTCAGCTTCCAGATCGGCGCGTGCATGATGCGAATCGTCCAGAAGTAATCCACAAAGGAAGGGTCGGTGGAAAACTCGCGATAACACTTGGCTATGAAATTCCAGGAAGCCTCGCTGTAGAGGAATGCTTCTTCTGATAGCTCGCCTTTAGGCCGCATCATTGGCAAAAGGGCTGCGAGCATTTCTGTGGAGCGGGCCGCTGCACTGGCCCCACTGCTTGATCCCGCGGGCTCGGTGCGCGCCTTGCGCATTTGCTGATGCAGCTGGTCATTCATGGCAAAAGCCTGAGCATCCCCGCGATCGCCCTGCACCAATGGCATGGGCCAGGGATCATGCATGTAGTGGCATTCCAGATGAATCAAATTATCCGGAAGCGCAAACTTCATCGCTCCATAATCACTTGATCGGCTGCCAAGGAACACTACCCCGAAGCTGAGATCTGGAAAACCGCGAATGATTTGGTTCACCCAGCTGGATACCCCGCCCGCAACAAACGGAAAGGTGCCCTCCAGGAGGAGCATCACATCCACGCGATCAGCTCGCGGCATGACGGGGGTTGCAGCACTCATGTCCAGTACTCAACACAACGCGCAATGGTCATGTCGTGCGGCTCGCCCAACTCCACCATCAGCTCGCGTACCCGTTCAAAATCCGCGCTTTGATAAGCACACTCTGCGAGATAGGGCAGCACTCGGGTGCGAGCAGCCTGGGTGCGGGCTGCTCCTTCAAAACAATCCCGGGCTGCGCTGACCTGGCTGGCCGCCAACAAAGCCTTACCATAAAGCAGCGCCATGCCGCCATCCATGGGATCACGATCCAACACCAGTCGCGCAAAGCGCATGGCTTCAGTCAGACAGTGTTGGCGCATATCGCCCACCACTAAAGTTTGATGCACCATCTCCCAATACAGCTCGGCAAGCAGGCGCTGGGCTGATGCTTTATCGGTCTCAGTAGCGGCTGCTTCCAGACGCGCCCTTTCAGCGAGAATCTGATCCGAGATGGTTTTCTCACGCCGCTCGAGCATGCCGTAAGAGAGCAAGCGAATATCCTCGGCGCCATCGGAAAGCAATGAGCGCAACAAGGCGGCGCTAAAGCGTGCGGGCACTTCCTGAATAGCCAAGAGTGCGGTCAAACGCCTGGCCACTGGCACCTTGGGGTTATGCAGCTGCGGCCGGATTTGCATACTGCGCGAGCCGCTTTGCGGCTTCTCGCGATCCTTGAAAAAACTTGGCTCAGCCACGCATATGATTTTGCTTTGCAAGGCTCGGCGCCTGATGGCAATCGCCAGCGCATTGATGCCGGCAAACACGGGGGCCAGACCCGGCACCAGGAAGTTCATCACACCGAACATCGTGATTGCAGGACCTGAAACCGTCTTGATAAGAAGCGCCAGAGACACGCCGGCAAGAACACTGGCAAGCGCGTGTAAAGCAATCAAGGCCCACAAGGAACCCATCGTTTGCTCGGCCTGCAGCAGCCAGGACCCGGCCACGCACTCCAGCGCCAGGGCACCCAGCCCGATCACAGCACCGCCCAATATCCACGCGCTGGATTTCATGGATTGTGAATCCAGTATTGGTCTGGCCGCGATAATCCGACTCGGGCCAACCCATCGCGCAACAGCATATCGGCGTGCTGATGACCATCCACCGGAACATAGTGAACCGCGACGCCGGCCTGACCGAAGTCCAGTCCGTGCTGCGCTTTAAACGCAGCCTCAACCCGCATCAGGTATCCCTCCACTGCAGGCGATCCGGCCAGCGAAAGCAAGGTGAAATACACGGTGCGGTGTTCGGTGTTGAACTCCCACGCCAGATCCATCGACCGACGCATTCGCTTGACCTGCTCCTGCAAAGTCGCGCCCGCAATGGTCTTGGGGAATGTGAGCCCCACCAAGGCGGATTGCACCCGATGCTCGCGGGCCAGTCGATCCAGGCGTCGCAACTCGAGTGCAAAGTCATCCGGGATTTCCAGGCAGACCTCACGCAAAGGCTGGATCACGCCCCCGGCTTGAACCCCATCGCTGTAGTACCCGACCAGCACGGAAAGCATTTGCAGGTTTTCCTGATTAAGCGCCAGAAATGGCAGCCGTTCGATCAAAACCATGCCCAACAACTTTTTGCTACTGGCCAGCAGGGGCGCTGCCACCAAATAGGTCGTCTCACCTGCTGCACCGTGCTGAGCAATATGAGCGAGCTGGCCCTGCTCCAATGCACGCAACAACACCGGGTCGTCTTCGCGCAACGACGCAATGCTGGCCAGGCGCGAGCATGCAGTGGGCAAGAGTCGACCGCGCTCATCGCAGGCAAAAATTGCTGCGGATTCGAGCTCACAGGTCTGTGCGAGCATCTGCAACAAAGCATCCGCGCCAGGCAGGGTTTCGCCTTCCCGGCCGTGCTGCATGCGTTGCTGCTCAAGCAGGTCGCGAAGAGAGGCGGGCCGACGCAAGAGCTCCTGCTCAATTCGTTGGTGCGAAAGCTTCAAAAGATAATGCGCCCGCGTCAGTTCATTCAAACGCTCATCGAGATAGGCATTGACCTCGCGCACCTTGCGCAATCGCCAGCGCCACACATCGGCAAACTGCGCGCAGATCAATACGCTGATTACCGAACCTACTGTTAAAAAGCGGGCCAGATTGCCACCTTCAGGTAGGAGGCCCAGCGCTTGAAGCGTGGGCCAGCTAGCCAGTAATGCGATACATGCTCCAGCAGCCGGGATAGTGCCGTGGCGTAGCGCCACAACTGTGGGGACCAGCCACAGCCAGGGGAAATCAATCTTAACCATCAACGGGTCGTGAGGCCGCAGCCAACAAGCCGCAGCAATCGTCAGAACCACCAGGCCAAGCGCTTCACCAAGTGCGGCATACCAGTGCCTGATGCCCCCCACCAATGCGCGCGTGAACCGGCGGCGCATGCGCCCAAAGGCGGTTTTACCGATGCTGGGCAAGCTGCCTGCATCGGCCCAGTGCTCTTGAGCGACCGGGTCCTCGGGGGGTAGGGTTGTTTCGGTACTCACTGAATACGGATGGGCCGCAGAAGTTGTTGCAAGAGTTGCTGCGCCACTGCGGACAAAGCCTCGCGTGACCACCCGGTCTTGGCGCCGCTTGCGCTCCAGACCACCGCTCCAGTTTGCAGATCGATCACCTGCAGGGAGATCCCCACTGCCGGTTCGCCATCAATCCCGATCTTGTAGCGCCATTCGGAAACTGCGCCGCTCAATCCATATTGCAAGCCTTGTGACTTGGCCCATACCAGCGCCTGCTCGGTCGCCTTGCGCTCAGTGGGCTCAAGAATCGAATCGGTGACCAGGCCACTTGGATAGCGCTCCAACCGTTGCACGCCGTTGTTGCGCAAGACAACTTCTGCAATCGCCTCGGCCCGCAAGCCAGCCTGTGCGGTCTCGGTCAAATTCACAATCGGCAGCAAGGCCCAGCGCGCTTGTGAATCAAAGGAAAGCTGCGCTGCGTTTGATCCGCCTGATGTGTTGCCCGATTGCACTGTGCTGCATCCACCTAACCCGCCGAGGATGCCGAGCAAGATCAGGCGGCGGCGGGCCTGCACAGCAGCGGTGGACGCATTCATTCGCGTTGTTATTGGTTTAGTTGCAAGGGGCTTCATCAGTACAACCAACGATAGTGAACATTAAAAAAGGAACTGGGCTGGTTTTGCTGGGCACTCGCTCCATTGCGGGTAAACAAAAACGCCAGTTGATCCGGGCCGATCACCGAACCTTGCGCGCCCAGGCTGAACCGATAGCTCGCTCCCACCACAGAGTTATGAATCAGGGAAGCATCGGCAATCGGCATCCAGCGCCCGCTCCATCCTTCACCGCCCCGGGTTTCAGAAGCGTCGCCAAAACTCACGCCAATGCTCGCTTCGTTCGAACTCACCGGCAGCAATGCGCCCGCAATGGAAGCCCAACCCCTGGCCGCAAAATCTGCTTGCGCCTGGGGCAAGCCTGATGCCGCCCGAAACTGTGCGCTGCGTGCCTGAGCGTTGACGCGCAAGGCCGGAGCTGCCTGGAGAAACGTATAACTCGACCCAAGACTCACAGCCCAACCATTGGCCAGCGCGGGCCCGTCCTGCAAGCGAATATTGGAGTAGTAGGCTCGCCCAAACACGGCATGTCGCTCACTCATGGCGCGCTCAAAACTGCTCTGCGCATAGTCACGCTGCCCCGCAGCTCGCAGCACGGTGGTTTCATCGGTAGGCTGTGCAAGGCCCAGGGCAGAATTCACGCGCCAGCCGCGTGGCTGCCATTGATGGGCGAGCAAAGCACCCTGGCTAGAGCCCACTGAATCGCGTGCAGTGAAGGCAGCAAACACGCCGTGCTCAAGATGCTGCCAGCGCACGCCGATCTGGGTGAACTGATCCGAACGGGGAAGGTAGGAAGCCAGCACAGACTCGGTGCTGGAATATTGCGAGCGCACTGCACGCGCGCTCACCCACCAATCCTCACTGATCCGGTGCTGCGCATCGACTATCGTTTGTTGGGCCCGATAGTCACCAAACCGCAAACTTGAGCTTCCGATTTGCAAAGCGCTGGCCTGCTGCAAGAGCAAGTTACCCAAGCGCTGGGCCATCGGTTGATCCAGAGGATTGCGCTCAACAAAACCCTGCGCCACACGCAATGCTTCATCATCACGCCCCAGTTGACTCAGGGCCGACATCCGATCAGCACGAGGCAACCAATCGGGTAAATCAACCAATAACTGCTCGAGCTGGGCACGATCGTTGCGCCCGAGCGCGAGGCTCAAGCGGGCCCATGCAGGCTGACTCAATTGGTTCGCATAACGAGCCAACAACCAGGCGCGCGCGGTGTCGGAATGCCCCTGGCTCAACATTGAAGCCAACATCAGCTCATTGACGAGTCCTTCCGCGCCGCCACCATTGGCCATGTTATGCAGGAGCTGTCGCGCACTGTCAGCAGGTGCGAATCGCAATGCGAGTGATCCAACCGCTGCAGATTGCTGGACAAGTACGTCGTTGCCCGGAGTTGGCTTGACGGTCTGCGGCCGACTGCGCCATAAATGCTGGCGCAAGGACCATGCACGATCCACTTCACCACTTTGTTCAAGCGCTTCGGCAACTGCAAACTGCCACAGATAATCCTGTCTGAGGTCGGGCCGCTTTACCAGATAAGCCAAGGCTTTTCGCGGCTCTTGCAAGCTGAGCCAGGCTGCAGCAAAAGCACTGCTCAGCTCGGAGCCAGACTGCGCCTGTGGAGCCCATGCTTCCAGATAGCGTCGAAGAGTAGGCGCTTCACGCTGCCCCAAAAGCTGCCAGACCATCGCGGCTTGATAAGCAGCAGATGCTGGCGCCTGGGCCAACAGGCTTTCGACGACGGGCCGAGCTTCATCCCACTGCCCGGCCTTTTGCAAGCTTGCCACAAGCGCACCGAGGTAGGTCGGTGAGGTTAACAACGCCCACTTGCCCTGCGGATCATGCTCAGTGGCATATTGCCTGGCAGCCTGAACGCCCTGCTGATTCACCAGTAACTCAAAGGCTCGTCTCAACAACCCAGGCTCGCGAAATCGCTCCCAACCCGCCCGCGCGATGCGCAGTGCTTCAGCAGGTGCAGATTGAAGTTGCAAGTCCACCAGGGTGTTGAGCTGGCCGGGTTCAATCTCACCGCTTTCCAACAACACTTGATAAGCCTGGATCGCCAAGGGCACATGGCCGAGCTTGCGCGCCAGCTCGGCATAAACAGGCCAAAATTCAATATCTTGCTTGAGCAATTGTTGGGTGTTCGCTTGCTGTGCAGCCGAAATCCGTGGCGATGCTTCGAACCTCTGCTTGAGCAGGTTGGCAATACGGCGCATGACCAGAAGTGCCGAGCGCTCGTTGCCTTGCACGTAGTGACTGAGCGCTTGATGAATCGCAAGCTCCGGTAAAAACCCGAATCGCTCAATCGCCTCCTGCGCATGAGTCAAGCGAGCGGGCTCATCGCCAAGGGACTTGGCCAACTCAAGAATCGCCAGGGCATGGGGTAACGTTCCGCGCCCCTCGCGCAGTGCCTTTTCCAGTCCCTTGTAGGCAGCGCGCGGATCACCCAGGGCTTCTTGCAACTGCGCTATCTCAAGGATCAACGCATCATCTTTCTTGAGCGCCTCCAGGCCCTTAAGCGCTTCAAGAAGTGCTGCCCCATCGTATAAAGGTTGCGCCAGTGATCGAACCGCCTGCCACGACTCCACACTGGGCAGTTTCCTGGCGAGCCATAAACGCTGCTCCAGCGCCAATTCGGGCTGGTTATGCCACTGCGCAACCTGGGCCAAGCGCTGCCGCCATGTCACGCTTTCGGGTAAATGCTTCAGTGCGGTTTGTGCCACAAGCAAAGCATCAGCCAGGTTGCGGTTGGCCATGAACACTTCATAGCCCAACTGATACGAAGCCTCGTCAAATGGGCCTTTTGTTCGACTGGCAGGGGCAACAGCACTGTTACTCACCAATCGCCACACCATGGGCTGTGCCCTCAAGCGCTCATGATCGAACAGCGCCACACGAGGTAAACCGCGCTCTTCAATCCAGCCTAATTGCAGCATCAGACGCGCATAACGCTGTGCCAATTCCGGCTGCCCCGATTGCAGGGCGAGCTTGGTGAGCCAACGATACAACGCAGGATCAGGAGCCAGCACTGGAAGATATCTTTCCGCGTCGCTCAAACCTTCGCGCAACAGATTGCCCGATTGCATCGTGCGCAATGCAAGCTCGAAGAACTCGCGCTTTTTTTCTGCGCCTTGGGCATGGGTGAAAGCCTGCCAATAGACCTTGGCGGCACCCCGATAGTTAGCCTGGCGCAGTGCCAGATTGGCCTGGGCTTGCGGGCTCAGATCCAGCGGGGGTGCAAAGCTTTCCTCAATCGTGGAATCCAATCCATCTGCCGAATCATCTCTGCGGTTTGTGCTGGACCGCGCCGCCGATAGCAGACGTTCAGTCACCGGATAGGCTTCAAAAGCCTGGGCAATGACCAGCAAGCGTTGCCGAAACGCGTGATCGTCGGATATCACTATCGCGGTCTGAAGCCGCGCATGGATTCGGGCGCGGTATTCATGTCGTCTCGCTTGAGCCTCGGCACTTTCGCCTGCAATCGAAAAATAGGCTTGTTCCAGGGTTGCCAGCTCTTGCAGGGCAACCGCCGCATACAAAGCGGTATTCATCCCTTGGGCCTGCCTGAGCTGGCGCCATTGATTGGCCGCGCCCACATAGTCCCCCACCGCAGTTAGCTGCTTCCCCAAGGCCAGGCGCACCCGATGATCATCCGGCTGAGCGAGCAACCACACTTTGAGATAAGCGATGCTCAATGCATCAGCCTGCTGGCTGCGCTGCAGGCGCTGGGCCAGATCACGCGCAGGAAAACTCACCACCAGCATCGCCACAATCACCAATGCAAAAGCAGCCACCCCTAGCGGTGGCACTAGCCTGCGCGAGGAATCCTCAGCAGCGGACAGATACCAGGGACGATTCGGTGATTCCATTGGCCTTGCTTCGGGGCAGGAAATATGAATAAGCAGGACCCAGGGGTTTTGCATCCTGGGGATGAGAGGGCCGCTGCAGCGCGCTCAGTCGCTTGCCGTTGGCCGACACTTCGCAACCCTTGGCACCGGCCAAACTGAATTCGACCGGCATGAGGCCCTGCAATTGAAAGCGCAGATGTTTACCCTCGCGTTGCCAGCCGGCAATACGCGCATTGCTGCTGGCGATGTGAGGTGGTTCTGGTTGTGCGGTTGAGCCCGCCTGCATCGCAATACTCACCCTCGCATTGCTCAAATGCAGATAAGCCTGATCAGCATTGTGTGGATGCAGCGCTGCGCCGGCCAGTGCATCGCTACCTTGCCAATCTATTTGCCGTACACCTGCCTCATTCCACCTCAAGCTCTGCAAGATTCCGGCCGAAGCGATGCGCAAAGTTTGCGGGCCATCGCCCACTCGACGACCCATGGCCAGTCGATCAAAGTCGTGAGTGGCCGCCGAAAACTCCGAGGCGTAAAGCGGAAAGATCGGCTGCGCCATGATCCAGTTATACACCGTGTCAAGAGCTGCAATCGCCGCCGGCTTGGAAGCCGAGTAGGTGTGATAGTAGAGATTGATCGGCTTGAACCGATGCGGGCGCTCGGTCATCTCAAAGGTTTCGATCACCCTCTTGAAGCCATGAAACGGGCCGCTCCATAAATTCGTGTAAAGCATTTCACTTTGGATGGGGGCGAACACCTGAAGTTGCCCCTCCCGTTTGAGGTAATGCCCCGAGATCGCCGTCCAGCTTGGGTAACTGCGGGTGATGATGGTGTCGCCGCCATTCATGGTCATCAGCCCTGAAGCTGCCGCCAGGGAAAGTGCTTGCGCTGGTGGTATGCAGTCGCCGGTCCAGAGAAACATCCTGGTTTGCTTGCCCTGCGGAGCAAGCTGGCTATCGATGTATTGCTGTGAGCCTGCAATTTCGCGTTTGAGATCAAATCGATAACCAGGCACTGGAAGTGATGCACCTTTGCCAAGCTCCTCAGACCCGTTTGTCATCGCTATCCAACGCAGTGGATGCGAGAAAGAATGGCTGGCTATTTCCACATGGTCCAGGGCGAAGATCGAGCGGGCAATCTCGACCAAGGCTGGCGATAGCGCTGCAAATAAGCCGTGACCCGCCACCTCTGCCTCAATCACTGACACGGTGTGGGGCAAGGGATACTTCTTGATGAACCGGTCCAACATGATCTGTGCGGCAAAAGGCGCACGCGGCAATTCGGCACGCGACGCAAAACCGTCGCCATCAATATGTACAAAAGCCATTCGCCTGCCGCCAGCGGTTGTCAGGTCAGGCACGGGCAGATCTTTCAGTTGCAAGGCCTGACGCAAAAATTCCAGGGGATCAATCACCCAGCGCCGTTGCTCAGCCATGCCGAGATCAAACACTACATAAGGCGCCAGCGCATAGCCACCCCACGGCGTGATCCCCACCGGGTCCACCACAGCGCCCCGAGTGTCACGAAACCGCAGGCGTGATTGCTGCTCGTTGAGCAGCCGCAAGGATGCAGTGTCATCGGCCAGCGCCTGGCGCTCAAAGCCCACCCAGCTTGCCTTGGAAAGTGCGGTCTGCCCCAGTACCGGACGATAATTTGAACGCGCCAGCCCAAAGCGCCGCAGCAAGGCCGCATCAGGCTCCACACCCAGACTCTTGAGCACCACCAAAGGCACGGCTTGATCGAGCACGGCGTGATAGAAGCGCTGCGCCTGTGCGCTCAAGGCAGTATTGACACTGCGGTTCCACACCACTACGCCCGCATAGCGATCCCTTAGCAGCCTCGGTTCCAGATTTTTGCTATCCCACTCCACCACCTCGGGTACCAGGCCAAGATGCTGTAGGGGCATCAGCAGGTTTTGGCTCACTTCGGTGCCCGAGATGTCGAGCTTTTCAGAGTTCTCCTGGACTACCAAAACACGGCGGGGAAGCACCTCCCATAAGCCCATGCCCAAGGTTTCGAGCTTGGCATCACTCACCCACGGGATCAGGCCCAGCTGCCGAAGCTGGCCTGCGGTAGCGCGTGTTTTTTCCCGATCATGTGCCGCGACATAATCGATGGCGATCACCGGTAAGCCATAGCGCTCACGCGTTTCATTCAGACGATCCAGCAACCACTGCCGATCTGAAGGCGGCACAGCCACATAGGATTGCGAGGCTGCATGCCATCCCTCCAGCACAGATTCCGCGGCCACCGCTTCAAAGCGATGATGCAATCGCGGCAACATCTCAAAGCCGCGATTGGCGATCAGTCGAATCCCGGGAAACTTGCCATGCAGTGCTTCGATGGCTGACTCCAGAGCCTGTTGCTGAATCAGTTGCTGCTGCGAATCGGTGCTGAGCAAACGATAGGAATCCAGGGTGTCCAGAAAAAAGCCCCGATACCCTTTGGCCCACATCGGGGCCACCATGGTGGAGATCAACACATCAACCCATTGGGGATGAGTCTGGTCAATTACATGACTGCTCCAATCCGGATTGACCGCCTTAAGCAAACCCGTCGGCAGGGTTTTGAAGTAGGTTCGTGTGGGATGTACTTCACCCATTGAAAGATAGGCATAGAGCTCGGATTGACCCGCGCTTCTCGCTCGATGCGCAGCGGGGTCATGCCCATGATCAGGCTCCACAACCACCACATCAAACAGCTTCAGTTCGTCGAGAGGCGCATCCTTGGCATAGTTAAATGCCACCGACCAACCGGCAGGTTTTGCGCGGTCGGCAAGCGGCATACCGCGCTCGCCTTCCGGTTGTGTGGGCGATGCTTGCCCCAACACTCCATATGGCAGCACAGCAGCGAACAAAGCGCATAGGGCCCAAGTCCCCAGACGCCATATTCCTGATCCCATGGCTGTTCAATCTTTAATGTAGTTGCCCCGAATGTGCACTGGCACAGACTCGCTGCGGTCGAGCTGGGGACCAATGGCCGGTTTCAACCGATCAACTGCCTCAAGATTGTTTCGTGATGTTGTCGTTAGTGGCCCACCGCAACATTTGGGTGGCCGAGGTGACTTGCCTGTTGCTGTCAAAACCTATCGCGGCACAAACGCCCGCCTGGATCCATCTTCAAAGATTTCATCATCCCGGATCAAGGCACCTGTTTCGCCAAACTGACGCTCCCGGGTCGGTTTGCCTTGGGCGTCGTGGATTCGCTCAAAACGCAAGCGCTGCGATTCATCGAAGCTTTTGTGTGTGCCTACTGCAATCTCGGGCCCCCGGCCCTGCCTCTGAAATGCGCCCTCACTGGCCAGGCGACCGGAGTCGAAATAGGTCTTTTCAACCCGCCGATTCAACTGGCGCGGCTGCGCGGGATCGGCGGCACTCCACTCGGTCTCGTAGCGCAACTGCTGATTGAGATACCAGGCGCGCTCGCTAATCTGGCCGCCCTCGCCAAAGCGCTTTTCCAATACCGGCGTGCCTCGCTCACTGAAGTCGGTTTCCAGTTCGCGGCGACGCCCCTGCTCAGTCTGTATGGTGGAGGCTTCACGACGTTTGACACCCGAGGGGTAAAACGTCCTTTCAACTACACGGCCCTGCGGCGCATCCAGTGGCCTTTCGGTCTGATAGCGCACGCCACCGTTATCGAAATAGCCTTCTTCGCGGACATTGCGGCCGCGCTCATAGGTAATCTTTGCACTCAGTCGTTGGCCACGAAAGAACTCTACCTGCTGGACACCTGCGAATCCGCAAGGCCTGGTGTCATCAAATCCTCCGGGCCCCAAGACCGGCTGCGTGGCGCATCGCAACTCGCGCAATTGGCCTGACTCTGTAAAGTCAACCGAAGCGAGCTCTCGAGAGCTTGCACGCGAAGAATCCGACGGATCGGTAAGCTCCCGGTATGACAGCCGCGAGAGCTGCCCGGTCGGGAAATAGACTTTGATGAAGCCTATGTTCTCGCCATTCTGATACGTTTCATCGCGAAGCAATTGGCCAGTTGCGGAGTACTCCCGATAGCGTCCATGGCGGTTGCCTTGCTCATTAACCGCATAATCGCGACGCAGCACCCCCGCTTCATATTGCTTCATGCTGCCGGCGAACTTGCCATCTCGCAGCTCTTGCTCGCGCACCAACTGCCCAGTGTCTGCCGACCGGCACCGCATGATGCCCGTCTTGCCCGCTGTGGTCCCGCCGTGATTCGGGTTGACCTCAACTCCATTGACTTCGCAACGCTGCACCTGCGCGTGAGCCATGCTGGTCAGGGCAAGGCTAAGGCTCAATAAACATCGATGGATCCAGGGTTTAATCATCATTGGTTACTCTTACATCATGCCGCGCAAAGGTTTATCTCACCGCTATTATGACGACGACTCCAGTGCGTCGATACTCTCCCCGCAGCCTGAGCTGTGCGCCTTGTGCCAGCGCGAGATTCCTGCTTCCCAACGCGACCTGCACCACCTCACTCCCAAATCCAAAGGCGGCCGATCAACCATTGCGTTGCATCGCATTTGCCACCGCCAGATTCACGCGCTTTTTACCGAGACAGAGCTGGCTCGACGGCTTAACAACATCGACAGCCTGCTTCAAGAAGCACCGATCCAGCGCTTCGTGCTTTGGGTGAAACGCAAACCGGCAGGATTTGCACTTCGCACCAGCAAAAGTTCGAGATTGCGGGGTGACTAGGCTGTCAGGCCTGGCTTAGAAACAAGCCACCAACAACCTACCACCAAGCCCCAAACTGCTCGCGTAACTCCTGGATCATCGTGTCAGTCAGGGGCGCCGGCCTGGGCTGGCTCATGAGCCACAAGCGGGCAGTTTCTTCCAGCTCCTCCAACACCGCCATGGCTTGGGCCGGGCTATCGTGCCAGACATTGGGCCCCAGACGGTTGAGCATCACTGCACGAATCGGATGCCCGGCCTGATCATGATTGCGAATCTGCGATTGCACCAATGAGGCTACCGCCGGATCACCCGGCCGGTGATAGCGAAGATGGGGTACATGCCCCACCTTCATCACAAAATAGGGCGTGATGGGCGGCAAGAATTCTCCCGGAGCGCTAACCAGGCTCAAAGCCACACAATGAGTGCTGTGGGTGTGAATCACACAAGCTGTGGCCGGGCGGCCATGGCTCGCCGCCTCATAAATGGCTTGATGAAGTACCAGTGTTTTGCTGGCCTTGGCGCCGCTAATTTGCCGCCCCTCGCCATCGACCTTGGCAATCAATGCCGGATCAAGGTACCCGAGGCAGGCATCCGTGGGGGTAATCAGAAACCCATCGGCAATGCGCACGCTGATATTGCCTGCCGTGGCGTGGACATACCCTCGGGCGAACAGGCTCTCACCTACCCGGCAAATCTCCTCACGTGCTTGCGATTCATTCATCGTGTTGGCTTAAGTGGAGGCTGGCATCTGGCCGTGACTCAGCATGCGCTCGACATATCGCGCGATCAGATCCACCTCAAGATTAACGCGCGTACCGGCCTTGAGATCCTTCAGCGTGGTGCGCTCAATGGTGTGAGGAATCAGGTTGATACTGAAATCGCACTCGCCGCCTTCAGGCAAATCATGGGTTGAATTTACAGTCAGGCTGACACCATTCACCGTGATGGAACCCTTGTAAGCCAGGAACTTGCCCAAGTTCTTCGGAGCGCGAACCACCAGCAACCAGGATTCACCCACTGGTTCAAATCGCTGCACAACGCCTTGCCCATCGATATGGCCCGTGACCAGATGCCCGCCGAGCCGGGTAGACAGCGCAACTGCCTTCTCAAGATTCACCGCTGCAAGACGATTGAGCCCGACCGTTTTTTCCAGGCTCTCGCGCGACACATCGACCTTGAAGTACTCCCCCTCGATCTCTACCGCTGTCATGCACGCACCTTGAATCGAGATGCTGTCACCCAGAGCCACATCGGCCAGCCCCAGCTCGCCTGCATGAATCATCAGGCGCAAGCCAGCCTGTGCCTGTTCAGCCGCAGTGCTATCGGGTGTGGCCAATGATTCAATGCTTTCAATTTGGCCGATGGCTGCAACAATCCCTGTGAACATGATGCCTCTATGAAATTAAATGAATACTCTCGCCAGGTGCGGCGCCTGATGGTGCGCGGGCAATTCGCTCGGCCCATTGTGGGTGGCGCGCAATCCAGCGGATGTCTTCGCCGATACTCTGAACGGACTGGCTGACAAAACGTGGCGCTGCGGCCAGTGAACCAGGCACTGGCAGGCTCGCCACGCCCAGCCCTTCGCCCAGCATGACCGGGGCAATATAGGCGAGCCACTCGTCTACGCAATCTTCACGCAGCAGCGAGCCATTGAGCTGGGCACCTGCCTCAACATGCAGCTCGTTGATACCTCGCCTGGCCAACTCGCGCATCACAGCAGGCAAATCGGTTTTGCCCTGAGCATTGGGCAACACCAATACTTCAGCGCCCCGCTCGTGCAATGCAGCGATACGTTGATTGTCTTCAACTGCAGCAATCACCCAGACCTGTGCCTCTTCGAACAGCTGGGCTTGAGGGTTAACTTCAAGACGTGAATCGATCAGCACTTTTCGCGGCTGGCGCGAGGTGGCGACATCCCGAACATTCAAGCGCGGGTTATCGGCACGCACCGTACCGATACCGGTCAGGATGGCACAGGCTCGCGCCCGCCATTGATGCCCGTCCTGGCGTGCGGCCTCCCCGGTAATCCATTGGCTGCGACCATCGGGCAACGCGGTGCGGCCATCGAGGGAAGCAGCGGTTTTCAGCCTGACCCAGGGTCGGCCACGCACCATGCGTGAAACAAATCCGAGATTGAGCTCGCGCACTTCGTTTTCGAGCAATCCACAACGCACTTCGATGCCCGCAGCACGCAAAGCGGCGAGGCCTTGCCCGCTCACCAAGGGGTTGGGGTCTTCCATAGCCACCACAACCCGGGACACTCTCGCTTCAACCAGAGCATTCACGCACGGCGGGGTCCGCCCAAAGTGGCTACACGGCTCCAGAGTGACATAAGCAGTCGCCCCCTGAGCCCGACCACCAGCCTGGCCAAGCGCAATCACCTCGGCATGAGCCTGCCCCGCCTGCCGATGCCAACCTTCGCCCACAAGCTGCTCGTCCTTGACGATCACGCAACCAACGCGAGGATTGGGGGTAGTGGTGAACAGGCCCTGCGCTGCAAGCTCAAGGGCTTGCCGCATCCAGATACGATCCGCTTCAGTAAACATGCCTTCATTGTAGCCATGCTGCGCTTAGGCCCCATGAACCCGCTATAGTTCGCCCCATGTTTGGTATTTCTCCTGTATTGAGCCTGCTGCCCTGGCAGGATTGGGCGGCGGCTTTTATGTTTGTAGTGGGCTGGGCAGGCTATGCGCAATTTGCACGCACCCGCTCGCGCCAGAAGCATTCCTTGCTTGTGCTCACCAATCGTGAGCGCCGCGCCTGGATGTGGGCCAGCACCTTTCGCGATAACCGGGTGTTTGATGGCGTGGTGGTGCAAAACCTTTCGGCAAGCCCGAGTTTTTTCGCCTCCACAACCATTCTGATCATCGGTGGCTTGCTGGCTTTGCTGGGCACCAGCGAGAAGGCTTCCGAGCTGGTCAAGGAAATTCCCTTTGCCGCACGCACCACAGCATTGGTCTTCGATCTCAAGCTGTTCGGCTTGCTGGGCATTTTTATCTACGCGTTTTTTCGCTTCACCTGGAGTTTGAGGCTCTACAGCTTCGGAGCGCTGATCGTTGCCTCGGCGCCTGATAGCAAGCAGTTTGCAAATGATCAGGCGCGTGAGTTTTTTGCCGACCGGGCCGGTGGCGTCATGGGCCTTGCAGCAGAGACTTTTAACGATGGGCTACGCGCCTACTACTTTTCCTTTGCGATGGTGTGCTGGTTTTTCTCGCCCCTCGCATTTGCGCTGGCCACCGCAGGGGTGGTCTACATCCTGTTTCGGCGCGAGTTCCAGAGCGATGTGCTGGAGCTGCTTTCGCGCCGTGCCGAGGACGAGCGTTTGCCCTGAGGCAGCCTAGCCCTCCTTCAGGCTATCGTCAAAATACTCATTGGCCAGCGGGCTCACCGGAAAGGCTCGCGAATTTTCCGCATTGCGCAGTTCAACCCGGCGAATCTTTCCCGAGATGGTTTTTGGCAAGGTGGCGAACTCGATGCGCCGAATGCGTTTATAAGGCGCGAGCTTTTCGCGACAAAACTGCAATATCGCCAGGGCAGTGGCTTCATTGGCTTCAACGCCAGGCGCTAACGACACGAAGGCTTTGGGCACAGCAAGCTTGAGCGGATCGGGCGATGGCACCACGGCGGCTTCTGCCACCGCAGGATGCTCAATCAACACGCTTTCGAGCTCAAACGGGCTGATCCGGTAATCGCTTGCCTTGAACACATCATCAGCCCGCCCAACATAAGTGATATAGCCATCACCATCGCGCTGGGCCACATCGCCGGTGCGATAAAACCCATCACGCATCACCTCTGCATTTTTCTCCGGGGCGTTGGCATAGCCGGGCATCAATCCCGCAGGGCGCGGATCGAGGCGCAAGCAAATCTCGCCCTCCTGCGCAGGCTCATCCTGGGCGTTGAGCAACACCACTTCATAGCCTGGCATCGGCCGGCCCATCGAGCCATATTTCAAGCGCTGCCCAGGTGAATTGCCGATCACACAAGTGGTTTCGGTTTGCCCAAAGCCATCGCGAATCGTGATGCCCCAAGCTGCACGCACCTGTTCGATCACTTCGGGATTCAGCGGCTCACCAGCGGAAATCAGCTCGCGCAACTTCACTGCAAAGTCAGCAAGATTCTCCTGAATCAACATGCGCCACACCGTGGGCGGAGCACACAGCGATGTCACACCGTTGGCTACGAGCGTGTCGAGCACTCGCTTGCCGTCAAAGCGTGCGTAATTGAAGATGAACACGCAGGCGCCTGCGATCCAGGGCGCAAAAAAGCAACTCCATGCGTGTTTACCCCAACCGGGTGACGAGATATTCCAATGGACGTCACCGGGCTTCAGGCCCAGCCAATACATGGTGGAGAGGTGGCCCACCGGATAGCTTTGATGGGTGTGTTGCACGAGCTTGGGCTTGCTTGTGGTGCCGGATGTGAAGTAAAGCAGCAAGGGCTCATCGACCAGCGTAGGGGTGTCTGGCAGATATTCTGTGGAGCAGCTTTGACTGAGCGCAATCGGTTGCCAACCCTCAATGGCCCGATCAGTGACGATACCAGTCAGGCCTTGCATCAAGCCTTCGAACTTGCTGCATTGGGTTGAATGGGTGGCCACATGGCGAATCTCGCCGCGTTCGATCCGGTCAATGAGATCGTCGCGCGTGAGCAGGCTGGTAGCGGGAATCATCACCGCACCGATTTTCATGCACGCCAGCATGAGTTCCCAAAGTGCCACTTCATTGCCCAGCATCAGCAACACCCGCTCGCCCCGCTTGACCCCAAGGCTGCGCAGCCAATGAGCCACCTGATTGGAGCGCTGGCGCATCTGCTCGAAGCTGACCTTCTGGTGCTGGCCATCATCGCCAATCACCCAAAGCGCAGGGGCTTGGTTATCTTTGGCCAGCTCGTCAAAGTGATCCAGGGCCCAGTTGAAATGGGTGAGCTTGGGCCACGCAAAATTCTGTACCGCAGCGCCATAATCGCTACGTTGATCGAACAGTGCCTGCCGTGCTTGACGATAGTTCTGAAGGCCAAGCTTGTGGGCGTCGCGATCAATCGGGGACAGGGCAGACATGGGGCTCTCCGGTGGGCAATGGCATACTTGATTTATGAATACTCTACCGCAGGCCCGGATTGGCGGGCATATCCTGGCTGATGCCCTCGCAATTCATGGGGTGGACACCATCTTTGGCGTACCCGGCGAAAGCTACCTTGCCGTGCTCGACGGCCTGGTCAAGCATGAAGCCCAGATCAAATTTGTGATTTGCAGGCAAGAAGGCGGCGCATCCTTCATGGCTGATGCTTATGGCAAGCTGACCGGCAAGCCGGGCATCCTGATGGTGACCCGCGGGCCAGGCGCTACCAATGGCAGCATTGGCATTCACAGCGCATTCCAGGACTCCACACCCATGGTGGTGTTCGTTGGACAGGTCGGCAATGACTTTGTGGATCGCGAAGCGTTTCAGGAGATCGACTATCGGCGCATGTTTGGCCCGATCACCAAGTGGGTGGCCCAGATTGATCGGGCTGATCGGATTCCTGAGTATGTTGCGCATGCGTTTCAAGTCGCGACCTCCGGGCGATGCGGGCCGGTCGTGCTGGCTTTGCCGGAGGATATGCTGATTCAATCGGCGCAAGTCGACGATGCCCCGAAATACCGCCCGGTGCAGGCCGCGCCAAGTGCCGCGCAAATCCAAGAGCTTGCGCAATCTCTTGCAGGTGCACAGCGCCCAATGGTGATTGCTGGTGGCAGCGGTTGGGATAACGAAGCCTGCCAACAACTTTTGGCGTTTGCCAAGCGCAATGCATTGCCGGTTGGAGCGGCGTTTCGCTTCCAGGAATTGATGGACCATCATGATCCGCACTATGTGGGTGATGTGGGCATCGGAATCAATCCCAAACTGGCGCA
>JAIYCW010000029.1 GCA_027487815.1 Burkholderiales bacterium
CGCGCATTGCTCCTCGGTGATTTACCCGGCACCGACGGATTGCGCTACGAGCTGCAACTCAAGGGCGCAGGCCCAACCCCCTACAGCCGCCGCGCAGATGGCCGAGCCGTGTTGCGCTCTTCTATCCGCGAATACCTAGCCTCTGTTGCTATGGCAGGCCTCGGGATTCCAACCACTTATGCGCTTAGTCTTACCGCCAGCGATTTGCCAGTGATCCGCGAAACGGTGGAAACCGCGGCTGTCGTGTGCCGCGTAGCTCCCAGCTTTTTGCGCTTCGGGCATTTCGAACACTTCTATCACCAGCAGCAGCCGGAAGCCTTAAAGGTGCTGGCGGACCATTTGATCAGTGCTCATTACCCGCAATGCGAAGGCCCGGATCGTTATGCCCAGCTTCTGGGGCTAGTTATCAGGCGCACGGCGGAGATGATTGCTCAGTGGCAAGGCGTGGGGTTTTGCCACGGCGTTATGAACACCGACAACATGTCACTGCTGGGCCTGACAATTGACTACGGCCCCTTTGGATTTCTCGACGTCTACGATCCAGCGCACATTTGCAACCATTCGGATCATCAAGGGCGCTACGCCTACCAAATGCAGCCCAAGATCGGCTATTGGAATTGCATGTGCCTGGCGCAGTGTTTTGTTGACTTGATTGGTTCGGTTGAGCAAACCCAGACAGTCCTGCAATCCTACCCGGATCATTTCACCCGAGCTGCCAATCGAGTCTGGATGGCCAAGGTTGGTCTGGAGACGCAAGGCTCTCCTGATCTCGACACCCAGGATGTTGCCCTGGCGCAATCACTTCTTGATCTGATGAAAGCCAGCCGTGCCGATTTCACAGTCACCTTTCGGGTGCTGACTGAAACCCTCGCTCAGCTATCTACCACCTCATCCACCGCCCACGCGCCGAGTCTGGTCCGCGATATGTTTTTGGATCGGGAGGGGTTTGATCAATGGTATTCGGGCTGGATAACTCGTATTGGCTCGGATCGCAGCGCGGCACTTGCGCGTATGGAAACCGCTAATCCAAGGGTCATCCTGCGCAATTTCATGGCGCAGGAAGCCATTGAAAAAGCACAGAAAGGCGATTTCACCGAGGTGAATCGCCTTCAACATCTACTTCAAGATCCTTACGCAGCGCTTGACGCACTGCCGCAAGATTTAGCCTTGCCCCCCGACTGGGCGCAGGGCCTTGAACTTAGCTGCTCTTCTTGACTTTTTCCAGCATGCGGAAAATTGGCTTGTTGGCGCCGCGGAATAGTCGCTTGAGCGACTTGGGCAAACAACGACGTTCGAGGGTGTTGCGACGGGTGCGTGATTTCTCAGCCATATTTAGGACTCATAATAGATAGCCCACCATTATAGCTTTGGCTTGAACCAAATGAAGCTTCTTTTCGATCTCTTCCCGGTAATTCTCTTTTTTGCCGCTTACAAGTTCGGTGATTTGTATATCGCCACAGGCGTCGCCATCGTGGCCAGTATCGCCCAAATTGTGTATTTGAAGCTGCGCGGCAAGGTGGTGGAGTCCATGCAGTGGGCGGGGTTGGTGATCATCGTGGTGTTCGGCGGAATGACCCTGCTCTTTCACGATGAAACCTTTATCAAATGGAAACCTACCGTGCTTTACATGGCGTTTTGTGTGGCCCTGCTGGTCGCGCGATATGCGATGAACAAGAATCTGATTGAGGCCATGATGAAGGCCCAGCTCAAATTACCCACCGCCATTTGGGATCGGCTGAATTTCGCATGGGCGGCGTTTTTTGCCAGTATGGCCGCGCTGAATATCGTTATCGCCTACCGATTTCCAACCGATGTCTGGGTTAATTTCAAGCTGTTCGGCACGATGGGACTGACATTGGTGTTTGTGATTGCCCAGGGCCTCTATCTTGGGCGATATGTCCAGGATGACTCGGCGGGGTCTTGATGCGCCCCACTGCTGATCAAATCTCCACCCGGCTGCTTGTAGCGTTCCCGCAGGCTCAGGTGCAGGTGGAAGATGAGAGCCACTTGCATGCCGGGCACGCTGGTGCCTCAGACGGTGCAGGCCACTTTAAGGTCGATATTACCGACACAGCTTTGTCACAGTTGCGTCGCATTCAGGCTCATCGCCTGGTGTATGATGCCCTGCAGCAATGGATCCCCAGTGGCATACATGCCCTTTCTATTCATCTTCATGCCAACCATCCCAAAGAGTAAACCTATGACCCTGAGCGTAAGTCGCTTGAGCATAGCCGCATGTGTTGCGGTCGCCAGCTTCGTTTATGTGCCTGCTTTTGCCCAAAACGCAGCCCTTGTGAACAACAAACCGATTCCAAAAGAGCGCCTCGACGAGTTCGTGGCTGCGCTCAAGGCACAAGGTCGCCCTGACACTCCAGAATTGCGCACTGCCGTGCGTGAAGAGCTGATCGCACGCGAAATCTTTGCTCAGGAAGCCGAGAAAAAAGGCTTGGCTCGCTCCCCGGACGTCGTCAAGCAACTCAATAATGTGCGTCAGGATCTGATGATTCGCGCCCTGATTCGGGACCACCTGAAGAACAATCCGATCAATGATGCAGCGATCAAGGCGGAATACGACAAGGTAGCGGGTCGTAGCGGCGGTGAAAAGGAGTACAAGGCGCGCCATATCCTGGTTGAAAAAGAAGAAACCGCCAAGCAAATCATTGCAGACCTGAAAAAAGGTACCAAATTCGAAGACCTGGCCAAGCAATCGAAAGATCCTGGCTCAGCAGCCAATGGCGGTGATCTGGATTGGAACCAGCCGCAGACTTTCGTCAAGGAGTTTTCCGAGGCAATGACCAAGCTGGAAAAAGGCAAAGTCACCGACACCCCCGTCAAGACCCAGTTTGGCTTTCATGTGATCCGGCTTGATGATGTGCGCGAGGTCAAGCCACCTCCCCTTGAGCAGGTCAAGCCCCAAATTCAGCAGGAACTTGAGCGCCGTGCAATTCAGCAATTGCAGACCGATTTGCGGGCCAAAGCCAAGGTCGAGTAAGCCACCAAAGCGGGCAAACCCCATTAGGCCGCATCCTGCGGCCAAGAAAGCCTAAAGCGCGCCCTTCGATTGGGCGCGTTTTTCTTTGAAGAAGTCTTTCAGCATGGCCGCACTTTGGCTGGCCCGCAGACCTCCAATGGCCTCGGTGTGGTGGTTGAGCTTTTCGATGGCAAACAAGTCAATCACACTACCTGCAGCACCTGTTTTTTCATCCGCTGCGGCATAAACCACGCGCTTAAGCCTTGCATGCATTAAAGCCCCTGCGCACATGGCGCAGGGCTCCAGGGTCACATACATTGAGCATTCCGGCAGCCGATAATTTCCGAGCACCTCGCCCGCCATCCTCAACGCCCTGATCTCAGCATGCGCAGTCGGGTCATGCATTCCAATCGGATGGTTGTACCCGGTTGCAATCACCGCCCCATCATGAACAATCACGGCCCCCACAGGCACCTCACCGACTGCCCAGGCGTTCTGGGCTTGATCCAATGCCGCGAGCATATAAGCATGCTCGCGGGGGGCAAAGTCTTCGTCATTCAGCATAGGCCGAATCGTGCCACAGCTGGCGGGCGTTGTTAGCCCTTGCGGTTAGTGCCCTTAGCGAGTCGCGCGTCGGGCCAGCAGCGCCCCAACCACCATAGACCCGGCGAGCACATACAAAGCTAGCGTTGTATTCCCAGTAGCATCCTTGATCGCGCCCACCATGTAGGGGCTTAGAAACCCGGCCAGATTGCCCACCGAGTTGATCAGGGCGATTCCGGCTGCAGCACCTGCGCCGCCAAGCAAAGCGGTAGGCAAGGTCCAAAACACAGGAAGCACGGACAACACGCCAGCTGTGCCCAAAGTCAGGGCGACCATGCCAAGCACCGGATCATTGCCTAGCACCCCGGCCAATCCCAATCCAATGGCGCCCAGCACTGCCGGGATCATCAGGTGATAGCGCCGCTCTGACCGCTGATCCGAACTGCGGCCAACCAGCACCATGCACACCGCCGCCACAGCATAAGGAATTGCGGTCAGCAAGCCAATCGACATCAGGTCTTTCACACCAAGGCCCTTGATGAGCTGCGGCAGCCAGAAGCTCACACCATAGAGCCCCATGATGAAGCAGAAATACAGCAGGGAGAGCAGCAATACTCGCGGATCACGCAAGGTCTCGCCCACAGACATATGCGCCTGAGTTTTCTGATCAGCAGCGATGTTGGTGGAAAGAAGCTCTTTTTCTTGAGGCGACAACCATTTCGCGGACTGGATGGAGTCATCGAGGTAAAACAGCACCGCAATGCCCATGGCTATGCTCGGCAAACCTTCAATCAAAAACAACCACTGCCATCCTGCCCATCCATTGACCCCGGCAAAAGCCGTCATGATCCAGCCTGAAAGCGGGCCGCCAATGACACCCGACATCGCTATAGCTGTCATGAAAAGCGCCACAATCCGGCCGCGCTGTTGAGCTGGAAACCAGTAGGTCAGATAAAGAATGATCCCGGGGAAAAATCCGGCTTCAGCAGCGCCGAGGAAGAATCGCACTACATAAAACGCGAATTCGTTTTGGACGAACATCATGCCCGCCGAAAGCAAGCCCCAAGTCACCATGATCCGCGCAATCCAACGCCTGGCTCCTGTGCGGTGCAGGATAAGGTTGCTGGGTACTTCAAAAAGGAAGTAGCCGATGAAGAAAATCCCCGCCCCCAAGCCATAAGCAGTTTCGCTGAACTTCAAATCACTGAGCATTTGCAACTTGGCAAAGCCCACGTTCACGCGATCAAGATAAGCCACGACATAACAAAGAAAAAGGAATGGCAGTAATCGCCATGCGACCTTACGGTAAGTCATTTCCTGGAAAGAAGGGTCTGCGTTCGCCGGCACGGCAATCGTGGTCATGGTGATCTCCTCAAGTTAGTGATTCACGATAGCGACGATTCTTGTTTTTTGGCTGACGAATGCCTTACAGCGATGCACCTACCTGCGACAGGTTTGACCAAGATCAAATCGCGATTGAATTGAGGGATAACCCCAAGTGCAAATGAAGAAAAAAAGTTTTCGGGTGAGCCTGCTCATCCGCGGATAGACACAACGTCTATGAAACGAGGCGGACCGCCCCGAGCTAAGGCAGTAAGCCTTTGGAGCCTTCGTGCTCTGCCGGAAGAGGATAAGCATCGGCCGCATAAGTTGGCCCCTTCATCACCTTTACAATCAGGCACCCCACCGCAACAGTCAGCACCATGGTCCAGAAAAACACCACCACACCAATCATGGTGAAGTCCCAAAGCAGAAGCATGCTTTCGCCCCCACCTGCGGACCAAGTCACCGGGGTGGACACCCGGTTAATCAACGAAAGCCCAAGCGGCACCAAGGTGCCGACCAGCAAGATCGCAGGCAAGCGCTTTCAAATGCGCTGCTCCAGACCCGGAGGCTCGGCACGCGGGCTAAGCTTTTGCACGATCAGAAAATCTAGTGTTCACCAGAATCATTCTCAGGCTTCGCACCTGAATCACGGCCTACGGCATCGGGAAGCGGCGCCAAGGGTGCATGGCACATTTTCTCGCCATCCCACTGCTGGCCGCACCAGCACCGGCCTGCTGGGTCGATAATGCAAGTTCCGCTGCCACAGCAGCGCGGATCATCACTCAATTCGATCTCCGTTCGTCAATTAACTGTTGAAGTCTAGTGTATCCACTTGCCTTCATACCCGCTTCTGACCCAACCCTGCACCAAAACGCATCAACATGCGGCCGTAGGTTTTGAGGACGAGGCAATCAAGGCCAGCCCTTTCTGGTCATCCGCTTTTCGTAAGTCCGTTGGCTCAGTTTGCCAAGGTGTCCTTTCGATTTCTCAGGCCTGGACTAACCTCGAGATGATGTCGAAGCTTGCAGGTTGACATCGTCAACCAAGAATATATACTTTTGTTGACACTGTCTACCAAAGGCTTCCCGATGTCAATTAACACCAAACCGCTAAAGATTAACTTGTTCTGCGCGCTATTCACTGTGTTGTGTATGCATTCAGTTCATGGCCAGGAGCTTGTTGTAAAAATCAGTGGAGCTAAAAGTGCGCAAGGTGAGATCGGATGCGCCCTGTTCTCAAACTCGACCGGCTTTCCGACCGAGAACCCTGGGCTACCTACCCTTTGGCAGAAAGCCAACCCCGAAGGGGTCATCTGCCGCTTCGCCGGCATAAAACCGGGCCCACACGCGCTAGCCGCTTCGCATGATCTCAATGGAAATCGGCGCACCGACACCAACTTAGTTGGGATGCCAAAGGAAGATTGGGGAGTCTCAAATAACGTACGGCCAAGCCTGCGCGCACCCACATTTGAAGAAGCACGCTTTGAGGTCGCCCCGACCGGAGTGACGACCATAGAAGTGAAACTCGGCCGCTAACCTGTCGGAACCAAACTATTCCAGGTTAAATACGATGATCACTCGACGATATGGGCCCGCTACATTGGTTACAAGTGCTTCCAGCAGATTTTCCAAGCGGGCTGACGTGGTGGTGAATGCTCGAGGCGTCGTTCACTGGCCTGCCGCGCAGTGCCCGAGTCAGAATCATGGCAAAGGTAATGCGCGGTACGGCAGCTCCTTCGTTATCGAAGCCTGCCAGGCATAGCTCAAAGGCTCATTCATGAACCCTGATTTGCTTTTCCGGATCTGCAATACCCTGGCCCTGGTTTCATGGATTATCTTGATCGCGGGGCCCCGCTGGGCACTCGTCTCCAAACTGATTCGCTGGGGGTCAATCACCCTACTCTGCCTGCTCTATGCGGTGGTCATTGCTGTGTACTTTTTCAGGGTGGATGGCGGGGGCTTTTTTAGCTTGGCGGCCGTGCAGCTGCTGTTTACGAGCAAAGAGGTGGCCTTGGCTGGATGGGTGCACTACCTTGCCTTTGATCTGTTTGTGGGCCTCTGGATTTCCGAGAAATCCGCGGAGATAGGCTTGAATCGATGGATCCAGGCTCCAATCCTGGTGACCACATTTATGTTCGGGCCTCTGGGCTTCCTACTTTTCCAGGCAGTGCTTGCTTCAGGACTTGATCGAAGCCAGGCTCCGGAGCCAAAAGCAGTGGCAAAACCCATATGAAGTTAAGCCTACCCAATACCTATGCGTATATCGCTACCCGCGCAACCATTGCACTTTGCACAGCATTACTGCTAGTTACCGGGTTAGCCTTCATGCTGGATGAACGCCTCCTGAGGGACGTCAATGTGTGGGCCAAGCCGGTCAAGTTTGCGCTTTCTTTTGGAATCCACCTGGCCACCCTGCTCTGGCTCACCTCATTGCTCGCGCAGACGGGCAAAGCAATGACTGCCACAAGGCTCGCGCTTACATCAGCCTGCGTCGCCACGATTATTGAAGTGTTTTATGTGGCGTTGCAGTCGGCTCGGGGCCGCGCCTCACACTTTAATTTTGAAACCCGGTTTGAATCATTCATGTACTACCAAGTTATGGGGGGTGCAGCTTTAGTGCTTGTGATTGCAACCTTGATCATCGGCGTTATGGTCCTGCGGCATGCCCGGCCAAATCTTTCCCCCGGCCTGCGTTTGGGCGCTGGCTGGGGAGCGATTTTTAGTGCCATTGCCACTCTTGTCGTGGCGGGAGCGCTAGCCAGTGGCATGCTATCCGGAGCGGGCCCATGGATCGGATCGGTTCGAAACGATGCGGGCGGGGTACCCCTGATTGGATGGTCGCGCAGCGTGGGCGATCTGCGGGTGCCACATTTCTTCGCCACTCATGTAATTCAAGCGCTACCGATTCTGGGATGGCTTGCTGACCTGGCGCTGTCAAGATCAGGCCGAAAGTTTCATCCGGGTTGGATTGTAGGGCTGGGGCTAGTGCTGTCATTGGTTCTGGTTACATCACTTTTTGTTCAAGCGATTCGCGGCCAACCCTTTATTGCCTTCATCGCCTTCACCGCCACCTAACCGGCAAAACGCGTGTCCACCCCTCCGATGTCCTCTCCCGGCAACCCCTGGTTAACCTTCTGGTTAAGCGCACTAGCCGTCTTCCTTGTTTCCCTGGACAGCACAGTCGTCATCGCGGCTTACCCCGCTTTACGCCAGGAGTTCTCAAGCGTAAACGCGGGGCAACTTTCCTGGTCTATCAATGCCTACTCAGTGGTGTATGCGGCCTTGCTGGTGCCAGCGGGTCGGTTAGCTGATCAGTGGGGTCGCAAGCGATTATTTCTTTGGGGAGTCTTCATTTTTATAGTTGCCTCAAGCGCGTGTGGCCTAGCCCCAACCATCGAAACTCTGATAGCAGCACGGTCTGTGCAGGCTATAGGTGCAGCGATCATGACCACCACCTCGCTCGCCCTGATCCTGGCTGCCTTTGCGCCGACCAAGCGAGCTGCTGTTGTGGGGCTATGGAGCGCCATGGGTGCGCTGGCTGCCGCGGTTGGGCCCGCCCTCGGATCCTGGATGATCTATCACTATTCGTGGCGCTGGATCTTCTGGATCAACTTGCCCATCGGGCTCTATGCGTGGTTACACAGCAGGAAAAGCATTGCTGAGTCTTCTGGGCTCAAAGTCGCTGAACCGCTGGATTGGCCCGGAGTATTGATGCTGATTTCCGGGGTCTCCTTGATCGCGCTCGGTATCGTCAAAGTTGAAGATCAACGATGGACAACACTGATGGTCATAAGCAGCCTCGCGGGTGGCACCCTGATCCTTACCGCCTTTGTGCTCTGGGCAAAACGGCAGCCCGGAGCAGCTATAGACATGAGCCTCTTTAGCGAACCAAGCTATCGCTATATCAACCTTGCCAGTTTTGTGTTTGGGATTGCATTCACAGCGATGTTCATCAGTTCATTTTTGTTTTTGATCGGCATCTGGGGGTTCTCTCAGCACTGGGCTGGCTTGGCTATCACGCCGGGCCCGCTTATGGTTATTCCGGTGGCGATTCTCAGTGGTCGCTGGGCAGGAAAATTTGGCCATCGCCCTCTATTGATTGCCGGTGGCCTGCTTTATGCAACGAGCAACGTTACGATGAGCCACCTGATTACCAGCCAGTCCGCATTCTGGACCCTTTGGCTCCCGGCACAGATCGCGGGCGGGATCGCGGTGGGCCTTTTGCTACCTGCGCTCTCAGGCGCAGCAGTGGCCAAGCTCAAGCCACAACAGTTTGGTGTTGGCGGCGGCGTCAACAATGCCATTCGGCAGATTGGCGGCGTTATTGGAGTGGCTATTGCAGTCGCGCTGGTAGGTCAGCTCGGGGCAGACATTGCTCAATTCAAAACCATGTACCTGCTTCTGGCCTGCGGTGGTGTTTTAACTGCCCTGATTTGCCTTCCGGTGGATACCCGTCCTAAACCATTGACCCAGTAGGGCAAGTCAATGCCACCATCATCTCTATCCCGATTCACCCTGCGTGCTGTGATCATCTTGGGCTGCTTACCTTGGGTGGGCGCCTGCACAGTATCGATGCCGTACAGATCGGTAGAACGTGGCGAAGCAGGCTCCCCAGACGAGAAGCTTTTGGTCTCAGTAACGCACGCCACCCTGGACCCTAGCAAGCGGGCACCTTTTGATAAGCACACCATGTTGGTCAACAGCGCGATGGCGTCCCAGCCGGGCCTGGTGGCCTACTCGCTTCGACGTGAACTGCTGGGCAACGATGTCTGGACATACACCATATGGCGCGACGAAGCCTCCCGCACCAACTTCTTTATGTCTGAGCAGCACCGACAAGCGATGGCCTCGGGTTCGGGAGCCATTGAGACCATGCGCTATAAGAGGATGGAGATTCGCCGAAGCGAATTACCCTTTTCCTGGTCTCGTGCCTTGCAGCTATTAAATGAATCTGCCGATTCCAAGAAGCCATGATTGCACGTTGGCTCTGTATCCTTGCGATTGTTTCAGTTGCCGCTTCGCTGAGTGCATGTGCGCCGTTTAACTACACCCAGCCCGATGCACCACGCGTGGTCGAAACGCTGCCACGTATTGAACCGCGCCCCAAGATCGCTGTTGTCTTGGGCAGTGGCGGCCCAAGGGGTTATGCGCATGTCGGCGTGATCAAGGTGCTGGAAGAGGCTGGTATCGAGCCCGACTTGATTGTGGGAAGCAGTGTGGGCGCGTTGCTTGGTGCGTTCTGGGCAAGTGGCATGAATGCGGCTGATATTGATCGCCGATCTCTGGAGGGCGGCCCGCTCACGCTCTTCGATTTTTCGCCTTTCGCCGACCGGGGCTGGATTCGCGGTAACCGCCTGCAAAACTATGTCAATACCAATCTCGGAGGGCTCGAAGTTCAGCAGCTCAAACGCAAGCTGCTCGTGGTTGCTACCCGGCGTTCGGACAAAGTGCCGGTGGTCTTCGATGCCGGAAACCTCGGAGTTGCCATTCGCGCCTCCAGCGCTGTGCCAGGTGTTTTCTCACCCGTGGGTATCCTGGGGCAAGAGTATGAAGACGCGGATGAATCGCTGCCTGTGGCTGTACGGTTCGCGCGAGCTGCCGGCGCACAGTTTGTGATCGCGGTGGATGTGTCGGCCTACGATGAAGCCACGCCTCCTGAGGTCAGTCAGGCCAACCGACAACGCGATATGAACCGCCGCACCCGAATTAATCCTGAAGTGGCGCAGGCCGACTTTTTGATCCATCCGGACCTTGGCTACTGGGCTAGCCCGCTTCGCTCCTACTTTGTGAGTAGCCGGGTCACGGGCGAAGCAGAGGCGAGGAAGCGATTGCCGGAACTTATTCGGAAGCTGGATTCAATCACCGCCATTTGCTTTTCAGAAAATCCATCATCACCCTTACCTTGAGCGGCAGATAAGCACGTGTTGGATACAACAACCACACGCCCGTATCGAAGCTAGTGGCGGTGGCTTGATAATGAGGAAAAAGATCAACAAGCGTTCCATCTGCGATGGCATCCTTCGCCAGCCAATCAGTCAGCAGCACCGGGCCCATGCCGTCGATCGCGCAGCTTCGCAAAGCGAGTGGGTTGGAAATAATGATGTCGCCATCAACGCTTACGCTTTGAACCCTTCCTTTGTTGTCCTTGAAGTGCCATTCATGCCGAAACTCGGGTAGCGTGAGCATTAGGCAGCGATGCTTGACTAGATCAGCGGGAGCTTTTGGCGAGCCATTTTGAGCAATATAGCTGGGGCTTGCGCAAACGCGGTAACGCGTTCGCATGAGCTTGGTAAGGACTACATCGCCTTCGAACTGCGATCCCAAGCGCACTGCAAGATCAATCCGGTCGTTGATCAAGTTCATATTGTTATCCGTAAGTAGCAGCTCGACTTTCAGCTGCGGATGCAAACGGTGGAACTCGCGCAGAATTGGGGCGACCTGAATGATGCCGAATGAAACAGAAGCGGTCATTCGCAACGTGCCCTGGGCATGGTTGTTGACGCCCTTGCTCAGTGCCAGCGCCTCTTCGCCGGCTTGCTCCAGCTCATCCATCAAGGGCGAAATGCGCGCCAGGTAGGCGCGCCCCGCTTCTGAGAGCGAAAGCTTGCGTGTGGTCCGCTGAAACAATCGCACGCCCAGTTCATGCTCGAGCGAAGCTACTGTGCGTGAGACGGAAGACGGATCGAGTTGTTGCTCTCGCGCAGTGTCTGCGAAGCTGCCCAGGCGAGCCACATCGACGAAGGTTCTAAGAGTTGTGAAATCCATGCCTTTGCTTCTCCCGATTCATGCGTTTTATACATGAAATAAGTGCTCAATTCTCTATTTATTCGAATTTGAACACTAACTAAAGTTCGTTTATGGCCGCGAATCAAGGGGATGCGCGGTGCAAACCAAAGGAACTTCCTATGCGACCTACTCCGCCCAGCACCCATCATTTGCTGCGAATTGACTCTAGCTCCCGCGTAACGGGCTCGTATTCCCGCAAGCTCGGCGATCAATTTGAACACGCTTGGATAAAGCGCTTTCCAGCCGGAACTATTACGCGTCGCGACGTGGCTTTGCAAAGCCTCCCGCATATCGAAAATACGACCATTGCCGGAATGTTTACACCGCCCGAGCAACACAGCTCGGAGATGGTGGCAGCCCTCGTGCAATCCGACACGCTAATCGCCGAGCTTAAAGCCGCCGATACATTGCTGCTCACCGTCCCGATGTATAACTTCGGCGTGCCTTCCGCGCTCAAGGCTTGGATTGATCAAATCACCCGTATTGGCCACACCTTCAGCTTTGATGGAAGCAATTTTGGAGGCTTACTGAAAGGCAAGAAGGCTCACGTCGTGATCGCTTATGGCGCTGGGGGCTATGCCCATGGCGCCAGCTTTGCCGCTGCCAATTTCGTCGAGCCCTATCTGAAATTCCTATTAGCCTTTTTGGGCTTCAATGAAGTCATCACTTATAACGACGAAGCCACTAACACCAACCCTGCTGGGATAGCAGCATCACATGCCATGATCACTGCGCAGATGGAAACATCACTTAAGGGGGTAACCGCGTGAAAAACATTTCTATTCTCGGCCTCGGAGCGATGGGCTCGCGCATGGCCGCTTCGTTGCTCAGGGCGGGATATGCGGTGACGGTTTGGAACCGCACTGCGGCTAAAGCTGCACCACTGCAAGCGCTCGGCGCAAAGTCCGCCAATTCCCCGCGCGATGCTGCCACCGATGCCGACATGGTAATCAGCATGTTGCGCGACGATGAAGCTTCACGCCATGTATGGCTCAATGCCAGAGATGGTGCGCTCTCGAGCATGAACGCGGGCACGATTGCGATTGAAAGCTCGACACTGACGCCTACGTGGGTAAAGGAACTAGGGCTTACCGCCGCGCAAACCGGCGTGGACTTTTTAGATGCGCCTGTGGCAGGTTCGCGTCCGCAGGCCGAGGCGGCGCAACTGATTTACCTGGTTGGAGGTGATCCCCAAGTGTTGAGGCGTGCTGAGCCTGTGTTCAAAACGATGGGAGGTGCAGTTCATCACGCGGGTGAGATCGGTAATGGAGCGGCAGTGAAGCTAATGATTAATGCGCTGTTTGGTATTCAGGTCGCAGCTTTAGCTGAGCTAGTTGGCTGGGCAACGCGCGCAGGGCTTGATACCACTAAAGCATTGGAGATTATGGGCAACACACCCGTGGCCAGCCCAGCCGCCAAGTTAGCGGGGCAAGGCATGCTGGCGAGAAATTTCACCCCGATGTTTTCGATAGAGTTGGTGGAAAAAGACTTTGCGTATGCGCTTGATACGGCAAGCGCTACCGGAAGCAGCCTGCCGATCACCCAACGTGCGCACGGATTGCTAAGGGATGCGATCTCACATGGGTTAGCCGAGAATAACCTGACAGCGCTCGCACAACTTTATAGCTAACCATTAATGGCCTGATCAATGCTTGATGGGGTGCAGCGCTAGAACTTAATGCACTGCACCTCATGTTGACTACCCCTCGGGATAAGGATAATGGAGTTTCACTCCCACTCGATCGTAGCCGGAGGCTTCGAGCTCACATCATAAGTCACCCGATTGATTCCCCGCACTTCATTGATGATTCGCGAGGACACTTTCTTGAGCAAAGCATAAGGAAGCTCCGCCCAATCGGCGGTCATGAAATCACTGGTCTGCACGGCACGCAGCGCCACCACGTAGTCATAGGTGCGCCCATCGCCCATGACTCCGACTGATTTCACCGGCAGGAACACGGCGAAGGCTTGGCTGGTGAGGTCGTACCAGGATTTGCCTGAGGCTTCATCATGAAATGCGCGCAGCTCTTCGATAAAGATATGGTCGGCTCGGCGCAGCAGATCGGCGTAATCGCACTTCACCTCACCCAGAATCCGCACGCCAAGCCCAGGCCCGGGAAACGGATGACGATAGACCATCTCAGGCGGCAAGCCGAGTGCAACGCCGAGTTCCCGAACTTCATCCTTGAAGAGTTCACGCAAGGGCTCAAGAAGTTTCAGGCCGAGCGTCTCAGGCAGACCGCCCACGTTGTGATGGCTCTTGATCGTCACGGCCTTCTTGGACTTGGCACCGCCCGACTCAATCACGTCCGGATAGATGGTGCCCTGTGCGAGCCATTGAGGGGCCTGCGCGCCTTGCGCTTTGAGTTTGGCAGCCTCGGTTTGAAACACCTCGACGAACTCCCGGCCGATGATTTTGCGCTTGGCTTCGGGGTCTTGCACGCCCTCTAGCTTGCCCAGGAACTGATCACTTGCATCAACCGCAATCACTCTCGCATGCAGGCGGCCCACAAACATGTCCTTCACCATCTGCGCTTCATTCAAGCGCAGCAGGCCATGATCCACAAACACGCAGGTGAGCTGATCGCCAATCGCCCGATGAATCAAGGCAGCAGCCACCGAGGAATCCACCCCGCCCGATAACCCGAGCAACACATGCTCGCTGCCTACCTGGTCGCGAATCTTTGCGACCGCTTCTTCGATGTAGTCGCCCATGATCCAATCACCACCGCAGCCGCAGATATCGCGCACGAATCGTCGCAAGATCGCACTGCCCTGCACCGTGTGGGTGACCTCGGGGTGAAACTGAATGCCATAAAATCGCCTGGCTTCATCGGCCATGCCCGCGATTGGGCAGGATGGGGTGCTTGCCATGAGCTTAAAACCCTCGGGCATCGCGGTGACCTTGTCACCATGGCTCATCCACACCTTGAGCATGCCGTGGCCTTCAGGTGTTACAAAATCCTGGATGCCATCAAAAAGCTTGGTGTGGCCGCGCGCCCTGACCTCGGCATAGCCAAACTCACGCTTGGCCATACCATTTTCAAGCACTGCTGCCTCCACCTTGCCACCCAGTTGCTGAGCCATGGTTTGCATGCCATAGCAAATGCCCAGCACCGGCACCCCGAGCTCAAACACTACCGCTGGGGCCTGATCATTGCTTTCCTCATAGGCGCTCATGTGGCTGCCCGAAAGAATGATGCCGCGCCCGCCTTGTTGCTCGATAAAATTGCGCACAAACCCGGGATCAACATCGCAGGGGTGAATCTCACAATACACCTGAGCCTCGCGCACGCGGCGCGCAATGAGCTGGGTGACTTGGGAGCCAAAGTCGAGGATCAGAATTTTGTGATGCATGGCGATCGCAATTTTGAAAACGGGAGCAAAAAATAAAATCGCCAGGTCACCAAAAGTGGCCTGGCGCTTGCTGCTTGAGCCTGATTAATCAGCGCGGTAGTTCGGCGCCTCTTTGGTGATCTGCACATCATGCACATGCGATTCGCGCATGCCCGCCGAGGTGATTTCAACAAACTGCGGCTGGCTGCGCATCTGCTCGATCGACTCACAACCGCAATACCCCATGCTGGAGCGCAGCCCACCGGTGAGTTGATGAATGATAGCCACAAGCGAGCCTTTGTAGGGCACCCGGCCTTCAATGCCCTCGGGCACAAGCTTTTCGGCTTCGACTGAAGCATCCTGAAAATACCGATCAGCCGCGCCAGCCTGCATCGCACCGAGCGAACCCATGCCACGATAGCTTTTATACGACCTGCCCTGATACAACACGACCTCGCCAGGCGCCTCTTCCGAACCTGCGAAGAGCGAGCCCATCATGACACTATGCGCGCCCGCCGCAATCGCTTTGGCAATATCGCCTGAGTAGCGAATGCCACCATCGGCGATCACTGCAACGCCTGTGCCATGCAAGGCCTCAGCGACGTCACTGATCGCCGTGATTTGAGGCACGCCCACACCGGCGACAATCCGGGTGGTGCAAATCGAGCCGGGGCCTATGCCCACCTTCACCGCGTCTGCGCCCGCCTCAACCAAGGCCCTAGCCGCGCCCGCAGTGGCGATGTTGCCGCCTACGATTTGCAGGCCTGGATATTGGCGCTTGATGCTTCGAATCTGATCCAGCACGCCCTGGGAATGGCCATGCGCGGTATCTACCACCACCAGATCCACCCCGGCCTTGACCAACACCTCGACCCGCTCTTCAGCATCCCCGCCTACCCCAACCGCCGCTGCAACTCGAAGCTTGCCCTGCTGGTCCTTGGCCGCCATCGGATGCTCGGTCGCTTTGAGCATGTCTTTCACCGTGATCAGGCCCTTGAGCTGATAGCTATCGTTGACCACCAGCACCCGCTCGATTCGATGCTTGTGCATCAGGGTTTGGGCGTCTTCAAGCGAGGCACCCTCGGGCACAGTGACCAACCGGTTTTGCGGAGTCATGATGTTGCGCACAGGCTCATCGAGCCGGGTTTCAAAGCGCAAATCGCGGTTGGTGACAATCCCCACCACCTTGCCGTTTTCCACCACGGGCAAGCCTGAAATACGATTCAGGCGCGCAATCTCCATCACCTCGCGCACCGTTTGGTCTGGGGTAATAGTGATCGGATCCGATAACACGCCGGACTCAAATCGCTTGACCTTGAGCACCTCGGCCGCTTGCCGTTGGGGGGTAAGGTTTTTATGAATCACCCCAATACCACCCTCCTGCGCCATCGCAATGGCCAGCCGGGACTCGGTCACCGTGTCCATAGCCGCGGAAAGCAAGGGGATATTCAGATAGATCGAACGTGAGGCCTGAGTGCGCAACGAGGTGTTACGGGGCAACACATTGGAAAGAGCGGGAACCAGCAAGACATCATCGAATGTCAGCGCTTTTTTGGCCAGTCGCATGAAACTTCCGTGCAAAGCGTAATTATAGCCAAGCTCAGGCCCATCCCGCAGTCCCAAAGCGCCAGCTATCGGTCGAGCCCTTGTCAGAGGCCTGGGCTTGAGGCGAAATCGGCGGATGAAGCATTTCTGCAAAAGCCTTGGGCTGGCCCTGTGCCTGGTCCTTGGAGGATTAGCCCCCTCGATCGCATCAGCCCAAGCGGCCGCTGCCCCCGCCAAGCCTGTGGGTGCCCAGATATTTCAATGGCGCGATGCCAATGGACGGCTTGTGGTTTCTGATCGTCCGCCACCTGCGGACACCCGCAGCGCAGTTCAGCGTACCGATTTGCCAGCTCCAACAGCCGCCACCACTGGTGTGCGTTTGGCAGTGCCACCTTCAGCAGATGCAAGCCGCGCTGCCGATGCAGCCAAAACTTCTGCGGGCAAAGCCAAACCGTCCCGTGAGGAGCTTGATAAACAAGCCGAGTTGGAAGCCCGCAAAAAAGAGTCCTGCGAAGCTGCGCAAACTGAATTGCGGACTCTGGAAAGTGGTATCCGCATTGCCCAAGTGAATGCTCAGGGCGAGCGGGAGTTCATGTCCGATGAGGCTCGGGCTCGGCGCTTGTCTACGGTGCGGCGCGACGTTTCTGAGTCTTGTAAAGGCTAGCTCGCTCACGCCTCAGCGCCATTGCCTCCTGCCGCAGCGGCAAGGTGAAATCAATCCGGTCCAGAGCGGTGATCTTCATTTCGGGGCGCGCCCGCTTCCCGTTCAGGCCAATCGCTGTCCAGTCGGGCTTTGAAAGCCATGCGCCAATAGGCTCGCTTTCGAATTGATTGCGCCACTGCTCAATGGCCATGCCGAGGGTTAAGGTGTTTGACGACACTGGGAGCAATCGGGCCTTGGCGATCCCGCTTTCAGGCTCAATCCAACGCACCTCAATATCAAAGCTGTTCACCTCAGCCATCCTCCTCAGCCGTACACCGACTCAGCCCGGCGCACAAACGCATCCACCAACGTGGTGGTGATTTGCTCAAACGCGCGCCCCAGGGTGGCATTGAGCAGGCTGTTGCGAAGCTGGTAGTCCAAGTGCAGCTCTACCTTGCAGGCGGTAGGCGCCAAGGTGCGGAAATGCCAGGATCCCTGCAAAGCCTGAAATGGCCCTTCCAGCAGTTCCAGACGAATCTCACCAGGCGGATTGTTGCTATTGCGAGTGCTGAATGCCTGCGTCAACCCTGCCAAGCCGATGACGATTTTGGCCTCCACCATCTCAGGTGTGCGATTCAGGACCTTGGCATCTGCGCACCACGGCAAAAACTGGGGGTAGGCATCAATATCATCCACCAATGCAAACATCGATTGCGCGGAGTAAGGCACGAGAGCGGATTTTCGGACGTGTTGCATGGCGGACCAGAAGAACAGTGGCGCATGTTACAGGCTCATCGCGGTATAGTGCCTGGTTGAGTTCCTGCCTGTTGCCCCCACCATTGCTGCCATGACCATCGTACAAAATAAAAAAGCCAGCTTCGATTACTTCATCGAAGAGCGCTATGAGGCTGGGCTGGTGCTGGAAGGCTGGGAGGTCAAGGCGATTCGTGCCAACCGGGCACAGATGAAGGAAGGCTATGTCGTGATTCGCAGCGGCGAGCTTTTTCTGATTGGCGCGCACATCTCGCCATTACCCGAGGCCTCCACCCACATCAATCCGGATCCGGTGCGTACCCGCAAGCTCCTGCTCAAAGCAGCCGAGATCAACAAACTGATCGGCAAGGTTGAGCGAGCTGGCTACACGCTGGTGCCGCTTAACTTTCATTACCAGCGTGGCCGGGTCAAAGCCGAGATCGGCTTGGCCAAGGGCAAAAAACAACACGACAAACGCAGCACCGAGCGTGAAAAAGAGTGGCAGCGAGAGCGGCAACGGATTATCAAGGGCGCCTCGAAAGCAGACTGAGCCCCAAACAAATCCCGTAACCTTACTAGGGGTTTACCCGCTCAAAACCCTCACAAATTGCCCAAGCTCCTGATTCAAGCTAGCATGCGCGGCACTGGTTTCGGTGCGGATTTCTGTCGTCATCCGCCGGAGCAAGGAAAACCCTTTTCTAATTAGGAGTGAGGTTAATGAATAAGAAGCTCGTCAGCTTCGCGGTCGCGCTGGCATTCGGCACTGCCGCCGGTGTCGCCACTGCACAAACCGTAGTCAAGATCGGTCATGTCGGCCCCTTGACCGGTGGTATCGCCCACCTTGGCAAAGATAATGAACTCGGCGCCAAAATGGCTATCGAGGATCTGAATGCCAAGAAAGTCAAAATCGGTGGTCAGGAGGTCAAGTTTGAGCTGTTGAGCGAAGACGACGCGGCCGATCCCAAGCAAGGCACTGCAGCTGCGCAAAAGCTGGTTGATGCCAAGGTCAACGGCGTTATTGGTCACCTGAACTCAGGTACCACCATCCCTGCATCGAAGCTGTACCACGATGCTGGCATCGCTCAGATCTCGCCTTCGGCGACCAACCCAAAGTACACCTTGCAGGGCTTCAAGACCGCGTTTCGCGTGGTTGCCAATGACGGCCAACTCGGTGGCACACTGGGTCGCTTCGCAGTCAAGGAATCCAAAGCCAAGTCAATCGCCATCATCGACGACCGCACTGCTTACGGGCAAGGCGTGGCTGATGAGTTTGAAAAGGCAGTAAAAGCTGCTGGCGGCAAGATTGCAGGGCGCGAGTTCACCAATGACAAAGCAACCGACTTCAATGCAATTCTGACCAAGCTCAAGGGCAAGAAGCCTGATCTGGTGTTCTACGGCGGCATGGACGCAGTAGCTGGCCCGATGATGCGCCAGATGAAGCAACTTGGCATCAATGCCAAGTTCATGGGTGGCGATGGCATCTGCACTGAAGAGTTGGCCAAGTTGGCCGGCGATTCGATGGCGGATAACCAGGTTGTGTGCGCTGAAGCTGGTGGCGTAGGCAAAGACAAGGTTGCTGCCATGGACAAGTGGAAAGCGGACTTCAAAAAGCGCACTGGTGCCGATGTCCAGATCTACGCTCCTTATGTGTATGACGCTGTGATGGTCATGGCCTCTGCAATGCAGAAAGCCAACTCCGCTGATCCCGCCAAGTATCTGCCTGAGCTGGCTAAAATCAGCTACGACGGTATCACTGGCAAGATCGCGTTTGATGCCAAAGGCGACGTCAAGGATGGCGCACTGACGCTTTACACCTACAAGGGTGGCAAGCGCTCGCAGATGATGGTTGTTAAGTGATCCTGAGTTAACTCTCAGCGAAAGCAAGAAAGGGCGCCTGAGGCGCCCTTTTCCTTTGCCCTAGCGCTTGTGCCTTTTACGCCGCGGCAGGCTCCGCCGGTTTGGGAGCTCCCAAGGCAGTCCAGGTTGATACTACCGTGTCAGGGTTCAGCGAGATCGAGCTGATGCCCTGTGCCATGAGCCAATGTGCAAGATCAGGATGGTCTGAAGGGCCCTGCCCGCAAATCCCCACATACTTGCCCGCCTTACGGCATGCCTGAATGGAGCGCTGCAGGAGCGCACGTACCGCCAGATCGCGCTCGTCAAATCCTTCAGCTACCAAGCCTGAATCCCGATCCAGGCCGAGTGTGAGCTGAGTCAGATCGTTGGAGCCGATGGAAAAGCCATCAAAGTATTCCAAAAATTGGTCCGCCAGGATGGCATTGGAAGGCAACTCACACATCATGATGATTCGCAGGCCATTCTCTCCCCGGCGCAAGTTATTGCGAGCCAAGGCATCAATCACCATGGAAGCTTCGCGCAAGGTGCGTACGAAGGGAATCATCAGCTCCACATTGGTGAGCCCCATATCGTCGCGAACCTTCTTCAGCGCCTGGCACTCCAGATCAAAGCACTCCCTGAAGCTGGGATCAAGATAGCGCGCTGCTCCGCGAAAGCCCAGCATCGGGTTTTCTTCCTCAGGCTCATAACGCGCCCCGCCGATCAGCTTGCGATACTCGTTGGACTTGAAGTCCGACATGCGCACAATCACCGTGCGGGGCCAAAAGGCCGCGGCGATGGTAGCAACACCTTCAGCCAAACGCTCCACGTAAAACAGGCGCGGTGTGTCGTGCCCGCGAGCCACACTTTCCACCGCCTTTTTCAACTCACCGTCGACGCTGGGGTAATCGAGAATCGCTTTCGGGTGGATACCGATATTGTTGTTGATGATGAATTCCAGGCGGGCCAACCCAACGCCTTCATTGGGCATTTGGGCAAACTCAAAGGCCAGCTGAGGATTGCCAACGTTCATCATGATCTTCACCGGAATCTGCGGCAATGCGCCCGATTCAACCTCACGCACCTCGGTTTCTAGCAGGCCCTCGTAGATGAAGCCCGTGTCGCCCTGCGCGCAAGAGACCGTAACCAATGCGCCATTGGCCAAGCGCTCGGTAGCGTCACCGCAACCCACAACAGCCGGTATACCCAGCTCGCGTGCAATAATCGCCGCATGGCAGGTACGCCCGCCACGGTTGGTGACAATCGCTGAAGCGCGCTTCATGACAGGCTCCCAATTGGGATCGGTCATGTCGGTCACCAGAACATCACCCGGCTGCACCCGATCCATCTCGGAAGCATCCTGAATTACCCGCACAGGCCCAGCTCCTACCTTCTGGCCAATCGCTCGGCCCTGCGCCAACACGTCGGAGCTTTGCTTGAGAATAAAGCGCTGTTGACCATGCGTGGTCGACTGGGATTTCACGGTTTCTGGGCGGGCTTGAAGAATGTAAATCCGGCCGTCTACGCCATCTTTGCCCCACTCGATATCCATGGGTCGGCCGTAGTGCTTCTCTATCGCAACCGCATAGCGCGCGAGCTCGACGACATCCGCATCGCTTAGCGAAAACCGAACGCGTTGCTCAGTTGTAGTGTCCACTGTTCGCACAGTGCGCCCGACTGAGGTGGCCGGACCATCGGCCTGCTCGCCAGGAGCTACAAACTCCATGCGCAAGAGCTTGCTGCCCAACTGGCGCCGGATGATCGGCATCTTGCCCAACTCAAGCATGGGCTTGTGCACATAGAACTCATCAGGATTAACCGCACCCTGCACGACTGTCTCACCGAGGCCATAGGCGCTGGTGATGAATACGACATCGGGAAAGCCCGATTCCGTGTCCATCGTAAACATCACGCCGGCCGCACCCTTATCGCTGCGCACCATTTGCTGAATGCCCGCAGACAAAGCCACATCAGCATGGGCGAACCCCTTATGGACACGGTAGGAAATCGCCCGGTCGTTATAAAGCGAAGCAAACACATGCTTGACGCGATCCAGCACCTGCTCGATCCCCTGAACATTCAGGTAGGTCTCCTGCTGGCCGGCAAAGGAGGCATCTGGCAGATCTTCCGCAGTTGCAGACGAGCGTACCGCCACAGAAAGCTGCACTCCACTGCCCTGCTCCATCGCTGCAAAATGCTCGCGAATAGCCTGCTCCAGGTCTTCCGGAAGTGGTGTCTCAATAATCCATTGGCGAATCTGGGCACCGCACTCAGCCAGCGCCTTCACGTCATCAATGTTCAGATTGGCCAGCCGATCAGAGATCCGGCCGGCCAGCCCGCTTTGCGCAAGAAATTCGCGAAACGCATGTGCAGTCGTGGCAAAACCACCGGGCACCCGCACCCCGGTAGCGCCCAACTGGCTGATCATTTCACCGAGCGATGCGTTTTTGCCTCCAACCGATTCCACATCGGTCATGCGCAATGCATCGAAGGGCACCACAAGGTGCGTATCGATGGGGTTCATGGAAAGGTCCTGTCTTCATGTTAAAAATGGGTGCGCACGAGCCAGCGTGCAAAACATCGCCATTGTAGCTAAGCTTGCGCCCGCCCCATTGCCCTTGCGAGCCGACCATGCCCGACCAATTGTCTACCGAACCCTACGACCGCACCGTGTTTTATGTATCAGACGGCACCGGGATCACTGCGGAAACCTTCGGTCAATCCCTGCTGGCGCAGTTTGAAACCATGAAGTTTCGCCAGATCCGCATGCCATTTATCGATTCGGTGATCAAAGGGCGGGAGTTACTCGCCCGCATCGATATGCAGGGCCGAAAAGACGAGCGCCCACCGATTGTGTTCAGCACCCTGGTCAATACTGAAATCAATAATGTGGTGCGCCAGGCCAACGCGGTTTTTCTGGATCTTTTTGCCACCTTCGTGGAGCCGCTGGAAAAAGAGCTGGGCGCTCAATCCACCCACAGCATGGGCCGCTCGCACACTGCCACCAATAGCCCGCAATACGATCGGCGCATAGCTGCAATCAACTTTTCGCTGGCCCATGACGACGGACAAGCTGATCGGGGCCTGCCCGAGGCCGACATCATTCTTGTTGGTGTATCACGCTCAGGCAAAACCCCGACCAGCCTCTACCTGGCTATGCAGCACGGCTTGAAGGCTGCCAACTGCCCGCTTATTCCGGAAGACTTTGAGCGCGGCCGATTACCTGAGGTGCTGTATCGATTCAAGCATAAGCTTTTTGGGCTCACCATTGCTCCAGACAGGCTCAGCGAGGTACGCAATGAGCGCCGCCCGGGTAGCAAATATGCTTCCCTCGAGAACTGCCGAGCTGAGGTCATGCAAGCGGAAGACATGATGCGCCGCGAAGGAATCCGCTGGTTGTCCTCCACCCACAAGTCCATCGAGGAAATCGCAGCGACGATCCTTCAGCAGATCGACATTGCCAATCAGCAGGCGCAGCGCTAAGCACCCAAGGAGAGACGCTGACGCTTTTGCTCGAACAAACAGACGGTTGCGGCCATCGCAACATTCAAAGAATCTTGCGCTGCCTGCTGGGGAATGAATACTCCGATGGACTGCCCGACGCTTTGCGTTTGTGCACTCACGCCCTGCCCCTCGCTGCCAAATACCCAAACGCAGGCTGGATTCAAATCAAGCGTGTAAAGCGAAGCTGCCCGCTCCAATCGGGTCGCCAGAATTCGACTGGGAACCTGGCTTTCAATAGCCGCCAACTCGATCCCCTCATACACGGAAAGCAGAAAATGGGCCCCCATCGCGGCGCGTAATACCTTTGGGGACCAGACCTGTGCGCAGCCAGGTGAGGTTACGAGGTGCTCGATCCCGGCCGCACTAGCACTGCGCATGATCGTGCCAAGATTGCCCGGGTCTTGCACCCGATCCAGATACACCACATCGGTAGCGCCAAGGTCACCCAAGGTGGGCTTGGGTACATTCACCACCCCTGCCAATGCGGCTGCGCTCGCATGCTCGAAAAGTTGCTTGAAAAGCTTTTCAGGAAGCAGGAATGTTTCCGAAGAGCGGGCCTCTCCCCAGGCTTGCGTCAGCTCCGCGAGCCGGGGCAACGCATCCGGCCGGTCTGTGTTTACAAGCATGACCTCGGGCGGGCCATGCGCCAAGCCCCAGGCCTGGATCAAATGCTCGCCATCGATGAGTACTTGTCCTGACTGGCGACGGGCTGCAGCATCCTTGGCCAGACTTAACCAGAATCGGAAACGGCTATTGGAGGCCGAGGTAATTTCCATCACAGCAATAGCTCCGATTGGATCGGTGCGTGCTGCAACATGCTACGCGCTACAGGTGCAAAACTGCGGCGATGCTCAGGGCAAGGCCCCAGGCGTTGCAAGGCTTCGAGATGCATCGGGGTTGGATAGCCTTTGTGCTGATCAAATCCATAACCAGGATAGCGCTCATGCAATACCAGCAAGGCTGCATCGCGAGCCGTTTTCGCCAGGATCGATGCTGCGCTGATTTCAGGAACCAGGGCATCCCCGCCAACAATCGCCTCACATCGCATGGGCAGCTTGGGGGTCTTGTTTCCATCAACTCGCACCAGGCTCGGTTCGACAGCCAAGCCCAGGACAGCACGCCGCATAGCCAGCAAACTCGCCTGCAGAATATTGACGCCATCGATCTCTTGAGCGCTACAGGCAGCGATGTGCCAGGCCAATGCTTGCTCCTTGATCAAGATACTGAGCCGTTCGCGCTGAAGTGCACTGAGTTTCTTAGAATCATTCAGGCCTTGAATCGGACGCTTTGGGTCCAGAATCACCGCAGCGGCGTACACGGGGCCAGCCAAAGGCCCCCGCCCTGCCTCATCCGTGCCCGCGATCATCCGACTCAATACCCGCGAGCACTTCGGCACAACGTTGCGCGCAACCCATGCGTAACTCATGATGCATTTGGATAAAACGCTCGCCTATTTCATCACCACTTTCCAACCCGCGAAGCTGCTCAAACATGGCGTTTGACAATGCCTCCGGTGTCGCCTGATCCTGGATGAACTCAGGCACAACCATTGATCCGCTCAAGATATTGGGCAAACCAATCCACGGCATCAGGGCTTTGCGCCGCATCAAGTGATAAGACAAGCCGTGCATCTTGTAAGCAATAACCATGGGCCGCTTGAACAAGGCTAATTCAAGAGTGGCAGTGCCGCTGGCCACTAGCGCCGATTGACATGCTGCCATCGCTTCATACGCTTTGCCTTCGGTTAACAACAAGCGAAAGTTCGAGGGCATGCGGAACTGGGCCAGCACCGCTTTGACTTCAGCGTAACGTTGACTGCCCGCTGCTGGCAGCACAAATATGAGTCGGTCGCGTCTTCCGTGAAGCTCCAGAGCTGCCTCGATAAAACAGCGCGCCATGTATTTGATTTCATCAGCGCGTGATCCGGGAAGCAAGGCCACCACTTCATCATCGGGCGATAATCCTAGCGAAAGCAGCGCCTCACGCCGGTTAGGTGCCATTGGAATCCGATCGGCCAGGGGATGGCCTACGTAGGTCGAAGTAATACGAGCCTGGTCATACAGCTTCTTTTCGAATGGGAAAACCAGGAGCATGTGGTCAACGCTGCGGCGAATCTGGGCCATACGCTCTGCACGCCATGCCCAAACCGAAGGACTCACAAAATGAACTACCTTCTGACCTTGAGAGCGCAGGCCCTCTTCAAGTTTCAAATTGAAATCAGGTGCATCCACGCCCAAGAAGACGTCGGGCTGATAGTCGAGCATTCTTTTGGCCAGGCCGGAACGCAGTCTCAACAAACGCGGCAAAGCGGCAATCACCTCGGCATATCCGCGCACAGCAAGCGATTCGCTGGGATACCAGCAATCCATGCCTTGTTTTGCAAGTTCAGGCCCGCCAATACCCTCAACCCGAAGCCCTGGGTGTCGAGACTCCAGACCCGCCACAACCTGGGCAGCCAGCAAGTCGCCTGACGCCTCGCCTGCCACCAAGCCCAGGCGTTGCATCAGCGGACAATGCCCCGGGTGGCTTGCCCAAGGAAATGAGCCATAAGTGCGGCGCCTTCCAAACCCGCGTGTTCTGCCAGTAGCGCTGCTCGTGCCTGCTCCAACCCCAGCTCAGAGCGATACACCACCCGATAAACCTTCTTGATATCGGCGATCGCGGCAGCATCAAAGCCACGCCGTTTAAGCCCTTCGCTATTGATGCCGTGCGGTTTGGCACTGCTGCCCGAGGCCATCACAAACGGAGGCAAATCATGCAGCACCACAGAACCCACACCGGTCATCGCATGCGCGCCAATCTTGCAGAACTGATGCACCCCGGTATATCCCCCGAGGATCACCCAATCGCCCAGATGCACATGACCAGCCAGATTGACCGTATTGGCAAGAATGCAGTCGTTACCCACAACACAGTCATGCGCGACGTGGACATAGGCCATGATCCAGTTGCGATGCCCGATTCGGGTTACACCCGCGTCTTGCACTGTGCCGCGATTCAGGGTGACAAACTCCCGAATGGTGTTGTCATCCCCCAGCTCAAGCCGCGTGGGTTCGCCTGCGTATTTCTTATCCTGGGGTGCGGCACCAATGGATGCGTACTGAAAAATCCGGTTGCGCTTGCCCAGGCTGCTCGGGCCTTCCATCACGACGTGGGGGCCGATCACCGAACCTGCATCAATGCGCACCCCTGCTCCGATAACGGAATAGGCGCCGACCACGACATCAGCGGCCAGTTCGGCTTTTGGATCGACTATCGCAGTAGGATGAATCGTCATGCGGTTTCTCCAGCTGCTCAGGCCTGCGGTCCATTAGGCGGTGGCTCAACATCACGCAAGGTGCACATCAGGTCGGCCTGCGCTGCAACACTACCTTCAACGGTCGCTTTGGCTTTGTACTTCCAGATTGAGCGCGCCACCCGCTCAATGCTTACTTCCATGCGCAGCTGATCGCCAGGCACAACAGGTCGCTTGAAGCGCGCATTATCGATGCCTACGAAGTAGTACACCGACTGGGCATTGGTTTTTCGCCCCATGGTTTCAAACGACAGGATGCCTGCTGTTTGAGCCAAAGCTTCAATCACCAGCACGCCAGGCATCACTGGCAAATGCGGGAAATGCCCGACAAAAAACGGCTCATTGATGGTGACATTTTTCAACGCCACAATGCGCTCGCCCTTGACGAGTTCTTCTACCCGATCAACAAGCAAAAAAGGATAGCGATGCGGCAGGTATTCAAGAATGCCGCGAATATCGAGTACGCTCATCAGGAGTCCTTGGATTGATTCTGCTCGAGGGCACGAAGCCGCCGTCGCAGGTCGGGCAAGTGGCGCAATGCCGCTGCCGATTTTTCCCATTGGGTATGGGGAGCCAGGGGATACACCCCGGTGTAGAAACCCGGTTCATGAATGCTTGAGGCGACCAGCGTCATGGAAGAAATGATCACGTCATCACAAATGCTCAAATGCCCGAGGATGCCTGCGCCTCCGCCAACCTGCACGCGGTTGCCGATCACTGCACTGCCCGCAATGCCCACACAACCTGCTATCGCGCAATCCTCGCCAATCACTACGTTGTGAGCCACCTGAATCAGGTTATCCAGCTTGGTGCCACGCCCGATCACAGTGTCTTCAAGCGCTCCCCGATCAATAGCACAATTGGCGCCGATCTCCACATCATCACCGATGCGAACCCGACCCAGCTGCTCAATCTTGACCCAACCTTGAGGGCTGGGAGCAAAGCCAAAGCCATCGGCGCCGATCACCGTGCCGGGATGCACCAGACAACGCTCGCCAATCTCGCAATCGTCCTGCACAACCACATTCGCACGCAAGGCTGTGCCTGCACCGATGCGAGTTCTCGCACCGATTACCACGCCCGGCCCCAAGACCACGCCGATACCAATGCTCGCACTTGGGTCGATCAGCGCACTTGGATGAATAGCGGCGGCTTCGAGCGGGCGCGATGCGGTGCGCGCTTGCGCGATCCATTGACTGATTTTTGCGTAACCCAGATACGCATCAACGACCAAAACGCGCGGCACACCATCGGGCGCGAGTGACTCGAGCGATTCGGATAGCAAAAGCGCCGAGCCGCGAAACGATGAGAGGTCCCGGGCCGCTTTAGCGCTGGCGCAAAACCCGATGTCTCCTGATTGCGCCCGATTCAGGGGGGCTAATCCGGCCACCGGGAGACTGCGCTCTTGCGGGGAAACAGTGCCCATGACCACATCGCTGATCTGGCCCAGCGTGGTTCCCAAGGGCAGTGCTACGCTCACTTCACTGTAGCGAGCGCGCGAATCACCTTCTCGGTGATATCGATACGCGGGTTAACGAACACCGCATCGTTGAGCACCAGATCAAGCTTTTCGGCTTCAGAAACCTGACGAATCGTGCGCTTGATACGCTCCTCGAGCAGGCCCTGCTCTTCATTGCGGCGTTCGGTAAACGCCTCGCGGAATTCCCGCTGTTTACGCTGGAAGTCTTTTTCAAGCTCTCCCACTTCACGCTGCCGACGCTGGCGCTCGGTATCCTGCATCACCTGAGCATCGCGCTCGAGACGTTCGACCAAGCTGCGCAAGCGCGCACCTTGCTCCTGAAGATCCTTTTCGCGTTTCCCAAACTCCTGTTCGAGCTTGGCTACCGCTGCCTTAGCGGGTGCGGAGTCACGCAACAGTCGATCGGTGTTTACAAATCCCAAGCGCAAAGCATCTTGAGCCTGAACACCGTGCGCTGACATCACCAAACCCAACGCTATCAGCCAATATTTCAACTGCTTCATCAATAAACGCCTGACTAACAAAACCCCGGATTCTCGCATATCAGAAGCCCGTACCGATCTGGAACTGGAAGCGCTGGGTGCGATCTCCGCTTTCGGTGCGTAGCGGAAAGCCCAGGCTGAACTTCATCGGGCCGAAAGGCGAAAGCCAGCTGATCCCTGCACCGGCGGAAAACCGCAGCGAGCTCAAGCTCACATTGTTCAACGAATACACGTTACCTGCATCCACAAAAGTGAAGCTTCGAAAGCTTCTGTCGTTGCCAGTTCCGGGCAATGGAAACTGCAACTCGGCCGAACCTACCAGGCGAACCTGTCCGCCCAATGGGACGTTATCCACCGGATCACGACTGCCACCCAGCGAGGAAGCCTGAAAGCCCCGTACAGATCCGATGCCGCCAGCATAGAAATTCTTGAAAAGTGGATAGTCCTTACCGCCATAGCCGCGGCCGTAGCCGAGGTCTCCATTCAGGGCGAACACAACATCTTTGGTCACTGGCCGATACCATTGGTGCAGGTAGGTAGTGCGAACATACTGCAGATCAAGTACCGGCACTGCGACCTCAACATTGGCGGATTGCAGCTGCCCGCGCGTCGGAATAAACGCAGAATCACGCGAATCGCGGCGCCATCCCACGGTGCCTACCAGCGCCCGGGGTGAGGTACCGAATTTATTGCTGTAGTCAATGAAGCGCTGGGGTGCATTGGCCCCGAGGTTCAGATCATTGCCTTCAATGTTCACCCCGAAAAAGAGCCGATCAACCTCGGTATAGGGAATACCGAAGGTCACGCCAGTACCAATGGTGCGAATGGAGTAATCACCCAGGCGCAGAAAGGCAGCGTTAAAGGTCCGTACATAGAAGTCGAAAGTCCGGCTAATGCCATCTTCCGTGAAATAGGGATCGGTGAACGAAAGGTTGACGGTACGATTTAGTCGGCTGGTGTTGGCTTCAATGCGCACTGCATTACCAGTTCCGAGAAAGTTCGCCTGATTCAGGTTGGCGGAGATGATGATTTTTTCTGTAGACGAAAAACCGACCCCCGCACCAATAGAGCCAGTGGGGCGCTCTTCAACCGTAACCACTACATCTACCTGGTCGGCGGCCTCAGCTACTGGCTGCGTGCCGATCCTGACTTCCTTGAAATAGCCCAAGCGGTCGATACGCTCGCGCGACAACCTGATTTTGTCCGCGTCATACCAGGAGTCTTCAAACTGACGCATCTCCCGGCGAATCACTTCATCGCGGGTTTTCACATTACCCACAACATTGATTCGACGCACATAAACGCGGCGCCCCGGATCAACAAGGATGTTAAAACCCACTTCGGATTTTTCACGTTGAATTTCCGGCACGGGATTCACATTGGCGAATGCATAACCCAACTCGCCCAAGCGGTCATTGATGCGCTTGGTGGCATCCGCAATCCGCTGACCCGAATAAGTCTCACCCGGGCTCAAACGCAAAAGGCTTCGAAACTCTTCTTCCCGGCCAAGCAGATTTCCACCCAGCTTGACTTCACCCAAGCGAAACAGCTTGCCTTCGATGATCCCAACAGTGATCTGCACATCATCTTTGTCGGGGCTGATGGATACTTGAGTGGAGTCAATGGTGGCTTCCAGATAACCACGATTCAGATAAAACGAACGCAGGGCTTCGAGGTCACCGGCCAGTTTTTCCCGGGAATAGCGGTCGTTTTTTGTGTACCAGGACAACCAGTTGGGCGTTGCCAAACGCATCTGGTCAATCAATTCGGCATCGCGAAAGGCTTTGTTGCCAGTGAAGATAATTGATCTGATCTTGGCGACTTCACCCTCTTCAATCGCCAGGGAAATCCCCACCCGATTGCGCTCCAGTGGGGTGACCGTGCTGGTGACCTTCACCGCATATCGCCCGCGCGAAAGATAAAGCCGCTTGATTTCCTGCTCTGCGCGCTCAAGCACGCTTCGATCAAATATCCGTGCCTCTGCCAATCCTTGCCCGCGCAGCGCCTTGATCAGATTGTCTTTTTCGATGTCCTTGGAACCCGTGACGTCGATAGAAGCAATCGCAGGCCGCTCTTCGAGATAGACCACCAGTACACTGTTTTCATTTTCCAGGCGCACATCGCGAAAAAATCCGGTAGCGAACAAAGCACGAATGGCTTCGGCGGCTTTCTCAGCGCTGAGGGTTTCGCCGACCCTTACCGGAAGATAGCCAAACACCGTGCCGGCCTCGGTGCGTTGAATGCCTTCCACACGGATATCGCGAACTACAAACGGTGTAAAAGCCATTGCAGCACTGAACATCATGCTTGCGGCTACTGCAATCGCACTGCGCACTAAGGCGTGCGGCCCTGGGCGCGAAGTGCGCTTGAATGTCATATGGGTCCGATGAGTCGCGTTATATCGTTAAACAAAGCCACCACCATCATCGCGCCGATCAGCCCGATACCTATACGTTGAGTCCATTCAACAAAGGCTTCGGGCAGCGGCCGACCATGGATCGCTTCGAGGCCGTAATATACCAAATGCCCTCCATCCAATACGGGGATAGGGAGCAGATTCAACACGCCCAGGCTCACGCTGATCAGTGCCAAAAACGTCAGGTATGACAACCAGCCGATTCGGGCACTTTGTCCAGCGTAATCGGCGATGGCTACCGGGCCGCTCAAGTTATTCCAGGACAGCTGCCCGGAGAGCATCTTGCCCAGCATGCGCAGGGAGAAAATGGACATATCCCAGGTTTGCTGCGCGCCACGCACAAATGCATCAACTCCGCTGTATTGCATCGTCTGCATGGCTACCTTATTACTCAGCCCCGCTCCTATGCGGCCTACCACCGCACCGTCCTCTGCAGCCTTCCCCACTGGCGTCACGTCCAGTGTGGTCGTGAGCTCGCCACGTTGCAGCTTGAGTGTCAGCGCCTTATCCACATTGGCTCGCACCCGGCTGATCAGCTCACTGGCTCGCGCAACAGGCTCACCGTTGACTTCAAGCACGATATCGCCGGGTTGCATCCCGGCCCGCTCAGCAGGCTCACCCGGAACCAATTGAGTGACTTGGATCGCTCCCAGCTCAAGATCGAGACCCAGCGAGCGCATGAAATCTTTCTCCACTTCCCCTTCGGGCAGACCGGCTGTGGGCACCACGAGCTGCGCCACACCACCTGCGCGCTGCACCTGAATCTGGGCATCCCGGCGATCCACCACAACTTCCAGCAATTTCAACCGAGCATCGTTCCAGGACTGCACCGCCTTGCCATCCAGCGTCAGCACCTTGTCTCCAGCCTGAACTCCTGCCGCAAAGGCAGCCGTGTCCTTGGCAGGAGTGCCAAGAATCGGCGCGGGCTCCTGAGTGCCGACCATACTGACAATGGCGTAAAGTCCAATGGCCAAAAGGAAGTTGGCCACCGGCCCGGCGATCACAATCGCTGAGCGCTGGGCCAGCGACTTTTGGGTGAAGGCACGGGGCAACTCTGCCGCAGGAATGGGGGTTTCCCGATCCTCGCGCTCATCGAGCATCTTCACATAGCCCCCAAGAGGGATTGCGCTGATCGACCACTGCTCGCGATCGGCACCAACCGTCCAGCTCAACAGGGGCCTGCCAAAACCAATCGAAAACTTCAGCACCTTGACGCCGAAGTATCGGGCCACCAGGTAGTGACCTAACTCATGGACGAACACCAACAAGCCAAGTGCTACAACAAATGCCAACAGGGTTTGAATCAGGGTCATGCGGTCCACTCCTTGGCGACTTCACGCGCCAATGTTCGACTGATATCGTCAATCTCAAGCAAGTCTTCAAAGCAGTTCACTCGCTCAAGGGCATAGCGGGGCCACAAATCATCGCAAACCCGCCGATTTAATCGCTCAATATCGCCAAAACAAATCTGCCGGTCGAGGAACATTGCCACAGCCACCTCATTGGCCGCATTCAGAATACAGGCACTGGCGCCGCCTGCGGCCATGGCCTCAAAAGCCAGCGACAAACAGCCAAAACGGTCCAGATCCGGCGCTTCGAACTCCAGCCGACCGTGTTTGGCCAAATCGAGGCGACCGACGCCGCTTTCAAGACGCATCGGAAAGCCCATGGCTTGCGCGATCGGTGTGCGCATATCGGGATTGCCCAACTGCGCCAGGGTCGACCCATCGGCATACTCCACCATCGAATGCACAATGCTTTGCGGATGCACCAGCACTTCAAGCTGCTCGGCGCCCAGCCCAAACAAATAGTGAGCTTCAATGACTTCAAGCCCTTTGTTCATAAGGGTCGCGGAGTCGACTGATATCTTGCGTCCCATCGACCACTTTGGATGCGCGCAGGCCTGCTCGGGCGTGGCTTGCTCCATCATCTCGCGGCTCCAGGTGCGAAATGGCCCGCCGGATGCCGTCAGCACCACCCGAGTGACCCCTTGCGGCGTCACCGGCATGCAATTCAGGGCGCTGGGGTTGAGGCACTGAAAAATCGCGTTGTGCTCGCTATCGATTGGAATGACGGTAGCGCCGCCGGCACGAGCCCGCTCGATAAACAAACCACCGCCCATCACCAGTGTTTCCTTGTTGGCAAGCAAGATCGTTTTCCCGGCATCAGCAGCGGCCAAGGTAGATTGCAACCCGGCGGCGCCCACGATAGCTGCCATGACCTGGTCAACTTCAGGCGCACCTGCAAGCATCTTTAATCCTGCTTCGCCAATCTCGGCTTGCGGTAACGATGCCCCAGGTGCCCGCTGCTTATACAACTCCAGCCATTGCGCTCGAGCCGCTTCGTCTTTCAGAGCCACCATATGCGGGCGCACCTGAATGCAAATGTCGACCAAGTCGCTGACTCGAGTGAAGCCAGACACTCCAAACACTTCAAAGCGCTCAGGATGCCGGGCCACAACATCCAGGGTGCTTGCGCCGATCGAGCCGGTTGCGCCAAGGATGCTGACCTGCAGAGGCTTGGTCATGCTACCAACCACAGGCTAGCCGCCAACGCTGCTGGCATGGCCGGAATCAACGCATCAATCCGGTCTAGCACTCCGCCATGCCCGGGCAAAATCCAACCGGAATCCTTTTCTCCAGCCTGGCGCTTCAGTAAGGACTCGAATAAATCACCGATGATGCTCAACACTACGAGCATACTCATCACAAGCGCCGCACCAAGGGGTGACCACAATGCCACCGCCTGGGCATTCAAGGTCAGCGCCAACCCAGGCGCCGCTGCAAGCGACCAAGCGATGATTAACACCAGTACCCAACCCCCAAATGCGCCTTCCCAACTTTTGCCCGGACTCACCCGCGGCGCAAGCTTACGGCGGCCAAACTGGCGCCCCACAAAATAGGCACCAATATCGGCCACCCACACAATTGCAAGCGCTGACAGCAGCCAGGCCACACCAAATTTGTGGAGCTCAAAAAGTGCCACCCAGCAGGCCAGCAATCCAAAAAAAGCGACCAAATAGCCGCCCGAGGAAGCCTCCGGCCGAGACAGCCGCCACAGTCCTCCAATGAACCAAGCCGCGGCAATGCCAGCCCAAAGCCACAGTGCCTCGCCTGGCACAAAACCGGTAGCAGTACGCAAGTGCAAATAAGCCAGTGAAGCAATCACCACACTTAACCCGAGCAGCACCGGCTGGCTGGCTTGATATCTGCGCCCTTTTTTTGCAGCTGCCAGTGACAGCAGACGCCCCCACTCGTAGGCCGCAATCGCAAGCAGCACCAGAGTTGCAAAAGGCCAAGCCCACCACTGGCTAGTCATCATGGCTGGCACCAGCACAGCAAGCAGAACCAGAGCGGTCAGGACCCGCGGCAGTAGCATCCGGACCTAGCCAAGCGCCGAAGCGGCCTTGGTGTTGGGCAGCACTTGCGCGCTGGTTCGACCAAAGCGCCTTTCGCGTTGGCGGTAAGAATCAATCGCCGTTTCAATCGATTGTTGATCGAAGTCAGGCCAGTACTGGTCAGTGAAATAAAGCTCGGTATAAGCGAGCTGCCACAACAGAAAATTGCTGATGCGCTGCTCGCCACCCGTGCGGATAAACAAATCAGGCTCAGGCGCGTAGCTCATGACCAGATACGGCGCCAACTGCTCTTCAGTGAGCGGCCCAACTTGATGAACGATCTCGGGATGCTCACGCAACATTCGCTGAGTTGCTTGAAGCAGGTCCCAACGGCCGCCGTAGTTCGCTGCCACGGTCAGGGTGAGGCGCTTGTTGTTGGCGGTTTTGAGTTCAGAAGCTTGAATAAGCTCCTGCAAACGTGGCTCAAAAGGGCTCAAATCCCCCACCACTTTCAGGCGGATATCGTTGGCATGAAGCTGCCGGACCTCGCGCTCAAGCGCGGTCACAAACAAACGCATCAGGACAGAAACTTCCTCAGCCGGGCGACGCCAGTTCTCCGAACTGAAAGCAAACAACGTCAAATACTCCACGCCCAAGCGTGCGCAGGTCTCGACACTGCGACGTACGGCATCGACGCCTTTGGAGTGCCCGGCAACCCTGGGCAGATGTCGCTCGGTGGCCCAGCGCCCATTACCATCCATGATGATGGCCAGGTGCCTGGGCACTGCAGGTGCTTGCGGTACGACCTGGGTTGAGCTTTTGAACATGGGCCGCAGTGACCTAGATGGTCATCACTTCCTGTTCTTTGGCGCTAAGCAACTTATCGACTTCGCCAATAAAGCGATCGGTGAGTTTCTGATTATCGTCCTGGGCTCGGCGCTCGTCGTCTTCCGAGATTTCCTTGTCCTTAAGCAGTTTTTTCAATTGCTCATTGGCCTCGCGCCGCAAATTGCGCACCGCGACCCGGGCATGCTCGCCCTCGGACTTCACCACCTTGACCAGCTCTTTACGGCGTTCCTCGGACAAGGCAGGCATCGGGATACGCAGCAAATCACCAACCGACACTGGATTCAGGCCCAGATCCGATTCGCGGATCGCCCGATCAATGGCCTGGCCCATCTTCTTTTCCCAGGGCGAAACACCGATGGTGCGCCCATCAAGCAAGGTCACGTTGGCCACTTGATTGATCGGTGTGGGCGTGCCGTAGTAATCGACCATTACGTTATCAAGCAAGCCGGTATGAACGCGGCCGGTGCGGATACGGCCCAGTGCAGTTTTCAGGGCCTCCATCGAGCGCTCCATTTTTTGCTGGGTAGTTTCGCGAATTTGCTCAATTGTCATCATTTCTCCTTCAATCAACACAGCACAAACATTGCCCTGGGCTCAACGCCTAAACATGGACCAGTGTGCCCTCTTCTTCGCCGCGAATTATGCGTGACAGCGCGCCTTCCTTGAACAAGGAAAATACGCGAATCGGCAAGCGTTGATCACGGCAAAGCGCAAAGGCCGTGGCATCCATCACCCGCAGATCGCGCGAAATGGCTTCATCAAAACTGATGCGTGAATAACGCGTTGCGCTCGGATCCTTCATAGGATCGGCAGTGTAGATACCGTCCACTTTGGTAGCTTTGAGAACGACTTCGGCGCCAATCTCTGCACCGCGCAACGCTGCCGCTGTATCGGTGGTGAAAAATGGGTTTCCGGTACCGGCCGCAAAAATGACGACCTTACCCTCTTCTAGATACCGCAAGGCCTTGGGCCGAATATAGGGCTCGACCACCTGCTCAATCTTCAAAGCCGACTGCACCCGGGCTGGGGTGCCGCAATGGCGCAGCGCATCTTGCAGCGCCAAGGCGTTCATTACCGTGGCCAACATGCCCATATAGTCGGCAGTGGCGCGGTCCATGCCCATCGCGCTTGCTGCTGACATTCCGCGGAAGATGTTCCCGCCTCCTATGACCACCGCAAGTTCGGTGCCCTGCTTGACCACAGCACCAATTTCTTCGCACATGCGGGCCAAAACGGCCTGGTTGATGCCATAAGCATCTTCGCCCATCAGGGCTTCACCGGATAACTTCAGTAATACGCGTTTGTGAGCCATGGGCCAATCAGGTGGAGTTCGAGGTAGACAACGACGGGCGTTAGTCTACCTCTTCTTAGTCCCTGACTCTTGCCTAGCGGGCAGCAGCAGCGGCTTGCGCGGCCACTTCGGCAGCAAAGTCATTGACTTTCTTCTCAATACCCTCGCCCACGATAAACAAGGTAAAGCTGGCAACACTGGCCTGCTTTTGCTTGAGCAACTGCTCGATGCTCAATTTGTCGTCCTTCACAAATACTTGACCGAGCAGCGTGACTTCCTTAAGAAACTTCTGCACGGTACCTTCCACCATCTTGGCGATGATTTCGGGTGGCTTGCCAGATTCGGCGGCCTTTTGCTCAGCAATCGAGCGCTCACGCTCGATATCCGCAGCTGAGACGCCGTCTTTGCTCAAAGACTTGGGCTTGCTGGCAGCGATGTGCATTGCCAGGTCTTTCCCCAGGCCCTCATCACCACCCACCAGATCGAGCAACACACCGATCTTCGAGCCGCCATGTACGTAGCTCGTGACTTTGCCCTGTGCCTCAATGCGCTGGAAACGGCGCACGCTGATATTTTCCCCAATCTTGCCGACCAGAGCGGTGCGTACGACCTCGACCGGCTGGCCGTCAATGGTCAGCGCCAGCAAGGCATCCACATCGGCTGGCGAGTGCTCGGCCACCAAGTCAGCGAGCTTGGCTGCAAAAGCCATGAAGTCATCGTTTTTGGCAACGAAATCGGTTTCGCTATTCAGCTCAACAATAGCGGCGAGCTTTTGATCTGCGCTGATTGAGAGGCCCACGACGCCTTCAGCAGCGACCCGGCTAGCGGCTTTACTTGCCTTGCTGCCCAGGCGCACGCGAAGGATTTCTTCAGCTTTGCCAAGATCGCCCTGCGCTTCTGTGAGGGCTTTTTTGCATTCCATCATCGGAGCATCGGTCTTTTCCCGAAGCTCTTTCACCATTGCAGCGGTAATTTCTGCCATTGCGGATACTCAATTCATTGAAATAAAAAACGACGCTGGCCCCGCGAGGAGCCAGCCCTTTGACACTTTCGGTGGGGTTCAGGCCTGGGCCGAATCCACTTCCACAAACTCTTCCCCGCCCGCGGTACTGACCGCTTCCACGGTTTCATTGAGCGCCTGGGCACGACCTTCAAGAATCGCGTCTGCAATTCCGCGGGCATACAAGCGAATTGCACGCCCTGAATCATCATTGCCGGGGATGACAAAATCAATACCGAGCGGCGAATGGTTGGTGTCGACCACTGCAATTACTGGAATACCAAGCTTTTTGGCTTCAGTAATCGCAATCTTGTGGTATCCGACGTCAATCACGAAAATGGCGTCTGGCAGGCCAGTCATTTCCTTGATTCCGCCCAGGCTCACCTGCAGCTTTTCAAGCTCGCGGGTAAACATGAGCGCTTCTTTTTTGCTCAAGCGCTCATGGCCGCCCTCGGCCACGGTGGCTTCCATATCCTTCAAGCGCTTGATGGAGCCCTTGACGGTTTTGAAGTTGGTAAGCATGCCGCCCAGCCAACGCTGGTCAACATAGGGCACGCCAGCTCGTGCTGCTTCTTCAGCGATGATTTCACGGGCCTGGCGCTTGGTGCCAACGAACAGCACATTGCCGCGATTGCGGGCGAGTTGGCGAATGTATTTAGCCGCCTCGTCATAAGCAACGACTGTCTTTTCGAGGTTGACGATGTGGATTTTATTGCGATGGCCGAAAATATACGGGGCCATCTTGGGGTTCCAGAAACGGGTTTGGTGACCAAAATGGACCCCCGCCTCCAGCATTTGGCGCATGGTAACTGACATGAATAACACTCCTTGGGTTGACAATACGGAGCTGCAAATCTTGTCCGGCGAACTCCCCGTTAAGGAGAGCACCCGTGCCGGGGACCCTGCATTCCGTGTGATTACTGCCTGAAACCAACTCCAGACAGCCTATAATCATAGCATGTCAGCCTCGATCAAAACACCCCAGGACGTCGATGGCATGCGCCTGGCGGGCCGTTTGGCGGCTGAAGTCCTTGACTTCATCACGCCCCATGTCAAACCCGGCGTCACCACCGGGCAACTTAACCGCCTGTGCCATGACTATATGGTCAATGTGCAGGGCACTATTCCGGCGCCCCTGAATTACGCGCCTCCGGGATACCGGCCTTTCCCGGCTTCGATCTGCACATCCGTGAATCATCAGGTGTGCCACGGGATCCCGGGCGATAAGGTTCTCAAATCTGGCGATGTTGTAAACATTGATGTCACGGTGATCAAAGACGGGTATCACGGCGACACCAGCCGGATGTACTTCGTAGGCGAGCCCAGTATCGCTGCGCGGCGCTTGGCGGAAATCACCTTTGAGTGCATGTGGCTGGGCATTGCGCAAGTGAAGCCCGAGGCCACGCTTGGCGACATTGGCCAAGCCATCCAGACGCATGCGGAAAAGCACGGCTTTTCGGTAGTCCGGGAGTTCTGTGGGCACGGCATTGGCAAGAAGTTTCATGAAGACCCGCAAATCCTGCACTACGGCAAAGCGGGCACTGGCGAGAAGCTTCGTGAAGGCATGATTTTTACCGTCGAGCCCATGATCAATGCGGGGCGGCGCGAGATTCGTGAACTACCTGATGGTTGGACCATCGTCACGAAAGACCATTCCTTATCCGCGCAATGGGAACACACCGTGCTTGTCACAGCAGACGGTTATGAAGTACTAACAAGCTCGGAGGGTACGCGCTCTGCGCCCGCAGTTGTTTCAGGGGCGGCGCAAGTTGCCTGACAAGCCCGGCGCTCCCCTTTTGGTGGACCGCGCGCAGCTTAAGGAACAATTCTCCGCGGCGCGTAAGGCCGCTATCGCCTCATTCATCGAGCACTCCAGACCTGACGAATTACTTAGCGCATTGGCAGCGGCGACCGACCAGGTCGTACGCGGCCTGTGGGCGCACTCCAACCTTCCAAGCACCTCCTGTTTGTGTGCCGTCGGAGGCTACGGCCGCAACGAGCAGTTTCCGCATTCGGATGTCGATTTGCTTTTGCTTGTGGCGAGCGAGCCGCTAGGCGCCGAGCTATCGGCGATCGAATATTTTGTCGGTCAGTGCTGGGATATCGGTCTGCCGCTGGGCCATAGCGTGCGCACCATCGAGCAATGCCTGCAAGAGGCGGCCAACGATATCACCGTGCAAACTACCTTGCTTGAGATGCGTTACCTGATTGGTTCGCGACCATTTTTCCGGCGAATGCAGCAGCGCATTGCTCAGCAAACTGATGCCGGCCGTTTCTTTCAGGCCAAGCAGCTTGAGCTTCAGCAGCGCCACGCCAAGTTTCAAGACACCCCTTACAGCCTGGAGCCCAACACCAAGGAAAGCCCGGGAGGTTTACGCGATTTGCAGGTGTTGCGCTGGGTGGCCCGCGCGGCGGGTATGGGGCAAAGCTGGGCGGAAATGGCCCGGCAAGGCCTGTTGACCGAGCAGGAAGCCAGACAAGCCAAACGCACTGAAACCACGCTGAAGCGATTGCGAGCGTGGCTGCATGTGGTGGCCGATCGGCGTGAAGATCGTCTGGTCTTTGACTTGCAAGCCCAAGTGGCGCGGCGCATGGGGTTTGATGGCGCATCCAACCGGCGCGCGTCCGAAGAGCTGATGCAACGATACTATCGCGCCGCCAAGGCAGCCACCCAGCTCAATGTGATTGTGATGCTGAACCTGGCCGATCAACTCCTGCCGTCCAGCGGCAAGACCGCGCAGAGCACGCAGCGCCCGCTTGATCACCAGTTTTATGAGCAAAACGGCTTGCTCGGGTTGATCGATCCAATGCGCTTTGAGATTCGTCCTGCCGCCATGCTTGAGGCCTTTTTAGCGCTTCAGCAGCATGCTGAACTGCGGGGCATGGACGCCGCGACTTTGCGCGCGATGTGGCATGCGCGAGACCTGATCGACGGCGCGTTTCGGCGGGTTCCAGAGCATCGCGCTTTGTTCCTGTCGATCCTGCAGCAGCCTCGCGGCATTACTCACGGCTTGCGGGCCATGAACCAGTGGTCGATCCTGGGGCGTTACCTGCCGGTGTTTCGCAAGATAGTCGGGCGCATGCAGCACGACCTGTTTCATGTCTACACAGTCGATCAGCATATCTTGATGGTGGTGCGTAATTTGCGGCGCTTCACCATGGCTGAGCATGCACACGAATATCCGCTATGCAGCCAGCTGATGGCCGAATTTGGCAAGCCCTGGCTGCTGTATGTGGCGGCCTTGTTTCACGATATTGCGAAGGGCCGGGGCGGCGATCATTCCCAGCTTGGCAAAACCGATGCCCGCCGGTTTTGCCGCATGCACGGCCTGAGCATTGAGCACACCGAGCTGATTGTGTTTTTGGTGGAGCACCATCTCACCATGAGTTCGATTGCGCAAAAGCAGGATCTGTCTGACCCCGAAGTCATAGGTAAATTCGTCGAACTGGCAAAAACCCCTGAAAGACTTGGTGCCTTGTATTTGCTCACTGTGGCAGATATCCGCGGCACAAGCCCGAAAGTGTGGAACGCGTGGAAAGGCAAGTTGCTGGAGGACTTGTACCGAGCTGCGCTATCCATGATGACTGGCCAGAAAGATACCCACGCGCGCAGGCTGGATGGGCGGCGCGAAGAAGCGGTGCGCATTCTGAACCTGTATGCGCTCGATCAATCCAGCTACTCGGGCTTTTGGCAGGAACTCGATATTGCGTACTTCCTTCGCACCGACCCTGCCGACGTGGCCTGGCACACGCGCGCCCTTTACCGATTCGTGGGGCATGCCGAGCCGATTGTGAGAGCCCGCTTGTCGCCTTTTGGCGAGGGCTTCCAGCTAGTGGTGTATACCCGTGATCAAAGCGATCTCTTTGCCAGGATCTGTGGATTTTTTGATCGTCGCAACCTTTCGGTCTTGCAGGCACAGGTGCACACCACGCGAAGCGGCTATGCCTTGGATAACTTCCTCCTCGTCGACCCTACCGGGGACCGCCACTATCGCGAAATGCTCACCATGGTGGAGGCCGATCTGGCGCAAGTGCTCAATTCCAAACCGGAGTTACCGGCCCCCAGCCGGGGCCGCATGTCGCGCAGATCCCGTTCATTTCCGATTCGTCCGCGCGTTGAGCTGCATCCGGATGAGCGCGGTTCGCGTTACTTGCTCAGCCTGCAAGCCAACGACCGCACCGGGCTGCTTTACAGCGTGGCGCGGGTCCTTGGAAAGCATGGATTAAACCTGCACACCGCCAGGGTGAATACCTTGGGCGAGCGGGTCGAGGATGTGTTCTTGATTGACGGGCAGGCACTAAGCAACCCCAAGCAGCAGCTTCAGATCGAAACTGACCTGCTCACCGAGCTGGCCTAAACAGGCAAGCAGCCGCTCAGGCCTGCACGAAGGCAGCCAACAGCACCCGGACACGCGCCATAGTGGCATCCAACACCTTGCCGACGTCCGGCATGCTGATGCTCTGACTTGAGCTCCCTACACCTGCTGCGTGATTGGCCACGACAGCCAAGGTTGCGTAAGGCAGCCCAAGCTCACGGGCCAAGGCTGCTTCAGGCATGCCGGTCATGCCAACCAAGGTGCAGCCATCACGGGCCATGCGCCGGATTTCACCTGCAGATTCCAGGCGCGGGCCCTGAGTGCATCCATACGTGCCGCCTTCCACCACCGGCAACTGCAACAAGCGGGCTTTGCTGAGCAGCCGTTGACGTATCGGCTCATGATACGGATGGGTGAAGTCCACATGAGTTACCGGTTCGTCAGGCCCATCAAAAAAGGTATGGCGCCGGCCGTAGGTGTAGTCCACAACCTGATCAGGCACGACCAGCGTGCCGGGTCCCAGCTCCGCCAGAATGCCGCCAACGGTTGCCACCGCGAGCACCTCGCTTGCGCCCACCTGCTGCAAGGCCCAGAGATTGGCGCGATAGTTGATCACATGGGGAGCGAGCGTGTGCCCGTGGCCATGGCGCGCGAGAAACACAATCGGGGTGCCGTCAAGCTTGCCAAACACTACCGGACTGCTGGGGTCGCCATAGGGCGTGCGCACCACCTCGCGACGCACCTCATCCAACCCAGCCAGTTTGGCCAATCCACTGCCGCCAATGATTGCGTACATTACTTATCCTATGTTCAATCGGGTTTGCCCTGCGCCAGCATTTCACGCAGCGCGGCCTCGTCAATCACCTTAACACCAAGCTCCTGGGCCTTGGCCAGTTTTGAGCCCGCCGCCTCGCCAGCAAGTAAATAGGCGGTTTTTTTTGATACCGCACTACTCACCTGGCCACCATGAGCCCGAATCAAGTCTGCTGCCTGATCCCGGCTGAGCTCGGGTAGGGTTCCGGTGATCACAAAGCTGAGCCCTTGAAGGGGTGGAATCGCCATGCCAGTTTGCACAAGATCATCCACATCGGCGTTTTCTTGCGTGAGTGTTTCAAGCTTCCATCGCGCTTCATGTTCAGGCCAGGTGACCCCGACCTCACGCAAGTCATCAATAAGCTTGCACTGGCGCGGATCGGAAAAATAGCTCTGCAAGCTCGCCAAAATCTCTGGCCCGATGCCCTCCAGGCCCTGGGTCTGGCCTGCCTCCTTGGCTTGAGCAAGCACGGTGTAATCCTGCTCCCTCAGGGCCTTCATGGAGCCGAATGCCAGGGCAAGCTGCCGCGCGGTCTCTTCGCCAACATGCCGAATACCCAAACCAAACACGAGCCGTGCCAAGGTGGTTGAACGCGCAGCTTGTATTGCTGCAAGCAGGTTTTCGGCAGACTTTTGCCCCATCCGCTCCAGGCGAAGCAACGCCTCCACGCTAAGGGTAAAAAAATCAGCCGGTGCTTTCACGAGATTGGCTTCAATCAATTGATCCACCAGCTTTTCACCCAGCCCATCGATCATCACTGCGCGGCGTTGTGCAAAATGCAGCAAGCCCTGTTTGCGCTGGGCCATGCACACAAACCCTCCAGTGCAACGCGCCACGGCCTCATTGGCTTCACGCACCACCTCACTACCGCATACAGGGCACGCGGTTGGCATGACAAACGAAGTCACCTGCGCCGGGCGAAACTCGGCAACCGCACGAACTACTTCAGGAATCACATCGCCAGCGCGGCGCACCACCACCATATCGCCCACATGCACATCCTTGCGGCGAATCTCATCTTCGTTGTGCAAGGTTGCGTTGCTTACGGTGGTGCCGCCTACAAACACTGGATCAAGGCGGGCCACGGGCGTGAGCGCACCGGTGCGCCCGACCTGGATCTCGATATCCAGCAATCGCGTCATCACCTCCTGCGGAGGGAATTTATGCGCAATTGCAAATCGGGGGGCACGGGCCACAAAGCCCAGCGCATCCTGCCAGGCTTCATTGTTGACCTTGTAGACCACCCCATCAATCTCGAAGGGCAGGCGTTTGCGCTCCACCTGAATCTGGCGATAAAAATCGAGTAGCCCGGCTGCGCCTTGAACAAGCGCGCGTCGCGGACTTACCGGCAGCCCCCAGCCCCGAAGATCATCGAGCATCGCGAATTGTCCGTGACCCAATTTTGTATTGGCCCCATAAGCAAAAAATCGCAGGGGTCGACGTGCAGTGAGCGCCGGATCAAGCTGCCGCAGGCTGCCCGCAGCAGCATTACGCGGATTGACAAAGAGCTTGTCACCGCGCTCAGCCTGTTGCTGATTGAGGCGTTCAAAATCAGCGTTGAACATCAGCACTTCCCCGCGGACCTCAAGCACTTCGGGATGCGGCCTTTCACCTGGCAAAAGACGCAAAGGCACCACCTCAATCGTGCGCACATTGTGGGTAACGTCTTCACCAGTAGAGCCATCACCACGCGTGGCCGCCTGCACCAACAACCCGTTTTCGTAGCGCAATGTCACTGCCAAGCCGTCGTACTTGAGTTCTGCGCAGTAAAGCACCACTAACGGGTCTGCTGCCTGCGCCGCGTTCAAGACGCCGGCCTTAAGCAACCAATCCCGCACGCGAGCATCAAATTGCTCAATATCCTGATCCTCGAAGCCATTGCCGAGCGACAGCATTGGCGTGGCATGAGGCACTTGCTTGAGGAACTCCACCGGCTTTTCACCGACCCGTTGAGTCGGCGAATCCGGGGTTATCAGGTCAGGATGCTCGGCCTCAAGGGCCTGAAGCTCGCGGTACGCCTGATCATACTGCGCATCTGGTACGCTGGGCTCGTCAAGCGTGTGGTACTGGTAGCTCCAGCGCGCAAGTGTTTCGCGGAGCCACTGGGCACGTTGGCGCGCTGCACTCATCGCGTCAGGGTGCTGGCAAAGCTAGTTAAAAGCACGCAGGGCCAAAACACTGCCCGGTTCAATACCAGCGTCCACCAGTGCTTCCTGGCGCTGCCTGACCTGCGTTGTGATGGCCTGAATCGTGGCCTCACCAAGCAAGCGACCCTGATCATCCAGCAGCTCGCCCTGAAAGTCTTCACAAAGCTTGCGGGCACATGCAAGCATTGCCTGCCAAGGTTGATGCGCCACCGCCACTCGCGGCAAATCGAGCAGCAGACTCACCTTGGATGGTGCATCAGCCAGGCTCAACGAGTAGACCACCTGCCCTTGTGCATCCAGCTTCGCCCAGCGCTCACTGCCACGCTCAGCAAGATCGTTGGCTTGCGCCATGGCGATCAAGTCTCCCGGCGCAAGCGTGCGACCAAAATCCACATTGACCCCGATCACTGCATCCAGTTCAATCAGTTGAGCATCAAGAGCCCGGGCGCGGGTAAGCACCGGCCCCATGTCGGGGGCATCGATCAATACGCCCAGCGGGTCTCCCAGCTTGTCGAGCGCACCGACAAACTCACTGTATTCCATCGCGTTCAAAGCACCGCGCCGGTTGGCCAACAGTAGCGAAATTCGCAGCGCCTCAAACCCTACCCCGGGCCCAAGACGTGACCATTCGGTTTCACCGGCCACCCTTCCTTCGATCAACACGGGTTTGGAGCCAACCCGTCGCCAGCCCTGAAGCAGCGCTACCAGGCGATCTCCTGGCGTGGCCCCGGGCAGATTCACTTCGATAATCTCATCGACCAGGGGATCAGGCGCATATTCACTGCCTGTGCCGGAGATTGGTGCTGATGAAACCGATGGACTGTCGGTGACCGCTTCTTTTGGTTGCGGATCAGCAGTGGAGGCTTGTGGCGTAACCTGATCCAAACGAGGCTCGGAGCGGGTGCCAGCATGGCCTGGCGATTTGGGTCGTGGCGTACTTTTAAACTGCTGCCAGGCGTTGTAGCCCAACACCGCTACAACTGCACCGGCTCCCATTACCAGAAGACTTGTGGTCAATGTATCCATGATTCGCCTCAGGCGGCTTGGGCAAAGCCCGCGGCCAATTCGAGATCAACCGCCACAATCCGTGATACGCCGCGCTCTTGCATCGTGACGCCGATCAGTTGCTGGGCAAGCTCCATGGCAATCTTGTTATGCGTGATGAAGAGAAACTGGGTTTGATCCGACATGCGGCGCACCATATCGCAGTAGCGCTCGGTGTTGGCATCGTCCAGTGGAGCATCCACCTCGTCCAGCAGGCAAAACGGCGCCGGATTTAACTGAAAAAGCGCAAACACCAAAGCGATCGCGGTGAGTGCCTTTTCGCCGCCCGATAGCAGATGAATCGAAGCATTGCGCTTGCCCGGCGGATGAGCCATGACTTGAATGCCAGAGTCCAGGATCTCATCACCGGTGAGCACGAGTTTGGCATCCCCGCCGCCAAATAGCTCGGGGAACAGTCGGCCAAAATGCTCATTCACCGTGTTGTATGTGGTTTGCAGGAGTTCACGCGTTTCCCTGTCAATCCGGCGAATCGCATCCTCCAGGGTGCCGATCGCGTCATTCAAATCCTTGGACTGGCTGGCCAAAAACTCCTGACGCTCGCGCACCTGTTGCAACTCTTCAAGAGCCGCGAGGTTCACGGCCCCAAGCGAAGCGACGCTGTTGGTGAGCCTACTTAGCTCAGCTTGGAGATTAGCCGCGCGCGGCCGACCGTCTGCAAAATGTGCCACGAGCGCAGCTTCATCAAAGCTGGTTTCGTTGAGCTGCAACACGAACTGTTCGGCAGCCAACCGTGCTGCCTGCTCCTTGAGCTGGAGCTGTTGAAGTGCGAGGCGTAACGGCTCTTGGGCGCGCTCATGCTGGGTACGTTGCTCCATCACCTGCTTGAGCTCTTCATGGGCTTGCTCCATAGCCTGACGCGCGGCTGAAAGCGTAGTCTCGGCCTGCCGTTGGGCCTCGAGTGCCTCTTGCAAGCGCTCCTTCAGGCCCGAGTCAGCAATCTGCTCAAGGCCAGGCGCCAAACTGGCCAACTCACTATGGACGCGTTCAAGCGCCTCCTGGGTGCGGGCGCGGTCAATGCGAAGCCGCTCGGCGGCCGATTGCGCTTCGCGCTGGCGAAACTCGGCTTCCCGGAGCTCGCGCTCGGCCTGACGCAGCTGCTCCGCTGCGCGATGGGAGCGCTCTTGCGCTGCGTCGAGCGCTTCGCGGGCCACTTCGGCTTGCTCCTGCTGAATCGCCAACTGGGCATCCAGCTCGTCAAACGTACTAAGCTCCTGATCGATCGTTTCCTGAGCTTGAGCCTGAGAGGTGGCAAGCTCGGCTTCATCCTGCTCGATACGCTGACGCAAGGCCAGGGCTGCCCTCTGCTGCTGGCTAAACGACTCATGCGCCAGTCGCTTGACACCAAGCTCGCGCAATGCGCGGGCATGCTCTTCGCGTACCGCCCGCAATTGATCCTGAAGTTGTGCGGCCAAGGCCTGCACTTGTACAGCCGCCGCGCGAGCCTGCTCGCTCAGTAATCGCTGCGCCCGGCTTTGCTTATCCAGATTATCAATTTGAGCGCGCCGCTGTAAAACCCCATCACGCTCGCCATCGCTGCCATGGGCCCGGATGGATGTGCAATCCACCAGATGGCCTTGCCGGGTAACCACCCGCCCTCCTAGGGGCAATCGCTCCCGCAAAGCCAGCGCTTCGGCTAAATCATGGGCCACCCACACTTGATGCGTCCAATGCTGCAAAGCCGCTGCAATAGCCGCGTCTGAGCTACTCACGAGGTCAACCAGGGCTTTGGCCGCCACGATGCCGGAAGGCTGACCAGCTGCACTAACCACACCAGCAGGTGCTACAAATGCAACCCGACCCGGGGCGCTCTGGGTCAACAGCTGAGCGATAGGCTCAAGCCGCTCCACTCGTTTGGCAAACACCGCATCGCGCAACACCGCTTCAACTGCCAGGGCCCATCCTTCCTGGACCACGAGCTTATCGGCCACGCTGCCCAATCGCTCGAGACCGTGTTCGGCAAGCCAGGGTTGAGTTTTATCCTGGGCATCAAGTTGCGCCTGCAAGGCCTGCAAGGCAGACAAGCGCGCCGAGCTATCCGCTAGCTGTTCCTGGGCTTGCTGAGCTGCGTGCAGCACCGGGCCGATACGGTCTTGCTGCTCTTGGCTTTGCTGCGCAAGCTCTTCAAGGCGCATTTCAAGCAAGGCCTCCTCTTCGGCCGCTTGCGAGAGCTCAAGCTCGAGCTCCGATGCGCGGGTTTGATCCACCGGCGCAAGCTGCTCGCGCTGAGCGGCAATTCTGGAAGCCCGCTCCTCGATCACGGTGAGCTGCCGCTCGGCGGCTTCCCGTTTGGCGCTGCTCACTTGCAGGGCCTGATTGATCTGCTGGCTGCCTGCGCGGGCTTGATCAAACGCTTCCCGGGCCTGCACCAACCCTTGCTGGGCAGCGGGAAGAGCGGTTTCGGCTGCTTCAAATGCCTGCTGGGCGGCCGCCTGCGCAAGCTCCTCTGATTCGGCCTGCTGCGCCAGCCCCATCTCAGCGTCATCCAACTGGCCAAGTTGCTGCTGCAAACCCGCCACTTGGGCCTCGAGCGTATCGCGCCTGGCAATCAACTGGGCACGGCTCTCCTGGGCAAAGCGAATCTCCGCTTCCAAGGACGCGACAGTCGCATTGCGCTCATAAAACCCCTGCTGGGCTTGCTGCAAACGATCCGAGGACTCGAAACTCTGGGCGCGCAGCTGCTCTTCAGACGATTGCACCGAACGCATAAGCGCAATGACTGACTCAAGCTGGACACTAAGGTTGGCAGCTTCTTGCGCTACCTTTCCCTCTTCCTGGCGAGCTTCATCGCGGCGCACGACCCACAACATTCTCTGGGTGCGTTCGCGCTGGGCATCAAGATCCTTGAATCGTTCGGCCACTTCGGCCTGACGCTCAAGCTTTTCAATCTGGCCACCCAACTCACGCAAGATGTCTTCGACTCTGGAAAGATTTTCTCGCGTGTCTGACAGGCGATTTTCGGTTTCCTTGCGGCGCTCTTTGTACTTGGAGACTCCGGCGGCTTCTTCAAGAAACACCCGAAGCTCTTCGGGCTTGGCCTCGATGATGCGTGAAATCATGCCCTGGCCGATGATGGCGTAAGCCCGTGGCCCCAGACCAGTGCCCATGAAAAGATCATGAACATCCTTGCGCCGCACAATCTGGTTGTTGATCAGATAGGCCGATTGACCATCGCGGCTTAAAGTGCGCTTGACCGAAATTTCAGCGTATTGCCCCCAAGATCCGCCAATACGGCCGAGCGAGTTGTCAAAAATCAGCTCAACCGAAGCCCGGGCGGCGGGCTTGCGCTCGGACGACCCATTAAAAATCACATCCTGCATTGATTCGCCGCGCAGCTCCGAGGCCCGGGATTCACCCAACACCCAGCGCACAGCATCCATCACATTGGACTTACCGCAACCGTTGGGCCCCACCACTCCGACCAACTGGCTGGGGACATCAAATGAGGTGGGATCGACGAAGGACTTGAACCCTGCCAGTTTGAGTTGCTTGAGACGCACGACATTCCATCAAAGAAGCAAAAAAGCCGCTCTTGCGGCCAGCCTTTTATAATACCACCCCATGACTACACAACCGACCCAAAAACTCGATACGTTTCCGAACCCCGCTCCCGAGCGGGATTACCTGATTCATTTCGAAATTCCAGAGTTCACCTGCCTCTGTCCACTGACCGGGCAACCTGACTTTGCCACCTTCATCATTGATGTGATTGCCGACAAGAAAAACATCGAACTCAAAAGCCTCAAGCTCTACATGTGGAGCTTTCGTGACCGGGGCGAGTTTCATGAGGCGGTAACCAACCGCATCATGAATGATGTGATCAAGGCAATCGCGCCGCGCTATTGCCGAATCGTGGCCAAGTGGTATGTGCGAGGCGGTATCTACACCGACGTCATCGTGGAGCATCAGAAAAAAGGCTGGAAGCCCGCACCCAAAGTCGACATCGGATTGACTGCACCACAGACCGGAAACTCACCCATGGCACGTGGCGCCTAGGCCATGAACTCACGCCTGCGCCAACTGCAGCCCTATCCCTTTGAGCAGTTGCGGTCGCTATTGGCTGACGTCATGCCGGCGGGATTGCCTGCGGTGAATCTGTCGATTGGCGAGCCAAAGCATGCTACCCCGCCCTTCATTACCGCTGCGCTCGCGCAAAGCGCTCAGGCCACCCCATCGGGGTTATCGGTCTATCCCGCCACTGCTGGAACACCTGCGCTGCGTGAAGCCATCGCTCAATGGCTTAGGCGCAGGTTCCAACTTGAAGTGCTTGATCCCGCGCTTCATGTGTTGCCGGTAAATGGATCCCGGGAAGCGTTGTTTGCGCTGGCGCAAACTGTGATTGATCCGCAGGCCAGCGCCTGGGTGGTCAGTCCAAACCCGTTTTATCAAATCTACGAGGGCGCAGCTCTCCTTGCAGGCGCCCGCCCCTACTATGTGGATCAATCGCCTGAGCAGGGATTTCGTTGTGACTGGGCTGCGGTGCCAGCCGAGGTTTGGGCGAAATGCGCGATGGTTTTTGTGTGCTCACCCGGCAATCCAACCGGCGCAGTGATGCCGCTTTCTGAATGGCAATTTCTGTTCGAGCTCGCAGACCGCTACGGATTTGTCATCGCAGCCGACGAGTGCTACAGCGAGATCTACCACGACGAGGCCCATCCTCCGTTGGGCGCGCTGCAGGCTGCCCAACTGCTCGGCCGCCCTGACTACAAAAACCTGGTGGCCTTTGGCAGCTTGTCCAAGCGCTCGAGTGTGCCGGGTTTGCGCTCGGGTTATGTAGCGGGTGATGCAAATTTACTCAAGGACTTCCTGCTGTACCGCACTTATCACGGCAGCGCGATGAGCCCTGCGGTTCAGGCGGCATCGATTGCTGCCTGGAATGACGAGCTTCATGTGCAGGATAACCGTCGGCTTTACAGGGAAAAATTTGCTGCCTTGACCCCGCTTTTCTCGAAGCTTCTAGAAGTGGAGGCCCCGGAAGCCGGGTTTTATCTTTGGGGCAGGCTGCGTCCCGAAATTGCCAGGCATGCGGATCGCAGCGCAGTTGACCAGTGGTTCATTCGCGAGGCGATTGCCCATTGCAATGTCGCTTTATTGCCCGGATCCCTGCTTGCCCGCCCGAATTCAAGTGGGCAGTCGCCGGGCGCGGGTTTTGTTCGCATCGCCCTGGTGGAGCCTGCGGATACTTGCGTTTTAGGCGCCAATCGTTTGATCGAACAGTTCGCAAAAAGATAACCACCACACCATAAAACACCTGATTTCACTGATATCGGCTCACTTCTTTTCTTCTCATTGACTACACTGGACCCGCTGTGCAAAACCAAGCCCCCAACGACGCCCTGATTGCCACCCTTAACGCTGCCTGGGAGAACCGCGCCAGCTTATCCCCGGCCTCCAGCCCTATCGAGGTACGCCAGGCGGTCGAGCATGTGCTCCAGGAGCTGGATGCCGGACGCTTGCGAGTCGCTGAAAAGACCACCGGCCAGTGGGTCGTGCACCAGTGGATCAAAAAGGCTGTGTTGTTATCGTTTCGCCTGGCGGATAACCAGCCGATGTTTGCGGGCGATCCTGCCCAAGGTGGCCTGCAGTTTTTTGACAAGGTCCCTACCAAGTTTTCCGGCTATACCCCTGAGCAATTCGCGGCCGGTGGCTTTCGCGTGGTTCCGCCTGCGGTGGCACGGCGCGGCAGCTACTTGGCCCGCAATGTCGTGCTTATGCCGTCCTATGTGAATATCGGAGCGTATGTCGATGAAGGCACCATGGTCGA